>CAZVLF010000022.1:0-1593 GCA_964627795.1 uncultured Rickettsiales bacterium | reverse complement strand
CAGGCAATGCATGCAAGCATGCAAGCGCAGGGTGAGGAGGGTGCGTGTGCGGGGGTGGCAACAGGGTTGCCAGGTCAATGGCTTTAGGGTTAGTGAGGGTCAAAACAAGCTTGCCAGTGGCCCAATGCCACAACAATGTTCTTTCACTACATCTCAAGTCAAAGCAGCACCTTCCTGGTTGCCTGTGAAAACTAGGAAACAGACCACAGTCCACAGTTTCATTGCTTCCTGTTTGCTTCCTATTTGCTTCCTATTTGTTTCCTATTCGCTTCCTATTCGCTTCCTGTTCGCTTCCTGAAGACTCCAGAACAGGCTGCTTTGTTGTGTAGATGTTGACAAGATGTTTGGGCAAGCTGTGCGAAGTCATTCACAATGTGATGTGCCCACCAGCAAGCACTGCTCACCTGGTGCAGAGCCAGGGGGGGGCATGGTGCACATCCCACTGTCCCCCTCACCCCCCTCCCCGCCCTCTGAGGACACCAGCTTGGGCACTTCCTGCACGGGGGGCACAGGCAGAGGAGTGGTTCAGGGACATTGAGGGACCTCACACACTCACTCACACTCACACCCACACACACACGGACACCCACACACACGGACACCCACACATGGACACCCACACATGGACACACACACACGGACACACACACACACACACACACGCGCTAACCGCACTAAGCCGTGTAATGATGATGATGATGACACGCACATGCACACACGCACACACACACACACACACACACACACACACACACACACACACACGGGAAAGTACACACACACAACACGCACCATGACGATCTTTTCCTGGTAGTGCGCCGACTTGGCCGCCCCGCCCGCAGCAGTGAGCTGCGTCACGCCACCCGCCACGCGTGTGCGCACCGCTGCCTCGTTCGCGCCGCCCATCGCACCCGCATGTAGCTTGGCCTGCTGCAGCTTGGCCCAGTCGATGAGGGTGCCGTGGTGGGGCACCTGGGGGAGGGACACCGTCCGTGTGCGTGTTGTGCACGCACGCGCTTGTGTGTGTGTTTGGGTGTGTGTATGAGTGCCTGCGTTCACTCCACCACAGTGCTGGTTGTCCCATGGCGTGGCAGGGCGGAATACGTGGGAGGGCAGCGGCCCGCAGGGTGCCCCTAGGTGTGCCTCTGCCCCGCCCCACCCACCCCTCCCCCTCCCCACCTGTGCTGTGCGCAGGGCCAGCACCATGTCAGCGATGGGCTTCGCCTGTGTCTCCAGGTCCGCCAGCAGCTTCTGCAGCCTCTGTATGTGTGGCAGGTGTGGTGGGGAAGGCGGTGGTGGTGGCGGTGGTAGTGGTGGAAGTGAGGGCATGAAAGGAGGGAAGGGCTCGGAGGGAGGGCGGGAGGGGAAGACCGGGTGGCAATACCATCCCAACATGAATCTAACGAGTGGGCAGGTGGCAGGTGATGGGCTCAGTTTGGCCTGCAGGGGCCACTGCGGCCCAGGATAGGCAGTCAGGGTGCAGGCAGCAACCAGGGTGCAGGCAGCTGGATGCAGCAGGGGGCAGCTTTGTTTGATGCCTGCGCGTGTCTTGTCGCTGTGGCTCAGCTGCTGATGTGGGGGCTGCGCCGAGCC
>CAZVLF010000021.1:0-1634 GCA_964627795.1 uncultured Rickettsiales bacterium | reverse complement strand
AAAGTTGTGGTGGGCTGCAACCAAACCACAATACAGCCATTCTGACCTCACCACCCCAACCCTGCACCCCATCCACACACCCCCACAGAGGTCATAAGGTTATAGGGGGCATAGAGACCCACGGAGGTCATAGGGGGCAGCCCAGAATGGTGGAGTAGCATGGTGGGATGGCATGGTGGCGGCATGAGGGTGGTCATGGGGGGTGCACTCTGCAGTATGAGGCTGATTGGTGATTGCCCTTGGTTGGGGTGAGGCAGAGCAGGGTGGGGTGTTTATCCGACTGCTTTGCGGCCACGGACTGCCATGCTGGGAGGCGCATGTGCACACACACACAAGCACACATGCACACACAAACACACGTGACATACAGCACAGCATGCATGCCCTGTCTGACTGCAACCACTGGTACCATGCCTGCATCAAGACTTCAGTGTTTGTCAACACGCCGTGTGTGTCTGAACTCCATTCCATGTGCCTACATTTCACGAGATGTTGGTATTCTTGGGTGCAGGGAGACACGGGAGGAGGTGAACGCCGCAGTCAACGTTGTCGCCCCCTACTGCCATTGGGATGTGAGTCACACCCCTGGTGCTTGCATGTCTGTCTGCTTGCATGTCTGTCTGTCTGTTTGCCTGCATGACTGTAATAATGTTCAGCGATCGTGGTCATCAAGCAGCTCATGTCATGTGCTGTACGCTGCTGTGGTTGCGTCTGTCATCCAATGGAGCATTTGCTGTGCAAACCCTAAGTATGCGACATGCGATGCGATCAGGCATTGCGGACCAGCATTGTTGAGGTGCTGTGCCCAGCATTCAGAGAAACCTTGTGTTCAGAGTTTGTGTGGACTGAAGGCCATCTTGTGGTTTGGGGCTTGTGCTTGCAGATCCCCTTGATTGGGCAAGCCTACATCTTGTTTAGAGCGCAGGTGAGAGTGGCTGCTCAGAGGCTGGTTATCCCCCATCCCTTCCCATTGCCTGCATCATGTGTCAGGACGTACGACACATGAGTCTTGCTCATGGTGACAATCTTTGACTCCAGTGTGCACAGTGGAAACTGGTTCCACTGTGCCACCTCTGTGTCTCCACTGTATGTCCACTGTTTCCACAGCCTGCGACTGCCTGTCACATCAGTGCCCACAGCATGCTCAGATGCTGTCCCGCCCTCACTTGCTGTCACGCGGTGTATTTTTTGTTTGTGTTTGTGTGTGTGTGTGTGCGTGCACTGCTGGCAGCTGGCAGCCCCCTTCACCTTCTCGCCAGGTCCAGAGTCACTGGAGACCGCCCTGTTCTTGCCTGAGGACATCCCCTTTGAGTCCATCGCCTTCTCCTCCGTCTCAGTGGCCCTGAGGTGAGAGGGGGTGGGTCCCCCACCAGGGTGAAACAGCAACAAAGAAACAAAGAAACAAAGAAACAAAGAATCAAATGCTGAGGGCTGGATGCTGGACTGGCAGCCATGCAGTCACGCACCGCGTCCTCACGCAGCCCCGAGTCAGACAGCAATCTCTTCAAAACCATCATGTCGCGACGGTGTCATGGCACAGCCATGGGCCCCTTCAACCATGTGTTCTTCGCACCCTGTTTCCCATCTCCCCCTCCTCCCCTGTCCCCCCAGCCTCACACAGCCTCATATTCCGT
>CAZVLF010000020.1:0-1756 GCA_964627795.1 uncultured Rickettsiales bacterium | reverse complement strand
GGTGCTGCAGTGCGTCGGGGGTTGAGGGGGACGTGGTCAGCGGGGGAAGCAGGGGGTCCAGCAGGGCTTCCACGGCACCCAGATGACGAACGCAGTGCTCTGGCAGCCGCCCACCACACTTTTCTGCTACCTGCACATGCGCATGCACAGTCAAGCGCAAGGTTTGCGACCCGCCTGCCTGCCTGTGCCCTGCACTCATGAGTTGCCTGCCCTACTTGAATACTGTGCACACTTGTGGCACACACGATGTGTGTGCAAGCCAGTGAGGGGACTCAAACACACAGTGTGATGCGCTAAGCATATACGGGTGCTGCCACCCATCCAGGGCAAGCTGTGCACACACTGCAGCAAGCTCCGTGTGGGCAGCTTCACCACAGCAGCCACACCTACAACCCAGCCAGCCCAACCACTTTGTTGCGCTCACTATGCATTGCCCTCCCTAACAAGAAACTTGAACAACCTCAGTTCGTATTGGCCTGTTGCATGCTAGCCGGCCTCCAAAACCCGTCCACACTCCCAGATATCACCACACCCACCACCCACCACTGCCCGCGCATGCGCGACAAAGTCAAGCAGACCCAGCGGCCGTCCCGCCCCAGACGAAGGGCCCCCCTCCGCCCGCATCGCCTCAGGCCAGCCCACCACCATCCACGCCACCTGTGACCCCGTGCCCCTGCCCTGCGACCCCATGCCTCCCGTGTGCCTGCCACCACACCAGGGCTGCAGCTGGGCAGCTGGGTCTGCCCCAGCTTGCAGCAGCAGGCGCAGCGCCTCAAAGAGGGCGCCCATGTGCGCGTCGGACCTCTCCACCTCGTCCTCGTTAGCAGCAAGAGCCATGGCCCCTACTGTCAGCATGAGAGGGGTCCACCCCATGGAGTCAGGGAGGTTGGGGTCGGAGCCCTGTCATGCCACATGTAGCAGCCATGGGGAGGGGAGGGGGTAAACGAGTGCTTACATACGGAAGCTTTTGTGGCGGGCAAAGTGACAGTGGCATTGCCCAGGGGGGAGATGCTACCTATCGGGTGATAATCAGTCAGTCGGGAGAAGGTAATGCATCAGTCGACTCATCAATAAGGAAAACAAAGAAAGAACAAGGTCCCTGGGAAAACACGTGGATCTGCTGTCTCCAGCACTGCTTTCAGCCTTTGCTCAGCACCCCATAACACGCCACTGCCTTTCACGTGTTGTTCACACTGTGCTGGCAGCTGTGCACATCCCCACCCCCCACCTGATCTAGAAGGTACCTGAGGAGCGTGAGCCCCCCCTCGCTGTCTGCTGATATGCGCCTGGACACCACCATGGACAGCAAGGACCCTACAAGCCCCACGTTGCCCAGCAGGGGGTGCACCACCTGCACAGCACGCCACAAAACGTCGCAGCTTTGCTTGCAGCAAGCAAAACTTGCACCAAATTTGTGGCGCAGAGGGGACCCTTTCAACATGGTCGCAGCAGCAGCAGCAGCAGCAGCAGCGGCGGCGGCGGTGGCGTATCAGTGCGCGTGGGGTTCCCACGCCTGCCTACCGTGTCCACAGCGCTTGCGTTCATCATGAGCCCCCAGGCGTGAGTGAACCTCAGCACCTGCACCCGCAGCCAGAGCGAATTCAGGTGGAGCATGTTTTTGAAAAACTGAGGACGTGCTAGGCCATGGCCATGCCAGCGCGTGCCATCCCACATGGCACACACAATTTAACCCGTGGCTATCATAACATAGCATAACATAACATAACATAACATAACATAACATAACATAACATAA
>CAZVLF010000019.1:0-1777 GCA_964627795.1 uncultured Rickettsiales bacterium | reverse complement strand
CGTATGATCGGAGTTGTTGTTCTCTTTCTACACGACGTTCGAAATATTTTTTCACAAGCCAAACAATCACCGAGTGAATGGCAGGATAATCCGCTCCTCCCACACCACCTTGAATCTGATGCGGTTGCAATGGAGCTGGGCATCCCATTTTTCTTAAGGCTGTCACCACCGCTTCGGACAATGCGATCTTCTGACCAATAGTGGAATTTTCTTGAAACAAAATATCAACATCAACACTTTCACCACTAGAAGTAATGCACCAACACAGGCCACCGACTACTTTGTCGAATTCACTTAAATTGCTAATGCGAGCACGAAAGTATCCAGCCCCCAACAATATTTCAATGATTTCATTGTACTTGTTTTTCTGATAGACTTTTTCTGTCTCTGAAGTTTGATCCATTTTTTTAAATTATACTCCAAAAAATGCCAGAAATATATTACGTTTACTATGCCGAGCGAGCAATCGGCGAAGATTTGACTGTTTTATTGTAAAGAGTTAAAATAATTATTTATCATCATTTGGAACTTACAAAGATTTTGTACGTATATCGGCATTATTTACTCATGCATCTCAATTGTGAATATTACATTATATGTACGCAAATCTGATGTCTCTTTTTCTTTTGTCACAGCGACGAAAATTCTCTTGTTCACGATATTATGGCATTTTTCAAATAATTAAAGAATCTCAAATCGGTAGTATTTTGGTTTCTTAACCAATTGGGTGGGGATATTCGAATTGGTTTTGTCGTATTCGCTATATATCGCGAAAAATTCTCTCATGGCACTTCGAGGCAGATCCACAAATTTTGTCGGTGGTGTTGGAGGCCTTGCAGAATCGTCTCGTATTGATAAAAAGATCCATATCGAGAGACAATTACATGCAATGGCGCAAAAAGTGGCGAATGTTAAGTTCCCCACTGTGCTAAACAAAGAAGGAGACGTAATCTTTCAGTATGTTTCATCGGGTGAAGTTTCGCCGCAAGATATGGACATATATACGATGAATTTGATTGATATCGGATTGAAAATATCAAAATTATTTTCTTATGGAAGTATAACCAAAATTCGAATTACTGGCTTGCATCGGACCTTGGTGCATATTCAAAATTTATCTCCTGAATATGTGCTTGTATTTTTTCTTGAAACAGATCCAATTACGCGGGCAATGTTGGATTATGAAAGTATTGAAGATGAAGTTGGACCATATATTGATCGTCTGATTAATTTTTTGTAAATATTTCGCATTTTTTTATGCATGTACATATTTTATTATACATATTTTATTGAACATTGATTCAACATTTTATTATTGAACATTTATTCAATTAATTAGTTACAATAAAAGCTATCACTCAACAAAATCGTTTTCATAGAAGTTTTTAATTGTAAACAGCATAGACGCAGGTTAAGCTTTTCTGCTTTTCTTGGCAGGTCTCAAATCTTCAGATTCATCTGAACCATCGTCTCTCTCAGAATCGCTGCTGGACGAGTTTGAACTGGAGCTAGTCGATGAATCGCTATGACTGCTGCTATCATCACTGGAGTAATCATCGCTGTCAGAGTCACTTGAGGAATCAGAATCGCTGTCAGAGGAAGAGGAATACACATCACTACTATCACTACTGTTGCTACTGCTACTGCTGCTACTGCTGCTGCTGCTGCTGCTGCTGCTGCTGCTGCTGTTGCTGCTACTACTACTGCTACTACCGCTGCTGCTGCTGCTACTGCTACTGCTACTGCTGCTTGAGTCGTCGTGATCTTCGTGGTTGTC
>CAZVLF010000018.1:0-2661 GCA_964627795.1 uncultured Rickettsiales bacterium | reverse complement strand
CCGATGATCAGCAGGCCGAGATATTCAACCAGATCCAAGCCGTTGCTGAAAAGGCGGCGCAAGCGATCGAACAAGTGTGAGTGAATATCCATAGTTGAAAGCAAAAATGAACTGCCGGCAAATCCCGACCGCCAATTGACTTTACAGTAAAAAGAGAAGGTTTGAAGAGGGTACAGGACCTCTTGCCTACGATCTAGCGTTCGATCGGCAGGTAGTCGGTGACATTTTCCCAACGGCCGTTCCTGATCTGCGCGACGCGTACCTGCCCGAGCGCGAGGTGGTTGGTGGGCGACAGGGCGATCGGCTGGCTGCCGAAGAAGTCGCGTGAGGTTTGCAGCCGCTCCAGCGCGGCGGAGACTGTCTGCGGCGTCGGCTGCGGGCCGGCGGCATGTGGGGCACCGGATGCTGCGCTGCGCGTGCGGCAGGCCGTGCGGCGCACGTGCCACCAGCAGCTCGGTGCAGTCGAAGCACAGGCAGTGGCTGCAGGGCAGCATGGCGCACTGCAGCACAACCTCCTTGTCTCTGCAGATAGGGCACAGCTCATCCTCCTCCTCCCCGCCAACCCCGCCCGCCCCCGTGCTGAACTGGTTGGGCGCGGCGACAGGCAGTCGGGGCCTCACGTGTGGGTCCCCCAACCCTTCTGCTGCGGCTGTCCCTGCAGCCGTGCCTGCCTCGGTCGCCCCCGCTGCCGCCCCTGTTGCGGCGCGCAGGGAGCGTGTGTGCGCCCTCTGCATGACCCTGAGGTGCCTCAGCCTGCTCACCCGCTGCCTGAGGTTGGCCTCCGCCAGGATGCGGTCGTGGGTGAGCTCCTGGGGCAGCAGGCACACCCGCCACACCCACCGCCACCAGGGTTGTCCACAAGCACACGCACATGGGGAGGCAGGGGGGGCACATGACACAGGACAAAGCTTCAGGACCGCATGATACTGTGTTGGTTTACGCTGGACACCGTGTGACAACACAAGCGCAAATGCATGGGGGTGCTGAGACACAAGCCTGCTTTCACACACAAACACACACACTAAAAAACAAAAACACAAAACATCAAACGTACAAACACACCGTGTTTTTGACGGGCAGCTCGCTGGGGTGCAAGGTGGCCAGGTCGGCTGCAGCTGCGCTCTGCGGGTGGTGCCCCTCGCCCCCCTCACCATCCTCACCAGTGCCAGGTCCCAGCTGCAGCCTCATCACCGCCATGCCCAGCTCGTCATGAGCATACAGCAGCTGGCGTTGAGCTAGGGACAGAGCCCCCACCTGGCACATGCACACACGCACATGTGATAGCATGACGAAAAACATCAGCGTCAGCCGCTGCGGCACCAGCCCTAGCTCAATCAGGATCCAAAACAGACTTGAAAATATAAAGCAAGTGTGGATGGGCATCGGTCTGAGGCCCATTCTGCTACGGTCTGCCAAGTTAACTGACACCCCTACCCACACGCACCCATCACTCCACAGGCTGTGTGCGTCATGAGCACCCATCAATCCACACAAGCCGCCACACACCCAAGCGATCCCCGTTCCCCCACCTGCGCGAACAGCTTGCGCTGCGCCTCCAGCCGCTCTAGGTGGCTGCGGGCCTCGGACAGGATGGCGTCAATGGCGTCCCCGTCCCCGCCCTCTGCTGCCCCCGTTGCGCCCCCACCACGCCTGTGGGCCGACTGCATCTGAGGGGGAGGAGAAGGGTCAGGGGTGCAGCTCAGGTCGAACTGAGCTTGTGGGCCCCATCCAGCCCGTCAGTCCATGCAGTCCATGCAGTCACGACTCACAACAACTCAGCTCAGACCAGCTCACCAGCTTGAGTTGGTGCTCCAGCACCCCCAGCACCTGCTCCACCTCGGAGGGCGCGCGAGTAACGCTGATCTCCGCCACAGCGCCCCCGCCGCGCCGAGTGGACCCCGCCGCGCCCGCGGTGCTGGCGCCCGCGCTGGCACCTGCGCGCACACACACACACACACACACACACGCACACACACACACACACACACACGCACACACGCACACACGCACACAAACACAAACACACACACACACGCACGCACACACAAACGCCGCGGCGCACACACACCCCAGGAGCATGGGGAGGCCGCCAGGTTGGAGGGGACACATAGATGCTGCAGGTTTGTAGGAATCTGGGGAATGCATGCGATCCTACGTAGTGCTCACAAGTGGGACAGCTGCAAGCATCCACACCCTCGCCCACATCGTGCCCACTGGCCCCGGCCGTACTTACGCTCGCCCCAACACAGCAGTGTCACACACCTCCTACATAACATAACATAACCGTGGCGTATCACAGCGTATCACCTCCTCCAGCCCGTCCAATTTTCACTATCCCCCCCGATCTGCATTGAATTCTACCCCACCCCATCTCACACAGCCAGCTCGCCAGCTCGCCAGCCTGCCCTCAGCCACATCCTGCCGCCCCCTCACCCGCCAGCGCCGCCGTGGCGTCCTGCGCCCAGACGTGGTGCGTGTGCCCCGCGTGCACGCGCGCAGCCGCCTCCTCTGTCGTCACCACGCCACCCGCCGCCATGGCACGCGTGTACAGGCTGTGCAGGTTCACCTCCCACCACGCCTGGCGCACGCACGCGGGGCCAAAACACAAACAGGCTCACACAGCACGCTTAAGAACAGGCAGCAATGGTATCAAGGGAGAAA
>CAZVLF010000017.1:0-3490 GCA_964627795.1 uncultured Rickettsiales bacterium | reverse complement strand
ACTTATATAATATAAAAAAGTTAATAAAAAGTTAATATTAAAAAAAATTATTATTTTAATTTTGAATTCAATAAAAATATAATATTAATATATTCTTTAAGCTAAAAATTTAGGTCGATTTTTGTAAATCCACCAACTCATGATTAACCTAGTTAAAGTGATAGCAGAAAACATAGAAGTTATGATGCCTATAGCAAGAGTAACAGCAAATCCTTTAACTGCTCCAGATCCAAACATATATAAAAATATTGCTACTAATATAGTGGTTAAATTTGAATCAAGTATAGTATTAAAAGCATGGCTGAAACCACGATCAAGTGAGGCTAGTGATGAAAGTCCATTAAGGGATTCTTCTCTAATTCTTTCAAAAATTAGAACATTTGCATCAACAGACATTCCCATGGTTAAAACTATTCCTGCGATACCAGGAAGGGTTAAAGTTGCTTGTAGGCAAGACAAAAGAGCTACTAATAGAATAAGATTAAATAGTAAAGCTATATTTGCAAATATGCCAAATATACCATAAATCAACACCATGAAAATTATAACGGCAGTTACGCCAATTATTGCTGCCTTTTTACCTTGGTCAATTGATAATTGGCCCAAACTTGGTCCAACAGTTCTTTCTTCAATAACTTTTAAAGGAGCGGGAAGGGCACCGGCTCTTAAAAGCAATGCTAAATCATTTGCTGTTTGCGCAGTATAGTTTCCAGTGATAGAACCAGACCCAGTTAAAATTGGTTCTACAATTGTTGGAGCACAAATTACTCTATTATCTAAAATAATTGCCAATCTTTTTCCTGTATTTTGTTTAGTTAATTCAGCAAAAAGTCTTGAACCAATGTGATTAAACTCAAAAGAAACAACTGGTTGAGAATATTGATTATAACTTACATTAGCATTTTTCAATAAATCACCATTTAGCATAACTTTCTTAAAAACTGGAATTTTATTAAGATGGCTTGTTTCATTCTTAGTTCCTTCTGCATCAAGCAGAATCGTATCGTAAGGTATGCTATCTTGGGTAATAACATGGTCATTAACTAAATGAAAAGTCATTTTAGCAGTTTTACCAATTAATCCTTTTAAATGTTCAGGATCTTCTAATCCAGGAACTTGAAGTAAAATTTTATCAGAACCATGGCTTTGAATTATTGGTTCTTTGGTTCCTGATTCATCAACTCTTCTACGTATTATTTCTCTAGATTGGTCTAAAAGCTTTTTCTTTAAAACTTCAATATGTTCTTCAGTGAAGGAAATTAAGAAATCTTCGCCATTTTCAGTTACTTCTATATCATGGTTGCGTGAAAAAATATTTTTAAATTTTTTATTTGTTTCCTCATCTCTTAAAGTAATAGAAACTTTATTATGCTTTACTTTAAGATTAGTAAAGCCAATCTTATTTTTTCTTAAATCGCTTCTAATTGATTCACGTAAATTCTCTACTTGTTCCTTTAAATAAACAGGAAAATCAACTTCAAGTAGAAGGTGAGACCCTCCCTTAAGATCTAATCCTAGATTCATAGATTGCTTAGGAAGCCAAGAAGGCAATTTGTTCAATAAAGAATTAGGAATGAAGTTAGGCATAGCAAAAACTGTGCCTACAAAGCAAATAAGGAAAATAATAATTAACTTCCAACGAGGAAAATGTTTCATAAAAAAATTATTCCGCTTTACTAGGCTTTTTAGCAGTTGACTTAGCTTTTGGCTTAGATACAGGTTTAGTATCAGCTTTTTCACTATTTTCTTTTAATTTTGCAATTTCTCCATTTACTAATTCGTTAATAGATGATTTAGCAACATTTACTCTAACATTTTCAGCAATATCAAGAGAAACAACTTCTCCTTCGATTTTATGAATTACACCGAACAAACCACCAGCTGCTAGAACCTTGTCACCTTTTTTAAGCGAACTAAGCATTTGTTCAACTTGTTTTTGCTTTCTTAATTGAGGGCGAATTAAGAAAAAATAAAATATAACAAATATAATAATCATTGGTAAGAGTGACATTAAACTTGCACCAGCACCCATTGCTGTTCCTGCCACTTCGTTTGCTATTTCTGTTGACATAATAAATCCTCCAAAATTGTCATTTTCAAACTATAATATAGTTGCTGTTTATATGAATATCAATGATTTTCTTAAAATATAGGGTATAAGTTCTTTTTATTTTATTCCAATTATTTTTGAATTAATAGATATAGAAATATTACGACTGATAGGAAGCATTAATCCAATAAAAAACCATTTAGATTGAGATATTATATCTGGAAGGTAATAATTAGAATAAAGAGTTGAAAATAAAAAGAATGCTATAAAAGCTATAAAAGTCGAAAGAATTTTTTCATTTAGCGATAATATAAGCTTTTTTAATTTTACTTTGTTATGTGATATTATAAAACCTATTATTCCATATTCTATTGACCATTGATAAGGTTTAATTAACCCATCAATCATGAATTGATAGAAAATCAAAAATGCTCCAATTAAAGGCAATGAATATTCGTATTTTTTTCTGCTTTTAAAAATAAAAGCATTATAAATATATATAAGTACCATGCCAAAGAAGAAGCTTCCATATATGTGGAAAAGGTCATGATACTTCAAATATACTAAGCTATAATATGTTAATAAAATAATTAGTGTGCATATAAATCTTATCAAAATTGAATTAAACTTAAATGCAATAAATCCATAAAAAACTGTAGCAAAAAGTGCATGACCGCTAGGAAATGATAAACCATATCCCGGAGAATAAATTTGAAAGAAAACTTTTAAGAATCTTACATAAATTACACTAAAAAGAGAAATGCATGTTGCGTTATAAAAAATATTTCTATTCAGCCATAAATAACCAACAAATAATATAGGTAAAATAAAAATTCCTTCACTAAACTTTAAAAAAAATAGAGCAAAATTATCATTCATCTTTATTTTTACTTAAAAGCCCTTTTTGAGTTAAATAACCGTTTTTTCCAATTGATTCATTACTTTGAAGAATAGAAATAAATATTTTCAAATTCAAGACCTTATCTAAGTGATCATTGTTGTAATATATATATAATGGCCTTGCAAGGTGATAATTTCCATTAATTATTGATTCACTTGTTGGTAAGGTGTTTTCAATTAAAATAGGTTTAATTGAAGAATTCTCAATTAAAGTATTAAAATTTATAATAGCTAATGCTTTGTTATTATTTTGAAGTTTATGGATTATTAAATTTTCATTTTCAGGAACTTCAATATAGCAACCATCTTCTCTTATTTCTTGGTATTGTATTTCAAAAGCAAATTCTTTCATAACTAAATCAATTAAAGCATCTCTGGTTCCTGAATTAAAAGAGGGGCCGTAAATTTCAATTTTTGACTTTGGGAGCTTAGAATTTATTTCATTCCAGAAAAGATACTTGTTATTAATCCATTTTTCGCCATCAAAAATTTTTTTAGCTAAGGCCAAATATAATTCTCTTCTTGTTAGATTAAAATTTT
>CAZVLF010000016.1:0-10030 GCA_964627795.1 uncultured Rickettsiales bacterium | reverse complement strand
AAATAAGCTAAAAGTAAAAAGTAATCACTAAAATAATGAAAATTATTATATAAAGTTTTTTAAAATAAAGCAAACTTATCGAAAAAAAATTAGTTGAAAATCTTAAAATATTGGGATAATTTTCGATTTTTAAAAAAGGAAAATATATAGGATGAATGAAGACATTATTAACCTTTCTATAGGGGAGAAAATAAGAAGTTTACGTCATATGAATGGCATAAATCAATCCGACTTAGGAAAAAAAATTGATGTAACTTTCCAACAAATACAAAAATATGAGAAAGGTCATAATAAAATTGTTGCAAGTAAACTTTATATTTTGGCAAAAAAAATGAATATTGATATCTCATTTTTTTTCAAAGACATTGAAAATAAACTCAACACCTTTAATCAATATGAAGAAAATTCTCCTTATATTTTGAATGAAGAACAAGCAGAATTTGAATATAATAGAGAAAAAGAAGAAGACTCGCATTCCTATAGAGAATCTATAGTTTTAGTTAAAGCTTTTAATAGCATAAAAAGTTCTCAAACAAGAAAAAGATTCCTTAACCTTTTAAAAGCTATAGCTGAAGAGCAAAATTAAATAGAAAAAGGCTAATAAAATTTCTTCTATTAGCCTAATATTTAGTAATTATAGTCTAATTAGTGGTATAATCTGATTCAAATTCACCAGAACCTATAAAGCTTACTTTAAATCCAAATTCTTGATGACTCGGTTGAGTTGTCAAAATTTCATTTAAGCAAGTATGACCTGGTTCAATTCCCTCACTAAAGGCAAGAGAGCTAACATTAGTTGATTTAATAACTTCACAAATCTTAGGGGTAATAAATTTAATATGGAAATTTTCTATAGCTTGAAAAGAATCGGTTAAATCTTTATCAAGACCTGCCACCTTAAATTCTGCCTTTCTTACAATTAACTCAACATATCTTTCTATTTCTCTACCACGTACGTATACATCATACTCTAAGAACTGTTCCCCTCTATTTAAATAATCAACTATTCTTTCTAAGAAATGTATTTGTGGTTCACTTAAGTTATATTGTTTAATTAATTACGGAACATAAGTTAAAGCCCATTCATAAACTTGTTCTCTTGTAGCCTCTTCTTCATCAATTTTTTCTGGGTTATGCTCAATGAATTCTGGATATATATTCATTAAGATACTATCAGTAATATGAGAAGTCATATTTTTAACTTCGAAAGGATAATGTTTTAATCCATTTAAAAGAAAATAATCAATAGATGAATGATCTTTAAAAAAATTTGCTAAATCATTAGTATAAAAATACTGGCTATGTGTCTCATGATTAATTCCTAATAATCGAGCAGCCTTATCTGTAACTTGCCTTTGAGCTTCTTTACAATCCTTTATCATATTCCATGATTCTTTCAACGATGGCATTTCCAATATTGCTGGTAAAGATGAAAGTGGAATGCCCTGATCAAAATAATAATCATCTATAAGAGCTCCATATTTATTTTTTATTTCTTTAATCTGATTGATAATATATGCTTGATTAAATGGCGTAGCTTGGTTATCTGAAATTTTATGATAAAGATAATGCGCAAATTCATGGATTAACTACTTCAACCGTCATGAATTTTTGCCCAATATGATTAGTATTTATCTTTACTATATTAGATTCATGATCGTATAAAGAATGATAATCTTCATCAAATATTATCTTGATTTTATCTTTTCTTGCGATTAGTGCATCAACTGTCATGAAGATTTCTTTAGAAATCTCATTTGCATTAAATAATTTTATATAGATCTCTTTTACTTGCTGTTCATTAAGCTTCTTAGAATAAGTTCAGCTTAAAAGCAAATTAACAACATAATCATTGTTACTCTCTGTTAGAATAGTAAGAGGCATAGAAGCAAAATTATAATTAAAATGTGATAAATCTAATTCTTCAAATTTTGAATCCTGAAGATTTATTTCTTTTTTCTGACAAAACTACTCAAATTCTTTTTGACTAAAAAGTGTAGAATATTTTTCTAAATCAAAAAAACTTATACTATCTTTATTTTTTGTTCTATTAAAAACTTAAAAATCTCCTTAATCTTATGCTTAGGCGAATCAATATCATGCGAGATAATATCAATAGATGTTAAAAAAGAAAAAAGATTTTTAATATAAATATCTATAAATATATAATGTAGTTTATTTTCAAAAAAATTAATTTTAAACCGACTAAATCTAATCTATCAAGTGCATGATTTATTAACTTATAATGCTGATATTCTAAATGTTTAACGATTTTTATTAGATCTTCATAATTTTTTTCTGAAATAGCTTTTTTAGCTAAAGTAATTTTAGCCGCCTTAGAAAAGGCTTTTTAACACATTATCCATGGGGAATAATTTTTTTGTCTTTATTCATAATACACTTCTCTTATAATAGACTTAATTACATTTAATGTATATTTGCCTAATTATCAAAATTTTAATAAACTAGAATATTGTTATTAGATGTATGAAGTAAGTGGAAAAATTCTTCTCCTTAAATATTAAGGAGAAGTTTAAAATATTTATTGTTGTACGTCACTTGCAAGGCGCATTGAAATTATTTTATCAGGCTTAGCAACAGCACCGTTATTAGCTGCTGTTCCTGCTTGAATCTTATCCACAAATTCCATGCCTTTAATCACTTTGCCCCAAACTGAATATTGCCCATCTAAGAAGCGCGCATCAGCAAAGCAAATGAAAAATTGGCTATCACCTGAATTTATATCAAAACCATTTCTTGCCATTGAAACAGTTCCTCTAACATGTGGCTCGCTGGTAAATTCTGCTTTAATTTTTACTCCACTTCCACCTGTTCCATTTCCTTTAGGATCACCTGTTTGAGCCATAAATCCTGGAATAACGCGGTGAAAAGCTAGTCCATCATAAAATTTTTCTTTAACAAGTTCTTTAATTCTTGCAACGTGAAGAGGTGCAAGGTCTGGCCTCATTTCAATTTCAACACGACCGTCTTTTAGTTCTAGATAAAGAATATTGTTTAAATCTTGAGAGTTAGATATATTAGTCATAAGCATTAAAAATCCGCATAAAGTTAATAATAATTTTTTCATTTTATCCTCCTTATAAATAAGACAAAATCTTATTTAGAGAAATAATATAAATCAATAAGATTTTATTATAAAGTTATATTAATTATCAAAAAAATTGTTAAGGTCAGCTATCCTTTGTAATAAGCTATGTCCAGTTCTTTGAGAAGGATTATCATCAATTATATCAGGAGTAAGAGTTGTTGAATACTTAGAAATTTGTTCTATTATATTGCTATTTTCTTGCGGATTTGCTCTAAATTTTGCTTTTTCAAATCCAATTGCAAAAGCAAATTGCTTAGGATCCATATTTTTTGTGTTAATAAAATTGCATCCAGTTATGTTAGTGTTAAATAGAATCAAACCATCTATATCGGCATTTTTAAAACTAACTCCCATTAAATCCATGTTGCTAAGATTTAAATACATATAACATTCAATGCCTAAATCTACCCGCTTAGTGTGAGTTGGTCCTAAATATGCATTATCAAGAATAATTCCTTTATAAGTAATTTTATTGGAAATAAAATATTCTCGGAAGAATTCTAAACTTATTCTATCAAGTTTAGCATCTGATATATCACAATTAGTAAAATTAAAAATCTCTAGCTCTTTTTTAGTAAAGCCGGTTAAATCAGCTCCAGTAAAGTTATAGTCAGTGAAATCTATTTGAGTATCCACTGTAAATTCTTGCCGATTAACTAAAGCTTCTTCTTTATATTCTTTAATTGTGTTTACAATAAAATCTCTATCGAGATAAGCTGTAACTTCTTTACTAGATTTCTGTTGGCTGCCAATCTCTGCCAATAAGTCATCTAGATTAAATGCTGCATAACTTGATAAATCTTGTTCTTTTGCCATAAAATTTTCCTTGCAACTAATAATTAATATAAATCATTATGCAATTTTATGAAAGATATATGTTTATAAAAATATAATAAATCTAGAGCTATTTAAATTATAAAATTTAAATATGCTAAATTAGCAAGCAAATAACATCTCTTCCCTCACTTACCAAAACATTATAGGTTCTACAAGCAGCACCAAAAACCATACATTCAAAGGATTTGATCTTATTATATTTTTCATCTGCAAAACCAATAATTTTAAGCTCAGCCTGAAAGTTAAAAGAAGTTATATCAAATTTATCTAAGTCTAACTCTTCAATTTTGCTAGGGGTTACTAAAAGTGGTAACTTATATTTTTGATTATTTATAACAATATAATCTTTACCATAGGCTGAAATTATATTTATACCTTTAGGTATAGCAGGAGTTATATCCATAGAATAAAAAATTTTTTATAAAAAGTGAAAATTATAGTAGCATAAAAAAAAATATCTTGCTATAATTAAAGCTTCCTTGGTTGCAAGGTATATTTCGGAGAGGTGGCCGAGCGGCTGAAGGCAGCGGTTTGCTAAACCGTCGTACGGTTTTTAGCCGTACCGGGGGTTCGAATCCCCCTCTCTCCGCCATTATTAATAATAAACTTAAGCATCTCTGCACACGTCTTATTCTTAGTATAATCTAATTCACAATTTATCTAATTGCTAAATGCCTTATACTCTCTTTAAATTACAATTTAATTCTCTAAATTAAACTTTTTAAAGGAGATTTTGACTGTATGTTAGACTTTAATCTTCACAATATACCTTTTTTATAAAAATTTTACTTTACAAAGCGATATGAAAACGAAATTAATATTCATAATTAGCTCGAAGTTCGAGCCTATTTGTATTAGAAGTTTCAAGTAACTATAAACTATATATTGCTATATTATCAAAGGAGTAAAAATTATGAATGAAAAAATTTTTGAATTTAATTTTTTTGATAGTAAAAGACAAAAAAATCCCTACTATATGCTATTTACCTAAGACAACAACTGAACAAATATCTGTTGTTTTATTTAGTCGTGGCCATGCTTCCAAGCCAGAAATGATTGAGCAAAAATACTTACCTGTTTATAAAGACTATTGTTACTTAGCTGATTATTTCACCAATAAAGGATATGCTTTTATTTCTATTTAACATGAGATTTTAGTTGATAAAGACGGCCTTGAATTGATTGATCCAAATATGAATCAATATGAAGCAAGAAAACGCCTTTATATTAGAGGTGCTTATAAAATTTTATTGTCGTGATATAAAACCTGGTTTTTCAATGGTAGATCAGTCAATATCGCCCTCCTACAATAATTTAGTAAAATATTTGAATAAATTAGTATATTAATTGAATTGTAAAATTGTGCTTGGGATATAAAATTTGCTTTAGCAGACCAAGGTTGCAGAAATTATAATGTAGATAATATAATGCTTAAAGTAACTCCTAAAGTGGGGTTAAAGCCCGATGGGGCCCTACGGAGCCAATTTTGTAGCAGATTAAGCAAATAAAAATAATTGTAAAAACTAAACCCAAAGGTATTAAACCAGTTGGTTTTACATATAAATCTTATAAATTGATATTATTTAATTTTTAATAGGAAATCTAAGAATCTTATAATATCAGTATATTATGGCTATATCCTAATTTTAGCTAAATACAGATCTATTTAATAATACCTAAAAAACTATCACTCCTAATCAATATGAAAAGAAAATCCTCTACTCAACCACCTTTAATTGGAGGATCCGCATCATTTAGATGAAGTGAGTATATAAAGCTGTTTATCGTTTAAAATAGTTATTATTATCAGTAAGAAAATTATGGATAAATTTAGAATTCAATTCATTTATTGACAATCCTCTGAATTACCAGTTCAATTTCCTGTAAAAATCTTGAACGATCCTGTTTACTCATACTTTTATTATGGCTAGAAATTTCCCCCTGCTCCCTAAGATGAGTATTAAGATTTCGCATTGCAACAGCTATTCCAATATTATCATCAGTGAAACTTTTTCCACTAGGGCTAATAACATAGGCTTCTTTTTTTAAACATCTTTGAGCAAGCAAAATGTCTGCTGTAATTGCAATATCATTTTCACTTATATGTTCTACAATCCAATCATCCGCTTTATCAGCCCCAGAGGGCACCAATATTTTATGGACTTTAGGTCCCATAACTTGAGTGGTCCAACGGTTACTAACTAAATATACTTCTAAAGAGTGTCTTGTAGAAATACGAAGCACTTCATCTTTTACAGGACAAGAATCCCCATCAACAAAAATTTTCAGCATTTTTTACAAATATTTTTTAATTTATCCATAATACTCACATAAATGCTTAAGTTAAGCTAGATTTTTATTAAATATAACTAGCAAAAATCACTTATAATATTTTATTATTGTTTGCTTATATTTATCTGTATTTTTAACTTCATCATTAGCTTTTTTAATTAAGTTAAAATACTTACTAGTTGAAGCTGCTGTCTTAAAAAGCATAAGATTTGCTAACAAAGTTTCCTTTATTTCAAAATCTAAAGCAATAATTTTATCATTTAAGTTATTAAGTTTTAATGTATACCAACAAGTTCTTCCATAATTGTAGCATAAATTATATTTGCAGCAAGCTTATGAAAATTTGCTCCCGCTTACATATCGGGCACTGAGTCAAATCTATTTTTACATGATCTATTATTTTAGAAACCTTATAATAATAACCATCATATATACCAATAGTAAATTTTTTTTTGTTAATTAAATCCCCAACTTTGGAATTTTAATAGTTTGTGTAAATCTTCTTTTCTTAAATAGATTTTCATAGGCCTATGACCAGGAAAATTAGAAAATTTTTCTATAAAATTAGAATCAAATATATTTTACAATTAATAGTGTTAAGTTAATTTTATATAAAAACATCTAAACCTAAAGATCATAGCTCTAATATTGACACATTCTTTGAACACTTCTATACTTACATTATAATATATCTATTGATCATTATTATTAATGAAACAGCCCGATAAAGATATTTTTAAACTGTCAATTTTTGATCTTCGACTTTGGGTTCATTTAGGCTATAGCGAGGAGGAGAAACTTCATCCTCAAATGATTAGTCTTGATATAGACTTATTTTTTAATTCTTGCCCTAAAGGCTCTAAAACTGACAATCTAGTAGATACCATTTGCTATCATGAACTTATTAAATTAGTCACTTCTCATTGCCAAAATAAAAACTTTAATCTTATTGAGCATTTAACCCAATCAATTTATAATAAAATTTCTGATTTTTTAATGCCTCAAAAGCATATTATAGACTCTGTTAAAATTGAAATTCACAAAATTTCTCCTCCTGTTCTTAATCTGCATGGAGGAGTAAGCTGGACGCACCATACTACTTTAGGCAATAAGGATAAATAATGATTTATCTAAGCTTAGGATCAAATATTGGCAATCGCCTTAATAATTTAGCTCTAGCAATTAGCTTTATAAAGAATCGCTTCTTGCAAAACTCTAAATGTTCTATTGTCATTGAAACCGAAGCAATACTTCCTTTTAATGGCCCACTTGATTGGAATAAGCCATTTTTAAATATGATCATTGCTGGAGAGACAAGTCTTTCTCCTTATGAAATTTTACAAGAGCTTAAAAACATAGAAAAAGAAATGGGGCGCCCACAAAATTACGAAAAATGGTCACCACGCGTTATTGATTTAGATATTCTTTACTATAATGATTTAGTTATTGATACTTATGACCTTATAATCCCTCATCCTCAATTAGAGCATCGTGATTTTTTCAAACATCTTTTGGCTCTAATGGGCAAAGAACCATGGAAATCTCAACCCAACATTAATAGCATTTTCCTTAAAAGTTTTGTAGTGAATCCACAATTGGTGGGAATTGTAAATATCACAAAAGATTCTTTTTCAGATGGAGGAAATTTTTTTGATTTAAATAATGCCATAAATCAAGTTGCAAATCTTATAGAAGATGGCGCTAGTGTTATTGAAATTGGAGCTCAATCAACAAGACCTGGAGCTATTATTCAAGCTCCTGAATCTGAATATGCAAAACTTGATGAATTATTAAAAGAAATTACTCCTATTATAACAAGAGAAAAAATTAATATCAGCGTTGATACCTTTCATCCTTTAATAGCAATAAAGCTCTTAGAAAAATATGATATAAGCTTGATTAATGACGTTAAAGGGAGCTTTGATGATGTAACATTAAAAATTATAGCCGAGGCTGGATGTAAATTTTGCCTTATGCATTCAATAACCGTGCCACCAAGTAAAAACGAAGTAATACCTTTAAATTTAAATCCCATTGAATATCTTATTCGCTGGGGGGAAAGCTCTATAGAAAAACTTGTTAAACTTGGGTTTTCTCTAAAAAATGTAATTTTAGATCCAGGTATTGGATTTGGGAAAAGTTTTTATCAAAATATTGAAATATTAAAAAGCATAGAAAGTTTTAGAGCCTTAGGTTGCTTGATAATGGCTGGGCATTCAAGAAAATCATATATCCAGGCTTTTTCTAATGAAAAACATGCCAACCTAAGAGATATAGAAACAATTGCTATTTCTTTATCTATTAAAAACAAGGTGGATTTTCTTCGAGTTCATAATGTTAAAGATCATATGAAAGCCTTAGTTGCTCATCATATATGCAATGTTTAGCAGTATCTTAACCAATATCTCACTTTCAATTTATAACTTCATAAGAAATAACAGATTCAAGCGGTATAGCTTCATAAATATGAGGATATTTATTTCCTCCAGGTTTATTAGCTTCTATTTTCAAACAATTTGCTTCTAATAATTTAGTATTAATCTTAACTAACACTAATGGTCTAATATTCGCAAAAAATTTATCCATTATAGCTGGGTACTGATCTTTAAAAGAAGCATGGATAAAACCATCTTTTTCATCCATCTTCGATCCCTTAAAATAGCCATTCTTTTGAAAATCTTGCCATTCCTGAATGGATAAAATTTTATAAATAATTTCCATATAATCTTTTATATCATCCTTCTTACTATTTTTTGGGTTGTCTAGGATATCGTTATTAAGTTTCATTTCTATTTCTTTATTATTAATAATAAAATTATATGTAACTTCTAAGAAATAGCTTAATAGCAGAATTAAGAAAATACAAATTGCCCATAAAAATTTCATATTTTTTTAGTATTATAATTAAAATTAAAACTTATAATAAATTTAATTAGCAAAAGCAATTTTATTGTAGATAAAAATAAATCAATTGTCATCGAGATCTCAAAATTATAAGCTATAGACTACTTTTTAGTAATCAGAAGAAAAACCATTATCATTTTCACCAATAGTTAATTGAGTATATAGCTCTTCAGATGTAGAACCAGCATCTGATTCATTTTCTTTAACTATATTTAAGTTTAAATATTCTGAATCTTCAGACGTATTATTTGAATTTAATCTACGTTTCTTATTAAGATGAGTATCTTTATATTCTGAAACATCTATATTTTCCTCATTTAGATCCTCTAATAAATTGTCGCCTATCATAGGCTCAACTAGTAAATCCTCTAATAAATTAATTCATATTATAGGGCTATTAACTAAATCAGAGATAGTATCAATTTCTGTTGACACATCTGATCCTTCTATAGATCTTGCTGATGGTGTATCTAATAAAGTTAATGATATAGATGGCTCTCCAATAAATTGTTCAGCAGGCTCAGAAGGAGATGAAGGAGTTATGACTATATTTTCAGAAGAGTAAGAATCTATAGGAGAAATAATAAGCTGGCTATAACTATAATTAGTGGTAGAATCGACGTCTAAAATTGATCTTACTGGAGGATTGCCAGTTAAAATATCATAGTTAAAACGTTCTTCACTATTATAAATACCAAATGCAGAATCATAGGTTATATCTCTAACTGCAGTTCCAAAGTAAATTATATCTGGATATCCAACCCTATTTATATCTGGAGCTTGTGGTGAACGAATAGTTAAACCACCTCCTGAATTTCCTTGTAAAGGTGTATAGAAAATACTCGCTAAATTATTTTGATCTCCACTATATATAGCTTCTTCGCTAGA
>CAZVLF010000015.1:0-10719 GCA_964627795.1 uncultured Rickettsiales bacterium | reverse complement strand
CTCCCGCTTTAATTAAAATATCTGTTATTTCCTTATGCCCATTTTGAGCAGCAAAAATTAAAGCTGTAACGCCATCTTTGTCAGCTATATTTAGATTAGCTCCGGCTTTAAAAAGTTTCATTACTGTTTCTTTATGCCCATAATATGCAGCAAACATTAAAGCTGTACAGCCATTTTTATCAGTTCTATCCAGGTTAGCTCCAGCTTTAATTAATATATCTGCTATTTCCTTATGCCCTTTTTCAGCAGCCAATATTAAAGCTATAAAACCTCTTTCATCAGCCATATCTAGATCAATTTTTGCTTTAATTAGGCTTCTTATAGTTTCACTATCACCAGAAATAACAGCTTGCATTAAAAAAGCTATGTTATTAAGAATTACATTAGCTGAGTAATGTAAATCTATAATAGAGTTAGCTTTAAGATCTGCTTGCATTAAAGCTTTGTCTTGCATTAAAGCTATGTCATTAAGAATTACATTAACTGAGTAATGTAAATCTATAATAGAGTTAGCTTTAAGATCTGCATAAAATGTGCGTATATATTCTGAAATTTTATACTTATAAAATTCATAATAAATAAGAGTTGCATAAAATGCACTAATAGGAATTACAAAAAATAGACCACATATATGATACATAACTGTGATTAAAAGACACTGAGCTAGAATTCCCATAAAAAAACTCAATTATTAATGGCTACTAATTAATAACATAATTTAGCTTTATTGTAAATAATTTTAAAATTTATAAATATGGTTTATCAACTAAAATCTAAGTAGATGAAGCACTAATATCTTCAAACATCATCATTTCAAGTATAATATTATTATTTGTGTAGTGCGTTGGTAATACAAATACGGGATTAGCTATCGCGATTTAGAAGAAATGCTACCAGAAAAAGTAGTATCAGTAGATCATTCAAATATTCATAGATGTGTTCAGTATTACGCAGCAAAGATTTTAGATAAACTCAAATTGTATTGGAAGACATAAATTCGGCAATACAATTGATTTTTATCTTTCGTTCCACTCTTCTTAAGAATAAAGCAGCTAAGCGCTTCTTAAGCAAAGTTTTCAAGTATATATCAAAATACTTACACCCCAAAAGTATTAAATCCGATAAGAATTCTATATATTTTAAAGAAATCAAAGAATTAAAAGACCAAAGTCTATGCTGCACTTAGGGCATAAACAGGCTAAGTATTTAAGTAATATTATACCTCTTACATAACCTTAATTTTCTAACTCCCAATTATAAATAGCTGCAATAAGGTTAAGTCTTAAAGAGAATCTTTTTCGCCTGTTTCTATATCTATCAAATATACTTTTGTACCTCTTGCTTGAACCAATAACATTTGAAGTGGCTACACTAAACCTGACAAGTAGCTTAGAATAATTACGAATTAAAGAAGGAAAGAACTAAATGTCCAAATTGAATTAAAATTTTATTCATCATAATGTAAAGAATAAGCTATTAAATTAGTATTTCAAGGAGATAAGTCAATAGCACAAACAGCGATTGATTTAGGTGTTAAAAGAAGTACTCTTTATACCTTGATTATCAAACATGAAAGGCCCAAAACATTAAGCGAAAAAATTATTAATAATGAACATGTTTATAATGAAGTTAAGCGCTTAAAAAAGAATTAGCAAGAGTAACTCAGGAGTGCGACCTACTAAAAAAGGCCGCACTATACTTTGCCAAAGAAACTCATTAAATTATGCTTGAGTTAAAGATAATCAAAAAGAGTTTACAATATCAGTTTTATGCCAATTCATGAAAGTGTCTCGTTGTTGTTATTACTCATGGTTAAATAATCCTGAGCATATCAGGAATACTGAAGAAAATTATTTAATTGAAAAAATAACATCAATTTTTCAAGTTGGTAGAGGTAGTTATGGTTCCAGAAGAATTAAAAAAGTATTACTAAAGAAAAGAATTATTGTAAGCCGTCGTAGAGAAATTAGATTAATGAAAGAAGCTGAATTAATATGTAAAAATAAACGAAAATTTAAAGCTACCACTGATTCTAAGCATAG
Organism: uncultured Rickettsiales bacterium; assembly: GCA_964627795.1. Lineage (GTDB taxonomy): Bacteria > Pseudomonadota > Alphaproteobacteria > Rickettsiales > CANDYO01 > CANDYO01. The sequence goes on along the minus strand of CAZVLF010000015.1, from coordinate 8,677 downwards.
TAAGCCAGTAGCACCTAATTTGCTTCTAAGGAAATTCACAGTAAATGAACCAAATCGTTGTTATGTTGGTGATATTAATTGCATTCCAACAAATGAAGGATGGGTATATTTAGCAACAGTAATTGATCTTTATTCAAGAAAAATAGTTGGTTGGTCTACGAGCAATAACTTAAAGGCAGAATTAGTAAATAACACTCTTTTAATGGCAATTTGGATCAGGAAGCCTGCAAATAGGTTAATTTGGCATACAGATAGAGGAAGCCAGTATGTTTTAGATAGTCATTTAAGAATTATTAAATAACACAACATTATTCAAAGCATGAGCCGCAATAGAATTTGTTGGAATAATGCTGTTGCTGAGAGCTTTTTTAATACCTTAAAAACAGAATTAACTCATCAGAAAAAATTTAAAACTAGGGAGGAGGCAAAACAAGTCATATTTGAATATATAGAAGTATTTTATAATCGCATTAGAATTCATTCTGCTAATGGTTATTTGTCTCAAGCTGATTATGAATCTATACAAAAATATGCGTAATTAATTGTCCGAAAAACTGTTGACACATCATTTAAATTGCCGCCGCCCTAGTTAAAGTTGCCATCAACCCTCTTCTTTTAGCTCAGCTATACGCTTAGTTTCTTTAGCATTGCAAAATTTATATAATATCCTGTATAAATAAACTCATTTATCTTTAACCTTAACATATTTTCACCCACTCCCCAATTGTAAAATAGCTTCGGCTTCCAATACAATTTGAGTTAACCTAAAATCTTAAGTGAGCATAATATTAAACCTATCCATAAATATTTGAGTAACCTACTTTTACACCTCTACCAGCTAATTTTCTTCCAATAGACGATAATATCATATTTACATCACCATCTTACGGACCATATTATAAATCCATACTTAATAGTGACGAGAAGATAAATTAAATTATTTTAATACTGATACTACTCAACTGCACGAACTTCGGCCAGTCGTTTGACCGAGAATTCATCGCCCCAGCAGACTGCAGCTTCCCATGCAGCCGATGCTTGCGCGGCAATATCATACGCACTGGCGTCGAGAGCGGAGGCGTTATAGGGTAGCACCAAGTCTAGATCTGGTGCGTCGACGTGCGATTCATCCCAGTCGATCAGTGCGACTCGGTTCTTCGTCATGCGGATATTGCTTGGATTGGGATCCACATGTACAACGCAAGTCTGCCGTCCAACAAGACGTGCCCACGCTGCTCGACATCTTGCAACGGCTTCAGATGGCATCATGCCAAGGTTGATTCTTGTTCCAATCTCGGTATAAAGGAGGTCGGTCGACGAGCACCAGCCTGGACGTTGTGGCCATCCTCGTGTCAACCGATGCAATTTACGGAGTGAGTCGGCCACGCAACGCCAGTCAAATTCTGTCTCAGGTGGACCACCCTCCATATATGTCATTACGACCATACCGTCCACAAAGAAGCGTCCATCAGTCGTCGGAATTGGCACCGGCACGGCCAAACCATTACGATCAAGATATTGAAGAAGCTAGGTTTCCCATTCGAGATCATCGTCACTTCTTGTGCCAAGACGAGCAACTGCAACATGTCCACGAATAAGCACGCTCCATACATCATTAGCAACTCCACCAGTAAGTGGTTTGAGACGAATTACATCTTTACCCGATTGTTTAAGAACGCCCCACCTCGCGAGTACTTCTTCAGATTTTTGATCAACCATAGTTTAAGTATTAGTCTCCAACAATTTATTTCTGAATTGATTTTATTTTACCATTAAGTAAAATTTTTAGAACAATTTATCATAATTTTTTCCCTGAATAACTACATATTTTAATTAAACTAAATTAAGAATTGAGTTAACGAGTTGAATTCGTCTATTTTACTAATTGAGCATCTAACTATATAAGTGAAAAAAGTCAAACGTCCAACCCACCATTTATATATTTCTTCTTTATCACGTGATGATTTGTAAATAATTTTTTTAGTTCAAGTAAATTCAATACTTCATTATTTACTTAGAAAGCTTCAATAATACAATCTTTAAGAAGAAAGTTTTTTTATCATATTATCTCTTCTAACATCAACGACACCAAATACTTATTAAATATCGCTTTTAGCTTTTTAACGTTTCGCGTGTCCTTCTCAGCAAAGCGCACGGTAATACCAGGCTAATAAGGGCATCATTAGAAAAAAATTTAACAGCATGAATCTACTACTCAAAGTATTTGCTTATAGATTAAAGAGTAAAATCAAAAATACTATGGTTATTAACTTTTAACACAGTATCAAATCCCTTTTATATATATATTGTTGGATTATTTTCTACTGCTTTATTACAAATTGACTGCAAATAAGAACTTCATGTAATAGCTTTAGGTTGAGCGTGAATTATCTATATTGTAAAGCTTCACTAACTTAGGGTGCTTATAATAAATGGAGTTTATAATTTAGTAATTTAAAATGTATCCTAAGCCATTTTGCTCTAATTAAAATGCAAATTCGTTCTTAAAAAAACAGCAAAAGTATCTACAACTATTTTACTAACCCTTAAGTAATATCTAACATCTCAACATCCCTTAAAATTATGGCTGGGAAGACTTATAAAATTGCTGGTTTTTTCGCTGAAATTATTTTATTCTAAACTTTGCTTTTAAAAAAAGTTATATATATATTTAATTTATCGTGTCTAACAATCAAAAACTATATTGTTCAAATCAAGAAGAATTTTTAGCTTATAATCAGTATAAAGCGATTAACCCTAAAAAATACGGCATTATCTTTCTTGGCGGATTTATGTCTGATATGAATGGCACTAAAGCTTCAGCATTAGCAAAATTTGCTATCAATAAAGATATTGATTTTATAAGGTTTGATTACTTCGGTCATGGAAACTCTTCCAGAAAATTTATTAATTGCACAATAGGCGATTGGCTTGATAATACTTTAAATATAATTGATAAACTCACAGGTAATAAACAACAAATTTTAATTGGCTCTAGCATGGGCGGATGGATTATGCTCCTTGCTGCCCTTAAAAGACCAGAAAAAATATCTCATATGATAGGATTAGCTGCCGCTCCTGATTTTACTGAAGAATTAATTTGGGATAATATGTCACTTAAGCAAAAAAGATTAATTGAACTTCAAGGTCAGGTGGAATTTAAAAATGATTTTGCTCAAAGTTCATATCCAATTTCTAAAAAATTAATTAATGAAGCAAGAACACATTTACTTCTTAAAAAAGATATAAATATAACCAAACCGATAACTTTATTACATGGAATGAAAGACCTTGATGTTCCTTATCATACTTCAATTAGAATAGCAGAAAATATAAACAGTGAATCAGCAAAAGTTATTTTACTAAAAAATTCTACTCATAGACTTAGTGACCCACATGAACTTAACCTTGTTTATGATTTAATATTACAAGCTATGCAAAATTAAAATTTTAGGCTTCTAAGCTAGTTCATATATTCAATATAAATTCTTTTCTTTAATTCCGCTAAATATTTTTGAGCCTCAGCATCAATTTTCTTTTCCATCAATTCTTCTTTAATCTTCTTAGTATCAATTGGATTATTATGAACAACTTTATTACAAACCATAATTAGCTGCTTCTGCCCACCAATTTCTATCACATCGCTAAGCCTATTTTCTTGCAAAGAATTAATAACTAGCTGCAACTGAGAATTTAAATCATCATAAAGAATAGTGTTTTTTTGGGGAATAGGAAATGAATATCTTTTCGCTAAATTATCCAGGTTTTCACAACTTTGGGCCTCTATTTTTAACTGAGAAAGATTATTAGCATCATAACTATAAAATGATATATTTTTAAAAGTAACCTCTTTTGTCACACCTTTTCTAACCTTTTGCTCCTCTCTGATTTCTGCATCAGATACTTTAACTTTATGAAGTAAAACTATAGAAACTAACTTATGCCAAAGAACTTGGTTTTTTATTTGGGTAAATAAAGAATCATTATTTAAAAGTAAGTTTAGTTTTTCTTGGTTAAACCCTGAAGAATAAGCCATTTGCTTAAAATGCTCTACCACTTCATCATAAGAAACTTTAATTTTAAGCCTTCTAGCTTCATTAGTAAAAAGCTCTTCGTTAATTAGTTTATTGAGAACTCCATTTTTAACATATTGGTCAGCCTGAAAAGTTGGATTTACAAGTTTAAGAGCTTGTATTCTCTTATCAACATCTAAGCTAGTAATAGCTTTGCCATCAACAGTCACAAGAACTTCAGAAGCAAAGACTAAATTGCAAATAATTAAAATTAAAACTACAATTATATTTTTCATAAAATACCTAACCTAAATTTTTGAAATTCACACCAAACCAGAATGTAGTAATAGCCTTTTTATCCTTATTACTGGTATAATCTTTATTAAACTCAAAAGAGTAAGTAACACATTCTTGATGGTACTTTAGTTTCCCTCCCCAAGAAATAATCCCATTACTATTTCCATAATATGAAGGACTACTTAGGTTGCTAGTAAAATTTTTCCTAGCATTCATAGAGGCACTAATCTGATTATAATTATTAAAGCCACCTTCTAAATATATTTCTCTTCTATTCTTTAATTCTGTTATCTCAAGATCATCCTTATAGTATAGCATATTTGTAAGCATATAAAACTCTTGATATTTTAGTAGAGCTTCTATTTCGTTGGACTTATTAGAAAAATTATCTTTATCAACTTTATAACGATATGATAAACCAAACATATCTTTATAATCAAACTGAAGTCTACCAATATAATCTGAAACTTTGTCTTCGGCTGCACCATAAATAATTTCTTCAGGTTTTTGACGATAAAGTTGACCTATCATTGCTTTAAATTTTATTTCCTGCTTATAATGCAATTCTCCTCTTATACCATAACCAACACGAGAAGTATTTTCTACTTTATCTATTCCACTATATCTAGTTTTAGCAAAAATATTTATATCGTTTATTTCTGCAATATTATTACTATCTTCATTAGGAACCCTATCATTATAATTAACATTAGGAGTTATAATGGCATTTATAGTAGGTGAGATCACAGCAGTAAAATCATTATTGATTCTACGATAAAGAGGCAATTGCCAATCAACCCCTGCTTCAGGAATAGTTCTTGTCTTATCCTTAGATTGATTTTCATTATCATTAGAATAATTCTTAGCTTTATAAAAGTCCTGACGTAAAGAAATAAAAAAGTTAAAATCATTTCCACTATCAAGTAACAAATGCTTATTCCAACTATTCTTAAGCGAAATTCTAGCACTTTCTGGCCCTTCATACCGATTGACTTTCAACATACTGCTTTCTAAAGATAAATTTGAACCATCAGAAAATTCTTTAATTACATGCTTTGTTTCAAATAATGGTAAAATCATCGGCGTTTGATTTAAATGGATTGTATTTGAATCATTACTTGATCTTAAATTTTGAAAAAATATTGTTTGAACTTGATAGTAACCTGAATCTTGATAGGCCTTATTATATAATCTACTCATTGTGTAATCTTCATCACCATAACCATAATCTTTTTTATAAGATTTATCTGATACTTGGTTAATATTCCATCCAAATGAATTATATGGAGATACATATAGATCAGTTTTAGATTTAAAGTTATAACGTATGTCGTTATTTTTTTGCCCTTGAGTAGAACTATATTTTTTATCTGAAGTAGTAGTTAAAAAGGATTCAACCTGGCCATATTTGGATAAATATCTATGCTGTCCTTCAAAAACAAAGCCTCTTTTTTTTGTTGCAAGTAACTTTAAAGTAGCATCTTGATTGGGAGCTATATTAACATAAAATGGAATCCTAACAGAGGTGCCAATATAGCTATTTCCTCCATATTCAGGAGTTAAAAATCCTGATTTTCTTTCAGCTTTTTTTGTATAATGAACAAAATATGGAAAATATAATATAGGAACTCCATAATATTTTACTATGGTGTTTTTATATACTACTTTGCCAGTTTCTTCATTCAACTTGGCTTTTTTAGCAGAAATTATCCACGGAGTTTTTTTATTTTTACAAATTTGACAAGAGGTAAAAGAACCATCCTCTATTTCAATAATATTTTTTTCTTCTTTTTTAGCTAATCTGCCATATAAGGTTGATTTTTCTGGAGTAAGAATTTTAAAGTTTCTTATCCATCCTAAATCCATTTTTTTGTAAAGCACTATTTTATCAGCATTTACTATATAACCTTCTTCTTCAAAAAGTTGTACATCTTTTTCAGCTGAGAGAATATCTTTATCAAAATTATATTCTAAGTTTTGACTGACTAATTTTTTCTTATCCTGAGTTACATAAACATCGCCCCAGGCTTTTATAAGTCTATTTTTATCAGTTCCTACATATTCAACTTTATCAGCATCTATGTTAATATTACTATCACTAGGCTCTAATGAGTAATTTACATTAGAGGCAAAATATAAACTTAAGACACAAAAATAACCCACCAACCTAGTTGCAGAATTCATATAAAAACAGAATAATAAAAATTACTGATAAACTATCATAATTTGTCTTAGAAAACAAACACCTAATAACTACTAACAATAAAAAAAGCTCGCTATCTTTTAAATAGCGAGCTTCGCTAGGAGAAAATAAATGAAAAAAACTAGGCCGCTGACGAAAGAGCAGAAACCGTAGCTTCAGCCAAAGCAGCAGAAACTTCGTTTAATTCACTTTTTGCTAAAATTCTTATTAAAGAATTTATAGCCTCTTTGTGTTCAGGGTTCTTAATCTTCATAAAATTACGAGAAACCTCAATACACATTCTTTGATTTTGATTTAAACTTACATCATTAATTACAGTATTTAGGTGAGAATCCAAACCTTCATAAAAAGTTGAAACACTAGTGCCAAGATATTTTGCAATAAGTGCCAATCTACCGGCAGATACTCTATTTACTCCCATTTCATATTTTTGTAGTTGTTGATGAGTAACTTCTATTTTTTCTCCAAGTTCTTGACGGGATAAACCATGCGCCAACCTTAATTCTTGAATTTTTGCCCCTATAAACTTATCAATCTGCTCGATATGATCTACTTTTCTAGCCATTTTTTACCTCTACAAAGTTTAATTATTATTAATTTAAAATTTTTAATAATCATAACGTTAACATATATTAACTTTAATTGCAAGTATTTTTTGTAGTTGAGGCATGAGATTTAACTTATAAGTGAGAGTTTTTTAAAAAAACTATAAATATTAACCTATTTACAAACTAAATTCTTATAAAAATATATCCTACTAATTGACAGAAAAATTTTATATTTGTATTATGTTCAGGCAAAATTGGGGTCATAGCTCAGTTGGTAGAGCGTTTGAATGGCATTCAAAAGGTCGGCGGTTCGATTCCGCCTGGCTCCACCACTAAGCATATATGTTATAGAAAAAATTAGAAACAATAAATAAATATATTTTCTACAATTTTTAGATAAAAAATTTTTTAACTATAATTCATCCTTCATTTCAGTTCCAGCAAGCATAAGGGCAATATTAACAATAATAAATATAGCAAATCTGTTAATATTAATTGTTGTGCAAAGAGGAAGTACAAATCTATTAATCTTTGGATTTACACCAACATTCTGCTCAATAGTTTTAATCGTTACTGGTAAAGTGTCAGCAGATAATTTTGAGAAGAATGCTATTGATAAAGCATGAAGTTTAGCCTTCATCGTAATAATAGGATTAATCTTGTTAAACTTTAGTCAAGCATGCAGAACAAAAATCTTTGAATCATAGCTAGTAATACAAGGCAAAGATACTGACCTATTCTCTCTGTAGATACTCCCTCTTTAAGCTGAACAACCGTTGTTAATATAAAACCAAAAAGACCAATAGGAATAATAGCAACAATCCATCCAGTTATTATCAAAAAGATACTGTGCCCCCCTTGAAGAAGTTAGAAACTGCCAAATACGAATCTTCATCTGTAATATATCTTGTTGCTATCCCTATAACTACTCCCACAATAAGAACTCCAATAAATAATTTCTAAATTTGAAATTTTAGCACCAGTAGAATGAACAATATCAATATTTCTTGAAGATATTATCAAATATAAAACAAATGCAAAGTCTGCAGCTACTATAGTTGTACTTGCAGTGTATACTATTGATCTCTGCCAGACTATCTTAATTGAGTCTTCAGTTTTATAACTTGTTAAAGTAACAATTATAGAAAGAACAATAATTGGTAAACTTATGAATTTAAAGATTTTTATAAAAAGATCAGAGATTAAAGTCCCAACAGTTTGTAAAGATTCAATATTTGATAGTCTAGCTAGAATACCAAGAGTAATAGAAATAAAACATAAAATTAAACTCTTTTAATCTATTAGCTTTTTAAAAAACTGGTAGTTTGATTAGAAAGAATTTAATCTATTTTCCTATTCGCAGCAAGGAGGAAATATTTATAAATAGATTAATATATTAATTAAGTTATAATTATTAAATTAAACACATCTCTAAACAGTTAACCGTAAAAAAACATAAATGTTTCCATGCAACCAATTCTCTTATTAATCTCTGCTGTATAAGAATCTTAATATGAAGCTTAGTTTGTCTATAATGATTTAAAGCAATCCATTAAGCTTCTTAATTTTCAAAATTAAACTCTTATGTAGCTAGTATTTACAGCAGAGCCTAAAAT
>CAZVLF010000014.1:0-13812 GCA_964627795.1 uncultured Rickettsiales bacterium | reverse complement strand
GCTTTAAGTACATTCTAACATCCTAACTTATTAAAAGTCAGGTGTCAGCCCCAATTTAATTATGCAAGTATAAAAAGCAGCAGAGATAAAATTTAAACAAAAAAAAATAACTTTTTGTTAATACTTATTGGTTAAGCTTGTAATTGACAAAAGTTTAATTTAAGGGGCAAAATTATGAAAAATAACTACAATAAAAATAAGACACCTATTTCTTCAACAGAAATGAGTGATGAAGCAAAAGAAATTTATGAAGAGTTAAAAAGCTTTGCCCCTGACCGTGTAGGTGTATCAGGTGGAATGATAACCATAATTGACGATGAAAAAAATCCAGTAAAAATTAAGCCAAGGAAATCTGTTTTAACAGAAATGAGTGATGAAGCAAAGGAAATTTATGAAGAGTTAAAAAGCTTTGCCCCTGACCGTGTAGGTATATCAGGTGGAATGATAACCATAATTCCAGACAAAAATAATCCATTGAATAATGAACGCAATAAAGTGAAGTCTAAAGAACCACTAAATGGATCTAACGCACAAAGCTCTTTAAAAGAACAATCTGATATTAAGCCACGAAAAAATGTAAGATGGGATAACTCATTAGGTGCTGTTCAAAATGATTCTGCATCTCCAACTAACCCTGAAATAGATACATTTGAGCAAGGTATGAAACTGGCTCAAGATATAAACGCTAGAGATCAAAGAATTGCTGAATATATACTTCAAAATCAAGATGAAACAGTTCTAATGAGTGGTAAAGTTGCAAAAATTGTAACAAGTAGAAGAAATGGTAACGAAGTAAGGGCTCAAGAAGAAGAGGATTTAGATCCAGTGTTAAAAGAGAATTTAGAATTAGCCAGAAGAAATGCTGATTCATTAAAAAATTTAAGTGATAAATCGTCTTTAAAACCAGATGCAACTCCTTTTAATGTTGCAGAAAAAAATCGAAAAGGAAGGGGGGCATAATAAATTTTGTATAAAATTTTTGAGATAATAAGATATAAGCTAAATCCAAAATATAATTTTCTTAAAACTTAATAAATGATATTTAACTTATGCGTATGTTAAAATAAAACCAGTGCTTTAAAATATTTTGATGTTTTTGTTGCTTTAAAAAAAATAGAAAATTTTTTTAAAATAAGAAAATAAATATAATTTTATTAAAACCATTCTAGCTGTTAAGTTTATACAAAATACATTAGAATTAAGTTCTAGTAGAGAATTTAAGAGGAAATTAATGCAAGAAAAATTATCTTTAGAAGCAAAAAATTAATTAGCATCACTACTCGTGCCAATAATGTTGCTGAGATTGATCCTCAGTTAGCAAAAATTCCTCTTACCATGACTAAATATTTTAAAGAAGGGTTCTCTGATGAAATACAGCATAAAAAGATGCATGGAACCACTTTTTGTGTTTATACCTATTATGAAAATGATTTTACCGGAGATTATACATATTTTATTAGTGAAGAAGTGACTTCTTTTGATGGAGTAAGTGAAAAATTTGAAACTTTAACTATACCTGCTCAAGATTATATAAAATTTACTAACCATCCAGGACCAATGCCAAAAGTTGTAATCGAAATGTGACAAAATATATGGCAGATGGATTATGCTAGTTTAGGTGGAGTAAGAGCTTATATTGCAGATTTTGAAGTGTATGACCATAGAAGTATTGATCCACAAAATACAGTGCTTGATATCTATATTGGGGTTAAGGCTTAGTTTATAAGCATAATAAATTAGGTTTATCAATTATTATATGCTTAAAATCTGTTTTGCTTGAGCGCAATCTTGCTCAATTTGTCCAAGTAATAATCCTAAATTATCAAATTTCATTTCTTCTCTTAGATAATGAGTTGCAATAATTGTTATATATTCTCCATATATATTGTCATTAAAATCAAATATGTGCATTTCTAGTTTGGGTTTTTTTACAGGAAAATGAGGGGTAAGCCCAATATTAATTACTCCAGAATATTGTTTTTGGTTATATTTAACAAAGCCAGCATATATTCCAAAATTAATATCAAGATTGTTAGGAACTTCAATATTAGCTGTTGGAAAACCTAATTCTCTGGCAATCTTTTGACCTTCTATTACTTTACCTGATAGGGTGAATATTTTACTCGTTCTCATTGTCAATGCTCTTTATTAGATTTATCATCTCAATTGCACTATCAATCATATAAATAGAATTTTTAAGGCGAGCTATAGCTTGAAGTTCGTTATCACAGGTTAATATGCCGAAAATGATAGGTATTACATGTTTAAGCGAAACTTTTTGGCAACCATAGCTTACTTGATTGCAAACATAATCATAATGGCTGGTGTCACCTCTAATAACAGCGCCTAAGGTAATAATAGCATTAAATTTTTTACTGCTAGCTAATTTTTCTGCTATAACTGGAATTTCAATTGCTCCAGGTACTTGGTAAATTTTGTAATTTAACCCTAACTCCTCAGCACGTGAAACTGCGTTATTAAGCAAGGTTGAAGTAATTTCCGCGTTAAATTTACTAGAAATGATGGCTATACTAGGTTGCATTATTTTCTCCTAAAAAATGTTTCATTTTATTTGCTTTAGTTGCTAGATAATTTGCATTTAATTCATATGTTGCTGACTTTGACGCTACCCGTTCAACTTCTATAGAAAGTAGTGCTTTAAGAGCCTCTATTTTTTTAGGGTTATTAGTCATTAACTTGATTTTACCTGGAGATAGTTTTTTTAAAATTTTACTAACAATATCATATTTTCGGTTATCAACAGGAAGTCCAAGTTCTATATTAGCTTCTACTGTATCTAATCCAAGAATTTGTTGTAATTTATATGCTTTTATTTTTTTAAATAATCCAATATCTCTTCCTTCTTGCTTTAGATAAATTAAGATACCACCATTTAGTGAAATTTCTTCTAATGCATGATTTAACTGGCTTCCACAATCACAATGTTTAGAATGAAATAGATCTCCAGTTAAGCATTCAGAATGTATTCTTACTAAACATTCTTTATTTTTTACTTCTCCTTTATAAAGCACTAAATGTTCCTTGTGACCTTCTTTTATAGAAAAACATTTAAAAACTCCCCATTCAGTTGTTAAGTCAATAATTTCAGTGAATATTTCTGATTCCTCAATAAACTGAACTATTTCTTCAATGTGAACTAATTGTAATTGATGTTGATTTGCAAATTCTTCAAGTTTCTTGCCACGAATCATTTCACCATTATCATCAATAATTTCGCATATTACAGAAGCTGGTTTTAATCCTGCTAGCTTAGCCATGGCTACACTTGCTTCAGTGTGACCTCTTCGTTCAAGAAGTCCGTTATCTTTTGCAATTAAGGGAAAAATATGACCAGGTCTTACAAGATCATCTGAGATTGCTTGTGAGGAGACTGCAGTTAATATAGTTTTCACTCTGTCAGCAGCTGAGATGCCTGTGGTTATACCATCTTTAGCGTCAATACTAACCGTGAAGGCAGTTTTCATGGATTCTTGATTGTCTTTTACCATAGAATCAAGCCTCAACTTGTTAGCAAGTTCGCTATTGATTGCTAAACAAATAAGGCCAGAGGCTTTTTTAATCATGAAATTCATTGCCTCGATATTTATTTTTTCTGCAGCAATAACAATATCACCCTCATTTTCTCTATCTTTGTCATCAGCAATTATAATCATCTTGCCATTTTTAAAATCTTCTATTGCTTTATGTATATTTTTTTGCATATAGCTTCTCCATGTAACGAGCAAAAATATCTACTTCAATATTAACTATTGTAGATACCTGATAATGTTGGGCAATCGTTACCAATAAAGTGTGAGGAATTAACATAACTTCAAACCAATCAATATTTTCTTCACAAATAGTTAAACTCATGCCATCAATAGTTATGTAACCTTTTTTAACTATGTAATTTTCTAATTCTTTATCTTTTGAAAAACGAATGTAAATTGATTCACCTTCTGGTCTTTTTTCAAGTATAGTGCTCATTGAAGCTATATGTCCTTGCACTAAATGGCCACCTAATGGTTTGTTTAAAGTTAAAGAGCCTTCTAGGTTAACTAGAGATTCTTGTTTAAGTAAGGAGAGATTAGTTAGTTTTAATGTTTCGCTGGCAGCAGAAACTAAAAAACTATCTTTATATTTTTCTCTTACAGTTAAACAAACTCCATTTACTGCTACGCTATCACCAATTTTTAGTTTTTTATTCATGACAGAAGATTTAATAATAAAATCTCTATCAAACTCTTTTTCTTTTAATGTAACAACCTTACCTATGGTTTCTATTATTCCAGTGAACATAAATTTGCCTTAAAACTTCCTTGAATTAATATATTATTTTTAAATTGCGTTATATTTTCTATTTCAGCAGATTTTGCGTCTTTAATAAAATCAATGCCTATATCTTGATTAAAAGGTGAAATGGAGTTTTTGCCAGCAACAAATTTAGCAGCCAAGTAACAATAAAATTTATTGATTAAATTTGCTTCTAGGAATTTTGCTAAAGTATATCCTCCACCTTCAACCAATACGCTGGTTATAGACATGTTTCCTAATTTTTTCATTAGGTCATCAAGATCAAGTCTTCCATCATCTAATTCATTTACAGATAATGAGTTAGAGAACTTATGCTTTTGGCTATTTCCATGAATTATATAGGTATTTGGGCTGCTAATAAACTTAGTAGGTGGAGCAGACTTATTTGCGATAATAAGCTTTAAAGGATGGCGAAGATATGCCAAATCATTTCTTCTAACATTAAGCAAAGGATTATCAATTATTGCAGTCTTGTTGCCGACTAAAATAGCATCAACAGAATTTCTTAATGCATGCGCATGGAGTCTTGATTGCTCATTGCTGATCCACTTAGAATCTTTATTAGTTGCTATTTTACCGTCCATTGTCATTGCCCATTTAGCAATAACAAAAGGACGTTTAGTTTTCATAAAATGGTAAAATATTTCATTAAGCTTCTCTGCTTCTTCTTTTTTTTCACCAATAAAGACTTTAATTCCAGCTTTTTTAAGTATTTCAACTGATCTTCCTTGAACTAAAGGATTTGGATCAATAGATGAAAAATGTACTTCACTTATTTTATTTGCAATGATTTTATCTGTGCATGGTGGAGTTAAACCGGAGTGACAGCAAGGTTCTAGGTTTAAATATAGTTTTGCTCCGTAGGCTTTATTACCTGCCATATTAATTGCTTTTACTTCTGCATGATCATCTCCTTTATAAAGATGAGATCCAAATCCAACTAAATGATTATTTTTAAGTAAAACAGCTCCAACCATCGGATTAGGGGAAACGGTATATCTTCCTTTTTGAGCTAACTCTAATGCTAGCTCCATGGGGTTAGTAATAATATGATCTAATGATAATTCCTCTATTTTCATATCCTTTAATTTTAAAAAATATTTCAGAGGAAAAATAGAAATAGCCCATCAGAAAACTTTTAAGAGTGTTTATATCCCTTAAAGCTTTGCAAGCATAAAAAATTAGACTTATTTTCTAAGCCTATTCATTTGTTTTCTTTCATCCGGACTATAACCGTCGGCTCTGGAATTAAACCAGATCTGCTGACCTTACAAAATGCAAGCGCTCGCGGGCTTGAAATAATTTCTTACCGCCGATGGGGAATTTCACCCACCCCTGAAAAATATATTTATTATATAACTACTCTAGCTGTTAGAGCTTTCTTATAATATAATAATAACTTATTTTATTCAATAGCATAAAATTATAAAATTTTTCATATTAAGTAAATTTCCCTAATATAAAAACATATTTATTCAATTTAATTTAGAAATATTAATAATATAGCTTGTATTTATAAATTATGTCTTTTACCTTAGGGTTAACCATATCTATAATACTAGACTGGTTTTTAATCGCCTCTCTTACTTTGGTTGAAGAAAGGTAAAGATAATCTGTTTTAATAGTATTAATAATAGTACGAGTTCCCAGCATACTATTCAATATAGAGATAGAATTGTTAGCGCGCGCACCTATAATAAAACTTTCTACTGGTATAGCCATTATTCCACCTAATGTATGTTTTTCATACTCTTTAGATATTTTAATTCCTCTCATAAAAGTTGATAGCCATTTATGATTATCATATGAATCAAGTGCTACATCTGATCCAACCAGACCTATATATTCCACTCCTTTAAATTTGCTTGTAACAGAAGGCTTTTCAGCTATTCTTTTTTCGCTATCTTGCATTAAGGATTCTTGTAATTTGCTAGGACTGAGTTTTGTAACAATAACTCTTGGATTAGAAACAAAAGTTGCAATTAAGCTTAATTAATAGTGATTTTACGGAAAACCTTATTGACACACAGGAAACATTAAAGAATGTTTATAAATATTTCTGGGATAATTATATTCGAACACTGTATAACTTAGCTGAAGGTAAAAGCGAACATCCTCAACACTATCCGGATGCTATAATAAAATATAGTGTTTTTATGAGTTTACTCAGTGATGAAGCGCAAGCAGAAATAATAAAAATTGAGCAAAAAATTGATGATATTCTTCCTAACTGTAATGAAGCAGCTACTGATTTATACTTTCAGCAAGAGCAGTTTATTAAAGTTATTGAATGCCAAAAACTTGAAAATGAATTGTATTTTAACTTTGTTGATGAGTATTTTAGCTAGAATCAGTTAAATAGTTTATAAATTTAAAATTGCTTTATTTTTGATCAACGCAATATATAAAAATTCTATCTATATTAATATTATTTAACTATAACGCTTATGCTAACACTATGCCAGAGCCCTATCCAGCTAGAGGGATTCCAGTATTAAATGGTATTTGGGCTATAGCGTCTTATTTAGATGATCCTATAACACAAGATTTTATAATTTATGCAAAAAATCTCTTTAGAAAAGATAAAATTCTAGAAGTTGGTTCTATATATGTAAACTTAGTTTTAGAGTTGATAAAAATAACCAAAACATTAATTACTGCTAATGATCTATATGCAAGACACCTTAATATACTTTATAATAGGGCTTTAGAATGCTGCAAAAAAAAAGATAGATTAACCCTCTACCAAGCTAATTTTTCTTATGAAAAAACACTTAAAAGCAAATAGCTTTAGAGGTATTATTTTCCATAGTGTACTATTATTTATGATGCCAGAGGAAGTTAAAAAGTCATTAAAAAAACTTATGAATTATTAAACGACCAAGGCAAACTTTTTATTTTTGCTGTTTCTCCCTATGGCTATGAGTCTTTTGTACCAGAATACGAAAACGTTTGAAGGATAAACTAAAATGTCCAGGCTTTGTTAAGGATATTACGATATATCAAGAAGTAAGAAGTAAGCAAAAAACTCTTTTTTTGTTAGATAAAACAACGTTTAAAGATTTTCTTAAGAAGGAAGGTTTTATAATCCAAGATGTTTTCAGTATGGAACGTAATGAAAAAACAAATAAATGGGATATAATAGATAAAGGATCTTTTACCGGAGTAGTTGCTTTTAAAAAAATAAGTGTAAACTAACAAGGAGGTTTTAACTTATTTCAATTTTTATGGCTAAATAAAGCTTTAATAATTTTGCTATTGACACCTAAGTTTATTATTATAAAATTTAACTCATCTCTTATAAATTACTGAAACTGAGTAATAATGTTAAACTTAAATGTTAAAAATTTGGCAATTAATTGGTGGTGTTGGCGTTAATTTCGCTTATCTTGAAACCATTTTGTCAATTTATAATGTTTTTGTTTTAATATGCTATTATTTTTTCATCTACTAAATATTCAATTCTTTTCGTTTAACTTCACATGGCCTTTAGGCCAATAGCATTTCTATACCCAAATCTTAAGTAAAAAAATCTGCATTAATACCTCTTAATGCAAATCACATAAAAGAAATGAAAAAAATAAATATGGAGTTAAATATGAAAAATAAATTATTTTTATTAAGTGTAGCCCTAGTTACAGGTTTTATGAGCTTTTATATAAATAAAAATGATAAGCTACCCATTATAGCAATCGCTAATTATGGCCCGCATTCATCTTTAAATGATGCAATTGAAGGATTCAAAAAGCAAATGGAAAATGAAGGTTTTAGAGAGAATAAAACTATCATTTATGAAATTGCTGATGTTGGGTTTGATCCCTCCCTTATCCCTCAAATGATCTCAACTTTAAAAGCAAAAAATCCTAAAATAATGATGGTGTTAACTACACCTGTTGCACAAGCAGCAAAGAGCAAGGTTAAAGATATGCCGATAATTTATAATGCAATTACAGATCCTATAGAAGGAGGGCTTATAAATAATGCACATAAATCAAATGAAAATATTACCGGTAGCTCTGATATGCAGGATCTAAAAAGCTTTTTGCAATTTGCTAAATCTTTACTTCCTAATGCAAAAAAAGTTGGACTGCTATACGCAATTTCAGAAAACAATGATAGAGCTCTTTTAAATATGATGAAAGAAGCTGTTTTAAATTTAAATATGGAAATTGTTGCTATACCTGTTGAACAACCAAGAGATGTAGCTATTAGAATGCAAAAATTTAAAGGTGAAGTTGATTTAATTTATGTTGGAACAAGTGGGCCTATACAGCCAACATTACCAACTATTGCAGCAGAAGCTCGTAAGATGCATATACCATTATTTAATGTTGAAGGACAAGCAGTTCGAGATGGCTTAGCACTAGCAAGCTTTGGTGTTAGTTATAAAGCTGTTGGTAACAATGCAGGAAAGTTAGCAGCTGAAGTTTTAAGAGGAAAACAAGTTAGTGAATTAGCACCAATTTATCCAACGTTTTCTGATCATCACAAAATAGTTAATAAAAAGATAGCTGAAGAATTTAATATAAATTTGCCAACAAATATTGAAATTGTGGAGTAAATTATGATCAGAATCAGAAATGTTACAAAATCATTTCAGGGGTTATATACACCTGTATTAAATGATCTAAATTTATCACTAAATAAAGGTGATTTTTGTGTTGTAATCGGTGCCAACGGTTCAGGAAAATCAACATTTTTTAAAATTTTAACTGGAGAATATTTACCTGATATAGGAAGCTTAGAGGTTAATGGAAAAATTGCTCATGTGTTGCAAGATGTTAATATAGGAACCGTGCCTGAGATGACTTTGCTGGAAAATATTGCTTTAAGTAAAATAAAAAAGGCAAAATTAGCTTTTTATAGCCGCTATAAAAAAAATGTCATTAAGGAAATTAAATGCTTAAATATAGGGCTTGAAGAATATTTAAATAAGCCGCTTAAATTACTATCGGGGGGGCAAAGGCAAATGATCGCAACTTTAATGGCTGCAAACTCAGGATATGATGTTCTTCTTCTAGATGAACATACTTCAGCTCTTGATCCAAAAATGCAAGAATTACTTATGGAGTATACTGCAAAGCAAGTAAAAGAGTTTAACACTACAACTATAATGATAACACATAAAATGGATGATGCCATTAAATATGGAAACCGTCTAATTATGCTGCATCAAGGCAAAATAGTTCTTGATATCAGTAATGATGAAAAGAAATCTTTAAGCGTTAATGACTTGCTTAGGTTGTTTCATCAATATGAAGACCAAATTTTATCATCAGGAGGTGCATATGAACATTGAGCTTATTCAAACAGGTGTATTGCAAGGTTTAATATTAGCAATAATTAGTTTTGGAATTATGATTCCATTTCGTTTTCTTAACTTTCCTGATTTAACAGCAGAAGGGGCTTATCCTTTAGGTGGCGCTATATGTGCTAGTTTAATTGCTTTAGAAATTTCGCCAATACTAGCAATATTTGGAGGAGTGCTTGGTGGTGGGATGATGGCTTTAGCTACCTCACAGGTGGCCTTAAGAATGAAAGTTAATAGCCTGCTTGCAGGAATTATATTAAGTACCATGGCTTATAGTATAAATTTAAGAATTATGGGGAGGCCAAACATAGCATTATTTAATAATACCATGCTTAATATCAATATTCTATTATTGGTAGGGATCATATTCATATGCTTAATAATGTTTTTGTGCTTTTTAAATACTGATTTTGGACTAAGATTTAGATCAATAGGTATGAACCTTAAATTTTCTATAAGCCAAGGGCTTAGCATCAATAAATATACAGGATTAGGGCTATTTATTGCTGGATCTATGTTTGGCTTAGCTGGAAGTTTAATAGTACAAATTCAGCAGTTTATGGACGTGGGTATGGGAATTGGCATTGTTATACATGGGCTTGCAAGCTTAATGATAGGAGAGGTAATAATAGGCAATAATACATTGATAAGGCAACTTGCAGCACCAATTGTAGGAAGCTTAATTTATCAACAGATCCAAGGTTTTGCTTTATCATTTGGGCTTGCTCCTAGTGATTTAAAGTTTTTTACCGGAAGTGTAGTATTACTTGTTTTAAGCTTACAAAAAGAGAGGAAAAATGCTATTTGATGATTAGTTCTTATAAAGAAATAAAATATAAAATTATAATATATTCTTTGCAGAAATAAGGCCTTAGGTCTATAATCTTAAGGTATATTAAAAGCTCTAACCAAAAATATTGGATATGTAGATGATTATAATTGCAGGAAGCAGTCATGTGAAGTTAGCTCAACAGCTTGCAACCAGGCTTAAAGCAGAAATTGTTATAGCAAATACAAAAAAATTTGAAGATCAAGAATTAAAAATTCAGATAACTCACGATTTATATAATAAGGATATTATTATATTACAATCAACTTCCAAACCCGCAAATGATCATTTAATGGAATTACTTCTACTTACTGATACGGCAAAAAGGGCGGGGGCCAGAAATATAACTGCTATAGTGCCTTATTTTGGATATAGCCGCCAAGATAGACCTTCTTATGCTTATGGACCTATTTCAGCAAGTCTTGTAGCTAATCTTATAGAAACCTCAGGTATTAATAGGCTTATTACAATAGATTTACATTCCAAACAAGCAGAAGGTTTCTTTAAAATAGGAGTGAAAAATTTAGACTCTTCTTCACTTTTCATTCCTTTATTTGACAATCAAGGTAAATATGTTGTGGTATCACCTGATCTTGGTGGATTAACAAGAGCCAAAATTTTTGCTCATAAATTACAAGCAGATCTAGTTATAATTGATAAAAGTAGAAATTTTAACGGAGAATGCGAGATGACTTCAATTATAGGTGATGCGAAAGGAAAAGATTGTATAATTATAGATGATATTGTGGACACTGGAAGTACTATATGCAAAGCATCAAGATTACTAAAAGATAAGGGTGCTAAATCAGTTGCAGCTTGCATTACTCATGGAGTTTTTTCTGGTGACTGCCTAAAAAAAATAGGGTTAGCTGAATTTGATAATTTTTATATCTCAGATACAATATCTAACAGTCATTTACCAAATTTTATTAATGTTATACCGAGCGTGGACTTAATAGCAAATGCTATTAATAAAGAAGTAATAAATGTTTAATAATTACTACTTAGCTCAATTTTAATGTAATTGCGACCATTTTACTTATCATTCTTAATTAAAGCATCATTACTTCTTAGAAAAAATCTAAATTCATTTCCTTAAGCGTTATTTATTTTTCAGCAAGTTTGATGTACATTACATAATTAAAATAATTACTATGTTATACACAAAATATATGGCAAATAACCACAACATAATTTTCGATAAAATAATTCATAGATATGCTTCAGATAATTCTCTAAGAGAAGATCCAATTTTAAATGAAATTAGAGAAGAAACCCAGACTATGGTAGGTAGTATAATGCAAGTTACCCCTGAACAGGGGCAATTCATGGCATTGATGGCGAAATTAATTAATGCACGCAAGATTTTAGAAATTGGAACTTATACTGGTTATAGTACATTAGCATTTGCAATGGCTTTGCCAGAAGATGGAAATATTATAACTTGTGATATATGTAAAAAAACTACTGATATAGCCCAAAAATATTGGAAAAAGAAAAAACTAGACCATAAGATAAATTTACACTTAGCTCCAGCAATAGATACTTTAAAAAATTTACATAAACAGGGGCTTTATAATAGCTTTGATTTGATTTTTATTGATGCTGATAAATGTAATTATGATTTATATTACGAATTATCTTTAGAGCTTCTAAGGCCAAAAGGTTTACTACTAATTGATAATACTTTATGGTATGGTAAGGTTATAGACTCCTCACAAGATGAACATCCAACAACAATTTCTATTCGCAAATTAAACATAAAATTAAAAGATGATGATCGAATAGACCTTATATTATTACCTCTTTATGATGGATTAACTATAATTTATAAAAAGCCATAATATTCCTTCTATATAATTTTGCTTTTAATGCAGCTCAAATTAGAACTTGATTAAATTTAAAATAAAATCAAGAATGTGCGTTATTTTCACGTACATTCTTATTTTAAAAAAAATATTACAATATGAATATTTTAATAAGAACTAGTAATCAAGCTTGTACCAATTATAATATTAACTATATATAATTAAGATAATTATAGGAGTGAAAAGGAAATTTCCTAATTCATTAGTTTTGGAGTATATATTATGAATATTGTATCTGTAAATAAAAGTGCAATGGAATATTATAAGACTATTGATTCTAGAATTAACGAGTATTGCAAGCCATTTAATGAATACTTAGGTATATCACTTTTTATATATTTTAAAGCATATTATGACGGTTCTTATATATTATTAACTAATGATCAAAATATATCTCAAGAATATTGTTCAAATATAATTGAAGAAAATGTCCAATCCTATATTTAACAATGCATAGAAAAATCAAATAAAAGCGAATTAATTTTATGGCCAGATTATCCGGCAACTGAAGGCGCAAAAATATTCTTTGATAAAGGTTATTGGCATGGTTTAACGCAATGTACATTTAATGACGATAACATGGAATGTTTTAGCCTTTTAAGGGCAATAAATAATAATCATCAACTAAAAAATTATTCTTATTTAAAAAATCATCACTTGATGAAATATCTAGTCATTTTAAAAAAAAATTTAGTGATGTGATTATACAGAGTGAAAAATGCAAAGCTAGGTATAAAAATGGATATAATTTTGCTATTCATCAAGCAGAAAATGAAATTGATATTCAAGGGTTCTGGCGCGCTATGGGGATGGATAATGGTAAAAAAGTTACTCTACCAAGTAAAGATGTTAATTTTTCCACAAAGCAATTGGAATGCTTGAATTTGTTGAGCAAGGGATACTGCATGAAAGAAATTGCTAGAATATTAGCATTAAGCCATAGAACTCTAGAAACTCATTTAAATCGTATAAAAGAAAAAACAGGATTCAACTATAAATCCCAATTAATAAGATTATATCAAACATTATATAGTTAATTAGTTAAAGAAGGTTGCATATTATACTTATATTGTGGAGTAACAAATTTTATATCTATAGTTTAGCAATTTTAGCTACGTAAAAGTAGGTAAAATAATTTTTTTCACTTTAAAGATACCAATAATAAAAGAGGATAAGAATAAAAAAAAAATTAGCTTCTCCATAAAGGATGAGTAATACTTGCTAACATATTCATCACTAAAAATAATTTAATTTCTTTTTTAAAATCACTAGCATACCCTCAATTTATAGCATTCTTGATTGCCATATTTTAACAAATAATAAAGATTTATTAAAATAATTAAGTTTTATTAATTATTATGTTGATATTTTTTATTTAATATTTTTTTAATCCCAAATATTAATAATAATTAACTATTATTAATATTTGGGATTAATTATAGATTGATAAAAATAATGAGAAATTTTTTTTCTAGCGAAGAAGCTATATA
>CAZVLF010000013.1:0-22913 GCA_964627795.1 uncultured Rickettsiales bacterium | reverse complement strand
GTGCGGCTTCGTCCGCTCAAACTTTGCCTTCGCCATGGCCCTGTCCCGCTACCTCGTGTTCCTGAAGACCGTCCCCGCGCATCGCTGGAGCGGGTGATGGGAATCGAACCCACACAACCAGCTTGGAAGGCTGGGGCTCTACCATTGAGCTACACCCGCAAGTGGTGGAGAGAGAAGGATTCGAACCTTCGTACGCTGATGCGGACAGATTTACAGTCTGTTGCCTTTAACCACTCGGCCATCTCTCCTCTACTTAAAGAAGATAATTAATACCATCTTCTTTTAGAAGTGATATTTTTAATATATCTTATTTCATCTGTCAATCACTTTAAAAATAATTATAAGTTAAAAATGTCATTTTATTATTATAACAGGTTTTATTTCTTTAAAAATGGTTTGATGTAAACAACTATTAACTTCATGTTTTATAGAATTAGTTAAATTTAGCAGTGCATAACAATTCCAATTCTAATAATTCAGATTCACTGTACCAGCTTCTTTCATGTCCATCATAACCAATTAAACCTCTTTGATAAAAAACTTCTTCATGAGCATCCAAATTATATTGATTAAGATTATCATGCACAACTTTTCCCATTAGGATAAAAAAATTATCTGTGTTTCCTATATTGTCAGATGGTTTTATTTTCATCAACTTAAGGGAAATTTCTTTACAAAACCCTTCCATAATGTTTTGTCCATTTATTGAAACATCATGCTATTTTCAAATCCTACTTTTTTCGTTTAGGTGTACTAGTTATAAAAAACTATAACTGTTTAAAAACTCTTCTAAATTTGATGTGGTAATTTTATAATTTATATCAAGTATAATTCCTCCAATCGATCTTAAAATTTCATATTTTATTACATCAATAACAACACCATATCCTCCATTACTAAACCAATATTCAATATGATCTAAATTTTTAGAATCCAATCTTAATAAATTAATACTTCTAATATCAACATTTTTCAAAGCTTCTATTTTTTTTATTGTTTCTGCATAAGATCTTCATTATATGTCCAAAAAATGTGCTTCATACCTGGAACTATTTGGTCCAACTTTTCATATTGCTTCAGTAATAGGGCAAAATTTTCATTGCTAAATTTCACCCATTTTTTCTTTGTTATCTTTTTTTGCTATCCACAAATGGTGAGAAATTTTTTCGATTGGAAAACCATTTTTTGGGCACCAATCATAATTATGAAAAGCTTGTGAACTTGGTTCATCTTCCTATAAAAGAGTTTTAAGCATTATATTACGCCGCTCACTATATATTAAATTTCTTTTCAAGTTTGCTTTTATATAAGCTAAATAATATACATTATCTTCCATTTTCTTCCTTATTACATTCACTATATTTTTCTTTAACGTAAATTAATTAAATTATTGCGACTAATGTCAATAAATTTAATTTGTATTACATAAGGATCATTATTTATAATGTTGATGTAACAAGATTTTTAACATAATATTCCTAACAATTAACAATATTTGAGTAAGTTCATGTCTTCATTTAATAAAAGCAACAAGAAAAGTACTTCTATAATTTTCGGCAAGCATCCTGTAATTTGTGCTTTGAATAATCCTAATAGAAAGTCTAAAAATTTATATATAACAAAGGAATTATGGAATGAAATTTCTTCTCAATTTCCTAAATCAAAATGCTCTATTCATTTTGTTGATAAAAAAGAAATTGAAAAACTGGCTCCTCAGGGAAGCAATCATCAAAATATCCTCTTAGAAGTTGAGCCTTTAAATCAGCTAAGCATTGAAGACATAATTAGCCAAGATGAAAATAAAGATCATTCTTGCTTAGTTATCCTTGATCAAGTCTCTGATCCACATAATATTGGGGCTATATTAAGATCAGCTGCGGCATTTTCTATAAGTGCTATAATTCTTCCTGATTACCATAGCCCTAAAGAAAATAATACTATAATTAAATGTGCTGCCGGAGCTACCGAAACTATTCCTATGATTTCTGTTACTAATATAAGCCAATGCATCAAAGCTTTAAAACAGGAAGGCTATTGGGTAATTGGAATGGATGGCAATACAAGCTTAGAATTAAAGCCTGATCTTTTTTCTAAAAAAACTATTATAGTTTTAGGCTCTGAAGAAAAAGGGATGAGA
The DNA here is from genome assembly GCA_964627795.1 of uncultured Rickettsiales bacterium. Classification (GTDB taxonomy): domain Bacteria; phylum Pseudomonadota; class Alphaproteobacteria; order Rickettsiales; family CANDYO01; genus CANDYO01. The sequence goes on along the minus strand of CAZVLF010000013.1, from coordinate 20,776 downwards.
AAACTAACTCGCGATAGTTGCGATTATATAGTTAAAATACCGATTTCTTCTTCTATGGAAAGCCTTAATGTTTCCAATGCTGCTGCAATTGCTATGTATGAATTTCATAAAACAACCAAATAATAAGCTTGGCAAACTAGGTGAACTTTAGTAAAATTTTTTGAATTTTAAAAGAAAAACTATGAAAATTCTTATTTCTGGCGGAACAGGTTTTATTGGCACCCATTTATGTAATCATTTCTTAAAACAAAATGATGAAGTAACTGTTTTAACTAGAAACTTAAATCGTAAATTTATTGATAAAGTAAAACTTGTCTCCGAACTTGATACTTCTCAACAATATGATTGTATAATCAATCTAGCCGGGGAAAAGCTCAATAATAAGCGGTGGTCAGAAAAATTCAAAAAAATTATATATGACAGTAGAATAGAAACTACAAAAAAAATAATATCTTTCATTGAAAATACTCCTATAAAGCCAAAACTATTTTTAAGTGGCTCTGCCATAGGTTATTATGGAACACATAAAAATAGAATATTTACAGAAAAAACCATATCAAATGATTCAAGTTTCTCTTCTAAGCTATGCCAAGTCTGGGAACAAGTAGCAAGTAAAGCTCAAGAATTTGGAGTTAGAACTATTTTCTTACGCACTAGTATAGTATTAGGAAAGGATGGAGGCATAATAAAAGAGCTTTTTCCACTTTTTAACCTTAATTTAGGAAGTATAATAGGTGATGGCAACCAATTTATGTCGTGGATTCATATTGATGACTATATTTCAGCAGTTCAATATATTATTGATGAACCAAGTTATATTGGCCCTATAAACTTAACTTCTCCTAATGTAACCACCAATAAAGAATTTACTCAAACTTTTGCAAAAACACTTAATAAAAGGCAATTCCTTGTTTTACCTAAACCTTTGATAAAATTAATTTTTGGACAAATGGGCAAAGAACTCCTTCTTGATGGACAAAAAGTTTATCCATCTAAGCTTATGGACTCAAATTTTAATTTCAAATTTTCTAACATACATAATGCTTTAAATGATCTTTTAAATAAAGATAAACCCAAAAATTAATAATTATAAAATTTGCTCACTTATAAGTTAAATAATAGGGTTATTGACCTTTTTATTAATGTAAACGCTATTTTAATTTTGATAACTAAATTATTTCTTACTAAGAATAACAAAATTTAAATAATAGTTCTTTATCTTTAACAAAACTTTAACATTTAAGAAGCTATAATTTAACTCAAATAATGCATGTGGAGATAAAAGTTATGCCGATTTTTCGATTGAGAGATTTAGTAACATATAACGGACTCCTGTTAGAGAAAGCTTTTTCTCTAACCAAAGGTCATTGCCCTGATGGAGATATGTTAACTCTAATGAATTATGGTATAAGCCTAGATAACATAATTAAAGCAAGAAATATTTTACTTTTGAATCGCCTGTTAGACATTATAATAAATCGTACTGCTTATTATCATATGATAGAGGCCGATATTTCATCTGATGAAGAATTAGAATGCATGTACCATGTATTTATTACACTTGATATGATAGATCAGGCAGATTCTTTGTTAAGGTCTCGTGAAAACAGTGGAAATAGCATTATTGAACAACAAACAACTGCTGTAAGTATAAACAAAGATCATGAAGAGCAGCCCCTTGATTTAAATTGCTCCAACGATACTAATTACGATACAAATCCTTCTCCATCTATTTTTTTTGCTGGTATGAACTATAATATTATACCTGATGGAAGTTTTTAAGTCTTAGTTAAAAAAACTTCTATCATCTATTTCTTTCTCAGATTGATAATATAGCTATAATTGTTCTTTAATTTTGGCTTTGCCCTTTTAACAATCTCTATACAAAAAATAATAATATTTTTTTTAGTTAACTTATCCCCTCAACCATCAAAAAACAGTATTGGTTTGTTATTTCACCCAGCTTACTTAAGCATGGCTCAGCCAATTGATTATTATCAATCACGCTGTTAACAACTAACATGACAGCTGATGCCATAAAAGAAGCTACTATCTCTAATGCAAGCTCATAATAATTTAATGGATCACTTGTTGAAAATTCATTTTTAATTTCTTTATATCCAACTATCTCACTATCGTATGATAATGATAAATCTAACTCTAAACATAAATTTGCATTATTTGAAGCCGATTAGGTTAAAGTTTTTTGAACATCTTTTTCTTTCTTAGAATCTTGCAAAGAAGTAATAATTCTAGCTAGGTAAGCAGATATATCTTCAAAATTTTCAAATTATTCTTTACTTTCTTGTTGGTCATCATCACCATCTTCTTTTCTCTTGCGTTTTAAATCCTGACGATCATCTGAAGGATTCTTAGAAGATTTTTTCCTTTTTTTATTATTAATTTCTGCATTTACAATGCTTAGCGTATATATTTGAGCATATAGTAGAGCATTATTTCCTCTTCTATCAACCGCATCAATATCTAAAGTGCCCCTGTTTCTAAATTTATGGTCAAGCAATAATTGAACTATTCCTACATTCCCACTCCTTGACACATACATCAAAACATTCATTCAGTCTAGGTAGTCACTAACAATCATAGGAAGGTGCGGATTAAAATAATAAACCCTTTCTATATCTGCACCCTGCTTACATAAATCTTGGACAATTTCTATAGACTCACTTCCTACAGCATACATCAAAGCATTCATATTATATGAATCAAACAAATTAATATTTGTATCATGGTGAAGTAATAATCTTACTAACTCTACATTTCTTAACCTCGCAGCATGCATAAGAAAATTCATATTATAGTCATCTACTATAACACTTAAATTTAATCCATGTTGGAGCAATCATCTTATCACCCTTTCACCACGTAATTTCAATCCTTCAAATAAGTTTTCTCATATGTTTCCTTCACTAAAATTCACTCCATGATCCCATAACAATTGGAGTACTTTAATAAATCCATTTATAATTGCACATAAACACGAGCTTCATTGTTCGTCTCCGGTCTCCTTGGAGTCCTCATACTATTTGAAATCTCCTGATTCAATTAAATCATTTTACTTGTATGTAAAGATAAAATTGCTCCATAATGCTAATTTAAATAATGTTAGCATTATTTAAGGAAATAGCTAATAAATATTTAACATATCAATAATTATGTAACTCGTTATTATAATTGACGGCTTTAAAGAAGGGAATTTGGTTTACAAAGACATGAGTAAAATGTTAAGAGTAAAATTCTAATTATTTCAGCTATTCGCTAACTTAAAAACTTCTATCAGCCATTTCTGTTTCAGGTTGATAATCCACCCATAGTTGTTCTTTAATTTTGGGGTCGTCTTGATCAATTGGCTTAACATTTAAAATAGGAGCTATTCTGCTAATAATTCTCCCGCTTAATGGAGCAGCAGTCCAACCTCCTCCTGTAAAAGGAGTTTTCTCATTTGGTCTGGGGTCATCAAGAACCACTAACATTACATATTTAGGATCATTGATAGGAAAAGCAGAGAAAAATAATGATAATTTTTCGGTTTTGCTATACCCTCCTTTTCCAGCTTTTTCAGCTGAACCTGTTTTTCCTCCAACTAAATATCCTTTAGCTTCTGCTTTTTTACCACTTCCTTGAACTACAGTCATTCTCATTAACTTTCGCATTAAATTGGAAGTTTCTTCGCTTAATACTCTTGTAACAGGTGTTGGCTCTTTATCACGTGTTAAAAATAAGGTAGGCTCATATACATATCCACCATTTACCATTGCCATTGCACCCCTAATAAAGTGTAGAGATGATATAGCCATACCATGCCCAAAAGAAATTGTCATAGTACTAATATCACTCCAATTCTTTTCAGAAGGGTAAATTGGCTGCCCCTTTTCTGGAATTTCAATTTTAAGTGGATCAAAAAACCCAAATTTTTTTAAGTATTTTCTTTGTTTAGCTCCACCAACTTCAAGGCTTATCATTGCAGTACCTATATTTGAAGAATGCATAAATATTTGTGGCACTGACATGTAGGTAAATTTAATTCTAAAGTCATTAATAGTAAATCGAGACGCCTTTATCGGGGCCTTAACATAATAAATATCACGTAGTGTAACCGCCTTGTCCTCTAAAGCCATAGCAATCGTAATCCCTTTCATAATCGAGCCCACTTCATAAACTCCTAAAGAAACTTGATTAAACATTTGCTCTGGTTTTGCACGATTTGGATAATGCGGATCAAAATCAGGCATACTAACCATGGATAACATCTCTCCATTATTAGCATCTATTACCACACCAACTCCGCCTTTGGCCCTAAACTCATTAATAGACTTTATTAATTCATCATGCACTATGCTTTGTACTCTAACATCTAGGGAAAGCTGCATTTTTCCATTTTTAGAATCTTTAAGAACTGAATCAAATTGTTTTTCAATTCCAGCTAAACCATTTCCATCAGTATCAACATAACCTAAAACATGAGAAAAAAGATTCCCTTGTGGATAAATTCTTTTAGAGCCTTTTTCAAATTCAAGCCCTGGAATTCCAAGATTATTTACTTCATATTGCTGTTTCGGTGTTATATTACGTTTGATCCAAGCAAAATTTTTACCATTACTTAGAATTTTTTTTAGCTCTTCTTTTTTTAAATCGGGAAATATTTTAACTAATTTTTCTGCAGCATAATTAGGGTCAAAAATTAATTTTGGTATTGCATAAAGAGATACAATTCCAAGATCAACTGCCAGTATTGAACCATTTCGATCAACTATTTCATTTCGACTTACATACATGGAGCGTTCATTATTTACTAAACTCTCTTTGCCTTTTGTGCTTACCTTAATTAATTTTATCGTTACAAGCGAAAAAGCAATAGTAAAACAAATTATAACTACATGGAGTCGCTGATAAAGATTAGACTTTTGTTTTTTTTCTCCTTGGATATTTTTCCTTGAAAAAAAAGCATAAAACTTAGACAAAAGACTTTGCCTCATTTATGCCTCTTGCTATTAAGATCAGGTCTTTCTTTATAGCGCCATTTAATTGGAGAAAATTTTGTTGAATTTACCAACCTTGCTTTAGTAGATGCAGGGATAATATCATTATTTGCAAATTTAACTTCTTTAGTTTGCGCAATAATATATGAGTTAGGTTTAGCTATCATTATTTGATCGTGCTGAACTTCTCTAAGATTTAAATATTTCTCAGCTAACCTTTGTAAACGCTCAGGCTGATTTAAATAAGCCCACTCCGCTTTAAGTACATGAATAGAATTCTTTTCATGCTCAAGACTTCTCTTTAATTCTGCAACCTCTAGATGTAAATTTTGAACTTTAAACTTAATTTGAAAGAGACCAAACACTGAGATTACAAAAAGAACTAGAATAAGGACATGACGAATTCTAATCATTTATATCCTCATAATAATTCTTAATTTAGCTGACCTAGCTCTAGGATTAGATTTAATTTCTTCCTCACTAGGCTTAATTAATTTAGCAGAAGCATTATGAGTTTGAGCAATAAAGTCTTTTGTAATTCTATCTTCTAAACCCTGAAATGAAACAACTAATATTTTTCCACCAACTTTTAATAAGTCAAAAGAACACTTAAGTGCTTGCTTTAAAACTTTTAGTTCATCATTTACATATATTCTAATTGCTTGAAATGTTTTAGTAGCTGGATCTATTTTACCTGTTTTTTTAACTACATATGACACAAGCTTTGCAAGTTCTGTTGTAGTATTAATAGGAGAAATAGCCCGCATTTGTACTATTTTTCTTGCTATTCTTCTAGCAAAATGTTCCTCACCGTAATAGTAGATAATATCGGCTAAATCTTCTTCCGTATATTTATTCACTACTTCCCAAGCATCAATCCCTGTCTTGCTCATTCTCATATCTAAACGAGCTTCCTTATTAAAGGAAAATCCTCGTTCTGCTTGATCAAGCTGCATAGAAGAAACTCCAAGATCAAAGACAATTCCATCTACTTTTTCAACATCATTTTGAACTGCTACTTCATGAATATTGACAAAGTTTTGATTAACAAAAATAAATTTTTCAGATTTAATTTGTTTTGCATATTCAATTACTGAAGGATCTTGATCCATAGCTAATAGCTTACAATCGCAGGAATTTAAAATTGCCTTGCTATAACCCCCAGCTCCAAAAGTACAATCAAAATATGTTTCCCCAGCTTTAGGAGCCAAATATTGCAGAACTTCATTAAGCATAACAGGTATATGATTAGTCATTTTGACTCTCCTGCTTTAGAATTAAACTGCAATGTGTGACGGTCTTTTCTAGCCATTTCCCTTGCTCTAGCTGCATATTCTTCAAAAACTTTCGGTTGCCAAATTTCAAATGTGGCACCTTTACCAACAAAACAAGCTGAATCATCTAATTCAGCAAATTCAATTAAATTTTCAGGAAGTATAATTCTTCCTTCTCCATCAAAAGCAAGTTGCACACATCCACCTAAAATAGTAGTTGCAAAAGCGTCTCTTACTTCTGAATATGGATCCAAACTATCAATAGTTTGACTTAAAATCTCTATTCGATTGATCCCACAAGCTTCTATACATGGGTTAACAAATGAACTATAAGCAATAATTCCAGGAAAGGATTGTTGACTTAAACTTGAACGAAACGATGCCGGAACAGAAACTCGCCCCTTTTTATCAATTTTATTGATATAACTCGATAAAAATAACATCTAGTTCTCATTATTAATCTATAGTTCATATTAAATTATAGACCATAAATTGGTAAAAAATGGTATTATTTGGGATTTTATGGTCTACTATGGAAATTTACCCCCTTTTTACCATTCAGTCAACATGAAAAAAGCCTAAAACACCATTTAATATTAATTTTAATTAATAATATTACATTCTTTACTTTGTATTAACCTTTTTGTAATTAAGGTTTTTTGAGGCTTCTAAAAGCATAAATGTTAAAAGTGATATTTTAGCAACATTAATATTTTATTTTTTCTAAAATATTTTTTATTAACTGCACAATTAGAAAAAATAACAATTTATTGTATTTTTAAGGGTGATCGTATACATTTAAGCAAAATTTAATATATTTGAGACATAAGAAAATGAATTTTATAGAAGAATTTATTGCCAGAGGATTTTTTCACCAAGCCACAGATTTAGAAGGAATCACCAACATTATTACAAATCAAAAAATAACAGGATATATTGGATTTGATCCAACAGCAAGTTCATTACATGTAGGAAATCTTATGCAAATCATGATTTTAAGACTCCTTCAGAAACATGGACATCGTCCGATAGTAATTGTTGGAGGAGGTACTGTTAAAGTTGGAGACCCATCTGGCAAAGATGAGATGAGAAAACTGCTTGATGATGAAGCCATAGCAAATAATTTAGCTGGGATAAAAGCCAATTTATCAAAATTTATTAGCTTTGGAACGCATTCTAATGATGCAATTATTCTTAATAATGATGACTGGCTTAAAAAAGTTAATTATATAAATTTTCTTCGTGACTATGGAAAACACTTTTCTATTAATCGTATGCTTAAGTTTGATAGTGTAAAGCTGAGATTAGAACGCGAGCAAAATCTTAGCTTTCTTGAATTTAATTATATGCTTCTACAGGCATATGATTTTGTTATATTAAATAAAGAATATAATTGCAGATTGCAATTTGGCGGATCTGATCAATGGGGCAATATTGTTAGTGGTATTGAGTTAAATAGAAGACTTGGTAATGAAGAAATTTATGGAATTACCTCTCCTTTAATCACCAATGCTAATGGAGCCAAAATGGGTAAAACAGCTAGTGGAGCAATCTGGCTTAATAAAGACTTATTATCTCCTTATGATTATTATCAGTTCTGGCGCAATACTGATGATAGGGACGTGATTAAATTTTTAAAGATTTTCACTGATCTTCCATTAGAAGAAATTGAACAATATAGTAGTTTTGAAGGAAGCAAGTTAAATGAAGTTAAAAAAATCCTTGCCTTTGAAACAACTAAGCTTTGCCATGGAGAAGAAGCAGCAAGAACTGCTGCTGAAACAGCTGCCAAAATGTTTGAGCAAAAAGATATATCAGATAATCTTCCAACCCTTGAGTTAAATAAAGCTGAATTAGATAGTGGAATACCAGCTTATTTGATTCTTGTTAAAGCTAATCTTTGCAACTCTAATGGCGAAGCAAGAAGGCTCATTAAAGGAAATGGCGCTAAAATTAATGACCAACAAATTGAAGATGAAAATTTGATTATTAATTCTTCTTTTTTAATCGAAGATAACTTGATTAAAATCAGTGCTGGAAAAAAGAGACATGCAATCATAAAGCTTGTTAATTAAACATTAATAATTATTCTTTATAATAAAGTTATTGCCAAGAATAATATTGCTTACTTTAATGAATATATTAAGTCGTGTAAGGAAGGCTTTCTTTTCTTCCAAAAAAGACAAAGCTTTACCCAGCAAGCTTAAAGAACAAAGCTTGGTGAAGAAAATATGGGAAAATTTTAAAAAGAGATTTGATAAAAAATCTTCTTTGCAAAAAACTAACAAAGAGCAGGAATTAAAAAAGGCTAAAAAATCTAATAATTTTGAAGAAAAAAATGAATTTTTAACGCTTGAAGAACATATTCAAAATTACGAAAAAATGATAGAAAGAGATTTCTTTGCTGTTATATTAAGTGCTAAAGCGGAACTAAGAAAGTGGAGATCAAATATTGCTTTAGCAATAGAAAAAAACCATCTTTTACCAGAAAATATTATCCAAGATTTAAATCATAGCATGCTAGAAATAACAGAACTCTATAAACATACGGAAATTATGATTAATAGGTTTATAACAAAATGTGAAGAATATCATGAAATTATTCATAATGCTAAAAGCATGATATCTCCATCTCAAAAATTAAATCAAGTAACTAATTCTATCACAAGAATAAGAAGAAACCTTGAAAAAGGACAAAAAATAACAAACCTACATAATGATTTTGATTATAAATTCATCGATAAATATCTAAAAGAAAGAGAGCAAAGCTCAAGGTCTTTGTCTATATAATAGATGGTATAGGCTAAAACTTATTAAGTAAGCAATAACTAAGGTAGTAAAAGTGTCACTTAAGTAATGCATTCCCTTAGCTATTTGATACATTCCCATTATAGTTCCAAGTAAAAGGCTTCCTACTAATGCTATTTTTTTATTCTTTCTGTTTTTTGCCACAAAGTATAAGGAAATAAGAGCAAAACCACCTGATGCATGCCCAGCTGGAAAACACTTTCCTAATCCATTAAAAACTATATTTTTAGCAAAAACATCTAAAGGAGAAACATAAGCTTTATCTCCTCCAAATTCAACTATACGACTAGGGCATACAACTGGACTATAATGCTTAAAAATAGCAACAACTACAGGAACTGAAATTAAAGAAAGTACAAGATATAATAATTTTTTTTGAGTATCTTGATCAACTTTTCTAATTTTCAAATATATTAATTTAAGTAATATAAAAACCCCATAAGCTACAATACATATTTTAGGAAATTTATAAAAAATCATTTTATAAGTTAAATCATCAACTTTAATCATCCAATGTTTTTCAGTAAAATCATAAAATAATGATTGAAATTTAAGATCCAAACCAGTGTAATGAAGAGAAATAAGAGCCAAGCTCCATCCAAGTAAGCAAGTAAATAACTTTTTATAAAACATTATGCAACAACAGAACTTAAGTAATATAATTTTTGATCGAGAACTCTTAGCAAAAAGAAGATTAAGAGCCTTAAGGATTCTACCTAAAGCTGATTTTCTTATCAAGAGATCTTTTGAAGATATTAGAGAAAAAATTATTGAGCTTAATCTATCTTTTGAAAATTTATTGGTAATTAATGAAAAAAATTTCATTTATGAAGATTTAATTGCTTCGCTGAGTAAGAATACAAAAAACATTACTTTTTCCTCAGAACTTAACCCAAGTGATGAAGAATTTTTATCACTCAAACCTGTAAATTATGAATTAATACTAAGCATGCTTAATATTCATAATGTAAATGATTTACCAGGCTTACTATTTAAAATACAAAACTCTTTAAAACCACTAGGAACTGCTATTATATCATTATTTGGTGAGAATAATCTTTTAGAGTTAAGAGAAACTTTAATTAAAACTGAAATAGATCTGTTTGGAGGTGCAAGTTTAAGAGTAATGCCAACTATTGAAATAAAGCAATTAGGAAGCTTACTTCAGCGTGCTGGGTTTAAATCTATTATTATTGATAAAGATGAGGTGATGGTTCACTATAACTCACCTTTTGAGCTATTATATGATTTAAGAAATATGGGAGAAACTAACATAATGCTTTCAAGAAATAAGAATTATGTTGGAAAAAAATTTTGGCAATTATTTGAGCAAAACTATCGAAAAAAATTTTCAGTTAGTGAAAATGAAATTACCGCTAAATTTGAAATTCTTACCCTCACAGCAAGAAAATAGCAACTCTCTTATTTTTATTAATCTTGTTACTTGATATATATTAATTTATTATCTATAAATATAATAAATCTATCCATACTCAATTTTCAAGCAACTTTATGAACGCCAGCATTTTACCTTCAAATAGAAAAAGATTTTACCTTAATACTTTCAGGAACATAAACCATTTAAAGCCTATAATGGAGCATATTAAAGAAAATTCCTTCCGTAGTGATGTTTACCAAAAAGCTATAGATAAAGCTGAAATAAAGCTAAATGCGCAACAAAAGGAAATTATAACAGACAAAGATATTATTACTGCACTTATAGATGGTAATTTTGATATTGCTAAAATGTTATATGAGATTGGATGTTCTAATTCTTTTACTAAAGAATTGTATTTTAATCATTCTTTAGATGCTTTTACTATATTTGCTTTGTTTAGTGAAGGCTTTTATCAAGCTGCTGAATTTTTGTATGATTTAGTCGGGTTAATGCCAGAGCAAATAGATTTAGGTTGGTTATTTATGCAACAAGGTTTTGAGAGCTTTCTAAAAGCAACTCCAGAAGCAGTGTTTTTTCTCCATAAAATAGGAAGATTTGATAACAACATGTTATTTGACTATGTATCAATAATTGACCTAATTAAAGCAGGCAAGAAGCATGATTTTAACTTTATGCTTTCACTTAACTATCCTGTAAATAAAATTGATCGCAATGAAATAACAAAATTAATTGAAGATGAAAATTTTGAAATTCTAAGGATCTTATTCCAAAATTTTAAAATTAAGGATATAGGTAATGTCTCTATTCCTTACTATAAAATTATTTCTTTAATTGAGCAGCAAAGATTTGATGATGCTAAACTTATTCTTGATATTGGCGCAAGTGTAGAGGATTCAATGATTTGGAATTTTTTTATAAAACGCAATATAGCTGCTATTGAATTACTTGCCCCATATGCATCTCAAATAGAGCCAAGAACTATTGCAGCAATAGCCGATAGGGGTTACTATGATTTAGCTTCAAAATTGATGCATCTAAAAAATTTATCAATAATTGATATGGAACAAGGGTTTATTGAACTTAACTTTGGTACAAATATAATATTAGGATCACTTATTCAAGGAAATAAGGAAAAAGCAGAAAAACTTTATAAACTTGGCGCTCCCATTTCTAATCAGATGATCATATCACTCATTGAGGATGGAAATCTTGAAGACGCAAAATTTTTAATGAACCTAAAAGGTTTTACCATAGAAGAACAAGAAGCATTGCTACCAAAAACAGTAGTAATAACTACACCTCAACCAGAACTTGTTCAAATTAAGCAAGTTGCTATGCAAGATAATGATACTAATATTGATTTAACTAACTTTGATAAATTAAAAGTAAATCTTCCTGATCAAAATATTGGGATAAATGAAGCTGTAAAATCAATAACTTATTATGAAAAATCTTTAAATAAAGCTAAAATTGAACTATCTATTGATAACCTAGAAAAATCCACTCTTTTTAAACCTATTTTAGCTTATTATGCTTTGATATGTTTAGAGCAACAGAATCCAATATATTTTTATGACTCATCTTCTAAATATGGAAAAATTATGAGACATTTTACAGGCCGTGCCCACCATGATGGCAAGATTGAAATCAAGTCACATCCTATTTCTCAAGAAGGAGCAGAAGAGATTACCTATAATTTATTTACTTTAGCTGATGAAATAAAGGATGATAATCCTGCTCAATTGCTAGATAGAGTTGCAGCAATTATACTTTCCCATCATGAAATTATAGATAATCTAGACCCGGAATCAACAGTCAAAGAGTTTTTTGAATCTGGTTTGGTTGGTCATGAGAGTGGAATATTATTCCATGAGATCACCCATCAAGTAATAAATAAGGTGTTTAATAGTTTTAATCCTTATTTTATAGAAGTTCCAGATTCACAAAATGAACACCATAATGCTATTTGCCAAACATTAACAAATATTCAAACTAAATTTTTACCTCATCACCCAGTAAGTGTGGATGCTTGCCAGGATTTATGGAAATTTGGTGTAGAATTGAAAACTACTCTTTTAGGAGAGGAAAAAGATGATGATGGTAAAATGATAGACATTGCTGGGATTATGCATGGTATAAATTATTTTGGTAAGGCAATATTAGGTTATAGCACTTTGTTATCAGCTTTTAGCAAGAGATCCTATAATTATGATACATTAGACTCAGAGTTTATTCCTCGTTTGCCAGAATTAGAATTCTTCTATGGCACTGAAGATGCTATTTTCCAATCTATTGCTGGCAGAAAACACTACTGTAAACATGTTTTGCCGGTAATATTAGATGCTATTAACTCTCATCCATTAGCTGGAAAAATAGATTTTGAACCATTAGAAGATTTTAGTTGTGAGCAAGTCTTTTTATAAGAAAACATATAATAACAAGCAAGACTATGATCTTTCTTTATAATATTATTGATAGCAGATATTTTTTTTAGCTTAATAAATCTATTCCTCTAAAAATATTCTCTTATAAACAACTATTTATGCCAAGCGTCATAGCCTTATTTCTTATTCTTGTTCTCCTAAAAATTTAATACATCTATCTTCTAAATTATCAATTTCAAATGGATTAAAAACTATATAATCACTATTGCCAAAATGGCTTAAAGGCTGCTCAAAAAATATTTCATGAGCTATCATCCCTGTTCTTCCATGAGAAACCAGCAATATATTTTCTGCATCCTGATCTAGATATTTACACAATGCTGAACCAACTCTTTTAGCAAAAACACTTCTGCTTTCTCCTCCTGCAGGGTGCACTTCATCAGGTGCTGAATCAAGAATATGATATACACTAGGACCATGCATTCCTTCAAAAGCACCATGGCTAATTTCTTGGATCTCTATATCATAATAAATTGGCTTCTCAAACATCGAATTAACAATCTCAGCCGTTTGATTAGTTCTAGTCATACCACTGCTAACTATAAAATCTATAGAGCTACCATAAGATTCATATAACTTTATTGCCGATTTTTTTGCCTGATTGATTCCATTTTCAGTCAAAGATGGATCAGATCCTCTACCGGTAATTTTATGCGCTACATTAAATGGTGTTTCGCCATGACGCATTAAAATAACTTGTGCCATAATTTTACTCCTTAGTTATTCAATTTTAAAAATAATTTTACAAGCAACTCGTTAATATTTTCTTAACTGAATAGATCTATAATGAAATTAAATTTCATGTAAAGGAGATAATATAATGTCAAAAGAAAATAGAAATCCTAACAAAAATAATTTAGTGTTTGATACAAATAATTTAAAGGAAGCCCTTCAATTTGCAGATTTTCACTCAACTACAACAAATCATAATATAGAATCAGATCGAAGAAAAAGAGAAGGAGTTACATTGGAAGCTACCGCTGGAAGAAAAACTATAGATGAGATATTGGAAGCAAAGGCAAAACAAGATAAAGAAAGTTATAAAACTCCAAGCACTATAACTTCACCTGATCAACAAACCGGCACAAGAATAACTCCTACAAAAGTTAGTGCTCCTGGATTTGATGTACGTACTCCTCCAACATCTCCAAATTCTTCCCCAACTGCAAAGATTAATTCTAAACAGCAAGAAAGATTTTAAAGTTAGATCCTTTATTTTATTCGTTGTAAAACTCTTCTATGCTTATTGAATGGTCTATTCCAACTACTATTCTTGCATGTTTACGGTTTAATTTTCTTGGGTTATCTACTCCACACGCATGAGCAATTATTTCTAATTCTTTAATCATGTTTCGAGCATAGTTCATAACCCTGTTAGCTTTATCTGTAGGGTCTAAACCTTGTTGCAGTTTTAGATTATGTGTTGCAATTCCTGTAGGACAGGTATTTTTACTACATTGCAAAGATTGTATACAACCAAGTGCCATCATAAAACCACGAGCTGAATTAACAAAATCAGCTCCTGTACATAAAGCCCAAGCAACCTCAGAAGGGTTAACAAGCTTACCACTTGCACAAATCTTTATTCTTTCCTTTAAATTATGTTTTTTAAGAATATTTACTACTTTGGGTAAGCTCTCTTTAATTGGAAGACCAACAGAATCAACAAGGCTCATAGGGGCTGCTCCAGTTCCACCATCACTTGAATCAAGAGTAATAAAATCAGGAGCATCCTTTTCACCACGCTTAATAATTGAAGCACAAAGATCTTCAAAAAACTCAAATGATCCAACTGCAAGTTTAAACCCTACTGGTTTTCCCGTTATATTTCGAACATAATTTACCATATTTAGCAAATCATCAATATTTTCAATTTCTGGGTGACGATTTGGGCTTATAGCATCTTTACCTACTTCTATTCCTCTAATTTGAGCTATTTCTTGAGTAACTTTCACTCCTGGCAAAATTCCTCCTTTTCCAGGCTTCGCTCCTTGAGACAATTTAATTTCAAACATTTTAACTTGGTTATTAGAAGCTATCTCTTTAAGCTTCTCTTCATCAAATCTACCCTCTTTCTGTCTCACTCCAAATTTGGCTGTCCCAAATTGAAAAACGATATCGGCTCCTCCTTCTAGATGATATTTTGATAAACCACCTTCACCCGTATTCAACCATATACCAGCTTGCTTAGCTCCCTTTGATAAAGCTTTAATTGCGGGTATTGAAATTGCACCATAGCTCATACCTGAAATATTAAAAATAGAATTTGTAGTATAAGGATGCCTACAGTATGGACCTATAGTAACTGAATCAACCTTTTTAGCATCTTTTTCTAATATTGGAAAAGCACTATGTACAAAGAAAACTATACCTTTCTTTTTAATATCTAAAGTTGACCCAAAAGGTACTGTGCTATCAATATTTTTAGCAGCTCTATAAACCCATGATCTCTCAGCTCGATTGAAGGGAAGCTCTTCGCGTTCATTAGAAAAAAAATACTGTCTAAAATAAATACCTAAACCTTCAAAATAGTATCTTAACCTTGCAATAATAGGGTGATTTCTTCTTAATGTACTTTCTTTCTGGGTTTTATCAACTATATACATAGAAGCTAACCAAATAATAAAAGAAAATAATGATAATACTAGTATGTATGACAGTATATTTAATGTGTCTATTGTAAGATTTGATACGTGATCTTGCATATTTTAAAAACTCTTTTGATGCTCTTATTAATAATACTATTATTCATCAAAGCTTTTGTCAAAATACATAATAAAACATATTGTAATTTTTTATTGATTAATTAATATTAACTGTTATATTAAGCTTTTTTAATTAGAAAAGTTCTATGCTAGAATATTTAACTGAAATTGAAGATAACAACAAAACTGCAGTATTATCTATATTTAATGATATGCCACAATCTGTAGAAAGCGGCGATATCTCTAATACACAACTACATTCATGGATAAATAACCATTATAAAGAAACAATTCTAGCTGCATTAGGAATGGGAATGTTAATTGGTGGAGGATTTGCTTACTTATATAAAAAATATATATCTAATAGAGCAAATTACCAAGAAATATTAGATATAAGTAAGGTTTAAAGTTCTTTTTCTTTATGTCTAACATGCTTTTGCATTTGCCTAAAGAAGCTGTCCTTTTTGATAGCAGACATGTGATCAGGCATAGTTATACCATTTAGATGATCATTTTCATGCAAAACTCCTCTGGCCATAAAATCTTCTACTTCTAATTCTTTTGGGTTACCATCATAATCTGTAAAGCTCACTTTAACTCTTGCAGGACGAGATAACATAGCCCTCCCTCCAGGGAAAGATAAGCACCCCTCATTAAAAACACTTTTTTCTTCTGAAAGCCAAGTGATTTCAGGATTAATAAAGAAAATTGGATTTTTCTCCTGGCCTGAATCTTTTTTATCTATATCCAATATAAATATACGCTTCAATATACCCACTTGAACCGCAGCAATTCCAGCTCCTTCTTCAAAATACATAGTTTCCAACATATCATCCATGAGTTTTTGAAGATCTTTATCAACTTTCTCTACAATTTTAGAGCTTTGTTTTAAAATTGGATTTGGGTTAATTACTAATTCTAGTCTGGCCATAGCTTTTTTACTCTTAAAGTGAAAAAATATATCTTATTCTAAAAAAAAGGATAACTTTTCTCATATATATTGATGTAATTTATAATTCTCATATTATTATAGTATATATAATGTATTTTTTGGCTATCACTGAATAAATCTTTACATCTTAACATATTATTTTCAGTATTATTATTTGAAAAATCATTTAAGGCATTTTTAGTTTGATAACATTTCTTTAAACGGTCAACATAGCTCTTTACACCATCAGGCATATCATATTTTTCGGAAAGGATTGTGCTACTATTTTCTTTAAAATGATAATTTTCAACCTCTCTTAAATCAAATTCAACCAGCAAATGATCACTATCTATATTCGCAAAACTTATCATACTAATAAATAGTACTATTAAAATGGTAAATATTCTTACAATCATATTATAAAAACCTTCCACATGCCTCTCTAGCTAATTGGTCAACTAGATTATTCTCTTGATTATTTGCGTGTCCCTTAACCCAGAAAAAATTTACTTGGTGTTTTTTTAATTCTTCATATAATTCTTTCCATAAGTCAGAATTTTTTATTAACTTGCCTCCCTTATGCCAATTATTCAATCGCCAATTATGCATCCACTCACTTGCTCCTTGCTGCACATATTTGCTATCAGTATAAACATTCACTTTACAAGGTGCTTTTAAAATAGATAAGGCTTTAATTACAGCTATTAGCTCCATTCTATTGTTAGTTGTAAGGGTTTCTCCATCACTAATAATTTTTTTCTTGTCATTATACATAAGTAAAGCAGCCCACCCACCTGGTCCAGGATTTCCCGAGCACGCACCATCAGTGTAGATCGTTACTTCTTTCATACATATATAAAGTCAATATTATTAGCAATAGTTTATATCAGAAAAAAACTAATTTTTGAAGCGCTCATTTAAAATAATGTTGCCACTATCTATTTTTATATTTCCTAATAGTGCAAAAGCAGAGTCACGGTGCTGGCCTTTTATATGGATATATGTAAAGTCCTTACCTTTATATTTATTATGGAAAATTTTTATATCATCTGGCAAGATTTCATGATGAGCGCAAAATATTTTTATTTTATCTTGCAGTGGATTAAAATTCTCAATCACACTTACTTTGCCATCAATAATTTTAGCTCCACATAAGCTAAAATATATTTCATCATTTCCATCTCCTAAAATAATATAATCCAGACCTCCTTTTGAAAAAATTTTACTTCCATCATCGTTAGCAATTATAAAATCATCATTTCTAGTGCCTTCAATAATTTTAGTTTTATCCAATGGAGCAACATTTATTTTATTCGCAGAAATAACAAAAGGAACATAACCCAATTTGTCTCCTTTAAAATAAGTGAATATAAAGGTCAAGGAAATCGCCACTATAATCAGAATTATCTTTATTAAAATTGAATTTTTCATAAATTTATTCTACGCCAAGCTCTTCCTTTACTTCACCTAAAGTAGTTAAAATAATATCTTGAGGATAAATATCTATTTCTCCTTTTAACCCAATTACACTTATATCACTAGCACCTTTTGCTTCAATGTAGGTAAAACCCTCTGAATGTTTAATTGAAATATTATCATGAGAAAATTTAGTTTTAGAACAAAATAACTCAATTTTATCTTCTGTGGCATTAAAACCTTGAATAACACTTTTTACTTTATTTCCTACAAGCTTTGTATCGCAAGCGCTAAAATAGAAGGTATCTTTACCTTCATTAGCAATCATGTAATTTAAACCGCTTTTAGCCCAAACTTTACTTCCTTTATCATTAGCATTAATAAAATTATTTTGATTATGTTCTCCAATAATTATTTCATTAGAAGGTAAACTCTCTAACCCATAGTTAACTGCCTTTAAGCTATCAGGTGCAAAAGGAACATAAGGAAAATCATTATTTACAACTAAATCAGATAATTCTCTATCAGAAGTTAGTTTACTATCATATAAATATACACCAACTAATCCTAGCAATCCTGTAACTGCACGATGTGCAACACCTAAAATACTAAATCTAAAGACGGACAAGGTTGATACTGTGGTCAGGACTATTAATGAAACGCCCATAAAATAAGTTTGAACAGTAATACATTCCAATGTTCCTTTCTTTGGGCAGCAGCATCCACCTGAAATACTCATATATTCTCCTTAATAAATTATTTTTTTAGAAGTTGATCGTAAACATTTATAATCTTTTCTTGCATGGTTTCAAGTGAAAAATTCTTAATAATATATTTTCTAGCTTTTTTTGCGTGTTCTAATCTTAAATCAAAATCAATTGATAAAATTTGCATTATTTTATTTGCAAGCTCACTAACATCTCCTGGTTCTACAAACCATCCTGTTTCATTAGGAATTATTGTTTCTCTAATGCCTCCTAGATTGTTAACTATAACTAACCTTCCCATAGCTTGAGCTTCTAAAGATACCAAACCCAAAGCTTCAGGCTTAGTTGAAACACATAGAATAATATCAGATAAAGCATAGATTGCAGGCATGTCTTTAACATCACTTGTTATTATAACTCTTTCATCCAGATTATATTCTTTTATTTTGGACTGTAATTCTTCTCTATATTTAAGATGCCCATTATCACTTCCTACAAATAAACATGTTACAGAATCAATAGGCAACAGTCTTATTGCTTCTAATAAAACTAAATGACCTTTATTTCTACTAAGCCTTCCAGGTAAAGTTATTATCGGTTTATCAGTGGGTATATATAAAGATCTAGCTAGTTCAATTATTCTTTTCTGCTCAACATTATTAAAATCAAACTTATTGATATTAATCCCACAATGTATGGTCTCTAATTTTTGTTGGTCAAATTTATAATTTTGCTTTGCATAATCAGCAATATAATTAGATACAGCTATAACCTTTTCCCCTTTAGTAATTACCGAATTATATATCTTTTTAAAATAGTTGCTAACTCCATGAGCTCCATGGATTGTAGTAACAAAATGACATTTTGCAATTTTAGCAGCAAAATAAGAACTCCAGGCAGGCGCCCTAGATTGAGCATGAATTATACTAATATTGTGAAGTTTTATTAGCTTAACAAGCTTAAATATATTGCTTATTATAATAAGTGGATTTTTACTCTTAAGTGGTAGGTTAAAATGCTTTGACCCCCCTTGGGTAAGATTAGATACAAGTGCGCCTCCAGAAGAAGCAACAAAAGACCTATAACCATTCTTAACTAAACCTTCAGCAATATCTAAAACTTCTCTCTCAACTCCCCCTGAAATCATAGCTGGCAAGACTTGTAAAATTGCTGGTTTTTTAAGTAGAATTATTTTATTGTCAATTGTCACTTTAAAAAATTACGCATTTGATTTCATATGTCTGATTATTAGAAATTATATTATTCTAATCAAGAAGAATTTTTAGCTTATAATCAATATAAAGCGATTAACGCTAAAAAATATGTCATTCTTTCTTTAAGCGTTGATTATGTTAGTTTCCCTCTATCTTCTATACTATTTATTCCTTCATTCTTGCAAATTCAGGCATTTTTATTGATTAAACTAAACCACTGGCAAATCCTGTTATTATTTTTTTACATTCTAGGTTCTGACATAAAATTTCTAAGCTTGCATTAATAATATTTTCATTTGTTTTGTTTTTTTTGAAATCTGCCTTACTTACCAAGGATACTGAGTCTTTAACTAAAGTAATGCCCCTTACCCATCCAAGCTTACCGTAATAAGATTCAACATTTTTAGCATTGGCCCCAAGCAGATTCGTTACTAAAATTGTTGATAAGATTAAATTATTCCTTTTCAGATCCTTCATCATTAAGAAGACTTTTTACGATAGAAGAAACTTCACTTTTAATTGAGTTATAAGTTATAATGCTTTTGTATAAATTTTAAGCCCTACTTACTATATAATAAAAATAATATTAGACCTTTATTTAGTCTATTATTTTAAAATATATTTCCATAATTTCTATCATAAAACGGATGAATATTTTAATTTTTTCGCCATTGTTGAAACAATATTTCTTTGATAAAGATAATAATCAATTGTCTTATAATTAATTACTGCCTTTGATTTATTACTGCTTTATTCAAAAAATATAAATCTAAATTTTTCTTTTATCCTTTTATAGTCCTTGCTGCAAATAATATTAGTAAGACTGTTGACACATCAGTATATCCATTTCGGTCCTCTCGTACTAAAGGCAGATCCTCTCA
>CAZVLF010000012.1:25309-25706 GCA_964627795.1 uncultured Rickettsiales bacterium | reverse complement strand
GGGATCGAGGAACAAGAGCACTTGCTGAGGCTTTAAAAGAAAACCATAGCATTACCAATGTTAATTTGTCTCGAACCCTAATTGGAGCTAGAGGAGCAAGAGCACTTGCTGAGGCTATAAAAATAAACAAAAGCATTACTTCTATTAGCTTATTTAGTAACAACATTGGAAATGAAGGAGCAATAGCACTTGCTGAGGCTTTAAAAATAAGCGAAAGCATTACTTCTATCAACTTATCTTCTATTCATATTAGCGATGTAGCAGCAAGAGCACTTGCTGAGGCTTTAAAAGAAAACCATAGCATTACTGATATCAGATTATATTATAGTGATATTAGCGATGAAGCAGCAATAGCACTTGCTGAGGCTTTAAAAGAAAACCATAGCATTACCGATGT
>CAZVLF010000012.1:0-25209 GCA_964627795.1 uncultured Rickettsiales bacterium | reverse complement strand
TGATTTGTCTCGAAACCTAATTGGAGTTAACGGAGCAATAGCACTTGCTGAGGCTTTAAAAGAAAACCATAGCATTACCGATGTTGATTTGTCTCGAAACCTAATTGGAGTTAACGGAGCAATAGCACTTGCTGAGGCTATAAAAATAAACAAAAGCATTACTTCTATCAGCTTATCTAATAATAATATTAGCGATGAAGGGGCAATAGCACTTGCTGAGGCTATAAAAATAAACAAAAGCATTACTTCTATCAGCTTATCTAATAATAATATTAGCGATGAAGGAGCAATAGCACTTGCTGAGGCTTTAAAAGAAAACCATAGCATTACCAATGTTGATTTGTCTCAAAACCAAATTGGAGTTAACGGAGCAAGAGCACTTGCTGAGGCTTTAAAAGAAAACCGTAGCATTACCAATTTTAATTTGTCTCTAAACCAAATTGGAGTTAACGGAGCAAGAACACTTGCTGAGGCTATAAAAATAAACAAAAGCATTACTTCTATCAACTTAATTAGGAACAACATCGAAAATGAAGGAGCAATAGCACTTGCTGAGGCTTTAAAAACAAACTACATTATTACAGAATTAAATCTTAATGCTAAAAATTATCGTCATATTGAAAAATTAATAAGCCGTAATCGGGCTAACAAAAATGGAAGAACGACTTTAATGGTTGCAACCCATAAAGGCAATGTTAAAGATGTAGAATCAATCACAGAGGCAAGAGCAAATATAGAGGCTACAGTTGTTTCAAGCAGTCTTCCTATAAGTTATAGTTCACCAATTGCATATTCTTCTCAAAATATTATTCTCGATGGAAAGGCAATAGGTGTTAATGAGATCTTAGAAACTAATCCTAAAGAATCCAGTGATTTTATTGAAATCATTAAAAGCTTAGATAAAAATTATACAGGAGATAGGACAACGACAAAAGATATTGGAGATTTATGTTTTGAACAAATTTTTTATGAGAACGCAGCAACTAATCTACATCATATTACAGAAGTTAATCCTGAAGAATCCAATGATTTTAATGAAATCATTAAAACCTTAGATAAAAATTATGTAGGAAAGCATCTAGAGGAATATGAAATTAGAAATTTATTTTTTGAACAAAAGCTTCTGCTTAAACTTATTGAGGAAGGAAGTAATGAAATTCTTAAAATAATTTTAGATTATGCTTCATGGCGCAAAAATATAACACAGTTAGTGTCTAACTTAGCAGCATTGAGTGAAAAAGTTAATAATATTCTTATAAAAGCTATTGAAACAGATAATAATGAAGCTGTTAGTTTAATTTTAAAATACTTAAGCGATTATGGTGGTATCACTACTGCATTAACTAATTATATTGAAGATAAAACAGTTTTAGTCTATGCGATTGAAAAAGGAAATAGTGAAATATTTAAGATAATATTTGAGCATGTTAAACAAATTGAAGAAGATGCTGTATTAACTAATTATATTGAAGTTAAAACAGTTTTAGTCCATGCGATTGAAAAAGGAAATAGTGAAATATTTAAGACAATATTTGAGTATGTTAAACAAATTGGAGAGCTTGAAATTAAAGAAGATATTGATGATGATGGTTCAACATTATTACATATAGCTTGTAGCAAAGGCAATGTTGCTATTATTGGATTGTTAATGGATAATGGTGCTGATTTAAACAAACAAAATTCTAATCAAGTTAAGCCCTTTGAGCTATTACCATCTTTTGCTGATTATGAACATGACGAAGAAGTTATCACAACAAAAGTTAAGACTCCTAATTCGTCTAACAAAAAACGTAAATTTGCAGAACATCAAGAAAATTCAGAAATTGATGAAACTAATTCTTGTATTTCGCCAAAAGCAAGCAATGAAAACCGTGATAACATTATAAAAATACTTTCCTATTTGAAACGACATAATATAGATTTAAAAGCAAAATATAATGAAAATGGAACGCCAATATTACACTATTTACTTCTAGCATATGGAGATACTGTTGTAGATCTGATTTTTAATAAAGGAACAAGTAGGAATCAAAGATCCAGTGCAAAAAAAAGAAAAATTAAAATCACAGAAGAACAAGACGCTGAAGCGCAACTCCTCATAGAAGAGGAAACAAAAATATCTTATGAAAAAGAAAATGTTAGAAATATTCTTGATGATAAAGGCAATACTGCTCTTCATTTTCTTTGTAATGGCCCTAACGATAAAGTTCATTCAGTGAGGGCATTAATAAATTATGGTGCTAATATTAATGCTCAAAATAAAGATGGTCAGACACCTTTGCATATGGCAATAAGAAGAGGTAATGTTAAAATTGCTGAGTTGCTATTAAAGAGTAAGGATATAGATTTTAATATTCAAGATATATATAAAAAATCTCCTTTGGATTATATACAAGAATTGGAAGATGGCTCTAGTTTAAAAGAAGCATTTAAACATTTAGATCTAGCAAACAAAAAATCTCTTTCTCCAGCAAAGTTGAATGAAGGATTTCAAGAATTAGAAAAATATATAAATGAAGAAAAAGAAGACTCTAAGGTTAGTTTGCGCGACTATCAGAATGCTTGTTTAGCTAGTATATTTCAAGAAATGAAAGATATTAGAGCTGAGGTTGCAACCAGAATCGACCTTGAAGATGGTGAAATATTTACTTTTAATAATGCCATTAAGTATTGTGGTTTTGTTAAAATGGCTACAGGCACTGGTAAAACAAATATCTTTTTAGCATTAATAAAAGTAATGGGTTTAAAGTCTTCAATTATTGTACCAACAAGGACTTTAGCAGAGCAAACTAAAGATAGAATAAAAGAACTTTATCCTGATATTAGGGCTGGAATTATTAATGGTGATATTAAAGAATTAGGTAACCAAATCAGTATAATAGTATATGATACTTTTGATAGCCATTATAATGGACTTATATTGAACGACTTATTAGATTCACAGTTAATTATACTTGATGAAGTTCATAATTCTTTAACTAAATCAAGAAAAGAAATAGTCGACTTTTTTTTACAAAAAAAAGATAGATTAATACTTGGATTTACAGCCACTGATAAATTTTCTTCTCCACGCAAAGATGGAGATCTTAGGTCGGTATCTCAGTTATTATTTAGCAAGTTTTTTGATCTTTCTATTCAAAAAGCAACAGAATTAGGAATATTGTCTCCAGTAGAGATAGAGACTATTAAGCTAGATCCAAATAAAATAACCACACCAATAACTACATTTTCATCAACGAAAAATTTAGGTTCTAGTTTAAATAATTTCCTTAATAATAATATAGAATATATAGCTGAAATAGTTCGAGAAAAGTCTCCAGATGAAGAACCGGTATTAATATTCGTGCCGAGCATAAATATAGCGAACAACTTATCAAGGGAGCTAAATAAAAATAACAAGAGAGTTGCAGAATGTGTTCACTCTCAAATAAACAAAGTGGATCAAATATTAGAAAGTCATAAGAACAGAAATTTCCAATTTTTAATTAATGTTGATATACTATCAACTGGATATGACGATCCAGGATTGAAAGTGTTAATAGATTTTTTTCCAACAAATTCACTAATAACTATAGCTCAAAGATATGGACGTATTACCAGGATTTTAAAAGATGAAGAAGGAACAATATTTACTAAAAAATATTTTCAGCTACAGTTAGAAAGTCTCAGTCATTTAAAGCTTGAAGATTTAGTTAAACAAGATTTTGAATATAATGATGATCAAATTATTATTGATTCTCTAACTCCAAAAGTTAGTTCTTATACTGAACCTGAAGCTATTTTTGAATCATATGAACCAGACATATTTTATGATTATACTTATGAAGGTAAGAAAAAACATACATTTATATCAAGCGCATTCAATGAGGATGAGAATGGAAGTGATATTGCTCAGAGCTCTTCTTCAAGTATATTCATAATTGAAGATGAAAAATACCAAGAAAATGGTTTATCTGTTAATTCTTCAAAAAGAAAAAGAGAATGTTTTGAGGAAGATATCAATTCAGAATATGCATCTAAACTTTTGCGAACTAAGCGATTAGAAGAAAGCTCACTTAGTCAACAAATAAAGTCAATCTCGCACTATCAAAGCATGATTGGAACAGAAAGCGCAGCAGCTGAAACACCAAAAAGTAATCACATGGATATTTGTTACTTTCAAACGAAAACAACATACGACAATAGCATTTTAAACATACCTGAGGTTGAAAAATTACTCTTTAGTGCAGCAGCTGAAGGTAATGATAAATTAGATGGAATCTTTGATTTATTACAAGATGAAGAAGTAACTACATGTCTTGTTGATGCAGTAAGAGAAAGAGGAGCTAAAGAAACTCTCAAGATTTTGTTTGAACCTGTAAATACTCAATCACCAAAGACTCTACTATTAGAAGATGCAACAGATATTTCTACTCCTAATAGCTACACCTCTTCTTCATCTTTTTATAATGACTTATTATATGGATCTATAAGATATATTCCAATTGCCAATATGGTTATTGATTCTGCATACGCAGCTTATGTTCCCACAACAGATAATCTCATAAAGTCTTTATCTTCGATCAGTTATACTGTTGCTAGTTTAAATGGAAATATCTGTGTTTCTGGGATGACAGGAACTGCAAATGCAGCTTATAGTCTTACAAAAGGAAATTATCTAGAAGCAATAACAAATTCAATTGTCTTTATGTTATTGCCGCAATTAACTTCTAAGTCAGTTACTGGTGAACAAGCAGATACATTTAAAGCAATAGTCGCCAGCGCAGCTATAGTAGGCTTTACAAATAAAGCCTTCAATATTATATCTGAATATATTTCTGGTAAATTAGAAGAGCAGCACAAAGCTCAGTATAAATATATACAAGAAGAATTTGCATATATTTATGAGCAATTTTTTGGTGCTGATACTAGTTACGGTGAAGACATAATTTTTGGTGGTGTTGAAGCTTCCAATCAAAATATTGATATCTAATATAGCTATAGATATCCGGTTAGAATTAATACTTTAACACCGGATATCTAAAATACGATTTGCTGATTTGTCCATAAATTTACCATCTTATTTACTTAGAACAAAAAACAGTATTTTCTATAAACAAATATTATGCGACAAAACAGAGTTACCCCAAATTAGTAATCTAGTATTGCATTACAATTTAATACACAAGAAATCAAGTATAGAATTATACACGATAAGCCACAAAGAATTATCAGGAAAATTATAAAATAATTTGTTGATTCAAGTATAAACTGCAGGTCTTCACTGCTTTATTCTTGCTCTTTATGCTTTATGTTGCTCCAATATTAAAGAAACAAAAGCCAATGACCTGTGAATGGGAATGGCGACCGATATTTTATACTAAAAAATGGCAGTGAATTTCGAAGAGAAAACAATTTAAATTTAACGTTAGAAGTTATTGTTTAGTACCAAGTCCCTCACCCATAAACATGTATTGAAGACTCATAAATAACAATCCATCATTATTGTCTTAAAATATACGAACTTTCAGATTTTTCTAATTCTGTAGTACTAACTTTTTTCCTAATCTACAATGTTGAAACTTTTATAAATTAGGAAAAACGAACTTTTTCTAACTAACGATAGGAATTTAGTTTTTTCCAAAAAAATGATTATTTTACTACCTACCTAAATTAATGAAATATATTATTTGTTTGTTAAAGATTATGGTAAGTAATGAAACGAAAATTAAAAAACTCGAAGATATTAATAAAAGTTCAAGAGGCGTAAAAGTGAAAATAACTATTTTGATCATGCTGTTCTTTATGGCCATCCAGTGCTAAGCAAAACCACTTTTGTCCAAATTATTTCAAATGAATTGGGTAGAAATTTTCGCTCTACAGGATTGTCTAATTAAGTTTTATGATAAATTAAGTAATAATTTATAACTATATCTCTACTATTTGAAACTCCCTTGCTATCATAACGATTCATAATAAATTAGTTTTTTCTCTATACTCATTCTTATATATAGGATTGGCAAAAATATAATGATATTTTTTTAAGATTTACTATAATTCAAATAAATCCTGAAGATAAAACTGTTTGTGTTAGATAACGATCTCATCAGGCACCGTTTAATTCTGACATTCATATTTTCAACCTCTCCTTTTGCCAAGTAAAACCAGAATTCACGTTTTTAAGGTTAAAAGTTAAGTCCTTATTTAGTAGCCTCTGCTATTCCCCTTAATCGATTCTTGAGCTTTACTAACTTGAACCGAAATTGATTTCACTTTTTTAGGATCAGATATATGTTCAACAGAAGCATTTGCAGCATCTTTAACTGATATTCTTTCTTTAATTGATTCAAGATTCTTAGTTGAAATTGTATTACTCATTGTTCTTATGGTAGGATGAACATGTCTAGTGAGGGATACTGTCAATTCTTGAACAAATTGATCATTTGAAAGAGCTTTGGTATCAAAGCTAGAAATTGTTTCTTTTAATGCTGCAATTACCTTATCTTTCCTGCTGGTAATTTTTGCTCTTTTAATAGATTCTTCTAAAACCTCCATTACCAATGCTTCTTTGAGTTTTTTATCATCTTTTTCCTTTAAAGCTTCTATAGCTTGAATAGCCTGAGAATTTTCGGTTGGCATAGAACTTAAAAGAGCTTCTTGAGCCTCTTTTCTTGTTTTATCAAGACCAGCTTTAACTTTATCTCTTAACTCTTTTGCCTCAGGATTATCTTTATCAAATTTCTCTCTTAATTTATTTTTTTCTTCTTCAGTTTTAGCTCCTTTGATTTCCTTTTGCTGTTCTTCATTAAGTCTTTTGTCTACAAATTTATTGGCTTCTTTATATACACCATTTACCATATCATTAAAAAAAGAATTAGCTTGAACCACCTCTCTTGCGCCCAAGGAATTACCAAGAGGAACTATCATATCTCGGGTTATTTTGGTTTGCATCACCCTAACTTCTTGAAACATACCTTCAAGAATTTTAGCCTCTTTAGCTTTATCTTCTTCTGAACTTTTTGACATAATAAACTGGGTGAATTAGTTAAACATAATATTAGAATATATTTTACCCCAGATTAAATCAACCATAAATTACTTTATATTAAAGTATTCTATTTTAGTTTTCTTGAAAAAGCATTACCACTTCATCTTTACTTAGTTGCACATCTAACTCTATGTACTCAGCACCAACTTTTAGATAATTTTCAAAAGCAAAAAGAGTATTTTCCGGAAATTCTTTACCTCTTCCCCGATGAGCAATGTTTTTTGAAGAATATGCGTAATTTTAAAAAAAGGATCGCTAGAAAAAATATTACCAGTAACGATTTAGATAAAATATTAATAGTATAACCCACCTCTTTTTACCTTATTTTACTGTATATTCTTATTATTTACAAAGAAGTTTTGTATAGCTCACTTGGCTATAAGAATGATTAAGGTTATTAAAATCTGAACTACCCTGTAATCCTAATATGAATATTTAAATATCATTCTCATAAGTAAAAACTTCTAGGTTAATATTATTTTCTAATAAATAAGCATTTACAATTTTATATTGTTCATTTATTTTCGAGGTTAGTTAGAAAATAAAAAATGCTATTTTTAACTAAATAATATTTTTAGGTGTTTAAACGGAATAAAAGTCTATAAGCTTTTAATGAAATATTTCATCAAACTTGCTATATTTTGGTGTTTTAACAAAAGTAATATATAAAGTAGAAACCACCCCTAATATATAGCAATAAAATACATATTTACTTACACTTATAGGAGAAACACCCGCAACTGCACTAGCTAGTAATATTTGCGCACCATAAGGTATAATTCCCTGAAAAACGCATGAAAAAGTTGCTAACCAAGTTGCACTATAATGAGGAGGCAAGCGATATCTTTTGGCAAGATCTTTAGCTACTTCACTACTAAAAATAACTGCAATAACGTTGTTTGCAAGTAATACATCAAATACAGAAACTATCTTAGCTATCATAAACTGGGCCATTCTAATTCCACCTTTTTTAGAAACCCAATCACCTATTGATTTTGCTAAATCTGTAGAAGCTTTTCCTGAAAGCCCAGATAATCCACCTACTAATAAAGAAAGTAGCATTATTTCTTGCATACTCGCAAAGCCTTTGGTTATATCTTGGCTTAATTTTAAAAATTGATAATCATATTTAATAATCCCTGCAAAACCAGCAAAAGCAATACTGGTAACTAAAGATACAAACACATTAACGCCTGAAGCAGCTAGAATAATTAATAAGATATATGGGGTAACTAACAGAATTGAAAATTCTTGAGCTTCAACCTCAACAACATTTGAAGAATATCTAAATAATATAAGCAAAGTAAAGAAAGCAGAAATAAATGCTAATTTAGCATTAAGTTTAAATTTTTCCTTTAAGCTAGCTTCCTGTGACATAACTGAAGCAATAGTAGTGTCAGAAACGATTGATAAATTATCCCCAAACATAGAGCCACCTACAACTGTTGCAACTCCTAACACTGCTGGAAAGGCACCTTGTCCACTTAATCCAACAGCAATTGGAGCAATAGTTGCAATAGTCCCCATTGATGTTCCAATTGCAGTAGAAATAAAAGCAGCTGTTAGAAATAATCCAACTAGGAGAAAATTTGAAGGTATGAGTGATAAAGCACAATTAACTGTAGCATCAACACTTCCAATAGCCTTAGTCACTTCACTAAATGCGCCTGCAAGAAGGAAGATTATACACATAATTATAATATCTTTATGTCTTACTCCATCTAAGAAAGCATTCATTTTTTCTTCTGCTTTACCTTTATGCATATACCACCCTAAAGCTAAAGAGGGAATTATTGCAGCTATTGGGGAAATTTGGTAGAAAGCATTATCTAATCCTAGCCCACTAAAGTATAAACCGCTACCAACAAACAACATGATAAATAAGAATATTGGAATAAAACCAACTAGAATAGACATAAATCCTCCTCACATGTCTGTTATTTGACTTAAAAAGTCTTTTCTAATGTTATCTTCTTTAAAACAGCCAACCATGTGCAAGGTTCTCATTAAACTTCCTGGTTTATATGCTCCTCGCATTGTTAAACATTGATGAGAAGATTCTATAACAACGCCAACCCCTTTAGGGTTAACAATCTCATCAATGGATTTTGCTATTTCTAATGTTAATCTTTCTTGAATTTGTAACCTTTTAGATAAAATATCCACAATTCTTGCAATTTTACTTAAACCTAAAATTTTTTGATCAGGAATATAAGCAACGTGAGCTTTACCTATAATAGGTACCATATGATGTTCGCAATGTGATTCAAAAATTATTTCACGAACTATTATCATATCATCATAATCATTGTTATTTTCAAATGATTTACCAACTTCTTGAGTAATTGTTTGTTTATAACCTATAAATAATTCTTCATAAGCATTGACAACTCTTTTTGGAGTTTCTATTAATTCTTTTCTTTCTGGATTATCTCCTGCCCATGCGATTAAAGTTCTAACTGCATTTTCAGCTTCTTCTCTGGTCGGTCTTTTGTTCATTTTTATGAATTATTCCCTTTTAAATTTTTAAATATCAAAATCACAAATAAGATTCCTCCAATTAAAGCTATGCTCCCACCTATTCCCATAACGCCCATAAAAAATTTAGCTTTCATGCTTAATTTTCCTAAGGGATCTTTTCTTAAAACTCCATATCCACCTGATATAGCCAGAGCTAATACGTGTATAAATTGCCCTAAACTATATAAAGCAAGCTGCCAATTAGCCGACTTATTATTCACCCCTTTAAACCCTAATTCAGGAAGTAGCTTATAAAACATTCCCATAAGGCTTACCGTAATGCCAAGAATAACCCCATGATAATGTGCAGGCACAGTGACATTTGCGCCATTAATTAAAAAGCCAATAACTCCACCTGATCCTAACAAGAGAAGAGAAGATAATATAGCTGCCCCTGAAAAACTCCTTATAATATTAGACTTTACTAAATTGTAGCAAATAATCAAACCTATTACCATAATTAAATTGCCGCCAAAATATTTCATATGGTAGGTAAAAAAATTATATAGTTCAGGGCTATCAACAGAGCAAATCCAATAAATAAAGATGGTTGGAATAATACAAATAAAATTAACCCATTGAAGAATATTTATAAGTTTTTTATTTAATTTTATATTAGGTGCATCACTAATTAATATTATCCAAGCAAATATAATCAGCTGCACATAGCAGAATTGTAGTATATGTCCAGGTCCCCAAAAAAGGAGCTGATAAAATTCAAGCAAATCAACAAATCTTTTTTGCGTAACTAACTTTAATTCATAAGCCGATTTAATAAAACAAAGGCAAGCTACAATATATATCAAACAAATTATATAAATAGAAGTTTTAAGGGTATTTCTTTTTATATTTTCCCAACTTAAAATTCCAAGTATAGATTGAAGCAATATTGAGCAAAGAAAGAGAGAAATTCCTAATATGAAAACAAAATTATGTAAAATAGGTATATAATCATTTTTAACTGGCTCAGATGAGCCTATAAATGGAGAAAATATAATAAATAAAGTGCCCACCATGGCTATAATAAAGCTAACAAATGAGTAAATTGCCCATTTTTCTTTAATAATTAAACAGGCTAGCATAGCGGCGCTAGACATAAACCACACTAATACACCTAAATTAACATGCACCATTAGTGATAAATTAAATAGATTAGGTAAATTTAAAATTTTTGCTAGGACTGGAGTTCTTAAGGCATAAGGAAGAAACGAATAAATACCAGAAAATGCAAGAGCAACTACAGCTAAAATAAACCATAAAGTGAACACATGACGTACTAGCTCATTTTTTGGAAAAATTTTAGTTAACATTAATATTACCCTTAGCTTAAAAAGAATTATAGCCAAATAAATTATTTTAAACTATAAATTTTTGCTAGTTTCGCTATTTTTATAATATAAGCAAGCATTATTTTGGGAGTAAGCATGAATTTTTTCAAAAATATATGTTATTTGGGCAAAGATTTTTTTATTGATAAAGAAACTAGAACAAAAGCTATTTTGCTTTTAAGTTTATCAATAGTATTGCAATTTATCCTTGTTTATGCCCAAGTATTAATGAATAAATGGTATGCTGGATTTTATAACGCCCTACAAAATGCAAATAAAGCTGAATTATATGACAGTATAAAAACTTTCTGTTTAGCTGTTAGCTTTATGATTTTAATATTCATATCTTCATTTATATCAGTTTCTTATCTTGTCATAAACTGGAGAAAATATATCACTCACAAATATGTTGATAAATGGATGAATAGTAAAGCATATATTGCTAATAATCTTTTACCTAACAAAATAGATAACCCAGATCAAAGACTTAGCGAAGATTTAAATTCCTTTACTAGCTTAACCGGAAATCTTTTTTTTCAAGTTATAAATTCTTTTATCACACTTGTAAGCTTTATATCTATACTGTGGAATCTTTCAGGAATAGTTAAATTTACTATTGCAAATATTAACTTCACCCTACATGGATATATGGTTTGGGCAGTATTAGCTTATTGCATAATAGGCACTTTTATTACTTTTAAAATTGGTAAAAGACTAGTGAAGTTAGATTTTGAGCAAGAGAAAAAAGAAGCTAATTTCCGTTTTTCGCTCATGAGAGCAAGAGAAAATGCAAATAATATTATCTTTTACCAAGGCGAAGAATATGAAAAAAATATTTTTAAAAATGCACTTCAACAAGTTATAGACAATAATTTTAGTATAATTAAAATTCAAAAAAACTTAAGTATTTGGTCAAATTTTTATAATAATTTCGCTAATATTTTCCCTATATTATTATCTGCTCCTAGGTTATTTGCTAAAGAAATTCAGTTAGGTGAAGTCATGCAAATTGCAAATGCATTTGGCAAAGTTCAAGATTCATTGTCCATTTTAATTAGTAATTATCAATCTTTAGCTAACTATAAAGCGGTAATTACAAGGTTAAGTGAGTTTGATCAACATATTAGATCTTGGGAAAACACTATTAAATCTAATAAAATTAATTGTTTTAAAAAGGAGACTAATCTAATTTCGGTTAAGAGTTTGTTTTTAAACTCACCAAGCCTACTTCCTTTACAACAAAATCTTAATCTTAATTTTAATCTTGGACAATCTTATTTAATCAGAGGAAGAAATGGTTGTGGTAAAAGCACCTTTACTGCAGCTTTAGCAGGTTATTGGCCTTATGGTGAAGGATTAATTGAATTACCACAGGATAAAAATATTTTTTATATTCCTCAAAAAACTTTTTTACATTCTTTAACACTAATTGAAGAAATTTGTTATCCACAAACAGAAGTAAAAGATAAAGAATATATTCTTACCCTTCTTGAAAAAATAAATTTAACAAAGCTAAAATATAGATTATATAATCAAGAAAATTGGTCTTCATCTTTAAGCTTAGGTGAACAACAGAAAATAGCTTTCCTAAGAGCTATTTTAAATAAACCTGGTATATTAATAATGGATGAATCAAGTAGTGCTTTAAGCATTGAAGATGAAGAAATTGCTTATAAACTTATTAAGGATGAATTGCCAGATGTAACTTTAATATCTATAGGCCATCGAGATACTTTAAAAAAATTTCATCAACATGAAATAATATTTAGCTAATAACTATGGATGAACTTATCAGAAAATCTATTTTTAAACTGGAGGAAAATTATCCTCAATATTCCCTAAGGTTGTGGATGAAAAATAATAGATTTAAGCTTATAATAATTTTTTTCCTTTGGGTTACTTTTTTGATAGTGTTACCTGAACAAAGCTACGTTTTTATTTTTTATCTGCTTAATATACTTTACCTTATCACCCAAAGCTCAAAAGCTTTCATAACTATAATTGGAATATATAATTACAAGCAAGATTGCAATTTTCAAGAACCACTAGAATTACCAAAATATACGATTATGGTTCCTCTATATAAAGAGGATAAAATTATTTATAACCTTTTTATTTCAATGGAAAAAATAGACTATCCTAAAGACTTACTTGAAATACTTCTGTTAGTTGAAGAAAATGATAAAATAACTAAAAGAGCGTTATCTAAACTTGCTATTCCTAACCATATCAAAATAATTAATATCCCTAAGTCTTATCCTAGAACTAAGCCAAAAGCATGTAATTATGGATTAAACTTTGCTACAGGAAAATATATAACTGTTTATGATGCAGAAGATCGCCCTTCTGAAAATCAATTAAAGCAAGTAGTAGCTAAATTTAGCTTATGTACCTCACAAGTGATTTGCATTCAAGCAAGATTAAATTATTATAATAGGGAAGAAAATTATTTAACTAAGTTATTTTCCATTGAATATTCTATTTTGTTTGAGTATATGCTAGAAGGCCTTAAAAAACTCTCATTACCAATTCCACTTGGTGGAACTAGTAACCACTTTATAAGAGAAAAACTTATTGAACTTGGAGGATGGGACTCTTTTAATGTAACGGAAGATGCAGATCTTGGCCTTAGATTAAACCATGCGGGTTATAAAACAGAATTAATTGCTAGTACCACCTATGAAGAATCACCAATTACACTAAAAGCATGGATTAAGCAAAGGTCTAGATGGATTAAAGGACATCTATTAACAAGTCTTCTTCATGTTGGTTTCAAAAAAAAAGTAAAGTTAAAAGATTTAGTTGGAATAATGCTAACTCTTTACATTCCTAGCTTAATTTATATATTAATACCGTTTTTTATATTAATAACAATTTTTAATTTAAAAATCCCTATATCGAGCATATTTTGGAAAATTAACCTTCCCTTAGCTCTTCTATTGCCTTTTATATTAAGCTTATTTATTATTATTAGAAATAAATGGTATAATTCAAAGTCTGCAATTTTTCTTTCATTTTTTTATTACTGGCTTTTGCCAATTGCAGGAATAAGGTCATTAATTCAAGTTTTTACTTCACCGTTTAAATGGGAAAAAACAGAACATGGATTAAGTTCATATGTGGAGCATAATAAATAATGAAATTTAAACTTTCTAGTATAATTGCAACAGGTTTTGGAATTGGTTATATACCAAAAGCACCAGGAACCTTTGGTTCATTACTTGCATTTCCACTTTATATTATAATGACTTACTTAGTTAGCATGGGTAAAGGCGGAGTTAGAAGTATTTCAGCTTTTGAATTAATAAATTATCTATTAATGCTAACCACTGCTCTCTTTTTTCTTGGGATTTGGGCAGCCGATCAATATAGCGAACTACATAATAAAGAAGATCCAAAAGAAGTAGTAATTGATGAAATTGTTGGTCAATTACTAACGATCTGCTTAGTTATTTTATTATTGCCTTATATAGGAGGTGAATCAATTATGAAATTTAAAGAGCATGGTATAAATGAGTTTAAGCTTGGATTATATAACTTGATAGCTTCATTTATTTTTTTTCGTCTGATGGATATAACTAAACCCTGGCCGATTGATTATTTTGATAAAAAAATTAAAGGTGGCTTAGGAATTATGCTTGATGATGTGGTAGCAGCAATTTTTGCAGTCATTGTTCAATTTTTTGTGCTTTATGCCATTATCGATAGATTGTAGGTTGATAATTCTAAGTTTATGCCTATAATGCTTAAGTATTAGTTAAACACAAATGTAAATGGCAAGAAAATGAATTTTTATTTTCCTATTAGACTCATTCCTGATAATACAAAAATAGATTTTATGGGTATACGCTATATTAATATGGCTATCTCTTTTATTCTCTTGCTAGTTTCTATATTCTTTTTAACTACTAAAGGTCTTAATTTCGGTATAGATTTTAGAGGTGGTGTTATAATTGAAGCAAAACTAGAAAAGGCCATTGAATTAACTCCTCTTTACAAAGCATTAGAACCACTAAATCTTGGTGAAGTTCATCTTCAAAACGTAGATAAAAGTAACTTAATGGTTAAAATAGGTAATCATAAAAATAGTGATCAGCAACAAAATATTTCTAAGATTAAAGATTCATTAAATAATTTTTTTGAAAATAAAATAGAATATAAGAAGATAGATTTTGTTGGTCCTCAAGTTGGCTCAGAATTAATAAAAGATGGCTTACTTGCAGTGTTATTTTCATTTGCTGGAATAATGATATAT
Organism: uncultured Rickettsiales bacterium; assembly: GCA_964627795.1. Classification (GTDB taxonomy): domain Bacteria; phylum Pseudomonadota; class Alphaproteobacteria; order Rickettsiales; family CANDYO01; genus CANDYO01. The sequence goes on along the minus strand of CAZVLF010000012.1, from coordinate 10,079 downwards.
ATTGCTTTTAGGTTTGAATGGCAATATGGTTTAGGAATAATTATAGCCCTTTTACATGATACTGTATTTTCTCTTGGATTTATGAGTTTAACTCAACTTGAATTTAGCTTAACTTCTATTGCTGCTATTCTTACAGTTATTGGATATTCAGTTAATGATTCAGTAGTTATTTATGATAGAATTAGAGAAAATATTCTTAAATATAAAAAACTTAAAGCCCACGACTTAATAAACCTTAGTATAAATGAAACATTAAGCCGCACCACATTAACTGTTGCAACAACTCTTGTTTCTACTGCCGCATTATTATTTTTTGGCGGAGAAAACTTATTTAGTTTTAGCGCTACGGTTTTCTTTGGAATTTTAGTGGGAACTTATTCATCAATATATATTTCTGCTCCTATATTAATCCATTTAGGAATCAAGAAATTTATGAGATAAGTAAATTTCTTGAAATTCACTTTCTTAGACATTTTGAAAAAAAGAAATAAATAAATTAAGAAATCATTCTTCTTTTATAGTAAAAAGTGAAGAAAATAAGATAAGAATAACACCTAGCACTTGAAGCATATCTATTTTTTCCTCTAATAGCATAACGCCAAATATTACTACAAAAACTGGTTCTAATACAGATAAAACTCCAGCTTTATTAGAGGATATATACTTTATTGCTTCTAATAAAAGTAATATTGGAAGAGCAGTGCAAAAAACTCCAATAGCAATTATATATAACCATTCAACTATGTTTAAAGGAAATCGAAATTGATCATTAATAATAGCAAATAAGGCAAAGTAACACATACTTCCTATAGATAGAAAAAAAGTTTGAACTTTAGCCGATATTTTTTCAGAAGTATTTTTGCTAAATATAATATATGCCGCATAAGCAACAGCAGAAACAAGAGCAAAAAACACTCCATATAAATCAAAACCTAGATTATCTTTTTTTATAAGCAGAAGAATCCCGCAGGAAATAGTAATTAACACTAAAATATATCTGTTTGTAATTTTAACTTCTCTAAATAAAAAGTTATAAAGAATAATTAAAATAGGAAAACAAAAAAACATTACCATAGCAAGTCCGGTTCCTATGTAAAGCGTAGCCTTAAAATAGCTCCCTGCACTAACACTATAAAATAAAGCTCCATAAAGAGGAAAGCTTAAATTAATTTTAGAGGTATAAGCTTTGCCTTTTAATATAATTAGCATAAAAATTGAAGAGATCATAAACCTCCAAAAACACATGCTACTAATGTCCATATCAACATTTATTAACTTAGTGCCGAAATACCCAACTAAGCCATATAATGCACTGGACAATAATGCAAGAATAGTACCTTTATTCTTATTATTTATAATATCATACATATGAACCTGCCACAAATCCAGAAGACCATGCCCATTGAAAATTAAAACCACCTAACCACCCAGTAACATCAACAACTTCGCCAATAAAAAATAAATTTTTACATTTATTACTTTCCATGGTTTTTGAAGATAATTCGCGAGTATCAATTCCACCAGCAGTTACCTCAGCCTTTAAATAACCTTCATCTCCACTTATATCAATTTTAAATTCTTTTACAGAATCAATAATTTTAGCAATTTCTTTTGAATTGAAATCTACTATCCTTTTAGAGTCAAAATAATTATCAACAAAACGATTTGGTAACCAATTTCTCATAAAATTATTTAGCAGCATTTTTGAATATTTATTTTCTTCTAAAAAATCTTTTAAAGTTATATCAGGAAGTAAATCAATTTCAATTTGAGGCAATTTTTGTAAGTTAAGATAGGAAGAAATTTGTAAAATTGCAGGCCCACTTAAACCACGATGAGTAAATAAAATATTCTCTCGAAATGACACTTTTTCATAATAAATTTTTGCATCTATTGAAATTCCACTTAAGGATTTACAAAAATTTAATAATTCTCCTTCAACTCTAAGAGGAACTAAGGCAGGTCTTAGCTTAACAATATTATGGCCAAATTGTTTGGCAATTTTATAGCCAAAATCACTTGCCCCAAGTTTGGGTATGGAAAGGCCTCCAGTTGCTATAATCAATGAATCACAAATTATACTATAATCTTCAGTTGTGATTAAAAATTTTTCACTTTTATTTATTGATATTACTTTAGTATTAAGGGCAAACTCAACATAATTTATTTTACATTCAGAAATTAGCATATCAATAATTTGAACAGAAGATTTATCACAAAAAAGCTGACCCAAAGTTTTTTCATGATATGCAATATTATATTTTTCTACTAATTTGATAAAATCATGTTGGTTATAACGCGCTAAGGGAGATTTAACAAAATGCTTATTTTCACTAATATAATTATTTTCGCTAGCATAGAGATTGGTAAAATTACACCTACCACCTCCAGAAATTCTAATTTTCTCTCCAATTTTGCTTGATGAATCAATTAGCAATACTTTACGCCCTCTTTTTCCTGCAGTTAAAGCTGCCATTAATCCTGCCGCACCTGCCCCAATGATTACAACATCAAAATTTCTAAGATTTTGCATATAATTCTTGGTAATATTTAGAAGATTTTAGTAGTTGCTCGTGGGAACCTGAATCTATAATTTGCCCTTTATCTAAAACATAAATTAAGTCACTATTTATGATAGTGGAAAGTCGATGCGCAATAATTATGATTGCTCTGCCTTCTTTCTTCATTGAATAAATTGAATTTTGAATATTTTGTTCAGAGATATTATCAAGAGCTGAGGTTGCCTCATCAAAAATAATAATTGGACTATTTTTTAATATCGCTCGTGCAATAGATAGCCTTTGCTTCTGTCCACCTGAAAGTTTAAACCCATTTTGTCCAATAATTGTATCATATTTATCAGGTAATTTTGATATAAATTCATCAGCTGCAGCAAGTTTAGCTGCTTTTATTATTTCATCTATAGTTGCATTTAAATTTCCATAACCAATATTAGCTGCCACTGTATCATCAAAAAGTAAAACATCTTGGCTTACTAGAGTAATTTGTTTTCTTAATGATTCAAGCGTTATTGTTTTTATATCTTGGTCATCAATTTTAATACTACCGTCTAAGATATCATAAAAACGAAGCAATAGATTAGCTATGGTAGTTTTTCCACTTCCTGAACTTCCCACAAAAGCAATTACTTGTCCTGATTTTACATTAAATGATAAATCATTGAATAGATCTTTTTCATTATAATTAAATTTTACCTTATCAAATTTAATGTCTGCTCTATTAACCACCAAATCTTTAGCATTTTCTTTATTTACAATAGAAGGCTTGATATCCATAACATCAAAGAGTCTTCTGCTGGCAGCTAAACCTTCTTGTAAATTATTATTAAGTTCAGCAAGATTTTTAATTGGCCTATATGCTGCAACAAAAGCTCCAATGAAAGCAATAAAACTACCTGGGCTAGTGCTTCCTAAAATAACTTCATTACCCGCATACCAAATAACTCCAGCAATAGCCATAGAACTTATAATTTCAATAATTGGTGAAGCAACTGATTCTGTTTTAATTGCTTGAACATAAAGAGAAAAAATATTATTTAAAATATCATTTGACTTGGTAATTTCATGCTCTTCTGCATGATATGATTTCACTTCTTTAATAGCTTTGAAAGTTTCATCTAATTGAGTGGTATAATTTCCAAGATTTTCTTGAGTTGAAAGAGAAATTTTGCGCATTCTTCTTCCCATTCTAATAATTGGATATATAGCTAAAGGGAAAATTATAAAAATCAATATCGCCAATTGCCAATTTAAACTAAACATCACTAAAACAAGAAAAACCACAGTCAATAATTCTTTAGCTATACCTGTTAAAACATTGCTAAGCGAAGCTCTCATTGTTATAATATCATTTGAGAAACGAGATATAAGTTTTCCGGTGGAAAACTTATGAAGATATTGAAGATCCGAATAGATTAAATGTGAATATAATTTAGCTTGAATATCTGTAATTATCTTTTGACCAACATATTTCATAAAATAATTCTGAAAAAATGTTGCTAATGCTTTTGCAGTTCCAACTCCAACCATAGAAATTGGTATAATTAGAAGCATTCTTTTATCTAAATCAAAAAAAATTTTATCTAGCGCAGGTTTAACCAACCAAACTTGAGCAGCATTTGAAATTGCTACCACTATCATTGCCGCCACCGCAAAACCTAACTTAGAATAATATGGCTGAACAAATTCTTTGACTAATCTTTTTAATAAATAAGAACTATTTTCTTCTTTCATAATTATTTTCCAGCAACAACCATATTTTCAATTAATAAAGAAGGTGAATTTATGCTTGATTCAAATTTTAAATCATTTGCAGGAACTAATATCTGAAACATCTTTTTTAAATTACCAGCAATTGTAATTTCACTAACTGGATATAAAATTTCTCCATCTTCAAAGTAAAATCCGCCAGCACCTTGGCTATATTCACCAGTTATAATATTTGCACCATGACCAAATGTTTCTGTAATTATAATTCCTTTTTTAAGAGACTTTATCATTTCTTCTACCGAAAATTCTCCCCCAAGCATGTAGAGATTAGAATAGCTTGGCAAAGGAGAGGAAGAAAGTCCTCTTGATGCATGACCAGTAGTCTTCATATTCAACTTACTTGCAGTTTGTAGATCAAGGAAGTAATTAGTGACTATTCCATTTTCTATCATATTAAGCTTTGAACCTGAAATTCCTTCAGCATCAAAGTTTCTTGAACCAATGCCTCTAACAATAAAAGGATCATCAATAATATTAACTTTGGAGTTAAATACTTGCTCACCCAAAGAATTTAATAAAAAGCTGGTTCCCCTACTTATTGCTGCTCCATTTATAGCAGAAGCAAAACTTCCTAACAGTGATCTTGCAACTCTAATATCAAATATAACAGGCATTTCGCAAGTATTTATTTTTTTAGGATTTAATTTAGCTACCACCCTTTTTGCTGCTTCATTACCTACTTCTTTAGAAGTTTTTAAATCCTTTTTATGTCTTGCATAAGAATAAGAATAATCTGTTTGCATATTCTCATCTTCACCCGCTATAACGCTAACTGAAAATGAACTTGTTGAAGTTTTATATGATCTTAAAAAACCATTGCTAGTTGCAAAACTTATTTCACTACTTCCATAACTAGCACCAGCTCCTTCAGAATTAGTGATATCTTTATTAGAAAGTGCAAATTCTTCTGTATCTTTGGCCAACTCAATTAGTTCTTCAGCAGATGGCTCGTTTGCATCATAAAGATCAAGATCCAAAAAATCTTTAGCCAGTTGATCAGGTTTAGCTAGAAATAAATGCTCATTTTTGGGAGTAACCTTAGCCATTTGAATTGCCGATTCAATCATATTATCTAATGATTCTTTGCTTAAGTCAGCACTTGATACCATTGATTGTTGCTGATTAACTAATATTCTCACTCCAATGGCTTTACTTGCAGAACGGCTTATATTAATTAATTTTCCTAACCTAACTTCTGAACCTAGGCTGGTTGAATCAATTATTATTGCATCAACGTCATTAGCTCCTAGCTTTTTTGAATTTTCTATAACATAATTTAAAATTGCTTGATTATTCATTTTAAAATCTCATGGCAAGTATTTTAGTGGGTTAAGATTAGCAGAAGAAGTTCTAATCGAAAAGGATAAAGCTTGGTTATCTATGTAAGCAATTTTTTGCCCCCTTAAAACTTCATCATTTTTTTTCACAAAAACTTTGCTAAGATTTCCATAACTTGTGTAAAAACCATTTTTATGTTCAATAATAATTAAATTTCCATAATTTCCCACTTCATCCCCCACATAAACAACCTTTCCCTTATTTGCAGATCTAATATTTCCTACAGATTTTATTTTTATTTCTTTGTTAGGGTTTGAAGTTTTAATTACTTGCCCCTTAATCGGCCATTGAAATTTTTCTCTTTTGTCTTTTTTAAAAGATTCTTCCTTAATTTTATTTATTTCCACTAACTTAAGCTTAGATCCTACTTTTATTTTATCAGGCTCACTAATTGAATTAAGCTCAACAACTTCAGAAAAAGTCATCCCATGTTTTAATGCAATTAAAATAATAGAATCACCCTTATGAACTTCATAAAGTATCTTTTTAGGAATCTCGATAAACACGCCTTCTTTTAATGTTTTGGTTTTATTATTTCTTTTTAAAATAGATGAACCTAGCTTAAATTTATTTGCTAATTTTTCCCAAGTATCTTCTTTATTAGCAACCACAATTATTTTAGGCTCTTCCCAATACTTTAAATCAAAATTTTCTAAATTTTTATCATTATTATTACTTGCACATGAAGTTATAACGAATAAAATTGTTAATAGCCTACCTAGTAAATACATATTCTTCTTCGCTTGAAAGTGACTCATTAAATTTATAAGGACTGAATTTTTTTAAATCCTTAATATTAGTAATTTTATTTTGAATAATAAAATTAGCCATCATACCTCTTGCTTTTTTGGCTTGAATTCCAATAATTTTTAAAACACCTTTATGCATTTCTTTAAATACTACATCAATAACTTTTTTATTTAGTTTAGAGCGTTTTATCACTGATGAATATTCATTTGAAGCTAAATTAACTATCAATTCTTGATTTTCATTATTAAGATGCTCAGTTATTTTATCTTGCCAAAAATCATAAAGATTTTTTCCTTTAGAATTAGGTAAATTAATACTCATTTCTAATCTATAGGGTTTAATTAAATCAAGGGGCTTTAAAATTCCGTACAAACCCGAAATTATTCTTAAATGCGAATTAGCAAACTCAAAATCTTTAGAATCATATTTTTCTAATTCAAAGCCTTGGTAAACATCTCCTTTATAAGCACATAAAGCTGGCTTTGATTTTTGCTCACTAAAATTGTTAAAGCGATCAAAATTTAAAGCACTAAGTTTTTCGCTAATATCCATTAGCTTACTAATTTGTTGCGGAGATAATTTTTTTAACTCCTTAACTAATTCAAGCGACTCTTTCTCATACTTAGGCACAGCACAATTAAGTTGAGTAGAAAAATTATTATCATTAAAATCAAGTGTCTTTGAAGGCGATATTATAACTAGCATTTGCTTTATCCTTAATTATTTCGCTTACTCTTTTAGCTTCGTTAAGTGGAGTATAGCTCCAATCTTTAAAGCTTTCAACTGCTTCACTTATATATTGAATATAACCCCTTTTGGCTAGATAATCTAAAAATTTGATATGTTTTGTTGTTAAAACCTTATCTTTCCTAAAAACATATACTGGTTTACCTGTGGATAAACAGTCAGAAATAATTGAAACTGAATCACCTGTTACCACAAAATAATCTCCCATTCCTAAAAATGCCTTATAAGGATTAAATTGATTTTTATTATTATGCCAATCATAAAGATAATATTTCTTATCAAGTTGTCTTAGCTTTTCATCAATAGATTTAAAATTTGTCCTTCTACTTGTTGAAACTAAAAGCGAGGCTTTTATCTTTCCAAATGATTTAAATAATTCATCATAATCATTATCACTATAATCTCCTTTTTTGGTCTTACCCCCAATGAATAAAACTATTTTGGGAGACTCTATATTTTTATTTTTCTGAGAAAAATTATCTATTGATTGTAAGATTTCATCTTTATCTAAAAAGCCTGGTGCACCAATAGTATATAATATTTTTTCTGAATCAATTTTCTTATCGTGATTAGGAAGTAAAACCAAATCAAAGTCTTTATAAGGTAAGTCTGGATTCATTATATGAATAGTAAAAGTATTAGGTTTATATTTTTTAATGTAACTTGAAACTGGAGCTGTTTTTCTTCCGCTTGAAATTACAATATCAGGAAAAGGAGGTTCTATCTTATCACTTAATTTTAAGTTTATTCCCATTAAATTACTAAATTTCAGTAGGTTAGGTAGAAAACCTAAGAAATTATATTTTAATTTTTTAATTTCATATTTTTCATCTAGAGCTTTTGCAATTGCAATGGCCTGATTTGCATTTCCTGCAATATCATCAATTATAACCCACACCAAAGCCATTTATTAACCATTTCTAAAATCTTGGCATACAACATACATCTCAGCAGATTCACTTCTACTTGATTTTGGTTTAAAATGCTTTACTTTTTTAAAGCTTGTTTTAAGTAATTTAAGAAGCTCATTCTCAGTTCCACCTTGCAAAATTTTTGCTATAAAAACTCCACCTTCTCTTAAGTGCTCTTTGGCAAAAAAATATGCATCTTCACATAATTGCATAATTAATAAATGATCAGTATGAGTGTGTCCTGAAGCAGAAGCAGCCATGTCACTTAAAACCACATCAACCTTTTGTTGATTGATCCATCCAGAAATCTGATCTTCTGTAATTTTCAAAAAATCATGTTTAATTATGGTTGCTCCTTCAATTGGACGCATATCTAAAAGATCAATCGCCAATAATCTTCCACCCCAAGCTTTACCTAAAGCAATTTTTTCTGCTGCCACTTGGCTCCATCCACCTGGTGCTGCACCTAAATCAACTACAGCTTGGCCTTTCTTGAATATTTTAAATTTTTCATCAATCTCAAGCAACTTATATGCTGCTCTTGAACGATATCCATCAATTTTAGCTTGTTGAACATAAGGGTCGTTTAATTGTCTTTGTAACCATCTGGTAGAAGATACTTTCCTACCTTTTGCTGTTTTAACACGAACTGTTAAACTTCTAGTAATTTTATTATCCATAAGAATGCTCATAAGGACCAATAATAAGGTCCTTATAATTTTATATTAATATTAACTATTGATTGGCTTCTTGCTGTTGCTCTTCAGCTTCCGCTAATCTTGCTTTTTCTAAAACTCTGTCAAGTTCAACTTGCGAACAAAGTCCAAGTAAAACTGGATCGCGAGGCTTAATGTTATTCATATTCCAGTGCGTTCTTGCTTTAATAGAATTAATTGTAGTTTTAGTAGTACCAATTAATTTAACAATCTGTTGTTCAGATACGTTTGGATAAAAGCGTATAAACCATGCCACAGCATCTGGTTTATCTTGTCTTTTAGCAATAGGAGTATAATGCGCAGTTTTACGCTTCTTATCGCTAATTTTTAAATGCTGTAAAGCCTGGGATGACAGCTTTAATCGAGCCCTACTATCTTCCTCGCAACGCTTAATTTCTTCTCGAGTCAGCTGACCTCTATTAATTGGGTTCTCTCCACTTATCCCAACTGCAACCTCTCCATCTGCAATGCCTTTAACTTCTAAAGGGTGCATACCGCAAAATTCAGCAATTTGATCAAATGTAAGCGCTGTATTTTCAATTAACCACACAGCTGTCGCTTTTGGCATTAATGGTAAACTCATTGTAATATCCTTAATTTGTCATTTAATATCCGAGAAAATTTAATGAAAAAGCTTCATTTTGTCAATCTCCGTTTATCAATTATCAGATTTTTTACTGATCCACATTCTTGTTAAGATATTATCTTTTCTAATAAAATTATGATAAAGCGCAATTAAAAAATGAATTCCAACAAAGCAAGCTAATATAAAAGCACCTAATCTATGTAATTGCATTGAAGCTTTAGCAAGTTGAATATTTTTCTCACTAAAAATCAATGGCATATCAAATAAAAACATAAATGAAATAGGATATTGAGCAGCATTAGAAGCTATAAAAGCACTTAAAGGCACTGTAATCATTAATGCATATAAACAGTAATGAAATAAATGAGCTGCACATCCCATCCATTTAGGCATATTTGAGCCATATCCAGGAGTTATATTACTAAATCTCCATAGGATCCTTGCTACAGCCAAAACCAAAACCATAAACCCAAAAGTTTTATGAATTTTATAAGCAACTGGCATTTTTAAAGTGCTCAAACTATATCCCACAATCAATAATATTATTATAGCTAAAGCCATAAGCCAATGGAATAGTTTGGCAATCGAACCATAAGAATCTGAAGTATTTTTAAACATATGTATCTCTCCTTTTTTATTTAAATTTTATATCAAGCAAAAAAAGAGGCAAGCATTTTAAATTTAAATATTGGGGCTGACACCTGACTTTTAATAAGTTAGGATGTTAGAATGTACTTAAAGC
>CAZVLF010000011.1:0-32912 GCA_964627795.1 uncultured Rickettsiales bacterium | reverse complement strand
AGTGCTTTAAGTACATTCTAACATCCTAACTTATTAAAAGTCAGGTGTCAGCCCCTAATTTTAAATAGAGTTTATTTCTGTCTTAGGCAAAGAGAAAAATTGTTTGAGCTTTTGCAAATTGATAAAAATAAAAAATACCTGTAAAATGGTCAAAAAAAGAAATAATTTTATTGTTGGTGAAAAATGAAAACTTTAGCAAGAACCTTAACAAAGAAGAAAGATAAAAATAATTATGCAGGATTACAAATAAGGTTGATAGCAAACCTTATAGATTTTTTAATTGTGGCAATTTTACTTTTGCCTCTTTTTGCAATAACTAGTAATTTTATTTATGGAGATATTACCCCAGCTCAAGTTTTAGGGGAGGTGGGTAAACAGCTTGAAATATTAACCCAAAATGACCCTAATTTTGATAAAGTTAGTTACTTTAAAAACAATCAACTTTTACATGATTATTTTATTAATAAGCAAGGAATAGTTAAAATGATTATTGATAATATAATCCAAGTTACGTTTCTTTGCATAGTTTTTGTGATATTCTGGGTTAAGAAACAGGCAACAATAGGAAAAAGAATATTTTCTTTAAAAATTGTTGATGCAACTACCTTTGAAAAACCAAAAACAAAACAATTTATAATAAGAATATTTGGTATTATATTATCTGTAGTTCCTCTTTTTCTTGGAATTATATGGATTGCGTTTGATCCAAAAAAACAAGCATGGCATGATAAACTTGCTAACACTGTTGTAATCAAGGATAAAAGTAAATAAGTAAAAAGCTTATATTTTGTGGTCTAAGTTTAATCACCTTAGTTGTAGTAGGATTAACTATTTTTGGTTATAAAAGATATTATCAAAATAAAAGGCTTAAAATGGAAAATTTTACTAAATCTTATTTAGATAACTCACAAAAACAAGAGCTTATAAAAAAGAATATTTGGAATGAAGCATGTCCAGTGGGTATTAATCGCCTTAATATCTTGAATATTTCTTACTATGATTTTGAGGGAAAATTTCATAATGATGGAAAAATGATAGTGTTAGATGTTGTTGCCGATTATGTGTTAGAGATATTCAAAGAATTATATAAGTATAAATTTCCCATACAAAAAATTAATTTAATTAACATTTATGATGGTGATGATGAATTATCAATGGAAAATAATAATACAGTAGCTTTTAACTGTAGAAAAATTAGCAATTCAGATAAAATATCCATCCATGCCTATGGGCTTGCAATAGATGTTAATCCTGAACTTAATCCCTTCTTAGTAACTAGTTTTGAAGAAGGAAAAAATTCAATTCCAGTTTCTCCACCTAAGGGAATGTTATATGTTAATAGAACAAATATAAGAGCAGGTATGGTTGAAACGATATTAAACGAAAATAATGAAACTGTTATTGATATTTTTGCTAAAAATGGGTTTTCTATTTGGGGTGGAAAATGGAATGACCCTATTGATTTACACCATTTTCAAGTGACAAGAGAGCAAGCTGAAGCATTAGCAAGCTTAAGTTATGAAGAGGGAATAGAATATTTCTCTAAACTTATTACAAAAACTAATTAAATACTTATTGTTAAAGGTTATTTATCTTTACTCAAACTGGAAAATATAAAGTTCCACCACTAGAATCATGGCTTGCACCAGTAATGGAAGCTAGACTTGTGGGTAGGTTTAAAAATCTTTTTGCTGCAAGATAAGCAAAAATTTCTGCTTCCATATATTGAGAACTTAAGCCTATTTCATCTGCTATTTTTACGTCAGGATTCATAATTTTTTGTTTTAAATAAAATTCAAGGGCAGATTTTATTACAGGATTTTTCCATCCTCCACCTGCAAGAACCCATTTTTGAGTTAGAAGTTCATCAGGTATGCTGTTAACTATACAATAAGAAGTGAAATGTTCTAGCGTTGCAGCAGCATCTTCTAGAGATAAATTTTCTAGCTCCGGTAAGGAAAAGAAGCTACTACTATCAAGAGATTTGGGATAACAATGGTTAAGGTACGGAAGAAAATTATGGATTAATTTTTGCAAGATCAAATCATTAACTTTTCCATTTAATCCATATTTTCCATCTTTATCATAAAATTCTTTGTTGTTAGTTCTATTTCTAATTAACTGATCAATTAAAACATTTCCAGGACCAGTATCAAAACCGATTAAACTGCTTTTAGTAAAAATTGTTACATTAGATATACCACCACAATTAACAATGGTAGCAGGGTAATAATTAATTTTTTCTAAAAGGGCTTTGTGATATAAAGGAGCTAATGGTGCTCCTTCTCCACCGTTTCTAATATCTTCGCTGCGAAAATCATTTACTACTTTGATTTTAGTTAAATTAGCTAGTAGCTGCCCATCTCCAATTTGAAGAGAAATTTGTTGCTTTGGATTATGATAAAGGGTTTGGCCATGATAGCCAATTAAATCTATTTCATTTGCTTTTGATTTATAAAGAAGTTGTTTTACTGCCTCTGCATGATATAAAGTTGATTGATTCACTATTTCTTCAGGAGCTACATCTTTTTGCGCTTTTCTAACTAATAACTCTGCTTTTTTAAGTTCTATTTTAAAAGAAGAGGGATAATCAAGACTATATCCACAAATTGTTTCAATTAAATTTTTTCCATCAGTTCTTATTAAAACTGCATCAATGCCGTCCATTGATGTTCCACTCATCAACCCGATGCAAAGCAATTTGATAATCTCCTAATTAAATTATAATATTTTGTTGAACTGCATTGATTTCTTGGATTATTTTTGTATTTATATCATGGACACAAAGTTCAATAGCAACTTCAACTGCATTGGCAAAAGCAATTTTATCAGCTCCACCATGGCTTTTCACTACCACGCCGTTAAGCCCTATTAGCATAGCTCCATTATAATATCTACCATCAATAGTTTTAAAAGTGTTTTTAAGAGATTTTTTAACTAAAAGATAACCAATTTTTGAAATGAAATTATTTTTAAATGCTTTTTCAAGCAAGTAACGACAAAGATATCCTATACCTTCTGCCATTTTTATGGCAATATTACCTGAAAATCCATCGGCAACTACTACATCTACCACCCCACGAGGTATATCATCTGCTTCAACATTACCATAAAAATTTAAGCAATTTTGATTAGAGAGCATATTAGAAGCATTTTTTACTACTTCGTTTCCTTTTATGTCTTCAGAACCTATATTTAAAATGCCTATTTTAGGAGATTGTTTTCCAAGAATAACTTTAGCAAAAGCATCACCCATGATTGCAAATTGAACTAAATTTTCTGGTTCGCATTCAGCATTAGCTCCTAAATCTAACATCACCACTTTTTCATCTATGGTAGGGAAGAGGCCAACAATAGCTGGTCTTGATATGCTAGGTAAGGTTCTTAAGGCAACTTTAGAGATTGCCATTAATGCACCAGTATTTCCTGAAGAAACAATAGCATGAGCATGGTTTTGTTTTACAGAGTTAATTGCCATTCCCATACTAGTATTTTTACTGTTTCTTAAAGCTACAGAAGGTTTCTCATCAGATGCAACTTTAGCTTCAGAATGAAAAATTGTTGAATTAGATTTAAGAATAGGGAAATTTTCTACTAAAGAAGAAATTTCTTCTTTGTTGCCAAAGATTAAATATTCAATTTTTAAAGAAGGATTTTTTTTGCTATAATTTGATAAGGCTATAGCTGCTCCCTCAATAACAATAGAAGGGGCATAATCACCACCCATTGCATCTAATGATACTATAACCTTATTTTTAACCATTTTTATGCAAATTATGCTGAAGGAGCTTCTTCGCTCTTAGATTTTGGAAGAATCACTTGGCGTCCTTTATAAAAACCATCTTTCAAAGAAATATGGTGAGGAAGCTTAAATTCTCCAGTTGTTTGATCAACAACAACATTAGTAGCTTTTAATGCGTGATGAGAACGACGTTGATCACGTTTAGATTTTGATGTTTTCTTCTTAGGTACTGCCATTTTAATATCCTTGTAATTTAAATAATAAAATATATTGCTCTTGAGATTTATATATCTATAATATATTTTTTAAATAAAATATAGTAAATTTTTATTATGACTAGAGTTATTTTTTTATTTTTGGTTATTTTTGTATGTTCCTCATGTGCTAAAACTGTTAGGATATCTGGGCACCTTTTTGATCAAAGAGAATTAATGGCTTTAGAAAAAGCTAAAACAAAACAGGATTTAGAATTTGTTTTAGGAAGTCCTACTTCAGTTTCTAGCTTTGGCCCTGAAACTTGGTATTACATAACTTGCAAAAAAGAAAGCTTTGCCTTTTTTAAAGAAAAAATTCTTGAGCAAATAATTTACGCTGTAACATTTGATGAAAATGGCAAAATTGAAGCTGTAGTAAAATACACTGAAAAAGACATGAAGAATCATGAAGTCTCATCTGAAATGACGATTGTTAGAGGTAATGATACATCGGTTGCTCAACGCTTTTTTAAAAATGCTGGTAGATTTAATAAAAACAAGAAAGAAAAACCTCAGCTTCCAAGAAGTGGATTTTAATTATAAAAAATAAGTTTTACCTATTTATTTTTTTATAAGTTGTTTCTATTATATAATCTTTACTTGGACCTTTAACTTTGTTAAAGACTTTAAAATTATTTTGGTCAATAAACTCATAAATATTATGGTATTTATCATGATTGCATAAATGATTTCCACAATATTTAAGAACATCATCTTCTGACATTATAGGTTTTAACTCTGTATATAATTGGTTGTCTGCAAAATTTTGATATATAATATTTTTTGCAAAATTAAAGTTAAAAATATAGCTTCTTATAGCCTTAGTATTTAAAATTGAAGTTGAATTATTGCCTGAGAAGTAAGTTACTTCTACTTCTTCAAAATAATTAATTATATTTTCATTTTGAATAGTAAAGTAAGCATAACCCTCTGCATAACCTATATTTTTTATCTCACGAGTTAACTTCCATTTTCCAGTAAGAATATTAAATATATCTTTAAGTGATGAATACACTGTTTAAAAAGTATGATAAAAATCTTGTGCAACTAATTATAATTAATTATCTTAAGATCTCAATGGCAAAATCAAAAAGGACTTAAATATTGAAAAAATTTAGAGTTGGTACAAGAGAAAGCGCATTAGCAATAGCTCAGGCTAATATTGTATGTACAAAGTTGATTGAAAAAAATCCTAATCTTAATTTCGATAGTTTTGAATTAGTTAAAATTAAAACTAGTGGAGATAAGAATTTACATTGCAATCTTGCTGATATTGGAGGGAAAAATCTTTTTGTTAAAGAAATAGAAGAAGCCTTGCTTGATAAAAAAATTGATTTTGCTGTTCATTCTCTTAAAGATATCACTGCAAAACAAAATCCTGATTTAGTAATTGCTGCTTGCCTAGAAAGAGAAGATCCAAGAGATGCTTTTATTTCTTATGAGTTTTTAAGCCTTAATGAACTTCCTAAGGGAGCTAGGGTTGGTACATCCTCTATAAGACGTAAATATATTGCCTTAAATCAAAGAGATGACTTAATAGTAACTCCTTTTAGAGGAAATGTATTAACCAGATTAGAAAAACTAAGTGCTAAACAAGTAGATGCTACCTTTCTTGCGGTTGCAGGGTTAAAAAGATTAAATATAAGCACCAAACTATACCACCCTATAAGTGCTGATGTTTTTATACCTGCTATTTCTCAAGGAGTGATTGGGGTGGAATGTCTTGCAGATGACTTAAATATGAGAGATTTTTTAACTTCAATTGATCACAAAGAAACTAGCTTATGCAATCAAGCAGAAAGGGGTTTTTTGGAAAGTTTAGATGCAGATTGTAATTCTCCAATTGCTGCTTATGCTAGAATTATTGATAATAAAATTTACATGGATTCCTTAGTAATAGATAAAAATTTAGTTCATCATCGTAAATTTACTTCTTCACATCTTGGAGATGGTTGGAAAATGGGCTATGAAGCGGGTTTGACGTTAAAAGAGTACTTATGAAAGTTTTAGTTACTCGTCCATTAGACCAATCAAAAAATTTTGCAACATTATTAAGTGAAAAAGGGTTGCAATCTGTTATTTGCCCGTTAATTGAAATTACCAACATTAAAAAAATTAATACCTTAGAAGTTGTTGAAAAATCTATTTTACTAACAAGCCAAAATGGGCTTTGTGCTCTTGAAGATATTGATCGTTCAACAAAAATTTTTTTAATTGGTAAAGAAACTTACAAGCAAGCTAAAGAAAAAGGATTTACAAATTGCTATTATTTAGGAAAAGATATTAAAGATCTTAAAATAAATCTACCGCGAGATGAAAAAATTCTTTATCTTTCTGCTAATGAAGTGACTGATAATTTAAATGAATTTTCTAACGTTACTCGTGATATAGTTTATAGATCAGAGTTGGTTTACCAAACAAAAGAAATATTTTTTAAATTTTTTAATGAAAAAGAAACTAAAATAATTACTTTATTTTCTTTAAGAACAGCTAAAAATCTTATATACTTGATAAATAAGTATAATATGTATTTACAATGTGAACATATTATTGTTGTTTCATTAAGTGCTGGAATTAATGAAGTTTTAAGAAATATTCCATTTAGAAAAACTGAATATGTAGAAGAACCAGAAACTATATTGATGGTTAAATTATTAGAAAAAATTAAAAATGCAGGAAGAACAACCAAAACAAAATAACGATAAAAAAACAAATAGTACAATCATTGCTTTTTTAACTTTTATCATTGGGATTTTAGTCCTCATTATATTAAGCATGAACTTTACTTTTGCTTATAAATATAAAGGCAATCTAGAAGATGATCAGCCAATCAATCTGCCTAAAATTGAAAATGCTATAAATAATATAAATGATCTTCAAAATAAAGTGACTTCAAAAGAAGAAAAAGAAGAAAACAAAGAGGAGATGGTTGAGAGGCGAGTAAAAAATATTACTTACCACTGTAATGACCTAGTTTCTTTTATTCAGCAAGTGTATAGTTTAAGGATTCGTATCGAACAAGCTAAAGATTTTGAAAGTGAACTTAAAGATTTAGGTTCTTATCACATTGAAAATAAAGATTTAAATGAGTTATTTGTACAACTTAATATTTATGCTGAACAAAATAAACCTGATGCTTATTTTAGTGAAAAATTCTCTTTTTTGATTAAAAATCTTTATAGCGAAAAAAGTAATGCTAATAATTTTGTTAATACTTTGCTTAAAAAAGTGATTTTTATTAGGCCAATTGGAGATAGAGCTTTAGGGAAAGAAGGGTTTGATAATAATATAGTTTTAGTTGAGAAATTACTAAAAACTAATAATTTTAGCCAAGCAAATTTAGTCTTAGACAATATTTCTTCTAACTTAAATGAGTTTAACAAATTTAAAAATGAACTAAAAGCAAAGGTTGCAATTAAACAAATTATGGCTGAGATTGATAAAATTCTTGTTATGCCACTTGAATGTAATGTGGTGAAGAAAAAATGAGAATATTTTTATTTATTTCCTCTTTGATTTTAATTTCACTATCTGTGATTTATTTTTTTGGTGAATCAATGGGATATGTAACCCTTCAGTGGCTAAATTTAAACATAGAGATTAATGCTTTGGCTTTATGTAGCATGGTTGTTTTGTTAGTTTTCTTCCTAGTTAAAATAACCGAATTTGCTGTTTTTATTGCTCAAATACCTACTTCAGTAAAAAAATGCTTAATAGAGAGAAAAGAAAATGAAGATAATGAGATTTTAATTTCATCTTTTGTTTCCTCTATAACAGAAAATATAGATTTAATTAAAAAGAATGCTAAAAAGTTAGAAAGCAAGTTGGGGCATAAAAATATTGATGATGCTCATTCTTCAGTTATTCTATTGCTTGCAAGGACATATGAAATTTTATATAAAAATGATCCTACATACGAAGAAAAGTTAGAAAGCTTATATATTCAGCTTACAACTGGAAAAGAATTTAAGCTTTTTGCTTATAGAGGGCTTATTAAAATTAGAATTGCTAAAAAAAGATATCATGATGCCTTATATTATGCAGAAAAAGCTTTTGAAAATGATTCTAAATCACAATGGATTATAGATAATTTAATAAAAATTTATATGGTGTTAGAAGAATATGAAAAAGCTGAAAAGATGATTCTTAAATCACTTAAAATGGATTATCTTGCAGAAGAAGAGGTGAACAAGCTTTTACTTATTTGCTATGTTAATCACGCAAATTTATGTATTACTGATTCAGAAGCTAAAAAAGCAATAAATCTTCTCGAGAAAGCTTTAAAGATTGATCCTGCTTATCCTGACGCGGTATTTACTTTAGCAAGGCTTTATTCTCAAGATGAAGAGAAAAAAGAAGCTTATAAGGTGGTAGAAAAAGCATGGAAGAAAGTTCCATCTCGAGAATTAGCGAAATTCATTTTAAATATTTATTCCTCATTTAAATTAACAAAACAAGTAAAAATGCTAGAAAATTTAATTTCTATTTCCCCTGAAACTAAAGATGCATATATTGTTTTAGCTGAATTATATTTGGAAAATAATATGCTAGAGGATGCAAGACAAACTATGGATAGATTGCTTGTTCTTCATGCTCCAGATTCAAGGATGAGCAGGATTATGGCTGCAATAGAGACTAAATCTCAAAATAGTTACTCGGTTATAAATAGTTGGCTGGAAAAGATATTATGAGTTTTAATTCAATTTTTGGTTATCATTTTAAAAACACTCGTTTACTAAAAGAGGCTTTAAGCCATCCAAGCTTAGGGCAGATTAGTTATGAAAGGTTAGAGCTATTAGGAGATGCTGTGCTTGGATTGGTAATTACCGAGCTTTTAATGAAAAAATATATTCATGAAGACGAAGGAAAATTAGCCAAAAGAAAATCAGCATTAATATCAGGCGATATGTTAGCTCAGATAGGGAAGGCTCATGATATAGGTGAGTTAATTATTATGAGTGAAGCAGAAAGAAGGTTTGGGGGAGCGGAAAATGTTCATAACATTGAAAATGTTATGGAAGCTTTAATAGGTGCTATTTATCTTGATGCAGGTTTAGAAGAGTTAAAACATATTGTTACAGAGCTATGGGAACCTTATATTGAAGAAATGAAAGAGGTGCCCCAAGACCCAAAAAGTAAATTGCAAGAAAAGCTACAAAAGTCAGGCTTTGGTTTGCCTAAATATGAATTGATAGAATGTGAAGGACCTAAACATATGCTAAAATTTAAAATAAGCTTAAAGGTTGGTGGATATAAAGCAGTAATTGGTGAAGGAACTTCAAAGAGACAAGCAGAAAAAAATGCTGCACTTTTATTATTAGCTGAAATGGATAAAAATTTATGAGAGCTGCTTTTGTTGCTATAGCAGGTGCGCCTAATGCAGGTAAATCTACTTTGCTTAATCAAGTAATAGGAATGAAACTTTCTATTGTTTCACCTAAGGTTCAAACAACTAGAACTAATCTTAAGGGAATTTATGTAAACAAAGATGTTCAACTAGTTTTTGTTGACACACCGGGCATATTCTCTCCTAAAAGAATATTAGAAGAGGCGATAGTTAATACTGCGTGGGCAGGACTAGATGGTATTGATATAATATTGCTTATTGTTGATGCAGTTAAAGGAATATGTGAAGAAGTAGAGCAAATTATTAATAAATTTCACTCTCAAAAAATAAAGCCTATTATTGTTATAAACAAAGTTGATTTAGTAACCAAAGACAAGCTTGCTAGGTTAGTTGATAAAATTGAATCAATAAATTTATTTAAAAAAATAATTTTTATATCGGCATTAAAAAATGATGGTGTAGATAAATTATTAAATTATTTGATAGAAATTGCACCAGAAAATGATTGGTATTTTCCTGAAGATCAGTTAACTACCACAAATTTAAGAGTTCTTGCTTCAGAAATTACAAGAGAGAAGTTATTTTTAAATTTATCTGATGAGTTACCTTATAATTTAACCGTAGAAACTGAAACTTGGGAAGAGCAAAAAAATGGCTCAATAAAGATAAATCAAGTTATATACGTTGCCAAAGATACTCATAAGCCGATTGTTTTAGGTGCAAATGGAGCAATGATAAAAAAAATAGGTATGCTGGCAAGAAAAGAAATAGAAGAATTAGCACAAAATAAAGTCCATTTGTTTCTTTTTGTAAAAGTTAGAGATAATTGGTTTGAAGATCCTGCACGATACAAATATTTGGATATGCAAACTCCCTTAAAAAAGAAAAAGAAGAAATAATAACTAGGTTCTTTTGACAAGTACGAAAAATCCATCGTTACTTAAGCATTGTAGCAGTTGATATCTTCCTAAATCCTTTGCAGGATTACGAAAGTGAATGGCCTTAAAAAGGCCTATAGTTTTTTAATGACTTTAAAGCTTTAGCCATTAATTATCCTTTTTTTTCTGGGTCATTTATAATTTTTTGGATATAAACTTGATATTTTTTAAGAAGCAATTTGTAAAGTACGCTATAAGAATTTAAAAAAACCTTCTATAGCAGTTTTAGGCTGAAGTGAAGGAAAATTTTTATAAACTTCCCAATCATAATCATCAAAAATTAAAATTCCATTGTCCATAAGTAATTCACACGCAAGAACAGTATCCATTAAAACCTCTTTTGCTATGTGCGAAGCATCAATATATACGAAGTCATATTTATAATGATTACCTTCTCTAAAATTTTTAAGCATATCTATTAGAACATCATGCGTTTTTCCTCGGTTGACCTTAACTTTGCCACTTTCAATTCCTTCCTTAAGGTTATGAATGAATCTTTCATATAATCCATTCTTAAGGTCTTCTGAATATTCAATGCTTCCTTTCCAAGTGTAAACTACATCAGTAAAACTTTCATTTCCAATGCAGTAATGATTTGAAATATATAATGTAGACCTTCTTTCAAATGAAGCAAACTAAAGGCATCTTAAATTAAGTTTATTTTCTAATATGGGGCGATAATGGTTCCATATTTAAAGTAATCAGCTGAAAATTGGAGCTTTGTTTCTGATTCTTCCTTAGAATAAGAAAATATGCTAAAAAAAGTTTAGCTGAGAAAGAAAATAAAGCTGAGTATTTTTTTCATGTTTTAAATACTTAATTTAATGGTTGATACTGACTACAGTATATTTTTTTAATTATTTCAAACTTTTATTTACTCGACTGTAACTGATTTAGCTAAGTTCCTTGGTTGGTCAACATCAGTTCCTTTTAGAACAGCAACATAATAAGCAAGTAATTGCATAGGAATAGCATAAATTATAGGTTCAATAAGACTGTCACTTGAGCTTATATTAATCCGATGTTTGCTGATGTTAAATAAGGCTTCATTACCCTGTTTTGAGCTTAAAGAGATAATCTTACCTCCTCTTGCTGCAATTTCTTGAGCATTAGAACTAGTTTTATCAAAAAAGTTATTATATGGCGCTAGCACTATTACTGGTATTTCTTCATCTATTAAAGCAATGGGCCCGTGTTTTAATTCGCCTGCAGCAATTGCTTCAGCATGAATATAGGATAATTCTTTTAACTTTAGTGCACCTTCCAAAGCAACAGGGTAAATATAATTTCTACCAATAAAGAGAGAATTTTTAGCTGTTGCAATTTCTTTAGCAATATTTTTAATTTCCTCTGAAGAATTTAAAACCTCTGCTATTCTTCCTGGTATTTCTGTAATTAAGTGAAGATTTTTAACTTTTTCTTGGCCAGAGAAATACCCAATTTTCTCACCAATATGAATAGTAAGTAAAAGCAATATAGTGAGTTGGGTGGTAAAACCCTTAGTAGAGGCAACGCTAATTTCGGGACCTGCAAAACATTGTAAGCTGAAATCTGCCTCTCTATCTAAGCTACTTGCTTTAACATTAACTATACTTAGGCATATTTGTTTTTTTTGCTTAGCATATCTAAGTGCTGCAAGAGTATCAGCGGTTTCACCTGATTGTGAAAGAAAAATTGCTAAACCACCTTCTGGCAAATATGAGTTACGATAACGAAACTCAGAGGCTATTTCTACTTCAATAGGAATATTTATAATTTTCTCTAGCCAATATTTAGCTACCATTGAGGAGTAATAAGAAGTTCCACAAGCAACTAAAGTAATCTTAGGTAATTTTGCAAAATCAATGGAAAGATGATCAAAATTAAGTTTTTCTTCAGATGAGTCATAATAAGCATTAATGGTGTTTGCTAAAATAGTTGGTTGTTCAAAAATTTCTTTTAACATGAAATGTCTGTAATTGCCTTTACAAATGCTTCCCATGTTAATGTCAATAGTTGAAATCTCACGTTTTACTTGATTTTTTTTGTTGTCATAAATAGTTGCATCCTTAGAAGTTAAAACTGCTACATCTCCTTCTTCTAAATAAATAATTTTATTAGTTAGAAAAGAAATTGCATAAGCATCTGATGCAACTGCCATTTTATCTTCCATGCACCCAATAATAAGAGGAGATCCTTTTCGCGCGACAATCATTAATTTATCATGTTTTTCAAAAATAACAGCTATTGAAAAAGCTCCTTCTAGCCTATTGATTGATTTAAACACTGCTTCTAAGGGACTATTGCCTTGGCGAAGAAAGTGAGTTATTAGATGAGGTATAACTTCGCTATCAGTTTGAGAGTGGAATTTATGTCCTAAAGTTTGAAGTTCTTCTTTAATTTGTTGATAGTTTTCAATAATGCCATTATGTACTACAGCAACTTCGTCAGTAAAATGAGGGTGGGCATTAATTTGGTTTGCAGCACCATGTGTGGCCCAACGAGTATGACCAATTGCAATATTTGAGCAAAATTTATTTGCTTCAACTTCTAAAGCAAGATTGCTTATTTTTCCTTTAACTTTTACTAAAGATATTTTTTTATTGATTATTCCTGCAACTCCTGCAGAATCATACCCTCTATATTCAAGGCTTTTAAGGCCAGATAGCACGTCATCAACTATTGAACTTGAGCTAGAGTTTATTCCGATTATTCCACACATAAAGTTTTAGCATTCCTAATAAAATTGCTAAAGAAGTATATTTTATATTTAATTGAAATTTAAGTATTATTTTGGTATATTGTGAAAAATTTTTTGGTAAGTAGTTTTATGGATAATTGTTCAAAAATAGAAGTTGCAAAGCTGGTTATTGATTCAGCTATAGATGGGTTAAATTCGCTTAAATCTAATTTAGATGGAAATTTTTCTAAGCTAATAGATGAAATTTTAGAGCATAAAGGCAGAGTGATACTAAGTGGAATGGGTAAAAGCGGCCACATAGCCAAAAAAATTGCTGCTACACTTGCTTCTACTGGAACTCCATCTTTTTATATTCATCCTGGTGAGGCAAGCCATGGTGACCTTGGGATGATTCATCCTGAAGATTTAGTTATTTTGCTTTCTAACTCTGGGGAAACTGCAGAACTTAAAGACATAATTAACTATTGCAAAAGATTTCATATTTTTTTAGTGGCAATGGTGAGAAAAAAAGAATCTACTCTTGGAATGGCAGCTGACATTTGTTTATGTGTTCCATCTTCTCCAGAAGCATTAGAATTTGATGCGCCAACAACTTCAACTACAATGATGTTAGTTCTTGGTGATGCAATAGCATTAACATTACTTGAAAGAAAAGGATTTAGTAGAAAAGACTTTCAGCTTTTTCATCCGGGTGGACGCCTTGGTGCTACATTTTATCGAGTTAGAGATATTATGCATGTTGATTATGAGCTCCCAATTGTTACGGTTGATGACACTGTGGAGGTTACCTTAAATGAAATAACCTTAAAAAAATTTGGATCTGCAGCAATTATAGATGACGACCAAAAACTTGTTGGGATATTTACTGATGGTGAGCTAAGAAGAAATATAAATAAGCCAAATTTATTGGTACAGAAAATTTCAACCATAATGAAGCATGATCCACTTACCATTGATCCAAATGCCCTTGTAGTTGAGGCATTGGATATTATGAATAAAAAACTTATAACTACCTTATTTGTGGTTAATGAAGAGAAAAAATTAAAAGGTATAATTCATATGCATGACTGTTTAAAAGTTGGTGCTACACCTGACATAAAATAAAAAAAATGAATAAAAAAGTTTTTAGCAGATTTGAGTTTTTTCTAAAATTAAAGTATCTACTTATTATTTTTATAATTATTGGTGTTACAATAACTTTTTATTATATTATTTCCAATCAAGATAATAAGATAAATCACAAACTATCTTCTTTAAAAGAAGGTGATTCAGTGCCATCAATTACTTTAAAGGCCACTACACCTGATTTGGTTGGAATTAGCTTAGATCATGGACCATATTATATTAAAGCTAAAGAAATGGAAGAGTCGTCAAAGAATTTAAATTTTATTGATCCTTCCATGAAGATGATGATTAGACATTCTGGTTGGATTTACGTTATAGCCAAGTCAGGCTTACTTAAAGTTAATGATAATGAATTCTATGTGTCAAATCAAGTTAAGGCTAATTATAATAAAGAATATTTTCTAGAATCAGACCAAGTAAATATTTTTGCCAATAATTCAGTGATTGATTCTGATCAACCAACAAGAATATATAATAATGAAGCAATACTTTTTTCAGATAAGGGTTTTCTATGTAATTATGCAAACAACGTTTCTTACTTTTATGGCAAAATAAATTTAGATATTCAAAGAAAGACTGATTCTACTAAAATTAATATAAAATCAAATAAATTAAATGTTTTCTGGCATGAAAAATATGGTGAGTTTATTGGTAATGTTATTTTAACTAAAAATAATACAATTGTTACTGCAAATAAAATGGTTGCACTAGCGGGAGCAGCAAATAGCATTGAAAAAATTATTGCTACAGATAATGTTGTTATTAAAGACGGAATGCAAGAAGCTTATGGAGATAGGGCAGAATACCTAGCTTCAAATTCTCTCTTAACCTTAAAAGGGAATGTTGTTTTAGTTAAAGGTGGGAGCTCAATTAAAGGTGAAACCTTACATTATGATTTTAATAACCAAAAGGCTGATATAGTTGGAAGTAAGCAAAATAAGTCAAATCGGGTGCGTGCTGTAATTATTCCTAAAGAGTTAAATAAATAAAATGAAAATTAGTCCTCAACTTTCATTTAAAGATCTATATGATCTCAATAAACTTAATGAGCTTGATGATCTTTTTTTAGTTTATCTAAAGGATCACGACCATGAGTTACATTCTAATTTAGTGCTTAAACGAAAAAATTTTATATGCTGGGATAAATCTTGTTCAGATTTGATAATTAAACTGGCGCCTATTTTAGAGCATTTTATTGCTAGTATATTTAACATTAATGATGAACTAAATGTAGCTCAGCAAGAATATCCTAATTTTGCTAAAATTTATGAATGCAAAAGGAATTTTATCCAAAGAGTAGCTCTGAAAGGAGATAAGGTAATTAATCATAGTTTTAAAGAACTTATATCCAAGCTTGAGTCTTTAATATCTAAACACATAAATAAATATGATAACGAAGCATTTGAACAGATTTTTGCTGAATATACATTGATTTGGATGAAAGATAATGAAGCAGAAAAGTTAAAAATTGCAAAAGAATATGCATTATGGGCATGTTTAACTGAAGAAGGAAAGGAAAAACATAAAAAGGGGATGTTGTTTAAATTTCCGGAAAAAATAGAACTTGAAAATTTAGTTGAATTAAAATCTAAACTAGAAAAAGAAGCTAAAATTTTCTTTAAAGATGAAAATAAATGTCACGCTAGGGAAGGTTTTAAATTAACTGATAAAGGAGAAAGTAGCTCATTTGCTTATGATCAAAGCAAATACTGTATTCATTGCCACAATCAAGAGAAAGACTCATGCTCTAAAGGATTAAATGAGCAGCAATCTGGATGCCCATTAGACGAAAAAATTTCAGAGATGAATTTGCTAAAAAGCGAATCTTCAATTATTGGCGCTTTAGCTGTGGCAGTAATTGATAATCCAATGCTCGCTGCAACTGGACATAGAATTTGTAATGAATGTATGAAAGCTTGTATTTATCAAAAGCAAAAGCCAGTTGATATACCTCAAATTGAAACAAGAATATTAAAAGATGTTTTAAATTTACCTTGGGGTTTTGAAATATATAGTTTGCTTACAAGATGGAACCCACTTAATTTTAAGCAGCATTTACCTAAAGCTACTAATGGAGGAAAGGTTTTAGTGGTAGGAATGGGACCAGCAGGATTTACACTTGCTCATTACCTTCTTAATCAAGGCCATATAGTTGTTGGAATTGATGGTTTAAAAATAGAACCTTTAGATAATATTCTTCTTAATACACCTATTAAGGATGTTAACCAACTATTTAAAGAGTTAGATGAGCGAGTTGTTGGTGGTTTTGGTGGGGTTATGGAGTATGGTATAACCAATAGATGGAACAAGAACTTTCTTTTTCTTATAAAGGTTATGCTTGAAAGAAGAGCAAATTTTAAACTTTTTTCAGGAGTAAGGTTCGGTTCAAATATAACACCTCAACAAGCATTTGATTTAGGGTTTCAGCATATTGCACTTGCT
This sequence comes from uncultured Rickettsiales bacterium, assembly GCA_964627795.1. Classification (GTDB taxonomy): domain Bacteria; phylum Pseudomonadota; class Alphaproteobacteria; order Rickettsiales; family CANDYO01; genus CANDYO01. Next base: position 16,384 of record CAZVLF010000011.1, on the reverse strand, counting down.
TTAGGAGCGGGAAGACCAAAGTTACTTGAAGTAAAAAATGGGATGGCCAAAGGAATTAAAACTGCTTCTGATTTTCTTATGTCACTCCAGCTTGGTGAGGCGTATAAGGCCGATTCCTTGACTAATTTACAAATTCGTATGCCTGTTGTGGTTATAGGTGGTGGCCTAACAGCTTTAGATGCTGCAACAGAAAGCCTTGCATATTATCCTAAAATGTTACAAAAATTTGTTGAAAAATATAAACAAATTGAGCTTAGCGAAGAAGAAGGAATCATTGCTGATGAATTTATTGCCCATCATAAATTAATTCAAAATTCTGAGTCACAATTAAGAGCAATCAAAAGCTTAGGTGGAGTTAAAATACTTTATCGTAATAATTTGCAAAAAGCTCCAAGCTATAGACTAAATCATGAAGAATTGAATTTAGGTTTAAGTGAAGGAGTTGAGTTTGTTGAAAATTTTATTCCTAAAAAAGTTAAACTAGATAAATATTTAGCAGTGGAGGCAATAGAAGGCACACAAATTATTAATGGAGAGGAAAAAAATATTACTTTTCCAGCTAAAACTATTTTAATTGCAGCTGGAACTGTGCCAAATGTTGTTTTAGCAAGCGAATTTCCACAATTCTTAAAATTAGAAAATGGTTATTTTAAAATAATTAAAGATGAATTTATAACTTATAATGAAGGTAACAACTCTATAAGTTTTTTTGGAGATCTTCATCCAAATTTTGCTGGTAATGTGGTGAAAGCGATGGCAAGTGCAAAAAAAGGATATCCAGCTATATCAAGGTTAATTAAGGAAGATTTAGCCAATAAAAAAAGCATGTTTTTTGCTAAACTAGAAGAGCTTTTAGTGCCTAAATTAAAGGAAATTAATAGATTAACTGATAATATTATAGAGTTAGTCATCAAATCTCCACTTTCTGCCCAAAATTTCAAGCCAGGACAATTTTTTAGATTACAAAATTATTATAGTGATTTTATGCCTATGATTGAGCCTATTGCATTAACCGGAGCAAAAGTTGAAGGTGATCAGATATCAACTATTGTATTAGAAATGGGAACCTCAAGTAAACTTTGTGCAAGCTTAAAAAAAGATAATCCAGTTGTATTAATGGGGCCTACTGGAACTGAAACTGAAATAAGTGCTAATGAAAAGGTTATGCTTGTTGGAGGAGGACTTGGAAATGCTGTGCTATTTTCAATTGGACAAGCTTTAAAAGCAAAAAACTCAAAGGTTTTATATTTCGCGGGCTACAGAAAATTAAAAGATAGATATAAGTTTGAAGAAATAGAAAAAGCTGCTGATCAAATTATTTGGTCTTGCGATGAAGCTATGCTTGATGTGACTAGGGAGGGAGATTTTAGCTACCAAGGAAATATTATAGAATCAATTCTTAAGTTTGGTAAAAACTACCCAGAGGAGCTTAAATCTATTGATCGTATTATAGTTATAGGTTCAGATAAGATGATGCATGCATTAAAAAAAGCTAGATTCAATATATTAAAGCCATTTCTTAAAGAAAACCATAAAGTAATTGCAAGTATTAATTCTCCTATGCAGTGCATGATGAAAGAAATATGTGGTCAGTGTTTACAACGTCATTATGATGAAAAAACAGATAAAGAATATTATGTTTTTAGTTGTACGAATCAAGACCAAGATATAGACAGAGTAGATTTCTATCATCTTAATTCTAGATTAAGCCAAAATAGTTTGCTAGAGAAAATAAATATTATTTAACTTAAAAGAGCAATCTTCACTATTAAATAGTTAGCTATTCTTGACTTATTAAATAATTATTGACTCATTAAATAAGCTCGTTATATTAAGAATAAGTAAATATTTTACATGGTAATAATTAAAAAATGAAAAAATTATTAAAACTAATAATTGTATTTTTTAGCTTAGTTCCCTTTGCTAGCTTTGCAATGTGGAGAGCAGATGTTGAAAATATTGAAAAATATAAAATAAAACTTCCTAAAGGTCTCTTGGAACAAACAGAAGAATTTTATCCTGGTATTGGTTCAGGTATTGAATTTAGCAAAAATAATAAAGGGATGTTAGAATTTTGGGCTATATCTGATAGAGGACCAAATTTTTCCTATGAAGACAATGATAATAAAATAATTTCTTTTTCCCCCAAATATTGCCCTAAGATTGTTAAAATTTCAGTTAATGAAGAAACCCATTTGGCTAAGGTTACTCAATTTTTAGACATAAAATATAATGGCAAAAAGATTTCTGGAATTAACCATCATCAAGATGTTAAAGATGAAGAAATTTATAATGAATTTTTAGAAAAAGTTGATAGTGAGTTTGGTTTAGATACAGAATCTATATCAATATTACCAAATGGAAATTTTGTAATTGGAGATGAGTATTATCCTTCAATTAATATTGTTGACCATGAAACCGGAGAAATTACAAAAAGGTTAACACCTGGAAATGGATTACCTAAAATACTTGAATCACGCAACTTTAATAGGGGTTTTGAATCTTTAACTGTTACTCCAAATGGGAAGATTTACGCAATGCTTGAAGGGGTTCTAAATATTGATGATATAACTCGTAAGAATGCTAAATTTATTCGTATGATTGAAATAGACTTATCAAATGAAAAAACAAGAACCTTTGCTTATAAATTTGAGCATGAAGATTTTGCTAATAGTTCAAAGGTAAAGATTGGTGATATTACTGCAATTGACAATAACACTTTATTAGTAATTGAACAGGGAGAAACTAACTTTAAGAAATATAAAAATGTTATTTATAAAATTAAATTAGATAACCCCACTGATATTTCAACACTTTCACTTGATAGGGAGTTAGAGTATTTATCGTTAGATGAACTCAAAAATGTAAAATTTTTATCTAAGGAGCCTCTTATTGATGTAAGAGAACTAGGTTGGAAAGAGAAAAAATTAGAAGGAATAACTTTAATTGATAATAAAACCATTGCGATTACTAATGATAATGATTTTGGTGTGATTGGATATCATGTAAAGAATGTGAAATGTGATAATCAACAAAAAAGATGCAAAAAATTAATTCCAACCATCAATGAAGAAAGTAAAGAAACCAATCTTTGGGTAATTAGGTTTAAAAATCCTATTTAATTGGTTTCGCGCGCTGGTTTGAAATTGTCATTCTGAATGTAATGAAGAATCTAGTGTTATTTCAATATAGAAGCTATGGTTATTTTTCCTGGATCCTTGCAGAATGAAGAAATTATAAGGCCCTTTGACCATGAATTTAAAAAGGATTCTTATTACAGGATTCTTGTCAATATAACGAAGTTGTATAGACTTATTTTGTTAAGGGTACTGGGTTATCACTTAAGCTTCTTAAGTAAGCAATTACATCAGCAACATCTTGCGGTTTTTTAAACCCAATAAAATTCATCTTAGTTCCTGGAATAAATTCAGCTGGTCTTTGAATCATGTGGAATAAATCTTCATAAGTCCAAGTTCCACCTTTCCCAGCTAATGCTTTAGAATAAGTATAGTCAGAATGATGAGCTTTTTTATTCTCAACTATATTCCATAAGTTAGGGCCAATTCTATTGGGGCCATCTTTATTAAAATCATGGCATACAGCACATTTTTTAACTAAAATTGCTCCATTTTCAGCGCTTGCTTTACTTAAAAGTTCAATTACGTCTACTGTAACTTCAATTGGCGCAGAACTACTATTTCTTGAGCTACTATTTTCACTAACATCAATTTTATAACCACGGGTTGGGTTCAAATTAGGTTTATAAAGGATATCAGCTAAATTTCCAGTAACCATACTAACTAAACCAGCTACTAAAACTGCAGCAACAACTTTATTTAATTCTAATCCTGACATATGTGCTTCTATAAATAATTTAAAGTTTTATACTACTATAAGTTAAGCAGAATTTTCGTTAAAGAATTTTACAAAAATACAATTAAAATGCAAGGATATATTATAATAAATTTTCTTTTCTCTAACGTTTTGCATAAATTTAAGAACAAGATAAGATTATTATTGTTAAAGAAAAATATTATTCGCTTACAATTTTCAAATATTTACTTATTTCTTCTGGTATGCAAGGCTTATTATTATTACCATCCATACATACCCCGATGTTTGAGGCTCTAGCAATTAAAATATCATTTGCGTATAATCTTATTTCTTGTTCAAATTTAAAGCGTATTTTTCCTTCCGCTTCCATTTTACAAGTGACATAAAATTTGCTATTGGGCAAAAGTGCTTTTTTAAATTGAAGATTAGTTTCAATGAGGAATAAATTCATATTTTTCTTAGCCATTTCAATAAAATCTATGCTTAAAACTTCTTGCAAGAATTTATGTCTAGAGTGAGCCATATATATAAAATAGTTGGCGTTATTTACCACACCTTGAATATCAATTTCATTATCTCTTACTTCAAAATAAGTTTTGTGCGTCATTTTTATCTCCAAAATATTATCTTTTTGAAAGAATAATTGAATAAAGAATTATATCAACATTTTTTGTGAATAAAATTGTGAAATTAAAATGAATTAATGTGAATATAAAAATTTAGATCTAATTTCTTACTTGTTTTTAGCTAACTTATACACATTTTTTGGGATGAGTGCTGTTAATATAACTGCACCAAAACCAATAAGAGAAATGAACATAAAAAACTTAGTCCAACCAATATATTTTACTATGATTCCAGAAAAGCTTGGAAATATTGCCCAAGCTAATCCTACTATTGAGCTTAATAAGGCATAAAGAGTGATTGCATGTTTTCCTTGCGAAAGATTGCTTATGAATGAAAGATAGGCAGTTGCTGCCATACCTCCTGTGAATGCAGAATATCCAGTGACAAAATATAATACTAAAAGATTTTTATCATAAAAAGATAAGCCTATAAACATCAAGTAGCCAAGGGAATGAATAAATGCAAATAATAGTAGGCTTTGTTTAATATTAATTTTATCAGTAATAACTCCTCCCACAAACCCGCCAACTATAACCATTATTAGGCCACATATTTTAGATGCACTTGCTATCTCTTCAGGGCTATAGCTTTTCTCAAGCAAAAAGGGGTTTAGCATAGACATCATCATGCTATCAGCAATTTGATAAAATAAGATGAGAATTAAAATAGCAAAGAAATTTTTATATCCATGGAAATGATTAATTGGTGCTATAAAAATATTATGAAGTAAACTTTGGTTTTCTTTGATCCATTTTTCATGATCTTGGTGATTAGGCTCTTGGTAAATTTTAAGAATGATAAATGAAAGAAAAATATATGATATGGTAAGGATTAAATAAATATTTTTCCAATTAAAAAAAATAGAAAGATAAATTACACCTGCACCAGTAAAAAACATGCCAAGCCTATAGCCTATATTATATATGGCACTTCCTGCTCCTTGTTGATTTTGCGGTAAAACTAAAATTCTATTCCCATTTAATATAACATATTGAATCACTGCCATCGAAGATAGTATAAAGCCTAAAATAGCAATTTCTATAAGATTGCTTGCAGGGTTAAGCATGCTAAATCTATATAAAGTAAGGCTTAAAAAAAACTGGCTTAATATCAGCCATGCACGGTAGTTCCCAACTTTATTACTTAAATAAGGAATTTTTTTACTATCTATAAATATAGCAAATAGATATTTAAATGAATGAGGAAGAAAAATTAAAGCAAAGTAACCTATTATTTCAATATCTACTTTAAAACTTGCAAGCCAAAAATTAATAGTATTGCTGCTTATAAGAAGTGCCATTCCATTTATAAGGCCAAATAAACAGATCTTTAAGATGCTTGACTGAAAATATAAGTTTATGGATTTTAACATCCTTGTTTAAGCTTTTTTAATTGCTAATTCAAGGATATTAACAATTAGAGCTCTTTTAAACAAGATTTAAATAAGATTATAATTGGAATTTGGATTAGGAAGCTTAAGATAGCCTTTACCTTTAAAAAAGCTATCCTTAAAATTTTAGCAACATTCAAAGTATAAATTGCACTCTACTGATGCACCATATATTGTTTTTTCTTCATAAAGCATTCTATCTGCAAAATAATCTTCTATTAATCTTGCTTTATCAGCCATATATAGGTCTGGTGTATAGTGTGCCATAAAATCATCGTAATCTTTATAAAGGGATGATTTGTAATTTGAAGTAGTAGGAAGGCTATTACAACCAAGCTCTAAATATATTTTATGGGCATTTTCATTATATTTGATTATATCCGATTGTTTAAAGGTGGGGATGATTGAACCTTCTAGGTAAGGATTTTTAATTGCATCTATTACCTCATATTTTTGTTCAGATCTGCTATTTGAAATTGAAATTGTATATATAGCAACTATATTTTCTCCTTCAACTGTTCCAAGAATTAGCTCATACTCATGTTTCCAAGAGCCGCAAATCTTAGGTTGAGCTTTAAGGTTTCTTAGCTCAATTACAACGCTTTCTGCTTGCAATGATGTAGTTGCTCCATCTGCAAATGTTCCTGCCCATGATGCTTGAACTGAAGTATATGTTCCACCATATTCCCAACGTCCAGCTTTAACTTCATTCCAGGATTGGTCGACATAAAATCCTAAATTTTTTTGATATTCACCGCTTGAAAAGGCTCTATGACCATATTTAAAATAAGAATTTATGTCATCTTCAGAAAGATCAACCTTCATTCCTCTAAATACTCTTACTTCATTTTCTAATGGATCAGGTCTTAAACCATTTAAACTTAATACTTGAATAGAAAAATCATTATCTAATAAATTCATTGCTTTACCGACTATATGGTAATAAGAATCAAAAGCATTTTCTATTTTCCTTAATTCTTTATTTTCAGGATATTTTGCTTGCAATAAAGAAAAGTCAATATTTTTAAATGCATAATCTAGCTCTTCACTATCTTCACCAATAGCTTTAGCCATTTCAGCTTTTGCAAGGTTTAAATAATGATCGCCAAGTTTATGAAGTAAGCCATAAATAAAATTAAACTCATGAGAATTATGGTCATCCTTAAAACTACTAAGCAAATATTGGAATTCACTAGGTATGGATATTCCTGCTAGCTCAATTAAATTTAAAAGTGCTTGGTATTTATTTTTTTCAATAGATTTTTCTATTCCATTTATAATTGAATCTACTATATCAGATATTGGGTTGGGATTAATCTCAAATCCATATGTGAATAATTTGGAGGAATGTTCATAATTTCCTTTACTAAAATGAAGTCTAGCAGCTTGTTGACCAAAATCTTTTGATAAGTAATTATTCTCTATCGCAAAATCAATCATTTTTAAAGATGGATTGGTAATCCAAATATTTCCTTCATTATCTTTAATAGTTAAATCAGCACCGTTAGAAATAAGAATCCTTGCTATTTCTGGCTCTTGTACATAAAATGTTGGTGTTTGGCCCAAATCATTTACAGCATTTAAATTGCAATCATAGTTTTCTAAAATAAATTCAACTAATTGAGGATTATTTGTCATTACGATAGTATGAATAAGTGTTCCACCTTCAGCTAAAAAAGGTTTGATTACTTTTTCTATATCAACAACATCATTGAGGGCTTTAAAATATTCTTTAAATTTTGGCCCAAGTTGAAGAAATTCAGAAATAAATCTTGAATTATCAAGTTTTTCATTAATGCTAATTTCACTTGCTTCAATCAATAACTTAAATGCTTGGAAATTAAAGAATTTATCCTTCTTATAGTTCTCATCTAATTGATCGTCATCTTCATTATTAATACTGTTAAAAATAAAAAATATTAAATTTAAGAGAATTGGTTTTGCACCCTTACTTATAGCAAATTTATAAGCCTCTAAGCAATTTTCTTTATCTATACTTAAAAAAATTGCATTAGGATCTAAACCATATTCATAAAGTAGCGTTAGGATAGAAAAATGGTTTTCTTCGATATTTAATTCTAAGTAAGAGAAATTTCAAATGTCTTGTTGTTGTGCTAGATATTTTTTAATTAACTTTTCTTGAGTTACAACATCTTCTTTATAATAAATATTATTAGAATAATCTTTAGTTTCTGCTTTTAATGCAAGCTTAAGCATTGTTTCATTATCAATAACCTTTCTTTCATCTAGCTTTGTTACTACATATAATTCTAAATTTATATTAGAGTAATTAGCAAAATTTCCTAAAGCTTCTTTTTTATAAAGAGTTTCGATTAAATCAACTGTGATATCAAGTAGCTCAAGTGTATAAGTATCGTAGCTATAATTTCCTTTATCATCTTTTTGTTTTGGATGATATGAATCAAATATTCTTTCTTTTAACGTCGTCAGGCTAAGAGGATTAGTAGGGTGATTTAACAATAAATCTAGATGAGAGTGAATAATAGTAAGTGAAAATGAAGAGGGATTAAGTTCATTAATATTTACTTCATTATCTAAGCAAAATTTTATTATTTCATTTTCAAGTTCTGACTTTGTATAGTTATAACCTATAGCATAATAACCATAAACTCCTAGTGTTTTCTCAAGTATCTCTTCTAAGGTTATTTTGTTAGCTATAAGGTAACTTAAGTTATCATGCATTTCCTTCAAGGTGATAGTATTATCTTTAAATTTTTCTATTAAAAAGTCAGTCATTTTATGTACTGTATATTTATTAATGTATTAAAAAATATATAATAAATTAATAAAAAGTCAATTCAAAATAAGAAATAATTAAATTTATTTAGATAAATTAGTTTGATGTTTCAAAAGATTGTATATTAAAAAGACGTACACATTAAGAAAGATTATTGTTTTTAAAGAGTCATAGCCTATATTATCATTACAGCCTAATTACTTATAATCTTTGCTAAATATCTTTTGAGGACTTTAAATGCAAGAATTAAACTTTATGCCCACTGATGTGGTAACCAAAGCCTATAATAGAATAAAGAAATACATAAACAAAACTCCCATTTTACAAAGTGAAACACTCAATGAAAAATTACATTCAAATATTTTCTTTAAATTTGAAGGATTGCAAAAAATTGGCGCATTTAAAGCAAGAGGAGCACTTAATACCTTGCTTCATTTAAAAGAAAAAGGAGAATTGCCAAAAGAAGTGGTTGCTTATAGTTCCGGGAATCATGCGCAAGGAGTTGCATGGGCTGCAAAACAATTAGGAATTAAAGCCACAATTATAGTGCCTGCTATGGCCTCTCAAGTAAAAATTGCAGCAACTAAAGCTTACGGTGCTGAGGTTATTATTACTAAAGAAAGGCAAGAAGCAGAAGATTTAGCTTTAGCAAAAGCTAAATCTTCTTTTTTACTTCCTCCTTATGATCATGATGATGTGATTGCAGGCCAGGGAACAGCAGCTTTTGAAGCTTGGGTAGAAGAAGGAGAATTTGATGCTGTTTTTGCTCCATGTGGTGGTGGAGGGTTGATCTCTGGAACTTATCTTGCCTCACGCTTATTTTCGGGTATAGCTAAAGTTTTTGGCTGTGAGCCTCAAATGGCAAATGATGCAGCTGAGTCTTATAAAACAGGAATTATAAAAAGATTTGAGAAAACTCCTCTTACTATTGCAGATGGCACAAGAACTTTAGGAATATCTGAGCGAACTTTTCAATATATAAGGAAATTAGACAGATTTTATGAAATAACTGAAGAAGAAATTATCTATTGGACTCAATGGTTAACTCATTTGCTTAAAGTTAATGTTGAACCAAGCTGCGCATTAGGTATGGCTGGTGCTTATAAATATATCAAAGAAGGAAATCATAAAAAAAAGATATTGATTATAATTTCAGGTGGAAATATTGATCCTGAAACTTATCGAAAAATATGGGAAAATTCTTTTTTAGAGAAGATGCCAACTCTATAACTTAAAATTTTCTATATAAACTTTGAGATTATATAGAAATCTTATTGTGCTAGATTGGAATTTATATAGTACTTTTTCTACTCTTGATAAAAAACCTAATTTTTCTTGAGAAAAATTGTTGGTGTTAGAGATCTCTGAGCTTTCAAAAGTCTGTTTTACTATACGCGGGTTCTCTATCCCGGTAAATTTAAGATCAAATTCCCAAGCTCTTGTAAAATAATGATCTATAGGCAATTTTATAGGCAGAGATTTTTCTAGTAATTTTTGTGCAGCTTTTCTATTGATTATATAAGCTCCAGTATGAGTTACTTCTGCTAAATATACACTTAATTTTTGGTTATTAGGAAAGGTTTTTAAAGTTAAAGGTAACCCGCTATGAGAAAGTTCAAAGCTAGTTATATCCCATGAAGAATCATCTTTAGTTAAATAATCAATAGTTGAACGTAGTTTTTCTGGAGAAAAACTAATATCATCCTCAAGCACTAAGGCATATTTATATGGAGATTTTAAAAAATTTTCCCAAACTTTAATGTGGCTAAGTGAACATCCTATTGTGCCAAGCTTTGGAGAATGACCTAAAAAATTTCGATAAGAACTAATATCAACTTTATTATTAATTTCTTCTTGGCTAAGGATTGCTCCATCAACTGCTGAAATTCTCTGTGTTTCAAATCCTAATTTTTCAATACTATTTTTAACATGTTTAAGGCGCTCTTTTGACCTATCTAAATTTATAAGATAAGTACCAATACCCTCATATGAGTTATTTTTATGAATTTCATAATTCAAATTATTTTTTTTATCAAAAATAAAATATCCGATAGGGAAGCTAAGAAAGATTATTAAAATTCCAATAAAAATGAAATTAAGTAGATTAAAAATTTCTTTCATAAAAAATATATTAGATTTTAAATATGCTAGCTAATTATAGTGAAAATAATATTGATGTAAATCTACATGATTTATGATACTAGAACGTTGTCCAATATGGATAATTATAAATAAAAATTTTGTTTTTTTGATTTTTGATTTGCTAATATGCATTTACTTAATGATTGATTCCAATTGATAAGAAAAATTAAAACATATCGTAGGTTATTATGACGCCACAACTTACTTCTTATTTTTTAACTGTACCACTAGCTTTACCAGCAATTACTACTCTTAAATATTTTTTAGAGTCAGGTAAAAGTAAATATGTTCACTTAGAAACTATGAAATTTAGTTTTGTCTATGATAGTTTTTCAGCTTGGTATATTTATCTATATATGTATATAGGTGATAAAGCAATGGACAAAATAGAAAACGGAAAAGAAGCATTTGCTGGAAAGTTAGGGCTTGTTAAAGAATATGTAGCTGAAGCAGGGAGTTATACTGATATTTATATTGATAATAGTGAATTTGCTCTATGTCAAAATGAATTTGCTTTAAACTCTCAAGCTTCACGTTTGCTTAAAGAAACTAGATAATAACGAATTGATCATTAAGCTGATTAAAGATTTTTCTTTTCAAGATATAGAAAGTCTTAAATCTTCATTTAACTCAAATTTTTCTATTTTGGGTCGGTCTGATATATTAGAGATACTAAAATCTTCCGTTGATAAAAGGCTAGAAATTATTTCAATATTAAATGAAGGTAATGCTGGTATAACTAAATTAAAAGGAATTGATATAGCAGAAGTGTTAGAAGCTTCTACTAATAAGATAGAATTATTAGCTGAGTTTAGAAATATTGGTGTTAATGTAGATTGTAGATTGGTTAATAGTTATGATAACCCTTATGAATTACAAGATAAATGTGCATTATACGGATTAGAAGAAAATAATCCTGTTGAGATAAGTGGTGTTATACCAGTTTTAATATATCTTTATTAGGTCTTGAAAAATTTGCCAAATATAACCTTAAGTTTTATAAGCTATATTTGGCATTCAATAACCAAATTATCTTTTAATTTAAAGATATTAATTAATCTTATTAGCTAGTTTGATCTGGTAAGAAAACGCTAAAAGGAACTCCTCCAACTAATAAGTTATCTAAAGAAACTCGTCCAACTAATAAGTTATCTTCTGCTGAAGAACCATCGGTTGTTGCAGTTGAGTTATGAGTTGGAATTGTAGTAAAACCTTGACTTGTATTCCCTAAATTACTTGATACTGCAAGAGAATTTAAAGTTAGCTCTCCAATAGAATTTTCAGTTGAATCTGAAATATTTTCAGGAACTGCAGGGTTTAAAATAAGATTATATTCTTCTCTTAAGGCTTGAGCAGTGTCTTGTATATTTAAATTTAGAATTTGTGTTTCTAATATTTCTTGATTTAAAGGTTGTTCTGGATGAATGGTAATATATTGTAAAATTCTATGCAAATTATTAACAGTGATGGGACCGCAATCATGACCATTTTCTTGCTGCCTTGCTGTAACTTGAATAAGCTCATAATTTCCGTCTAACATTATATCAAGAAAGCTTTTTATAATTGAATTACTATCATAATTACTTAGTGCATTACCATAAGGGTCAAGGTAAACTATTTCATATAGGTCATTTACAAGCCTTATAGTCATGCCAACCCAGTGATTATTATTAACATTTAATGGAATTAAAGCTACTTCTCCATTTTTTACTCTTTCTAACGCTAGGTAAATATTTTCAAGCGTTACTTCATGCTCTAATTGGTTATGAGATGGGATAAACACATTTCTAACTCCAGCCGTATTTAATGCAAAATAATTAAGTAGATTTTCTACTTGTTCAGCGCTATACCAGCTATCATCAATTGATTGTGAAATGTTTGAGTTTCCTATAATAGAAAAAATATATTTTAACGCTGATTTATAAAAGTTATTTTCTTCAGTATTAGAAACAGGACTTGAAGAAATTTCTTTTAAAGCTTTTGTTGATACATCTAATATAAATTTAGCTTTTTCAATTTTACTGGCATTAAGTTTAGCTTTTCTTTCTAAAACTGATTCTACATTGCTGGTGTGCAAATATGATAAGTCATTATCATCTCTTATTGCAATTTCATTAAGGGCTAAATATAGTTTTTCTTCTGCATCATGAGAAAATCTTTTTATGTTTCGCATTCTATGAATATTTTGAGGACCTGTTACTAACACTATTGAGTCAGTTAAAAGATCTAAAATTACACTCCTACATAATTCACTTAAAATATCTTCTGGGCTTTCTTTATTTATATATTGCCTTTGCCCTCTTACAACGTAATTTTTAAAAGTTGATAAACTAAAATTAATTCCCTGAGTTTTACTGGCGACTTCATATAAAGATAAAATAATTTCTTCGTCTTTAAGTGATTCAAGAAATATTCTAAAATTATACCAGGAAAGATCTTTTTCTTCAGTTCTTTTAATATATTCTCTAAAAAGATTTACCATTATGTAGTTGGTCATCTTTGGTTCGCCACGATATAAATAATTAATAAAGATTTGACTTTCTTCTATAAATGGCATAATAGATTTTTTTAAATATAATTTCTTTAAATTTTTAGCTACAGATTTAGTTCTCAACATATTATTTAGAGTTATTTGTTGAAGTTCACTAAGGAAGGTTAACGACTCTTTCTTAAGGCTTCCATTTTGATCATATGTTAAAGCAATAATATTATTATTTGCCTCTACATCATTAAGATTTTGCGAATTAAATGAGATAATATCAAAAAGAAATTCTGTTCCTATATCAACATATTCTCTTCCATTTAAAACTAGATCAACATCAAAATCACTGTAAATTCCGTATTCGGTTAATATTGGTTTTTTAATTCTGGTTAAATCAGAAGCTGCTCCTGCAGATCCTCCTTGATTGTCTTTAAAACTTCTTATCTCTAGAGATATTAACTTATTTAAGTTTTTTTCTACTTCATCAATTCCTTCTCTGTCTTTTGCCATAATTTTTTCAATTGAAACTGGATTAATATTAAAATTATGACAGAATTCTTTTAATGCTTTTAGTGTATCTGCGTTTAAAAGGGTGCTTGAATAAATAAGAGTTATGTGAAGATTAGGATTCTTTAACCTTAATTCAATCAGCCTTGCAATATTAACTTCAGGTAAAAATATATTTTCATTGTTGCTATACCAAATTTTAAATACTTTATTGAGAGGAACGCGAAATATTGGTTTATTTGAATTCTTATTTTTTGACATTGGAACCTTAGTGTAAATTAAAAAAACATACATATTTATAAAATTAAAAAATTAATAAGTCAATAAATAATTGGTTAATTTCGGTTAAAAAATATTTTAAATTCAATTAGCTTTTACATTTGAAAATTAGTGCTTAGTTTGACAATTGTTAATTTTCTAAAACTATTTTTATAGTAATATTGCTAAAAAATATAAGGAGGTGATTATGGTAAAAATAAATAATCATACAGGTATAGTAATAGCAAATGGCTCAGAATGCAAAATTTTCTCTATAAATGTTAAGGAAAAAAGACTTCATTTAAAAAATAATATTAGTTCCTCTGCAGTTCGTTTACATAATATAAATTTAGGTGAGGTGAGGCCTGGAAGAAATCATGAATCTTCTTTGTTCGCACGACATGGAATAGAACCTAGAACTGAGCCCCAACATAAAGAAAAACTTAAATTTGTGCATGATATATGTGAATTTTTGTATCAAAAATCAAATATGGATGAATATACTAATTTAATTTTAATTGCTTCTCCAGAAATCTTGGGTGAACTAAGGAAAAATTTAGATAAAAACATACTTTCTATGGTTATAGAGGAAATGAACAAAGACTTAGTTCATGTAGAAGAAAAGGAGGTTTTAAAGCATGTGCTGGGATAGTATTTTAGGTTTAATTCATAATCAAGATAGTTCAATAGCTACTAAAGAAGATATGATTATTAAACAACTTAAAGCTCGCAATATATATGAGCTTGAAGTGCTAAAAGCAATGTCTTTGGTTCCAAGAGAATTATTTGTGCCTATTGAACTTGCTACTTATTCTTATGTGGATAGTCCATTACCTATAGGTTATGGACAAACCATATCTCAACCTTACATAGTGGCTTTTATGACTCAAGCAGCTCAGCTTAATAAAAGCGATAAAGTATTAGAAATTGGCACGGGGTGTGGTTATCAGGCGGCCATATTGTCAAAAATTTGTAAAGAAGTATACAGCATAGAAATTATAAAAGAGTTAGCTTATAATGCCGCTGAGAGATTAAGAGCATTAAATTATAACAATGCTTATATAAGGGAAGGGAATGGATATGTTGGTTGGCAAGAACAAGCTCCTTTTGATGCTATATTAATGACAGCTTATGTTGAAAAAATTCCTCAAAATTTAATTGACCAATTAAAAACAGGAGGAAGATTAATTGCCCCTGTTGGTAAGGGACTGCATCAAGAACTTAGGCTTATTACAAAACATGAAGATGTGATAACAGAAAAAATTCTGATTCCTGTAAGATTTGTGCCCATGGTGCATGAAAAATGAATATTTGATAAGAAATTAGATCTATTTGAAGCTTTTTTGATAAGGGGTTATAAGTTTAAATTATGCTAAGAATAATTGTTTTAATGTTAATAATATTATTTATTTAATTATAATAGATAAATAGTGAGCCTAATATAAAAAAGAAATATTTACTTTTTTTATATATAAATCCCACTGTCCTTTCCTTAATACTAGCAAACAGCAAAGAATTATAAAATCTAATATTGTTTGTTTTTAATTATACATTCAGCATATTACCAAGCTAAAATACTCTATTAGAATACTTTCTTGTTGTTTATATCTTTTTGGATCCTTTACAAAATAATAGGTTGCACTTTAATAACCTTAATATTTCTAGCTTTAGATAAGGACACTTCAAAAGTGTTATTTTTAAACAAAGTGAAGTATCCAATATAATTTTTAAACATCTAAAATGTTGATATATTTATGAATCAATTATGTTTAAAAATATTTAGTTCTTTAAAATAGAATTTACTGTCCTAATTTTTCTTTTTTAGCTTGGACTTCAGCTGTTAAGTTAGCAACGGGCCATGCATTAAGTCTTTTTACTCCAATTTCCTGGCCAGTTTCTTCACAATAGCCATAATCTCCATTGTTGATTCTTTCGATTGAATTATCTATTTGTTTCATTAAATCTAAATTACGCTGAGATATTGAATATTCAGTTTCACGAGACTCTTCAATGATTCCTTCATCAGTAAAATCGGCGGTTCTTTCAGTGCTTTTTTCTAAAAATTGTTTGGTATTTGAGGATTCTTCTAATAACTTCTCTTTCCAAAAAAGAAGTTTATTTTCAAAATAAGCGAGCATTATAGGGTTCATATATGGTTCATTTTCGCTTGGCGAATAACCTTCTGGAGCTTTAGGTACGTTATGTTCCATAGATACCTCTTTATATTTAAAGTGTTAACTTTTCTAATAAATAAAAGTATTTATCTATTGTATCCAAGATTACTAAAAAACATTAATAATTCAAGCTAAATTTAAAAAATTATAAATTTAATGGGGCTGGCACCTAATAAAATTCTTTAAGGATAGATTTTAGATCCTTAAGAAGT
>CAZVLF010000010.1:0-64622 GCA_964627795.1 uncultured Rickettsiales bacterium | reverse complement strand
CTTAAGGATCTAAAATCTATCCTTAAAGAATTTTATTAGGTGCCAGCCCCAAAATTATTATAATACTTCAATGGTTAGCTAAGTAAAAATTCTTCTCTTTCAACAGCACCATAATGCCAAACTCACTTATTCTGGATAGCAAATCCCATTATTATATGCTCCATAGCAAGTTAAAATTCCTTCTTCAATATCTACAATTCTATATGCTGGCTGGTGAGTATTATCAACTAATTACACAAGGGGACCGTTGCGAGATAAGTTGATAATTGTTATAATAAATCTCAAATATATGAATTTTTCAAACGTCTTCAGCGCATAAAATTAGAACGGTAAGTTTAAAATATAGAAATATTAAGATTCAATAACGGCTTATTTATTATAACAATAATGTAGATCTAGCAATTCAAATTTATATAATAAATTTTTATTGCTTTTATATTCTATAATTGCCAAGAATTATATCAAAATAGCTATCTTTTAATTTAAGGATATAGAATTTTCTTCTATTTTTTGCTTTAGAGCAGGCAGGAACTCTTCTTTTTTAATATCCTTTGGCATTTCTTTTAAAACTTTAATTGAAAATCTACCTGGTTTTTTATGAAAAGAATTTCGAGGCCAATATTTTCCGGTATTAAGAGCAACTGGTATAATCGGCGCGCATTTAAGATTATAAAGTGCAACTACACCCGCATTATATTCCACTTCTTCACCATGAGCGGTTCTTGTTCCTTCAGGAAATATAATTATATTATAGCCTTGGGCTATTTTTTCTTGAACTTGTTTTAATAATAATTTTAAGCTCTTCATTCCACCATCACGATCAATTGCAATCATTCCCATCTTGCGCAGATAAAAGCCAAACACCGGAATATCAAGAAGTTCTTTTTTTAGAATAAATACCGGCTTATCAATTATTAAATGAAACATAAAAGTTTCAAGAGCTGATTGATGTTTTGAAGCATAAATTGCAGATGTTGAAGAAATATTTTCTTTACCTTCTAAATTTAGCTTTAAATTACAAATCATCTTAAGAAAAAAGTATAACCCGCCAGCCCATATTCTTCCTACAAATAATATTATTAATTTTTGTGGAAGCAAAATAACTGGAATAAATATAATTCCCACAAATAACGTCCAAAATACATAAAGCAGGTTAAATATTAATGATCTTGTCATACTACCTCTTATCATCTACATAAGTTTTATAAAATACACTAAAAAGATATTTATTATATTCTAAAAGTGCTAACTCTAAAGACAGTGAGTTTTTATGAATGGTATAAGGAATAATTTCTATATCCGGCATAAAATGCTTAAACATATATAAGCTTCTTGGCATATGATAATTAGAGGTAACTAAAATAATTTTCTTAAATTTCTTATTTCTCACCCAATCCATTGTTTCAAGAGCATTTTCTTCAGTAGAATTGGCAAAGTGACCTAAACTTATTCTATTTTCCAGGGTTTTTAGTTGCTCATCAGTGAATGGTTTAATATGCTTACCTAATTCACTTAATGTTACATTTTGGCCTACGCCTGAAATAAATAAATGCTTAACTTTATTTTTCCATAATAACTCAACACCTGTGTTTATTCTTCCTTTAGCTCCAGTTAGAACCACAGCTGCATCAAATGGATAAGTTAAATTAGGTTTATGTATATTCATTTGATTAATAAACCAAACAAACCCCATCATCCAAGAAATAGCTATCAGTAACAAAAATCTAAAAAAAATCATAGAATTTCCTCTTCAAAACCTCATCTAATTGTTGAAAAGAAGCATCAATTCCAAGCTCCGCAAGAGAAGTTACTCCATAATCTTTTATTCCGCAAGCAATAATACCTTTAAACAAATCCATGTTAGGATTAACATTAATTGCAACGCCATGATAGGAAACCCACTTTCTAACTCTAATGCCAATAGCAGCGATTTTAACATCTCTTCCGAGAATATTTTTGGTCCATACTCCAATCATATCCTCTTTTCTAAAACAATTAATCCCAAATTCTTCTAAAGAAGAAGACACCCAATTTTCAATATTTTCTACAAATTTATGTAAATCTGATCCTCTTTCTTTAAGGTTAAGCATAATGTAAACTACTCTTTGTCCTGGACCATGGTAGGTATATTTTCCACCTCTACCAGTATTGAAAATTGGAAGTTGTTTTGAGTCTATCAGATCTTCTTGATTAGCTGAACTTCCAGCAGTATATATGGATGGATGTTCAAGTAACCATATCATTTCATTTGCTTGGTATAATTTTATAGATTCAATCCTTTCTTCCATAAAATTAACTGCATCTGGATAATCTATAAGATGATCACTTGTTTTCCATTCTATTTTCATGTTAAAATAACCTTTTTATATTTAACTTATGATTATACCTAAACAAACAGCAGTAAAACTGCTAGAATTTTTTACACTCAAACTTGCCCAGAAAGATCTATTTCCAGTAATTGGAGCAGAAATAGAATTTTATCTCAATCCAAGCAAAAATCAATCCCCAGATCAGCCAATAAAAACACCAGATTTTATATATGATATTGAAAAAGAAAAAGGTCTAAACCAGTTTGAAGTTCAAACTAAACTTATTTTTTCTTCGCTAGAAGCAGCACACGAAATAGAAAGATTAAAGCAAGACATTACCAAACAAGCTCATGCTCATAATTTAACCGCAGATTTTTCAGCAAAACCTATTGCTAACCAGCCTGGAAGCGCTCTTCATATCCACTTTAACCTTTTAGACAAAAAAGGAAATAATTTATTTATCAAAGAAAACAATGAAGAGCAAATTATAATGCTGCACTCGATTGGTGGGATCTTAGCAAACACTAAAGACACTTTTTTATTATATGCCCCATATGAAAAAGCTTATACTAGGTATAGTGGAGATAATATCCAAAGCCCAACTAAAATTTGCTGGGGAAATAATAATCGAAGCGCTGCTGTAAGGATACCTATAGATCATAAATATGATCGGAGATTTGAACATCGCTTAGCTTGCGCTGATGCATCTCCTTATGAAGTTATAGCTGGAATTTTATTTAGTGTTATTGATGGAATTGAAAATAATATTTTACCTTCAGAAAAATTATATGGTAATGCTTTTTTAGAACAATATAATTATCCATTAATTCCCTCTTTCTCAGAGGCAAAAGAACAATTTTATCAAAGTAAATTTTATCAAACTATCAAGGAACTGGATCATAACCAGAACCACCTAGTGGGTGGCAACGAATAATTCTTTTAAAACTTAACCAAATTGCTTTAATCAAGTTATATTTTTTAAAAGCTTCTATAGAATAATTTGAACAAGTTGGAATAAACCTGCAACAACCTGGACAATATGGAGAAATCACTTTTTGGTAAAATTTTACTATTGCAATTAAAATAATTTTCATTAACTAACATCTAACCATAACATAGCTTCCAGGTGCATCTTCTATAATAGTAGGATTTATTTCCTCAGGAAGCTTTGCTTTAATGAGTGAGCCAGAATAATTTTTTAGCCACTCGTTATAATATATCCACCAAGATCCATTTTTTTGGGTGCAATCGTTAAACCATTTATCAGAATCTTTATAAGAAGTAAAATCTTTATTATTAATCCAATAACAATATTTATTCATATTTGGATGATTTATCATTCCTGCCACATGTCCTGAATCAGCTAAAGCAAATGTAACCGGGCCTGAAAATAATTTGGCTGAATTAAATGCACATTTCCATGGCACTATATGGTCTGCTTTTGCTGCCACTGCAAAGCATGGTATATCAATATCATTTATATTTATTTTCTTATCTTCTACTGAAATGCCTTCAGGTTCTTTAAGAAGATTATCTTTATACATGTTACGAAGACAAAATAAATTAAGCTCCATTGGCATCCTTACTGAATCAGAATTCCAATAAAGCAAGTTAAATGGAAAAGCTTCCTTACCTAGCAAGTAATTATTCACATAAAATGGCCAAATCATATCATTTGAGCGAAGAAGATTAAAAGTCAAAGCCATATCATGGCCGTCTAAATACCCCCCCCTGCTTTGCATATATTTTTCCACCTCATTAACAAAATAATCATCAATAAAAAGTGAAAGATCACCCGCATCAGCAAAATCAATAAGTGAGGTCATAAAACTGGCAGCATTTATTCTATGATCATTTAATTTTTTCATATAAGCTATTGTTGCACTTAAAAGAGTTCCACCAATGCAATAACCAAGGACATTTATCTTATCAAAATTAAGAACCTTTGTTATATAGTCAACAGCTGCAAGTGGACCAGATTTAATGTAATCTTCAAAATTTGCTTTTGCTAATGATTCATCCGGGTTTACCCATGATATAACAAAAACATTGTAGTTTTGCTCAAGTAACCATCGCACAAAAGATAATTCAGGTTCTAAATCTAGAATATAATATTTATTTATAAACGGAGAAACTATAAGTATTGGAATTGAATAATATTCTTGTTTGATAGGTTTATAATGAATAAGTTGCATTATATCATTTTGATAAACAACTTTACCTTCTGTATTTGCAACATTATGTCCAATTTTAAATTTACTCTTATCAGTTGTTTTAATCATAAGTGCTTGCCTACTATCTTCAATATCACGAAGCAAATTATCTAAACCTCGAATAAAATTCTCACCAGCTGTATCAAAAAATGTTCTTAAAACTTCTGGATTGGTAGTAGGGAAGTTACTTGGCGAAATAGCATCTAAGAATTGTTTTAAAACAAAATTAAGTCTTTTTACTTCAAGATTAGTAAGATCATTTTTAGGCATAGATTCGATAACATCTTCTACCCATTTTGTAAATGTGTAATAAGATTCCTTAAACCATGCAAATAAACAATGCTCTTCCCAAAAATTATCTTTAAATCTTTTATCAAAACTAGAAAAAAATTTTTCACTTAGCATTTCTGATTGATAATATTTCTTGTAAACCCTATCTATTACTTCAAATTGGCTTTGAAAAAAGCTCATTTGATATTTAATTAAAGCATCAGGATCAGAAAAAATATTATTAAAAAATTTAAAGAATAATTTATTTAACTGCAGAGGGTCTGTAGGGATTAAATTTTCTTTAACCTGTTTATTATGCTTATCAGCAAGCATATAATAAGCTTGCAAATATTTATTAGCAATAATTACCAAATTACTGAATAACTGCTGCAATGGGTTTTGGTGCATAATATGTAAACAACAATAATTATAAAGTAATTAATAGTAGAAAATATTACAGTAAAGTCAACAAAATGGTTTGTATATTCTCAATAAACACTTATGTTTAAGGTTCTAACTCCATTTAGCTTCTGGAGGTAATGACATTAATATTGCTTCTGTATTTCCTCCCGTCATAAGGCCAAAACGTGTCCCTCGATCATAAACCAAGTTAAATTCAGCATATCTGCCACGTTTATGGAGTTGAATCTCTCTTTGCTCCTCGGTCCATGGTTTATCTTTATGCTCCATTACAATGTGAGGATATATTTTCAAAAAAGTTTTCCCCACATCTTGGGTGAAAGCAAAGTCCTTATCAAAATTTCCACTATTTAAATAATCATAAAATATTCCACCCACGCCTCTAGCCTCATTACGGTGCTTTATAAAAAAATATTCATCTGCCCATTGTTTAAATTTAGGATAATATTCTAGGTCATGAGAATCACAAGCTTGTTTAAATGCTGCATGAAATTTTTCAGTATCTTGAAGGTTTTCAATCATGGGATTAAGATCTGCTCCTCCTCCAAACCAATTTTTAGTAGTTTCAATAAAACGAGTATTCATATGCACTGCTGGAACTAGAGGTGAACGCATATGAGCCACCAAAGATATACCAGTTGCAAAAAAATTAGGATTTTCTTCAGCACCGGGGATCTCTTTCCTAAATACTGGGTCAAACTCACCAAAAACAGTTGAAACATTAACTCCAACTTTTTCAAAGATTTTTCCCTTCATGATGGACATTACTCCACCACCACCGCCTTTTCTCTCCCATGACTTTCTAATAAATTTTCCTTCACCATCTATTTCTTCAAATTTTTTACAAATTAGATCTCTTAAGTAAACAAACCATTCTTCAGTAATTTTTCGTTTATCCATAGCAGCACCTCTTAATTATTAAAAGTTACAAGTGGTTTAAATTTAGCATTAAATAGACAATTTTTAGCTACTTGAAGAATGATATATACAAAATTTTTACTTAAATGGATATTTATTATTTAAAAAATCTAAAAATTTTCTTGCGCTTATATTCCATAGCTATATCTTGAGAAAAACGAATGAGGTATGA
This sequence comes from uncultured Rickettsiales bacterium, assembly GCA_964627795.1. Lineage (GTDB taxonomy): Bacteria > Pseudomonadota > Alphaproteobacteria > Rickettsiales > CANDYO01 > CANDYO01. The sequence continues at coordinate 58,320 of CAZVLF010000010.1, read as the reverse complement.
ATATGGTTGCGCAAATTAATACGGTTACATTTCATGGAATAGAAGTTGTAGATGTTAACGTTCAAGCTCATTTCTCACCAGGTATGCCAGCTTTCTCATTAGTAGGCCTCCCTGATAAAACCGTAGCCGAATCAAGAGAGCGAATTAGAGCTGCCATGCATTCTATTGGTTTAATGTTACCTTCTCAAAGAATAATTGTTAACCTATCCCCTGCTGACTTAACCAAAGAGGGAAGTCACTTTGATTTACCTATAGCAATAGCGCTATTAATTAATATGGGCGTTTTACATAGTGAAGAGCTTAAAGATTATATTATTTTGGGTGAGCTAGGTTTAGATGGAGGCATAGTGTCAGTTAATGGCATTTTAACAGCAGCAATTGGAGCGAATGAACGAAATCAGGGAATCATATGCCCTGCAGTAAATGGCGGAGAAGCAGCTTGGTCAGGAAATAACAACATTGTTGCTGCAGAAAATTTAATTCAACTAATTAATCATTTAAAACAAAAACAAATTATTGCTCAACCAATACCACATAAAAGTGACAATTTAAATTATAGCAGCTTAGACTTAAAAGATATAAAAGGGCAGGAAAGCGCAAAACGCGCTTTAGAAATTGCCGCTTGTGGAAGACATAATATGATGATGTCTGGATCTCCAGGAGCTGGAAAATCTATGCTTGCTTCAAGACTTCCTTCAATTTTACCTCCGATGACTTCTATGGAAATTCTTGAATGTAGTATGATAGCAAGCATAGCTGGAGAATTAAGTGATGGAACTTTAAAAACAAGAAGGCCATTTAGAGCCCCTCATCATTCTTGCTCAATGCCAGCAATGGTAGGAGGTGGCAATAGTAAAAGAGTTATGCCAGGAGAGATTTCTTTATCGCATAATGGGGTATTATTTTTAGATGAACTTCCAGAATTTCCAAGAATTGTTATAGACTCATTAAGACAACCATTAGAAGAAGGAAAAATAAATATTTCTAGAGCTAATTATCATGTAACCTACCCTGCAAATTTTCAACTCATTGCTGCTATGAATCCATGTAGATGTGGTTTTTTAGGAGACCAAGAAAGAGAATGCAATAAAGCTCCTAGATGTGGAACTGACTATCAAAGCAAAATATCAGGTCCATTTATGGATAGAATAGATATATACTTAGAAGTTAACACCACTTCAATAAACGACATTATCAATAGCAAAGAATCAGAAAGCTCTTACGAAGTTGCTAAAAGAGTTGAATTAGCAAGAAAGATTCAGCTAGAGCGCTATAAAAATTTCAGGATAAAGAACAACTCAGAATTAAGTGGAGAGCTTTTAAAAGAATTCGCAGAACCAACTAGTGATGGACTTTCTATATTAAATTTAGCAGCAGAAAAAATGAAATTTTCTATGCGAGGATATAATCGTATCTTAAAATTAGCACGTTCAATTGCTGATTTAAGTGGAGAAGAAAAAATCAATAAACTTCATATATCTGAGGCTTTAAACTATCGAAAAAACTATTTCAAAACATAACTCTTGGTAGAGAAAATCTTTACTTGTAATATAGCTTATGATATACAAGATTAAAGCTTAAAACTAATTTACGGAGTCTCATATGAAAGAACATTGTGCAGTTGCAAACCAGAAAAACTATCCTTTCATTTTACCAAATCTTCCTTATGAAGATAATAGCCTAGAGCCACATATGAGTGCTAATACATTTAATTTCCATCATAAAAAACACCATAACGCCTATGTCACCAACTTAAACAAGCTTTTAGAAAATTCTGATCTTAAAGGCAAGTCATTAGAAGAAATAATTCTTCACACTGCAGGAAACAATAATCAAATAGGAATATTTAATAATGCAGGGCAAGTATGGAATCATAGCTTCTTCTGGAATTGTATGAAAAAAAATGGAGGTGGAGCGCCTCATGGTAAAATTGCAGAGTTGATTACTCGTGATTTTGGAAGCTATGCAAATTTTGTTACAGAGTTTAAACAAACTGCAACAACCTTATTTGGTAGCGGTTGGGCCTGGTTGGTTATAGATGAAAACCAAAAACTATCACTTATGAAAACAAGCAATGCAGATTTACCGATGGCGCATGGCAAGAAAGCGGTTTTAACTATTGATGTTTGGGAACATGCATATTATTTAGATTTTCAAAATTTAAGGCCCAACTATATTGACACATTTCTTAATCACTTGATAAACTGGGAATTTGTTAATGAGATGATTAAATAATTATGATCATAGGAATTGGAAGCGACATAGTAAAAATATCAAGAATAGAAGAACTAATATCTTCTTTTCAACATCAATTTCTTGAAAAAATTTTAATTGATTCAGAAATTGAAAAAGCTAAATCAATCAGCTTGCATAAAAAATATATATCCTTTGTTGCAAAAAGATTTGCAGCAAAGGAAGCTTTTGCTAAAGCACTTGGTACAGGCATAGGTAAAGAAATTTCTTTTCAAGATCTTTTTATTGATTCTGATGAATTTGGTAAGCCAAGAATCAACCTTAACTCTAAGCTGAAAGATAAACTTTTTGCCAAATATGGCAATTTAATTTTTCATCTTTCTCTTTCTGATGAAGAGCAATATGCACTAGCATTTGTTATTATTGAGAAAGGATAATAAGCAATGAGTTTTAAACCTACTCCTCTTCTAATAAAAATTATAAAATCCTTTTTATGCTTTGCTATTGGATGTTATATTTTTTCATCTCTTGTGACTTATAATACTAATGACCCCTCTTTTAATAGCGTTACTAGCTTACCTGTTAAAAATATAGGTGGTGTTGTAGGAGCTTATTTAGCCGATTTGCTTTGGCAAGTTTTTGGTTGTGGATCATTAATATTTGCTATTGTTCCAATTAGCTGGAGTTATGTATATTATAAAAAAGGTGAGATAAAACATAAATTTTTCAAATTCTTATCAACTATAATTGCAACTCTCTCATTAGATGCATTAATTAGAGACATCATTCATAGTAACAGTTATTTACTTGCACCTGGTGGAGTTACAGGCATATTATTAAAAGAAACTTTTTCTCATTCTGGGAATGGAAATGTTACCGACGTTATATCTTTCATTTTATTTGTCTCTTGCCTCTATTACAGCTTAAGCTTAAGTGTTTCAGATTGGATGAGCGCTTCTAATAGAATAAACGGTCTTTTTAATAATTTAATCTCAAAAATTATTAACTCTCTACCAAGCTTCCGCATACAAAGCTTAACTAAATCTTCTAACTTAGAAATAACAAACAAAGTAAAGCAGACTCCCACAATTATAAATAATATAAAAGAAGAAAATAAAAAAACTATAGTTTCTTCAGCTTTTGAAGATAAAAATGATACCCTAATGTCTTCGATAAAAAAAACTATTCAAAAACCTATATTTAGAGAAACAGGAAATTTTATACTTCCTTCAAGCGATTTACTTCAAAATCATCCTATTAATAAAGATGTTATAAATCAAAATAGATCTTTAATAAAACAAAATACTGAGGAGCTTCAACAAATTCTTACTGATTTTGGCGTTTCTGGAGAAATTTTAGGAGCTGCCTCTGGACCTGTTGTAACTTTATATGAACTTGAACCTTCTGCTGGAACTAAATCTTCACGCATTATAGGACTAGCTGATGATATAGCCAGATCAATGAGAGCAACTTCAGCTAGAATTGCTGTCATTCCTGGAAGAAATGCCATAGGTATTGAATTACCGAATAAGCATAGAGAAACTGTATATTTACGAGAATTACTTGAATCTGAAGAATACCAAAATAAAAACTATGAATTACCTATTATATTAGGAAAAGACATTTCAGGGAATGTAGTAGTTGCTGACTTAGCTAAAATGCCCCATCTTCTTGTAGCTGGAACTACTGGCTCAGGCAAATCAGTTGCAATCAACACTATGATTTTATCCTTGCTTTACGCACTAACACCAGAACAATGTAAATTTATTATGGTGGACCCTAAAATGCTTGAATTATCTGTTTATGATGGAATTCCACATCTTCTTACTAATGTTGTAACAGAACCAAGAAAAGCTGTTGTAGCATTAAAGTGGGTTGTCAAAGAAATGGAAAATAGATATAGATTAATGTCTAATTTAGGCGTAAGAAATATACATAACTATAACGAAAGGATAAAAACTGCTATTGCCAATGGAGAGGTTATTCAACGAACAGTACAAACTGGCTTTGATCCACAAACAGGACAACCAATTATCGAACAAGTTCCTCTTGATATGAAGACATTGCCATTTATTGTAGTAATTGTTGATGAAATGGCAGACTTAATGATTGTAGCTGGGAAAGAAATTGAAGGTTCAATTCAAAGATTAGCTCAAATGGCTAGGGCTGCTGGTATCCATATTATTATGGCAACTCAAAGACCATCAGTAGATGTTATCACTGGTGTAATTAAAGCAAATTTTCCAACCAGAATAAGCTTTCAGGTTACTTCTAAAATAGATAGTAGAACTATACTTGGTGAGCAAGGTGCAGAACAACTACTAGGTAAAGGTGATATGCTATATATGGCTGGCGGCAGTAAAATCACTAGGATTCATGGCCCATTTGTTGCTGATAACGAAGTTGAAAAAATTGTTACTTACTTAAAAAACCAAGCACAACCTGAATATATGAGTGATATAACCTCCGAAGAAGGAAATTTTTCCAGCTATGGGGCAACTGGCTTTAATGAGAATAATGAAACTGATGAACTTTACCAACAAGCCGTTGAAATTGTAAAAATGGAAGGCAAAGCTTCAACAAGCTTTATCCAAAGATGCTTAAAAATTGGTTATAATAGAGCTGCTAACATTATGGAGCAAATGGAAAAAGAAGGTTTAGTTGGAAAGCCCAATCATGTTGGTAAGCGAGAAATTCTTATGTAAATTTTAAAGCTAAAAATCATAAATTTAGAGCATTTAAATAAATCTTATTTACCAATATTTTAAATATGCTACCATATAATATAAATATATTAAAGGAGCAATAAAATGGAAAAAACATTAAATGGCAAAGATTTTTTAGAACAAATTAAGAAAATTAATTCGAATCCTGAGCAAGTAACTGAACATCTTCATAATTTAAAAAGCATTCTTTCCTCAAGCCAAAGCAGTGTAAATCTTAATATACAATGCACAGGCGAATGTTCTAATCATACAAATGAAAACTAGCAATAGGTAAGAATTTATTTTAGTTCATAAATTTATTTCACATTTTCTGCTTTGAGTCTTGAATTATATTTCATAACAAATATAATCCAAACAGCATTTGCTTTCTGCAAATAATCCTCAACTTTAATTCATAAAACAAGATACAATGACGCAAAATTACATTTTAACTACAAATAATTTAACTCAATCCTACGAATATCATGTAATTCAAAACTACACTTTAAATACATATAATTCTTTTAAAAAAAGCTTAAAATTTTTAGTTCAAGACTATATCTTATTTCCACCTTATGTTACGCTAAACAATATCCTCAAAGAGTTTAATTCTTTTAAAGAACCAGCAATAACTTCTTTTACGAAAGTAATGTTTATGGCTCAGTTACCAGCATTTGGTATAGATAATAAGCACTTAAAAGAAGATTCTACTCATCGAGGACAATATATTCAAAACTATGTTAGTGGTACCAAAAATTTAGTTCTTTGGTATTATCAAGTTCCAAGAGGAACAAGAGTTCATGGCCTTGATCGTCCTATTTCGGATATATATCTTAAGGGTACATGCAAAATTAAACTTGAATCTTTGTATCACATTATTTACCCATCAAACAAAAAGATTTCTAGTTCACATCAATTTGCAGTAAATGCAGCTTGCGAATTATTAGGTTACACCTTTTTAACTGGCAATGAAAATATAACTGATAAAAATAAAACTGTATGGAGCTTTTCTAATTGGGTAGATGTTCTTTCTGATTCATCTTTATGGACTTTAAATGTAAGAAAAGCATTGGGTCATACTTATGCAGCACAAATTGGTACTACATTTGCAAAAACCGTAGAACATTTAATTTCTCCTATTCTTTCTTACATTATTCCAATGTCAGTTCAAAATTTCTGTGGATATGATTTGAAATTAAAAGATTTACCTTTGCTTAGTTATACTGGCAAGAAAATATATTCTGTACCATTCATAACTTCATCAATTTTAGGCGTTTTAAAAACTGCTGAAGCAGCAAACTCACTTTTAGGCTCAATACCGCTTGTAAAATCTTTCGTTCCAAAAATACCAATTATAACTGTTGGTGATCTTACAATTCTTCCAAGTATTAGTCTATGGGCAGTTAACGTAATGATAGGATCAATTGTTATACCGTTAGTTAGAACCTTCACTTATACAACAAACGAGAATATTGCTTCTCTTGTTGAGAATAAAAATGAGATTTCTTGCATAAAATTAAAAGAATATAAAGACTTAATAAATGATCCAAGTATAAATATTACTTATAGTTATGATGCAATAAAAGTCAATCCACAAAAAATTGATAAGTTTCATTACTGCAAATCTAAAAAACATACTTATGGCCTAGAGAAAAACTATAAAAACGAAGATTTAAGTGAGAATTCTTTAGTTATATACTCTCCCAAAGAAGAAGACTATTTAGGTAAAGTTGGAAGATTCATACATTTCTGTGTAAATCAACCACAAGAATGCTTGTTAGAGACTAGTAAAACACTATTGCATGAGCTATCAACTTTTGCAGAGCAAACTAAAATATTTACCAAATCAGCTGTCTCTAACCCTTATATCTTAGGTTTTGCAACTTATATTGCCGCTGAAATAATGACATCGAGTTTAGGGTTACTTGGTGAAAGTGAGGCAGCCCATTTAGAGGCAAATCAATAATAAAAAACTTAAGAGGGAAAAATGAAATTCTTTATTGATTCTGCAGAAATTAACGAAATAAAAAGCTTAAATGAATATGGCATTATAGATGGGGTTACAACTAACCCCTCTTTAATAGCTAAATCAGGCAGAAATTTTTTTGAAGTTGCAGAAGAAATATGTTCAATTGTTAAAGGTCCAGTAAGCCTTGAAGTTATAGGAAATGACTTTGATACAATGTTAGAGGAAGGGTTAAAACTGAGTAAGATTTCCAAAAATATTGCTATAAAACTTCCGATGACTATGGATGGAATAAAAGCATGTAAGTTTTTTTCTGATAAAGGATTAATGGTAAATTTAACTTTATGTTTTTCACCCTCTCAAGCAATTCTAGCTGCAAAAGCTGGGGCAAGTTTTGTATCTCCTTTTGTTGGAAGGCTTGATGATATTGGCCAAGATGGCTTGAATCTAATTAGTGAGATTAGAGAAATTTATAAAAATTACCCTAACTTTAAGACCGAAATTTTAGTTGCCTCAATTCGAAATCCCATACATGTAGTTGAATCCGCAAAAATGGGTGCAGATATAGCAACTCTTCCAGCAAAAGTAATTAGACAACTAATAGAGCATCCATTAACAGACAAAGGCCTTGAAATTTTTGCTCATGATTGGGAAAAAACAAATCAAAAAATATAACTTGAACTATATGCAGAATAAGTTAATCTAGACTAAAATCACTAAAAATTCTTGGTAGGAGTTATGTTTATAAGTTTCGCTGGATTGCTTTCTTCTGATATGGCTATAGACTTAGGCACCGCAAATACATTAGTTTATGTAAAAAATAAAGGCATAGTATTAAATGAACCTTCGGTTGTAGCGCTAATTAAAGAAAATGGTTATTTCAGGCCCTATGCATTTGGCCATGAAGCCAAGATGATGTTAGGGAGGACGCCAGCTGAAATTGATGCTAAACGCCCCCTTAAAGATGGAGTTATTGCTGATTTTAAAAGCGCTGAAGAGATGATTAAGCACTTCATCCGCACTGTTCATAAACGTAGAAGCTTTACTGGCCCAATGATTGTTGTTTGCGTTCCTTCAGGTTCTACTCCAGTTGAAAGAAGGGCCATTCAAGAAGCTGCAGAAAGTGCTGGCGCTAGAGAAGTTTTTCTAATTGAAGAGCCTATGGCTGCAGCAATAGGGGCTGGATTACCAGTTACAGATCCAACAGGATCGATGATTGTTGATATTGGTGGCGGCACCACAGAAGTAGCAGTTTTATCTCTTGGTGGAATAGTTTATTCAAGATCTGTTCGCGTTGGTGGTGATAAAATGGATGAAGCTATTATCTCTTATGTTCGCCGTTACCATAATCTATTAATAGGCGAGTCAACTGCAGAAAAAATTAAAAAAGAAATTGGATCTGCTTGCCCTCCAGCTGATAAACAAGGTAAATTAATGTCTATTAAAGGAAGAGATTTAATTAATGGAGTTCCCAAAGAAATTACCTTAAGCGAATATCAAATTTCTGAAAGCTTAATTGAACCAGTAAGCCAGATTATTGAAGCAATTAAAGTTGCCCTTGAATGTACCCCTCCTGAATTATCTTCTGATATTGTTGATAAAGGTATAGTTATGACTGGTGGAGGATCTATGCTTAATAATTTAGACTATATGATTAGAGAAGCAACTAGGTTACCAGTTTTTGTAGCTGATGAACCATTAACATGCGTTGCTCGTGGTTGTGGCAAGGTTTTAGAAGAAAAAGAAAAATTAAGACATGTTTTATTTAAACAGGACTAAATCTTGTATAATAATTTTTATTAAATGATGTTATACATTTTATAATTTTTTTGTGAACTATTTTATAGGCATAAAATTCATAACAATTATGTTATTATTACTACATTCAATTTTTCATATCCACCCGTCCAAAAAAATTAATATCTTCATTAAAATTACAACGTTGTGTGGTTTTATAAAAAGACACAATATTTCTAAATTATAATTAAAATACTTTGGTAAATAAAAATTTTACTAGCACGAATAAAAAAATTAACATATATTAATAGTCGCCTAGCGGAAATTTTTAAAAAATTTAGGTCTAGTATAGAGTCATGAATACAGAAAAGAATATTGTTATTATAGATGATGATCCAATAATCCATATGTCTTTTGAAATGATGTTATTTGGGTCTAGGTATAAACAAACTTCAATAGTGAATCCAAGTGAGGTAATGTTGCGACTTAAAAGCAACCAAAATAAACCTGACTTAATACTAGTAGATTTCATGATGGGTAAAATATCGGGTATTGAGGTTATAAGACTAATAAGAGCAGATTCTTATTTTAAGCAAACCCCAGTAATTTTATTTACTGGTTATCACGAAAAAATAGCACAAGAAATCGAGCTTTTAAAAGATTTAAATATAGCTTGCGTTTTACCTAAACCACTTTCAAAAATGCAGCTATTATCTAGGCTTGATGTTCTTTTAGGAACATAAAATTGTTTATAATTAAAAGAGGTTAATCTTGTTAGAACAAAATCATAAATTAGACCAAGGAAAAAGATATAAGGCATATTTTGCTGGAGTTGACGAACAACAAAAAAAAGAATTTAAAAACTCCAGGTGTATAATGGGTATTAGCGTAGGACAACCCTATCATGAGAGCGGAAAATTCATTGCTACAACAAATCTTGTGGATAAGCATTTTAGCTTTTGTAATATTTTAGTTGGCGACACTTTACAACGCCACTCTTTACAGATTGACCACCAAGATAAAAGCGAAGAAGAAATATATGCTCTCGCTAAGAAAGCAGGAGATGATTGGATAGAACGCAATATGCCAACTATTTCTACATTAACTACTCCTTATATTATTTCAAGATGGGATGATTGGATTCAACACGAACAATTTGAATATTATCATAATCGAGTTTATGATTTGTATAATAATTATACTGCTTACAAAAATACAGTCGACCAAATTGCATTTGACTTTCTACAAAGAAGATCAAAGTCAGATCTAAAAAACCCACAAATAGTGTTTGATTTATGTATAAAATATTTGCTTGAAGAATCAGCTGTATCTTGTTTATGGGCATGCACTGGCTACAAATTTGACGTTTATCCTTCAGGATCAAATTTGGCAATGATAGTTGCTAGGAATAAGTTAGTTTGTAATACTATTGGATCTACAACCACTGTCAAGCTAACCATAAAAAAAACTCACGATTCCAGCATAAATAATATTCAGTCAGAGGAATATAAGGCAGAAGAATATAAAGATATAGCAACTAATTTTATTTTAGCTCACGCACCTGGAAATATTTACTGGAAAGACCGTAATGGTATATTTTTAGGTTGCAACGTTGAGCATGCTAAATATTTTGGCGTTGAAAGCCCGAATGATATAATTGGAAAGACTAATTACGATCTATTAGACGAAGAAAATGCAGCATATGTTACAGAAGTTGATGAGAAAGTAATGACCACAGGACAAGAATATGTTACTGAAGAATCTGATGGCACACGCTTTTTCTTGAGTAAAAAAATTCCACTAAGAGACTCTAATAATAATATAGTTGGTATATTTGGTACTTCTATAAATATTACCGATCAAAAAAATCTTAAATCTGATTTGGAAAGAACTGTACAAGAGTTAGTTGAAGCTCTTAAATCAAAAGAAACTTTTATAAAAAATATGAATCATGAAATTAGGATTCCAATGCAACTTATTTTAAGTGGTTCTCAAATATTAAAAGAAAATTTTTATCAATTTAGCGATAAAGAAAAATTATATTTTTTAGACGGAATGATAAAAGCCACAAGCAGACTTAGTGATCTTGTTAATAATTTGCTTGATATGTCTAAGTTTAAAGAGGGTAAATTTACACTAAACCTTAAAATGGAAAATCTGCGTTCTTTATTTGAAGAAATAACGCAAGAATTCTCTTTAATGTATAAAAACAAGATACATTGCGAGATTTTTTTAGATGATTTTACACATATAATTTGTGACAAAATAAGAATACAACAGGTTTTAAGAAACTTATTAATGAACTCTATTAAATATAGCAAAGAAGCTACACCTATTTTTATTGAGGTATCAAGCTATAATGAAAATGAAACTCAATATATTAAGTGCTCACTAAAAGATGAAGGCATAGGTATCCCAGAAGGTGAAAAAGATTTTATTTTTGAACCTTTTATAGTAAGCAGCGCCACCCGCACAATCCCTGGAGGGATTGGTTTAGGGTTAAATATTTCGAAAGAAATCATTCAATCTCATAGCGGCAAGATTTGGGTTGATGACATACTGCCAGGGGAAGTAGGCGCTAGAATTTCATTTATTATACCTATAAAACACTAACATCACATCCAACATAACAAAGTCAAGGTTCATATTCCAATCTTGACTTTATCTCCTTTATAAAAAAGCATTTTTAAATTCAAATATTTACTATAAATTGCTTAAATTCATCTGTATTATTTTTATAGTGAAATGTCTGCCATTTTAAATCTCTTGCTGCATTAATATTTGCTAATATATCATCAACTAAAAGCAATTGTTGGCTTGGAATTTCAAGCTTATTTTCAATATGCTGAAAAAATTCAATCTCAGGCTTGATATAACCTATTTTGTATGAAGCAAAGCAATTTTCAAAATAGTAACCTATTTTTTGTAAAATTTTCTTAGTTCTTAATCTTTCTTGATTGGCCCCTAAATAACAGGGGATTCTAATTTTACTTATTAAATCCAACATTTCTATATTTATTGCTAGATCATGAGTAAGCCAATAATTAATAAAATCTTCCGGCTTTAGATTTAAATCTTTGAAACTATCATCAGCCCATATTTTTTGCAAATAATTCAGACTCTCAACTTTTCCTTTTATTAAATCAATCCATTCATAAGAGAATATCTTTTCAAGATGAGATTTTTTAAGACCAATATCATGCTCAATATCTTTCAACCACAAAAATCTACCATTCTTATCTAAAGAATGCATCAAGACACCATCTACATCAAAAATAATTGCTTTTATTTCTTTTCTATTTTGCATATTAAGTTAATCTATTTTTAACTTAGGTGTGAAATTTTATTTTATATAGTTATGAATATTATATTTTTCAATATTTTCATTTCTTGCTAATTTCATTATTTAAAGCTAAAATCCTATGATTAAGTGAAAATAGCGATTTAAATTATATTACTAGAAGTATGGATAATTTGTTCTCATCAAAAACAGCCTCCGCCAAAGTTAAAACTTCTGATTATACTGCAAAAAATATTGAGGTACTTGAAGGGTTAGAGCCCGTTCGATTAAGGCCAGGAATGTATATTGGAGGTGTTGATAAAAATGCCCTTCATCATTTGGTTAATGAAATTTTTGATAATTCAATGGATGAGGTAATTGCTGGTTATGCGAGCGAGATTCATATATCATTAAATAAAGATGGAAGTATAACCATTAGAGATAATGGCCGAGGTATTCCAATAGATCCTCATCCTAAATTCCCTGATAAATCTGCATTAGAAGTGATTTTAACAACGCTACATTCAGGAGGTAAGTTTAATAATAAGACTTACCAAACTTCTGCTGGTCTTCACGGTGTAGGTCTTTCTGTAGTTAATGCATTATCATCAAAACTTTTAATTCAGGTAGCGCGTGAAGGTATATTATGGGAGCAAGAATATTCTCAAGGTAGAGTTTTATACCCTATTAGGCAAACCACTAGCATAAAAAAATTTACTCATGGTACCATAGTTAATTTTACTCCAGATGATGAGATATTTGATCATACTGATTTTGATCCTAAACGACTTTATAAACTAGCTCGCTCTAAAGCATATTTATTTGGCGGAGTTAAAATTCATTGGAAAAATGAGATTGAGTCAGATGAAGTACCTGCATCAGAAATCATTTGTTTCCCGGCTGGTTTGACTGATTTTCTAGAAGATCGACTAAAAGAACAAGAAAGAGTAATTGATCAGGTGTTTTCAGGAAAATTAGAAATGAAAAATACCAACATTACTGGGAAAATAGAATGGGCAGTTTCCTGGATAATAAATGATGAAGCAAGCTTTATTTCCTCATATTGTAATACAGTTCCTACTCCATTAGGTGGAACGCATGAACAAGGATTAAGAAATGTTATTTTAAAAGCAATAAAAGAATATTGCGATAAAATTGGTGGAAATAAGAAAATTCATTTAATAACCCAAGATGATATATTAAGTGGTCTTTGTGGAATTCTTTCTATTTTCATTCCAAACCCACAATTTCAAGGGCAGACTAAAGAAAAGTTAGTTAATTCAGAAATATCTCGCTTGGTTGAAAATTCTCTTAAAGATCATATTGATCACTGGCTTTACAGCAATAGAAGCCAAGCAGATTTACTTGCTAACTTTTTTATTGCTAATGCAGAAAATCGCCTTAGCGCAAAAAGTGACCGAGATGTATCTAGAAAAACTGCAGTTCAAAAACTTCGATTACCTGGAAAACTTACCGATTGCAGTAAAAGGGATAGAAAAGATACTGAACTTTTTATTGTTGAAGGAGACTCAGCTGGAGGATCTGCAAAGCAAGCAAGAAATAGAGAGAACCAAGCAGTCTTACCTTTAAGAGGAAAAATTCTTAACGTTGCTAGTAGTAATGATGATAAAATTAAAGCCAATCAGGAATTAACTGATCTTGAAACTGCACTTGGCTGCGGAACAAATAACCATTACCGTGAAGATAAATTGAGATATGAAAGAGTTGTTATAATGACTGATGCTGACGTTGATGGCGCTCATATTGCATCACTTTTACTAACATTCTTTTTCAAAAAAATGCCTGAGCTTATACATAATGGCCATTTATATATTGCAAAACCTCCTCTTTATCGGATAAATATAAGTGATAAAGTTTTTTATGCAGCAAATGATAAAGAAAAAGATAAAATAATTGCAAAAGCTGGCCGAAGTAAAGTTGAAGTAGGTAGATTTAAAGGCTTAGGAGAAATGACAGCAAAACAGCTGAAAGAAACTACTATGGATCCTAAAACAAGAAGCTTATATCAGGTATCTTTAGCTGAAGAAGCTGAAAAAGCTACTGATACTATTGAACGTCTAATGGGCAAAAAACCTGAATTTAGGTTCAAATTCATTCAAGAACAAATACAGATCAAAGGTGAAGCGGTTTTAGAAAATCTGGATTTATAACTTGAAATTTTATATAATTAGTATTATTTAATTGAGTAATCATTAAACAAAAGAGAGTTAGTTATGAGAAGAGTTGTAGTTACGGGGATGGGTCTTGTAACCCCCTTAGGAGTTGGGATTGATGAAAATTGGAATAAGCTTATTGCTAGCAAATCAGCAATCTCAACCATTGAAAGATTTGATACAACTTATCTTCCATGCAAAATTGCTGGTGAGATCAAGCATGGTGAAGGCGAAGGAAAATTTAATCCTGCAAATTACTTACCAGTAAAAGAACTTAAAAAAATGGATCTTTTCATAATGTATGGAATGATTGCAGGTATTGCTGCAATTGAAGATTCAGGGTGGATGCCTACCGCTCAGGAAGATCTTGATATGACTGGAGTGATGATTGGATCAGGCATTGGAGGATTACCAGGGATTGAAGAAACATCTATTATGCTTTCTCAAACACCTGAAAAAAGAGTAAGCCCTTTCTTTATTCCGGCTAGCTTAATTAATCTTGTATCTGGAAATTTATCAATTAAATATGGTTTTTCAGGGCCTAATCATGCCGTAGTTACCGCATGTTCAACAGGTGCTCATGCCATTGGTGATGCAGCAAGACTAATTCAGTATGGGGATGCTGATGTAATGATTGCTGGTGGAACTGAAGGAACTATTTGTAATGTAGGTATGTCAGGCTTTGCTGCTGCTAGAGCTCTTTCTACTAATTTTAACTCCACTCCAGAGAAAGCTTCTCGCCCATGGGATAAAGATCGTGATGGTTTTGTAATGGGAGAAGGCGCTGGGGTTATAGTGTTAGAAGAATTAGAACATGCTAAAAAGCGTGGTGCTAAAATTTATGGTGAAATAGTTGGATATGGCTTAACCGGAGATGGATATCATATAACTGCTCCACATCCTGAAGGTAGAGGCGGTTTTAGAGCAATGCAAATGGCAATGAGAAAAGCAGGTCTTAATCTTGATCAGGTTGATTATATTAATGCTCATGGCACCTCAACTCCTATGGGAGATGAGCTTGAGCTTGGTTCAGTTCAACGTTTATTTGGTGATAATGCTAAAAAAATGTCAATGTCTTCAACCAAATCTTCAATTGGTCATCTTTTAGGTGCAGCAGGAAGTGTAGAGGCTATTTATTCACTCTTAGCAATAAACAATAATATTGTTCCTCCAACTCTAAACCTTGATAACCCGCCTGAAGGAACTATTATTGATTTAGTACCTCATAGAGCAAAAGAAAAGAAAGTGGACATTGCTCTTTCAAATTCTTTTGGATTTGGAGGAACAAATGCATCTTTAATCTTCAAACGTTATGTATCGTAATATAATCCATTCTTTTATATTTCTTTTCATTGTTGGCTCAAGTTTATTATACTTAAATTTGAGCCATTATATTATGGCGCCAAGCCTTAAAAGTGATGCAAAAAGAATTATAATTCAACGTGGATTTTCTGTAAAAAAAATTGGCAAAACGCTAAAGCAGAATGGATATATTTCTAATCCTAATGTATTTTATCTAATAAATCGTGTTTTTTTCCAAGGCAAACCTTTACAAGCTGGTGAATATGAAATTCCAGCCCATGCAAGCATAAAAGATATCATAAAAATGATGCAACAAGGTGAAGTTATTATTCATAAATTCACTATTCCTGAAGGAACAACTAAATATGAAATCTTATCAAGAATCAATAATGATCCTATGTTAGTAGGAGAAATAAATAAAGATTTTAAAGAAGGCGAACTACTTGCTGATACATATCATTATACTTATGGCGAAAGCAAAATGATGTTATTAAATAGAATTTATAAAAAAAGCCAAATTGTAATTGATATTTTATGGGAAAGAAGAGCAGCTGACCTTCCCTTTTCAACTAAAGAAGAAGCCCTTAGCTTAGCTTCTATAATTGAAAAAGAAACATCTCTTCCTAGTGAAAGAGCAAGAATATCTGGAGTATTTATCAATAGACTACGCAAAAAAATGAAACTCCAGGCAGATCCTACAGTAATATATGCCGTTACTAAAGGAGAATATTTATTAAACCGCCCAATTAGCAGATCTGATTTAAAATTTGATTCTCCTTATAACACCTATCTTTATCCAGGTCTTCCTCCAACTGCAATAGCAAGTCCAGGAGCTGCTTCTTTGGAGGCTGCTTTAAATCCTTTGCCTACAAGTGAGCTTTATTTTGTAGTAAATAACCAAGGAGGGCATAATTTTTCAACTAACTTAAATGATCATAACAATAACGTAACAAATTATCGAAATGGACAATAAATATCTTATCTTATTTTTAGCTTACTTAATTGGCTCCATCCCTTTTGGCTTAGTATTCAGTTATATTGCTGGACATGGTGATATAAGAAAAATTGGGTCAGGCAATATTGGCACCACTAATGTTTTAAGAACAGGAAGTAAAAAGCTAGCCTTATTAACTCTTATAGCAGATAGTGGAAAAATCATTTTAGCAATGATTCTGTCTGCAAAATTAGGCTATAGTAATCTATTTTATTCTGGTGCGTTTGCTTTAATAGGCCATTTATTTCCTATTTGGCTTAAATTCAAAGGAGGCAAAGGAGTAGCAAGTTTTCTTGGTTATAGCTTATATTTATTTCCTGAAATTTCAGCTATTTTAATGTTTTTTTGGATAATAACATTTTACCTAACTGGCTATTCCTCTTTAGCTGCTATAGTTGCATCATGTTCTGGCATAGTTAGCATAATTTTATTAAAGCCACTTGATCATAATTTTTCCTTGGTTCTTCTTTTAATTACCCTTATATTAATAAAGCATAAGGAAAATTTTATCCGCTTATATAAAGGCGAAGAATCAAAATTTAAAAAAGGTAATAAAAAATGAAAGCGAAAACAAAAGTTTTTAGTTTTAAATCAAGTCTTATAATATTATTGATTATACTTGGTGCAGCGATGTTTTACTTATCTAAAGCACCAGTTCATCAACCACAATTAATACATAAAGAAGTAAAATTAAAGCAGTAATATATTGATAAAAAGGCATGTTGATTTATTTTTTTAACTTGAGCATGCCTTTTATTTAGTTACATTTTTAATCTCCATAAAAATAAATATAAACAGATTGTTAAGATAATTTATTATGCTAATCTTATTTTAGATAAGTTAAAAAACCTAAATATAATGTGCCTGATTGAAAGATTTCTTGAGATGCTCTCTTCGGAGCGTGCCGCTTCTATTAACACAATTGCTGCTTATAAGTTAGATCTTAATTCACTAGCTGAATTTCATTCTTCTTCAAATCTTGATGAGCTTAAATCGCAAGATCTAAGAAAATTTATTTCTTACCTGAAACAACAAGGTTATAGTCCTCGCTCAATTAATAGAAAAATATCCTCTTTTAAGCAATTTTATTTATTCCTAGCTTCAGAAGAAATAATACTGGATAACCCAACTACCGAAATAGATATACAAAAACAATCTAAATCTCTGCCAAAGATGCTTGAAATTAATGAGGTTGATAAGTTATTCCAATATTTAGACCAAAGCCTCTCACCCGAAGATATTAGGCTTTCTTGCATGCTTTCAATTTTATATTCTGCTGGTCTTCGAGTTTCAGAATTGGTTGGGTTAAAATTATCATTTTTTGAATATGATAATGGTAATATAAAACCAACCTTTTATGTTAAGGGTAAAGGAAACAAAGAAAGGATTGCTATATTAAATGAAAGAGCACAATTTGCTCTTACAAAATACCTTCTTATTCGAGATTTTTTCCTTCAGGAAAACAAAATAAATAGCTCGCTATGGCTTTTTCCTTCTTCAAGTAAGGAAGGCCATTTAACTCGCAATCGTTTAGGCCAATTACTAAAAGAGCTTGCTTTAAAGGCAGGAATTGATCCCAAAAGTATTTCTCCCCATGTTCTTCGTCATTCTTTTGCTTCACACTTACTTGCTAACGGAGCAGATTTAAGGTCTATTCAAGAGTTATTAGGCCATAGTTCTATCAGTACAACCCAAATTTACACTCATGTGAATAAAAAGCAACTAAAGAATGTTTTAGATAAATTTCATCCATTAGCGAAAAAAATATGATAAATTTTCAAATTTAATGTTGACTTAAATTAAAAGCTTTATAATATATACTCTCAAAGCCGAATTAGCTCAACGGTAGAGCAACCGCCTTGTAAGCGGTAGGTTGTCAGTTCGAATCCGACATTCGGCACCACTTCTTTAAATATTTTCATTAGTTTAATAAAATTCATTTTAAAATAATAGAGAATCTCCTTAATTAATTCTTTCTTAACTATTCTAATTTATTATAAAAATAAAATTGATGATATTTCCAAATGCCTAGTTCAAAAGAAGAAAATAATATTATTCTTAGTAAAAGCTCTATTAGCAATGACAAAGAAGCAAGAACAAAAATAGAAAAACTTATAGAAAAAACTAATGGTTCAAAGAATGAGAAAATTTCTGAAAGCTCTCTTGGTAAGATGATTTTGGCTTATAACTTAGCTAAAGAATATGGCTTAAATGACTTATCAGCCAAGATTGAAAATTTAATCAAAGAACTAGAAAAGAGAATTAAAGAAGAGGAAGAAGAGAAACAAAAGGCTTTATATAATATTATTGCAGCATTTGAGAAAAAAGCATTTGAAGATTCATTAAAAAAAGATCTATTTGGAACAGCTAAAAAATATTTTGCATCAACTGAAGTAGCGAGTGCTTTAAATATTTCTGAATCTATTAACAATGGCACTAAAGTAGAAACCAAAGATTTAGTAGAATTAGCTGAATTAGTAAGTGATGAAAAACATATTCATCATAGAAAAGCGATAGCTAATGCTGTTAGCGTTAAAAAAGAAGAATTAAAATTGCAGCTTGAGCAAACTCAAAGCGAAGAAGAAAAGGCTAAAATTAAAAAAGACTTATCTCAATCAGACGAATATTTGCGCAATGCAGCAACACTTGAAATTGACCACCAAGTTATAAATAAACACAAGGATAAATTTTTAAAAGAGCATCATATAGGTGAAGTTTCCCATAAAGAGCTTATGAAGCATAAAGGAAATGTTATACAACAAGAAATAAAAGAAGTTGTAGAAGTTATTGAGAAGCACGTGGAAGGTGGGTTAACAGCAGTTGGTACATTGGTTGGAAATATAGAACAAACAATCAGAGATTTTGTGCTAAACCCGCAAGAAAAACTTGAAGATTTAAAACAAGCTATCCACATAAAAAAACAAGAAAGCCAAGATACAGCTATAGAAAAATTACAACAAGAAGTGGTTAAGCAGAAGATCGAAGAAGCTAAAGAAAAAGTTGATATGAAAGTAGCGATAGAAGATAAAATGAGCCAAGACGAAGGATTAGTACGCAAGAATACACTTGGCAAAAGGGAAAAGAAGAAGGATAGGAAAAAACCAGACCCTTTGGTTACCAGCCAATATGAAATTAATAACAACCCTACTCTTCAAACAACTCCTAATGTAAAAACAATCAGCCAAGAACAAGCTAAAAATATAAGATCTTAAAAATCAACCCTTAATTATCTTCTTGCTAATTAATAAAGATTTAACTATAGATAAAATTGGAAGGGGAGCTATCTTAAATGCAACTATTAGGAGGTTATAATGCCTAAAAAATTTGATCATGATGCTCAAGAAAGACTTTTAGATGCAATAGTAAATTCTGAAATAGAAGAATTTAAACAATTATATAATGAAGATTATCCCATAGGTTCTGCAAGGTTTTTAGATAGTGAAAGTACTGCTCTAATAATGGCTGTAAGTTACGATAATGTAGATGAAGAAGATAGAGATGCTCATTTAGAAATGGTTGAATATCTAGTATCTTTATCTAATCTAAATGATGGTAGCAGAGCAGGACATACAGCTCTTCATGTTGCATTGCAAAACCCAAATATTGATCCACGAATAGTTAAGCTCTTAGCTGATACTGCGCCTGAAACTATAGATGATTATGCTTTAGGTCTTGCAAGAGCTAGCAATAATCCTGCTCTTTTTCTTAATATATTGGGGGCACCTGAGTTAATTGATAGTGAAAAAGCTTCTTCAAAAAACCCTCTTGAAGAAGCTGAAGCGTATTTTAAACAACATAGCGTTAAAGAAGCACTTGCAACTTCTAAAAAAATGCTAGGTGACCCTCAGGTATATGCAGTTTATAATCTTAAATATAATGATCCAAATATTGATCAGTTAATGCATAGAACTATAAATAGCTTTAATTCTCTTGAAGAGCAGAAAGAATTTAATCGCTTTGATGCAGAAACTAAAGAGTTGCTTAATAGCTTATCTTTTAGCCCAATAGCGCCTATCACGCTTTCTGCTTTAAGTAATGATTTACCAATTATCATTTCACCTGAATATATAAAGCAAATTTTTGAAACTATTTCTAATTATATTGGAGATTTATCAAATATTGTATCAAGTGAAGGCAGTTAGCAACATAAAAAAGCATCCACTTACTTTTAGTGGATGCTTCAAAATCTTACATGAAAAATGCTAGCTAGCCATGAAACCTATGCGTAATTTCAGCTATTCTTTCACCAAATAATCTTGCTGTTTCTAAATCTCCAATAGGAGGAGAAACTTCAGGTTTTTCGTTATTTGATTGGGTAGAAAGACCAAGCCAGCTTCCAATGCGGTTAAGCTGAGTAGAATCAGGCCCTTCTGTGCCTTTTCCAGGTGCAGCCATGCCAACATTACCAACCCAAATCATTCCATGTTGGCAGGCATTAATAGCCAACTGAACTAATGAGTTAAGCTTATCTCCACTATAAGCTCCAGAGTTTGTAAAACCTGCAGCAATTTTATTTCTCCATTTTTGTTCAAACCATTTTTTTGAAGCAGAATCAATAAATTCTTTAAATTTAGCTGAAACACCTCCCATATAGGTAGGGCAACCAAAAATAATTGCATGAGATTCATCTAGAACAGACCAATCTTTTTCTTCCATATTACCTACATTAATAACATTTACTTCGGTATTTGGAACATTTTTAGCTCCTTGAGCGGTATAATCTGCAACTTTAGCAGTATGACCATATCCACTATGATATGCGATTGTAACTTTTATCATTTCTTACTCCTTATTATTTATTTAGTATCAACCCATGCAATATTTCCATCATTGCGATGATAAACCATGTTTACCCTATTATTAACTTTATTCACAAACATTAAAGCAGGTAAATGAGCTAATTCCATTTTCATAATCGCTTCACCAACAGTTAGATTTTCTATTTTTGTTGCAGTTTCAGCAATTGTAATAGGCTCATGGTGGTTATCTTCTTCGCTTTCTTCCATATATGAAGGCATATTTAAAGTATATTTAGTGCCTTCCATAAAGTAATCCACTTCTGCTCTAATTGTTTCAGAATGAATTTTCTTCTTAATTTTGGTTTTATATTTTCGCAATTGTTTTTCTATTTTTATAATTGCTGTATCAAAAGCTGCATAAACATCATCAGATTCACTTTCAGCCTTAGCTATTCCTATGTGGTTATCATGAATTATTATATCAGCATGATAAAGATAATTATTCTTAGAAAAAACTATTTTAGCATTTGTTATATGCTGAAGATATTTTTTTACTCCAGCATCTATCCTATCATTAACATATTGTTTTAATGAATCTCCTACATCCATATGTTTACCAGAAACTGTTGTAACCATATACTCCTCCTAATTTTTAAGTTGATAAATTAAAACTATCCCCTAGATATACTTTTCTTACAACTTCATGATTAACTATTTCCTCTTTAGTTCCTTCAACTAGTACTTCGCCATCATAAATTATATAAGTACGATCAACTATACCTAGAGTTTCACGAACATTATGATCTGTTATTAATACTCCTATATTCCTATCTTTTAAATGGTAAACTAAATTTCTAATATCTGCAATTGCTATTGGATCAATTCCAGCAAGCGGCTCGTCTAATAATATATATTGAGGCGAGGCTGCTAAAGCTCTTGCAATTTCTACTCTTCTTCGCTCTCCTCCAGAAAGGTTAACGGACAAGATATTTTTTAAATGAGTGATAGAAAATTCTGCTAATAATTCTTCTAATCTTTTTTCTTGAATTTCTTTATTAGTCTCAGCTACTTCAAGAACAGCCATAATATTTTCTTCAACAGTTAGCCCTCTAAATACCGATGATTCTTGCGGCAAATAACCTATTCCAAACTGCGCTCTTTTATGCATTGGCAGCTTTGTAATATCTTCTCCCTCTAAAATAATTGAACCAAAATCAGGCTTAATTAAACCACTAATGATATAAAAGCAAGTAGTCTTACCTGCTCCATTTGGTCCAAGCAAACCAACTATTTCTCCTCTCTTAAGGGTTAAAGAAGCTTTTCTTAACACTAAGCGATTATCATATTTTTTTCCGATTTCCTTTACTACTAACATAACTTTAAAAATCTATATTTCATTTTATTAAAACACTAAGCTTCCATTAAACTAATTGCCGCATCAATAGCAGATTTAGTTATATTTTCACCTGATAACATTCTAGCAATCTCGTTAATTTTTTCTTCTTTTACTAAATCTACTAAATCAGCTGAAGCAACATCTTGATTAGATTTTTTTATCACCAAATGTTGGCTAGCCTTAGCAGCCACCTGAGGTTGATGTGAAATGGTTATAATCTGATCATGCTCAGCTAAAAGCTTCAGTCTCTTACCAATAACCTCTGCTACTGCACCACCGGTACCTGAGTCAATTTCATCAAATATTATTGTTGTTTTCTTATGAGTTGTAGCCAGAGCAACCTTAAAAGCCAACATAATTCTTGATAACTCTCCTCCTGAAGCTATTTCATTTATAGGGGCAAAATTAAATCCTTTATTTGTTTTGATCATAAATAAACACTTATCTTTACCTTTAGGAGAAATAACCCTTGTTTCATCAGCTGATATTGATATATGTAATTCTACTTGTTCTAGTTTCAATAGCTTAAGTTCATTGATAATCATTTTCTCTAGTTTTTTAGCAACTTTTTCTCGTTGCAATGATAATTCTTGAGCCAATAAAAAATATTCTTTTAAAATTTTTTCTTTTTCTTCAAGGCTAATTTTTATATCTTTGCTAATCTCAGATAATCTTTCTATTTTCTCTTCATAATCTTTGCCAATATCAATCAATTGATTTGAAGAACATCGATATTTGCGTGATAGCTCTTTGATTTTTGAAAGTCTTTCTTCAATTTGGTCAAGATTATCTAAAATATTATTCTCTCTAATCTTATTTTCCGTGCTTGATTCTAATTCACTTAATGCTTCCAGACATGCTTCTATTTGATCATTTAGATCATTCATTCCTTCATATTTACTAATTCCTCTTTGTCCGCGAATCAAATTAGAAATAATATTATTTCCATGACTAAAATTTTGTTTAATCTCCAGAAGAACCTGATTTATTTTTTGTTTATCAGCAAAATTTCTCTTTTTTTCAATTAATTCTTCTTCTTCATCAATTTTAAGATTTAAATTTTTGATTTCTTGAAGCGCAAACTCAACATAATCTTGATCTCTCTTTAAATCTTCTTCCTCTTTTACTAATTTTTTCAATTTATCTTCTAAAATTATATATTTTTGGTATAGCTGGTTTATTTGAGCTAAGAGATTTTGATTATCCAAAAATTGATCAATTATAAGTAAACTATTATTAGCTGAAAAAGCATCTAATTGTTTATGTTGAGAGTGAAATTCTATAAGCTCTTCACCTATAGACTTAAGCAATTTAATAGTAACTGGAACATCATTAACAAAAGCTTTGCTTTTTCCTTCTTTGGTTAGGTTTCTTCGCAAGATAATTACGTTATCTTCATAATTTATATCATATTCGTCCAGGAGTTCCTTTATTTTTGAATCTGCTTTAGTGGTATTAAACTCTGCTGCCACAGAATAATCCATTGCTGGTAAATCTTGCTTTTCCCCTAAAACAAAACGAAGCGCTTTAATAAACATAGATTTCCCTGATCCAGTTTCACCAGTAATAACAGTAAATTCACCTGAAAAATTAATTTCTTTGTTTTTAAATAGCAGGAATTGATTTAGTTTAAGCGATTGTAGCATTCAAAAATTATACCTAGAACCAAAATTTTTTTTAATTTCCTCAATAAAATATTGGGGTATTTCTGCTTTAACTCTTAATACTGTAGAATTATATGGAATAATAATCTCCGCAGCATGAAGAAGTAAATTATCTTTATCTTTATAATTTTGATTATATTTATTATCTCCAACAATAGCAAAACCTATTTCTAGTGCATGTAGCCTTAATTGGTGTTTTTTACCTGTAACAGGTGTGAATTCTACTAAAGTTTTGCTCTTGCTTCTTGCTAAAACTTTAAAATAGCTATGAGCATTTGGTTCTTTAATTCCTTTATTTTCATGGTCAATAATGGATGAGATATAACCATTATTCACTTTCACTACTCCATCAAGTATAGCAAGATATTTCTTTTTTATCTTTTTTTCTTTAAATCCATAGGCTAAATCTGCGGCAATTTTAGGATTTAATGCTATTAATAAAACTCCACTTGTTTCTTTATCTAATCTATGAACAAGTTTATGTATTGGTTTTTCCCATACTTCTAAAGTATCTAACATATGAGGCATTAAATCATCTACAGAAAGCTTAATCTTGCTTCCCCCTTGAACTGCAAGCCCTGCTGGCTTATTTAAAATAATTAAATCAGCGTCTCGATAAATTATATTGTCAGTTATTAATTTAATTTCTTGTTGAGAAAATTGCTTATTTCTTTTGATTGAAACATTTCTTGATATGTCGTTTATCAAAGAACCATCTATTTCTATTAAATCATCAATTTCTAAACGCTGGTTAGATTGAGCTTTAGCTCCATTCAACTTGATTTTCTTAAGTCGTAAAGATTTTTCAATAACTCCTTGGGAAATAGAAGGATAGTTTCTTCTTACTACTCTATCTAACCTACATCCAGCTTCATTTGTACTGGTAACAATATATTTGGTTTCTGACATTTATTACTGTTTTAATTGATTTTCATCATTAACAGATTTAACTGCATTTACAAAAGATGGCAACTCTTTTATTGCCCAGTCAAAAAGCTCTTTCATACGCTGAACTATCATTTTATTAATTATTGGATTTACTTTTTCTTGAAATCTGGCGAACCTAGTTGATATATAAGACTGCTCATATGAATCAATAACTCTTCTATCTTCATTAGAAGAACTTTTGATTAGCTCAATTAACTCTTCTTTAGAAATCTTTTTTCCTTCAAAATTTGCTTTTATTATGGTTTGCATTAAATCAGTACGGTAATATGAAGTTAAAATTGCCAGCTCATCTGGAGTGAAAAACTCAAAATATTTTTTTACTAAATTATCCTTAAATATTTTGCTATCAATAATAAGCTGTTTTAATATGGATTTTTTAATTAATCTTGTCACTTGTTTCTTTTGAAAGTTAGTCAACCCATTAAGGCTAGGGCCTGAAAGGTTATCTAACAAATAATCTAAATCTCTTTGGCGATTAATTTCATATCGCTCATCCCATCTTGTTAGTTCTAAAAGCTTATATGGCATTATTCCTGATTTCTTCTCAGCAGTAGTAAGAGATTTTTGAAAATCCTTACTATAAGCTAAATCATGGCAGATAATAATTACAAAAATTAATAAAAAATTTTTAAATGTTGATTTCATAAATTCATACCAGCAAATTTTATTCTCCTCTCACCAAGGTTCTATTTTTTTGCGCTATTATCTCAGGAGAAAAAGGAACTTCTACAGAAAGAATATTATTGATTTTAGAACCCTTAAGTACCATTCTAAGTGGAAGATTTTTAGGATCTTTTGCTATTTCATAATTAGGTACTTCTTGTGAAGTTTGGTTTCTTTTAAATTCACTATTTTTTATTACAAGTGCTTGAGCCTCAGGATTATTATGTAATGCTTCTCTATAACTAGCTTTTTCACTAAAAAGATAATTTGCAGTATGTTTCATAAATTCCGTTGTTTTATGATAAACTTTACTTGCCATACTTCTTTCACTAGGTGGAGTTAGTTGATATTCAGTATATCTCTTTGCATAAGATTTATCTGTATCTACTTCTTGCCTTGCTTGCCGTTGATATTCAGCAAATTTTTTCTTTAAAGCTTCTTCACTTACACCTGGTTTATTTATTTCTTTATCCTGTGCTAATAAATCTAAAGCTTTTGACTCAATTAAAGTTTTATATGCGTTTTGCGCCAGTTGATGTTTATGTTCTATTGCTCCTTCAGGAGCTACCTTTTCTAGCGCCTCAATTTGTTTTTTCAAAATATGCTTAGCATTAGCTTCAGTTACCATATTAGCAATTCCACTTGCAGACGAAATAGCAAAAGCACCTGCTTGTAACCCTACTCCCATTGGATTAGAAGCTGCCTCCATAGATTTTACCGCAATAAGAGCTGCATTAGAAACACCTAATTCAGCTATTTTTTTTACCGGGTAAGTTTCAACCACTCTAAGCATCGTAGTTTCAGGTTTAGGTATTTCTCTAAGCTTTTCTTCTTTAATACCCAAAATTTTAGTAATATCTTTATTATTTTGTTTTAGTTTTTCTAATGCTTCTTGCTTATTAGATATCCCAACTATCAAGTCTTCAAGTCGCGCTTTTTCAGTTTTTGCTTTTTTCCTTCTTTGATCTGCTAATGCTCCTGTAGCAACTATACCTGCCGAAGAAGCCGCAATTAAAGGTATAGAAATAGGAGCTGAAAATGCCACTCCTGTTCCAACAGCTAAGGCAGCTGCAACTCCAAAGCCAACAGAAAGAGCTTGGCCTACAAATTTACTGTTGGTTACTTTATTTTTTATTTCTATAACTTGATCAACATATTCAAGAACAGGAATATTTTGCTTGGCTTTTTTCCACAATAATCCTGTAGCATTAGAAAATTTTGAAGCAGCCTTTCTAACTAATGTATCTTTATAAAAAGGGATGTTTTTTTCGCTTCCAAAAGCTGCTGTAATAGAAATATTTACCACAGTTACTGCTGCAGCCATTGTTTCCTTTCCCACTCTTCCTAAAACCGGAATTTTCTCTAAATTCTCCTTTGCTTTTATTAATGCTGAACCTATGCTAGTTACACTATCAATTGCAGCTTGCCTATAAGTTCGTGAAACTACTTCTTTACTCTTGTTAATTAATAATTTAATATCCCCTAATTCTGGAGACTTCATTAAAGATGGATTTTCAAGTAAGCTGTTTAACCTTTTTTTTGACTCTATTTCTTCAATATTACTACTATCAAACTTTAAGATAATATCTTTTTTGGTATAAGAAGTTAAGCCTCTCTTTTGCCCGGATACACGTATATCATCCCCTTCTTTATAAACATATAAAGTATTAGGTTCCATCTCATTTGCTAAAGGTAACTTGTCTTTATTATGAACAAAACAAATATTATTTCCTTTTGAGCCTTTTTTAAATTCTAAATTTGAAGCTTCACCAAATTCCCCTAAGAGATGCCCCATCTCTCCAATTGCTGCCATTTCAAAGCTCATAAATCTTTCCTCTTATTTAAAAAAAGCTTCTATACTGTAAATTTTCAACCTAAAATTGATTTTACCTGAGTTTAAAAAATTGTATAATAGTTTTTAAATGTGTGAGATATAAAAATGGCTAATATTGAAAAACTTATAAAAAACCTTGAACAAATTGATAAGAAAGCAACATTGTTAGAATCTCAAATTGAAAAAGAGATTAGTCAAATTCCAATAAATGAAAAACCAGGCAATTATCAGACTAAGATTAGAAAAGAGAAAGAATCTAAACTTTTAAAAGGGCAGTCAAAATAGCTTGTGACTTTTCATTCCAATCCTCTAAGCATAAAGGGTTAAAATGCTCATTAAATGCTCTCATAACATCTTTTGTAAGCTGATCTTTAATCCCCGTCACTTCAATTTTATACCCATAATGTTGAAGCATTTTTTGAATTTGTTTAATAGATGGAATCTCTTCTAAATTTAACACTTCCGGAAAAACACCGATTCCCTCTTTTGCCAGCCATTTCCAATTAAACAACCTTCCCGGATCAAATTTTCTAGAAGGTATGATATCAGAATGTCCAACAATATTTTTTTGTTCTATAGGATGATTTTCCATTATTTCATGACATAATTTTATTAAAGATTTCATTAGCGGTATTGAGAATTCCTCATTACTATTATTATCTAATTCAATGCCAATAGAAAAATCATTTACTTTTTCACGTCCTCTCCAACAACTAGGACCGGCATGCCAAGCTTTTAAGTTATCTGGAACTAAAGAAAATATTTCACCCTTCTTGTTAATTAAATAATGTGAGCTTACTTCTGCTTCTTTATCACATAACCTAGTTAAAGCACTAATATCATCTTCCATATCAGTATAGTGAATAACTATAGTGTCAATAAACATATTTTCTGGTCTTAAACCAAAATTAGGAGAAATAAAACTATAATTTTTTCTCAGCATGCTTGCCCCTTGACTCAATTAAATAAATGCCACAAACAACCATAAACCCACCAATAATAAGATTTAAACTGATTTTTTCCTGAAAAATTATACTCGAGCTTAAGCAACCGAAAATAGGAGATAATAACACAAAAGGTATAACTTTATTTAGCTTATATCTTTTTAATAAATAAAGCCAACCAACATAGCTCATAATGGTGCAAACAAAAACTATATATAATAAATATAAATAAAATTCTCCATTGATTTTTTTAAAACTAAAATCATTTTCTAGTACCATTGAAAAAATAAGAAATTGTAATGATGAAAATAAGCTTAAAGCAGATAAAAAGCACAAAGGATTTATATTAATATTCTTTTTAATCTCAAAATTATATAAAGCAAAAAGGCCACTTGCTATAAATGTTATAAATAAAATTTTGAAATCTATTGATTTATAATTTAAAGATACCGCTATAGCGACACCTATTAAAGCAATCGAAGCTCCAATGATTTGGTATCGATCAATTTTCTCTTTAAGAAAAAACGCAGATATAAATAAGGTTATTGGCACCACCAGCTCATTTGTTACAATAATAGGAATCAAATTATTACTAAAAAAAACAGCATAATTAATTAAAATTAGGTTAAGCACTAAAATAAAGCTTAAATTATATATTTTTTTCCAAGGTATTTCTTTTCCTATCAAGAATGGAAAAGTTATAATAAATACTAAACCAAATCTTAATGAAGCAAAAATAATTGGCTGGGTATGAGAGAACGCCAATTTGTTAATAATAAAATAGCTTCCCCAAGCAAAAGCAATAAAAAGAGCTAATAATGCATCAACCAATCTCATTTTTATTTCTCAATTGAGTTATTGCAACACCACCAAGAGTGATTAATCCTCCAATTATAATTGCTAGTGAAGGATATTCTTTTAAAATTAGTATAGAAATAGAGATACCAAATACAGGAACTAAAAGATTAAATGGAACAACTAAATTTACTGGATAAGATTGAAGTAAGTAGATCCACAAAGCATTCCCTATAATACCAGCAATTATAGAACCATATAATACAGCAAAAACCCCTTTAAAAGTTAGATCGGCTAAATAATGGTAAGTATTCCCTTCTAAAAAATAAGATAAAAGAAATAAGTGCGGAGTGGAAATCAAACTAGTCCAGCATAATAAGGATAGAGGTGGTATCCTTTTAAAGATTCGATTTTGAATATTAAAAATAGCACAAAAAAACGCTGATAAGAGAAGCAATATAACTGCCCAAAATTCTCCTTTAGAATAAGGATCTCCCACCACAATCATCATACCTGTGAAAGCCAAAATTACACCAATGAGAGATTTCTCACTAATTTGCTCATTAAATAAGAACTTTGCTAATAAAATAGTCATTGGTATATTAAGTTGCATCAATAAGATGGCAAAAGAAGTATTTACTCCTAACCTCATACCACAATACATCAAACCAACATAAAAAAACTCCAAATATAAGAGAAGCACCGTAAATTTTCAAAAAACCAATGCTAGGCTTGGTTAAAAAAGGAAGAGTAAGTAAAGCAGTAATAAAGCATCTTAAAGATAAAGCTAAAATTGCAGGCAACTCCAGGAGAGATATCTTTACAGCAGAAAAATTACTTCCCCAGGCTATTGCTACCAGAAGACCTATTAAAATATCTCTGTATTTCATATTATGCCTTTTGTTAAATTAAGAAATTCACTCTGTTAAAGATTTGACCAATTTTTGGTTTTTGTGCTATAGTTTAAATACTTTTCTATTATAGTGATTTTATGCTTTTAGTGCTATCTATTTTTTGGTTCATTTTATCTGGTCAAACGGAATTATTCTTTCTAACTTCAGGAATAATAAGTATATTAGCAGCAATAGCTATCGATCGTAAATTATTTGATAAGCAATTTTTATTGCTTGGCTTTAAATTTAGATGGGTAAAAGTTGGATTAATAATTTTAAAAGAAATTTTTGTTTCTAGCTTAACCACTACAAAGCTTATCTGGTTAAATCCTTCATCTATTAATCCATGTATAAGCTGGATTGAATGTAGTTCTAAGCAAAATAGAGTATTATATGCTAATTCTATTACTCTAACCCCTGGTACTATGAC
Organism: uncultured Rickettsiales bacterium; assembly: GCA_964627795.1. Classification (GTDB taxonomy): domain Bacteria; phylum Pseudomonadota; class Alphaproteobacteria; order Rickettsiales; family CANDYO01; genus CANDYO01. The sequence continues at coordinate 27,663 of CAZVLF010000010.1, read as the reverse complement.
TATATATATAAAAGACAATAAACTGTTAGTCCACGCTCTTAACACACAATCTTTAAACGAGCTTAAAAATGGACTTTTAGAAAAAAAGTTAGTTGGATAGATAAATGATTATAACCCCAATTATTATCTTATTAGTTTCAATATTTGCTATAGTAATTCTTTTTTTAAAAACAAATAAGATACAAGAAAAACTAATGTATGTTAGCACTATTACTAATTACCTTATAGCAATTCTCTTGATTTATAGCTTAATTAAAAATAATGAAAGCTTGATTGATATTAGTTTTATCCTATGTTTTTTTAGTTTAGCTAATAATTTAGTTTTCTTTAAGTTTATTGGAGCTAAAAAAAATGATTGAATTCTTAAGTTATATTATAATAATATTTGGCTCTTTTTTGATTCTCACATCCGTAATCGGATGTGTAAGGTTTAATTCATTTCTTACTAAAATGCATGCAGTAAGCATAGGAGATAATTTAGGTTGCCCGATGATTTTAGCAGGGGTAGCAATTAAGCACTGGCACTTGCTATTATCATTAAAAATATTAATGCTAATCATTTTAATGATAATAGTTAATCCAGTTGCAAGCTATTTATTAAATAGAATAGCTTTAAAAGAAGGAGAAATACCTGAGTACAAAGATTTATGATAGAAACTTATTCATTTTATACATTTATTATAATTGCAGCTATTTTATTTTTTTATTTTTTAGAATGCAGAAATTTACTAAGCATCATATTATCATGCTCATTATTTAGTTTATGCAGTGTAATAATATATTCTTTATTGGGAGCGCCTGATGTCGCCATTACAGAAGCATCTATAAGCTCAATTTTAACAATAATAAGTATTTATCTATTAAAAAAAACTTATTTAAATTATGAGGAATTAGATGAAAAGTTCAATTTACCTTACTTTATTATCTTTTTTTCTTTGGCTATATTTTTATCATACTTAAGCATTGATTTACCTGAATTTGGTTATCCTAATTTTAATCATTATTATATAAATGAAAGTAGAAAAGAAATTGGTATACCAGCAGTTGTCACTTCAATTCTGGCTAGCTACCGTGGATATGACACATTTTATGAAACACTTGTTATTTTCATTGGTGGAATAGCCATAATGCTAAATTCAAATATTGCTTTTAACTTTAAACCTTATAATGAAGATGAAATAGTTAATAAGATATCAAAGATTATCATTCCCTTTATTGTTCTTTTTGGCTTATATATTTTATTCCATGGTGAAGTATCACCTGGGGGCGGTTTTCAAGCTGGCGCAATTTTAGCTTCTGCACTAATAACTTATTCTTTAATCTTTAGTAAAATTTATTACAACCTAGCAAAATTAAGCTTATTATCTTTAGTTGGAATTATAATTTATATTTTCACTGGTTTGATTGGCATATTTAACGGAAAAGCATTTCTTAATTTTAATATTATTGGCCAAAAAATAAGTATATTATTGATAGAAGTGGGAATTGGACTTTCAATAAGTGCAACCTTTTTGATTATCTTTTTAAGCTTGGTAGAAAATGATAGCAAATATTAGTTATTTTTTTTCATTTTTTTTGTTCTCACTGTCTTTATATGCAATATTTGCTAGTAAAAATAGACTAAAAAAATTATGCGCTCTAAATTTATTTCAAACCTCAGTAATATGGTTTTATTTAAGTATTGGCAAAGTAAAACTAGCAATTGCCCCTATTTTAAATTACTCTTACAACCAAATTTATGCCTATAATAACCCTTTGCCACAAGTGCTTATGCTTACAGCAATAGTTGTAGGCATAACTATTTTTGCCTTAGGGCTAAATTTTATTAAGATAATAGAAAGGGAATAACTAAATGCAATATATTGGAGCTTTAATCGCTTTCTTCATTCTTGTCATTGATCAAATAACTAAATTTATGGCAGTAAAGTTTTTATCTCAAACTAAGATTTTCGTTTGTTCATTATTTAGTTTAGACTTAGTTTATAATAAAGGAATAAGTTTTGGTTTGTTTAATAATTTTCAATATAGCAATCTTGCTTTTTCCATAATTTCCTTTTTGATAGTTATTTACTTGCTTTGGTGGCTGCATAAAACAGACAAGAATTATGAAAAGATTGGTTTAGGCTTTATTATAGGTGGAGCTATTGGTAATATAATTGATAGATTTGTTTATCCAGGAGTGGTTGATTTTCTCTCTTTTCATTGGAAAGAATATTATTTTCCCAGCTTTAATGTTGCAGATAGTTCAATATTTTTAGGCGTTTGCATTTTAATTATTTTTAGTATAGATTGGAATTTTAAAACTAAATGAGATTGTCTATGAATAGAATTTTTTATATTTTCTTAATTATAATGTTAACTTCTTGTCAAACAATCAAAGAAAAAACAGGAATGGTAAAGCACCAACCTGACGAATATCAAGTTATTTCTAACCCACCACTCTATGTTCCTGAAGATCTTGTTAATGTTAAATCGCCTGAACAATTAAATAACGTAATACCAAATAACGACTATAAAAATCTTTCTAAAGGAGAAAGCAACATCTTAAAAAAGATGAGTCAATAAATATTATTTAGCTTAATATTCTTAAATATTATATCATAACAAAACGCCACTTTTTATCGGTGGCTTTGGTTATTCCTATCCTAGGTGTCGCTAAGAACCCTTCTATTTTTACACCTTCTGTTAAATAAAGCTCATTACTTGTAACTACATTAATCCCATTATGAGCGTTATTTAAACCTAAATAGCGGCATATTTTTCCTGGACCATCTAAATTAATTCCAGGCAGCCTTATTCCTCTAATTAGCACAGCACTTGGACTTCCTTTTTCTTCAGTAACTATATTTAAGCAATAATATACGCCATAAATTAAATATATATAGGTAAAACCTGGATTATCAAACATAATACTTGATCTTTTTGTAGGCCCCTTATAAGCATGAGAAGCTTCATCATCAAACCCACGGTAAGCTTCTACCTCTGTGATAATGCCACTAAATTCACCAAAGTTAAGTTTTTTTCCTAATAGCTCCTTAGCAACTTCAACCACATTCCTATTATAAAACTCAAATTGTAATTTTTTCATAATAAATCTTTATTGAATAAAGATATTGATATTTCTGATTTACAAAATCAAATTTATATTTTTTTAGCCAAAAATATAGAAAGCTTACAACCAGCTTTAATTAATTTTGATAAAATCCTATGTCCCATATTTAAATTTTGCATATTATTTTGAGCAATATTTTGATGTTCTATTTCCTCTTGCCTGAATTTTTCAATTTTTTCTGCTAATTCTTGAGGAAGTTGATTGCTCTTTAACTGTTCTTGATAGTGTTTATCAATAACATCTTCCACTGCCTCAGTGGCAATCATAGCTGCATTTTTACCTAATAAGGCAGTTCCTGCACCAAGCATAAATCCAGCAACATGCCATAGTGGCATAAGCAAAGAGGGTCTAACTCTTTGTTTTATCATTTCTGCACTAAAAAAATCTAAATGCTGTTGCTCCTGATCAGCCATATGCTTAAGTATTTTTCTCTCACTTGTGTTTTTTGAAAATTTAATTTGCCCAGAATAAATTTGCTTTGCTCCATATTCTCCAGCGTGATTTACTCTGATAACCGACTTAATAAACTTATCTTTCTTTTGATCTCCAGGTAAAAAAACCATATTCTTTCTCTTGATATATAAAATAAACTAATAAGGTACTAGCAAAAATAAAATTCCACTCCGCCATGGATAAGTTCATAAATTTAAAAGCTGCCAAACTACAGCTAGATGCAATTTTTTTAGTAGTTAACATATTACCTATTTGGCTAGGGTCTTTACAAGTGAAATCCTCTTCAAAAATATAATGTTCAATCCCTACATGGTAAAAAGCTGTTATTATTTCACCTAACAAAGATAATAGCACTAAATGACGAGTAACTATTCTTGTTCTTTTGATGAACATGCTTAATAAGATTATTAATAGCAAAATAAAATAGGGAATTCTTTGATATATACATAATATACAAGGTTGGAGATTAAGCAAAATCTCACTTAAATAAGCTATTATTAATGCACTAAAAGCAGCTATACCAACCTTGGCATAACAATCATTAAATATAGTTGCTTTTATTTGGCTCAAATTCATTCCATCCCTTTTATTTTTAGTAAAACTTCATCTACATGTCCTGTAACTTTAACATCAGGCCAAATTTTAGAAATATTACCATTTTTATCGATTAAAAAAGTTCTTCTTGCAATTCCCATATATTTTTTGCCGTACATAGATTTTTCTACCCAGCATCCAAACATTTCACAAACTTTACCTTCCTCATCCGAAAGAAGAATATGTTTTAAATCATATTTTTGCTTGAATTTTTGGTGCTTAGTAACAGAATCTTTAGATATACCAATAACAACAGTATTTAACTTCTCAAACTGATCTAAAACGCAGCTAAAGTCTTTAGCTTCTAATGTACATCCTGGAGTATCATCTTTAGGATAGAAATAAATAACTATATTTTTACCCAGTAAAGATTTTATATCTACATTTTCTCCCATATCACTTATTAAACTAAAATTAGGTACAGCACCACCTTCAAAAATTTTTGACATATTATCTCCTACTTAAATCTTTTCTCTATATATTCTAGTAAAATTTGAGTGAACTCAGTTGTTATGTTATTTCCTCGTAATGTTTTATACTTTACTCCATCAACAAAAACTGGAGCTATTTTTTCCTCTCCGGTTCCAGGTAAACTAATTCCTATATCAGCATGTTTACTTTCACCTGGACCATTAACAATACATCCCATCACTGCAATTTTTAACTTTTCAACTCCAGAATATTTTTTTTTCCATTCAGGCATATTTACCAAAATAAAATTATTGATATCTTGAGCTAATTGTTGAAAATACGAGCTTGTGGTTCTTCCACAACCTGGGCAAGCTGTAACTTCAGGCGCAAAATTTCTGAAATTAAGTGATTGCAAAATTGATTTACATACTTCCACTTCCTCTGTTCTTGCTCCTCCAGGACTTGGAGTAATTGAAGCTCTAATAGTATCACCAATTCCTTGGCTAAGTAAAATTGATAAGGCGCTAGTGGTTGCAACAATTCCCTTAATTCCCATTCCTGCTTCAGTTAAACCCAAATGAAGAGCATAATTTGTTAAAGAGGCTAAAGCTTTATATACAGGTATTAAATCTTCTATATGGCTGGTTTTACATGAAAGAATTATTTTATCTGAATTTAACCCTATTTTCTCAGCAAATTGAGCACTTTGAATACATGAAGTCACTAATGCATCATAAATTATTTCCTTTGAAGTTTTAGGAATAGATCTTTTACTATTTTTATCCATTAATTCAGCAAGAATTTGCTGATCTAAACTACCCCAGTTAACACCTATTCTAACCGGTTTATCATGTTTAATCGCCACCTCTATCATTTGCTCAAACTGTTTGTCTCTCTTATCCTTAAATCCTACATTCCCAGGATTAATTCGATATTTTGATAAAGCCTCTGCACATTCTGGATAATTTGCTAAAAGAGTATGACCATTATAGTGAAAGCATCCAGCCAAAGGAACTTCAAAACCTTTTTGAATAAGTTTATCTTTAATTTTACCAACTGATCTAGCAGCTTCTTCATTATTTACTGTTATGCGAACAACTTCAGAACCTGCCCTATTTAGCTCGATAATTTGTTTAACTGTAGCATCCACATCAGCAGTATCAGTATTAGTCATTGACTGGATTAAAATTGGAGCATCTCCTCCAATAAATAAGCTTCCAACCTTAACTTTTTGGGTTTTATGCCTTTTTATTGGAGAAAGTTGATTAATATCTATATTATCCATAGCAAAAGTATTTAAAAGATAGACTTTATTAATGGATAGCAGATATCCCTCTTTCTGACAAGAATAAAGCAATTAATTATATTAATTATTCTTTAATCCGTACTTAGCAAGAATATTAAGGTAAGTTCCATCTTTCTTCATTTCCACCATTCTTTTATCAAATAAATCCATCAACTCTTTAGCATTAGCTTTAGCAGGAGAAAATCCTATATATTCATCTATAGCTTTTGTAATAGGAGGACCCATTAAAATCTTGTCTTCTAATCCACTTTTTTTAATATAATATTGTGCTACTTGAGCTGTATCAATATACAAATCAACTCTACCTGAATTAAGCAACTGAATTAGTTGAGTATGTACATTCTCACCATAAACTTTTTGTATTTTTGTTTTATCGTCTAGATTTTTATCAATATATGAACCTATTGAATCTAAAAGAAGGCCTTTTAAGCTATCTCCTCCATTAACTCCAATTAAGTAACCTTTAAAAGAATCTTCATTTTTTTCATTATATTTAAATTGTGTTCCTGTATGTGTAAAATAAGAAAAGTTAGATGGTGAAAATGATTCTTTTCCTCTTATAAAATAAGACTGATCCAGCGTATCATCTACTGCACACACCATATCAACATTACCTTGCTTTAATTCCTCTAATGATCTTAAAAAGGTTACAACTTTATATTCAATCTTATATCCTAAAGGTTCAAAAGCCGCTCTAACAAGGTCAATAGCCAATCCTTCATTTTCTGCACCTTTTTCGCAAGAAAATGGGCACCATGGATCTGAAGCAATAGTTAGAACTTTCTCATCTGCATTAGCATTAAAGAAAAATAAGCCTAATATAATAAGTGATAACTTTTTCATTTTATTCTCCCATAAAGATATACTTATATTTTAAAGCACCAAGGTTAACAATAAGTTAATTTATAATATTTTATTTATAAATATTAGTTGCAAAACAAGTATTTTATTGATCTAAAATTATTAGTCTGATGTTAGCATCCTCGTGCATTATTCATTTATTGATTATCAATGACTAATATAAACAATAACTCATGCAGGAAGGTAAAATTTATTTCTTCGCCAACCATAAAGGAAATAGATTTTCTTACTAAAAAATTTATGCTGAAATAGCTTTTAAAAGAGTTGTAAATCCATTTGCTTTTTTCATTCATAGCAATAAAGATGAAGTTATTGCAGGTTGTAACGGGCGCGTAATCCTTGGCTCATTTACAGCAATACTTACAAATCAGTTATGGGTAGATCACCAATATCGCAAGCAATGATTAGCAAAAGAATTAATGAAAAATGTTCATCGTTTGGATCAAAAGAAAAAATGCTCTATTGCCACAGTTATTACTATGACATTTCAATATGCAATTAATTTATATGATAAAATTAGGTTATGAAGTTGATCTAGAAAGAAAAGATCCTCTAAATGGTTCTACTACTTTTTACCTAAAGAAAAATTTGTATGAGGCAAGTGAATAAGTTCCTCGTTTTTAAATTAATTCTATAAATAATGTTAAAAATTGCAGAGTAAGCTGGACCGGTTTATGTTAACATCTTTTCACGGACAACATAAACCAGTACCAAAAATATCTTATTCAAACTAGTTTGGTCTATTAACTTGGCTAGTTATATCTTCTTTTATTCTTGATATTGTTTCTGTGGTTCTAACATTAGCCCACATAATCTCTTGCTTCAATTCATAAGCAGGACTTTCAAGTAAAGATTGTTTTTTATGTTTTAAATTTTGCATTTGCTCAATTAAAATATGGTATTCATTAGTCAAGTTATCAAGCAAATCTTGAGGAGATGCTGATTGGCTATTACCATCCACAAGGTAACCTTCAATTTTTAATAATTCTTCATGTGCGTTTTCAGCGCTAAAAGCTAACATCTCTTGAGAACAAACTTTAGCAATACGGCTATAGATTTCTTGTTTTGCTTTATCAAGATTATTATCATTAGCACTTGAATTAGATTCGCTATTATTCTTAAAAAAGATAGCTCCAGAACCATAATAATTATCTAAAAATGCATTAAGTTCTTTTTCTAAGGTTTTAAGGTCTTTTTGAAGTTCTTCAATCTCAAGCAAAGAACTCATAATCAATTTTTCAAGTTTCTCAATCTCTTCAATATCACTTGCTGAATCTTTTACCTGATCCTGAACAGATGATTTATGATTTATATTCATAAAAATCTCCTTAAAAATTAATTAACCCTAAAAGTGAAATTTAATCTTTAAAGCTTCACTAAGGGCTTATGTTAAGATTATTATAACATAAAATAATGAAAAATGGAAGCTATTTTATTAAACTCTATTAAACATATAAGCAGCCAGTCCTTATAAAACCCTTACAAAATCAGGCCTTAGAAAAGAAAAATAATTTATTACATGTAAAGAAATTTCTTTACTTTCTAGATTATAACTTATTACTTTCCAATAATTATCATATTTTTCAAAAATCATATAGCCATAATCTATTCCAACAATTCCATGCTTCGTTGAGCCTTTATAATTGTAAATTTTATTGTTTGCTTTAAGTAAGGTAGCTCCGCTATTACCTACAATAAATTGATTAAATTTATCTTTATCACGCTGTAAATAAGCACTTGTGTGAAGATGGCCAGAAATGGCCAAAGGAAAACTAATAGTTAGATCATTGCCAAAAGCTTCTGATAACATAAAGAAATTAAGGAACCTAGGAAATATTTCTTGTTCATTTAACTTATTAACACCAATTATTGGCCTATGTGTAAGCAACCAATCTGGACCATTTAATTGCTTCTTAGCTTCCATAAATTCTTGTTTTAGTTGATCTAATTTCTCTTTAGAATAATTTTGCCCAATAGCTATTTTTGCTGTATCCATTATCAAAAAATTTAAATTAGAAAAATTTATTTTATAAGCTGGAGATTTTTCTACACATTCATTTTGATATTTTTGTGGACTGAAAAATAATTGCCAAGCAATTCCCATCTTAGTACAGCTTTCATGATTTCCTCGAATATAAATCATAGGTGCTAAGTCTAACAAAACTTCAGCAGGCTTAAAGAATTCCTCCTTAAAGAAAAACCACTGCATTTTTTCATTCTTCTTTTTATCTTCATCAGTAGTATATTTATTTCTATAAACATAATCACTAACATGAATAATAAAAGCAATTTTCTCTTGAGTTAATTTTTTAGCTACTTTTTCAAAATCCCAATCATTTATATTTCTACAGTCTTGGTTTTCATGCTCTTTGTTAAAAAACTCGATTCGTATCCACTATCTCCAATAACTGCAAATCTTTTTACTTGCTTTGGTGGCAACTTCAAATTTTTTCCATTAATACTAGCTTTATATGAATTTGTAATATTATATTCACAAACCAAAATTTTTTCTTTTAATTCAATATCGTAATAACTTGCTCTAGAATTCATGGAAAAGGATTTTTCATCCACTTCAATAAAAGGACAAAAAGAATTTCGCGTAATTGCTCTTGCAACTACCTGGTTACCTGCAATAAATTGCGTCCATTGGAAAATGGTAGATTGCTCTGCATAAAGATTAAGATTATAAATCTCAATTATTGCTCCAAATATTTATTTTTAAGATAGTTAATGAAAATGTTAACGTCTAAGATATTATTAACTGAATTACTGATTAGGCCATTTGCATCATATAAGGAACCAAAACTATGAATGTTTTTTTTAAGCCAAGCGGATAATGACTTAAAATTTGCAGTCCTAATTAAATGGTCCATATCTAAGTTTTTTCTTATCTCAAGATCTAACTGAGAAGAAAAAATTGCTCCTAAAGTATAGGTTGGAAAATACCCAATAGCCCCCCATGCCCAATGTATATCTTGTAAAACTCCTTCACTTATGCTTGCAGGCTTTTTTCCTAATAACTTAAGAGATATTTCTTCCCACGCTTCTGGCATTTCTTCAACAGAAATTTGATTAGTCAAAAGGGATTTTTCAAGCTCATATCGCAAGATTATATGAGCTGGATAAGTTACTTCATCAGCATCAACTCTAATCATACTAGAACCAATTAAAGTTGCCTGATTATAAAGTTCATCAACTATATGACCAGAGCATGAAGCTCCTTCAATATTTTCTGCAAACCATATAAAAAAGTTTTTATTTACACCAATATGTCGCTCAACAAAAAGTGATTGGCTTTCATGTATTGTCATTGAACTTGCTTTACCAACAGGCTGAAACTGATATTTTATTGGTAAATTTTGCTCATATATACCATGCCCAGCTTCATGAAGGATAGCAAAAATTCCTGAAAGAGGATTATCTTGTTCATATCTAGCCGTAATCCTTACATCATCAGGAGAAAAACCTGTTGAAAAAGGATGGGTACTAATATCTAAACGACCACGATTAAGATCAAAGCCTAGTGCTTCAATAAATTTTAGCCCTAATTTTTTCTGTTCATCAATTGGCAAAGAAAAATTTTTACTCTTCGGCTTAGATTTTTGTTTGTCTATTACTGATTGAATAAAAGAAGGAAGAAAATTTTTAAGTTGACTAAAAATTTGATCTATTTCAGAAGATCTTCTTCCGGGGTCATAACAATCAAGCAATGCATCATATTGCGAAAGACTTAATATCTCTGCCAAGATTTGACTTTTTTCTTGTATAAGCTTCAACTGCTTTTTAAAATAAACAGAAAATAGTTTAAAGTTATTACTCTTTCTTGCTTCTCTCCAATTTGCTTCACATTCAAGACAAGATTTTGTTATTTCTTGAATTAGGTTCTGATCAAGCGCCTTGTTAATTAGATATGATTTTTTAATTAGTTCAACATTTCGCTGCTGCCATAAGTCTAAATTTTTACAATTTTCAGCAAGTTCTATAATTTTAGGATTGATTATCCGTTGATGTATTTGTTGTGACAAGAAAATCATTTGCTCAGTTCTTGTGTTTAATCCTCCTTTCGGCATATAAACATCGTTATCCCACTGAGCAAGGGCAGAAATACTATTAAGAATGCCTATTTCCTTATAGAAATTTTCTAATTGGAAATAAGCTTCCATTATTATCCTACAATCTCACAACCTGAGAAGAAAAATGCTATTTCTTTGCCAGCATTTTCAATACTATCTGAACCATGAACCGTATTTTCTTCAATATTTACAGCTAATTCTCTACGAATAGTTCCAGCATCAGCATTTTCAGGATTTGTTGCACCCATAATCTTACGGTAAAGATTAACTGCATCTTCTGCTTCTAAAACTTGAACTACAACTGGACCAGAAACCATAAATGAAACTAAGTCATTAAAAAATGGTCTTGCCTTATGAACTGAATAAAATTCTTCAGCTTGAGCTTTAGTTAGCCAAATTCTCTTTTGAGCAACAATTTTTAAGCCCGCTTCTTCTATTATTGTATTAACTTTCCCTGTGATATTACGTCTGGTAGCATCTGGTTTAATTATTGATAATGTTCTTTCCATGTTATTCCTTCAATTTTTAATGTTAATAAATATTCTTGACCATGACAAGATAAGAAAAATATTATCATTGTCAATATTATCATTGTCAAATAGTAGTTTTTAAGCTCTAACTACTTCTCTTGGAGCACAAAGAGAATAACCAGAGGATCTAACCGTTCTAATAAGAGGAAGCTCATCATCATTATTGCGTAATGCTGCACGCAATCTATTAATATGAACATCTATGGTTCTCTGTTCCACTTGGCTATTATGCCCCCAAACATAATTCATAATATGCTCACGTGATAAAACCTTTCCGGGTAATTCTACAAAACACTGTAAAATTTTAAATTCATTTGGCCCTAGATGAATCTGCCTACCATTACGCATTACTTTAAAAGTACTAAGATTCATTTCTATGTCGTAATATGAAATAATTTTTTTGCCTGGTAGTGAATCCACTTGTTCTGTTAAAGATTTGATTTTTTTTACCATCTCACTTGGAACAAAAGGTTTTTTAATTGAGGAATCATAAGAATTATTCTCACTATAGTCAGCAAAGCTTGCAAATAAAATCTTAATTTGATTTGTTCTAGGGTTAGCTTTTAACATTGCGCAAATATCTTTTGCTTTTTTATCTCCTTGTAAATCTTCATCAATTATAAGTATGTAAGGATCAATACTTTCAATCATGGAAAGGAGGTTATCTGTTTTTTGAGCAGCATTAACAACAAATCCATATCTTTCTAAATGATATGAAATAATGGTCATAGTAGGGACATCGCTCAACGCAACTATTATTGAATTAGTGTTTTTATTTACCATTTTATTTCCTATTCATCTAATTTATTGCCGAACCCCTTTAAAGTAGTCTATTTCTTTATAATTATAAACCTAACTTCCAATTCTATCGTTAATATCAGTAAATGTTATTGTCAAGTAGATATATTAAGATTTATGTTTTTTTTTAGCAATTATAGGTATATTATGGCAAAATTATTACAAACTTAAATAAAACCCTGCTAAATATGTAATGATATTATAAATAAATATAATTTTATTTAATAAACAGTATGAGTATATTAATAGTTTCTAAATAATCAAGGTTTGGTTAGTTTATATAGATGTGCATAATTATAACATTTTTAAGTTTGAATTATATTTTTAAAAAATAGGTTTGCTATCATATTAGAATAAATAATATATAATGATCTAAAAAAGGAATAAAATTTTGGAACAACTTTACTTAAATTTCCCGATTAAAGCTGCATATTTACCAGAAGACTACGTGGTAAGTTCAGCTAATATTTCTGCATTTTCTTGTATAAAAAACTGGCCAAACTGGGGTAAAGGAATATTCCCAAAAATTTTATTACTCTACGGAGAGTATGGAAGCGGAAAAACCCATTTGGCTCATATTTGGCAACATATATCCAATGCTATATTCCTTAAAGCACAAGATTTATACTCTCTTCATCTTTTTACAGGCCAGCAAAATTTAATTTGTGATAATATAGAAAATATAGATGAAACTCTATTATTTCATTTAATCAACTTCACTCATGAAAACCAACAATATTTATTGATGACATCTCAATTCTCTCCAGAAAAGCTAAAAATTTCTCTTCCTGATTTACGTTCACGAATTTTAGCTCTTAATGCTATGGGAATTAACCCACCCACAGATGACTTATTAGAAGCAGTTTTACTGAAGCATTTAACTGATAGGCAGCTTAAAGTAAATTCTCAGTGTCTTGATTTTATTATTAGTCGAATAGACAGGTCTTTTAGTAAGCTTCTTGAATTTATAAATATGCTTGATAAAGAAAGTGCCATTTCTAAACGAGCTATAACTATTCCTCTATTAAAGAAAGTTCTTGAAAAAACAAAATAAAGCTGCTTCAATGTTTTTAGCTTTATCAACTAAAGGTTTAATATGGTTAAAATCTGTAATAATGCTCATGAAGCTCTAGATGGCTTACTTTCTAATAATATTACTATCATGGCAGGTGGATTTGGTTTATGCGGAATACCTGAAAATTCAATAAAGGAAATTTATAATTCCAACATCTCTGATTTAACTATTATTAGTAATAATTGTGGAGTTGACGATTTTGGTCTTGGAATATTACTAGAGAAAAAACAAATTAAAAAGATGATTTCCTCTTATGTTGGCGAAAATAAAACTCTTGAGCAACTATATATTAATAAACAAATAGAAATAGAGTTTAATCCTCAAGGCACATTAGCAGAAAGGATTAGAGCTGGTGGAGCTGGTATAGCAGGTTTTTATACAAAAACTGGCGTTGGAACAATTGTTGCTGAAGGAAAAGAGCATAAAGTTTTTAATGGTCAAACTTATTTACTTGAAACCGGACTATTTGCAGATCTTACAATTATAAAGGCACATAAAGCTGATAAAGCTGGAAACTTAGTTTTTAGAAAAACAGCTAGAAATTTTTCTCCACTAATGGCAACAGCTGCACATAATACAGTTGTAGAAGTTGAAGAAATAGTTGAAATAGGAGAATTAGATCCTGATCATATACACACACCTGGAATTTTTGTATCAAGGTTATTTAAAGGCAACTTTGAGAAAAGAATTGAGAAAATAACTAACAGAGCGAGGTAGTTCATGGCTTGGTCTATTGAAGAAATGTGTAAAATTGCAGCAGAAAAAGAACTGCAGGATGGCTTTTATGTCAATCTTGGTATTGGCATGCCAACAAATGTCACAAATTATATTCCAAAAGGCATGAAAGTTCTTCTTCAAAGTGAAAATGGAATGTTAGGAATGGGCCCTTTTCCTTATGAAGGGGAAGAAGATCCTGACTTAATTAATGCTGGTAAGCAAACTATAACTTCCTTGCCTGAATCTAGTTATTTTGATAGCGCATATTCCTTTGCAATGATTAGAGGGAGCCATATAGATTTGACTATTTTAGGTGCTTTACAAGTTTCTGAAAAAGGTGATTTAGCTAATTGGACTATTCCAGGCAAAATAATAAAAGGAATGGGTGGAGCAATGGATCTGGTTGCCAATGTTAAACGTGTGGTTATTTTAATGGAACATGTTGCTAAAGATGGGTCACCTAAAATTTTAAAAGAATGTAGCTTCCCTTTAACTGGAAAAAATTGCGTTGACCGTGTAATAACTGATCTTGCTATATTAGATATTGATGATAAAGGAATGCATTTAGTTCAGCTAGCGCCAAATGTTTCTATAGAAGAATTAAGGGCTAAAACTGAAGCAAGTTTTACTGTATAAAATGCTAATTTAAAAATAATATTGCAGCCTTTGGCAAAATAGTTTAAAATTTTAAAAATGTTTAACTTTATTAAATTCAAAGATGTTTTTTATGAAAAAATCAGGCATTATACTCATTTTATTTTCTTTAATTTTATCAGCATGCGGCACCACCTCTCAAATGAGAGCCCCATCATCATCTTCTGAAAAAGCTTCTTCAATCCGTCCTGATTTTACTAGCTATGATACAGTAATCATAAATGATTTTACTGTTGAGGTAAAAAAAACTGACAATATGCAAGCTGCAAATGAATCAGGCAAAAAATTTGCAGATATTCTTACTTCTCAAATAATTAAAAGTAAAGCTTTTGCTAATGTTGAGAGAAACAAAAACACCAATGAAAAAGCGATCGTAATTGAAGGAAACATCACTCGTTACGAAGAAGGAAAAGCAGCTTTAAGATTTTTAGTTGGATTTGGAGCAGGAAGCTCAAATTTTGATGCAAAAGTTATATTTAAAGATAACCACACTAATAAGCATTTAAGTGAAATAATAGTAGATAAACAAAGCTGGGCACTTGGTGGTGCTTTTGCAGGATCCCAAGATGTTCAGTCTCATATGATTAGCGCAGCTGAAATAATATCAAATGAGATGAAATTAGCAAAAAACAATTCATCTAAATAATCTAAAATACTGCTTGACTCAGAGTGATTAACAACTTTATCTCTTTTAGCTTGAATAAAGCTTTCTTTAAGTTAAGTTGCTAATCAGAAAGGAAACTTTTCTTGCAAAGAATTATTATATTTCATTTAATTAATATTATAAACATGATACCAATAGAAAACTATGATCCAAATGCAGTATTAAAATGCAAAAATTATATTGAGATAAATATTGGCTTACATGGCCACAAAAATATAATTACAAAACAATATCTGCTATATACGATAGATAATCTTGTCAACCAATTTTATTGAAATAACATTAGCTTTTAGCATAATAACAATTGCTAGCACATTTTCTTCAGTGCTTATTGCCAACAAATTTAATCTTATCACTTCTTATAAAGAGGGTTTTTAATATTTTAAAAATTAGCTTATTTATTAGCGCTAGCACTGCTGCAACTATAATATACTTAACTTATTTTTATGAAGTTAGAAATAGCTGCCCACAAAATTATGAAATCACAAATAATTTTGTTACTGGAGAAGACTAAACTTTTTTTCATTGCACAGATGTGATCACCGACGATATTCTTGTTTAAATAAATCTTAAAATACAAGCTAGAATTTTATTAAATAAAATAGTTTTATAATAAAAAAGCGCCCCTAAAATTTTTAGCGGCGCCACATCGAACCTTGCCTCACGCGAAAGAAAAAATAAATCTGAGGAACTTATAGGTTTCTTAATGTTTATAGTTATATAATAACATGTTTTAAATATAATGTCAACTATAAATTACAAAAATATTAAATTTTTAATATGTTAATATAGATATTATTTACATATTGCTTATTGAAACTGTTTTTTCTCTAATATAATTATACTTCTAAGCACATCTAAAGCACGAGCCAACTGATAATCCTGATTATATAAATCTTTCCAAAATTCTTCTTTAGTTTTTGCAAGATCTTTTGATTTAAGAGAATTTGTACTATTGGCTAAATGATTTTTTAAAATTGCTTCAGACATCTGCAATTTTTTATTATTAAGCAATTCAACTTTAGCTGGCTCAACTATAATATCTGGAACTATTCCTTCTGCCTGAATTGATTTTCCAGAGGGGGTATAATAAAGAGCTGTAGTTAGCTTTATTGCTCCATAGCCAGGAAGCGCTAAAACACTCTGGACTGACCCTTTTCCAAAGGATTTAGTTCCAACAATAATTGCTCTTTTATGATCTTGTAAAGCACCAGCAACAATTTCTGACGCAGAGGCCGACCCATTATTTATCAAAACTACTAAAGGTTCAGTTTTTATTGAAGTGTCAGCTGTCGCAGAAAAAGACATTTGTTCTTTATTATCTCTCCCTCTGGTGGAAACAATAAGACCATTGTTAAGAAATAAATTAGTAACATACACTGATTGTTCTAATATTCCACCTGGATTATTTCTTAAATCTAATACATAACCCTTTATTTTATTGTTACCAGCCTGCTTTTTTAAATCTTCAATTGCATTCTTCAATAAATCAGCTGTCTGCATGGTAAATGAGGCAACTCGAATATAAGCAAGATCTTTATAAAGATGATATTTTACTGGATTAGCTTTAATTATATCTCTTATTAAAGTAAATTCTAAAGGTTCTGATTTTCCTTCTCTTAATACTGAGATTTTTACTTTACTTCCTCTTGCTCCTCTCATTTTACCAATAGCATCATTAGGAGTCATATTCACTATCATTTCATCATCAATAGCAAAAATCATATCACCAGCTTTTATTCCTTCTTTAAATGCAGGAGTATCATCAATTGGACTAATAACTCTAAGCCCTGGTGATTCAACCATGATCTCCACTCCAATCCCACCAAACTCTCCTTTAGTTGTAGTTTTAAGTTCATCAAATTCTTTTTCGTTAAAAAAACTACTATGAGGATCTAAACCGTTTAAAATTCCTGAAATAGCTGATTCAACTAATTGCTTATCAGTAGTTTCCTTAACATATACTTTTTTAATTAAATCCATAACTGACATTAAAACCGTACGATCATTGACGTTTTCTGCCATTAACCATCCAAGCGGTAATAATATTAGAGTTAAACAAGCTAATATAAATTTAGTTTTTTTTCTCATAAATTATCCTAAAACTTTTTAAAATATCTCATCTTTGGCAATATTAGCAAAATATACATATAATAAGATTAAGTAAATTATTTATTCCTGAATTAATCTATGAAAACTATATGTAAACAAAACTATTGTATATTTGCATTAAATACTTATATCAGAGTTTTCTTTTTTTTACAAATCGATCAACTTCATGTATATATATCTTCATAATCACAAATTAAATTATACCCATGAGCATTGAATTAAATCCCCAGCAGCTGGAAGCTTGCGTTTATACAGACGGTCCTCTTTTAATTTTAGCCGGAGCTGGTACAGGAAAAACAAGAGTTTTAACTCAAAGAATAGGCTATTTAATAACCAATGGCCTGTCTGCACCTTATGAGATTATGGCAGTAACTTTTACTAACAAAGCAGCAAGTGAAATGCTAGCAAGAACTGAAATAATCACTAATACTAATGGAATTTGGATTGGGACTTTCCACTCACTTGCTACTAAAATTATTCGCTCTCATACGGAGGCCTTAGGCATTTCACGAGATTTTGTTATAATTGATGTAGATGATCAATGGAGACTACTTAAGAAAATTATCAAAGATATGCATCTTGATGATCAAGAATATACTCCAAAATATGTTGGAGGAATCATAGGGCGTTGGAAAGATTTAGGATTATTCCCTGAAAACTTATCTAATGCTGATATATATGATCATAAAACTGCAAAAGTAAAACAAATATATTTGGACTATCAATCAAGACTAAAACAATTGCAAGCTTTAGATTTTGGAGATCTTCTTCTTTTTTGTATAAAATTATTTAAAGAAAACCCTAATATACTTGAATATTATCAAGATAAATTTAGATATATACTTGTTGATGAATATCAAGATACCAATGCTTCTCAATATTTATGGTTACGCCTGTTATCACAAAAATATAAAAATATATGTGCGGTAGGAGATGAAGATCAATCAATCTATGGTTGGCGTGGAGCAGAAATTAGAAACATCATGAAATTTACACATGATTTTGTAGGTGCTAAAATTATTCGTTTAGAGCAAAATTACCGCTCAACTGGCCACATACTTAATACTGCAAATCATCTTATAGCCAATAATTACACAAGAATAGGAAAAAACCTATGGACTGAAAAAGAATCTCATGAGAAAGTTAAATTGGTTACTCATATTAATGGAATTAAGGAGGCTGAATTTATTGCCTCAACCATAAAAAAATTACCTTTTGCAAGAAATGAAATTGCGGTCCTGGTAAGAGCAAGTTACCAAACAAGGATTATTGAAGAAGTTTTTGTACAACAGCAGATAGCATATAAAATTATTGGCGGATTAAAATTCTATGATCGATTAGAAATAAAAAACGCTCTAAGCTATCTAAGACTTAGCTATAATTTTGATGATAGTCTTGCTTTTGAGAGAATTATAAATGTTCCAAAAAGAGGAATTGGAGTTTCAACTATAAGCCAAATTCAAGAATATACTACTTTACATCAATGTAGTTATTTTAGAGCAACAAAATTAATGCTTGAAAATAATATATTTAAGGGCAAAGCAGGAAACACATTAAATGAGTTTCTTAATAAAGTTGAAGGTTGGAATAAATTATGGGATATAAAGCCATGTCATCAAGTTGCAGAAATTATTCTTGAAGAGTCGGGATATATTGATTCTTTGAAATCAGAAAATAGTCTTGAGTCTGAATCACGATTAGAAAACTTAAGAGAATTAATTTCTAATATAAAAGAATTTGATAATATTGGAATATTTCTTGAACATGTAAGCTTAGTTAATGAGTCAGATGAAACAAGTGGAAATAATTCAATAAAAATAATGACTATGCATGCAGCCAAGGGGCTAGAATTTGATGCAGTATTTTTACCAGGTTGGGAAGAAGGAAATTTCCCTAGTAAAAGAAGTATTACAGAAAGAGATGGTATTGAAGAAGAGCGCCGTTTAGCATATGTTGCAATTACTCGAGCAAAAAACATCCTTTATATAATGAATGCTAATAGTAGGTTTATTTATGGGGAATGGCAATATAATGAACCATCTATTTTTATAAAAGAAATAATTAAATGTGAGTCTGTTGAACAACCACTTCTTCACGAGCGACTTAATTCTTTCAAGCCTTCCATACCTGCTGCACCAAAAAAAGAAGTTGATTTAGAAGAAATAGAAGCTGGATGTGAGGTTTTACATATTAAATTTGGAAAAGGTAAAGTATTATATTTAGATGGCAATAATGCTGAAGTAAATTTTTATAATCTTGGAACTAAAAGAATTATTAAATCTTTTTTAGTTAAAGCATAAATTGGAGAAAATTATGAACGATGATATAAATCTTAAAATTCGTCCTCGTCGTTTAAGAGCAAATGCTAATATTAGAGATCTGATTCGGGAAACAAAACTAGATGTTAATGATCTTATAGCTGCAGTTTTTGTTAAAGATGGTAATAATATAAAATCTCCAATTGAATCAATGCCTGGTTTTTTTCATTATAGCTTAGATAGAATTGAAGAAGAAATAAATGAAATAGTAAATTTAGGAATAAAAGCTATTATTATTTTTGGCATTCCTGAACATAAAGATCATTTAGGAAGCAGTGCTTATGATGATAATGGGATAGTTCAAAGAGCTGTAAAGAAAATCAAAGAAGTAGCTCCTGATTTACTTATAATTGCCGATTTATGCTTTTGCCAATATACAACTTTAGGGCATTGTGGTATAGCTCAAGAAAATAAAGGAATTATTACCGTTGATAACGATAAAAGTCTTAAAATTTTAGCCAAGCAAGCCTTAAGCCTTGCTACAGCCGGAGCCGATGTTTTAGCTCCCTCAGGAATGCTTGATGGAATGGTTAAAGCCATAAGAAAAATATTAGATCAAAATAACTTTTCTTCTCTTCCTATATTAAGTTATGCGGTCAAATATCGATCAGCAATGTATGGCCCCTTTGGTGCGGCAGCAGGAGGTGCTGCAAAACAAGGTGACCGTCAAACTTATCAAATGGACCCTGCAAATAGTAATGAAGCTTTACGTGAAGCAATGCTTGATATTGAAGAAGGGGCAGATATTTTAATGGTTAAACCCGCTCATACTTATCTTGATATAATATTTAGGCTAAAACAGAATTTTCCTTTTATGCCAATAGCAGCATATCATCCAAGTGGAGAATATATGATGTTAAAATCCGCAATTGATAATGGTTGCTTAGAAGAAAAGAGAAGTATTATGGAAGTTATCACTTCCATAAAACGAGCAGGAGCAAGCATGATTATAACCTATTTTGCTAAAGATCTAGCTAAATGGTTACATCATTAGAATGCTCATTTAATCCTAGCATACCATAAGTAGTATTTACTAAATCACTTAAGTTATGAGAAATTTCTTCTTTAAAATGAGAATATAATCCTAAACCTACTATTGCACCAATTTTTACTTCTGGTGATGATTTTTCTGCAAGATCATATACTTGATCCAAAAGCATAGTTGCTCCAATTACTGCCATTTCTGGAACCACTTTAGCATAGGTAGAAAAAATAAAGTCTTTATTTATAATTCCTATAATTGACCCAGCTGCAATAGAAAGAGTTTTAACCAAAGGATAATTATTAACCTCACCATTAAAAATTATTGAAGTAGATAAATCTTTAATTCCTGTATAAGAAATAGGCTCTAATTCATAAAAGAAGCCTACTGCACTAGCAGCAGATGATAGCATTATAGGACCAATTATAAATAAATCCGGTATAGCTCTAGCAGAAAGTTCATATGAACCTATAATAAAATTAGCAACCTTAGCATTTAACTTATTTTCACTTTCTTCATATATAGCATCCATTTGTTGATAAATATTTTCATATTTATTTTCTAATAGATTTTTTGGAATACCTAATCCATTTTCTACCACCCAATAAATTCTATCTTTTATAAGATTTGCTCCTTTTAAAAAGATATCTGATTTTCTATTGGCTTTAATTACCTCTCCCACTTGATCAACAACCACAGCCTTAAAAGCTGCAGTAAAAAATGAAGTAGCTAGGTAGGAAGAAGTTAATTTAGATGAAAAAAATTCCCAAGTTAGGAGGCGGTAATTTTTAATAATAGGGAGGTTTATATAGTTAACATTATTTAGCCTCTGGCTGTTTTGAGAAAGATCAAGTCCCATAACGCCAAAACTATCACATATAATATTTGATGTTCTTGAAATAACAACTGGATTAATACTAGTTTGATTAGAATATTTAACAAACCCCACCTTACAACTAAACCTTAGCCCATTTGCAATAAGATGAGTAAAGTCCATTGTTTCAGGATGTGACATTCTATACTTAGTGTTTTGAGCAATATTAAGAGCAGTTACCGGGAGCATAACTCCTTCCCTAATTACAGCACTACTTACAGGATTTTCATCCTTTGCTAATGGATTAGAATATAAATAAAATACTTCTATTCCATGTTTCATAAAAACTGACATTATTCTTGATTGGATAGATGGGCTATTACTATAAAAAAACTTTACTAAGTTAAATGCACTTTGAACTAAGCGCGGCAACTTATTATATAAATCATTATTTCCAACCATAAAATTTTTTCCTCTCAAAAAATAAGTTGGTGTTGATTATACTATTAACAAATAACTTTAACAATTGAATTAATTGTAAAATTATACATATTGAATCATTAATAACCTTGATTTTTTTACATAATATGCCATAGATATTCACTAAAATAAGTAGTGAGTAGCTAGAATGAAGGAAAAAGATGAATCTTACTTGCTTGAAGATTCGCTCAAAGATTTAATAAGAACTGAAAAACAGCCTAACAAAGGAGATTTTCATGCCACTCTTTATCAAAATTTAAGGAAAGAAAAATTTTACGTTAAAACTAATGCTTATACAGATGATGCAGCTATATTTAATAACAAGAAATATGTAGAAAATTATTTTTTAGTACTTGAATATCTTGGTAGCTTATTTTATTCACAGCTTTGCTATAATTGTGTAGTTGCTGAGATTAAATTCATTAAAAATGATTTTATCCTTGAGGAAACACCAATAACTAATGACTCTCCTTTGGCAGCATCTGATTATTTATCAAGTTATGAAATTATAGAGGATAACTCTCTATATTATGACAGCTCTTCAGATGATGGTAGCTTAATATTTATAGAAGGCAGGGATGAACCGATAGAACATATTGAGAATAAAGAAAGCAAATTCTTTATAGCCTCAAAATGGATTGAAAATTATATTTCTTACTTTGATGCTAGTTCACTTCCTTATATAGAATATTCATCCGTAAAGTTACAATATAATGAAGCAATTTATCAAGTTTCTGGGTACATTAGTATACTTGTAACTGCAAGGTTTATTGAAGATAGTGATGCAATTGGATTGGGGCATAATGCAGGTTTTATTATAACTTCAGAAGAAGCTAAACTTGCACAAACTGTTAAAATTGATCCTGGAAAATCTTTCTCATTTTTATCTCTTTCAGGAACAGTTTTTAGCACTGCTGCTCACTTTATAAATTTAGTTAAAGAACATGAAATTTGTTTTTCAACTTTTTTACCCTTAGATTATATAGATCCCTATAATCCGCGTCAAATTATCTCAGGCTTATCGAAAATAAATATATTTATGCAGCTTTATTATCCTGATTTTGACGCTAGAGATTTATTAATTGGACAAATGAAATATGCTGACATAAGAAAAAGTGATAGCCTATATTTAGAATTTTGCCAAACTTTAAACAAAATATCCGCTTTAAGCGAAAAAGAAATTCTTCAGCTAGTTTATAGTGAAACTCCTGATTCTTTAAATTTTGGATTTCAAGAAATAATAGCCATTAAACTTAAAGAAAGGCAAGAAACCCTTAAGCGTATTTATGCTGTTGATCTTAAATTTTACCAATTATATCAACAAAATCCTTCAATCAATTTTAACCAACTTTATAAGATTGCTGAACAACAAACAAAAATTTCAGTGCCAGATCCAGGATTCATATTAGATGAAAAAGAACTAGAATTAATAGATACAAAATTTTTTGAATTGCTTTCTCCTCATATAATGGAAATTCCTGATTTACAGAAAAAATTGGAAGCACGAGCAGCTTTAACAGAAGACGCATATGAATTTATAAGCATTCTTGAGTTTAAAAATACTAGATTTATAAAAATTTTACTTGAAAACTCAGAATTACTTAGAACTAGTTTAAAATATTTACATGAATGGACATCTGAAGATCTATCATTAAAAAGAAACAAGGCTTATATAAACCCATTATTAGAAAAAGAAACAAAGATTAATGATCCAGAACTTACTTCAATTTTAATTCGATATGGGACTATCCCAAACAATGAACTAATTCAAGAAAATTCTTTAATTTCTAATGTCTATTATGTTCATGATATATTATATTCTTTAATTGATGATATTAGTAGCAACTCTAATTCAAATGAAGTAGCTACTTTTTCAGATATTTCTGAGCCTTTTTTTAAAGATTCTTCGTTAATTTTTCCTTTATTTGTAGCTCAAAAATTATTAGAAACTCCAAATATCAATCACTTTTTTAAGGAAGTATTGCATATTAGTAATGTAAGAATACCAGATTTATCTCAAAATATAGGACTTTGGTCTCTCACTCATATGAGCATTTCCTTTGCTGCAGCTAATATCCTTGGAATTGAGTTAAGCTTAGATAATATCATATCTATATCAAGTATGAGTATTAAATATGCCACTTCAATATATTTTTATCAATCTACTCCTGTGAAGTTAATTTCATTATATTCAGGAGAAGGAATAATAAATAATGTTCTTTTTAATTTAGAATTATATAAGCAAAATAAACCGAATATTCAACCAACTAAATTAGGATATTTAGTTGCAGGAATAACTAATTTTGCCTCTTTTTGCTATAGCATTTATAAAGCCCCTTTAAAGGATAAAAATATTTTTGAAAAATTTTTATTTATACAAAAATTTATTCAACACGCTGTATTAGCAGATTATACAATAAAAACATTTGTAGGTGCTATAGAAGATGAGGCCTACTTGAGTATTTCAGAATTTAATGTAAATGATTAAGTATTTATGAAGTTACATCAACAACTTTAGCTTGGGGAAAATTATGTAAAACCTCCTGAACTATCTCATTTTTACTTAATTCTTCAATTTCATTAAGTTTGACTAATTCAGCTTGGGTTGAAAGTGTTGGAGCTCCGTCATCAG
This sequence comes from uncultured Rickettsiales bacterium, assembly GCA_964627795.1. Lineage (GTDB taxonomy): Bacteria > Pseudomonadota > Alphaproteobacteria > Rickettsiales > CANDYO01 > CANDYO01. The sequence continues at coordinate 3,077 of CAZVLF010000010.1, read as the reverse complement.
AAGTTACAGTAAGCAACCATTTTTCCCCAGTCCATTGGTGTAAAAAAGATGTAACTTTAGCAGCAAAGTTATGCGGGACTGTAGATTTTTGTCTAATCTTAATTTTATTAGGTTCAAAATCAACCAAATGCACATCATTAACTAAATAATGATAAAGCAGCATTTCTCTATTATCATAAAATATTTGCACTAACTGTTCGAAGTTAGTTATTTGAATTTTAGATTTAGATTCTAAAATTTCATTTTTAATTGAATTAGAGCTTATAGAAGAGTGAGAAGATTTAATTTTTTCTATAATGGCAGACGGTGTAGGTAAATTATTCAAATGACATAATCTAATCATTATCATTTCACTACAAACAAGTGTATTTGAGCTATGTTGCAATTCAACTACTGATTTAGATAACATTTGCCAAAGTATAGTCAAAACTTCAACTGATAATTTTTCGGCAAAATGAGAAATTTTACCTAACTCTTCTTCACTATATTCAAGTTTATTTATATCAAGGTTCAGTTTTAATTTAGAAACTTTATGAACTAAATCCATTAACTGACTTGGAAGAGCAAGAAGATCTTTCCCAGAATAATAAAAATCTTTAACTAGCTCTATTGCTTGTCTTGTATCTCCTTCAATAATAGCGGAAAAAAGATTTATAATTTGAGAATTATCATTTAATCCAAGCAAATCTTTAACCTGATCTTTAGTAATTTTATTTTTATTAGAATTAGAAATTACCAAATCTAACAAAGACAAACTATCTCGTACAGAACCTTCCGCATGTAAAGCTATTATTTGTAATGCCTCATTTTCACTTTCTATTTGCTCTTTGCTTAATATATCTTCTAAGTGACTCACCAGCTGATTAAGATTTAATCTTCTTAATTCAAATTTTTGGCAACGAGAAAGAATTGTAACTGGAACCTTCCTTAGCTCTGTAGTAGCAAAGATAAATTTAACATGAGCAGGAGGCTCTTCTAATGTTTTTAGTAAAGAATTAAATGCACTTGTAGATAGCATGTGCACTTCATCAATAATATAAACTTTATACTTTCCAAGTAAGGGCATATATTGGGTATTTTCAATTATCGAACGCATGTCATCAACACCTGTTCTACTAGCTGCATCAAGCTCAATAATATCAGGGTGATTTCCGCTTAAACTTGCTTCACAATTTGTACATTTACAACAAGGTAAAACTAGATTTTCATTAATGATAGGATCAGCACAATTTAAGGTCTTAGCTATAATTCTTGCAGTGGTAGTCTTCCCCCCCCCTCTAATTCCAGTCAATAAGAAGGTATGTGCAACTCGATTAAGCTTAATTGAGTTAACAATAGTTTTTACCATAAAATCTTGGCCTCGAAGATCTGCAAAACTTGATGGCCTATATTTGCGTGCTAAAACGAGATAATTATCAGACATTCGAGTTAAATAACCAACTTTTTAAACTTTAGAGCTAGCAACGACCCATTTCAATTATAATACGGCTGCTTTCTTTCGAACCTGACCGAATTCTCACAATCTCACTGTCCATTACTAGCAAAAATAAATATAATAAAATTATCAAATTTTAGCAAGTTTTAAATAAAAAAACCCTCTGACAGTAAATCTAGAGGGTATTTATAAAAGTTCAATTTAAAACTTAATTTTTGTACCTAGTATAAATATAGTAGCTTTTGCTGTAGATTGATCAAATAATTTTTGATTGTTTTGCATAAAAGCTCCTGTTTGATTAGGCTTAAGCTGAACATATGAAACTTCAGCAAATGCTTTAAGCCCTGCAAAAATTTTATAATCTGCACCCAAAGAAATAACAGAAGTTTTAACATTTTCTTCTTTTGTTCCTTTTTTACCATTTAAATATGTCAAGCTTGTTGAAAAAGCACCTTGTTCATATGCTAAACCTGCGGTCCACCAATCTGCATTAAAACCTTTCATAGCTTGATCAGTTAAGCTATCTCCATCTTTATGATATGAAAGAGCCGAACTAAATCCATTTTTGGCCACAATCCCACCAACAGAGAAAGTTTTAAGGTTTCTAAGTTTAGTAGAATTATCCACTGCTTCACCTCTATCTCCTACAATAGCAAATGAAACTGCTACATCATTAAACATGTTAGTATAATTAATACCAGTTGACCAAAGGTTTTTAGCTCGAACTTGGTTACCTAGATAATAATTAAATCTTCTAGTATAATGATTTCCTCCATCATTATTTAAATCAGGAGAAAATGATAGACCAAATTGAAGCCCTGAAATTCTTGGAGAAAGATAAGTAATTTTTCTAGTGCTTTCACTGTTATTATCCATTCTATTTGAAATAGTATTTGGCCCCATAACAGTATAGCTAAGAACCGTATTAATAGCAGATCTTATAGTTGAACTTGAACTAGTATTAAGATTTGTTGCATAAGAAGAAGCAAACTTACCCCAATCTCCATCAATTCCACTTGCACCTGAAGCTATATTACTTGCATCTATTTGGAATAGTTTACTTGTGGCAAAGTTACTACCTAATTGTAATGTACCATAGTCTGTATCAAGATAGATGTGTGAACGATCATTACGAGCACTTCCCATTCCATCAGATCCACTACCAACAGTTGCTATACGTATCACTGCACCATAAGTAAAAGAATCTTTTTTACCTTCTACTTTTATAGAAGCTTTTTGGTTTGTAAGTATAGCTGTACTTTTTTGATTTGGACTGAAAAAAAAGGATTTATCGTGATTTTTATCTTGTTTTTTTATTCCTACTTCAAATTTACTTTGCCCCATGAAAGTAACATCAAGACCTTCATTTGCAAATGATGGAGCAGCTAGAATTACTAAAGTATATAATAATATTCTTCTCATATTAATCCTCTTAAAATCCAATATTTTATGCCAAAAACTTAACAACTATTTATATATAAACTATAAAAATAATTAATAAATGATATTTTATCTTAACTCAAGCAAAACTATATTTTGTCAGACTAAAAATAACTATAATTTTAATATGTTGTAGAGAAAACACTTTATCGTTTAACCAAACGATAATAGGTTAAAGAGGTGGTGACCCCTACGGGAATCG
>CAZVLF010000009.1:30069-82328 GCA_964627795.1 uncultured Rickettsiales bacterium | reverse complement strand
CTTAAGGATCTAAAATCTATCCTTAAAGAATTTTATTAGGTGCCAGCCCCAAAATATTAGTAATTCATTAAAGACAAGTTACTAATAACAAAATTCTTATAAAATTTCAAAATGATGACTTAACCATTATAATAGCAATTAAAAAAGCCCTTTAATCAATTTATCCTATTTGCTGATTGAAAAATAATTATATTCTTTTTAATATATTAGAAGCTTATTTGCATTTTTGCATTAATATTTTAGTTATAACTTAAGCTAACAATATCCAGTTTTCACCCAGTGAACCGCAAGCACTCCCAAAATCAATTCCACCTTCTTCAATTAAAAGGTAGCATATAGAGCTGTTCTCAATTTGTGCTGAGTGCTCAGCTACATAGCATATTTCTGGCGCATCAATTGAACATTGCTTAATATCATCGTCACTCTCATCATTATCATAGTAATCATTAGAGCACTGCATTAACTCTTCTTTTTTATCACAAATCAAGCATTCTGGTTTTATAGATAACTCTTCCTTCTCTGAAAATTTCTCAACAAACTGGTTAAATGGTCCATAGGAAAAGAAAGAAGCTATTTGATTAGGTCCTAAGCTTAAAAACTCAGCGCTTAAATCATATTTTTCAACAGCTTCAAATAAAGAAGATATATAATTATTTAGCTGCACCAAAATTTTATGTTGAGGCATAAAACCAAAATAATTATTTTCAGTTTGTGTTATGGAATGATATCCGCGTTGAACAATAATTTCGGTAGAATTACCAGTGTTATAATCAAAATCAATAAAGAATCCACCTTCTTTCTCAGCAATAATATATCTTGCTATGTCAATTGCAGCTCCCATACCATTCTTCATATGGATAAGGTATGTTACTATTTTTTGCAAATTTGAACGAACACCAAAATTCTCAAACTGCCATTCAATAACTTCTACTGGGTGTTGCATTTGCGATATATGCTCTAAACTCATAGGGATACAGGCTTTACAATTAACCCAAAGTTTTATTTTCCATGGTTGTAAAGCATTCATATTATAATTATTGATTTTAACTAGCTCTAATTTTAAGTTAGTTAAAAACTTTTCTGGAATCTCTTTTGGATTATTTTCATTTGTAAACCATATATAGTTTGATATGCGAGGAATGAACGTTTTTATTGTAGCATCACTATCCAAAACCTGTTTTGGTAAGTTCATATATGAATAATATTGATCATTCATGTTATTTTGGCTAGAAAAAGCATAATCGATTAAATCTTCTTTATGAAAAGCATCTAGTAATAATTGCATATTTTTTTTCATTTTAAACCCTAATAATTAATTTATTAATTTTTAAATAATATTTTTAATAAAGTCAATATAAAATTTAATTAATAACTTATATTTGATATCTTTTAGGTTAACAAAATTAGGGTATTTTATAAAAAAACTTACAAAAACAAGGTTTGACGTAGTTTTTTAAACAATATAGAATTTATCTTTTAAAAATTGGAGTAATAAATTTATGCAACCCTTTGTAATTGCCATTGTTCAGCAAAAAGGAGGATCTGGAAAATCAACTCTTGCAGCTCATCTTGCTGTAGCCCTAGCTTTAGAAAACTTAAAAACCATTTTAATCGATACTGATCCTCAGCAAACTATAGTTAGCTGGAGCAATATTAGAAAAGAGAATATATCTCATGAGAATATAAACCTTAAAATAGCCTCAAGCACTGGCTGGAAAGTAGGTAACGAAATATCCAAAAATTATGATGCAGATGTTATTATTCTTGATAGCCCTCCACACATGGAAACTGAAACCAAATCTTCAATTAGGGCAGCCAACCTTATAATTGTTCCATGCCAACCAAGTCCTAATGATTTATGGGCCACTAGCAAAACCATAGAAATAATAAACAAAGAAAATAAACCCATGATTTTATTAATTAATCGCTCTCCATACCATAGCAAGCTTACTAAAACCGTTGAATCTATGTTTGACGAAAATATTCAAAAATTCACTCTTGGAAATAGAGTTTTATTCGCATCTTCAATGTTAAATGGAAAAACAGCTATTGAAACTGAGCCAAATTCAAGTGCTGCAAATGAAATTGTTGTTATTACAAAATATTTATATAATGTAATAAAAAACAATTAAATTTGGTGTGATATGCGCAATATTTTGCTTCAGGTAAAAAATATCATTTTTCTTCATATTAAGGCTGGTGAAAACCTAATTAAGCATGATGGTGTAGAACATGCGGGCTATATGGCTTTTATCACCTTATTATCATTTTTTCCTTTTCTTATTTTTCTTATAGCCGCCACAAGCCTAATCGGAAAATCTGATCAAGGCAGAGAATTAGTGACTTTAATTTTAAACATAATGCCAGCTGGTTTAATAAAGGCTCTTTATCCCAGAATTCAAGAAATATTATCTTCACCTCCAACTAGTTTTTTAACAATTTCAATTCTTGGAGTGGTATGGACTTCGTCAACAACTGTAGAAGGAGTGAGAACTATACTTAACAAAGTCTATCATGAAGCAACTCCCCCTGCTTATATTTTACGAAGATTTATGAGTATAATACAATTTCTATTTTTTTCAGCTATATTATTAGTAAGTTTGTTTTTCTTCATTTTTATTCCAGAAATTTTTAATACCATATCTCAATTTCATCATTTAACACCTATATTAGGAGCTTTAAACCATATTTTTGGAAAATTCTCAGGCCCACTACTTGATAACTTTAGGCTTTTTACCTTTGCTTTGACCTTATTTTTCTGCGTAATATTTCTTTATTATTTGATACCTAATGTAAAACTTTCCTTTAGATCTTTGATTCCAGGTGCAATCGAAGTTGTTTTACTATGGTTACTAAGCGGTTCTTTATTATCAGACTATCTTTATATTTTCACTCAAATTAACGTTGTATATGGAAGTTTAGCAGGAATGATAATATGCTTGCTTTTCTTCTATATCATACATTTAATATTCATATATGGTGCTGAATTAAATTCTTTGCTTTTAGAAAGAAAGAAAATTAACTAAAAATAGAATCAATATTTTAGTTTAAGTTAATTATTTTTTAACAAGTATAGTTTATCATTTCTCTTATCAGCAATAAAAGGAGATAAATAATGTTGTGTTATAACAAGGGAATTAATGCTATTGAAAATAGTGCATTATATACTTTAATGGAAATGATGAAAGCTAACTGCGCACCAATAAGAGCAGCAATTCATTCCACTCAAGATTGGATTTCAAGTCCCTATCATCCTATTTCTTATTTCGCAGTGAGCAGGCATTTTAACGCATATCTCGAATTATTTGATCGTTTTACCAAAGATTACTCAAAACCTGAATTTAATATCCATAGAACTACAGTTGGCACAAAAGAATATTATATAGCTCAAGAAGTTGTAATTAAAAAAACTTTTTGTAACTTGGTTCATTTTAGAAAATTTCCTCAGGGAAGTCACTTGCCTAAATTATTGATAGTAGCTCCAATGTCAGGTCACTATGCCACCCTTCTTAGAGGAACGGTAGAAGCATGTCTTCCACATTTTGACGTTTATATTACTGAATGGATTAATGCACGCGATATTCCCATAGGAAAAGGAGAATTTAGTTTTGATGATTATGTAGATTATTGTATTGAATTTATGACTGAACTTGCTCCACACTTACATGTTATGGCAGTTTGCCAACCAGCAGTGCCAGTAACAGCTGCAATCTCAATAATGTCATCAGAAAATCATTCAAACCGTAATATACCAAATAGCTTTACTTTAATTGGCGGTCCTATTGATGCAAGAATAAGCCCTACAGAAGTGAATGAATATGCTTCAAACAAAGAAATACATTGGTTTGAAAATAATGTGATAACTAGGGTTCCTATCAACTACCCAGGTTATATGAGAGAAGTATATCCAGGCTTCTTACAGCTTTATGGATTTATGTCAATGAATATGAAAAGACATTTAGGAGAGCATGCAAAATTATTTCAACATTTAGTAGTAGGAGATGAAGAAAGCGCCGAAGCACATAAAGCCTTTTATGATGAATATTTAGCCGTGATGGATATTCCTGCCGAATTTTATTTACAAACCATACAAGAAGTTTTCATCAATCACACTCTTCCTCAAGGATTAATGGTTTCAAGAGATAGGCCAGTTAAATTAGAATCTATTGTTAAACCTAGCCTACTAGTTTTAGAAGGTGAATTAGATGATATAACTGGCCTTCATCAGACAAAAGCAGCTATAGATCTTTGCACAGGAATAAAAGAAAATAAAAAAGAATATCATCTTATTAAAGGTGTTGGGCATTATGGTCTTTTTAATGGATCAAAATTTAGAAATATTATAGTTCCAATAATTGTAGATTTCGTGAGCAAAAATCAACATGATTGATGAATTAGCAGTAGGAGTTAATAATCAAGGAACTATAAAGTTAGAAGAAACTCATTTAAAACCTATTATTAGAGTTAAATTATTAAATCACTGCTCTCATAACGATTTAACCGCTTTTTTACCTATACTTAATATAATTAATGAAACATTTAATGCTGTTCAATCAAAAGACGAAAACTATGATTTAGTTATTAATGGACTTTTTGGTAACAAACCAAAGTGCTATCAAAATGTTTTTTGTAGGAGAACCTATAAACGCGCCTCTTAAAGATTATAACTTATCTTTGGGTTTAATAACTACGAGGAAGAGAATTATTTGAGGTTTTCACTATATAATATATATTATAAAAATATAATATGCCGATTATAATAGAAGAGAATGCAACCCAAATAAAAAATACTTTGCTTGCTTTTTAGTTAGTAACTCTAGAAGAACGTATGATACAACTGCAGCAAGAGAAGACATATTTAAAACATTATCTGAATATAAATTTGTTGCCAGCGGAGGAAAAACTTTAAATAATTTAGGTTTTATAGTTCCTCAAGACAAAACAGAAGAGTTTCTCTCGCAATGTAAATTTGTGATCGCTTATGAAAACACAGCTTCTTTTCATGGTTATATCACTAAAAAAACCATTCCAAGCTTATTATTCAGGAGCTATTCCTATATATTTATCTAATCCAGTATCAGAAAATGATATAAATCCTAAAGCCATAATTTCAGCCAATAAATTTAAATCCCAGCAAGAAATGGTATAATATATTAAAGAGCTTGATGAAAATGATCAAAAATATTGTGAAAAATGGAGCAATAATATTATTTCTGATTCATTTATATAATTCTATGCTCCAGCGTATTAGAGAGAAATTAACACCAATTCTTAATAAATGGATAGCTAACTTATAGAGCTTTGAGAGAGTCTTCTTGCTTCATCTTCACTTGCTAAAGCTGAAATTAACTCATCTAACTCTCCACCATCAGTAATTTCAGCAATTTTATACAGGGTTAGATTAATTCTATGATCAGTAACTCTTCCTTGAGGATAATTATAGGTTCTAATCCTTTCTGATCTATCCCCGCTCCCTACTTGTTCTTTCCTTTCGGCTGCTCTTTCATTATCAATTCTTCTTCTTTCTTCTTCATAAAGTCTAGAGCGAAGAATTTTCATTGCTTTAGCTCTATTCTTATGTTGAGATTTTTCATCTTGTTGAGTAACAACAATTCCTGTAGGAATATGAACTATCCTTACTGCACTGTCAGTAGTATTAACACTTTGTCCACCAGGACCGCTCGAGCGGTAAACATCTATTCGGAGATCTTTTTCATCTATATCAATATCCACTTCTTCTGCTTCTGGAAGAACTGCAACTGTAGCTGCAGATGTATGAATTCTTCCACTTGATTCTGTTTCAGGAACTCTTTGAACTCTATGAACTCCTGATTCAAATTTAAGCTTAGAGAACACCCCTTTTCCTGAAATTAATGCAGAAGCTTCTTTAACTCCTCCTATTCCTGTATCAGCATAAGCCATCACTTCAAACTTCCATCCTTTACTTTCGGCATAGCGCTGATACATTCTATATAAAACACCTGCAAATAATGCAGCTTCATCACCACCTGTTCCAGCTCTAATTTCAATAATAGCGTTTTTATCATCATCCTTATCTTTAGGTAGCAAAGCAAGCTTAACATTTCTTTCTAATATTGGAAGATTTTCCCGAAGGTCAGAAAGTTCTATTTCTGCTAATTCCTTCATTTCAGGGTCATCTTTTAAAATTTCTAAGTCTTTAATTGAATCAACTGCATTAAGGTAAGTATTAATAATTTCAATAACAGGTCCAAGATCCGCATATTCCTTAGAAAGCTTTATAAATTCTTCTCTTCCCAAAGAACCAACATCATTTAACTTATCACCAATATCATGATATTTTTGGGTTATTTTTAATAAATTATCAATAAAGCTCATACCTAAAATCTCTCTAATAAATCATTAATCTTGATAATTTCTTCAAATCTTGTATCAAGGTTTTTAAGTTTAACAGTTTCACTACTAACTTCTTCATCACCAATAAAAATAGCGTGGCTTGCATTATCTTTTAAAGCATTTTTTAGGGCTTTCTCAAATTTGATATTATAATCAAGTAAAACAGAAATATTATTTTTCCTTATAGCTTGCGCTATCTTCATGGCATAAATAATATTTTTTGCTTCCATATTTATAACGGCTATAGGTCTTGTGCGCTTTAAGTTAGCATTAGTTAGCAAAGATAATCTTTCCATGCCTGCTGCAAATCCAACTCCTGCAACATCATCACCACCCATTAATTTAATCAACCCATTATATCTTCCACCACCTAGCACAGTTCCTTGTGCTCCAAGATCATTAGTGATAAATTCAAATGCCGTATGATTATAATAGTCAAGCCCACGAACAAGTGTTGGATTAACCTTATAAGCAATTCCTAAATCACTTAAAAATGATTGAAGTTTATTAAAAAATTCTTGTGATTCTTTGGTATAATATTGATTAATTTTTGGTGCATTTTCAACTATCTTTCTATCACCCTCATCTTTAGAATCAAGTACTCTTAAAGGATTCTTTTCAAGCCTAATTTTACTATCTTCTGATAGACTAGAAGAAAATTTATTTAAATATTCAACAAGGGCTGCGTGATAAGCTTTCCTGGAATCAGAACATCCAAGAGAATTAAGTTCTAAAATAGTATTATCTAGTACCCCAAGCTCGCTTAATAAGTTTGCAGCCATTGATATTACTTCAGCATCAATTTCTGCTGAGGCAGGGCCTAAATATTCATAATTTAGTTGATGAAATTGTCTTTGTCTTCCTTTTTGGGGTCTTTCATAACGGAAAAGTGGCCCGCAAGCAAATAGTTTTAAAGGCAAAAATTGTTGTAAACCGTTAGAAATAAAAGCTCTGCAAATTCCAGCCGTAAATTCAGGCCTCAATGTTATTTCCTCTCCACCACGATCAAGGAAACTATACATCTCCTTACTCACCACATCTGATGAATCACCAAGACTTCTTTTAAAAACATTAGAGAATTCAAAAATTGGCAAGGAAATCCCTTGATAAGCATAATTGGAAGCTATTTTCTTTGCTATTGATATTATAGCTTCAAATTTCTCGTAATCAGATCCATAAAGATCTTTTGTTCCTCTAACAGGCTGAATTTTTATCATAACTATTACTGTCTTACTCTCATAGTATAATATATAAAGTAAAATATAATTCCAATAAACAGCCAAATTAAGCTATATATGCCAACTTTTTCTAAAGCTGCCACAAGAAGTACCAGGCAAAGTGATGCGCCTATCCCACTTATTAAGAAAGGAAAAGGGGCTTTAAATGGTCTTTTTGCATCTGGATATTTAAAACGCAGAGTTATCATTGCAAAGCAAACCACCATAAAAGCAAATAATGCCCCAACGCTTGATAAAGTACCCATAATTTCTAGTGGAATAAAACCTGATATGAAAGCCACAATAGCACCTAGTGATAAAATTGCTAAATGTGGTGTATGATATTTCTTATGTACTTTGGTTAAGAAAGCTGGAAGCAATCCATCTCTAGCTACAACCATTATTATTCTAGATAAAGCAAATAACTGAGCTAAAATAACAGATAGCATGCCCAACACAACCCCACCTGCAATGAACGAAGAAACTATTGTTTTTCCGTGGTAACTAAGAGCACTTGGAATTGGGCTATTTGGATCAATTTTATGAAATGGTATAATTCCAACAAGAAGTGCTGCAACCACCATATAAAGAACCATACATACAGCTAAGGATCCTAATATTGCAATCGTTAAATCTCTTTTTGGATTTTTTGCCTCTTCGGCAGCTGAAGCAATTGAATCAAATCCATTATAAGCAAAAAATACGAAAGCAGCGCCTGTCATAACTCCTGAAATACCAAAAGGCATGAAACTGCTACTTAACAATGTAGTATTCTCAAATGGATGATTATGTTCAAACCAGTGCATTGTGTCAAAATGTGGAACAGCAACATAAATAAATAAAGCAATTGCAACAATTTTAATTATTACTAAAACCGCGTTAATAACCGCACTTTCTTTAGTTCCTCTAACTAATATAAATGTAATTAGTAATGATACTAAAAAAGCCGGCAAGTTTACGATTCCACCAAGCTCAGGAATATTTGTTAATAATGGAGAGATGGTGATTCCTCCCGCTTCAAGCATGCTTACCATATAACCAGACCAACAAGCTGCAACAGTTGAAGCAGAAGTTATAAAATATAAAATCATCATCCATGCAACTATCCATGCAGGCATTTCTCCAAAAGCAACATATGAGTATGAATAAGCCCCTCCAGAAGTAGGCATCATAGCAGAAATTTCAGTATAATTTAAAGCTATAAATATTGCTGTGATTCCTGCAATAGCATAAGATAAAACAACAGCCGGGCCTGACATGTTAAGTGATGCAACGCCTGTCATACCAAAAATTCCAGTACCAATTATTGCACCAAGACCAAGTAAGAAGAGACTCATTGCTCCCAATGTTTTCTGCAACCCATTTCCTTTTCCAGTGTTTTCTAAAACTTCATTAAGAGATTTTTGCTTGAAAATATTCATAATTTTTTGCCATTTGGTTTAAATTTTCCAAGATAGAAATTATAATTAAAACCTCTAATATGTCAAGGAACTTCATTTTGGCTTATTAGAGAAGCCCTAAGAAGCTTTGTTACAATATAGGCTTATAAAGTAAAGAATCTTGATTATTATCAGTATCCTGACCCAGAAAACCCTGTTTAGGAAACTCTTGCAAAGAAATTTGTTTATCCGCCAAAATAAGCTCGCCATCAAAGGCATTACAAAGATTCTCATTGGTTCCTCCATGATGTACTAAGATTATAGCACATCTCCCTAAATAATGATCAACTGCTTTAACAGTATCTAAAAGAGCATTAGAATCCTTAAATCTAACATCATTATCTAAACTATTTAACCCTTCATCTATTAATAAGATACATGGCTTATCTATAGCTTAATCCTCATTCAAAACTAATATATTATGAATCAAGTTACATTTTTGCATTTCTCCACCACTAAGATGATAATCTTGGCTATCTAATTTATCTGCTAGATACCCAACCTTAAACTCTTCTAGTAATAAAATTGATTTGTTATAAAAATATTACCTTTGAGTCTCAGTAAGCTCATTTAATATTATGGGAAAGCATATTGCCTCAAACAAAGTCTTATGTATAGGTCTATAAAATTCTTTTCCCCAATAAGAAATCATTACATCTTTTGGTAATGATTTCTCTCCACTACTAATATGCGAATTTACTACGTCCTTTAATAAATCATATAAAAAAGTAGATTTTCCCCTACCTTATTCTCCAGTAAATAAATAATGCCTCCCTATAAAAAGTGTTAGCTCAGGAATGGTTATAAGTGTTTCAATTTTTGAATTTTGAGTATCATTCCTTTCTAAAATATAATTTCTTACAATAATTTTCTTCTCTTGATTTTTTGCTCTTACAAGAGAATTATGCATGCTAGTTAATTGAATAAATTCTTCATGTCTTTTAAGAGATAATTCTAATAAATTATTACTGTAATCAGAAAATAACTTTTGACTTAGTAAAGAGTCAAATTTATTACTGCTGTTTATAACCATTAAAATTTTACTTAAATCAAATTATTTTTTCAGAACAAAGTAAAAAATTGTAATTATTCTTATCATTATTGTGCCAATAAAGTTTTGAATTTCTAATCGTCTTTTAAATCATATTTAATATATTTTTCTGCTTGCATAAGAGAGATAAGCTTACTATCTTTTTTAATAATTGCATTAAGATCAGCTCCTTTATCCTGAAGCTTTTCATTCTCTTTATTATAAACAGCTATTTTATTAATCGCATTTTGAAGTATATGTTTTGTTATTAAAAATGGAGCTACTAATGGAAGCTTACTAAAATATTGCTTATTATTTTCTATATGTTCATCTACTAAAGCTAACCCCAAAGCTGCTGCCCCACCTACCGGCCCATTCACAGCTGAACCAAACAGCGTGCAAACTCCAATGCAACACATTTAGCTATCTTGTTTGATGCTAATTGTAAGGGATCCTGTTCTAATACTGTAATTTCTTACTCTTGTTGTTCTTGAGTATTATCAGCTTCTATATCCATGTCATTAAATGTAAAATAATTTTCATGAATTTTGCGATTATATTAATAAATAAATTATTTTTAAGGAAAGTAATTTATTAAGGAAATAGTTTTTATCTTTTTTGAAAAAACCCCCTTGTAAAATAAAATATTTTATTTAAGTTTTATCCTCTTAACTCACCTCTTTTAAAGCATTTATCATCTTCTTTTTTGATAAAATAGTTGGCAAGACTAAACCTTCTGGATATCTTTTGCTATATATGATAGTTAATGGAATGCCAAAATGTTTTTTATCTTTCATCAATTTGGTTACTTCTTCTGTATTTCCTGAACTGATATCTGCCCTCATACCAATAATTTCTCTAGTTTTCATGTATGAGAGTAACGTTGATGTATCTAAAGTTGTCATTTTATTTATAACACAAGTTGTACACCATGATGCAGTAACATCAACAATAACTACATAACCCTTCTCAATTAATGTTTTAATTTGGGACGGGTTATATTCTCTCCAAACATTTTCAATAAGCATATCTTCTTGCTTTTTTTCTTCATACATTCCTTGAGGCATGAAATAGCATAAAATTATTATTAGTGATGAAAGAATAATTTTTGTTTTATTAGAAAAAATTTCTTTGTCAATTATCACGAATTTTAACAATATAATTAGAAAAAATAAAATTAAAGCTGCTTTAAGACCTAATTGTGTATATAAAACATATATTAACCAAATAGCACTAGCAAAAACCAACAAACCGACAAATTTTTTAAATTTCTCAATCCACTTTCCTGGTTTTGGAAATAATTTTCCACTACTTGGAATTAAAGCCAGCATTAAATATGGCAATGCCATACCTAAACCAATCACTGTAAAAATAATCAGCATTTCTAAAAAATTTCCAGTTAAAGCAAATCCTATAGCTATAGTAATAAAGGGAGCAGTACATGGTATTGCAAGCATTGTCACTAAAACACCACTTAGGAAAAAACCCAGTAAATCTTGACGTTTAGAATCAAATTTTGAAGTGATAAAATTAGGTACAAATAATCTTATATTCACTTTTTCAATTAAATTAATAGCAACAAGGCTTAATATTATAACCATTGTAATAAGATATAATGGCTGCTGGAAATGTAGGCCAAATCCAACTTGGTTTCCTAGTAAGCGAAGGATATAACTTATCACTGCAAATGAAGTAAAACTTATTATAATCCCCATAGACTGCGCCAATAAACTTTTTCTTAAAGTAAATTTATCGTTTTTTTCAATACCAAGAAGCTGATAAACCTTTATGCCTATTATTGGTAATACACATGGCATTATATTAAGAATAAGACCTCCGATAAAGGCATATAAAATTACATATAACCAACTAAAACTTTCTTCTTTAATATTATTATATTCATATTCAATTGCTTCTCCATTATCAGCAATTATGTTAAAATAAATTTTATCAATATGCTTTTTTTCATTAAAAATAATAGGAATATCAAAAATCTGTTCGTCAAAATCATAATAAAAATTTATCTTTTTAGGATCAAAGCGAACATAATCTGGCAAATCAAGAAATAGTTCTGGATTTTGCTGCTTAAATTCACTTGAAAATTTTATCCTAATAAGCTGATTTTCCGCTGTATTTTCTTGAGTTACCCGCTCTATTTTAATAGTTCCATTGAGTTTAGGAGCGTTTTCTTTTAGTTGAATAACTTCAGCAGTTTCTCCTAATTTAGGGTCTATAAAAACACTTAAATTATGCTGATGGCTTGAGCAATAATCTTTGCATATTGCAAAAGACAGCTTAACTTTCAAATCTATTTCTTGATCATTATTTTCTGCAACAGGGTAAATAACAAAGTCTTTTTTTCCTTTATAAACATAACTTTGAAGCTCATCAACATCATCCAATTGAGGAATAGGCCAATATATTTTACTTGTTTTTAAGTTTATTGAATCAGTTAAATCAAACTTTGTAGCAAGACCAATTTCACCCGGATTTCTCCAATAAAACTTTACTCCTTCTTCAGCTTTTAATGAAACAACAGCACTTGAGCCAGAATTATATATTCTTAATTCATATCCTTCTCCTTTTATTAATTCCTCAGCAAAACAGGTTTTAAAAAAGAAAACAAAAATAAAAACAATTCGAAGCCAAAAAAACATTTCAACCTACCTAAAAAAGAGTGTAATATTAATTCAAAATTATAGTTTAACTCTATTTTAACATAGCAACTATTAATGAAATATATTTTTATAACATTAAAAGCATTTTTTATAGCCTTATTTTTATTATTCACATCTTATGTGTTAACAATATCCTACCTAAGAATGCATCCTCTAAAAGTTTCAAAAGAAAGAATAGAGTCATTTTTTTCTTATTTTGCAAGTAGCTACAAGCTATCTACTACTGAAGGAATAATTACAACAAAAGATTTTAAAATTAATTTTTTTATACCGCAAGCTAGCCTTGAAAAAACTGGAAGCATTAAAATTAACCTCAAGGATACAATTTTTTCTTTAAATCTTTTTACACTGTCCTCACTTATTAAAACCCAAATCATTGAAAGTGAATTATTGGAAGGACTTAAACTATTTGATAATGAAGCTAGTAAAGATTTTGCAACTTTTACCTCACAACATAAAGGAAGCTTTAATGGCTTATTGGAAATTAATTTATGCTTACTTAAAGTAAAGGAAGCTAGATTAAAACTACAAAGCCCTAAAACTATTCACATACCTAATAATTCTAGTCTTACGCAAATTTCTACCAATTTATTAAATATCTCTTTACACTATAAAAACAACATTTTAGAGGTAAAACAATTTGATTTAAACTATAGTAATAATACAAATGCTAGCCTTAAGGGTAAGTTTAATTTTAAAAGCAATAAATTAGTTTCAGCCAATTTTATAGCTAGCATAAATAATCTTTCAACCGATTATTTAGATGGATTATGGCCTAAATTCTTGTTTCCTAAAATCCATGACTGGGTAGTGGATCATATATATGGGGGAAAAATAATCAAAGCAGATGCTAGTTTCAATTTTGATGAAAATGACTTAGAAGTGGGAACTAAAATTCAAAAAGATTCTATCAATGCTCATATTGAAGTTGATAAAGCTAATCTAAAATTTTATGAAAAATTCTCTCCAATAGAAAATATCCATGGGATTATTACTATAGATGGAGAAAATTTAAATCTTCAAGCCTCAGCATTATATAATCTAAACACATTATCTAATATAAATTTAAACCTTCCTTTTGAAACTATGAAACTTAGTTTAGAATCTAAGTTTAACGGAGAAATAGCGAATTTTAGAGAGTTTTTACCCGATAAAATTATTCATAGTATTAGCAATATTAATATAGATGCTAATAAAATCAAAGGAACAGCACAAGGATCTTTCGAACTAAATATACCAACAGAAGAAGATTTTGACATTCAAAAAACAGCAATAAAAGTTGAATCAGATTTAGACAACGTTATCATTGATGAAAATGAGTTAATAAGGTTAAATCATGCTAAACTCACTCTTTTTAATGACTCTCAAAAACTAAAAGTTCAAGTTAGCCAAGTAGAAAGCAAAGCATTTGAGATTGTGACTTATCATGAATTAAACGAATTAGAACGAGATGAGATTAATTTAAACTTACAAATTCATCTAAGCAAACCTTATAATAACAACTTTTTCTACTTAAATAGTGGATCTTTTAACTTAAATGCTAAATTTAGCAAAGAAAAGTGGAAAATTGATTTAAATCTCATTAGAACTGATTTTTATGTAGAACCAATAAATTACAGGAAAGAAGAAAATAAAGAATTTATTTTCAGCTGTGAGGGGCAACTAAATGATATTTTTATAGCAACTGATAATTGCTACATTAAGGGATTAGACACGTTTAGTAATCTTGAATTTAAATATTCAATAGAAGAAAAGAGCTTTGAAAAACTAACTTTAAAAAATGCCAAATTAGGTGAAAATAAATTCAATTTTTCTTTCATTTCTGAAAAATCTTTTGATTCAATTTCCATTAAAGCAAAATTTTTAGATCTTAGCAAAATTGATTTTGAATCTAATAACGCTCACTCTAAAAACTTTAAAATCAATATAAATATTGATGAAGCTCTTTTAAAAAATAATATAAAACTAAACAATATTTTGGGGGAAATTTTAAAAATTAAAAAACATCCTTTAGAAGTAAGATTAACCTCTTCATCTGAGGAAGGAAAACTTAATATATCAAAATTTTTAAAAAATGATCAGAGTATTTTTTATATTAGCAGCACCCCAGCATCTCTATTTACCCAAGCTTTTGGAATTTATAGCAATATTAAAAAAGGTGATTTATCTGTTGAAATTATTCCTGAGGTTTTAAATCAAAAAACTAGTTATAAAGGTAAAATAGTTATTAATAAATTTTTCTTTACCAACACCTCAATTCTTTCAAAAATTATTCTTGGTATAATTTCTCCCTTAAACTCACCACAAGCGATAGCTCAGTCATTTAAAGGAGGCTCGCTTCCCGCTGATTCATTAAATGCAAATTTTATGTATAATGATAATATATTAAAATTTTCTGATTTTATTATAGTAGGAAACTCATATAAAATTATTCTTGAAGGAACAATTGATTTAAATAAAAAAAATGTAGATTTTAAAGGTATTTACGTACCTTCATTTTATGGCATAAATTCCTTTATTTCTATGTTACCTTTATTTGGAAAATTGTTAACCGGAGGAGAAAAATCTGCCTTCTTAGCAGCTAATTTTAGTATTAAAGGTGATTTTGATAAGGTTTCATCTACCTTTCATCCTCTTTCTGTTCTTACTCCAGGTTTTTTAAGAAAATTATTTCATTAACCTTTTATTAATTCTCTTATATTATTCTATATTTATATTGTTATTATGGAGCATATGATGAAAGATAATAAAGAACTAGAAGAAATTAAATTAACAGAAAAGAGGTTTTTTGAAAAATCAGATAGTCAATTCACAAAAACTAAAGGTATAGGCAAACTTTTACTCGGTCTTGCTGTATCAAGCCCTGTATACACCATAGGACTTTTTGTCACTCAACCCTACTCTACTTTATTTTTAGGAGGCCTTGCATTTACCACTGCATTTGGTGTGCGTAGTTATCAGCACTTAATGAATGAATATGGAAAAAAGGATATTACATATTTTCAAACTTTTGGATTATTTTTTAAAGATTTATTTAGTGGAAAAATGAATGATGTAATAAAAGATGCTGGCGGAATGGGAATTGGATCAACAATTAGCTTATTCTTTCCTGCGGCTGGTCTTGTGATGGCGGGGGCTGGAGCTATAAGTTTTATAGCAAGAAACCCAAGTGGAATTGATGGAATATTTAAAGGAGGTTTAGTAGCAACAGCTGTTGGAGCATATGCTTTACCAGCTTTAGGTGCAGCGATCTTTTTAGAAGGAGCAGCAAATTCTTTAGGCTATGAATGCAGGTTAATAAGTAAAGGATATGAATTATCTAAATCTGCCATAAAAGGAGTATTTGGAACCATTAACTTAGCAGAGAAAAATAAGGATAAGCCAGCTGAAGCAGTAAAACCCATAGCTAATTCTCTATTTTCTTATTTTTATCCATCTAAAGAACAACAAGAAAAACAAAAAACAGAGCATATGATTTCACCTAAAGAGAAGGAACAATTTTTCTCTGCAGTAAAACAAACAATAAATGAAGGAACAACTTCTAAGCAACAGGAAAAAGCAGAAGAAGTAACTCAAAAAACCAAAAGTTTAGTCTCAAATTTATATGAAACTGGCAAAGGAATAATAAGTCCTTCTTCACATAAAGAATCAACTTCTTTTTTAGAACGAGTTTCTTCCGGAAAATCTGAAGAAACAGTTGAAAAATCTGAAAAAGCAACAAGAAGTTGGACGCAAAAAGCAGAAGAATCTGGTAAAAGCAACCAACAGGAGCGAAAATAAAAACATACATCATTATTGTTGGCAAAAAGCTTAAATTTTGTTATAACTTTCTAAAATAAAAAAGAGAGTATATTATATGCAAAATGAATCATGGCATGGAACCACAATTTTATCAGTTCGTAAAAATGGAGTGGCTGCAATTGGAGCTGATGGCCAAGTATCCTTAGGGCCAACCATAATTAAAGCTAGCGCTAAAAAATTAAGAGTTTTAGGGCATGGAAAAATCCTAGCTGGTTTTGCCGGTGCCACAGCTGATGCTTTCACTTTATTTGAACGCTTAGAAGAAAAGTTAGAAAAGCATCCATCTCAATTAACGCGAGCTGCTGTTGAATTAGCGAAAGATTGGCGCACCGATAAATATCTTCGTCGTTTAGAAGCAATGATGATTGTCTTAGATGAAAAAGTGACGCTAATTATTTCAGGAAATGGAGATGTTTTAGAGCCAGAAGATGGTATTGCAGCAATTGGCTCAGGTGGAAATTATGCACTATCTGCAGCAAGAGCATTAATTGATATTAAAGATCTCTCTGCTGAAGATATTATAAAAAAATCAATGAAAATTGCCGGTGATATTTGTGTATATACCAACAATAATCTAACTATGGAAGTTTTAAAATAATGGAAATGAACGTTAATCTTACACCTCGTCAAATTGTTGCTGAATTAGACCGCCATATAGTTGGCCAAGATAATGCAAAAAAAGCTGTAGCAATTGCGCTAAGAAACAGATGGCGCCGCAAGCAAATTCAAGGAAGTTTAAAGGAAGAAATTGTTCCTAAAAACATTCTTATGATTGGGCCTACAGGTGTTGGTAAAACAGAAATTGCAAGAAGATTGGCAAAATTATCTAATTCTCCTTTTGTAAAAGTAGAAGCAACTAAATTTACAGAAATAGGTTATGTAGGAAGAGACGTTGACTCAATCATTCGTGATCTTCTTGATGGCGCAATTGTTATGAACCGTAAAAATATGCATAAAGAAGTTGCAGAGCAAGCTCATGATAAAGCTTTAGAAAGAATACTTGAAATTATTATTGGTTCTAACCCTGGGCAAGAAACTAAAGATAAGTTTACTCGTTTGTTTAAAGATGGTTATTTAGATAATAAAGAAATTGAAATAGAGTTACAGGAAACTCCTTCTTCTCCTTTTAATTCTTTTGATATACCTGGAATGCCAGGCACCCAAATGGGAGTTTTAAATATTAGTGATATTTTAGGAAAAGCCATGGGTGGTAGTAATAAAACTAAGCTTAAAAAAATGAAAGTTAAAGAAGCTTATGAACAAGTTATAATTGAAGAAAGTGATAAGCTTATTGATGAAGAAAAAATAATTAAGCAATCAATTGAAATGGTTGAAAATGATGGAATAGTTTTTCTTGATGAGATTGATAAGATCGCCGCAAGACAATCTTCTTCAACTAAATCTGAAGTTAACCGTGAAGGCGTGCAAAGAGATCTTCTTCCATTAATTGAAGGAACCACTGTTAATACTAAGCATGGTAGCATTAAAACGGATCACATACTTTTTATTGCTTCTGGGGCTTTTCACTTAGCTAAACCTTCCGATCTTCTGCCAGAATTACAAGGAAGACTTCCAATTAGAGTTGAATTAAATCCACTTAGCAAGGAAGATATGGTTAGAATATTAACTGAGCCAGAAGCAAGTTTAATTAAGCAATATATAGCACTTATTGGAACTGAAAATCTTGAATTAGAGTTTACTTCCCAAGCAATAGAAAAAATAGCAGAGCTTGCAACCATCATTAACAGAGAAGTTGAAAATATAGGCGCAAGAAGGCTACATACTATACTAGAAAGAATTTTAGAAGAAGTTAGCTTCACTGCGCCTGAAAAAGGCGGAAGCAAAATATTGATTCAAGAAGAAGATGTAACAAAACCTTTAGAGAACCTAACCAAAAATAAGGATTTAAGTAATTTCATCCTTTAAAACTATTTTGCTTTTTTTCTTTTATATGGTTTATAATATAAAAAGATAATATTTGGAGTTAATATGGAAAAGCATATTGTTCGTTCTTATGATAGGGATTTAAATCATATTCGTGGATCTGTCCTTAATATGGCGAGCCTTGTAAAAGACCTTATTTTAATTGCTTCTCATGCAGTAGCTGATCCAACCCGAAGCTTAGTTGAGCTAGCAGACAGCACTGATAAAAAGATAAATCACTTTGATGCAGAAATTGAAAATCTTGCTGTGCATATGTTAGCTTTAAGGCAGCCGTTAGCTAATGACTTAAGAGAAGTTATATGTGCTTTAAAGTTAGCCGTTATTTTAGAAAGAATGGGAGATCTAGCTAAAAAAGTTACTCATCGCATAGAATTTCTTTCTATTAATATAGACGATATTTTAAAGGACCTTATTGATCACACTTTTAAGCATCTTCAAAGGCTTTTTACCAATGTATTTAATTCATATGAGAATGTAGATCTACAAGCATCTATTAAGGTAGCTGAAGATGATCATATTATTGATGAACATTATAGTAAAATAATAGATTTATTAGAGAAAAGGCTCACCAAATCTTCAGAAAATGCAAAAGCTTATATAGACTTAATTTTAATTGCAAGAAACCTAGAACGAATTGGAGATCACATTAATAAAATATCATATATAATTCAGTATCTTATTAAAGGTGATCAAATTACTTCGGTAAAATTAGGTATATAATTTATTTTTTAAGCCTCACCTTTTTAACATTTTTTTAACCCTTCATTGTTAATATTTAGTAGAAATAATATAGGGTATAAAAATGTCACAAGAATTTGAAAATAGGCAAAAAGCATATGAAAATAACTTTGCTTTAAAAGAAGAGCAGGAATTTAAAGCTAGAGTTGTTGCCGCCAAGCAATTTGGCTTATGGGCAGCAAGTGAAATGAAATTATCAAATGATGAAGCTTCTAACTATAGTAAGAAGATTATTGATATTAGTATTTTAGATAAAGAGCATCAAGCTATCATAAATGAAATATATAAAGACTTTATCGAAAAACATATTGAGTGCACTAAAGCAAAACTAGAACTCACTTATCAAGAAAAAATCAGTGAAGCAAGAATTAAAGTAACAAACTAAATTTAAGAATGCTTAATAGTAACTGAAAAATTAAGCCCCTAATAAATGGCAAAACTTCCTTATTTTTATAGATGAGTAACAATATAAATTATAAAAAAGTTTTACAAGTTAACTGTTTGAATAAAGTAAACCAACCTATTCTTTATAATACAAGTTAACTTGCCTTATTTTTCAAAAAATTACCCCAAAGATTAACAAAAAATAAAATTATTTACTTGTTATAACGATTTATTAACAAATTTTTATTTCTATGCTAAATTGAATTACTACAAAGATGTTTTTTCTTAAATCAACAAATAAAATTTAATAACAATAGAATATATATAGTTGTTTAATCATGAGAAAAAATAATACGAA
Organism: uncultured Rickettsiales bacterium; assembly: GCA_964627795.1. Taxonomy (GTDB): domain Bacteria; phylum Pseudomonadota; class Alphaproteobacteria; order Rickettsiales; family CANDYO01; genus CANDYO01. Next base: position 62,364 of record CAZVLF010000009.1, on the reverse strand, counting down.
AGAAATTTGCTACATTACTCAAGATGAAGTCTCTATTGCGGGTGTTACACTTACTTCAAAAACAAAGATCTTTACTATCGACAATGCCCTTCTTAAAGCCTTTATGGATTAAACCAAACTATAGAAATCAAAGCTCAAGAAATAGTTTTAAATACTAAGCTTGAGTGGAATTCCAAAGCTCATTTAATTCTATCTTCTGAATATGATATAGTTTTTAAAACTAATGCTTATATTACAAATCAAAGTAACGGTAATTTATATTTCAAAGCTGGACTTAGTGGTAATAAAGGGACTGTTATTTTTGAAAACATCAATAATCCACAAGTGTTGATTGAAAATAACGCCAAAGTTTTTATATATTATAATCCAAATAAAGAAGCATACTAACATAAATACCACAATCCTTATCCATATTTTCAACATATTAAGCCTGCAAGTGTTTTCACAGCTTATATGCTAGTCAACGACATATATGATTTACAAGATATCAACTTATTCCTTCATGGAAATTATGCATTAAGCAGAAACATTAATGCTATTGAAACAAGAAATTGGGCTAATGGAAAAGGATTTAAGCCTCTCACTCTGAGCGAAGAACATATAACATATTCAGATAAATTTGATGGAAACAATTTTATTATAGACGGTCTATTCATTAACCGTCCAGAAGAAAAAGATATTGGACTATTTGGCATAGTAGCTGGTCAAAAAATGGCACCCGCTGAAGTTACTAATCTTAAGCTAGAAAATTCATATATACATGGTTACCATTATGTTGGCGGCATAGCAGGAGATTCAGAATATGCTATTTTTTCTGGTATAAATATTATATCTGGAAATATAACAGGAGCCGATATAGTAGGTGGTGTTATAGGCACCGCTAAAGATGTATCACTACATAATATCATAATAAGTCATGATATCTATCAGTCTTTAAATGCATATCAATATAAGGGGTTAATTTTAGGTTCTGCTGAGAACACACATATTTATAATGCTCATGAAATTTGTTCTAATGAGTCTTTGGTGCAGTGTGTGGGTTACGCTAAAAATATAGATTATTTATAGAAGATAGTAAAAATGGATAATTACGATTACCCTTGGTATTTTAAAAAAAAATGGTGTTTTAAATTGTTGGGATATAACCACAGAAAATGGAGTAGTTATTGATATAATTGATAGTTGTGTAGATTTTACTGCTCCTCCACTTCAAGGTAAAAGCTTTTTCTCAGTTAGTAAAAAATGTACTAAAGAGGGTGAAGAATTAAAGTTAGTTCACGACACAGCCATAGCAGGCTTAATATTTAATAGTTGCCAAACATTATACAATGCCCTCTAAAGATGATCAAAAATCATGATAAATGTTGATGGCATTGCTCCTGATGCATTAATAAGAAGCACTGAAAGTGATATTAGCGTCAAAAGTGTTGGCAATGCAATAAAAGAAGCTGAGCAGAATATGCTTAAGACTTCTTTTGGTGAATATGTTTTAAAGCCATCAAATGAGAGAGAGAGGACACAGCCAATTTTAATAAATTTATCAGGAGGGCAAAAAGTAGTAATGATATCATCAGAGAAGATTGGCTTAACCTTATTGTTAATATATGTAAACAGGAAAAAAATATTTTGCTTATAAACAACTGTAGGAAATTCAGCCACAGAACTTACTGATATAAATTTTATAAAAAGAGGAATATTGCCCTCGGTATTACATCCCAAAGATTGTGAGTTTAAAGATGTAGATCCTATTATTAGAGTTGGTGTAACAAACCATTACATTAAAGGAGAAAAAAGGTTGATTTATATTCAACCTTCGTTTCAGGCAGCAATTATGGCAAAGATTATGTAGATATTTTAGGGCCTGGACAAATGATTCCTCTTATTGACGCGGCATGGCAAGGCTTGGTGGAGGTACATCTGAGGCATCTACAATTGTAACTGGAGCAGTTTCCTTGGTAATAAGCTGTAAACCTTATGCAACTTCTCAGGCAATTAGGGAAGCTATAATTAATAATCCTGAGCATTATACACATTTAGAAGATATGGTATTAACGGGCAATGTCTTGAATATAAAGGAATTAGTTAGAAATTTTTGTTTCACTAAAAAAAAAGCAAGCATATTACATGAAGCAAAGTCTTGGCATGAGGATTTATTATATAAGACTATATAGTTTATTAGCATTTATGAGGCTTTCTTAAGTGCGAATATGAGTAACCATAATTAATTTTGAACTAATTGATAATTGCAATGAAGCTAAACTTATTTTGCTATAATTTAATAATAGCAAATGCTAGTAATATTAGCTAATTCAACACCATATAGACATCTATAATTATAATCATTTATTACATGACGTCTATATAGGTGAGAATAATATATAAATTAGAACTAAATTTTAAATATAGTCTCTTATCTTACTAATGGTTAGCATAGTCAGCAATCTTAGCAAAATGTTTGCTTAAAGTGATTACACAACCAATCCACACAACTATAGTGATTGCAAAAACTATAGTTAGCTCATAGGTTAAATCCCCTATGCTTGGGCTGATAAATTGAAACATTAACTGTTGAACTACTGCTCCAAAAGCTTTCCCTCCCCTGTTACCTATCACATCTACAGCGGCCTTTCCTTTAGTTCTAAGCTCTCTATCTAAAGGCATATAAGCCATTTCTCTTGTTGCCACATCAAATGTATAATTAAAAGATTTAAAAAATATAAGTTGTAGCGATCCTATTATTATAGAAACTTTTAAAATGCTAACATTTAACGGTGTTAAAAGCTGGGCAAAAAATTCCTGATAAATAATAGATATGAAGAATATTATGCCCGTGATTCCAGCACCAAGCGGAGTTAATAAAGCATTTATCACCCATTTAAATTTATGAAGAATATATGCGCCATATAACATTGTTAAAATGGAGAAAAAGCCAAAATACATCGTAAATTTCCCCATAAAAGCACTATAGCTATTTTGTGTAGTATATACTTGCTTTAACTGATATTTCCACGAGCTTTCAATTAAGTTAATTGCAATACCATAGCTAAATACTATCATCATTATTAGCCATAAATATTTAGAGGAAAATATATATTTTAAGCTTTCTTTTATCGAAAGATTTATTTTTTCTCTTTCGCCACTATGTTTTCTGGAGCATAAAGAAGGGTTAAAAAACACATTTTTATAAAGAAAGTAATATAGCGCCATTAAGGCCAGTCCTGCAAACGTAACGCTAGACATCATCCATTTTAAGGTAACTGCCCAAGCTTCTACATCATTAGTATTATAACTAAAATACTGGGAAATACTTGCTTGTACTAAACCTGCAAACACAATACCAATTTGGCCAATTACTCCAAATAAAGCATAAGTTTTTTTGGCTTCTTTAAGCGTATATAACTCATTGGTAAACTGCCAAAACATAAGAGCTAAAATTACTGTACCGCATAATTCACTCATAATATAAACAAGACTTGTAGGCCAATATTGAATCATCATTAAGTGATATTTAAACTTAGGGTAGCTTGTCATTAAATGTGATAAATCAGGCTGTATAGATTGTTGCAATGGGCTTAGAACAAAAGCATATAGCATGAAAAAAGAGCAGAAAAATAAAGTAATGCTATAATATAATTTATCCCTAGCTAAAATATTAGCAAGTTTTGTATAGCAAAGAAAGAAGATAAGCGTGCCAGGAAATACGCCATAAAATTTAATAAAGCTGATAAGTTCAGGCCCAAGATGTGGAACTAAAATAGCATCTTTAATTCCTCTAAGAAAATTGTGGATATAAGCTGAAAATAAGAGCATTAAAGAAGAAGGTAAATATTTGTATAAAAGATATTTTTTATTATTGGTGAAGCCATCTAGTAAAGCTGCAGGAAATTTTCTCCAAGATCTACGATCAAGTTTTTGCATGTAAAAAACCTCTTTTAAATCAAAATAACAATCAAGATTACGCTTGGTTTTATCCAAGCAAAGAAGATGTTAGAAAACTAAAAATTTACCTTAGCTTAAATCGGCAATTTTAGAGAATTCTATTATTTCTCTAAAGTATTAGCATAAATTGTGAGTCTTTTTTTGTCAATATCTAATAGCAGGCATGACAAATAATAAAGATAGCAATTATAAATTTTAATAAATTAATATTAACACAATATTATACTTAAACTATGTTAATAACAATGTATTATAATTAGAATTTTAATATGGTATTGGAAAATTTGGAAAATCTAGATTTATGTGTTACAATCGGACAATTAAATAACAACAATAGGTACATGTTCTACCCATTCAATGCGCTTAATACTAAGGCACAGTTGTTGGAATTAAGAAACACTATACAATTTGCTCCAAATGATATTATATTAAATTTAGCATAAAAATTAAGGCTGTTAAAGTTCAGGCCAAATAATGATAAAAAATATGAGAATTTTATAAAATTAGCCACAGATATCCTAAGTGAAATACAGGATAAAGCTATCGAATGTTTTGGTCCAAAAGCTAATGTTTTTGTAGATAATGTTATAACTAAGTCAAATACTCAATTTTTCCATTTCGATGGTATGGCTAAGGGGTCAATACGCATGATGGTACCAATCATAGGAGATACTACGTTATTTTCTCAGTCAAAAAATCCAGCTTTAAGTGAAATAGAAGCTTTACCCCACAAAAGCATAACAATATGGCACGCTACGCAGGAAGGAGCTTTACATAGCGCTCCACCTATATCTGAAGAGTTAAGATTTTCTATATTATTCAGTATCATTACCAAAGATTGTGAATATGAATATAAAGTGGTGGCTAATCATCCATCTATTAAAGAGATAAATCAGTATAGCATATTAAATGAGATCTCTCCGCCGAACACTATTGAATCAAATTATGATTCTTTTTCATATGTTCAAAAATTATTATGCGACTATATTGGTATTTTTTGTAATACAACAGAATTAGAGCTCTAAAAGTTTTTGATTTACTTAGACAGTAAGCGTAAGTTTAGGTTAAATAACTAGCATAAAAAGGTGTGCTACATCCTAACTTTTATAAAAAGAGTCCTATCCTGCTGCTTAATAACTGATATTTCATTAGACTCCTTTTATAACCAAGAATATTTAGAAGAAATTTTCAAAAAGCAAGGTTTTTTATATATTTCTGTGCAATGTCGAAGACTTCTAAACTCAGTTGTTTTTAAAAGTTATGAAGTCAACTTTACGAATAGCAACCTTCCTTTTTAAAATGCGCTCTTCATAGTTTAAGATATGTAGGTAGCTTAAGTTTTAGAGATTTTTTAATGCTTCTTAAAAAAATTTGGTCCAGCTCTTAACTAACAGGACCAAAATATTAGGATTAAAGTGTAATTTTTTCGATTCCGTTCATATAAGGCACAAGCACTTTTGGAATTATAATTGATCCATCCTCTTGTTGGTAATTTTCAAGAACTGCAACTAATGTCCTTCCAACAGCAAGGCCAGAACCATTTAACGTGTGAAGAAATTTTTTCTCTCTTGTTGTTTGATCACACACATATCTTGCTTTCATTCTACGTGCCTGGAAATCACCACAATTAGAACAGCTAGAAATTTCTCTATATTTATTTTGGCTAAGTAACCACACTTCAAGATCGTAAGTTTTTTTCGCGCTAAATTCCATATCTCCAGAACATAAAAGCATTACCCTATATGGTAATTCAAGCTGTTTTAAAACTTCCTCAGCAGCACTCAACATTCTTTCATGCTCTTCCTCTGATTTTTCAGGAGTTACAATACTCACCAGCTCAACTTTAGAAAATTGATGTAAACGTATCATTTATGTTTTATTTAGAATCCTAATAGAATTAAACTTCTACTTATGATGTTTAAATCTCGCTTGTTTTTTTATTAATATATCTCCTGCATAATGTAGAAATCCATTAAAAAAGATTGACACCCATTAAAGATTATATTATTATTGTTAATAAATTAATGTTAAAGGATTTATTATGGTCAATATAGAGCCAATTAAGGTTAAACCAGATTGTTTAGATGGAAATAACATTATATTTACTTCTGAAATTAGAAATTTCATCAGGAACGGAAACTTAGAGGCATTGAAATATCAGCATATAAATTGTAGTAATAATATTAATTATAGTTCATATTTTAGACCAATAAATTTCGCTATTCTTGCTGAACAACCTCGAATAGTAGATTACTATTGCCAAGAAACATCAATTGTTAAAAGCAATGAAGATCTTGTTGATTGCAATAGAAGATCTCTAGAAAAACACCCCGTTGTAAATTATTGCTTAAATCCAACCAATAAACTATCTTTAATATCTCCAATACTACAAAATAGCTATAGTAAAGAACCGATCTATACTACCTTCATTAGTAGCCTAGCCGAAATTATTAATAGATCTCCTACAATGATTAAAGATTTATTGATATTTTTTGCAGCTGCTTCCACTCATGCCAAAATCAATATTCAAGTCATAAAAAATATGAAAGAGCATATTCCAACATTAAAACAAGGGCTTATGCAAGGTCTTAGAACTTATTCAGGTGAGGAGCAAAAAACATATATTACATTACTAAATGAGGAAGATGTTTATACATTTTTATTACATGAGATAACCCATTACTCATTATCAATATTATTCAATCAAGTTTATCCTAATCCTTACCATTATAATGATGAAATACGGAAAAATTTATTTTCTCAAGCAGTAAGAAAAACATTTGTTAATATTCAAGATCACTTAAAAAATGCTTATAATTATAACATCACCATTTCTGAAGAAGAAAGCAATTTTGCTATTGCTGAGAAAATAAATCATTTAATTGAAGGATTTGGATATCCAACCTTTTTTGATTTTCATTATAGATCTCTTAATTTAAGTGATAAATTGTCCAAACTTGGTACAAACTCTATACAAGTTGGTGTTGGTTTTGGTGACTTGGGATTAATAAAGCTATCACTATTAAACAACGAACCGTTAGATGGTAATTTTTTATTAGAAGTAATAGCTCAAAATAATGAAACTAATTTATTTAATTGGATTTTAGAAAATGATATTAATTTCGATATTAATTATATTAATATTGAAGGAAAAACAGCTATAGATTACACTTCTGATCCTAATTTAATAAAATTGATGATTCAAGCTGGAGCTAAAGTATATCCTTCTATTTACAAAGATACTTGTGAACATATTATAATGCCTAATATTGATGATGTTGCCAATAAGATTCGGGAAGAAATACCGTTAGATCTTAAATCCATTAGACAAATATTAAGTTTTGCATATGGATATGATGAATCTCAACAAGATAGCGAATTTATTGCTTTTGTTATTCAAACTTTATCTTCAAAGAAATATTTTAATCCTAATATTGTGGAGATTATCCAGCCAATTATTGAATATTGGGATGAATCAATCAAGCCCGCCATCTATGAATATCATCAAAATAATAGTTTAATTAATCCTTATTTACCTCTTCTAAAACTTTATGATGTAAATGAGGATTTAAATATTATAGAAAATTATCATATAGCTAAACAAGCAATATATAGTTAAATATAAAAATAAAACTTTATTAGCTTGATTACTCAAGCTCAATTCTTTAAATTAGCCCTACCTAACAAACAGGGCACAATATTAAAGTTCAATCTTCTCTATCCCATTCATATAAGGAACAAGCACTTTTGGAATTATAATTGATCCATCCTCTTGTTGGTAATTTTCAAGAACTGCAACTAATGTCCTTCCAACAGCAAGGCCAGAACCATTTAACGTGTGAAGAAATTTTTTCTCTCTTGTTGTTTGATCACACACATATCTTGCTTTCATTCTACGTGCCTGGAAATCACCACAATTAGAACAGCTAGAAATTTCTCTATATTTATTTTGGCTAAGTAACCACACTTCAAGATCGTAAGTTTTTTTCGCGCTAAATTCCATATCTCCAGAACATAAAAGCATTACCCTATATGGTAATTCAAGCTGTTTTAAAACTTCCTCAGCAGCACTCAACATTCTTTCATGCTCTTCCTCTGATTTTTCAGAAGTTACAATGCTCACCAATTCAACTTTAGAAAATTGGTGTAAACGTATCATTCCTCTAGTATCTCTTCCTGCAGCTCCTGCCTCAGAACGAAAACAAGGAGTATAAGCAACAAATCTCATGGGTAATTCTTCACTACTTAAGACTGAATTTGCAACTAAATTGGTTAAAGAAACCTCAGAGGTTGGAATTAAGCGATAACCATTGGTAGTAGCAAAAGAATCTTCTGCAAATTTTGGCAACTGTCCTACCCCAAACATAGCCGGGTCTTTAACAAGCAAAGGAGGGCTAACTTCCGTATATCCAAATTTTGAAGTGTGCAAATCTAACATAAAATTTGCCAGCGCTCTTTCTAATTTAGCTAAATTTGATTTTAAGGTAACGAATCTACTTCCTGAAATTTTAGCAGTTTGCTCAAAATCCATCATTTTAAGTTGTTCACCAATTTCATAATGAGCTTTCACTTGAAAATCAAACTTTTTAATCTCTCCATGCTTTTTAATTTCAACATTTTGTTCTTCATTTTCACCCACAGGCACATCTTCTGCAGGCAAATTAGGTAATGAATTTAAGAGATTATCTAATTCAACGTCACTATTTAATCTTTCTTCTAATTCAACTAATTTCTCTTTAATATGGTTAGCATCACGTTTTAGATTTCTTAATTCAGGATGATTAGAATTTCCGTATTTTGCAATAGCAGCAGCTTTATCTTTCCTAGCTGCTTGAAGTCTTTGAATAAGTGTAACTAGCTGCCTTTTGTTCTCATCCATTTCAACTATTGATTTAGAAAAGGCTTCCGCACCTCTTTTTTTAAGAGCCTCATCGAACTGGCTCATATTTTCTCTAATCCACTTTATATCATGCATTTTTACATTTCCTAGTTAATTTTATTAATAAAAACAATAGATAATTCATAAAGCAATAACAGCACTAAAGCAAGTGCAATTTGACTTATAGCATCAGGAGGAGTTAAAAAAGCAGCAACTACAAAAGCTATAACTATAACGAATTTTCTTTTATCTTTCATCATCTTTGAATCAATAAATCCAAGCCTTGCTAGCAGCACTAATAAAACCGGTAGTTGAAAAGCTATGCCAAAAGCAATAATTAAGTTTATTACAACAGATAAATATTCACTAACTTTAGCTTCTAACTTTATAGGAATAATTGTTGAATCTACTTGCTCAAAACTTAAGAAAAATTTCCAAGCTAAAGGAAAAATAAAATAGTAAACAAAGCAAGCACCCACAATAAATAAAATTGGAGAAACTATTAAAAAAGGAAATAAAGCTTTTTTCTCTTTTTTATAAAGTCCAGGAGCAATAAATATATAAATTTGACATATAAGAAAAGGAATAGTAATAAATAAAGCTACATAATAAGCAAGTTTTAAATAGCTAAAGAATATTTCTGCTAAATTAGTATATATTATCTTCCTTTCACCACTTGACCACTGCTCGCTTAAAGGCTTTAAAATAAATGAATAAATATCTTCAACATAACAGTAAGATGCAACAAAACTTAAAAAAAACACACAAGCAATATAAATTATTCTTTGCTTGAGTTCTTTGAAATGTTCAGCAAGCGTTAACTTATTTTTGTTGATCATTTTTATTTTTCTTCTTAGTCTTAGAAGTTTTGAGATCATTTTTTTCTAAATCAGGTGTAATATCATCTAAATCAAATGTTTCCTGCTCGTTTCCTTCCATATCAACAATTTTTTTAGATTCTTTCTCCAAATTTTCAATAAAATCTTTAACTTCTTTTGAGAATGAATTTAAGTATTTAAAAACCTGTCTAACAGCCTTAATTATTTTGGGGACATCCTTAATATCAAGAAAATAGCATGCCACCAAAATAATTACTAAAACTTCACTAAGGCCAACTTCAAACATCTACTCAGACACAAGTTTTATTCTTAGCTGATCTGCTACTTCATCAATAGCAGCATTAGGAGTAAACTGAGCAATTAACTCAGCCATAGGGTTTAAAAAATATATAAAAGCAGAGTGATCAACATAATAATCATCTCCATTTTGTTCATTTTTTATTTGAGAGAAATAAGCTTTTACCGAGTTGGCTAATTTTTCAATTTCATGCTTATCTCCTGTTACTCCAATAGTATCTTTATCAAATTTTTCTACAAACTGTTTTAAGGTTGTAATATCATCTCTCTCAGGATCAACTGAAACAAAAACTACTTGGATTTTTTCTTTTTGCTCTGGGGATAATTTTTTCATTACTTCCTCAATTTTTGCTAAAGCATCTTCACAAAAATCAGGGCAGTGAGCAAAGCCAAAATAAAGTATAGTAAATTTTTTCTTTAAACGCTCAAGGTTAAAAAGCTCTCCATAATGATCTTTTAAATTAAAGTCATCAGTTACTTTTAAATCACGTGAAGATACATTAATCACTTCTGAAGAAGGATGAGGTTTCTCACCGGGATCAAGAGTACTAATAATATATAAAGATAGTGTCACTAAGCCAAGGCTAAACAACACTATCAAGATTATAATTCTTTTGCTCATTTATCAAAACTCCAAAATTTAAAAAGGAAACTTAAATCCTGCTGGAAGGTTTAATCCTCCCATTAAGCCAGACATGCTATTTTCAGAATCTTCATTTTGTTTTTTCTTAGCATCATTAAAAGCAGCTAATATTAAATCTTCAAGTATTTCTACTTCGTCAGGATTGGCCATTTCTTTGGCAATTGTAACTTTTAACAAGAATCCTTGGCCATTAATTTTAACTTGCACAACACCACCACCAGCGTTGCCTTCATATTCTTTTTTGGCTAACTCATCTTGAGCTTCGACCATCTTTTTTTGCATTACTTGTGCTTGCTTCATCATATTAGCTATATTAACCATAATTATTTCTCCCTTAATGTTCTAGCTTTTTCAATTTTCCATTCACGTTCTTTAATGCTTGCTCGTTTATCATAAAGATGTTTTCCTTTACCTAAACCAAGCTCAACTTTTACTTTATTTTTATTATTAAAATATAATGATAATGGCACCAAAGTATAGCCTTTTGTTTTGATTCTTCCAATTAACTTATTTACCTGCCTACGATGAAGCAATAATTTTCTTGGCCTTTTAGAGTCATGATTAAAAAGAGCGTTTGCTTTTTCATATTCTTGAATATGAGAGTGAAATAAGAATAGCTCTTCTCCAATATTGCTAGCGAAAGATTCTGCAATACTAACCTTACCAGCTCGTAGTGACTTTACTTCTGTTCCTTGAAGCACAATACCTGCTTCAAAAACTTCTTCAATATGATATTCATGTCTTGCTTTACGATTCTGGGTTATGTCTCTATTTTTTAAATCAGCCATAAATCTTATCTTTTAATTGTTGTATAGCTCGAGTCACCAATTTCTTGTTCGCTTCAGATAAAGGAACAAGTGGTAAGCGAAGATCTGGCGCACAAATACCAAATAAGCTAGCAGCAAATTTCACTGCAACTGGATTTGGCTCACAAAAAATAGCTTCATTTAATGGGCGAAGTAGGCTTTGAGTTTTCATCGCTTCTTCAGGATTACTTTCTTTCCACATTTTATGAAGCTTAACCACTAAAGCCGGAACTAAATTACTTACAACCGATATCACCCCTGAAGCCCCTTGAGTATAATATGGAAGCATTAAAATATCATCCCCACACATAATTTCTAAGCTAGGCTTCTGTTCTAAGATTTGAGCACATCTAATTGGGTTGCCACTACATTCTTTCACTGCTTTAACTCTTTGTAAATGAGATAATCTAATCATTGTCTCATTAGTTAAATCTACTGCTGCTCTTGCTGGGTTATTATAAATAATTAATGGAAACTTGCATGCATCATGAATAGCTTTAAAATGTTGATATGCACCTTCTTGAGTAGGTTTTACGTAATATGGAGTTACTACCATAACACCATCAATTTTAAGCTTTTCCATTTCTTTTACAAGATCAATACTAACATCTGTCGAATTAGAGCTAGCATTAGCAATAATTTTAACTCTTCCTTTAGCAATTTTAATAGCTATTTCAAGCAAATTAATCATTTCTTCTTTAGTAAGATTTTGGCCCTCACCTGTAGATCCAGCAACAACTAAACCGTCAACTCCTGATTCAATCTGCCACTCAATCATTTTTGCAAATGAATCAAGATCAAGTTCACCATGTTTAAATGGAGTTAACAATGCTGTAAAAACACCCTTATACATAAACACCTAAATTAAAATTAATATGATATAAATTTATACTTTAACCGATAACAAAAGTAAATCTCAAAATAAGTATAAGTTTTGCTTTAAGATGATAGTTTAGGTCTAACAAAATTTTTAATTTATCATACTAAACCTAATCTAAACTTTGCTAAATAATTTTAATTTGAAGTATAAACTTTATTAAATATTTGTTTTTATATTGGCCAAATATCTATAAGATATTTTAAATTGACAATTTTATTAATATTTGTTAACTATTTTTGCTATGTTATATGTGATTAATTTAATATTAATTATGAGAAGAAAAAAGAAAACAACCCCACTCAACAACAGCTTTTTTACTGTAGGTAAAGAAGTGGCGAGCCATATTTAAGCAGAAGAAAATCTTTGCCTTACATTTAAAAATCTTGATAATGACATTAAAAAACATGTTTTTACTCTATTTCTTAACAAGGAAAAAACTGATATTATTAAAAGCTTTTCTTCAATAAGCTTGACAAAGAAAAACTATGAATTTTATATTAATGAAGATCACAATATTACTTATAAAAATGACTCAAGCTCATCCTTTATAAGTGAAAGATTAAATCAAAATATATAGTCTATTGTTGATAACAAAAACCTTGCTTCTATTTTTACTTCCATAGTGTTTAGAATGGTAAGTAATATGTCTAATTGTTTTAAAGTTAATATGTCAGAAATAGAAGTTAATCCAGTGTCATCTTTTAGGTTTATTCAATTACTTCCACAGGAATATGGTTGGCATCAAGATGGTAAAAAATCCTCTGGTGATTATTTGAAGTTACACAGGTATTAGGGTTGCTAAAGCTTTAATTGGGAAAGAAACAGTATTTACAGATGAGGATAAGGAGCAATATTTTAGAGAGAAAGACAATTTTTGGGCTGATAAAGATAATGATGTAGTGATAGAATATAAACTTGAACCCGAGTATATTAACTTGAATAACCTTCAAACTGCTGCTTTAAATGAAGTTGCAGCCTTTACAATGGGAAACGCTGGAGCAGCTCATGCCATACCCCTTTTTCAAGGACAGGAAGATAGGCTTTTCGTACTTTTAACTTGCTGGAAGTGCAACCCTAAAAATATAGCTGAAAAAGAAATCAATCTTACTGATTTACCTTATCAAACTTTTAATCTTACTAATATAGAGCCAAAATCCCTTATAGGACAAGTTGAAGATTAAATAGCTTGATTTAACTCTCTTATATTTTATTCTTACATAACATATGATTGCGTTTGGTTTTAAGCCTCGTTGAGTTGAATATATCGTTATATAGTTTACTAAATATATCCTTAAATCCAGTAATTGTTAAAGAACAAGAATCTATATCTGAATAGCTCTAATTATTAACTAAACAATGGCGCTCTATTTAAATTAAATACCAGGTAAGGAATTGATATATTGTTTTACTCTTGTTTTAATGTCTTCTTCTATTCCTTGAATCCAAAAACCTTCTTTAGATAGAGAATCAAATAAATTCTTATAATTAATTACTTTCTTAAAAATTGTCTTATTTCGTATAATTTAGTGGATTATTCGTTTATAATATAAGAATCTTTCAGATCAGTTTTAAGCTTTTCTTCATTTATTTTAATTAAATCTTATAAATTTGCAAGATAAGCGATATTGGTTGCTAGTTCACTATCAGCTTTTTGTTCTCTTGCAGCTCTAGCTTTATTCTATAAAACTTGTAGTCCTGAGTTTTATGAAGGTAAAATTTCTGCTTCCATCTCATCAAGAATATCTTTCGTTTATTTTGTTTTTACCTATCTAACAAAAGCTAAATTATATAAGCATAACAAATGAATAGTTATATTATTTCAAAAAAGTTTATGTGCTTTATGATTTTTTTAGAACTCTTTCAGAAATAAGCAGCTTTTAGTCGCTGATGTAAATAGCTAAAAAAACATCAGACTTTAATTTATAAAGCTTAAGTAAATACAATAGATTTTTATATTTCATCTACTCTTAATAAGTCTTGAGTATCAACTATTTGTTTTATTTCATAATAATTAAGCACTCTCTGCTTCCATAATTTTAAAAGCATACCTGTAATTATCAATAAACTTGACTGATAGATTTAATAATTTTTTTATTTATCTTTATTGGGTTAACATAGCTAATAACATTAGGTTGCGTTATGTGCATTAACGCAACCTAATAATAAATGTCAGTCCATCAAAAACATCAGTAATAATTAACTAATAAAACTATTCATTTACTTCACCGGTGAAATCCACTTTAACCTCTTCACAATTAAAAGAAGTATCTATCTTAGAATCATCTGCACATCTTTCATTATTTTCAACAGCGTATTCTATAAGGTTTGCAACAGCTTTACTTGAATAAGATTTAGGTTCTTGCAACTGTTTACAAATAGACATTTTAAATATCTCAGGTTCGCATTTTTCTATAGACCATGTAGTAATGCGATTATAATCTACAGTTTTATCCAATTCATTATTAGCTGCTAATAATATTTTTAAAACTTCTGGAGCTTTTTCCCTATCTATCCCTTTTGCATAGCTATGTGTATATGGATGTGATGCAATGTCGAAGGCTATTGCAGTTGCCGTAAGAGGAATACTACAACTTGGTAAATTGAAGCTTGCATCTTTTTCAATTAACAAATTTACCAAGTTTGGATCTGAGGTTAAAACCGCTTCACCAACTAATGAGCATTCTTTTCCACCAAATCCAAACTCTTTTACTTTTGCACCATGCGCAATATAATATTCAGCTAATTTAATAAGTTTGTCTACTTCAGCTTGATTGTCAAGCTCCCTTGCTAATTGCAAAACATAACTTAAAGGACCGACTTTATCAAAAGAACCATAACCCTTAGCTTCGCCAACAACAAATCCCTTTTCTTCAACAAGTTTTTTAGCAAGATCAATAGATGTTATAGCATGTAAAGGCTTTGCATTAACGATATATTTTGAAATCATGTTATAATCAGGATATTCAATAAGCTTCAAAGCAACATCTTCATTATACCTAAAAATTAAGTGCAACTGAAATGGATCATAAGCTCTAAGAACTGCTTCAACTTTAGGTGTACATTTTTTTTCTAAAGCACTAGATAAATGCTTGACAATTGGGTGATAACCCATGTCACTAGGTTCGTATTTATTATTAAAGTAAGCGTCATAGTAACAATTAAACGTTTTAAGAGTATTATTATATAAATTTTCTAAGTACATTTTATTCTCCGTATATTATTTCATTATCAACTAAGCATACGATTTGTATTAAAATATATATAATGTTTACTAATATCAAGTTAATTTTTTATTATTTATTAGGAGCATTTATTATAAATAGGACAGGTTGAAGATCAAATAGCTTTATTTAGCTCTCTTATACTTAGTTCTTTAGATAATTAAATTTATAACAAATAAGTTGTTTTATATTTTGGGAATTGTATTTTTCGATAACAATTATATAATTCCTTTTAAACTTAACAATTAAAGCAGGTTTTAATGTCTTCACAAATAGTCACTCGTTTTGCTCCCTCTCCCACTGGATATCTTCATATTGGCGGCGCTAGAACTGCCTTATTTAATTATCTTTTTGCTAAAGCAAAAAGTGGAAAATTTTTACTTAGAATCGAAGATACAGATAGGAAGCGCTCTACCGATGATGCAGTTAAGGCTATTTTAGATGGTTTAACCTGGTTAGGTCTTGCCTGGGATGAGAAAGAAATCTATCAATTTTCTCGTGCTAACAGGCATAAAGAAGTAGCTCTAGAATTATTAGAAAAAGGCAAAGCATATAAATGCTTCTTAACACCAGAAGAACTTGAAGGATTAAGAGAAGAAAGTATGCGTACAGGAAAGCCAATTCAAAGTAAGTGGAGAGATGCCCATCATTCAACTTATCCTGACATGCCCTATTCTATTAGAATCAAAGCCCCAAAAGAGGGAGTAACCATAGTTGAAGATCAAGTTCAGGGAAAAGTTGTAACTGAGAACTCAACTTTAGATGACATGGTTATTCTTCGGTCTGATGGAACACCAACTTATATGCTAGCTGTAGTTGTTGATGACCATGATATGGAAGTTACTCACGTTATACGTGGTGATGATCACTTAAGCAATACCCCAAGACAAATTTGTATTTATAATGCAATGGGATGGAAAACTCCTATATTTTCTCATATACCACTTATTCACGGGCCAGATGGTAAAAAATTATCTAAGCGCCATGGAGCACTTGGTGTTGAAGCTTATAAAGAAATGGGATATTTACCAGAAACATTATGTAATTATTTATTAAGGCTTGGATGGAGCCATGGAAATGATGAAATAATCACCAAAGATCAGGCAATTGAATGGTTTAATTTAGAATCAATCGGTAAGTCTCCAGCTCGTCTTGATTTTAAGAAACTTGATAATTTAAATAATCATTATTTAAAATTAGCTGATAATAGAAGATTATTAGATTTAATAGATGATAATTATTCAAATGAAGCAAAATCTAAAATTTTACAAGGTATAGATTCGCTTAAACAAAGATCTAATACATTGCTAGAGCTTAAAGAATCTTGTGCCATTTATAAAGAAGATTTAGATCTTGATATACCTGATGAATTCGTTTCTATAATTAATCAACAAATCCTATCTTCTTTTAAAGAAATATTATCTAAACATAATGATTGGTCTAAAGATTCATTAATGGAGCAAGGAAAATTATTTGCTGAACAAAATTCTTTAAAATTAGGAGATATTGGAGCATCATTAAGAATAGTTTTAACGGGTAAAACAACTTCACCTAGTGTATTTGAGATAATGTCAATATTAGGCAAAGAACTCACCTTAAAGAGAATTGAGAAATGTTTATAACGCATGAGAGATTTTCACCTCAAGGAATTAAATATGGTTTTTTTTCACGCAAAGCCCCTGGATCTCATTCATATAAAATTGAGAACCCAGAAAATGAAAAAAATAATGCTCTTATTTCTCAAATATTCGGCTGTGAAAAAATACATCTTGTTAATCAAGAACATACTAATAAAGTGGTGATAACTAATTATAATTCAACTAGAGTAACGGCGGATTCTCAAGTAACTAACATTCCTAAAGTAGCTATTGGGGTATATACAGCTGATTGTGTACCAATTTTATTTGTAGATGAAGAAAATAAAATAATTTCGGCAGTTCATGCTGGGTGGAAAGGAGCAAGGTCTGATCTAATAAATAGAACAATAACTAAAATGAAAGAAATGGGGGCAAGAAAAATAGAAGCCATAATTGGGCCCTGTATCAGACAAGAAAGTTATGAAGTGGATATTAACTTTTTTAATAATTTTATTGAAGAAAACAAAAATAACAAAAAATTTTTTATGTCATGCCTCAATAAACATAATTTTTTATTTGACCTGCCAGGTTATGTAAAAGAAAAGCTTAAGAAAGAAAATGTTACAAATATTTTTGATACTGAGAAAAATACTTATACAGATAAAGAAAATTATTTTAGTTATAGAAGAACAACTCATAATCCGTTGGATCCTATGGGAAATATTATTTCGGTAATAATGATAGAATGATAAAAGAATATTTAACCCCATCTAATACTCTAAATTTTATAGAAAAATATCTTAGTCCTATTTTTTTTCTAATGATCATTTTTTTTAGTTTTGGAGTTTATTACAGTTTTTTTAACTCTCCTGCTGATTATCAACAAGGAGAATATGTAAGAATAATGTATGTTCACGTGCCCAGCGCTTGGTTATCACTAGGTATTTATTCTCTAATGGCTGTTTCAAGTTTTATTTTTCTAGTTTGGCATAATCCAATGTTTGATTTAATAAGCAAATCTTCTGCTTCAATTGGCACTTTATTTTGCTTAATAACCTTAGTAACAGGATCATTTTGGGGAAAACCTATCTGGGGTACATGGTGGGTTTGGGATGCCAGGCTTACATCCATGTTAATTTTATTCTTTTTTTACGCTGGATATCTTGCCTTAGTTAAAATCTCTAATCAATTGAAGAATAATAAAGCTCCTGCAGCTTTAGCTATTGTAGGATTTATTAACGTTCCAATTGTTAAATTTTCGGTTAATTTATGGAATAGTTTACATCAACCTGCAAGTGTTTTTAGACTTGGAGGACCAAGCATACATTCATCTATGTTAAAGCCCTTGATGATAATGTTTTTTTCTTTTGCATTATTTTATTTAGTGAACCTAATGCTAATTCTTAAAAAAAATATTTTAATTAGCAAAAATAAAAGAGATATGATACGTAAATTAAGTTCTTAAAAAAATAAGGCCCTTAAATATAAAGAGCCTTATATTAAATATTTTTAGTTGTCATCAAATGTTTCTTTTAATTCTCCACCAAGACATTGTGCAAAGTCAGTTGCTTTACTCATAATTCCAAATGCTTCTACTGGTGTCATTGGATGGCAGCCGATAAACCTCATCATCATTTCAGCTCCGCTATCTTCTTTTATTGCTTGTTTCAAGCAATGAAGAATATTTTTTGCATTGTCATAATCTATCTTTTCTTGATTAGCACAATCGTTAACCATTTGCTTTGAGTAATTTTCTAATCCCACTTTAGAGCTAATTTCTATAAATTTACCAATACTATCATCAAGTTTTCCATCTGGAATAAGAGCTTGGGCAGTTTTAGCAATCTTAGTTAAAGTATCTTCTGCTTTAGAACGGGTAGAAAAAAAGTTTTTATAAACATAAGTTATACCGCTTCTAATACCTTCATATATAGCAAATTTGATAGCCTCATTTTTTGCAGTACCAATATAATCATCTTTTGGCCTTATTGATGATAAAAAATTATTAAATTCCTTCATTAAATCCATTTTCTTCTCCTTTGCTTTAAAATTCATTTAAATAGCTAGAAATAATTTCTAGTTATCATTTAAGCTTAGCTTTCATCTCTTAAGAAAAGATTAATATCCCAATAAATTTAATTAAAATAAATCTTTTATAAGTGAGTATCCAGCAAAGAACATATCTCCTAATTCAAAAATTTCAGAAGAACTGCTTATATTATAAACAGATAGTGGATTATTTTGATCATAAAAATCAAGATCCCATAAGCGTTCTTGAAAATGATCCACCATAGGATATTTTTCTACAAATAATGGCAACCTTTCAGAGTAATAACTTAAGTTGTTAGCTAATATTTTATTTTTTTCTACCGCAAAAAGAGCAGCGTAAGGGCAAAAAATTTCTTCACTATTATCAATAGACTTATTAACAAAATTTTGGGCATAAGATTTCATCCCATAATTTTTTGAGAGGAAGTTAATATACTTACTATTTTCCCAATCAATATTATTTAAGTAGTCATCTTCTTTTGATATTGAAGATTTCATACAATTTCCGATAATATTTAAGCAGGTTGTTTCATTGGTATAACTATATTTTATCATTGGTAATGTTAGTAAAACTGAATCATATGGCCAACCTTGCAAGAAAAGCACCCTATCAGCAAAGTTAGGATAATTCTCTACAATATGCTGTAAGTACGTCCCTCCTAAATAACCTATATTTGGAGTATCAATAACATTGTAACTACTCGGTAAATAATCTAAATCATGTTGACCTTTATTATAGATACTAACTTTAATACTATTTCCAAATTCCTTTTCAACCCAATGTAAGTCTTCATCATACCTCACCACCACTACTTCAAACTTATCTTCTTGAATATCTAATTTATCTTTTGTAAATAAAGCTAAGTTCTCAAAATATTTATTCATAATAAGGTTATGAAGCTCTGGAGACTTACCATATTTAGGATGATGGAGTGAAAGGGCCGTAAATATTGGGTTTTTTCTATTTGAGACTAAACTAATTCCTGCCTCAAATAAAATTTGCACTGCTTCTAAATTACCTTTAAACACGGCTGCAAATAGAGGAGACCTTGCCTGCTTAAGATTAGGATCTGCTCCTTTATTTAACAAAGTTTGTAAAATAATATTATTACCTAAATAAGCAGCAATAGTTAAAGCTGAATAACCTTGGTTAGTTAATAAATTTGGATTAGCGCCCTCTTCCAGTAATAAACATAAAGTATCATGAGCATTATTTTCAACTGCAAATATTAAAGCAGTTTTGCCATATTTATCAGCATAATTTACATCTGCACCTTGTAAAATAATATTCTTAACTAACTCTTTTTCCTGCTTACGAACTGCTAAAATTAAATTTTCATTTATATTAGAATTACAAGTATTTGATATCTCATTTTGCTGTTTATATAAATACAAAGTGTAAAAATCTTTTGCAATTAAAGGCAAAGTTGGATGCCTTTTATCAACAGCTAATATAGCTCCTGCATTTAAAAGTCTATTTGCCTGAATAAAATCCCCTTTATATAAAGCCTCTTCTAATTTATCTATTCCATAAATAGAATTTTTTAAATTAACCCCATAATCAATTAATAACTCTACTGCTTGGTAATATTTCAAATATTCAGCAATATATAAGGCAGATAACCCTTTATTATTAATTACATTTGGGTTGGCACCATATTGAAGGAGCATTTTTAATATTTCTATATTATTATCTTGCACTGCTCTATGTAAAGTAGTTACACCTGAATAAGTTTTAATCTCAGTATCAGCCCCATGATCAAGCAAAATTTTTACTATTTCAATGTGATTATTTTGTACAGCCATATAAAGTGCTGTTGCGCCCATCATATCACTCGACTGATAATTGATATTCACATACTTTATTATTTTTTTTACCAGTTCAAACATTCCAGCTTCAGCATAGGCAATTAAACTGATCTCATAGTTGCTATTGTTTTTCATAATTATTTCCTGTAAACAAATTTTTCTTTTAATTAACTGCAAGATCCTGAATAATATCTTCCCATTTCACAAATTATACTTCCTTCTATTACTACTCCTATAAAATCTACAGCTGAAACATAAAAATTTTCATTGTCTTGCTGATTAGCTAAGTCCCATATATAATTATCTATTCTTTGAGAATAAGTATCTATAGACAATAATTTTTCAATAATCTTCTTACTATAAAGAATAGCATAATTTCCCCAAGCTTTTGCATCCTGAGAAAATTTATTAATATAAGGATTATCAGCTAATTGAAACTGCTGCCCTTTATGTAAATTTAAATCCAAAAATGCCATGTCATAATCTTTAGGCACATGTTTTATAAAATTAGAAAGCTCTTTATCAAAATTTTCAGATTTTATAATTATATCATCCTCAAAAATGATCGCGTCTTCAATTTTTTCATCATTTATTTTTTTATATAATCTTAAATAACTACACCATATTCCTAGCTCTCCTGCTGTTATAGGATCATTCCAATCTTTTAAGATCTCGCTATATTTAAACTCAAAGGGGTTGACATCACTTGGATCACAAGTAATTTTATATGTAGATTGATAGCCAAACTTATTTTTATTATTTTTAATATCTAATCCCGTAAAACTATCCCCTGTTGCTAAATCTGTTATTTTTATTTTATAACCATCTGTCGCTTCAAAAAAACTATAATTAAGAGCAAATTTATCTAGTTGCTCTTTAATTTTTTCACGCCTATTTTCTGAAGATGGTAAATTAACAATGAAAATCAT
Organism: uncultured Rickettsiales bacterium; assembly: GCA_964627795.1. Classification (GTDB taxonomy): domain Bacteria; phylum Pseudomonadota; class Alphaproteobacteria; order Rickettsiales; family CANDYO01; genus CANDYO01. The sequence continues at coordinate 40,496 of CAZVLF010000009.1, read as the reverse complement.
TGCCATAATTTGTCTCCTTTTTGTTATACTTATTGCTTTTTTATTGCAAATAAGCTCTATTTATTTCATTAAGTTAACTTGAACACTTAACTATTTTGCTTTAAACAAAATTATATTTATATTAATATTTAACATCCTAAATATCCGCGCCCCATTTCACAAATTATGCTTCCATTTATTTCCACCCCAACGGAATCAAACGAAGAGACATAAAAATCTATATTATTCTGTTGGTTTGCTAAATCCCATATATAATTATCTATTCTTTGAGAATATGTTTCTATGGACAATAATTTGTTAGTCATTTTATTACTGCATAGAGCTGCATACATTCCCCAAGCTCTTGCATCTGGAGAAAATTTATTAATATAAGGATTATCAGTTAGTTGAAACTGCTGCCCTTTATGTAAATTTAAATCCAAAAATGCCATGTCATAATCTTTAGGCACATGTTTTATAAAATTAGAAAGCTCTTTATCAAAATTTTCAGATTTTATAATTATATCATCCTCAAAAATGATCGCGTCTTCAATTTTTTCATCATTTATTTTTTTATATAATCTTAAATAACTACACCATATTCCTAGCTCTCCTGCTGTTATAGGATCATTCCAATCTTTTAAGATCTCGCTATATTTAAACTCAAAGGGGTTGACATCACTTGGATCACAAGTAATTTTATATGTAGATTGATAGCCAAACTTATTTTTATTATTTTTAATATCTAATCCCGTAAAACTATCCCCTGTTGCTAAATCTGTTATTTTTATTTTATAACCATCTGTCGCTTCAAAAAAACTATAATTAAGAGCAAATTTATCTAGTTGCTCTTTAATTTTTTCACGCCTATTTTCTGAAGAAGGCAAGTTAATTATAAAAATTGGCGGTATTTTATCTATCCCTTTTTTTTCAATACCAAGGGTCTTTTTACATTGAAAAAATAAATCCCATGTTCTTTCAATATGATGCACTTCTAGTGGATGTTTAATCATTAGAGCATTATATAATTTTTGATAATAGCTTGGATGTTGACAAAGAATTTTTTCCTTATCTAAAGCAAATTGAGCTCCAAAAACCATATTAACTTGTGCATCTTCAGAATATTTTATTCCTGTATATATTTTGCTAAAGTCATAAAGAGTTTGGTTATTTAATACTATATCATTCCACTTAGAATCACTCCAATTGGTTAAATCAAACTGTAATTGCATCAGTTTTAAAGGTGCACTAAAGCATTTAGCAATAATATTGTTACATTTGGTTTGATTACTATATAAGCTCTTCATTAAAGGTAAATATACTTCATGGTCGTAAGGACTTCCTTGAACAAATAAAATTCTATCAGGTAAGTTATCATAATGAGTTAAAATATGATGAAGATAAGTATGAGACTCACGGCCAACATTATCTAGTTTATTAACTTCAAAATTCTTAGGTAACGCAGGAAGATTATCATCTCCTTTATTATATAAATAAACTTTCTGCCACGGAAACTCCTCAAATGCCCAAGAGATATCTTCATTATATCTTGAAATTACTACTTCAACTTCTTTATCTTTAAAAGATTCATATTCTTTTTGTAAAGAAGGTAGTGAATAATTATATTTACCCTTAATTATTTGATAAATTTCTTGATGAGTTGGACTTTTATTTTTAACAATATCAGCTGCCATAACAGCTGAATCATATTCATCAAGTCCTAATTCACTACCAGCATCAAGAAGTATTTGAGCAAGCTCTAAATTACCATTTAATATGGCTGTACTTAGAGCTAATTTATCTTCTGATCTTTGGTTTACATCCGCTTTATTATCAAGTAATAATTTTACTATTTCTTTATTATTTTTAGTAACAGCTGCATGTAAGGAAGTAATGCCATTGTCATTTTTTGAATTCGGACTAACTCCTAAACTTAAAAGAATTTTCACCACATTAATTTTATTTTTATAACTGGCAATAACCATCATTCTTTCATTTTTAAAGCTATTAATATCTTCTACTAAATTATCTAAAATAAGTGACATTTGATCTAGATTGTCCGCTTTAGTAAATTCATTGTAATAATAATTTCTCATGTAAGTATTTGTCTCCTTAAGTTTAATAGATAAATTCTTGTCTTCTAACTCAAATACTTCATCCCAAAGTTTTTCTAAGAAAAAATCCTGCCTTGGAAAAGTGGTATTAAATTCAGCAAATATTTTTTGATAATAATTTTTACTATGGTTTAGTATTTTTTCCTTATCAACGGCCATCTGTGCTCCAAGAGCCATTTTTAAAGTAGCATTAACATTTAAGTTAGGGTTGATAAAATTATGGGCAAAATAAGTTATGTCATAAGCAATTGGCTTAAAACCACTATATTTACTATTTCTCCATTCATCTTCAGTATAAGCATTAAGTTCGTTAGCTTGCTCAAAGATAGTGGTATCTTGGCATTTAGCTATTATGTTATTGCAATTATTAACTATTTCTGTTTTGTGCCTTATAAGTGGTAAGAACACTTCTTGGTCATAAGGAAATCCCTGTAAGAATAAAGTTCTATCTGCCAAAGTATCATAATAATTTACTATGTGATAAAGGTAAGTTCCTCCTAAAAATCCTAAATTCTCTATCTTTCTTACCTCAGCATTGTGAGGGAGGTTAATTAAATCATCAGGACCTTTGTTATAAATTACGATTTTTTCATTTGGAAATTCTTTGTTTAACCATGAAAGATCTTCCTTATATCTAACAACAACAACCTCAAAATTTTTATTAGATTTAATTGAGTTATTTTTATGATATTCTTCTACAATACTCCAGTAATGCTCCATTATAATTTGGAAAATTTCCTCATTTTCAGGACTAACATTTTTATTATATCCTGCACTCATCATCGGAGTATAATATTCATCAATAATAATTCTTGCGCCATGTTTTAGCAAAAGCTTAACTTCTTCCACACGTTTATTTTGGATTGCCCCATTTAACACCACATGATTGCCAAACTTGGCTTCTGGGTTAGCACCAGCCTCCAATAATAATTCTACAATTTTAGTATTACCATTTAACACTGCAGCATGTAAAGGTGTAGCTCCTCCATTAATAGCTAATTCAAGATCAGCTCCTTTTCCTAATAAATATAAAACTATATCTAGATGATTTCTTTTTGCTGCAGCGTAAAGTGCAGTAGCATTAGAAGTATGTTGTGAATTTATATCAGCACCTAACCTAATAGAATTTTTTACTGTTTCTAAATCTCCATTCCAAGAAGCATGAAACATTATATCATTTATATTTGCATCAATAACATTTTGCTTAAATATTAAATCCCAAGTTCTTTCAAAATAATAACCTTCTAACGGATGAGTAATAGCTAAAGGAATTAAAAGCTTTTTATAAAAGTCCTTATTATTTCTTAAAATAATTTCTTTATCTAAAGCGAATTGAGCTCCATTAACTGTAGGAAGAAGGTAATCTTTATTAATATTTTCATCGATAAAATCCCTAACAAATTGGGTAAAACTTTGGCTATTTTTTAAATATGGATAATTTACGCTAATCTGAGTATTAAGGTCCTTTTCCATATCTTCAATAGATCTTACATCATGGCATAAAGCAATAATATTCCTGCACCTTGCTTGAGTTAAGTTCTTGTAGCTTGCAAGAGGTAAAGATAATGGATGTTCGTAAGGATATCCTTGAATGAATAAAGTTCTATCAGTAAGATTATCATAATTATTAATAATATGGGTTAAGTAAGTATGAGATTCCCTACCAACATTAGGTAACCTAATAACTTTGATATTATCAGGTAAATCAGCTATTTCGCTTGCTCCTTTATTATAAATAGTGATTTTTTCATTAGGAAACTCTTTTAATAACCAAGAAATATCTTCTTCATACCTTGCAACTACAACTTCAAAACTTCTATTATTTGTGTAATTAAACTCTTTTAATGTATTTGGAAGAGTCTCAAGGTATTTGGCAACAATCATCCTATTAATTTCTGCATCTTCCTTGGATTTCTGTTTATTAAATTCTTGAACTGACATAATAGGATATTGCCCTACGTTTAAAATATTAGCCCCACATTCCAATAAGTATTGAACCACCTCTTTATGTTGAAAATGAGTTGCAATAAATAAAGCCGTATTTACTCCATCAACTTTAGCCTCTAAATCTGCGCCAGCTGCCACTAAAATTTTAACTATCTCAAGACTTCCTTTAGAAGCTGCCATATATAAAGGTGTATCACCTCCTATAATACTTAAATTTACATCTGCTCCCTTTTGTAGAAGAAATTTAACTAACTCTATATCTTCATTTCGTGTAGCATAATATAAAGCAGTGGCATTGAAATTATGAGTACTATTAATTTCAACACCCATTTGAAGGTACTTTGCCACTTCATCTATTTTCATTTCTAAGACTGAGGTAAAAAACTTTTGAATTAAGAATTCTTTTTCTATTAAGTCTAATTTATTTCTTATTGCATATTCTTCAGCAGTTTCTCCACGGAAAATAAAATCTGTTTTAGCACCACTTTGAAGTAAAATTTTTACTATTTTAGGTAAATTTTTATATACTGCATAAAATAACATACTTAATCCATTTGCCTGAATAATTTCCGTATCTGCACCTTTACTGATTAAATACTCTGTTATTTCATAGTTTTCTTCTTGAATTGCGCGATAAAGTGGAGTAAAACCATCTCCAGAAAAATTAACTTTACCCCCATTTTCTACCAGAAGTTTTACAATTTCTAAATGTCCATTTTGTACAGCAACTGCTAAAGGAGATGCAGAATTAACTCTCAAAGAATTTGGGTTTGCTCCTTCATTTAATAAACGTTCAACATCCGCTAATTCTCCATTTTGAGCTGCTAAATATAAATAAATATCTTTATTTTCTGGATATTCTATAAGTTTTAATGAATGCCATGAACCACAAAATAAATCAGAACCTATTGTTTTCACTAATTCACCATCAATAATATTATCTAGTTGAACTTCATTATTAGGTTTATAACATTTAGATAAGGGGGTTGTTGACCAAGCATATTCTACATTATAAAAGACATTACCTGGCATTACTATATCAACATTTCCATTTTGATTGGCTGCTTTAAAATATGCAAGTGTAATTACAGGTGATCCAGTTTCATAGATTACTTTTACTGAATGGTTACAAGGATATTTTAAATATAAAGGTAAAAATTCATGAGTTTCATTAAAATTTCGTTTAATAAATTCTTTTAAAGCTGCTTCAATGATTGGATGCTTCATATTTGCAGCTAAGAAGGCATTCCCTATGTAAGATACTTCGCTATGCCGTTCTTTTCCTCCAACAAAATTATATGCTTTAAGCATATCTATAAGATCTTGTGCCCTATAAATTTCATTATCAAAATCTCTGTATACTCCTCCTTGTTCATATAAAATCAACAATCTTGCAATATCACTTGCTTGAGTTAGGTAGGTTTTATCTTGCTCAGCTCGCTTTAAAGAACTTTTAAGTAAAGGAAAGTAATCACTATCTTGCAATTCGTCTATTAAATGTACTTCCACTCCTCTAATCTCTTTTATTTCCTCAGGAATAATACTTAAATTATTGGTCCAAAATATATGTTTCCACTCTAAATCTTGCTCATTTAATCTTTCTAGCGTGGTTTTTGTTTTTTCAATTAACATCTTGTCTATAGGTTTAGAATTAAATGAAAAATATATTTGCTGAGTAATAAGCTCGATAGGATTTTTATTAAGAGAGATATATTTTTTAATATTAGAGTAATTTTTCCTTGCATCATCAACTAACTTTTTATTTTCTTCTATATAATTAAAATTTTCTTGAATAAAAACATCTTCTATATCTCCTTGAAAGCAACCAAGTTCAGTTGAGTCTAATGCTTTTTTATGTTCATTTTTTATTAATTCTATCATTTCAATGTTCTTTGATAAATATGCCGCTTTTATAATTGAATCTCCTTTAGGTGATTTAGCCCATATAGAAGCCCCCGCTCCAATGAGTTTTTTAGCAACCTCCACATGTCCATTTTGAACAGAAATATATAAAGGAGTAACTTGAGTAGGAGAAAAAATTTTATTTACATCAGCTCCGTAAGCAATATAGCTAGTTACACTTTCATAATCTCCATCTTGAGCAGCTATATATAAATAAGATGAAATCTTCTCTGAATAAAAAATAGGATTAAAATATTCTGGTGGGGTCCAGCCTCCGCATAGCATATCTGCACCAATAGTTTCAATTTCTAGTGAACCAACTTTATTAATTAATGTTGCTGGTTGTCCTGGTTTACTACAAGGTGAATCTAAAGTGGTAGCGTGAGCATAGTCAATATTAAAAAATACTTTACTACTCATTGCGATAAAATCTATATTGCCGTTTAAATTAGCTCCTTTATATACGGCTAAACTAAATACAGATGGGCCATTTCTAAACATCACCTTATTATAATTAGTACAAGCGAATTTTAGGTAATCCGGTAAAACTTGGTTTGAATCAAAATTCCTTTTTATCCAATCAATTGTTTGATTAATTATTGTATGCTCAGGAATAGATGATATTAATGAATTTCCTATTTGAGCGTATTCTTGGTCGAATTCCTTACCCGCAAGAAGATTAAAAGAATTCATTAATTCTAAAAGTTTCTTTGTATTATAAAATTCATAATCTAAATCGTAATATACACCACCAAACTTCTTAAGAACTGTATATCTGATTAAATCGCTTGCTCCTGTAAAAGACGGAATATCTGCTGAATTTACTAATTCTTCAGCAAATCTATATAATGTTTCATCTCTCAATTCTTCTATCAAACGAAGTTCTACATTAGTAATATTCTTAATTGTTAATGGTATAGAATCTGCATTATTAGTCCAAAAATTGAATTTCCAATCTTTATTTACCTCTTTTAACCGCTCTATATTTGTAATAATTTTTTTTAACTGCAAAGAACTTAATGGTTTGGGGGCGTTTAGCGTCGTAAGGTAAATTTGATGGGAAATATTAGGAATTCGGTTTTTCTGAATTGTAGAATATCTATCTATATTAGTAGATTTTTCAAAAAAATCTAAAGTAAGAGTAGAATTTTGAGTTACAAAATCAATATTTTCTTGGAAATAAACTTCTTCATTAAGAATACTATAGCAATCTATATTAATCGCTTTAGGCTTAGATTTAAGATATATAACCTTATCTTTAATTAAGTTGATTAATTCACTATCTCCTAAATCAATAGTTTTTTGTAAAAGCCTCTCTCCTTTATCATTGTTTATTGATAAAGATGAACCCGACATTATTAAAATTTTTGCTATTAGTGTATGTTTTTGTACAACTGCAGCATATAAGGCTGTTGCTCCGTTGGGTTGAGTAATATCAAGATCAGCACCTTTTTCAACCAATAACTTAACTATTTCTATATGTCCATTTTGAGCAGCAATATATAAAGGAGTAACTTGAGTAGGAGAAAAAATCTTATTTACATCTGCTCCATCATTTATGCTTCTAATTGCCATTTGCAAATCACCATCTTGTGCTGCAAAATATAAATAAATATTCACATTTTTTGAGTAATAAAATCTGGTATTATTTTTGTGCCAACCACCACAAAACATATCAGCCCCAATAGTATTTGGATTTTGCTCAACTATTTTCCCCTTTACATGACACTTAGAATCAGGTGTAGTTGCTTTTGCATATTCCCAATTATAGAGAATATTTGGAGGTAGCAATAAATCATTATATCCTTCTTGATTAGCAGATAAGTAAAATGCTGTTGTAATAACTGCTGGTCCTGTTTGATATATTTGTTGATTAATTTTATCACAAGGATACTTCAAATATTCTGGTAAAATATCTAAGTCTTCACTTAAATTACGAACAAGAAGCTCCATAGCTTTATATAAAATAGGATGGCCTGGAATTGATGCTATAAGAGCACTGCCTATATATACTGGTTCGTGATCATCAAACTCCTTACCACCAACAAAATCAAAATGTGAAAGTAATTTTAAGAACTCTTTAGGTTTATATATCTCATAGTCTAAATCACGATACATTCCACCATATAAAAATAATGCCGCATATCTTATAAGATCACTAGCTTTTGCAAAAGCCGAACTGTCTAAATATTCTTCTGCAAGAATTTGGGTTAATTTTTCTCCAATTAATGTAGAATTTAATTCCTCAATATAATGAAGTTCTACTCCTTTTATTATAGTAATTTCTTGAGGTATGATTTCAGTTTTACTAACCCAAATATAGTGCTTGAAGTCTTTTTCTAAATTGTTCAGCAACTCTAAGCTTTGAACAGTTTTTCTAATAGAAATAGCATCTAATTCTTTAGGTTTTATTATATTAGTTAAATAAACCTGATGAGTTATTAGAGGAATTCTTTTAATTACCCCATTCTCGTTGATTAATTTTATTTTTTCTGCATATTCATCTAAAAAAAATTTATTTTTTTGGAAATAATCTATTCCCTCTTGCAAAAAAATTTCTTCTTCTTCCGTTTCATAGCAACCTAAATTCATAAAATAACCACCTTTCATTGAATTACAAACCATGATTGCTATCTCAAATTGATTAATAAACAGTTAAAACCATCAACAAAATTTTAAATTAAAAATTTCTCCGGTTAACTATTAGTTAACTAATGCATGCTATAAATTACTCAAAGTTAATGTGCATTTATTGAAAGTTTGATGGCTTTGATAAGAATTAAACTTAAATAAGATGCATTTATTTATAACCTTATGACAATTTGCTTAGGTAAAGGAGTATTAAATGGGTAACAACATAATAACAGACATACAAACATCTATTAGAAAAGCTTATAAAACTATTGAATATGAATTAAATAACGATAATAGCCAGTACAAAGATTCACTCGTTACAGCCATAAATGAATTTATAAACAATGAGTCACCTGAATATGATGATTTATATAGTTTAAAAAGCTCTATACGCACTTACTTAGAGGAATCAAATGCTTCTTATTCCCTAACTAAATCAGTTAATTATTTATACTTAACTGCAGAATCATATTTAACTGAGCATGAAATAAACAACATTACTTCTAACCAATTAGGCCAACAAATTTCAACTGAAAATATTGAAGATAATGCAGTAACAGATGCTAAAATTTCCTCAATTCATGCAAGCAAAATTACTGGCTCTTTAGAAAATTTTCAAATTAAAGATGGAGCTGTAATAGATTCTAAAATTGATACAGTATCTGCAAGCAAGTTAACAGGAGAGCTTAGCTCATCAATACTAGCTGATGAATCAGTAACAGATGCTAAAATTTCCTCAATTCATGCAAGCAAAATTACTGGCTCTTTAGAAAATTTTCAAATTAAAGATGGAGCTGTAATAGATTCTAAAATTGATACAGTATCTGCAAGCAAATTAACTGGAGAGCTTAGCTCATCAATAATATCTGCTGGATCAGTAACCGACGTTAAAATTTCTTCTATTTCTTCAGACAAAGTAACTGGCACCATAAAGAGTTCTCAAATTCAAGATGGAGCTGTTACAGATTCAAAAATAAATTCTGTTTCTGCAAACAAAGTTACTGGCTCATTATTTGGATCACAAATTGCTAATAATGAAATAACAAATGTAAAAATATCAAGCTTATCTGCAGAAAAAATAACGGGCTCTTTAACTGATACGCAAATTAGTAATAATGCAGTGCTTGATCAGAAAATTTCAAGTCTTTCTGCAAGCAAAGTAACTGGCTCATTAGTTGATTCTCAAATTAATGACAATGCAATTACAAATGCAAAGATTTCAAGCTTAGCTGCAAACAAAATATTTGGTCAAGTAACTTCTTTACAAATAGAACCTAACGCAGTAACAGATATTAAAATCTCAACCGTTTCTGCAAGCAAAGTAACCGGCTCTTTAACTGATACGCAAATTAGTAATAATGCAGTGCTTGATCAGAAAATTTCAAGTCTTGCTGCAAGCAAAGTAACCGGATCATTACTTGATTCTCAAATTAATGATAATGCAGTGCTTGATCAGAAAATTTCAAGTCTTGCTGCAAGCAAAGTAACTGGCTCATTAGTTGATTTTCAAATTAATGACAATGCAGTTACAGATGCTAAAATTTCCGCTATTTCTGCAAATAAAGTTACAGGTTCTTTAACAGGTGCTCAAATAAAAGATGGTGAAATAACTGATGCTAAAATTTATTCTGTTTCCGCAAATAAAGTAACTGGCTCTCTAGAAGCTTCGCAAATAAAAAATAGTGAAGTAACAGATGCTAAAATTTCTACTGTTTCCGCAAATAAAGTAACCGGCTCATTACTTGCTTCTCAAATTAATGATAATGCAGTGCTTGATCAGAAAATTTCAAGTCTTTCTGCAAGCAAAGTAACCGGATCATTACTTGATTCTCAAATTAATGATAATGCAGT
>CAZVLF010000009.1:18223-29969 GCA_964627795.1 uncultured Rickettsiales bacterium | reverse complement strand
ATGATAATGCAGTGCTTGATCAAAAAATTTCAAGTCTTGCTGCAAGCAAAGTAACTGGCTCCTTAATAGCTGATCAATTTACTGACAATGCAGTGCTTGACCAAAAAATCTCTTCTGTTTCCGCTAATAAAGTAACTGGCTCATTAGTAGATGGACAAATTTTAAACTTAGGAAGTACTGAGGAATTATCAAGCTATGTTATCACCACTTCAGGTGATTTTATGGGCCCATTAAATATTGTGAATACAATAAAAACTGTTGATTCTAAATTTGGTGAATTAGATATTTTATCTATTACCTACACAGATGGCACAGAAATTGGTGTTGACACATTAGGAACCTCATATAATGTGGCAGATTTCATCCAAGCGCTTGATGATAAAATAAGCTATGGGAACGTGGTATATCCATCAACATTAAGTGATACAGATTTTTCATCTTTAAGCTTCCATAAATTAGAATTCTTTATTGATTCATTATGTAGCACTCGATTAACAGTAAGTAGCAATCCATTAGTAATAAATGCAGCCCAATCTAACCATCCTCTAGATTTATATTATGCAGATATTCAATGTAGATCAGTGTGTGATCCAGTAAGTATAAGCTCTACGGTAGCTCAAACTATTTACTATAAGTTAGATGGCGGATCATGTACTAGCTTTGCAGGATCATCAGATTCATGTCTAAGTGCAATTTCTTATTGCCAATACCTTATTACAAACTAATTCATCAACTTGAAGTTGATTTAACCAATTATTAATACATTTATAGTAAAGTTTAAAAAAATCTGGAGGGGTGATAATAATATCCCTCTCCTCAATTAATAATAGAACAAGGAGTATAAATATGCCATTTATAGCTAATATTAAAGACATAAAAATAAGTTCAATAAGTGCAAGTAAAATTACCGGCTCTTTAACAAGTGCTCAAATTGAAAATAATGCAGTTATAGACGAAAAAATTTCTTCCATAGCAGCAAGTAAAATCACAGGTTCAATCGTTGATAGCCAAATAGGAGGAATTTCCGTATCTAAAATTATTGGCTACACTTCACCCTCAGATCTAACTTCAATAAATGCTAGCCAGCTTTCAGGAACTATTTTAACAAGCCAAATTACAGATAGCGCCATAACTGATGCTAAAATTTCATCTGTTTCTGTTAGCAAAATCACAGGTTCTTTCTCTGATAGCCAAATCGCTAATAATGCTGTAATAGATGCAAAGATTTCATCTGTTTCTGCTAGCAAAATTACTGGCTCTTTAGATGCATCACAAATTGCTGATGGAGCAATAACCGATGCAAAAATTTCCTCTGTTTCTGCAAGCAAAGTAACCGGCTCTTTAGATGGATCACAAATTGCTAATAATGTTGTAATTGATAAAAAGATTTCCTCTATTTCTGCAAGCAAAGTTACTGGCTCTTTTGTTGGCTCACAAATTACTAATGGAGAAATAACTGATGCTAAAATTTCGTCTATTTCAGCAACTAAAGTAATTGGTTCATTAACTGATACTCAAATCTCTAATAATGCAGTTCTTGATCAGAAAATATCTACTATTTCTGCAAACAAAGTTACAGGATCTATTGCTAGTAGCCAAATAGGTAATACTGCGATCACTGATGATAAAATTTCATCTATTTCTGCAAGCAAAGTTACTGGCTCTTTTGTTGGCTCACAAATTACTAATGGAGAAATAACAGATGCTAAAATTTCCTCTATTTCTGCAAGCAAAGTAATTGGCTCATTATTTGGATCACAAATTACTGATGGAGAAATAACAGATGCTAAAATTTCATCAGTTTCTGCTAGTAAAATCACTGCTTCTATTCTTGCAAGCCAAATTGGAGGTCAACTTACTGACAATCAAATTTCAAGCATCTCTGCAAGTAAAATTACAGGTAGTATAACGGTTGAAGGGAGCACCATTGATGATGGTTCAATAACGAATGCTAAAATTGTATCAATTTCTGCAAGCAAAGTTACTGGTAGTTTAGTTGATTCTCAAATTGATATTAATGCAATAACTGATGCTAAAATTTCATCTGTTTCTGCAAACAAAGTTACTGGCTCTTTAGTTGGATTACAAATTACTAATGGAGAAATAACTGATGATAAAATTTCATCTATTTCTGCAACCAAACTTACTGGCTCTTTAGAGGGAGCACAAATTGCTGATAGTGAAGTAACTAATGCAAAAATTGACACTGTTTCTGCTAGCAAAGTTACTGGCTCTTTAGTTGGATCACAAATTGCTGATGGAGAAATAACAGATGCAAAAATTTCCTCTGTTTCTGCAAGCAAAGTAATTGGCTCTTTAGTTGGATCACAAATTGCTGCTAGTGTAATACCAGATGCAAAAATTGACACTGTTTCTGCAAGCAAAGTAACCGGCTCTTTAGTTGGATCACAAATTACTGATGGAGAAATAACTGATGCAAAAATTTCCACTGTTTCTGCAAGCAAAGTAACCGGCTCTTTAGTTGGCTCACAAATTGCTGATGGAGAAATAACTGATGCAAAAATTTCCTCTGTTTCTGCAAGCAAAGTAACCGGCTCTTTAGATGGATCACAAATTGCTGATGGAGAAATAACTGATGCAAAAATTTCCTCTGTTTCTGCAAGCAAAGTAACCGGCTCTTTAGATGGATCACAAATTGCTGATGGAGAAATAACTGATGCAAAAATTTCCTCTGTTTCTGCAAGCAAAGTAATTGGTTCTTTAGTGGGATCACAAATTACTGATGGAGAAATAACTGATGCAAAAATTGTTGATGTTTCTGCAAGCAAAATAATTGGCACTCTTGTTGCCTCTCAAATTGCTGATAATTCTGTAACAGATCCAAAAATTTCTTCTGTTTCAGCAACTAAAGTTAATGGCTCATTACTGGCCTCTCAAATTGCTGATGGAGCAATAACTGACGCTAAAATTGTTAGTGTTTCTGCATCAAAAGTTATAGGTTCTTTAACAACTAACCAATTTGCAAATAGCGCAGTAATAGATGTTAAAATTTCATCCATTTCTGCAGCTAAAGTAACTGGCTCTTTAACTGATACACAAATTGCTGATAACTCAGTGCTTGATCAAAAAATATCTACTATATCAGCAAGCAAAATTACCGGTTTTATTGATAACACACAAGTTGCAGATAATGCGCTGCTTGATCAAAAGATATCTACCGTATCCGCAAGCAAAATTATAGGTTCTATTGCTGCTTCTCAAATTACAAATCAAGCAATTACTTATAATAAACTTAATGTTGATATTAATAGTCTTACTAGAGATGCAATAATTAAATTATATGCAAAAAGCGATAGCACATGTAGTCAATCCGCTTTAGCAACCATATCTTCTTCAGATGATATTCTTGATATGTATAAAAATCACCTAAACTGCCTTAAAACAGTAATGCATGACACTTCAACTGGTAGTTACCTACGTTATAAATTAAGTACAGATGGTGGCAATAGTTATGGATCGTGTAATGCTTTAGCAGGTTCGGATATTTATCAACAAACAATATCATGTGAAGCACTTTTACTTTATTAAGCTGCTTTTAAAGAGGTTAAGCATAAATATGCTTAACCTTTCAATTAATAATTAAATTAGAATATTGTTATATTGCTTTTAGGTAATATTTACATTAGCTAGATTAAAAATAATAAATAACTTTAAAAGAAGGAAATAAATCATGGTTGCCAGAATTGTCGATGCAAAAATTAGCTCCATATCATCATCAAAAATTACAAATTTTATAACCAACTCACAAGTAGAAGATTTATCAATAACAGATGCAAAAATTTCTTCAGTAGACGCCTCTAAAATCACTGGTTCTTTAATAGCTGATTGGCAAATATCAAGTATAAGTCTTAGTAAAATTACTAACCTTCCTATTTTAACCAGCACTAGTTTAGGTTTTTCTGATTTAACTGAAGCTGTCACATCAAATCATTTTGCTAGTTCATCTATAAATGATGCAAAAATAAGCACAATTTCTGTTTCAAAATTTGTAGGTTCTTTAGCAACTTCTCAAATTGCAGATTTTGCAGTAACAGATGCTAAAATTTCATCAGTTTTAGCAAGCAAAATTACTGGTTTTTTAGCTGATAAGCAAATTGAAAATAATGCAGTAACAGATGATAAAATTTCATCAATTTCTGCAACTAAAGTCACTGGTTCTTTAACAGATGCTCAAATTTCTCTTAATGCAATAACAGATAATAAAATTTCATCAATTTCATCCAATAAAGTCACTGGCTCTTTAACTGGTGCGCAAATTGAAAATAATACAGTAACAAATGCTAAAATTTTATCAATTTCCTCAAGCAAAATCACTGGTTCTATAGATTCCTCTCAAATTAGTAGTAGTCAAGTTATAGATGATAAAATTTCATCAATTTCAGCAAGCAAAATTACTGGTTTTTTAGCTGATAAGCAAATTGAAAATAATGCAGTAACAGATGATAAAATTTCATCAATTTCTGCAACTAAAGTCACTGGTTCTTTAACAGATGCTCAAATTTCTCTTAATGCAATAACAGATAATAAAATTTCATCAATTTCATCCAATAAAGTCACTGGCTCAATTGTTGCTTCTCAAATAAAAGATAGTGAAATAACAGATGCTAAAATTGAAACTATTTCTGCATCAAAAATAACAGGTTCAATACCAGCTTCACAAATTTCAGACCTCATCACTGATGTGCAAATTTCATCATTTGCATCAAGTAAAATTATTAACATATCAGCTTCACTTTTAAGTGATAATTCAATTCTTGATGAAAAAATTTCAAGCCTTTCTGCAGCAAAAATCACTGGCAGTATAGCTGGTGTTCAAATTGCTGATAATTCAATAACTGATGGTAAAATAGCTTCTGTTTCAGCATCAAAAATCACTAGTTCGTTAGTTGCTGCTCAAATTAAAGATGGTGAAATAACAGATGAAAAAATTTACTCTGTTTCTGCTTCAAAAATCACTGGTTCGTTAGTTGCTGCTCAAATTAAAGATGGTGAAATAACAGATGAAAAAATTGACTCTGTTTCTGCTTCAAAAATCACTGGTTCGTTAGTTGCTGCTCAAATTAAGGATGGTGAAATAACCGATGAAAAAATTTCATCAATTTCTGCATCCTCAATAGTTGGTTCGTTTGATTTAGAGAGTATTTATGATTCATCCATTATATCTAGTAACATAGATAGTTTTTCTGCAAGCAAAATTGACGGAGCTTTAGATTCTACGCAAATTGCTAATAATGCTGTAATAGATGCTAAAATAGATACTATTTCTGTTGATAAAGTAACTGGCTCTTTAATTGGTGCTCAAATTGATCTTAATGCTGTAATAGATGCTAAAATAGATACTATTTCTGCTGATAAAGTAACTGGCTCTTTAACTGATGCTCAAATTGCTCTTAATGCAGTAACTGATGATAAAATTTCCTCTGTTTCTGCATCATCAATAGATGGAATTTTTGCTGACATAAGTTTTACAGATTCAACTATTATTGATAGTAAAATTTCATCTGTTTCTGCAAACAAGGTTACTGGGTCATTAATTTATTCACAATTTGCTGATGATTCTATCAGAAATATTAAAATTTCATCTATTTCTGCAAGCAAAGTTACTGGTTCTATTGATGCAGCAAATAAAATTGCAGCTAATGAAGTTATAGATCCTAAAATTTCTTCTGTTTCTGCCTCAAAAATAACTGGGAATATTGATTCTTCTAAAATTACTGATGGTGCGATTACAGATGAAAAAATTTTATCCCTTGATGCAACTTTAATACAAGGAAGCTTTAGTTCCAATAGTATTGATGATTCATCTATTAAAGATGAGAAGATTGACACTATTTCTGCAAGCAAGATTACTGGCTCTTTAACTAATGACCAAATTGCTGATAATGCAGTAATAGATGCTAAAATATCTTCTATTTCAGCATCAAAAATTACTGGCTCACTTGATACATCACAAATTGCTGATCAAACATTATTAGATGCTAAAATTTCATCAGTTTCTGTATCAAAAGTTACTGGATCATTAACAACTAACCAATTTGCTAATAGCATAATTGGTGGTTCAATGCTAGATGTAGATTTAACAGGATTAATTAATTTTGATAGATCAGTTAGAATCTATAACTCAGCTGAAGATTGCATTAGCAATCAAAATTACTTTGAGATAACCTCACCAAATGATTCTCTTTCAATGCTTAAAAATCGTTTAATGTGTATCAAATATTTAACTGGTGTAGCGTATCAAACTAGTGATGATGATGGTCTAAGTTGGGGACAGTGTGAAAGTTTTAATTATAGTGGTTTTAATATTAAACTGCGTGCTTTACAATGTGAATCATTATTTATTACGGATATCACTCCTTATTAAAAAAGATCATAGAAAAATAACAGCACTAAAATTTAGTGCTGTTATCTATCAAGTTTAAATTTCTTTATTTTTAATATGCGTTTTGATGATAAAGTGAATCAGTATTATTTCCACTATTTCCCACAAATTGTAAACTTGAAACATGTTCAGATTCAATGTTTTCATCATCTGAATTTAAATTGCGCATAATACTTTGCCATTCTTCATCATCAGAACTATCAAAACTAACTTCACTTTCAATATCTGAACTATAAGACTCAATCACTGGAGATGGGCGCCTTACTTCTACTTGATTTTCGTATTCGGTAATAAGTCTAATTGGAACAACTTGATTTAAACGAGCACTTTGAATTTCGGGATGAATTAGAGCATCTGCATGTGTTCTTAGTGCATCATCAGCAGTTGAAAGTGGAGCTACTTGAGTTGCTTCCTTACCATTACCCCAACTAAATGGAATAAATTTACCACTTGGTGACTTAAATTCTCCTTTATCTAAACCACTTTTATCATCAAATGGAGCTACCTTATTAATAGATTTTCTACTTGAATCAGATGGGCTTAAATCTTTTGTTTGGTTTTCAATATCTCCTCCATTATTATCAATTGAGTCTTCTTTTTCTATAGATTCTATTTCTTTCTTAGCCATATCAAATAATTTCTTAAACCCAGAATATAAAAATCCAGGAGTATTAACAGCGGCTTTATATAAAAACTCTGGGGCATTAACAGCTGCATTATATAAAAATTCTGGAGTATTAATAACTGCTTTATATAAAAATTCTGGAGTATTAATAACTGCTTTATATATAAAACCAGGTGTGTTTTTAGCTGTTTTATAAGTAAATTTAAAAAATTTCACTGTATTTTTCACAGTTACTATTGCTTTAAATGTATCCCAAAATATGCCTGTAATAACCATTGCTGCAAGCCCAGCACCACCAACACCAACAATAGAAGCTATCACCGCGCTTGTAAAAGTTCCTTGCTTCTTATCACTAGCTTCAGGAACAGGTGAGTTAAGCCCCGTTGGAAAAGAAGTGGGCCTGCTTGTTGGCGAGGTAGGACTGCTTGTTGGCTGGCTAGTTGGGGCATTATAACCACCAAAAACTATTGAAGTAGAGCCTGATTGAGTTCTTGAGTTTGGTGATGCTCCAGGTCCACCAGCAAAAATATCATAATTACCGTCATTATTAAAATCACCCACAGCCGCAGAAGTACCAAAGTTATATAGTGAATATGGCCCAATTATACTCCATCCTTCTGCAGCATTAAGTTTCTTAATATCAATTGATTGCGGATTGCTTCTTCCATATATTGCAATTACTTTCCCACATTTATTTCTTGATTGATAAGAAAATTCAGGCAAACCTATAATTAAATCACTGTTTCCATCACCATTAACATCAGAAGCTGTTATAACTTTTCCAATATTATCACCAGATTTATCTCCAATTATTAATGTTCCTTTATTATTATCTATTTTAGATAAGTAAATATTAGAAGTGTTATTTAAGCTAGTTAAAACATAAATTATACCTGCTTGAGTTCTTGTAGAATCAAAAGAAGCAAATGGAGCACTAATTATAAGGTCATTTTGCTTATCATTATTATAATCTCCAACTGCCAGTCCATAACCACTAAAACTTGCCT
Organism: uncultured Rickettsiales bacterium; assembly: GCA_964627795.1. Lineage (GTDB taxonomy): Bacteria > Pseudomonadota > Alphaproteobacteria > Rickettsiales > CANDYO01 > CANDYO01. The sequence continues at coordinate 21,934 of CAZVLF010000009.1, read as the reverse complement.
CTGATGGCCCAAATATCTTAATTCCTTGAGATGAATTAAATTCAGCTAAATTTATAACTGAATTACTAAAATTACTAAATAGTAGATAAGTTGTTCCAGAATTAATCCCTGCATCTGAAGCATCTTTGGCACTTATAGCAACATCTGGTTGCCCGTCGCCATTAGCATCAATACCACCTGAAATTGCTGCAAAACCAAAGTGATCACCAGGATTTGCACCATTAATTTGAATAATTTGATTAAGATCATTAGAGTTAGATAAATATATATTATTTTGATTCTTTTTCCCGTTAATAATGTAACATTTACCAGAATTGGTTAGTGAGTTAGGAGAAGCATTAGGTGCACAAGCTACTATCTTACTATAAGGAGTATTTACACTATAAATTGCAGCTATTGATGAACCAAAAGCATCATATGAATTAGCTCCATTAATTGAAAAACCTTGAGATCTATCAAGATTTGCAAGATCTATTGGAGTATTAGTATCTTTACCACCGTAAATTACATATACCGCCCCTGCATAATCTAATGAATTTGGTGAAGCTAAGTAACAACTGATAATAATATCGCTATATCCGTCTCCATTAAAATCACCGGCATTATTAAGTGAAATTCCACATTTATATCCATTTCCTGGTCCATAAATCTCTTTAAAACTATATATATTGCTATTAGAAAGATCTATATTTAAAGGTATAGCACTTCCATAACTTCCATAAATAACAAATACACTACCAGCGCTTTTTCTTGATAAAGGTGAAGCTTCAGGAGCACCAACAACCACATCAGCGTAACCATCACCATTAAAATCAACCGAAGCTAATGAAGTTCCGCTTGCATCCTTAGATGATTTTCCTCCTACATTGAATCCCTGGTAATGACTTAATTTTGCTAAATCAATAAAACCATTTATCTCTTTAGCTAAAATAGTAGGTTGTGATGTTGGCTGAGAAGTAGGAGAAGTAGGTTGTAATGTTGGCTGCGAACTTGGGTGGCTAGATGGTTGTAATGTTGGTTGTGCACTAGGGCTTCTGCTTGGCTGCGTACTTGGTTGAGAAGTTGGGTAACCAACGGGCTGTGCTGTTGGATAAGAAGTTGGGTTTAAAACTGGTTGCGCAGTTGGCTGAGAACTTGGCTGAGAAGTAGGTATAGCAGTAGGAAGTACAAAAGGCTGAGCAGTTGGCTGAGAACTTGGCTGAGAAGTAGGATAGTCTGTTGGTTTTGAAGATGGAACAGAACTAGGCACTGAAGTAGCACTCATGCTTGGCTGAGAAGTTGGAATAGATGTAGGCTGCATTGTTGGGTAAACTGAAGGATGGCTTGATGGCTGCATAGTTGGTTTTTTACTAGGAGATGATGTGCGAGTATAAGTTGGTTTTCTAGTATATCTTCCGCTTGGCACCCTAGTCGGCACAGAAGATGGTTCAGCAGTTGGAAAAGCTATTGGGTGCTTACTTGGTTGTGCAGTTGGTTGTCTACTTGGCTGTGTACTTGGTTGTATAGTTGGTTGGTTACTTGGTTGTCTACTTGGCTGTGTACTTGGTTGATTACTTGGTTGTCTAGTTGGCTGTGTACTTGGTTGGCCAGAAGGTTGTGACGTTGGCAATGAAAATGGTTGTAATGTTGGTTGAACTGTAGGTTGAGACGTTGGTTGGTTGCTCGGATGCGAACTTGGCTGTGAGCTTGGCTGAGTAGTTGGTTGATTACTTGGCTGAATTGTTGGTTGAGACGTTGGTTGATTACTTGGTTGTCTACTTGGCTGTAAACTTGGTTGAGTTGTAGGCTGGCTAGTAGGAGCATTAAAGCCTCCATAAATAATATAACTTAAACCAGATTGAGTTTTTAAATTTGGAGAACCACCATAAGCTCCTATAACTAAATCATCATAGCCATCATTATTAAAATCACCTGCAGCACTAACAGATATTCCACTATAATCTAAAGAATTAGCACCAACTATAGTTAATGCTCTATCAGAACCTATATTTGCTAGATCATAATCTTTAGTTGCAGTTGCTCCATACAAAAGATAAGATTTTCCGCATTTATTTCTTGAAGAATATGAACTTAAAGGAGAACCTATTATTAAATCACTGCAACCATCATTATTAATATCTCTAGCATAATGAACCATGGTTCCAATATTATCATTTGCTTTTGAGCCATAAACAGAAACGCCTAAGTTTTTATTGAATTTAGCAAGGTCTACGTCAATTGTATAATTTAATCCATGAAGTATATAAATATTTCCTGCTTGAGATCTTGATAAAGGAGATGAATATGGTGCAGAAATAAATATATCATCAATTCCATCATGATTAAAATCTCCTGCATTACCTACAGTATAGCCACTTCTATCTCCTTCATTAGCGCCATATATTCTAATTCCTTGAGATAAACCAAAATTAGCTAAATTTAAACTTGAACCACTAAAATTACCGAATATTATGTATGTTGTACCAGAATTAATCCTTGTATTATCTGAAGCATAATTAGCACTGATTATAAGATCTGAACAATTATCTTTATCAACATCTATTTTTCCGCTAATGGAATAGCCAAAATAATCTCCAGAGTTAGCACCATAAATTTGAACAGTTCTATTATTATGAGAAGGTATAGATAAATCTATGTTATCTTGATTATCCTTACCCGAAACAAGATAAACTATTCCTGATTTAGTTTTAGAGTTTGGAGAAGCCGTTGGAGCTCCAAGGGCTATATCTTCATAACCATCATTATTAATGTCGCCAACAGCAGCAATTGAGAAACCAAAATAGTCATATGAACTAGCGCCATAAATAACAAAACCCTGAGCTTTAGAGAGGCTAGCAAGATCAATTGAAGCAGCTTTATTGCTATTACCATAAACTACATAAACAGCTCCTGCATATTCTAAAGAATTTGGTGAAGCATAATAACAACTTATGATAATATCACTATAACCATCTTTATTAAAATCCCCTGCCTCACTAACAATAATACCACATTGATATCCAGCCGCAGGTCCATATATTTGAGTAAAAGGATATGTATTAATTTTAGCAAGATTTATCTCTTTTGGTATAGCATTACCATAACTTCCATAAATAATAAAAGCACTCCCTGCTTTTGTTCTTGATAAAGGAGAATTTAAAGGAGCACCAACAATAACATCATCATAACCATCACCATTAAAATCTCCTGCTGTTGCTACTGAAGATCCACTTGCATCAAAAGATGCTTTTCCACTTATTGTAATGCCCTCATAATGAGTTAGCTTGTTTAAATCAACAAATCCAAATATTTCTTTTTCTAATATTGTAGGTGCTGAAGTTGGCTGTCCTGTAGGAGAACTTGGGTTGCTAGTGGGTTGGTTAGTTGGTTGTGATGATGGTTGAAAGTTAGGTTGAGAACTTGGCTGAACACTTGGTTGCGATGTTGGTTGCATAGATGGATGCCTTGTTGGTTGAGACGTTGGTTGTGTCGTTGGTTGATCATGAAGCGGAGTTGTCATCTGCGATACTGGTTGCTTAGATGGTTGTACACTTGGCTGAGATGTAGGTTGCACCGTCGGCTGCTTAGATGGTTGCGCACTTGGCTGAGATATGGGTTGCATGGTTGGTTGAGAACTTGGCTGCATAGTCGGTTGAGAACTTGGCTGTTCCGTCGGTTGCCTAGATGGTTGTACACTTGGTTGACCAGATGGTCGTAAACTTGGCTGCATAG
>CAZVLF010000009.1:0-18123 GCA_964627795.1 uncultured Rickettsiales bacterium | reverse complement strand
ACTTGGCTGTTCCGTCGGTTGCCTAGATGGTTGTACACTTGGTTGACCAGATGGTTGTACACTTGGCTGACCAGATGGTTTTACACTTGGCTGCGTAGTCGGTTGAGAACTTGGCTGTTCCGTCGGCTGCCTAGATGGTTGTACACTTGGTTGACCAGATGGTCGTAAACTTGGCTGCATAGTCGGTTGAAAACTTGGCTGTTCCGTCGGTTGCCTAGATGGTTGTGAACTTGGTTGACCAGATGGTTTTACACTTGGCTGCATAGTCGGTTGAGAACTTGGCTGTTCCGTCGGCTGCCTAGATGGTTGTACACTTGGTTGCCTAGATGGTTGTACACTTGGCTGCATAGTCGGTTGAGAACTTGGCTGTTCCGTCGGCTGCTTAGATGGTTGTGAACTTGGCTGACCAGATGGTTGTACACTTGGCTGTCCTGTAGGAGAAGTAGGTTTAAAAGTTGGCTGAGCGCTTGGTTGTGATGATGGGGTCCCAGAAGGTTGAACAGATGGTTGTACACTTGGCTGTATGGTCGGTTGAGAACTTGGTTGCATGGTCGGCTGCCTAAAAGGCTGAAAACTTGGTTGCGAAGTTGGTTGCCTAGAAGGCTGCATAGAAGGCTGAGAGGTTGGCTGGCCACTTGGCTGCATAGTTGGCTGTCTAGTTGGAGCAAAAGTAGGAGCAGCTGAAGGAGGCAAACTAACTAAACTAGTAAGAGTTATTGTAACGTCATCCAAATAGATAAATTGATTGCCTGGAAGACTAGCACCAATAGTAAATAGGTGTGTGGTATCTGTTGCTTGAAAATATGCATTATAATTAAGATAAGAAGTTGTAGAAGATATGCTAGGTATGTCTAAAACTACATTTCCATCTATTTTAAAATTAAAATTAATAGACTGGGTTAAAGTATTTTTAGCCCACACTGATATCTCATAAATTGAACCAATTGTAAAAGAAGAAATAGATTGACTAATTGGAGCACAATTACTTTGACAAGCCGTTTTAAAGGCATAACTGCCTGAACGCCTTGATGTTTGGACAACCCAACCTGAATATTGCGAAGTTTGCCCCCCACTCCATCCGGTAAAATCTCCTGTCTCAGCGTCACCATTAACTACAAGATTTGTCATTTATTACTCCTGATTTAAATGCGTATACTAATATTAATACAAAAGTTAATAAATTAATTATATCATTTTTAATTAAGTTTGTCAAGTGATACCGCAACTAATGATATAAACCAGCAAATTTAAGCAACCATTTGTATATTAACAACAATTAACATAATTAGTCAATATATTTTAGTTAATGGTTATTAAATTAATAAAGGTCTGCATATTATAATTGGATTTGTTTATATTTTAATAATTAAAGATAGTAAAAATATAATTGTAGCTAGCTCCTAAACTATAACATAACAACATGTTACTGAAGTTTTGCTGGCATGATGTTAAATTTCAATATATACTTTATGCATTATTATTCCTTTAAATAAAAATTTTAAAGACAGATGAGTGAGATTATTAAGACCAAGTTTACTGAAGCGCTAAGCGAAAGATATTTATCTTATGCTCTTTCTACCATTATGGCCAGATCACTACCAGATGTTAGAGATGGTTTAAAGCCTGTACATAGGCGTATTTTATATGCAATGCTTCAGTTAAAAATGGATCCTAAAGCAGCCTATAAGAAATGCGCTCGTGTTGTTGGTGATGTCATTGGTAAATATCATCCTCATGGAGATACAGCTGTTTATGATGCATTAGTGCGCCTTGCTCAGGATTTCACCATTAGGTATCCACTTATCCAAGGACAAGGAAATTTTGGCTCTATAGATGGAGATAATGCAGCAGCAATGCGTTATACCGAATCAAGATTAACTGAGATAGCCTTATATCTTTTAAAAAATATAGAGGAAGATACTGTTAACTTTAAATCTACTTATGATGACCAAGATAGTGAACCATGTTTACTACCAGCCAGCTTCCCTAACCTACTCGCTAATGGAACTGAAGGAATTGCAGTTGGAATGGCCACCTCTATTCCTCCTCATAACATAGGTGAATTATGTGACGCTTTAACTTCATTACTTTCAAAGCCACATCTTTCGACTGCTGAAATTCTTGAACATATAGCTGGTCCTGACTTTCCAACAGGCGGAATAATACATGAAACTAGAGAAAATCTTATAAAAATATATGAATCAGGAAGAGGAAATTTTAAAGTTAGAGCAATATGGCACAAGCAAGACTTACCTCGTAATACATATCAAATCGTTATCACACAAATTCCTTATCAGGTACAAAAATCAAAATTAATAGAAAAAATGGCTGATCTCTTTAAAGAGAAAAAATTGCCACTTATTGAAGAATTTTATGATGATTCAGCAGAAAATATCTCTGTTATTATAAAACCGAAAAACTCCTCTATTTCCCCTGAAAATATAATGGAGTCTCTGTTTAAATTAACCGATCTAGAATATAGATTTAATTTAAACATGAATGTGCTTGATAGCAAATCAACTCCAAGAGTAATGGGGATTAAAGAAGTTTTAGAAGAATTTTTAAAACACCGAGAAATTATAGTTTTAAAAAGATCGCAATTTAGACTCGATAAAATAAAACATCGTTTGGAAATCTTAGAAGGTTTCTTAATAGCCTATCTTAATTTAGATGAAGTTATAAGAATAATACGCTATGAAGATGAACCAAAAGAAGAATTAATTAAAAAATTCTCGCTTACTGAAATTCAAGCAGAAGCTATTCTAAATATGAGACTTAAGTCACTAAGAAAGCTTGAAGAAGCAGAAATAAGATCAGAACATGATCAATTAACAAAAGAAAAAGAAGAACTTGAAGATATTATCTCTAACCCAGCATCACTTAAAAAAGTAATAAAAAGTGAGATTGGTGAAATTAAGCAAAAATTTGGACAGAAAACCGCACTTGGCGCACGTAGAACTATAATTGAAAACTCTTTGTTACCAAGTACTCAATCAGTTGATATAGAAACTTTTATAGCTAAAGAACCTATTACATTTGTTTGCTCTCAATTAGGATGGGTTAGAGCTTTAAAGGGCCACAACATTCCTCAAGAAAACATCCGCTATAAAGATGGAGACGGACCTAAATTTTTACTTGAACTATACACCACAGATAAAATCATCATTTTCACGCAACTAGGCAAATTTTATACTATATCCGCTCACACTTTAACCATTACCCGTGGAGATGGGGATCCAATCAATATTATTTTTGAATTTGATAAAGATGAGCATATCGTTGATATAATTCTTTATAATAACCACAATAAGCTTCTTCTTATAAGCTCAAATGGTAAAGGATTTAAAATAGATTCCAATGAAGTTCTAGCTCAAACAAAAATGGGTAAGAAGATCATGAATCTTGCAGTTGGAGATGAGGCTATCGGTATAAAAATTATAGAAGAAAAACACAATCTTATAGCTCTTCTTAGCACAACTAGAAAATTGTTAATTTTTAAAACTGAAGAAATTCCTGAACTTAAAAAAGGGCAAGGCGTTCAACTCCAAAAATACCAAAATGCTAAACTTTCTTCTTTTAAATTATTTTCTTCTGAGGAAGGCTTAAGTTGGAATTACTTAGGGCAACAAAGAACTGAAAAGAAATTAACACCTTGGATTAGCACAAGAGGAAAAACTGGTAAAATACCTCCAGCAGGATTGGCTAGAAACAACAAGCTTGATTAAACAATAAAACAAATCTATAAAAACCTAATTCTTGACAATTTTACTATGTTTTTGTTATAATGTGGGTATTTAGTAAAGCAAAAATATTGAAAAATTATGTTTATTCAAACCGAAGAAACCCCCAATCCTCAATCATTAAAATTTTTACCAGGAAGAACTATTTCAGCAATGCCCATGAATTTCTTAAATGTGGATGATGCTGCATGTTCTAAACTTGCACAAAAACTTTTCTCTCTTAACTATGTGAAATCTGTTTTCTTAGGGTATGATTTTATCACTGTAACAAAATTAGAAGATAAAGCATGGGATGAAATTAAGGCTGAGCTTCTAGTAACAATAATGGACTTCTTAATTTCTGGGGAAGACACAGTTTCTAGCAGCAAAATTTCTAAACTTGAAGCTAATGAAGATGAAGATAAAATAGTTAAAGAGATCCGAGAAATTATTGAAACAAAAGTGCGACCAGCAGTTATGCAAGATGGTGGTGACATAGTTTTTCACGATTTTAAAGAAGGAATTGTAAGACTCCAGCTTCATGGCGCATGCGCAGGATGCCCAAGCTCCACCGTAACTCTTAAAAATGGAATTGAAAATATGCTTAAATATTATGTTCCTGAAGTAATATCTGTTGAAGCAATTTAGTAATGGAAGAGCTATTATTAACAGCTAACTATCCTGAGTTATGTATCCAAACCTTTGGTAAAAAAACTGATCCATCTGTAATACTTATCTCTGGCGCTGCTGGTCAAGGTATATTATGGCTTACCTCTCTTTGTGAAAAATTAGCTAAAGAAGGTTATTTTGTAATCCGCTATGATAACAGAGATACAGGAAAATCATCAAGCTATAATTTTGATACTAATCCATATGATCTTAAAGCTTTAGCTGAAGATGTTATTTCAATCATGGATCAACTAAACATCGATAAAACCCATATTGTTGGAAAATCTATGGGGGGCTATATAGCTCAAATGTTAAGCCATTATTTTGAAGAAAGAATTCTATCTCTTTCGCTAATAATGACCACAATCAACAGCATGTCCTTAAGAGGAGCTAGAAAAATAAGTGGACTTCCAGGTCAAAACCCTGATGTAGTGCATAAAATTGCTCAGCTATATCAAATTCCTCGCACCAATATTGAAGAAAGAATAAAATCACTAACTGAAATTTGGCAATTATTTAATGGAGAGGCGTGCAATTTTCCTTACGATGAATGGCATCAACTAGCAAAAGAATCTTACTCAAGAGCAAAATCCAAAAATGCTGTAAGAAATCATCGTCTTGCAATTTTAAGCTCACCAGGAGACCGAAGAAAATTTATTTCTTCCCAAATTCCAATAACTATTATTCATGGTAGTGACGACCCTATAATTAAAGTTGAACATGCATATTATGCTAAAGAACATATCTTTAATGCTAAATTATTTATAATAAAAAATATGGGTCATATATTATCATCTTTATTTATTGAAGAAATTGGTGATATATTATTAGAAACATTTTATAAATCACAAAACCATGGTTAAAGTTTTTGCTCTAATTGTTGCTGGAGGGTGTGGAGAAAGATTTTCCTCATCTATTCCAAAACAATATACTAACAACATACTTTATAAAACTGTTTCAAAATTTTGTCATCATCCAGAAATTGATGAAGTGGCTGTAGTAATAAGACCTCAAGATATAGAATTATATGAACAGCATTGTAATAGATTTAAGCTTATTTCTCCAATCTTTGGTGGCCCATCAAGAGGTGAGTCTGTAAAAAATGGATTGAATGAACTTGCTAAATATCAACCTGACTTAATTCTAATTCATGATAGTAATCGCCCCTATTTATCTAATAAACTTATTAGTAAAATCATTAAAAACCTTAAAAACTATCCTTATCATGGAGTAATACCAACCTTTCCTATAACTGAGACCGTAAAAAGAATTAACCAAGATAGAGTAGAAAATATAGATAGAACTAATTTATATACCACTCAAACCCCTCAAGGTTTTTATTTTAATCAATTACTCAGTGAATATAATAAATCAGATATATTCTTTACTGATGAATCAAATTTTCCCATCCCTTTGAAATACATCCAAGGGGAAAAAGAAAATATAAAAATCACCTATAAAGAGGATGTTATGGAGATAACTTCAACAGGCATTGGTTTTGATGCTCATAAATTTTTTGAAAACACCACTAATGAAAATTTTATTACCTTAGGTGGAGTTAAAATTCCATTTTCAAAGTCTATCGAAGCCCACTCAGATGGAGATGTTCTAATTCATGCAGTTGTTGATGCTTTACTTGGCGCAATGGGTGAAGGAGATATAGGTCTTCACTTCCCCCCTTCAGATATAAAATGGAAAAACGCTAACTCAATAATATTTCTTGAACATTGTTTAGAGCTACTTAACCAAAAAAATGCAAGAATTAATAATATTGATGTCACTATAATATGCGAACAGCCTAAGCTTTACTCTTTTAAAGAATCAATAAGACTCAATTTATCAAAAATTTTAAGAATAAATCATGAATATATAAATATCAAAGCCACTACCACAGAGAAAATGGGTTTTACTGGAAGAGGAGAAGGAATTGCCGTACAAGCAATTGCAACGATTTTACGTCCATAATTATACAGGAAAGGTCTACTCTAACATTTTTCAACTAAAAAAATTGAAAAAAACATAAATTTCCTTTGCAATTTATGAAGAATTTGTATATGTTAATCGTCATTTAAAAGTTTAATTAAGGATGTGTCATGTCTAAACAACTGCAACAATTTGAACAAGAACAAATAGCAAAGCTTATCGAAGGTAAGCGTTATGATAAATTTTCTTATGGTGATACTGTAAGAGTAAACGTAAAGATCGTTGAAGGTACAGCAGAAAGAATCCAGGCCTTTGAAGGAGTTTGTATTGCTATTCGTAATCGTGGTCTTCAATCTTCTTTTGTGGTTCGTAAAATTAGTCACGATCAAGGTGTTGAACGTCGTTTCCCCCTTTACTCTCCAAGAATTGATAGCATAGTTACTGTTAGGCGCGGTGTTGTAAGACGCGCTAAACTTTACTATATGCGTAATTTAAGAGGTAAAGCTGCAAGGATTAAAGAAAAATTCATTGAGCAAAAATAACTTTTTTAAGTATATTTAGTAGTCAAAAAAGCCGCTTTTAAAAAAAGCGGCTTTTTTTATGATATTTAGCAAATGATCATAAAAAATCCAATTAAATAAAGTTATAATTATGGAACAATATACCTTTGAAGTTGAAATGCTTGAAAGCCCGAAATATTATTTGGCTCTAACAGCAATTTTTCGTGATGATGCAAAATATTTAGAAGAATGGATAGAATTTTATAAACTAATCGGCGTTGAACACTTCTATCTATATAACCATAACAGCAATGATCATTATATGCAAGTTTTAGAACCATACATAAAAGATCAAACAATAGATTTAATAAACTTAAATTTAAACACAGAAACTCCTCAAGAATGGTTACAATTACAGTGTAATGCTTATCTACACATTACTTTAAAAGTAAAAAATGAAGTAGAATGGCTTATAATTGTTGATAGTGATGAATTTCTATTTCCTGTAAAAGAACAAAATCTCCCCCAAGTTTTAAGTAAATATGATGAATATGCAGCTCTTTCAATTAATTGGCGCATTTTTGGATCAGGAAATGTAACCAATCTACAAAAAGATGACCTATTAACAGAAAAGCTTTTTTTACGAGAAGAATATTCTTATGACCCAGTGGTTAAAAGCATAGTTAAACCACGTTATGTAGAAACATTTATAAATCCACATTTTCCTATACTTAAATCAGGATATGCACAAATTACAGAAGATTACAAATTAATCTATGGACCCTATTCTTATTTTAGGGGCGATCAAATATTATCAATCAACCATTACTGGGCAAGAGATTGGGAATATTTCACTAAAAATAAATTAAATAGAGTTTACCTTGTAAACAAATTATTACCTGAAGAGCAAAAAAAGCAGAGAATAAATCAGCTTATAAATGATAATAAAAAATATTCAACCACTTATGATGATAAAATTTTAAAGTATCTTCCAGCTTTAAAAGAAAGAATAACCAAAAAAACCACTATAAATACAAAAAATTTGCTTCAAGCTGTAATTGATGGAAATTATGAAAAAGTAAAAAAATATCTTAATTTAAGAATAGACATAGATTATTTTGAACCAAGTATTGGTGCTACTTCTTTATATATAGCCGCAGAAAATAATTATTTTAATATAATTGAATTGCTATTAGAATATGGAGCTAATACGGAAATAAAAGCTAACAATGGTGCCACTCCACTTTATATAGCAGTTCAAAATAATAACCTTGATATTGTAAAATCTTTACTTAAACATGGTGCAAATATTAGCGCTGAATGTATATTGAAATATTCTCCTTTAAGATTTGCACAATTACTTGGATATAGTTCATTAGTTGAAATCATGGAAGGCTATGAAAAGACAACATAAAAAATTCAGTCTTTAGAAGGATTTTTTATTGCTAATAGTAGCTTCACTATTTTAATTATACTAAAACTCCATAAATATTTAGACTCTCATTACCTAAATATTCTAAAAATTTGGGATGAATGTTATTATTATAATATTCGATATTTTTTTAAAATTTTAAGTTGATTGCCTAATCATTATTTGAATAGCCTTGATTAAGAGTTTTAACAATTGAAGAAATTATATCATGAATTCTTGGTGAATTATTTTGAGCTTTTAATTTAAAGAAGATTTAATAATAAGTTCGTGTCATTTCCCGTAAGCATAGACTCAAATTGTTTTAATATATTAACTTTATATTGTTAATTAAAATAATTGTCAATAATATATATAAACCATTATAAAATTGTTTATAACAGCCTTAATATTTATTCTTTATCAACTGAATATAAAATCATTGAACTTTTTATTCTTGTCCAATCTTTTTTAGGGATAGGCTTAACTTCTTCAGCTTTATTGTGATCATTTTTTGAGGCTTGAGGAATTTGCTCCCTTTCTTCTGCATAAGAATTAACTTCATTTAAAATTACTTTATTGCAAGAATCTAATTTTCCTTGTTCATTCAAACAATGGGTAGAATGCAATCTATTCTCACCATAAGCTGTCCAAATTTTTAAAACTTTAGTAGCGTAAGACCAACCAATAGGAGACTGGGAATGGTAATTTGCTATTGATTGTTGCCAGTTTTGAGTTTGATTGAAATTTTTATGCAAAAATTTTGCTGCGTACTCAATATTTTCTTTTGGTTCAAATGCTTGATTTAAATCAAAAAATGCTTCATGATGATGATGAAGATTTATTTGCATACATCCAATATCAATATTAGTTTTACCTTCTTGCAAAAATTCTCTTACCTTTAATATTGCCTCCTTTTTTGAAGAAAAATAAAAAGACTTCCCTCCTTGGTTCACAGCCCAAGGCCAAGGATAATAATTTTGCATTGTTGTATTCCATCTTCCTGTTTCAATAATTGAGATAGATCTTAGTAAGTCTTTCGGTATTTGATATATTTTTTCAAAATAATCAAAATAATTACTACAATGATTTGAGTTATGTATTATATGATATTCTTCTAAATTTATACTTAAAGAAACAAAAGGAAGAAAGCAAAGACAACTTAAAATAAATTTTAGAAATTTATTCATTATTGTTTTTTTCAATCTTAATGCTTGTAATCTGATTTAACTCTTTTTCTAAAATAACAAAAGTAAAACCATAAAATTCAAGTTTCTCATTTACTTCTGGAATTCTCTCGGCTTTATGAAGCAATAAACCACCTATTGTGGTTGCCTCTTCATCAGGAAGATTCCAATTAAGTCTTCTATTTAAATCTCTAATTGTAACTTCACCTTTCACAATACAATAATTGTCATAAATTATTATATCATTTTTATCAGCGTCGTGTTCATCTTGTATTCTTCCCACAACTTCTTCTAATATGTCATAAATAGTAATGATACCCTGTATATCACCATATTCGTCAATTACTATAGCAAATCTTGTTTTTTTGTGTTTAAACTCAGCTAATTGTTCATCTAAAGTTGTATTCTCATGAATAAACATAGGCTCAGAAATCAATTTTTTAATATCACACTTATTAAAATCTTTAGTTAAGATAATTGTATTAAGTAAATCTCTTGTATGAAGAATTCCAATAATATTATCTGGTTTCCCCTGCCAAACTGGAATTCTTGTATGACCTATAGTTTTAACTTGATAAAAAAATTCTTTAGCTTCTAAATCTATATTTATTGATGACATATATTTTCTATGAGTCATTACTTCGCTAACTCTAGTTTCACCAAGGTAAAAAACTCCATCTAGCATATATTTATCACTTTGATCTACCGCTCCTTCACTATGATGTAAGTCAATTGTTCCTTTGATTTCCTCAGTTGGTGAAATAAAGTTCTTTGAAGAGTTTTCTAGTTTAAGCATCTTAAATATCAGTTCCACCATAAAACTAATAAATCTAGTTATCGGATTACAAATCTTAACTGTTACATTTAAAAAACTAGCAAAAGTTAAAGCGGTTTTCTCCGGATTAGCTAAAGCATAAGTTTTAGGAAGGATTTCAGCAAAAATAATAATTAATACTGTCATTATAAAAGTAGCATAAATAACCCCTTCGTTACCAAATAGATCAATTAAAACTGCGGTAGCAAGTGTAGAAGAAAATATATTACAACCATTATTAGCAAGTAGAATAGTGCTAATAAGCTTTTCTTTATCTTCTCTAAGCTTGCTGATAAGAATCGCTTTTTTATTACCGTCTGATTTCAATTTATGTATTTTTCCAATAGACATGGCGGTAATAGCAGTTTCAGTTGCTGAGAGAAGACCTGATAAAAGTAATGATAAAAAAACTGCTGTCGAAACAAATATCTCATTCATATAATTAGTGATCTTGAAGATTAATTTTAATTGGCCCTGCAACTGATCCTGAAACAAATTGTTCTACATAAGGGTTGCCTGATTTATGTAATTTATCAATTGAGTCATTCCAAATTATTTTTCCTTCATAAATCATAGCTACTCTATCAGCAATATGAGCTGCACTAATTAAATCATGCGTAATAGTAATAGTAGTAGCTCCAAGCTGTTTGGAGTTTTTCTTTATTAAATCATTAATAATAGCTGACATTATTGGATCAAGCCCTGTAGTGGGTTCATCAAAAAATATTATTTCAGGGTTTAATGCTATTGCACGAGCAAGCGCTGCTCTTTTTTGCATCCCCCCAGATAATTCTGCTGGAAACAAATCTGCCACATGCTCATCAAGCCCCACTGAAAAAAGTTTCTCTATAGCTAGTTTTTTTGCTTCTTTTTCATCTATTTGCCCTGTTTGAAGAGGAACAAAGGCTATATTTTTCCATATAGGCATACTATCAAATAATGCACCACCTTGAAAAAGATAACCAAACTTTTTTAGCATCTTGTTATGCTCTTTGGCATTAAGCTTAGTCATATCAATGCCATCAACTAATATTTCCCCAGAGTTAGGCTGAAGTATGCCAACAATATTTTTAATTAAAACTGACTTACCGGTTCCTGAGCCTCCAATAATTACTAATGACTCGCCTTTCTTAACTTCAATATCAAGACCTCTAATAACTTGCTTGGTACCGAAAGATTTAACCAAATTTTTAACAATAATTTTTTCTGACATTTAACTAAAAAACACCTTTGTTAATATATAGTTACTGAATAATATTAATATTGAAGAAACCACCACAGCGTTAGTTGTTGCTTTACCAACACCTTGCGCTCCTTTACTTGAATTATATCCGCAGTAACAACCAATAATCGCAACAATAAACCCAAATACAGCTGACTTAATAAGGCCAGAAGTTACATCATCCATTTCTAAATATTGAAAAGTATTCTGCAGATATATATCAGGGCTAAATCCAAGAGTGTAAACAGAAATAAAATATCCTCCCATAACCCCAATAATATCTGAAACAACCACTAAACAAGGTAACATTACAACAGAAGCAATCATCCTTGGTGTAACCAAGTATTTAATAGGATTAGTAGATAAAGTAACCAATGCATCTATTTGCTCCGTAATGCGCATTGTTCCAATTTCTGCTGCCATTGAAGCGCCTACTCTACCTGCAACCATTAAACCAGCAAGCACTGGGCCTAATTCTCTTGTTATAGATAAAACCACAACGGTTGCAATTGCACTTTCAGCTGAAAACCTAGAAAAGCCAGTATAACTTTGCAAAGCAAGCACAGCTCCAGTAAAAATGGCAGTAAGCCCCACTACAGGAAGAGAGTAGAATCCTATTTCAACCATCTGATTAAATATAGATCTTAAATAGAATGGTTTTTTAAAAATATTTACTATTGCTTGAAAACAGAACAAGCTAATTTTACCTGTTGCTTCTAAGAAATCAAAAAAAACTCTACCAATACTTGCTACATAATTTAACATAATACTAATCTTTATTTTTCAAACAATAAAATGCTGTAAAACAACAACCAGCCATTAATATGACTAATATTGTAAAAGCATCAACGAATTCCAAAGCAGTATATAATCTTAATCCTTCCAGGGTTAAATTACCTTCCCACTTCATATCAAGATATACTCCTATCATTCGTTGCATTATAGCTCCGCTTAACATATTAAGAGTATTTACTACTCCAATTGTAATTCCAGAAACTTTCGAATCAACATTTTTTAAAGCTGCTGCAAAACAGAGCATTTCAGCTCCACAGAAAAAACCAATTAAAATCAGCAGCCATATAAGAAAATTATAACTTATATTAGAACTATACACAAGCAGTGAAAATAAAAATAATAATACTATAGAACATATTTTGATTAAGAAATTTATGTGAAACCATCTTAAAAATAGTGGAATAATAATGCTACCAAAAGCCATACCAATATATATATTCATTAAAATTGGACTTGCTACTTCTCTTGTCATTTCAAATTTTCTTACTAAGAAAGCAACCCCCCATAAATCAGCCATAACTGAAAGAGGTATAAATAATCCTATAGCAATGATAGCATATATTATAGTTATTTTATTCTGAATCACTTCTTTTAAACCTTTTAAAAAAGAAGAATTATTTTGATGTTTTTCTTTTAAATCATTAGGAATAATAACGAAACACATTACTAACAAAATAGCTCCAACAAATGCAAAAACATAAAATGCATCTCTCCAGTTGGTAAAAAATTTTAATAGTAAGTTTAAGGGTATACCAGTTATTAAAGCACCAACCGCACCAAAAGCTAAAACAGCTCCCATAGCTACACCTTGTTTAGATTTAGGAAAACAATCATTGGCAAGCTTTACAGAACACATAAAAGCTGAGGCTGAACCAATTCCCACAAAAAATCTACTCATAATGCCAATGTAAATATTCTTAGTTATAACAAAAAAAACAGTTCCTAAAATACATAATAATATTGAGTATATAACGGTTCGTTTTATACCGTTATTGTCTACAAAAGCACCTAAAGGGATTTGTGTAAGAGAATAACCAAGGTAATACATTGCCCCAATTAAAGAAAACTGATCAGCATTAATTAAAAAATCAGCTCTAATTTCTTCAATTAGAACTCCTGGAGAACCACGTAATATATATTGATATAAAAAAAAGCTTGCTATTAATATCCAAGAAATATATATATTTTTTGAGTTAGATTTATCTTTCATCTCTCGTAACTTTTTTAGATTTAGTAAAAATATCTTTTTATCTTAAAAGATATAACTAATCAAGTTTATAGTTATTTTAACTTTCTAAATATAATTTATAATAGTTAAGATATTGACATATATTATTTTTTCCCATATAATAATGGAAATTTTTTAATAATTAAGAAGTAGTAGGTAAGTTTATGTTGCTAAAAGATATTGAGTCTTATATTGATGAAGAACAAAAAATAGAAAATGATATTGACTTAATGTCAGATATGCGTTACGTGGTTAAATCTTGCTCTTTAATTACGGAATCGTTACAAAAAGGTTGCGACGTAATGCAATTAGCAAATGGGGATATAATTGTAACAGAGTTAAAGCCAGTTACTTTTAGATATTCTTGGGACGAAAAAAGAGAAAAGTTAGTTCGCACCCAATTTGGTAACAAACCTAAAAAAACCAAGCCAAGAAAAGCTAAACTTCTTGCTCAAGCTCAGCAGCAAGATCAACTGCATGAATTAGTTTAGGCTGCTCAACTATTAATATATAATCTTGTTGACTTTGCAATTTATAAAAAGATAATACTCTGTTTAAGTCGTTTTGACTTACCCTTTAAAATTCAACCTTAAACGGAGTTATCTTTTATGTTTTTCAATTATATTAATAAAATTATAAATTTTGTAGTCCCATATCTATCGGATATTTTACCAACATTCGTTAAAACTAGTGATCTATTAAAAGAATCAAAAAATGCATTAGTAGATAATGGCAATAAGCCTCAAGAACATACTAGCATACCTCATTTAGATACCCTTTTAAAAGAACAAGAAACCTATAATAATGAAAATATCATTGCATTAGCTAAATCAATAATTGATGAGAACCAAATAAAAGCTGCTGAAGAAATGACATCAGACAAAACGCATGGAGAAGCAGATAAAATCGAAGAAACATTTTTTACGGAAGATAATAAAAACATTAGTGAATTATGTACTGAATCTAATATATTAGAAGCAGAAATCAAAGAAGAAACAGCTAAAGTAGAAGAAAAACTTGCTACTGATTCAGAAAGCAACAATGAAGAGCTGCATAACATATTAGAAGAAGAGCCCTTTAAAAAATATCTCGATACCGACATATCATCTGATGAAGATGAAGTTTCCACTAAAGATGCAACTGATATAGTTAATGAAACGCCATCAGATACCACTACCACTGAAGAAGAACTTCCTGAAATAAACTCAAAAAATGAAAATAATGAAATCATAGCCGATAATATTTACAACTCTGCAAGCCCAAATTTGGGTGGAGAATGCATAAATGAGTCTTGTGAAGCTTAAATAATACATCACTATAAATTTTGCGGAAATTGCTATATCTGATTTCCGCAATAAAAACTTGCTAATATAATTATTTTAATATAGATTCTCTTAAAGCATTTTTCTTTTGAATATATTTTAGTGCAGAATAATTATTTTTCTAAATTTGGTCTTTGGAGAAAATATTCATCAAATATCATCGCGGCTTTCTCCAACAATAGAGCTTATATACTCTATAAATATTTACCCACCTCATTAATGCTATTGCTTTCAGCTTACGTTAATAGCTTTCTTCGAGGAGTTAAAGATGCAGTTTTAGTTCCTTCACTTGGTGCAGAGCTTATAAGTTTTATCAAATTTTATGGCGTTTTCCCTGGAACCTTAGTATTTTTCCTGTGTTACACTAAACTTGCCAATGTTTTATCAAGAGATAAATTATATTATTGCATAACTAGCTTTTTTGCTTCATTTTTTTTGATTTATGCATTTATCTTAAGTCCATTACAAGATTATATTCAACCTGATTTATCTGATCTTGCCGCTCAATATCCTAAATTTAAATACCAAATTTTAATGTGTGAGCAATGGACTACTAGCTTATTATACATAATGTGTGAAATTTGTGGAACTGTAACATTAACATTAATGTTCTGGCAATTTGCTAATGAGCTTTACACATTAAAAGAGGCTAAAAAAACCTATGCATTATTTGGAATAATAGGGCAAAGTGGAATTATTGTAGCAGGCATAATGCAAACAGGAATATCTGAATATTTCATGAATAATAGCGGTGAAAATTATGTTTGGGACTATACTCTTAAATCAATGATGATTACTGTAGCATTAGCTGGAATTGGTTTAATATTCCTATATCGTTGGATTTATAAAAATGTATTTTTTGATCCTACACTATGCTCAAGAGAACATAACAGCGAGCATGAAAAAATTAGATTATCAGTTAAAGAAAGTTTAAAATATGTGTGCGCCTCTCGCTATTTATGGCTGATTATGCTTATTGTATTTTGTTATGGTGTTGGTGTAAATTTAATTGAAAGCTTCTGGAAGTATGAACTTAAACAAGTCTACACAACTAAACAAAGTTATAGCGCTTTTATGGGCAAGTTTAATATGTATTTCGGGCTCACCTCAATTTTAGTGATGGCATTTGGAACCTATATTTTAAGAAAATTTAAATGGATTGTGGCTGCTTTGTTCACTCCATTAGGCGCAGGAATCACTGGTTCTTTATTTTTTACAATTGTAATATTTAAAGATATAATTGAGCCTTTTTTTAACTCAATAAACCTCAGCGTAGCATCAATGGCAGTTATGCTTGGATCTGCTCAAGTAATATTATTTAAATCACTTAACTATACTTTTGTCGATTCGACTAAAGAAATGGCTTTCATGCCTCTTGATCGTGAATTAAGAACGAAAGGAAAAGCAGCAGTTGATGTCATTGGAAGCCGTTTTGGTAAGGCTTTTGGAGCTGTATCTCAACAACTTATGTTCCAATTTATTAATCCAAGTATTGGTGAGCTAGTTGATAAATTATTTATATTCTTTGTTATTGTGATGTCAGCTTGGACATATAGTGTTTTCTGCTTAAATAAAAGATTTTTAAAAATTATGGATAATGCAAACCACTAAATCATTAATTTACTGGCAAGACCTAAGAATATAGCAAAACTAAGAATATCTATTAAAGTTGTTACAAAAACAGGAGATGATACAGCAGGGTCAAATCCAACTCTATTAAGGACTATTGGTATAACTGCACCCAATAAACCTGCTAATACAAAATTTATTATAACTGCCATACCAAATATTGCACTTAAAACCATATTTCCATGCAATAAACCAAGAAACAATCCACCAACTATTGCAAGAAGAATTCCGTTACATCCGCATGAAATAATCTGCTTCATTACAACTCGAGTAATATTTAAAGCTGTTAACTCTTTACTTGAAAGTGAAAGTACTGTAACTGTCATAGTTTGAGTGCCTGCATTCCCACTTATACCTGATACAATCGGCATAATTGCGGAAAGAATCACTGCCTGCTGAATTGTATTATGAAATAAATTCACCACTAGTGAACAAATAGTTGCAGTAATTAAACTTAACAAAAGCCAAGGAAAACGCCCTTTTATCACCTCAAATAAGTTAAGGTGAACGTCATCTTCTCTTACCCCACCCATGTTCATAATATCTTCTTCCGCATGTTTATTAATAATTTCCATTGCATCAGATAAAGTTATCACTCCAACTAGTCTTTTATGCTTAGTTACTATCGGCACAGTAACTAAACTATATTTTTTAAATAAATATGATACTTCTTCTTCATCTAAATCTGTACGAACTGATTTGATTTCAGTATCCATTATTTTATTCATTTTTATTTCAGAAGGAGCTGAAATCAGCATACTTAAAGGCACAATACCCAAAGGAATATTTTTTTGATTAGTTACGTATACTTCATAAAAAACTTCTGAAATATCACTTGGCTCTTGTTTTTGTTTGATATAATCTAATGCTTGGCTTACAGACCATTGCTCAGGAACAGCAATAAATTTCTTATGCATTAACCTTCCTGCACTTCCTTCTGGATATGACAATCCCTCATATAGCTCTTTCTGTTTTTTACTTTTAAGGCTATTAAGAATATCATGTTCAAGGTCATCCTCTAAAGAATCAAGAACATAAATTGCATCATCAATATCAAGGGATTCAATTACAATGGCTGCTTTTTTGTTACCTAACATCTCTATAACTTTAGGTATAACTGTTTCGTCAAGCTCAATGATTAATTCACTTACCATTTTATCACTAAGAAAGGCTAACACCTGCTCTTTTTGATCGTAAGATGCTCTATTAAAAAAACCGGCTAAATCCGCAATATGTACTGTTGATACAAGCTTTTCTATCTCCTTACTATCTTCTTTTTCTAAAGCAGATACTAAAAGCTTTTCAAAAGCCTCTTGGTTCAGCTGTACGTCATCATTTAAAACCGCTTCTTTTTCATTCATTATAAAGGATGCCTTAAGTTTATTATTTGTTAACGAGTATATATTATTGAAATGTAGTTGAAAATGAAAAAAACATAACTATTTTTTGTAATAATCATAAATTCGCCTTTAATTACAATAAAAAACTTTTTACAACAATTATTGATAAGTATATTAAATGAAAATTTGATATTTGATTAATTTAAGGATTAGCTAAAAAATAAAATTTTGAAATTGTTCTTGAATTATAATTATTCTAAAGAAAACATAGAATAAAAACAGCTTGACTAAATTGTTAAGGTTCGACTAGAATCTTTTCCTTAAACAGTAGATAGTTTATCTTATTTTGTGGAGAGATGGCCGAGTG
>CAZVLF010000008.1:0-99148 GCA_964627795.1 uncultured Rickettsiales bacterium | reverse complement strand
AGTTTACAGTGCTTTAAGTACATTCTAACATCCTAACTTATTAAAAGTCAGGTGTTAGCCCCTAATTTTATTAATAAAAACTGACTGATTTCAATCTAAAATTTCTGGAATAAGATACAAGTATAAAATCTTGTTTCAAATAAATTCCAAAATACTATCTTTCAATGGCCCCATAATGTATAATTTTATTATGCTAGATCAGAGAAATAAAAAAGTTCGTAATAAATCACGCCCTAAGGTGAACGACACTATTTGCGAACTTTCTTTAACGCTAACATCCAATAAATGAATTTTGCTTTTTAAATTAGATTCTTAAGCTAAAACTATATATAACAGCTGCTATCTATTTCATAATAAGATAACATTCCTGCTAGACTACGTTCTTCTGCAATCATCTTCTGAATTTCTGTACATAGCTCTTGATTTTTTGCTATATTTATAGCATTTAGGAAACAATATTTAGCGTAATCTTCAAATCCATAATAATCAAATAATTTTCCATAAGCTATGTTTGATTTAAACTCAGATAATGGAGTGCCATAATTAGAATAATGTGAATATAAATTAGCGGCAGTTTTATAACCTGTATATGTCATCACTGTTGCGGTATATAAAGTAGAGAATTCTTCTCCCATGACCATTGGAAGTCCTATATATATAGCTGTTTTTATAACCTCACCAATCGCTTGGCTATATTCTCCATAAGAGACTAAATTTGCAATATCTATTGCACCCAAGCTCAATGAATAAATATTAGCTCCTTGAATTATGCTTTGAAAATGAATAGCATCACGAAGAACTAATTGAGCATTATCTAATATAGGCTCAGAGATTAATTTATGCATATTTACCACAAAATCTACCGATTTGAATCCTAGCGCAGCTTTAGTCATCATTTTATTCCATCTTAACGAAGAACTTCCTTTATTCATAGAATCATTATTTTCATCTATCATTAGAACATCGACAATAGCACTTTCTTTGCTTTCTATATTAGATAGACTTAATACAGGAATATTTTCCGTTTCAACTACTTCTTCTGGATAGATATTAAGCATATCAGCGGTTGATTGTTCAATACTATTTTCATCCGAAATTTGTATTGCTCTTTGAGCGTCTAAATCTAATAGATTGTTATCTTCAGATTTAGTGTTCTGGGAATTATACTTTTTATTGTATATATCACGTAATTTCAAGAAAGTTCTTTTGCCTACTTTCACTTCACTAAAATCAGGACGACTAGGATTGATATGTGCTATATATTCTAGTGAATGGTGATTAAAGTTAGCTTTTGCTTTATAAAAGGCCTTAAGAATTGCAATGGAGGCTTCATTATTTGTTCCAGCTAGTGAATGAAATGTTACTGAAATAGGATGAATATTTAAGCACCCCATAGGATATAAAGCGTTAGGATCGGCTCCTAATTCTAGTAGCTTTACTACCGCCTTAAAGCTATATGACCCCTCTTGCAAGCCATAATGAAGAGCGTTGTAACCATTTTTTGAGCTTCTCTGCTCAATATCTGCACCATACTCTATAAGTATTTCTATAGCTTCAACAAAACCTTGATGTGCAGCAAACATCAACATTGTTATGGGCTCCTTAAAATGAATATATGAATTTTCAAATTCTTTGTTAATATTTTGTAAATTATTTGATAAAAATTCTTTAAATTGATATGCAGGATTATAATCAACTATATCTTTAGGATATGTATGTTCATTAAACAAATACAAAATATCGGAAGCCTCGTCTTCCCAACTTTTTTTCTTTTTTTTCATTACTTATTCAACATAATAATTAAAATATAATCACTTAAGTAAGATATGTTAACAAGCTAACTTATTAAGGTCAACAGGTATTTATTTTTTTAGATATCTAATGAGTTCTAGAACCTAATGCAACGACTTAAGCTCTGAATATGTCGTAAGTTGGTTTTGTATAACTGAATTTGGAGCACATATTACAAATCAAAAAATATACTAGAATCTCTTTAGAAAAAAGAGAAAAGATTTATTTGGAAGAAATATATAATTAATAAAAAACCCCAAGCGAATAAGCTTGGGGTATTAAAACTAACTTAAAGTAATATTAGTTTTTAGCTGAATTAACGAAGTTAACAGCATCAGAAACTTTAACAATTTTTTCTGCAGCTTCATCTGGAATTTCAATTCCAAATTCTTCTTCAAATGCCATAACTAACTCTACTTGGTCAAGGCTATCTGCACCTAAATCATCAACAAAGCTTGAGTCTAAAGTTATTTTATCTTCTGCTGCACCTAAGTGAGATGCTACAATTTTTTTAACTTTTGCTTCTACATCACTCATTTTTTTACCTTATAATAGATTGTTTAATAAATAAAATATAAATTCTATCTGATGCAATATACATTCAAATTAACCAGACTGCAATAATTTTTTATTTTTGTTAAATTTGGTTACTTTAAGATGATGGCCCTAAATCCTTAAATTATAGGCATGTACATCTCCTTGACAGCGAAGATAAACAAACCTAGAATTGGGAGAGAAATCATATGAGGAATTATAATGGCTAATTCAAGGTTTTTTTTAAATGCAGATCCTATTTCATTAGAAAAAATATTGGAGGCAACAGGTGCAAGGCTTTATTTAAAAAATAATCAGAGGGAAGAAATATTAGATGTATCTTCATTGGAAAATGCTACCCCAGCTGATTTAAGTTTTTTAATTAACAGTAAATATCTAGAGCTATTCAAACAATCAAAAGCAGGTTTTTGTTTTGTTAATGAAAAATATGCGCATTTAGCACCTAAAACTATGAATGTGTTAACGCATGAGAATCCATATAAGGCCTATGCAATTGTAGCTAGTCTTTTATATCCTCCTGAGCAATCAAATAATATTATAGCAAGCAATGCAGTTATTGCTAAAAATGCTAAAATTGGGAAAAATTGCCAAATTGGAAATTTTGTAGTTATAGAAGATGGTGTTGAGATTAGTGATAATTGCATTATTGATCATAATACAGTAATTAAAAAAAATGTTGTTATTGGAAGTAATGTAAAGATTGCAAACAATGTAACAATATCGCATGCGATTATTGGGAATAATGTTTTGATTCATCCAGGGGTTAGAATAGGGCAAGATGGTTTTGGTTTTGCTTCAGATAATAAAGGACATTTAAAAGTTCCTCAACTTGGAATAGTGAAAATTGGAAATAATGTTGAAATTGGTGCAAATACTTGTATTGATAGAGGATCTGCGCAAGATACAGAAATTGGGGATATGTGTCAAATTGATAATTTAGTTCAGTTAGGGCATAATGTTAAATTAGGTATGGGATGTGTGATTGTTTCCCAAGTTGGTATTGCTGGAAGTAGTAAGCTTGGTAATTTTGTGGTTCTTGGCGGGCAAGTTGGAGTTGCTGGGCACTTAAACATAGGCGATCAAGTTCAAGTTGCAGCTCAATCTGGAGTGGTTCAAGATATTGAACCTAAGCAAATTATGGGTGGATCGCCTGCAATTCCAATTAGAAAATGGCATAGGCAAAATTTTTATCTTCAACAATTAACTAGTAAAAATAAGGAATAATGATGAGTGAACCAATAATGAATATTGAGAAAATTATAAAGATGCTCCCCCATAGATATCCATTTCTATTGGTTGATAGAGTTGTATCAATAGACTTAGAAAATGAATCTTTAATAGCATTAAAAAATGTTACTTTCAATGAGCCTCATTTTTTAGGGCACTTTCCAGGAAGGTCAGTAATGCCTGGAGTGTTGATTGTGGAAGCTCTTGCTCAAGCTGCAGCTTTATATGTGATTGAAAGCATGAAACTAGAAACCACAGAAAATATGGCTGTATATTTTATGTCAATTGAGAATGCTAAATTTCGCCAAATAGTAACTCCAGGAGATAGTTTATATCTTCATGTTAAAAAAGAAAGAGCAAGAGCGAATGTATGGAAATTTAGTGGAGAAGCCAGAGTTAATGATAAATTAGTGGCAGAAAGTTCTTTTACAGCGATGATAGCGGAGAATGCAGATGGCAAATAATATACATCCAACAGCAATTATTGAAGAAGGAGCTATTTTAGGTGATAATAATTATATTGGAGCTTATTCGATTATTGGAAAAAAAGTAAGACTTGGAAATAATAATAATTTAAAGTCTCATGTAGTTATTGAAGGCAATACTGTAATTGGAGATGATAATAAATTTTTTCCGTTCTCAACTATAGGATGTGCGCCACAAGATAAAAAATATCAAGGAGAAGAATCTCAGCTTATTATTGGAAATAATAATATTTTCCGAGAGTATACTACGGCAAATCCAGGGACTGAAACTGGTGGAATGCTAACTAAAGTAGGAAATAATTGTCTCTTTATGGTTTCAAGCCATATAGCACATGATTGTATAGTTGGTAATGATGTTATTTTAGCTAATTGCGTTGCTTTAGCAGGCCATGTTCAGGTGGGAGATTATGCTATAATTGGTGGGCTTTCAGCAGTGTTGCAAAGAACTAGAATTGGAGATCATGCAATGATTGGAGGAATGTCAGGCGTGGCAGAGGATGTGATTCCATATGGTGTGGTTATGGGTGAGAGAGCTCATTTAGCAGGATTAAATGTTGTTGGCTTAAAGAGAAGAAATTTTAGCAAAGAAGCAATGCATGATTTAAGAAGAGCTTTTGAAAAATTATTCCTTGATGAAGTAGGAACATTCTCAGAGCGTTTAAAGATGGTGAAGGAAGAATTTTCTGACTCAGATGAAGTGATGGTAATGCTAGAATTTATTACTGAAGATACCAATAGAGCTATCTGTAAACCAAGTAAGAATTTGACCAAAAACTCATGAAAAAACTAGGGATAATTGCAGCTAAAGGTTCTTTAGTTAAAAGGCTAATTGAATATTGTAAAGAAAAACATGAGTTTTTTGTAGTTGCAATAGAGGGTGAAACAAATTTAAGCTTGCTTGATGATATTGACCATGTAGTTATTAGTGTTGGTGAAATTGGTAAAGCGGTTGAAGCAATGAAGAAAGCCAAAGTTGAACAAGTTATTTTAATTGGAGGGCTTGCTAAGCCTAATCTTTTAAACTTAAAAGTTGATATGATGGGAGCAAAGCTTTTAGCAAGAATTACCAAAAATAAATTATTTGGAGATGATAATATCCTTTCAATAATTGCAAAATTTTTGGAAGAACATTGCTTTGAAGTGATAGCTGTTCAAGATATTTTAAAAGATCTAGTGGTCAAGCCAGGTATTTTTACTAAAATTAAACCTAGCGAGCAAGATAAAAATGATATTGAGCTTGGAATTAAAATCTTGCACCAAATGAGCGCTTTAGACATTGGGCAAGCAGTGATTATTGAAAATGGATTAGTTCTTGGAATGGAAGCAATTGAAGGGACAGATCAATTAATCAATCGCTGTGGTTCTTTAAAAAGGGGGCAAAATAGAGAAGGTGTGTTGGTGAAAATGGCAAAAGAAAACCAAGAACTTAGGCTAGATTTGCCCACTATAGGAATTAACACTATTATTAATCTTCATGATAATGGTTTTAAAGGAATAGCTATTCAAGCACAAAAATCACTCTTTTTAGATCAAGAACAAGTGATAGAATATGCTAATAAAAATAATATGTTTATTATAGCTTGTTAATCCTTTAAAGCAAAAAGCTACTTAGTTAATATTATTTGATGACTTTTTAACTTTTCCAAGAAACTCATCAATTTTACTTTTTAGATTATTAAATTCTTTAGTTAGTTCTTGAGCCGAATCTAATACAGTTTTAGAAATATTCTTGGTTTCTTCAGAGCTATCTTTAACTGCAAAAATATTTTTAGATACTTCTTCAGTATTAGATGTTGCAAATGAAATATTGCCAGAAATTTTTTCGGTTAGTTGGCTCTGTTGAGCTATTAATTTTGATATACCAGTGATGATTAAAGATACATCTCTTATAATTTTATATATTTGATCAACCGCATAAACTGTTTCACTGGTAGAAGATTTTATTTCGTTCATTTGATTGTTAATTTCGTCAGAGGCCTTTGCAACTTCACCGGAAAGGTTTTTAACTTCATTTGCTACCACGGCAAAGCCTTTACCAGCTTCTCCAGCTCTTGCAGATTCAATAGTGGCGTTAAGTGCAAGAAGGTTAATTTGATCTGAGATATTGGCAATTAAAGTAATAATTTTATTTACTTCTTCTGATTTATCATTAAGTAAATCAATAGATTTTTTTGAATCATCAACCTTATTAATTGCATTTTTAATTATTTCTTCTGATGAGTTAATTTGTTTGCTTATTAATTCAATAGAGTTTTTCAACTCAGCAGCTGAATTTGCTATATCTTGAGATAAGTTTGCTGCAGATGAAGATGCTTTTGAAGCAGAAACAGTTTTATTAATATTAAACTCAGCAATTTTAAATGCACTTTCTGAGCCAAAATAGATTTCTGAGGTGGTTGAAGATATTTTTTCAACAGTTTGGTTAAGAGAATTTTCTAGTTCATTAGCAAGTTGGCTAAGAATTAAAGTTTTTTCTTTTTCTGCTTTTTCACGCTCAATACTCTGTTGGTTTGCTAATTCTTCAATCTTACTTGTTCTTTCGCGAATTTGCTCTTCAAGTATCATATTATTGATTCTTTGATGATCTAGCTTCATTAAAGAACTTTTATAAAATATTAGTAAAAAGATAGTTATAGCTGCAATTGCAGTATAAATAGAATGTTTAAATGCGTTAACTGATTTAACGTCTATTCTACTAAAAAAATTAGAATCAGGAATTCCTACCCATAAATTTAATTCACTATCTGAGTTTAAATCTAATTTTACTGTTTCAGAGTAAATAAGGCTTTTATCAGGCCTTGTAGTTAAAACATTATTGATTGATTTTTTTGCCTGACCGCTATCTTGGTATGCAAAAAAGAATTTATCTTTATTTATTATTGCGTAATTACCGTTTGTTAAGCTTTTAATTAAATTCTTAGTAAGAATTATTGCACTAATTGTTCCTTTAAATTTATTATCCGGACCATAAAAAGGGACAGAAATTATGATTCCTGAGCGGTCTTTATCATTATTTGTTGACATAAAATATGAGTTATCGCAAGTGATAAGCTCTTTTGAAATTACCATTGGTGGATTAAGTTTATCAATTGTTTCTAAAGAAGGATATTTTTGTTTGAACCATTTCATTTGTTCAGCTAATTCTCTATATTCAAAAATTTCCACTGCTACAATATTACTTTCAGCTTCTACTTTTCGTTCCTCTGGAGTCATTATCAACTCATCAAACATTAAAATAGGAGCCTCTGGTTGATTGGTTATTGGATCGATCGCTTCAGGATTAAGTTCTGCAGGAACAATATAAACTTCAGAAACATCAACATTAGTCTTTAAATTATTATATATTTGTTGGATTGATTCTTTGGCATTATTATCAATATTACTTCCATGTCTATCTATGTTTCGAACGCTTGGAAGAAAGCTAATAGTTCGGATATTCTGCTGAATTTGCTTGAACTGAAATTCAAGATTGTTTTTTTCTTTTAAAGATGCTAAAGCATTATCTTTTACATAAGTTGCAAGAATATTCTTATTACTTGTTTCAATGAAATTTCTTATAAAAGAAAAAACTGTCACAAATAGTATTAAAATAAATATATATCCTAAGTAATGAATTTTTTTCATATAATTATATCTTGTTTTCAAACTATAATATTAAAACATAGAAGTGTTAATAAATGGTAAAGCTTTATGTAGTAAAAGAGCCTTAAGATATAGAAATTTTATATCCATTTGGTACGGATATAATTAATTTATCTGACAATTTTTGGCGAAGATTATATATATGAGTTTCTAAAGTTGTGGTTAATATTTCATCTGAGTAACCCCATATTTCTTTGAGTAAAGTGGATTTTGAAATAGCTTTATTTTCCTTAATTAAAAATGATAATATGATAGATTCTTTCTCGGTTAAAATAATTTTTTTATTCTCTTTGAAGCAATATCTATTTTCAGGATAAAATTTTATTGAAGGGGTTAAATAAATAATTTTTAAATTATCTTTTATATTAAACTCAATAGTTTCAATTAAATCTTTAAGTTGAAGAGGTTTATAGAAAGTAAAAATCTTATCTTCAATATAAAGGACAAAATTTATTTCTTCTTCGATGATCTTTAAAGTGCAGCTTTCATCTTCAATCCAGTTTATACCTTGAAAATATTGGTCCAGTAATTTCTGAACCAATTTATTGGGGCAGTAAAGTTCTAAATTCAAGCCTTTTTACCTATTTGTTGTGGTTTAGCAATCATATATTGTTGAACTATAGATAGAACATTGGAAAATGACCAGTAAATCATTAAGCCTGATGGTAATGAATAAAGCATAAATAAAAGAACTAATGGCATGAATTTCATTACACCTGCTTGAACAGGATCAGTGGGAGTGGGATTCAGCTTTTGTTGAATAAACATAGTTACAGCCATAAGAATAGGCCAAACTCCTATATCTAATGTTCCAATAGGTCCCCATGGTAAAAGTCCAAATAGGTTCCAAATAGAGGTAGGATCTGGAGCTGATAAGTCTTTTATCCAGCCATAAAAAGGTGCATGTCTCATTTCAATAGAAATAAAAATTACTTTATAAAGTGAGAAAAATAAGGGTATTTGAATAAATAAAGGCAAACATCCGGCAGCTGGGCTGATTTTCTCCTTTTTATAAAGATTCATAATTTCTTGATTGAATTTAACTTTATCATTTGAATAAGCTTTTTTAATTTGATCAATTTTAGGCTGAATTTGTTTCATCTTATTCATTGATTCATATGATTTATTTGCAAGTGGGAACATTAAGAGTTTTAAGAATAATGTTACAAGAAGTATGGCTAATCCAAAGTTACCAATCAGTGAATTAAAATAGTTCATTAACCATAATAGAGGCTTGGTAATAAAATAAAACATTCCATAATCAATTGCTCTATCAAATAGTTTAATATCTTTGTTTAAGGAATATTCTTCTAATAATTTTTCTTCTTTAGCACCTGTAAATAAAAGATGAGTCATGGAAATGCTATTTCCTTTATTAACATGTAAATCTTTAGTAATAAAATTTACATTATACACATCTCCTTGCGTTAGGTTATCACTAGGGGAAGTAGCAAGAAAGTGTGTTTTTGAAGAAAATCCTGAATCAGGTATTAAAGCAGTTAACCAATATTTATTAGTAAAGCCCAGCCAGCTTCCTGGGGTATTTGTAAAAATATGTTGGCGTTCTTTACTTAAATCATCATAAGTGGATTCTTTAATTTTTTTATCAAATACGCCAATTGCTCCTTCATGAAGAATTGCAAATTGTTTTGGTTCTGATTTAGCTTTATAAATTCTTCCATAATTAGCTACGTCAATTGCTTGATCTCCGTTATTTTCTAAAGTTTGAGTTATAGTGAACATATAATTTTGATCAAGAGAAATTGTGGAAATAAATTTTATATTTCCGCTATTCCAGTAACAATTAATTGATTTATCTTGAGTGAGTATTTTTTCATTACAGGTCCAAACAGAATTTTTATCTGGAACAGAAAAATTTTGTTCTGGGTTGTTTTTAATCCATCCAAATTCAGAAAAATAAGATTCTATTCCTTTATTGGAAAATAATTTAACTTTAGGACTATTTTCATCTAAAGTTTGCTTGTAAAGATCAAGAGTTAAATTATCAAACCTTAGTCCTTTTAGTGAAATATTACCGCTAATTTTAGGATTTTTAATTTCAATTTTTCCTGCTTCAGCTGAGCTTAAATCTTCTTGATTACTAATTTTAGTGCGTGCAATATTTGTTAATTCTTCTTGTTGCTTTGCTTTTTGTTGAGCTATTTTTGCTTGAGCTTTTTCAAGTTGAACTTTACGAGGGGACTCATAAAAATATTGCCAAGCTACTACGGTTAAAGTTGAAAAAAATACTGCTAATAATAGGTTTTTTATCTCTTTATTCATTTTACCCTGTAAGATCTAGAAAAATTAAAACAGGAGTCTATAACAAATTGATTCTTATTTAAAGAAAAATTTGACATCTATCCATTGCTTACCTTATACTCTAGACTATCATTTAAAGGAATATTAGATGGATAGCAACATTAATAACATTATTATAGCCAAAAGAAATGAGTTAGGGATTTCTATTTCTGAAGTTGCTAATTATTTAAAAATAAAACCTCAGCTTGTTGAGGCGTTGGAGCAATCTGATGTTTCTGCTTTTCCAGGAGAGGTATTTTATAGAGGTTTCCTTAAACAATATTTAAAGTTGCTTAATATAGAATTTAAAGAAGATAATTATAATAATACAAATATTGCTTCTCAGCCAGGCATAATGACTTTGCCACGTTTATATAATTCTAGTCCTAATTTGATATATATAATATTGTCATTAATATTTATGATTGCTTTTTCTTCTATGTTTGATCAATTTTTATCAGTTCCTGATGCTAATCCTCTTTCAAGCGAGCTTAATTCAAGAATTACTAAATTAGTTGATGCTAACTGATTTTAGTCTTTTGCATACCAATTTCCATTGAAGCCATGGCATCCCATAACTTCTGGTGTTATTCTTAATTCTTTAATGCTACAACGTTGGTTGAAATATTTTGAATCAAATATTACATTATTATAGCCTTCTTTATTTCCTTCATTTAAGTAAGCTATGGTTAAAACCATGGGGCCAGTACTAACCCAAATTCGATTATGAACAGAACATGCATTTTTAACATAGTTTGGCAGTTCTTTACTGTGTAAATTTCTATGAATAAGTTCTACAGTCTTGCTTATCACAGGATGTGCCTTTTTAGCTCCTAAAAATGCACTTGCAAGAGTATCAAAACCTTTCTCATGTAGTTCATAATAATAAAACCTATGCTCAGAACCAAAAAAATCAAATTGTTGAAGTAGATGAGAAATATCTTTAAAAATTTCAGTGTCAGTATCGCTATAAACTCCTCCATATTCTTGTAAAGCAAGATATCTGACTAAGTCACTAGCTTCTGAAAAGCTATTGTTTTTGATCATATTTCCTATATCATTTATTAATTCAAAATTTTTCAAGTTATGGATGTTTTTAACTTCTATCTCATAAGGTGCAAGAGAGTTAATTGTTTCAGGAATTAAACTTTCATTGTTAGTCCATAAAATATATTGCCAGTTTAGTGGGCTTTTTTTAAGAGTTTTTAAAGAATTTATGATATGGTTAAGGTCTATTTCATTTATTTCTTTTGGCTTTTTTTCAGATGTAAGCCATACAAAATGAATGATAGCGGGAATTTTAAGTTCTTTACTTGAATCATATATAGGCAATTTATTAGGATCAATATTATTTTCTTGAAAAATTGAATAGGTAATGTTTTCTTGTCCCATAACTTCTGAGTAACCAAACTCTGTGGGGCATTCCAAAGAAATAAAATATATTCCAACGATGCATATAGTGATAAAAGAAAATTTTAGTAAATTATTCTTATTCATAAAGTTATTATTAATATTTAGTTAATTTTTCCTACACAAAATTAAAGAAATGCTATAAACTTATAATATAGGAGATCAATATTTAAGAGTTTTTAATTAATGTACTGTTTATATCATTTTCCTTTATGTCCATATTCAAGACTATCACGAATATTATTAGTTGAAAAGCAATTAGTTTTTAAGCTAATAGAGGAGAGGCCATGGGAACGTAGTAAAAATCTTGCTAGTGTAAATCCAGCCTTAGATATTCCTGTACTAATTACAGATGATCAACCTATTTCTTCTATATATGCAATTTGTGAGTATTTAGAAACTTTAGCACCTCATGGCATGTTTTTTGGTGATTCTCATCTTTCTAATGCTGAAATTAGACGAATCATGAGTTGGTTTTTATATAAATTTCATTCAGAAGTAACAAAGTATTTTATGGAAGAAAAAATCATCTCTTATTATGAAAATATTTCACCAAGAGTTAATTATCTTAGGGCAGCAAGATTTAATTTATCTTATCACTTAGAATATATTGAATTTTTACTTCGCACGCGAAGATGGTTGGCTGGTAATAACTTGAGTTTAGCTGATCTTGCAGCTGCTACTCAACTCTCAACATTAGATTACTTGGGTGAAATTGATTGGGACAAATATCCTTTAGTTAAAGAATGGTATGCAGTAATAAAATCAAGACCTTCTTTTAGAGCTCTTCTTACTGATAGGATACGTGGTTTTAATCCTCCTGCTTACTATCAAAATTTAGATTTTTAATTTTATTGTTGCCTTTGAGTGGGTGATGTTCTTGCTTTGTTGGTTAGACCTGATGAGGAAAAAATATTTTTTACCGATCTTACAAAATTAGATTTTGGTGAGATAATTCTTTCAGCGATTTTCTTCTTGAGGAGAATTGTTTGCTCAAGCTCACGTTCTTCACCTAACAAAATAGTGCTCATAGCATTTATTACTTTTTTAATCATAGCTATATTTCTATTCTCAGGTCTTAAATCTATTTTCGCGCATGATTTTTTTAAGTCTCTTCCTACAACTTTTAACTCTTCATGGTTTAAAGTGCTTAACTCGTTTAAATTTTTATTGCAGTAATCTGCAAGTGAAATTACTAAATTTGAATGTATTCTCCCATGCTTATCAATAAAATTAACATCAGCCTTTCCTTTTTTGTCGCTGACTATTTCGGCTAATAAAGTTGCAGTAATTCGGCTTAAGGACTCTTGATCAATAACATCAGCTGTTGTCATGGTTGCCAAGTGGGTGGCAATAGTTGGGCCTGATTTTTTAAGGACTTCATGTTTAAAAGTTTCAGCAATAATAATTGAGTCATTAAATAATTTATGCTCTTTTGAATATTTAGATTTATCAAGAAAGCGAAAGTTTTCAATTGCCTCTTCCATTTGATAGGGAGAAAAATTATTTTGTAAACGCTTAATACTATTAGCAAATTCTTCTTTAGTTTTAGGTTTTTCATCAATTGCGATTGATTGATTATTTAAAAAAGCTCTTTTAACATCTTCTTCAAGCATATCCCAGCAAGCTTTACTTAAAGAAAAACTTTGCTCAAACATGTACTCGCCTGATTGAGTTTGAGAGGCTAATTTATTTAAAAAATCAGTTTCATTGTTCACTAAAATCCTCGTCCTTCTTTAGATTTAGAGCTTGATAATGGGCTTGGCGTAACAGGAGGGGTGTTAGAAGGAGTCTCTACGTCAGTCATAATACTGATAGAGGGTTTTCCTTTTTTGGGGCTCTGACTAGCATTAAGGAGATCATTCTTCTTAGCTGTTCCTTCTTTTCTTAACTCCTTTGGATCCATTTGAGAGAGTGTATCATAATTTTCTAAAGCATATCTTCCAACTTCAATAACTAATTCTGGCTTTGGTTTGCGGAATTCAACTTGTTTAGTATAGGGGTTTTTTTCAAACGCATTTTCATCTAGAGTTCTGGATGCTTGAAGTAATTTTTTTTCTTTATTAGTTAATGCACCAACTAGTAACTCAGTGATAATATGATCAAGTTTTTGCTGTTTTTCTAGCGATAGTGTTTCTGAAGTTAGTACACTTGTTGCAAGTATTGTTGATATGCCAGCTCCTAAGTTATCAATCTTTTTAAATTCTTTGCTACTGCTAATTTTATTTGCTATTTCAGGTGAAAACGCAGAGTGTTGAGAGGAAATTTTGCTTAAATCAACATCTTTAAAATTTTTTACTGCTTGTTCAAGTTCAGCGGGATTGAAGCTTTCTTGTAGCCTATGAATACTTTTTTTGAAAGTTGCTTGTAGCTTCTCATCACTTAATAGCCGATTCTGATCACTTTCTGTAAGTGTATTTAGGCATCCTTGAATAAGTTTTTTATGTTCTTCTTTAGAAAATTTACTATTTTCCTGTGAGCTAAGTACATTCTCCACAAATTCATTTTTACTAAACATATAAATAGCCTTTTTTAAAGATTATTAAATATAATATCTCTAAAAAAGTTAATTATTAGTTAAGAGAACTTGGAAATCTTTTGGATAATATCATCAACTATAATCATATGAGGTCCATCCCCGCTATTGACGCAAATATCTGCTTCCTCATAAATAGGATATCTTTCTTTTATGAGTTGTTCCACTAAATCAGCTTTATTGCCGGTTTTAAGGGTTGGTCTTGTATTTCGACGAGAAACACGCTCAAGTATAGTATCGTAATCTGCTCTTAGCCAAATGGAAATAGATCTCTCTTTGATTACTTTTCTATTAACTTCATCAATAAAAGCTCCACCGCCAGTGGAAATAACGCAATTAGTAAGGTTAAGAAGTTCTTCAACAACTTGCCTTTCTTTATCACGAAAGAAATCTTCACCTGCATATTTAAAAATGTCATCTATTGAACATCCGGCTATTTCTTGAACAAGATTATCAGTATCATAAAAAGGTACTTGAAGCTTTTTAGCAAGTCTTGTTCCCACGGTAGACTTTCCTGCTCCCATCATTCCAACAAGAACGATTGGCTTAGTTATATTTAGTATATTAGAATAGCCCATGTTTAAACTTTCAAAAAATAATTATTGATATAATTTATAAAATTTAAGTTTATTATAATCAAAAATCACATAATGACAATTGAATATTCGTGATTTTGAATAATTCTTCAACCAGATTCATATAAGTTGCCTTGTTATTAGCTTCAATTTTAATAAGTAAATGATCTTCAGTATTTGAGAATCTTAAAAGCCACCATCCATTAGAATAATTTTTACGAATTCCTCTAAGAGTGTGAATAACATCTTTAATTTGTAAAAATTTTTTTTCTAAAATAGCTTTATTTTTTACTTTAACTTTTAATTCGTGAGCATATTTTGCTTTAGGAAGTAAAACAAGAGAATTTTTTTCTAGATGCTTGATAAGCCTTAAAGCTATGTATAATGAATCATCAACAGGATAATATTTCCCATCATTAATTACAAAATGTCCACTTGATTCTGCTGCTAAAATTGCATTTTCCTCAAGGATTTTCCTTTTCATGATTGAATGTCCGCCAGAAGCAAATAAAACTTTAAAACCAAGTTTAGTTAATTCTTCAGCTAATATATTGCTAGATTTTATATCTAAAATAATTTTATTCTTTTTTTCACCCTTTAAGCTGAGTGCAATTAAATATGTAAGCTGTTCAGATGAGAGTGCATTGCCGTTTTTAGTTATTAAAACTAGCCTATCTCCATCACCATCTACGGCAAAACCGTAGTCAAATTGATTTTTCTTTAGTGTTTCATGTAAATATACTAAAGATTTTTCTTCTAAAGGATCAGGTGGATTATTAACAAAATTTCCATTACAGTCATAATTAATAAGTTTGAAATTATAATTCAATCTACTAAGAATAAGCCCTAATCCACTATTGTTACATTCCCATAAAATTTTAAGTTGGCCATCTAAATGAAGATTTTTGCTCAAATCTTCACTATATTGCTGGCGAATATCTATAATTTTATGAGTTCCTTTCCCGTTAAATGCTAATGTTTTAGTTAGGTTGATCAGCTCTTCGCCAAAGAGAAATTTTCCATCCTTAATTATTTTAAATCCATTTAGATCTAATGGAGTATGAGAACCAGTAATCATAATGCTGGCATCGCAGTTAAGTTTAAAATTTGTATAATAAAGTAAGGGTGAAGTGGAAACTCCTTCTAGTTCAATTACTTCACAATTAGAATCTAAAAGTCCTTGCTTTAATGCATTAAGTAAAGAGATAGAACTTAAGCGAGAATCACGAGCAATAGCAACTTTCTTAAGAGGAAAATATCTGCCAAGCTGATAAGCAAAATGGTCATTTAATTCTTTACCAACAATGCCTCTTATGTCATATTGTTTAAAACAATTTAATGAAACTTGATCCAATGAATATCCTTTCTTTTGATACTAGTAATAGCTTTGCCTCAGTTGCTATTTTAGCTAATGGAAATCTTGCAGCCTATAATAAAACGAGCATAGCTTCCCAGCAAGCTGAAAAATTATTTTCTTTAATTATTTCTTCTCTTAATAAGGCTCAATTGAAATTAAATGACATTGATTTAATTACAGTATGTAATGGACCGGGTAGTTTTACTGGCGTTAGGATAGCAATGGCGGCTATTTCTGGAATTGAGCTAGGTTATAAAGGAAAAATTATAGCTTTAAGTGGTTTTCAAGTGCTGGCTTGGAAAGCAAAAAATATTGATGAAAAAAAAGATATTATTGTTGTTTTAGATGGAAGAAATGAGCAGCTATACATTCAGTTTTTTGATTCGAATGCTAATGCTAAGTCAAAACCAAAGTTAATATCAGTTACAGAATTAGGAGAGGTAGATCAAGAAAAACATCTTATTATAGGCGATGGAGTAAAATTTTTACCTAATAATAATCAAATTTTCAATTTTTCAGTTGATGCAGAATTGCTTGCCTTAGCTAGTGAATATTATGCGGCACAAAATATAGAATTTCCTCTTGAGCCATTATATATCCGTCCACCATATGTGAGTTAAAAACTATGTCTTTGCCGTTATTTTATTTTAAAAATTTAGCCTTAAGTTTTGGAGAAAAATTTCTTTTTAAAAGTATTTCAGCTCAAGTTATGCAAAGAGATAAAATTTGCTTAATTGGAAAAAATGGCAGTGGCAAATCTACTCTAATGAAATTAATGGCAAAACAAATTGAACCTGATAAGGGAGAAATATTTTATCAACCAGGTATTAAAGTAGGTTTTCTCTCTCAGTCACCAAGTTTTGATAAAGATCAAACTATTTATGAGTATGTATTACAAAATATTAAGCTAAATGAAGGCGAAACAGTAGAGCAAAAATCTTATCTAGCTGATATCATTTTAGAAAAGCTTAAATTATCAGGTGATAAAGTTTTAAGTAAATTATCAGGCGGCAAATTAAGGAGAGCGGATTTAGCAAGAACTTTAGTCGAAGAGCCAGATTTACTTTTTTTAGATGAGCCAACTAACCATCTTGATATTGAATCAATTGAATGGTTAGAAAATTATCTTCAAGAATTCAAAGGTGGATTAGTCGTGATTAGCCATGATAGGGCTCTTTTAAATAATGTTTCAAATAAAATTTTATGGTTAGATAGAGGTAAAATCCTTTCACATAACCATGGTTATAAAAATTTTGATAACTGGCAGCAAGAAATTTACGTTCAAGAGGAAAGAGAGCTTTCTAAACTAGATAAAGAGTTAGATAAAGAAAATTTATGGCTGCAGCAAGGCGTGACTGCAAGAAGGAAAAGAAATCAGCAGCGTTTAGCGAATCTTTTTGATTTAAGAGAAAAAATGAGGAATGAGAAAGCAAGATTTAATTCCATATCAAGTTCAGTTAAGCTTGATTTAAACATTTCAGAAAATAAAGCTAAACAATTAATTCAATTAATTAAAGTTGGATTTCAGTATAATGATGTTGATCCTGCTAAAGTTATTTTAAACCCATTTTCATTGCAGTTTGTGAGGGGAGAAAAAATAGGGGTGATGGGTAAGAATGGAGCTGGAAAATCTACTTTAATTAAGTTAATTACTGGAGAATTAGAGCCAACAGAAGGTGAAATAATTAGAGGAACGAATTTAGATATTAGCTATTTAGATCAATCTCGAGCACAAGTAAACCAAGAAGATACATTATGGGAAGTTATTTGCCCTAATGGCGGCGATACAGTTTTTCTGAAAAATAAAACTAAGCATGTAGTTGCTTATTTAAAAGATTTTATGTTTTCAGAATCCCAAGCTAAAGCAAAAGTTTCAACATTATCAGGTGGAGAATTAAATAGGTTATTACTTGCCAAAATATTAATTAATCCTGGTAATTTTCTCATTCTTGATGAGCCAACAAATGATCTGGATATGGATACACTAGATATCTTGCTTGAAGTTTTAAGTGATTATCAGGGAAGCTTACTGGTAGTTAGCCATGATAGAGATTTTTTAGAAAAACTAGTGACCAGAACTATTATAATAGATCAACATAATATACTTGATTTTGTTGGTGGCTATTATGATTATCTATCTTCAATTAAGCCTAAAATTCAAGAAAAAATATCGTCTAAAGAGATTCAATCAAGTGGAAGTGAAAAAACTCAGAAAAAATTATCTTATAAAGATGAAAGAGAATTATCACTTTTGCCAGAACAAATTGAACTCTTATCAAGAGATATAGCTAAATTTGAGCAACAAATTAGTGATCCAAATTTATATCATACCAATCAAGAAGAGTTTCTTAAAATCAGCAATAAGCTTGCCTTAAAAAAGGAAGAGCTTGAAAAACTTGAAAATAGATGGCTAGAGCTAGAAGAGCTTAAGTCTTCTTTCAAATGAAATTGATTTATTAATTATCCATAGATATAATAAATTTTAGTAGATTTTAAAGGAAGATTATGAAGAAAAGTCACTTGGTTACAATGCTTGTTTTATGCTTGCTTTCTCTATTTGAAATAAGCTACGTTGTGTATAAAAAAATATATTTAAGTGATGATTTTCAAAGATCAGTTTTTTTACTCAATAAGCAAAAGACTAATAAGTTAGAAAATTTTGATAATGATAAAATTATTCAAACAGGTTCATCAAAAAAAGAGAGACCTATAGTATCTATATTATTGGTTGGAACAGATGCAGATAAATATATTGATCAATTGCCTGCCGAAGTCAATTTTGGAATGGATATAGATGATATTAATAATAAACAAATTGAGAATAAAAGAATTTTTATAAATATTCCAATTCAAGAGGAGGATGCCGTATTTAACGAGGTAAATAAAAGTGATTTACTAGTTGATCTTCCACTTGAAGAAAACTCAAAGAGATTAAATTTATTGTTAGAGAAGTCAAAAAAATATGGAGGAGTTTTTACTAATGTAGAAGATAAATTCTCTCTTTATGAAAAAAATGCAGAAATGTTAATAGATAACTTAAAAAAGAGTAATTTAACCTATCTTTGTGGCTTGACTGATAATAGTTCATTATTATACCAATATGCCAAAAAAATGTCATTCCCAATTATACCAAATAGTGTTATTTTAGATTCAGAAATATTTGTTGATGCTATAAATGAAAAAATATCTCAACTAGAATCTACTGCCATAAAAGAAGGGATGGCTGTTGCAATTGGAGGCAATTACCCTTTAACAGTAGAACTTTTAAAAAGATGGTTTGATAAGCTTGAAAGTAAAGGAATTCGTTTAGTTTCGCTAGAAGAATTTTATAACATTTATCAGCACAGCAATGAAAAAGATTTAAAAAGGTTGAGTGTTAATGATAGAATTGGAAAATGAGCAATATATCAAGAAATTGCCCTACCGCCCTGGTGTTGGATTGATGATATTAAATCAGGATCTTGAAGTTTTTGTCGGTAGAAGGATTGATTCTAAAACTGAGGCTTGGCAAATGCCACAAGGTGGAATTGATGACGGAGAAACGCCTGAAGATGCTGCAATGAGAGAGATGGAAGAAGAGATTGGCACCAGAAATGCTGAAATAATATTTAAAACCAAAGAATGGTATAAATATGATCTTCCTGTATACTTGATTAGTAAATTATGGAACGGCAGATACCGTGGGCAAAGGCAAAAATGGTTTTTGTTAAAATTTTTAGGACAAGATAGTGATATTGATATAACTAAGCACCAGCAGGAATTTACAGAATGGAAGTGGGTAAACATAGAAGATTTACCACAAATTATCGTTCCTTTTAAAAAGAAATTATATATTACAGTTATAGAAGAATTTCGAGATGTTTTACTAAAAATGAAGGGTAAGTAGATTTGAGTGAGACGCAACAAAGATATAGCGGTTTAAAAAGACTAGACGATGTTGTTTTTTATGTTAATAAGCCTATTATAGGCAGGCTTGGTCTTCATTTTCAGAAATTAGTTAGAGATTGGGATCTTATTGTTGGCAATGATATAGCTAATTATACGATCCCAATAAAAATAGGAAGCGTAAGTAAAAACAATATACGTGAAAATATTCTTTATATTGCTACAAATAATTTTTCTCTAGCAGCTGAACTTGTTTATCAAATAAGTGTGATTAAAGAAAAAATAAATTTATATTTAGGTTATAGTTTTATAGAACAAATAAAAATAATTCATGAATTCTTTCCACATAGGGAAGTTAAAATTATACAAGAAGAAGTTAAATTAAACCTAGAAAATCAAGCTAAACTTAATGTCATAATAAATGATTATGACATTGACGATGAAATAAAGGATATTCTTATTAAGCTTGGAAGTGCAGTTATTGCTAACTCCTCAAAATAAAAATAAGAATTTTTTATTCATAAAAGAATTCAGCTAGATTGCTTTTTAAACCAAAATACGTAAAGAGGAATTCCACTTAAGGTAAACAAGCTACTTATTAAAATTGTATTAAGAGAAGTTTCAGATATTACCCACAGGCAAAAACTAAGGGCAATTATTGCATTTAAAATGTTAAATATACTTGTTTTTTCTTTTAGACATAAAATTAATTGTGCAATGCTGCAGAGCAAGTAAATAAAGAGAAATGAAGTAACTGAGAAATCTATAACTGTGGTAACTTGGGCCGCAATATTTTTATTTGCAGTTAGAATTAACAAAGGAATAATCCCTATGCAGCTTATAATGATACTTGCATAGGGGGATTTGTTTTTATTAAGGCAAGCAAAAATATTAGGCATCATTTTATCTTCAGCTAAACCTAAAGAAATTTGCCCTGAAGTTAATACCCAAGCATTAAGCGTTCCAATACATGCAATTGAAGCTGCAATTGAAATCCATAGGCTCCAATTACCACCAAATATTTTCTCAGCTGCTAAAACATATGGAGCATTTGAAGAGGCCAATTCTTCCCCTTTTATTAAGCCCATAATTGCTACGCTGTTAAACATATATATAATTGCAACAGTTAAAGTTCCAATAACTAATGCTTTAGGAATAGTTTTAGATGGGTTTTCAACGGAACCTGCTGGAGCAGTGGCGCATTCAAGTCCTACAAACCCCCAAAGAGTAAGTAAAGCTGTTTGAGCGATATTTGATGAAGGAAGCTGATAAGAGATTTTCTCACTCATAGTTAAATTAGAAATATCAAAATACCAAAGCGCAAATAAAGGAATTAAAAAAAGTAAGATAAATTTTAAAATTGTAAGTAAAGTCTCTGCTTTACCAGCAGCTTCTACTCCATAAAGATTAAGCATGCCGACTATTATGAGAAGAAAAATTTCAAGCACAAGATATATTGTAGGTTCTTGGTTACCAATTATTGGTGATAAATATCCTATAGAAGCAACAATAACAGCAGTAGTACTTACCCACGAAATAACCCAATAAGTCCATCCGGTAAAAAAAGATATATCTCTACCAAATATTTGTTCGGCATAAACATGAGGTCCACCAGTTTTAGGGAACCTAGAGCAAAGAGAAGCAAATACAAGTGCCAAAGAAATAGCGCCAATAGCAGAAGTGATCCATCCAGCTATACTATATTTGCCATATACAGCAAGGCTTGCAGGTAGCATAAAAACGCCTGAACCAATCTGGCTACCAATTACTAGTGCAAGAACAGACCAAAAACCCATACGATTATTCATAAAAAATCCCAAAAACTATATGCAAAAAAATGGTGAATATTAATAAGGTAGCTTAAAAAGTTGTTTTCGAAAATACTTGAGTTTAAAGAATAGCAACTGCATAAATAATAGTTAATAAAATGCATAAGTGCAGAAAAAGTTAGCAGCCTTAAAGTTAAAAGTCAACAAAGCTTTTTTAATGTATATAAAATCTCTAATGCTCCTTTAGGGCTTATCTCATCAAGATCTAATTGTTCAACATGTTTCACTATTGGATGCTGATTAAAAGAAGGGATATTTTTAACATCTATTTCCATTACTTGATTATGATTTTGCTCTAAGTTTGATAAGATTTGTTGAGCTTTGTGAATAACTATTTTTGGCAAGCCTGCCATCTCTGCTACATGAATTCCATAAGACTTATCAGCTGTTCCTGGAATAATTTTATGCATAAATATAACCTTATTTTGCCATTCTTTTATTTGCATTGTATAGCAAGCAAGGCTTTTAAGCTGAGAACTAAGTGCTGTTAATTCATGATAATGAGTGGCAAATAAAGCCCTACATTGTAGCTGATCATGGATAAAATCTAAACAAGCTGAAGCAATAGATACACCATCATATGTTGATGTTCCTCTTCCAATCTCATCAAGAATTATTAATGATTTTTTGGTTGAATTGTTAAGTATATTGGCAGTTTCAACCATTTCAACCATAAAAGTGGATCTCCCTCTGGCCAAATCATCGGCTGCACCGACACGGCTGAAAATTTTATCTACAGCGCCAAAATGAGCAAATTTAGCAGGCACAAAACAGCCAATTTGAGCCATAATAACAATAATAGCATTTTGGCGTAAGAATGTGCTTTTACCTGCCATGTTAGGCCCAGTTATAAGCCATAAATTTTCTTGCTTATTTAATACACAATTATTCGGAATGAATTCCTCTTTCTGTTTCTTTAAAAAATATTCAATTACGGGGTGTCTTCCCTCTGTAATAACAAAATCATAACTATTATCAATAGTTGGCCTGGTGTAATTATTTTCTTTAGCAAGTATGGCAAAGTTAGTGGCAATATCAATATTAGCAATAGTATGAGCAAGAAGAATTAAATTTACTGATTTATTCAATATATTAGAAACCAATTGTTGATATATTTCTAATTCAAGCTTTAAGATATTATCTTCTACATTAGTTAAGTCCTTTTCTAATTCTCTGAGTTCAAGGCTTGTGTAGCGAACTGAGTTAGCTAGAGTTTGGCGATGAATGAAAAATTCTTCTTTCATCTTGTTCGCATGTTGAGGAGTGATATCAATGAAATATCCTAAAACATTATTATAATTAATTTTTAGACCACTGATTCCAGTAAGTTGAATATA
Source organism: uncultured Rickettsiales bacterium (assembly GCA_964627795.1). Taxonomy (GTDB): domain Bacteria; phylum Pseudomonadota; class Alphaproteobacteria; order Rickettsiales; family CANDYO01; genus CANDYO01. The sequence goes on along the minus strand of CAZVLF010000008.1, from coordinate 76,218 downwards.
TTTTTGTTTAAGATCGTTTAAAGCAATTTTACTATCATTTTTTAGCTGTTTTAATTGATCAAGCTTTGGATGATAATTCGTTTTTATAAAACCACCATCACGAGCTAGTAAAGGAAGATCTTCTTCTAAAGCTTGGCTTAATTCAATCATTAAATCGTCAAAGCCATTAAAATTTGTAATTAACACTTGGAGTTGAGTAATCAAATTTTCACAAGATAATATTTGATATAATTGGTTAGCAGTAAAGATGCTGTTTTTAATTACCATTAAATCACGAGGGCCACCTCTATTGAAACTAAAGCGAGATAAGCATCGTTCAATATCTCCAAAATGAGAAAGACAGGAAATTATTTGATAGGTAAAATCAATATTATTAGCAAAAAATTCTACTAAATCTAAACGAGTATTGATAGCTTCTATATCTATTAAAGGAGCAGAAAGATATTGATATAATAATCTTGAGCCACAGCTGGTTTTTGTTTGATCAAGTAAGCTTAATAAACTTCCCTTTCTTTCTCCATTTGTATTAAGAGTTATTTCTAAATTTCTTCTAGTTGCTGCATCAATTGACATAAATGCACTATTATTTAATCTTTTTGGATAATTAATAGTGGTATGTTCTAAAGTTTTTTGAGTTAATTCAACATATTCAAGCACAGCTCCACAAGCAATAAGTTCAGCAGAGCTATAGTTGCCAAATATATCGCTAGTTATAATTTTAAAATAAGATTTTATTTTATTTTCTGCTTTATTTAGCTCAAATAAATTATTTGCTTGGATAGTTACTATTCTTCTAAAGTCAGCTAAAGCGCAATTAACCTCTTCTTTTTCATAGATTTTGGTGCTTATTAAAATTTCTTTTGGACAAATTCTGGATAGATCATTAGCAAGTGAGTTAATGCTTGAAAGAGAGGCATAAAATTCTCCTGTGGAAATATCAGTCCAGGCCAAGGCAATTTCATCTTTTGCACATGCAATTGCAAGAAGAAAATTTGATGAATTACTTTTTAATAAATTATCTTCAGTTAAGGTTCCAGGAGTTATAATTCTAACTACATCTCTTCTAACTACAGCTTTATAGCCTCTTTTTTTAGCCTCTTCTGGGGTTTCCATTTGCTCGCAAATTACTACTTTAAAGCCTTTTTCAATAAGTTTAGCAATATATGCTTCTGAACTATGAAATGGAACGCCACACATTGGTATGTCATCTCCAAGATGCTGTCCTCTTTTGGTTAGTGCGATTCCAAGTACAGGCGCAGCATTTACAGCATCTTGGAAAAACATTTCATAAAAATCGCCCATACGATAAAATACAATTGCATCTTGATACTGTGACTTAATATCAAGATATTGCTTCATCATTGGGGTTAGATTGATATTTTGCGTATTAAAAGGCAAATTTAACTGTGTCATGCTTATTTCCAAATTAATAGGATATTTTTAAAGTAAAATACCTCTAATATCAATATAGTTTATTGAGATGAAAGCATAAATTAAAATGTATAAAAATTATTTCTTTATTGATTCTTCTAATTTTTGAATTTTTTCCACGAGTTTTTGTTGTTCTCTTCTACTTTCTAGGAGCATTTCTTTTACTACTTCAAACTCTTCTCTTTTAACTAAATCCATTTTAGTAAGGTAGGTTTCAATTTTAGAATTTATTTGATTTCTTAAGTCTCCTACCATGCCGGTTATTCCTCCAACCGCTGTATTTAGCATTTTGCTGATATCACTTTCAGGTTGTTTCTTATATTGCGACATTTTTTCCTCTTTTTAAAAAGATAATATCTATTATACTGGGAAAAAATATTATATCAAAATTTAAAATAATGGCATTTAATTTTCCTTCAATTGACCGAGTAATATTACATTTAGGAAATACACCTTTTAAGGTGACTTGGTATTCTTTATCTTATGTTGTAGGGATTATTTTAGGTTTTATTTATATTAAATTTCTAAATAAAAAATCAGAAAATATCTATAAAATTGACACAAAAGCTTTCGATGAGTTAATGACCTACCTTATTATTGGAATAGTGTTGGGAGGAAGGTTAGGATATGTGTTATTTTATGAGTTGGAATATAACCTTGCGCATCCTTTAAACATAATTAAAACATGGGAAGGAGGAATGTCTTTTCATGGAGGACTATTTGGAGTAATTGTTGCAAGTTATATATTTTGTACGATTTATAAAATTAGATATTTCTTGCTTATGGATTTACTTGCTTGTGCAGCACCTATTGGTTTATTTTTTGGAAGAATAGCAAATTTTATAAATGCAGAACTTTATGGTAGATATACAGAAAGTGATTTTGGAGTTATTTTTCCTGGTGATCATTTGCCTCGGCATCCGAGCCAGTTATATGAAGCTGCAAGTGAAGGCTTATTATTATTTATAATATTATTTTATCTATTTAGATATTCAGCTATGAAGAAATACCATGGTGCTTTATCAGGATTATTTTTAGTTTTTTATTCTACTTTTAGAATCTTAATAGAAAATTATCGTCAGCCAGATGAGCAGCTTGGATTTATATTTATGAATTTTACCATGGGACAAATACTTTGCTTACCTATGTTTATTGTAGGATTAATATTAGTGGCTTATGCTTATAGGGTGAAAAATGAAGCTGCTTAGACAATTAATTCAAGAACATGGTCATATTAACATTGCTCAATTCATGGAAATCGCAATGTATGATTATGTAAATGGTTACTATATTAATAAGCTTCCTGTGGGCAAAGATGCTGATTTTATCACTGCTCCTGAAGTGAGCCAGCTTTTTGGAGAAATAATAGGGATTAATTGTGTTAATGTTTGGATGAGAATGGGAATGCCTTCTAGATTTAGTCTAGTAGAATTAGGTCCTGGCAAAGGAACGATGATGGCTGATATATTAAGGGCCGTAAAAAATGTGGAAGGTTTTAAAGATGGATTTAATGTTCATTTGGTTGAAAGAAATAAGCAATTAAAAGAGATTCAAGAAGAAACTTTAAAAAGCTATAAAGTTCAGTGGCATGAAAATATTCTATCTTTACCTAAAGATGTTCCTTTAATAATTGTGGCAAATGAATTTTTTGATTGTTTGCCCATAAATCAATATATAAAAATTGGTGATTCCTGGCATGAACAAGTTATATCTTTAATGCCTAAATTAGAGGAGTTTTGTTTTGCAACTATTCCGGCTCTTTCTCATTTTAGTGAAAGTTTAAATATAGAGCATCCTAATACTAGGCATGGATCGAGGATTGAAATTTGCTATCCAGCACATAATATTATCCGGCAGGTTGCTGAAATTTTTAAAAGCACTCAAGGAAGCTTGCTTATTATTGATTATGGTTATGATATAGATCCTAAATTAAGGAAGGACTATAATGGGACTCTTCAAGCAGTGAAAAACCATAAATATCATCCTGTTTTAAGTGATATTGGCAATGTAGATTTGACAGCTCATGTAGATTTTAATGCTTTAAAGCAAACAGCTCTTGCTAACTTTTGTAATGTATCTGAGATTTTGACTCAAAAAGAATTCTTGGTGAAAAATGGAATTATTTTAAGAGCCGAAATTTTAAAGAAAAAGGCTAGTTCTGAACAGATTATTGAAATTGAGGCAGGATTAGATCGTTTAACAAATGATCAACAGATGGGGAAGCTATTTAAGGTGATGGAAATTTTTAGTAGCCATAATTCTCCTATTTTTTTGAATCCTATTCTTGAAATAATATAACATGCACTATAAAAATAATTATACTACTTTTATACAAAATATTCCATTTTGCTTACCTGATAACTTGCAACATAAATTGTATTTTTTACTTATATTGTAAAATAAATAGTTATAAATATAGTGATTAGCTGATAAATTTTTATTTAAAAATCGAAGAAATATTAACTATATCTAAATATATATTTGCTATTATATAGAGTTTTAACTAGGATGTTACAAATATAAAACCTTTACATAAAAATTAATTAGTTAAAATTCAAATTAGAGTATCGGATATGAGATTTGATGAGCAAAGCGAACAATTATATTTAGAAAAGCTTAGTAGACAAATAGAAGATATTATAAGAGATATTACTTCAAAAAAAAGAGCTAGATATTGATATTGCTGATGTAAATGGAAAAAATGCATTACAGATAGCTTTTGAATTAAGTAATAAAAAAATTACCCAGATGTTTGTTAATAGAAGAGTAAAATTAGATATGATAGAGGATAATGCTCAATACTTTAAGTACACTGACACCAAATTTAAATTTATGCTGTTAGATGAATCTTATTCAATGGGTTTTCCGTTAATTGAAAACAAAGGTTTTCGCTTAAAAGATGTTGAAAGAGATGGAAATTGCTTGTTTAGAGCAATTGAACATCAGCTTTGGTTAAACCAAGTAATATATACACATGAAGAATTAAGAAGGGTGTCTGTTAACTATATTATAGAAAATCCATCTCAATTTGAAGGGTTTGTTGTTGAAAACTTGGATAAATATTTAGAATCTATGTCAAGTTTTGGTACATGGGCAGATCATGTAGTTATAAGAGCTTTAGCGCAAGCAATTAGCATTAATATTGTAATTTATGATGAAAATTTAAACATTCATGCTACAAATCCAAATGCTCAAGTGACTGCAGAAATATTTTATGTGGGAGGAAACCATTTTCAGTCTGTTATAGAAGCACCAAACCCAGTAATAAGCCAGACTCCAATAATAAATGAGAATAATGAAACAGAATTACAAGAACATGCTCCCAGCTTTTGTGAAGTTCTCTATGACTGCTCTGCAGCCTTGTTAGGTATATTAACCTGCTTAAATATATTTAAGCATTCTATTGTTCATCCGGATATTTAAGCATGGTAAAAATTAAATTTTACCGTGGCACTGCTTATATTTTTGGCCAGAACCACAAGGGCATGTTTCATTTCTTCCTATTTTACCCCAAGTTGAAGGGTCATTAGGATCTCTATTTTCTGGTTCAACATAAGATCGAGATGGCTCGATAAATTTATCTTCTTCAATAAGGGCTGGATCATCTCTGGTGGTAAAAGTTTTAGAAGATTTTGGAAGGTCTGCTCCAATAATAATTTTTTTCCCATCTTCATCTTCAACAAAATGTAGTTCAAGATAAGCGAGCCTTCTAATAAAAGTTTCTTTAATATTTTCCATCATTGCTTCAAATAAGTGGAAAGCCTCACGCTTATATTCATTTAGTGGGTCTTTTTGGCCATAAGCTCTTAATCCAATGCCTTGCCTTAAATGATCTAATGAATAGAGATGATCTTTCCATAATTGATCTAGAGTAGATAAAAGGCATTTCTTAGCAATAGATTGGAATATTTCGTTGGTGAAACTCTCATTTTTATGATTAAATAACTTTTCTACCTCATTATTAAGGTAAAGCAATACTTGCTCATCATCAATTTTATCATGTTCTTTCCACTCATCTATTGCTATATGAATCCCATATATTCTAAAGACTTCTTTTTTAAACCCTTCGCTATCCCATTCTTCAGGGTAAGTTTTAGCAGGTATATGAGCGGATACAATATTTCCATTAATCTCATGAAATATTGGCTCGATTTCATCAGTGATATTGTTGCTATCTAAAATCTCTTTTCGTTGCTCGTAAATAACCTTTCTTTGTTCACTAACAACATCATCAAATTTAAGGAGATTTTTTCTTATATCATAATTTCTTGCCTCTACTTTTTGTTGAGCTTTTTCAAGCGCTCTACTAATCATAGGGTGAAAAATTGCTTCTCCTTCTTGCATCCCAAGTTTTTGCAGGATTATGCTCATTTTTTCAGAAGCAAATATCCTCATTAAATCATCTTCTAATGAAAGATAAAACTTAGTTCTTCCTGGATCTCCTTGGCGCCCGGAACGTCCTCTTAATTGGTTATCAATTCTTCTGCTTTCGTGCCTTTCTGTTCCAAGAACAAATAAGCCTCCTGCTTCAACTACTTTAGCTTTTTCAAGTTCAACTTCTTGATGTATTTTATCGATTTGGTCTTTTCTTTCAATTTCAGATAATTTGTCTGGTAATGAAGAGATTAATTCGTCAGGTCCACCACCAAGTTTTATGTCAGTTCCTCTACCTGCCATGTTAGTTGCAATGGTAACTGCTCCTGCTCTACCAGCTTGAGCAATTATCATGGCTTCTTTATCATGGTATTTTGCATTTAAAACATTATGAGGTATATTTTTCTTTTTTAATAGAGAAGAAATATATTCAGATTTCTCAATACTTATGGTTCCCACTAATATAGGCTGTTTTCTATAGTAGCAATCAACAATTTGTTCAATAATAGCATTATATTTTTCTTTTGCAGTTCGGTAAATTACATCATCTTCATCTACTCTAATAACTTTTTTATTAGCGGGTAACTCAATAACCTCAAGCTTATAAATATCATATAATTCTGTTGCTTCTGTCATTGCTGTTCCAGCCATTCCAGCAAGTTTAGGGTAAAGCCTGAAATAATTTTGGAAGGTAATTGATGCTAAAGTTTGATTTTCATTTTGGATTTTTAATCCTTCTTTAGCTTCTAAAGCTTGATGTAATCCTTCAGAATATCTTCTTCCCTCAAGTGCTCTTCCTGTGAATTCATCAACAATAAGGATCTGGTTTTTTGCTACCATGTAATCAACATCTTTAGTAAAGAGTTTATGAGCTTTTAAAGCTTGGTTCACATGATGAACAAGGTGCATATTGGTTAAATCATAAAATGAGCCTTGTTCTTCAATCAACTTTTCTTTCTTTAGAAGATTTTCAATGTTAGTCATTCCATCTTCGGTTAAAGTGATTTGTCTTGATTTTTCATCAATTTCATAATCTTGAGCATTAAGCTTTTTAACTAGCTTATCAATAATATAATATAGTTCTGAATTATCTTCTGTAGGCCCTGAAATAATAAGAGGTGTTCTTGCTTCATCAATTAAAACTGAATCTACCTCATCAACTATGGCAAAGCTAAATTTTCTTTGAACCAGCTGATCTTTTTCAAGCTTCATGTTATCTCTTAAATAGTCAAAACCAAATTCATTATTAGTTCCATAAGTTATATCACTATTATAAGCTTCTTTTCTTTGTTCATCATTTAAGTCACTAGTGATGCATCCAACACTTAAATCCAAAAACTTATATATTTGTCCCATCCATTCAGCATCACGTTTGGCAAGATAATCATTAACAGTTACTAAATGAACGCCATTACCACTAAGGGCATTAAGGTATATAGGAAGAGTGGCAACAAGAGTTTTACCTTCTCCGGTTCTCATCTCTGCTATCATTCCTTGATGCAGAACAATTCCCCCCATGATTTGAACATCAAAATGGCGCATGCCTAGAACGCGTTTTGATGCCTCTCTTACAGTAGCAAAAGCTTCTGGAAGAATGTTATCAAGAGAAAAACCTTCGCTAAGTTTATGTTTTAGTTTTACCGTTTGTGCTTTAAGTTCACTGTCTGAGAGCGAAGAAATAGTTGATTCAAAATCATTAACTTGATTGACAATTTTTTGAAGTGATTTAACGGCTCTATCATTTACTGATCCAAACAATAATCTTCCAATAGTTCTAAACATAAACATTCCTACATCAAATTTTTAAGAATACTAAAATACAAAATTACGACACAAAATACAAAATAAATCTAATTTTTACCAGTTAAATGTTATAACACTCTTGCTAATGCAGAAATCTAAGTTTAAAATGACATCTTTAAAATAAACTAGAACTATCAAGGATTTAGAATGTTAAAAAAAATTATAGCAGTTATCGCTTTTTTAAGTTTTTCAAATTTTGTGCTAGCCGAAGAAAATAAGGTTATGGCAAAAGTAAATGGTAAAGAAATTCGAGAAAACGACTTAAAAGCGGAGCTAAACGCTCTTTCCTTGTTAGGAAGAGGGGAAGATCAAGATAGTTTTACTTTTGATAAGCTTGATTTAGAATCAAAAAAAGAATTCACACGAAGTATAGTTATTGGTGATTTGCTTTTAAATGAAGCAAAAAAAAGCAAAATTGAAAAAACTCCTTCATACAAAGAATTATTAAAAATCACTGAAAAGCAGTTGTTACAAAAACTTTTTTTAGAAAAAATGGTAAAAGAGCACGTTACTGAAGAAAAGTTAAAAGCTAAATATGCTGAAATAGTAAAACAGCAAAGTGACGAAGAAGAATATAAAGTAAGCCATATTCTTTTAAAAACTGAGAATGAAGCAAAAGAAATTAAAAAGAAATTAGATAAAGGAGCTGATTTTAGCAAATTAGCTCAAGAAAATTCTTTAGATGGAAATAAAGACACTGGAGGAAGTTTAGGATATTTTACCAAAGGACAAATGGTTCCTAGTTTTGAAGAATCTGTTTTTGCAATGAAAATAGGTGAAATTTCAGACCCGGTTAAAACGGATTTCGGTTATCACATTATTAAGCTTGAAGACAAAAGAAAAGTTCAGCCAGAAAGCTTTGATAAGATGAAGGCTAAACTGAAAGATGCTATGGCAGCTCAATATGTTCAAGAATATATTGAACAACTTCAACAACAAAATAAAGTTGAGTTTTTCTAATGGTATTAGAAAGAATTAAATTTTTTAAAAATGATCTTCCATCAGATCTAGCTATCAAAGGTGATATTGCTATTGATACAGAAACAATGGGGCTAAATAATTTACGAGATCGTTTATGCTTAGTTCAAATAGCTGATGAAGAAGGAAATATCTATTTAATACAATTGGATAAAGATCATACTAAAGCTCCAAACTTATCAAAAATTCTTGAGAACCCAAAAACACAAAAAATATTTCATTTCGCAAGATTCGATGTGGCTGTTATTTACCACTATTTGAATATAGAAGTAAAAAATATTTTTTGCACTAAAATAGCTTCTAAGCTTTCTAGAACTTATACTGACTCACATGGTTTAAAAGAATTATGTAGAGAATTTCTCTCAGTTCAAGTTTCAAAACAGCAGCAATCATCAGATTGGGGTGCAGAAGAATTAACAAAAGAGCAGAAAATTTATGCAGCTAATGACGTTATTTATCTTCACCAACTAAGAGATATATTAAAAAGCTTGCTTATACGCGAAGGAAGAATTGAAGTTGCTAAAGCATGCTTTGAATTTATTCCCCATAGAGCAAGATTAGATCTTGCAGGTTGGAATGAAATAGATATTTTTGCCCATAGCTAGAATTTTTTAGAAATTATCTTTAAGCAACTTAAATTATAAATAAAAGTCTTTTATTTTCCTAAAAGGGTTGCAATTAAATGTTCTTAATATCTTTACTAAATTTATTGACTAATGAACTAATTAAATCTGCTTGCTGTGATAATTCGCCAGCAGCGGTTAAAACATTTTGAGTGCTGTTATCTGCATTCGAAGTAAGGCTCTTGATATCATTAATATTGCTTGATATCTCTTTTGCTCCATCTGTTGCTATTTTCATGTTAGCAAAAATATCTTTAGTAACAATATGCTGTTCCTCCACCGCTGAAGCAACAGCTGTAGAATATTCATTTACTTTATTAATAGACTCTTTAATAACTAGCATTACTTTTAAAACTTCATCGGAAGCAGTTTTTATATTTGCAATTTTATTTCTTATATCTTCGGTGGCACTACTTGTTTGATGAGCAAGATTTTTAACTTCAGAAGCAACAACAGCAAATCCTTTTCCTGCTTCTCCTGCTCTAGCTGATTCTATAGTTGCATTAAGTGCAAGCATATTAACCTGCTTAGCAATAGATCCAATAAATGAAACAACTTCTCCTATTTGCGACATAGCTTTATCTAAAGAATCAGTGGTGTTTCTTGCTTTTTCAGTTTTTTGTACTGATTCAAATACAATGCTAGAAGACTTTGCAATTTGTAGAGTTATTTCTTCAATAGCATTATTCATGCCACCTGTTGAGGAAGTTACATTAGCGATATTTTCAGAAGTTCTACTAGATATTGAAGAAACATTTAATGTTCGATAATCAACATTTTTAATTATATCTGACATCTGTTTTGCTGTATATTCTAAATCTTTTGATGCTTGCTGTACAGAAGAAACTATTTGAGATGCTTCATTTGAGAATTCTTCTATAAGTTGAGATATTTTATTATCTCGTGCTTCTTTTTCTTTTTCTTTTTGATTTCGATACTCATTTATGTTTTTAGTAGAGATTTGAAGAGAATTTACTGCATTAGCTATTGCTCCAATTTCATCAACTCTGGTGGTTTCAGGAACAACATTATCAAGCCTATTATCTTTGATTAAATTGACTATTTGAGTAATTAAAAGTATAGGATTTATTAAATCGGAAAATACTATATATGTAGCACCAAGAATAAATGCTTGTAAAATGATGAAATTCAAAATTCTAAAAAAAATGCTTATAGCTAATTTGTTTTGTAAGTCTTTAGCAGACACAACAAATCTAAGCTTACCAAGAGACTTCTCCTTTTGAATGTAAATTATTGGTTCTATCACTTCAATAATTGAATCATTATTTAATGGAGGGTTTCCCACACTATAAATAACCTTATTCTCAGTGTCTCTTATTTCTGCATAAACAAAATCTTGGTCTTTTTGTAGGCCAGCTAAAGTTGAGATAATCGTGTCGTTATTGAAATCCCACATAGGAATAGATAATGCATCAGCTTGAATTTTTGTTAAGAGATCTATTCTTTGATGAAAGCTGCGCATAAGGGTCTTAGAATCACTTCTCACTAGTAAAACAGTTGAAATTAACTGAACAATGGTTACTATGACAGCAACAATCAAAATGGATCTAAATTTTATGCTAGTTTTATATTTTTGCTTTAAGCTGATCATCGAATTTTAACTTTAAATTATTCATCAATATTACCCTTTAATTGTAAATAAATCGTTAATAGAGTGAAAATTAAAAGATCTGATATTAAGTTTTATACCTAGATAAAATAAGAAAAAAGAATTTAGTTCTTTGATTTTTCTTAGTCTTAATTCTTGCTAAAATTAATTTGATATATTTTTACTTTCATCTAATAAAATTTTCTCATGCATATGAGCAACTTTCAATAATAGCTGTTCTAAAGAGAAATTTTTTATGTAAATGTCATAATTATTTTTTATCATTTCTCTCACTCTTTCAGGATTCTTTTTGATCCAGTCAAGATGATCATTAATTTGCTTAATAATTGACTCAGCTGATTTGTTGGTATCAATATAAAGGAAATTATTGCCAAAATGCTCCATTACAAATGGATTTTTATCACTTATACCAACTACACAAGCAGAAGCTGCTTCAAAAACCCTGCTGCTAGGGGTAGCATTTTTAAAGTGAGATTTGCTATGTAGCAATATATTTATCCCATTTTCTCTTAAAATATCGATTACAGCCGAGCCTGAGCCTTCAATATATCCTTTATAAGCATCTCCTACAATGTGTTCCCACGCACTTTTAGGCCCATAAAATACAGCATTATTTTGTTCAGCAAGTGTTTTAAAGACTTTGGCAAATTTACTTCCTTTCCTTTTATTATCCCAGTTAGATCCCATATAAACTATTCTTTTAGGCTTAACTTCAACATAATCTTGATGTTGTGCAGATGAATATCCATAAAAACCATAAAATTTCTTATTTTTAGACTCAATATATTTTTTAAAAAGGCTTATTTGTGAGCTAGAAATTATAAATCCATCAAAAAACTTAACTTCAGGGAATTTATATTCTCTAAATTTAGGAATAAAGCTAAAATGTCTTCCAAAATATAGATTTATTGGATGAGCAAGCAAAGCATAAGATTTAAGTTTAAGGTTAAGATCTTTTAAACCAATTTTTGATTTCCAATCATTAGTTAAAATAAAGTCAGGATTAATAGATTCAATAACTTTCTTATCTACTAAAGGTGAATCAAAAACATGAACCTCCCATCCAAGATTTTTAGCAGCCTGAACCATTTTTTTACCAGCTTCTCTATCAGCTATAACATCTTTAGGGCTAATAGCAAAAATTATTTTATAAGCATCTTTTATTTTTGTTTCTTTATATTCTGCAAACCAATCAATCTTTTTATCTTGCTTAGAATAATAGTTAAGTATCATTTGTTTTGAAAAATAAGCTAGTATTAAATAAACAGCAACTGTGAATAAAAAAATACTAGTAATTTTAATATAACGCATGAGTAGAATCCTTTTTAATAATTAAATTTCTATTTAAGCTGAATTTTTTTTAAATAATAATAAACAGAAGGGAGTATAAATAAAGTAAAAATAGTTCCAATCATTAGACCGAATAAAATAACTATCCCAATTGAGAATCGTGCTTCACTTCCTGAAGAAGATGAAAGAATCAAGGGTATAGAGCCGCACACCATTGCAAGTGTTGTCATTAAAATTGGTCTTAAACGAATTGAAACTGATTCTTCAATAGATTCATTAAGGCTGAAACCTTTAGTGAGTAGTTGATTGGCAAATTCAACAATCATAATGCCATGTTTAGTAATTAAGCCGATAAGAGTTATAATTCCTACTTGCGTATAAATATTTTGATTGGAATTAAAAATAAATAATCCTAAGTATGATCCAAAGCAAGCTAAAGGGATTGTAAATAAAATTATTAATGGGTCAACAAAGCTTTCAAATTGAATTGCTAAAATGGCATATATAAAAAGAACCGACATGAAAAAAAGAGTTAAATTATCTTTTGAAGTTTCTTCATAAACTTTAGCTACTCCCTTCCAAGTTTTTTTATAAGTTGGGGGAAGATTTTCATTAGCAAAGTTGTAAAGCTCTTCTATTTGACTTGATAGATTAGAATCACCAATAAGATTTTTACTTAAGGTTGATGATCTCATCCGGTTAAAGTGTTTTAAATTTTTGGGCTCTGATTTAGCTTCAAGAGAGGCAAAAGTTCCAAGAGAAATCCTTTTATTATTATTTGTTACATATAGTTCATTGAGAGTCCATGGCTCATTATCTAACTCTATTTCTATAGGATAAAGGATGCCGTCTTTTTTAAATTTTAAACTTTTATCACCGCTAAAAAAGGTTGCTATAATTTTGGCTACTTGCTTTTTATTTAGGCTTAATTTTGATAAAATATGTTCGTTAATAACCACATTATAACCTAAGTTATCTATTTTAAGGTCTTGATATAAATCTTCAACAATTCCATCTTGATCTGCCTTTTTAATTAAATTTTCAATGTTTTTAAATAAATCCACATAAGATTCAGTGGTGGAGATTACAAGTGATAATTTGGAAGAATCATCGATATTATCCATGCCTGGTAATCCTGATGATATAGACCATGGCCATGCATCAAATGAAGGAAGTGAAGATAATTTATTTCTCATTAAAACTAGTAATTCATTAGAATTATATTTCCTTTTTTCTCTAGGATTTAATGTTAAAACTACATTCCCTCCAAATTCCCCTGAAAAAGTTATAACTGAGTTAACTCCAGGTATATCATTTAAAAGTGACTCCACTAAATTGATATTTGCTTCGTTTTTTTTTTCATTATCGTCTGGTATAGGAGGAATAAAGGCGCCAATGATTCCTCTATCCTCTTCGGGTACAGTTTGACTTGGAATAATTTTATAGAATATTACAACTGATATAGAACATAAGATAAAGCTTATAAAAATCAAGCGAGGATAGTTAAAGCTTTTCTTTAAAAGATAAATATATAGATCTCTGACTTTATTTAAGTAAAGATCGGTTTTAATAAAATAATTTCTCCTTTTTCTAGAAAGTATTTTCTTGCACATAAGAGGAGAAAGTGTAATAGCAACTATTCCTGACATAATAACGCTTCCTGCAAGAGCAGTAGCAAATTCTACAAATAAATGACCCGTTAAGCCACTAATAAATAAAATAGGAAGATATACACTAGCTAAAGTGAAAGTCATGGCAATTACAGCAAAAAATATTTCATTAGCTCCTTTTAAAGCTGCATTAGCTGGCGTTTCTCCAATTTCTATATGTCTTGCAATATTTTCTAATACAATAATAGCATCATCAACAACTAAGCCAACAGCCAATACCATAGCTAATAGGGTGATAACATTAAGTGAAAAACCAAAGAAATTTAAAAATATCATTGCTCCAAGTAATGATATTGGAATGGTAATTATTGGAATAAAGGTGGCTTTAATATCACCAAGAAAGATTAATACAATAATTAAAACTAAAAGAATTGCTTCAATTATAGAAGATTTAATATTATTTATCGATGATCTAATGAAAGAAGCTTGATCTAAAGCAAGTTCAATTTTTACTCCATCTGGAAGGGTGTTATTAAGTAGTTTAGTTTGCTTATGAATTGCGTTTGAAACAGTTAAAGGATTAGATTCGCTACTTTTTTCAAATCCTAAGCAAATTCCGGGTTTTCCATTTATCTTTATATTTAGTTTTGTTTCATCTAAATCTAAACTAACTTGGGCAATATCTTTAAGGTAAATAGGAGCAGTGCCTTTTCTTATAATTATATTTTTAAAGTCCTTTTCCGAAGATAGATGTGATGCAATTGTTATAGGAGTAGTTTTTTGAAAACTTCCTCCTGGAAATGAAGTGTCATTATTAGATATAGCATCAACAATTTCATCAATATTTATACCGAAATTATATAGTTTTTGGTGATCAATAATTATTTTATAAGTATAAGGTCTTCCTCTTACTCTAACTTCTGATACACCTTGTATAGATTTATAAGCATTTTTTAGCTCAATGTTAGCTAAATGTGTTAAATCTCTTACATCCATATTTTCTGAAACAATGCAGGCCGCCATAAAAGGAGGGCCTTGGTTGGTTTTAGATGTTTCAACAATAGGTTCCTTTATTCCTTCAGGTAAAATAGCACGTATTGAAGATATGGCATCCTTGATTGCTATTAAAGCACGATCAAGTGATTCATTGCTATGAAATCTAAGCTCAATATAGCTTGAATTTGAAGAAGACGAAGATTCTATGGTGTCTAATCCCTCTATTCCAGCAAGCTTATCTTCTAAGATATTAGTTACAGAATTTTCAACAAGTTCTGGACTAGCGCTAGAAAAATGAGTGATAACACTAATAATAGGAACTTTAAAATCAGGATATTCTCTAATTGGTAGTTGCTTTAACACCCATAAACCAATCACAGCAATCATAAAATTAATAATAATTGTTGTAACTGGTTTACTTAAAAAATACCTAGTAATATCCATTTTTAGCTATTTAAAAAGCCTCTTAATTTACGAGACCTGCTTGGATGTTTTAATTTTCTAAGAGCTTTGGCCTCTATTTGACGTATACGCTCTCTTGTAACAAAAAATTGCTGCCCTACTTCTTCTAAAGTATGATCGGTGCTCATTCCAATTCCAAACCTCATTCTTAGCACCCTTTCTTCTCTAGGTGTTAAACTAGCCAAAATTCTTGTGGTTGTTTCTCTTAAATTAGTTAAGATAGCAGCTTCAAGGGGAGGAAGTGCATTCTTATCTTCAATAAAATCTCCTAATGATCCACCATCTTCGTCACCAATAGGGTTATCAAGGCTAACTGGTTCTCTAGTGATTTTAAGAACCTTTCTCACTTTATCAACAGACATCGAAAGTCTTTCTGCAAGTTCATTAGGTGTTGGTTCATAGCCAAGCTCATGTAACATTTGTCTGGAGGTGCGAATAATTTTATTGATAGTTTCAATCATGTGTACAGGAATGCGGATAGTTCTAGCTTGATCAGCTATAGAGCGTGTTATCGCTTGTCTTATCCACCAGGTTGCATATGTAGAAAATTTATAACCTCTTCTGTATTCAAACTTGTCAACTGCTTTCATTAATCCAATATTTCCTTCTTGGATTAAATCTAAAAACTGCAGGCCTCTATTTGAATATTTTTTAGCTATTGATATAACTAATCTCAAGTTAGCTTCAATCATTTCTTTTTTTGCCTTGTTAGCGCTTCTATCGCCCTTATGAACTTTATTAATTAAATTCTTTAAATCGGTTATAGTTATGCCAGAAGATTGAGCAATTTCCCATAATTCTTCTCTAATTGATGCAATTTTTCCAGATTGCGTTTCAATAAATTCTTTCCAACCCTTTTCTTTATTTTGAGCCATTTTGTTCAGCCATTCAAGATCCATTTCAGACCCTAAATAATTGTTTAAGAAGCTTTTTCTACTTATATTATTCTTCTCTGCCAATTGAAGAAGTCTAGCTTCAATATTAATTATTTTTTTATTTGTGCTGTAAAGCTGGTTAAGTAAAAATTCAATAGATTTATCATTAAGCCTAAGAGATTTTACAGATTTTGTTAAATCCTCGCTAAGTTGAGAATATTTCTGTTCATCAAATTTTGTAGCTTTATTAGCTAAAGCTGCATTAAGCTTTTCACGATGCATTTCAATTAGTTGGTCAGCAATTTTAGCTATTTCTGCATAATTATCTAAAACTCCTGGCAACATAGCTGCTTCTAAACTTGAGATAGATAAAGTGTCTTCCTCTTCTTCTTCAGAAGAAATCTCATCATCTTCATCTTCTAAAATCTCATCATCTTCATCTAAGTCTTTTTCGCCATCAATATCTTCTTTATCTTCGCTTATATCTTCATCATAATTTGCTTCTAAATCAATAATTTCACGAAGAAGTATTTTTTCATTTAATAAGTCTTCATACCATGCTTTTAATTGCTTAAGAGTTATTGGAGTTTCACATAAAGATTTGATCATGGTTTCACGACCTTCTTCAATTCTCTTGGCAATTTCAATTTCGCCTTCTCTGGATAATAATTCAACTCCACCCATATCCCTTAAATACATTTTAACAGGGTCGTCGGTACGAGATAATTCATCAATATTTATATCTTCTAGAGGTTCATCAGAATCATCAAGAGTATCTACATCAAAATCACCACTATCTGATTCAATTATATCTTCAATATTTTCAATTAAATTAACACCAGCATCATTAAGAGCGGTTACTAGGTAATCATAATTTTCTGTTGTGAAGCTATCTCTTGGAAGTGCTCCATTAACTTCATCATAAGTAAGGAAGCCTTGCATTTTAGCTCTTCCAATTAGCTTCTTAACTATAATAGTTAACTGCTTTTTCCCATCATTTAAATTGTCTTCTTTATTTTCTACGTCTGTCATAATTTTATTAGCCTTACCACTAGATTAAATTATTTTCTTTTTCTAATATATCTTTATTAATTTTATCAATAGAGAGTCTTAATTCATTCGCCCTATCAAAGGCTTTTTCCTCAATAAATACCTTTTGTATCAACTGGTTATATTCCTGTTTTAGAATTTCCAACATATATTTTTTAAAGGTAATAATCCATATTTCTTCTTGTTTAGCAACGTTAATTTCTGAAATTCTGTTAACAAAGCTAGAACTTTCACCACAAAGGAATTCTGATAATTTAACTAAATTATTTTCTATAAGCAAATCTTTTAATAAAAAATCTTCGTTTTCTGTGGTTTTAATTATACAATGTTTAAGCTCTTCTAATGTTTGATTCATAGGATCTAAATCTGAAAATGATTGATAAATTTCAACATTTGAGAGTATCTCAGGACATTGTAACATTTTTGCAAATAAAGTATACTCTAATCTTTCTCTTAGGCTCATTGTAGCAATATCACTTGTAAAGCTTATTTCTTGTTTGAATTTTGCTCTTTTAGTGTTAATTTTATTAAATTCTTGCCATAACTTGCTTTTAAAATATTGCTGATAATGGGATTTCACTAAAGGATGATCGATTTGATTAGTTAAATCATAAATCTTTTGCTCAAAAAGGGCTTTGCTTTCAGGGGTTTTAAGTGAAAAATTTTCAAATTCATTCTGCCAAATAAAATCAGAAAGATTCTCAGTTCTATCAAGCAAATTTTTCATATATTCTTTGCCATAATGTTTTATGGTTTCATCAGGATCCATTTTTTCTGGTAGAAAACAAAATTTAAGTGTCATTCCAGGAGATAATAAAGGCAAGGCCGTGTAAGCAGCTTTAACCATTGCTTTTTTTCCTGCTTCATCTCCGTCAAAGCATAAGATAGGTTCATTCCCTAGGTTCCATAATAATTTTAAATGATTATGGTTAAAAGCTGTTCCTAATGTGGCAACCGTTTCGTTGAAGCCAGTTTTATGCATAGTTAATGCATCCATATAGCCTTCAACAACAATTAATCTCTCAGATTTGATGGCTTCTTTTGCAGCTACTTCACCAAGATAGACTAACCTATTTTTTTTAAAAACCTCTGTTTCCGGAGAGTTTAAGTATTTAGGTTGAATTTCGGAATTAAGAGATCTTCCACCAAAGCCAACAATCTGGTTTTTTAAATTTTTAATTGGAAAAATTATTCTATTCCTAAAACGCTCAATATAAGATCCATCTTGCGTTTTAATGGCAAGCCCGGCGTCCACCATTTCATTAAGTTGGGCTCCATTTTTTTGAAGATAGTTAAGCAATCCTTTATTGGGTGCATAGCCTAAAGAATATTTTTTAATATCTGCTTCATTTATCCCGCGATTAATAAAATATTCATATGCATTATAGTTTGTTGATAATTTTAATTGTTGTTCAAACCATTGAGATGCTTTATTTAAAATTTCAATTAGCGAAAGCTTAAGTTGTTGTTCTTTTTGCTGTTGAGGGTTAAGTTTAGGTAGTTCTAACCCTGCTTGGCCTGCAAGATATTTTATAGTTTCTTCAAAAGAGAGTTTTTCAGTTTGCTGAATAAAGCTTATAATATCTCCGCTGGCATGGCACCCAAAGCAATAATATATTCCTTTGTGATCATGAACAGTAAATGAAGGAGTCTTCTCTTTATGAAATGGACATATTCCTTTAATAGATAATCCGTTTTTCTTAAGAGATACTCTCTTCCCAATGATTTTAGAAATTGGTAGTCGATGTTTTAATTCATCAATAAAGCTGTCTGGAAAAAGCATTCTCTATAACAAGGAATTTAATAGTTAAATTGCTTATGGTTGCTAGCATAAATTTGCTTGAAAGCTTAACTAATTTTCATATTATAGTAAAGATTTAAAATCTTGAGAAGAGAAAATGAGTAAGACTAAGAAGAATGCAATTGAACCTACAAGAAGCCATGATTATCCAAAATGGTACCAAGAAGTTATAAAAGCTGCGGATTTAGCAGAAAATTCAGTGGTACGTGGTTGTATGGTAATAAAACCATGGGGATATTCTATTTGGGAAAATATTCAAAAAATTCTCGATAAAATGATAAAAGACACCGGGCACCAAAATTTTTATTTTCCTATGTTCGTTCCTTTAAGCTTTTTAGCAAAAGAAGCTGAGCATGTTGATGGTTTTGCTAAAGAGTGCGCAGTTGTTACTCATCATCGTCTTGAGCTTAATGAGAAAAAAGAACTTGTGCCTGGCGGAAAATTAGAAGAGCCTTTAGTGATAAGGCCTACTTCTGAAGCGATTATTGGAGAAGCTTATTCTAAGTGGATTAACTCTTATAGAGACCTACCATTGCTTGGAAATCAATGGGCAAATGTAGTTAGGTGGGAAATGCGCCCAAGAGTTTTTTTAAGAACCACTGAATTCTTGTGGCAAGAAGGCCATACTGCACATTCTTCAAGTGCTGAAGCTATAGAAGAAACAGAGAAAATGTTAGAAGTATATCGCCAATTAGCTGAAGAATATCTTGCGATGCCTGTTATATTGGGTAAAAAAACTGAAAATGAAAAATTTCCTGGCGCTGACGTAACTTATTGTTTAGAAGCTATGATGCAAGACAAAAAAGCATTGCAGGCTGGTACCTCACATTTTTTGGGGCAGCATTTTGCCAAAGCTTTTGATATTAAATATCTTTCAAAAGAAGGAGTGGAAGAATATGTGTGGACCACTTCATGGGGAGTTTCTACTCGTTTGATTGGTGGTTTAATTATGGTTCATAGTGATGATGATGGGCTTATTTTACCGCCTAAAATTGCACCAATTCAAGTTGTTATAGTGCCTTTAATACATAAAGAAGAAAATAGAAACGCTATATTAGAATTTTGTTCTAATATCAAAGCAAGTCTTAATAAAGAAATAAGGATGGAAATAGATTTACAAGAAAAAACTCCAGGTGAGCGTATTTGGGGATGGATTAAGAAAGGTGTTCCTATTCGCCTAGAAATAGGAATGAAAGAAGTGGAAAATAATGCTGTATTTATGGGGCGCAGAGATTTGCAACCAAGCGATAAAAAATCAGTTAATTTAAATGAATTTATAAGTAATGTTTCTAATTTGCTTGATGAAATTCAAAGTAATTTATTCAATAAAGCAAATGATTTTCTTAAAAATAATAGCCATAAAGCTTCTACAAAAGAAGAATTTTGCCAATATTTTCAAGATGAAGATAAGCAAGGCGGATTTATTTCTGCTTATTGGATAGGAGACGAAGAAACAGAAAAATATCTTAAAGAAGAGTTCAAGGTTACTGCTAGATGTATTCCCCTTAAAACAGAGCATCAAATAGGAAAATGTATATTTACTGGGAAAGATGGAGCTAAATTAACTATATTTGCTCGTAGTTACTAAATTATTGTTTAATTTTTTGGCACTGTTAACTAAAGTAATTACTAAAAGTCTAGAATTATTAAATAAGTAGCCAAAATCTAAAGGAGCAGAAGAAGAAATATAAGCAACAAGTCCAAGTAATATTTAGTCAAAGCCAAGAATTAACTGTCTAAGCTAAAAAACTTGGATATATAGCCGCCAATATTAAAAAAGCAAAGATAATATTAAATCTTCTGTGAGATTTTAAGTTAGATTAGCTTTATAAACTGCTTAATCAAGAGCATCTAATAATTCTTCCCAGTTTTGTGCTTCCATATGGCTGCCTGGTTTTAAATTTCCTAAAGAAAATGGTCCATATTGAAGCCTGGTTAATTTACTTATTTTTAGATCAAAATGGCTTAATATTTTTCTAATTTCTCTATTTTTTCCTTCGGTGATGGTGATTATAAGCCAGTGGTTATTAGCTGAAGATGACTCAAGCTCTAATTTAACCGGTTTATATTTTACCCCTTCTAATATGATAGGTTTTGATAAGGTTTTCTTCATATGTTCGAAATTTAAATTACCAAATACTCTTACTGCATAAACTCGCTTAAAATTATTACTTGGTAATTCAAGCTTACGAGCAAGATTCCCATCATTGGTTAAAAGCAATAGACCAGAAGTATTTTTATCAAGCCTGCCAATAGAAATAACTCTTTCTTTAATGTTAATATTATCAAAAACAGTTTCTCTTCCTTGCTCGTCATTATGAGATACTATAAGTCCAACCGGCTTATGATAAAGCCAAAGCTTAGCTTTTTTGAATTTTAGCGGTTTTCCATCTACTTTAATATTTTCTCCATTTGGAAATTTTAAAGCAGGGTTGGTTATAACTTGACCCTTAAAGGTTACTCGTCCTTGTTCAATGAGTTTTTCTGCATCTCTTCTAGAGCAAATACCAGCATGAGCAATTATTTTTGCAATTCTTTCTTCGTTGTTATTCATTTGTTTGAAGCTGCCTTAATAAAAGATTGAATTAATTTTTCATCTGCTTGGCTAACCAAATATTCAGGATGCCATTCTATGCCAATAACAAATTTACGGTTTGGCATTTCAATGGCTTCAATTATACCATCAGGAGCAACACCAGAAATAACCATTTCTTTACCTACTGATTTTACAGCCTGGTGATGAGAACTATTAACCTCAATTTCATCAGTCTCTAATATTTTATGCAATAAGGTATTAGGGGTTATTTTTACTTTATGAGATGGTTTAGACATATGTATATTAAGTTTACGCTGCTCATGCTCTAATGAATTAGGATTATAGCTTTTTATATCTTGAATTAATTTTCCGCCGTAAATAGCAGCGAGTAGCTGTTCGCCTGCGCAAATTCCAAGTAAAGGTTTATTTTGCGCAATAACTTCTTTAATCAATTTTATTTCAAAGTCACTTCTTATGTTTCTAGTATTTCTAGTTTCTTGCGCTTTTTCTTCTCCGTAAACCGAAGGATCAAGATCATAATCTCCGCCTGGAATCATTAAGCCATCAATCATATTTACATATTTGTTAATTGACGCAAAATCATAAGGTATTATAATAGGTGTAGATTTAAATTTGCTTATAACGCTAGCATAATTGCATCTTAAAGCATACCAAGGATGCATAGAAGAATATGTTGGGCTATCGTCCCAATCAAGGGTGATTCCAATTATGGTCATTTACATTTCCGCTTTAAATATTTAAGTGATTACAATTTATAATAAAAATGATTCATTTGGCAATGAATTTGATATTTTAGCTTTATTTTAATGGCAAATTACTTATAGATAATATAAAGTTATGTTTATATATAGTATTACTAATTAAAGGGTTGAATATGAGTCAAAAAGTAGAAGGGATTGTTAATAAAGCAGTCCATGCTGATCTATCAATTTTAGGATTAATTTCAGGGGCTGATATAGTAGTTAAGTTAGTGTTGCTAATTCTGCTATTGGCTTCCATATGGAGTTGGGCAATTATAATAGATAAATCTGTACTTTTTCGCCAAGTAATAAAAAAAATTAGAGATTTTGAAGACGTGTTCTGGTCTGGTCAGATGTTAGACCAGCTATATGATAGAATCAGAAATAAAGCTGATAATCCAATGTCGGTGGTTTTTGTAGCTGCAATGGATGAGTGGAGTAAGCATAGAATTAATGCAAGTAGAACTACCGTTTCATATCTAAGCATTGGTCTAAAAGAAAGAATAATTCAAGCAATGGATTCTGCAAAAAATAGAGAAATAGAAGAGTTAGATAAAAATCTTGTATTTTTAGCTGTTGTTGGTTCATCAGCAACCTTTGTAGGTTTATTTGGAACTGTTTGGGGAATAATGACTAGCTTTAGGTCAATAGCAGCTGCCCAGAATGCTACCATTGCGGTAGTGGCTCCTGGTATCGCTGAGGCCTTATTTGCTACCGCAATAGGCTTAGTTGCAGCTATACCTGCGGTAATTTTTTACAGTATTCTATCAAGTAGAGTAAATAACATTGAAGCAAAAGTAGAAGATTTTGCTAATGAGCTTGGTTCTTTGTTGTCTCAAGAAATAGATCGAGGAATGGAACATGGCAGTTACCATAGTTAATAATAAAAAAGGTAAGAAAGCGAAAAGACAATTGATGTGTGAAATAAACATAACTCCTTTTGTTGATGTTATGTTAGTATTGTTAGTAGTATTTATGGTTACTGCTCCTATGATGATTTCTGGCATAAATGTGAATCTTCCAGAATCTTCAGCTGCTCCAATAAGCGGTAATGATGAGCCACTTACTATAACTGTTAGCAATAAGGGTACTGTATATTTACAAGATATTGAGATAAAAACAGAAGATTTAGCCAATAAGCTAATTGCTGTTACTAATGAAAAGAAAGATAGTAGAATACTTATTAGAGGTGATAAAGATGCTAGCTATGGGATGATTATGAAAGTGGTTGGATCAATTAATCAGGCTGGTTATAATCATGTATCACTAATTACTCAGTTAGATAAATAATTAATTATGGAAAGAGTGCTGAAAATTATAGCTGTTTTAGGGCGTCATTTAGGAGTGAGCTTGTCAGCTTTTATGCATCTCTTTCTTTTTATGTTGCTTTTAATTAATTTTCCTCAATGTAGCAGAAATCCTTCACCTCCAGTTATAATAGCTGTTGATTTATTACCTATTACTAAAAACACTAATATTGAAAATAAGCAAAAAACTAAAAAAATTGAAGAAAAGTTAGAAGAGAAAAAAGAAGCAACAAAAAGTGAGCCAGTTTTAGAGAAGGAAGATAAAAAATCAAAAGAACAGCCAAAACCAGAACCTGTGAAGCCTGAAGTGAAGCCAGAAAATAAGCCTGATTTAAAAAAAGAAGTCGTGCATGATAAATTAAAAAAAGAAGAGAAGAAAAAAGATAATAAAGAAAAGCAAACACCAAATAAGAAAAATCATGAAAAAGTTGATAAGAAGGATGATAAAAAGAAAAAAAATCCTAAACCTAAAGTAAGCGAGATTGACAAAATTTTAAAAAACTTACAGGCTGAAGAATCGAAAGATAAAACTGATTATGAGGTGGCAGAGAAAACAAGCAAAGGCCCATTTAATACTGACAGGCCTTTGTCTCTTAGTATTAAAGATGCCATAAGGCACCAAATAGAGCAATGCTGGAATCCTCCTGCTGGAAACAGAGATGCAGCTAAATTGCAAGTGCTTTTGAGAATTTCTTTTAAAGAAGATGGGGCAGTTGCTAATGTAAAAGTTTTAGATAGTGGTAGATATAATAGTGATGAATTATATAAAGTTGCAGCAGATGCTGCAGTTCGTGCTGTTTATAAAGCAAGCCCTTTGCAAGGATTACCAGCAAACCAATATAATTCATGGAAAGAGTTGGAGTTAAATTTCAATCCAAGTGACATTTTAGGAGATTAGTATGAGAAGATTTTTTACTTATATTTTTATATTATTATTTTCAATTAAAGTATTTGCAATTGAAAGAATAGATATTACTAGTGGAAATATTGAGCCTATGCCAATTGCAAGCATAAAATTTGGTGGAATAAGCTCTCTTGAAAGGGAAATAGGAAAAGAGATAACTGAAGTTCTAAATAATGATTTGCAAGGTACAGGTTTGTTTAGAATAATTAATGATTCTGCCTATATTGAGCCTATTCATAATGTGAATCATCGACCTAAGTTTTCTGCCTGGAGGCAGATCAAGGCATCAGCCATGATTGTTGGAGAAGTATTTAAAATTGGCAATAGCTTAAAAGTGGAATATCAGTTATGGGATCCCTATAGTGAAACATCTCTTAAAGGAAGTATATATAAAGGCAAAGATACTCAATGGAGAAGAATAGCTCATAAAATTGCTGATGATGTTTATAAGCGTATAACTGGAGAAGAAGGTTACTTTGATACTAAGATTTTATTTATTGCAGCATCAGGGCCTGCAAAAAAAAGAATAAAGAAACTTGCTATTATGGATCAAGATGGTGCTAATTTACGTTATTTAAGTGATGGTAAAGATTTGGTTCTTACCCCTCGTTTTTCGCCGGATAATCATAAAGCATTATATTTATCTTATGCAAATAATAAGCCAAGAGTTCATTTAAGAAATTTAAACTCTGGAAGCGACCATGTTTTTGGCCGTTTTAAAGAAATGACTTTTGCACCAAGATTTTCACCGGATGGGAAAGAAGTTGCAATTTCTTATTCTCATGATGGAAGTAGTGATGTGTACTTAATGGATATTTCTGCTAAATCACCTAAGCAATTAACAAAAGGACCATATATTAATACTAGCCCTTATTTTTCTCCAGATGGACAAAAAATAGCTTTTGTTTCGGATAGAAGCGGTTCTCCTCAATTATATGTTATGGATAGAGATGGAAGTAACCAAGAAAGAATAACTTTTAATAAAGGTAGTTATTTTACCCCAATTTGGTCTCCAAGAGGGGATTATATTGCTTTTACTAAAAAAGTTCAGGGTACGTTTTATATTGGAGTTATTCGTCCGGATGGTTCAGGAGAAAGGATGTTAACTCAAGGATATTTGGTTGAAAGTCCGGCTTGGTCTCCTAATGGTAGGGTTATTATTTATACTAGAGGTGAGCCTTATCGTGGTTCTTTAATGGCAGCTAAATCATATTTATGTACCATTGATATAACAGGGCATTTTGAAAGAACGCTTAAACTTACAACAGATGCTTCAGATCCAAGTTGGTCTTCTTCTTTAAACTAGAGATTTTAATGGATAATAATATAGGGCATAGAGAAAGAATTAGAGAAAGGCTTCTTAATTCTAAATTTGGGGCTATGCAGGACTATGAAATTCTTGAATTATTGCTTTGTCTTGTTATTCCAAGAAAAGATACCAAGCCTCTGGCTAAATCTTTGCTGGCAAAATACGGAAGCTTTGCTAAAGTGATTACAGCTGAAGCAGAGTCTTTATTATCTATTCCTGGTATTGGGAAGTCTGTAGTAGCTTGCTTTAGACTTATGGTTGAGGGCGCGGCAAGATTGTTAAAAGATGAAATTAGGAAAAAACCAATTTTAACCTCTTGGAATAGCCTTTTAAATTATTGTAGATCAATTATTGGTCACTCAAAAAAAGAGATGTTTATTATATTTTACCTAAATAACCAGAATGAGTTAATAGAAGAAGATATTTTTGATTATGGTACGGTTAATGAGATTAATGTTTACCCAAGAGAGATTGCCAAGAGGGCTTTGTTTTTGAATGCCTCAGCAATAATTCTTGCTCATAACCATCCAGGTGGAGAAACTAAACCTTCGAAAGCTGATATTAAAGTTACTCAAGATATAGCAATTTTAATGTCATCTTTTAATATAAAAATACATGACCATATAATTGTTAGTGATAAAAGTTTCTTTAGTTTTAAGGAAGGAGGATTATTATGAGAATGGTACCCGCAGCCAGACTTGAACTGGCAAGGGCTAAAGCCCCACGGATTTTAAGTCCGTTATGTCTACCATTCCATCATGCGGGCACTAAATAAATGGTTACATTGTTTTACATCGACAAATCATTTTAAGCAAGAAGTTTTTTTATTAAATTGATAAAATTTTTGAAAGTGAGTTAGATAAATGAGTTTTTTTAAAGTAATTATAGGAATTATTGTCACATTAGCAATTTCATTTTGCCTTTATATCCTTCTTGCTTTTGGAATAAAAGAATCCATGTTTAAAATTTATGAATGGCATGATGCACGCTATAATTGGCTTAAAGAATATCAATTTGTACCTATAAAAGATAGTTATAAGGTAATTATTATAATTCCTTCTGCTGAAAATATTACTGATAGAGAAGTAAGTAATAGATTCATTAGAGCATCAGAGAATTTAGGTTGGCAGACATTTAAGCTTGAATCTATAGAAGGAAATGAGGAAAAAATTAGAGAAATAAATCCTGATTTTATTTTTTCTGCTAAATGGGATATAAAATTAGGACTTAAACCAAATTATAGTGATTATAAGGTATATGCCCTTGTTTCTCAGCCTACTCAAGATTATTTTGGAGGTTTTTTAAGCCTTTATCCTCTGTTTAATGAGTTAAGATATCCTGAATTAAAATCTCTTAGCGGTTTTATAATTTCCTCCCCTCATATTAGCTTGTTTAAACGCTATATGGAATCACTGGGAAAGAAATTTTATGGTTTTCAAGGTTATGCTTCAGTTCCTTTAACGGAATATAAGGAATTAGAGCCAAGAAAGATGGTTTATATGGCAGGTTTGTGGGATGCTGATAGACGAACCCAAAAATATTATAAGTTATTTAAATCTTTAGCTAATTCTAATTTGGCTGTATTTTATGGAGTAAAGTCAAGATTATACCCAATAGTAGAAAATGCTTATAGAGACCCTCCAACAAATAGTAAATCTATAATTAAGGAGATTTTACAAGAACATGGAATAAATCTGCTACTTCACACTAGGATAAGCCTTGAAAGCGGGGTTCCAACGGGAAGAGTGTTTGAAACTGCTGCTGCTGGAGCAATAGGGATTAGTGATAGACATCCTTTTATAGTGTCTAATTTTGGTGATAGTTTTTTATATATAGATGTTGATGCTTCTTCTGGAAGAATACTGTCTCAACTTCAAAGACATTTGGAATGGATTAGGGATAATCCTGATAAGGTCAAAAAAAAGACCCGAAAAGCTCACGAAATATTTCTAGAAAATTTTGCTTTAGAATCAGTTTTGCTTAATTTAGCTCATATGCACGAAAAAATTTTAGAAGATGAAGATAAATAGGCTTGGTTGCTAAAAAAGTTACTTTTTAGTAGAAGATTTTAATTTAAAAAAAACTTTTTATTTTCTGGCACTTGTGATATTTTAAAGAACTAAATTCAAGCTGATGAGGGTGGTTATATGTCAGGCAAAGATATAGTTAAGAATAAAGAAGAGCTTCATTGTTCTTTTTGTGGAAAAAGTCAACATAAAGTAAAGAAGCTTATTGCTGGCCCTACATTATTTATTTGTAATGAATGTATTGAATTATGTGCCGATATCATCAATGAAGATACTAATATTAATAATCCACAAGATGATAAAATCCTTACGCCTAAAGAATTAAGAGATGTTCTTGATGAATATATTATCAGCCAAGATCAGGCTAAAAAAATTCTATCAGTTGCAGTTTACAACCATTATAAAAGACTAAGAAATTTAGATAAAAAAAATGATGTTGAGATATCTAAATCAAATATTCTTCTTATTGGTCCTACAGGATGTGGTAAAACTCTCTTAGCACAAACTTTAGCTAAGATTCTTGATGTTCCTTTCACGGTTGCTGATGCAACCAGTTTAACAGAGGCTGGATATGTTGGAGAAGATGTTGAGAATATTATTTTAAGATTGTTACAGGCTGCTGATTATGACGTAGCAAAAGCTGAAAGAGGCATAATTTATATTGATGAAGTTGATAAAATTTCTCGTAAATCTGAAAATCCTTCCATAACACGAGATGTATCAGGTGAAGGGGTGCAGCAAGCGTTACTAAAAATTATGGAAGGTACGGTAGCTTCTGTGCCGCCTCAAGGAGGAAGAAAGCATCCAAACCAAGAATTTATCCAGGTTGACACTACCAATATATTATTTGTTTGTGGTGGAGCATTTACAGGGCTTGATAAAATTATCTCCGCAAGAGGAGCTAGCAGTTCGATAGGGTTTGAGGCCGATGTTAAAAGCAAGAAAGAAGATAAAATTAACGATATACTTCATAAAGTTGAGCCTGGAGATCTGGTAAAATTTGGTTTAATACCAGAATTTATAGGGCGTTTACCTATAGTTACAACCCTAGTTGATCTTGAAGAAAGTGCATTAATTGAGATCTTAACCAAGCCTAAGAATGCTTTAGTAAAACAATTTGTGAAGTTGTTTGAAATGGAAGGAGTGAAGTTGAAAGTTAATGATGATGCCCTTCATGCTATTGCTAAAAAAGCTATTGAGAGGAAAACAGGAGCGAGAGGTTTAAGATCTATTTTAGAGTCTGTATTGCTTGATTTGATGTTTGAGATTCCAAGTAGCAATAATATCGAAGAAATTGTAGTTGATGCTGATGTAATAAACGGAAAAAAAGATCCAATTATAGTTTATAAAGGGAAAGAAGAATCTGAATCTAATAAATCTATAAGCAAGAAAAACAATAAGCAAGCGAGTTAAGAATGAAAGAGGATGTGTATATAGTTGATGCCAAGAGAACCGCAATTGGTAATTTAAATGGCTCATTATCAACAATTCCTGCTCATACACTTTCTTCATACTTGTTTAAAGATATAATTTCAAGAAATTTACTTGATCCCTCATCAATATCTGAAGTTATAATGGGGCAAGTTTTAACTGCTGCTCAGGGCCAGAATCCTACTCGACAAGCTAGTGTAACGAGTGGAATACCATTTGAAGTTCCAGCAATGACTGTAAGCCAGGTTTGTGGTTCGGGTTTAAGAGCTGTTGCTTTAGGTTATCAATCAATAATAAATGGTGATAGTGAAATTGTTATTGCAGGAGGGCAAGAAAATATGAGCCTTGCTCCGCATGCGATTCACTTAAGATCACCTCACAAATATGGTGATGCAAGCATGATTGATACAATGGCTTTTGATGGGCTAACAGATGCTTTTGCTAAATATCCTATGGGTATTACTGCTGAAAATTTAGTTAAGAAATATTCAATTTCTCGTCAAGAGCAAGATGAATTTGCAGTAAAGTCACATAATAAAGCTGAGTTAGCTCAAGCTTCAGGTTTATTTACAGAAGAAATTGTTCCTATCCCAATTAAAACTAAAGAAGGTGTAGTAGCCTTTGTTAATGATGAATTTATTCGTAAGTCAGTAACTATAGATTCTTTAGCAAAGCTACGCCCAGCATTTAATCTAAATGGAACTGTTACCGCGGGTAATTCCTCAGGGATTAATGATGGAGCTGCTGCTTTGCTATTAATGAATGAAAGTGCATTAAAAAAATATAATTTAACTCCACTAGCAAGAATAGTGTCTCATGCTCATGCCGGAGTGGATCCAAGTATCATGGGAATAGGGCCAGTTTACGCTGTAAAAAAAGCTTTACATAAAGCTGGATGGAATATCAACGATCTTGATTTAATAGAATCTAATGAGGCTTTTGCCGCTCAGGCTATATCTGTTAGTAAAGAGCTTGAATGGGATTTGCAAAAAGTTAATGTTAATGGTGGAGCAGTAGCTTTAGGTCATCCTATAGGTGCTTCTGGAGCTAGAGTGCTGGTTACGCTAATTCATGCAATGAAAAATAGGCAAGCTAATAAAGGATTGGCAACTTTATGCGTAGGTGGTGGAATGGGTGTTGCTCTTTGCGTAGAGAAGGCTTAGAAGCTATAATATTTTTTTTAAAAATTCCTTATATTATATAATGGTTGAATAGTTAAATTATCTTGATTTAAACTATTGTTTAGGCTATTAATTATAGGTTAACTAATTACTAGTTTTGAGGTTATTTTGGAAGAGTCATTTAAACATCACAATTTATTGCCAGTTAGTATTGAAGATGAGATGAAACGCTCCTATCTAGATTATGCAATGAGCGTAATTGTTAGTAGGGCAATTCCTGATGTATGTGATGGTTTAAAGCCAGTTCATAGAAGAATATTATATGCAATGAACGAATCTGGCTGTTATTCCAATAAGCCTTATCGTAAATCAGCAAGAATAGTTGGTGATGTGATGGGTAAATATCACCCTCATGGCGATGCAGCAATTTATGATTCTTTAGTGAGAATGGCTCAAGATTTCTCTTTAAGAGAGCCATTAGTAGATGGGCAGGGTAACTTTGGCTCAGTTGATGGTGATTCACCAGCTGCAATGCGTTATACAGAATCAAGAATGGCAAAGCTTGCCCATTATATTCTTGATGATATTGATAAAGATACAGTTGATTTTAAAGCCAATTATGATGGTAATGAGTTAGAACCAGTAGTTCTCCCAGCAAAATTTCCTAACTTGCTAGTGAATGGAGCAGGTGGCATTGCTGTAGGTATGGCAACTAATATTCCTACTCATAATCTTGGTGAAGTGTTAGATGCTTGCTGTGCTTACCTTGATAATCATAATATTACATCTGAAGAGTTATTTGATATTGTTCAAGGCCCTGATTTTCCAACAGGTGGTATAATTCTAGGTAGAGCAGGAATAAGATCAGCTTTCCTAACCGGAAGGGGCTCCATTATAATTAGAGGTAAAGTTCATCAAGAGGAAACAAAAGATAAAAAACAGGCGATTATTATTGATGAGCTACCATATCAGGTAAACAAAGCAAAATTTGTGGAAAGAATAGCTGAATTAGTAAAAGAAAAGAAAATTGAAGGTATTAGTGATTTAAGAGATGAATCTGATCGTCAAGGAATTAGGGTAGTTATTGAACTTAAAAAAGATGCTTATGCAGATGTTATCTTAAACCAACTTTATTCTTATACTCCTTTACAAACATCATTTGGTGTAAATATGCTTGCGCTTGATCGTGGGCAGCCAAAATTAATGAATTTATTAGATGTAATTAAGGCTTTTGTTAAATTTAGAGAAGAAGTCGTAACTCGCAGAACTATCTTTATGCTTAATAAAGCAAAGGATAGAGCTCATATTTTAATTGGCTTATCAATAGCAGTTAAAAATATTGATGAAGTTATTGCTCTCATTAGAACTTCTCCAGATCCAGATACTGCAAAACAAAGATTGCTTGAAAGAAGTTGGGTGGCTGATGAAGTTCAAGGCTTAATTAATATTGTCGGTGATACTAGAAATGAAATTAAAGATGGAAGATGTTATTTCACTGAAGCACAAGCAAAAGCAATTCTTGAGATGCGTTTGCAACGCTTAACAGGCCTTGAATATGATAAGCTAACTAATGAATTAGCTAGTCTTGGAGAAGAAATAACAGATTATGTGGATATTTTAAGTTCACGAGCAAGATTATTATCTATTTTAAGGCAAGAATTTTTAGAAGTTAAAGAAGAATTTGCCACAGAGAGAAGAACTTCAATTGAAATGAGTGAGTTTGAGCATGATATTGAAGACCTTATACCAAAAGAAGATATGGTTGTTACAGTAACTGCGGGTGGATATATTAAACGTACTCCTTTATCAACTTATCGCGCTCAAAGAAGAGGTGGGAAAGGAAAATCAGGCATTACAGTTAGAGATGAAGATTTAATTGTTAAAATCTTTACTGCAAACACTCACGATAACGTATTATTCTTTTCTACAGTTGGTAAGGTATATAAGCTTAAAGTTTATAAGCTTCCTCTTGCTAATGCGCAAGCTAAAGGTAGATCTTTAATGAATATTTTCCCTCTTCAGGAGCATGAAAAAATTAATGAAGTTATGCTTCTTCCTGGTAATGAGGAGGATTGGAATGATTTATGCATTATGTTTGCAACCGATAAAGGTGGAATAAGAAGAAATAGTATTGATGACTTTAAATCAGTTCAATCAAACGGAAAAATTGCAATGAAATTGCAGGATGATGATAAGATTATTGGAGTAAGATTATGCTACCCTCAAGATCATGTTCTGCTTGCTGCAAGAGATGGTAGAAGTGTAAGATTCCCAGTTGAAGCAGTGAGAATATTTAAAAGTCGTGATTCTGATGGCGTTCGTGGCATGAGGTTAAGTGATGGGGATAGGCTTATTTCAATGTCTATCTTAAGTGGAGCAAAATTCTTAACTGAAGAAAGAGATAATTTCTTACGTATACCTCTTGAACAAAGGCTAACTTTAGCAAAAATTGAGGATATCGAAGAAGCAAAACAGGTTGTTGGGAATGAAGATTATAGTTTAACAATAGAAAAAATCTTAGCAATGGCAAAAGATGAACAATTTATTCTTACCGTAACGGAAAATGGTTTTGCTAAACGTAGCTCAGCTTACGAATATAGAATAACTGATAGAGGAGGAAGTGGGGTCGTAAATATTATTACTTCTGAACGTAATGGTAATGTGGTTGCAAGCATGCCAATTGATGCTGAAGATCATCTTTTAATGATTACCAATAAAGGAACAGTTATTCGTTGCCCAGTAAGGGATATTAGAATTTCAGGAAGAGCAACTCAAGGAGTGGTGGTATTTAGAACTGCTGCTAATGAGACAGTTGTTTCTGTAGAAAAGATTCCTGGTGAGGATGAAGATGAAAATATGGGAGATGAAAATTTTATAGAGAGTGATACTGCTACTGATATTAGCATAGAGGAGTAAAAAAACTTTAAAAGGAGTAAATTATGAAAAAAAATAAATCTCAAGGCAAGTATGGAGAGTGGGCTGAGCAAACTGCTGAGGAAATTGGAACTGGATTAACCCAACTAGAAGAACAAAAGAAAATATTTGAAAAGCCAAAAAAAGAAGATAAAAAAAGATCATTTCTATCTATGGTTAGCGGATTTTTTTCATATATTGGTTCATTATTTAGTTTTTCCAAACCATCAGCAACTGCGGCAAAAAAAGAAGAGATCCAGACAATAATTCAATCTTTCCAACAAGCAGATAATCATACTCAAGCTAGAATTAAGAAAAAACAATCGAAAATTCAATCTTCTGAGAAAGCTTTAAAAGAAGATACAGCTAAAGTGCAAAATATTTCTCCTTCTAATAAAGATCAGAATGGCAAAGAAAAAAAAGGTTTTTTAACAAGTTTTTTAAGTGATCCATTAGGTATTAAAGAAGCTGAAGAATTAAAAAGAAAAATAAATTCAGCATCTAAAAAATATGACTATGCTGGCGAGAATCTAGGTGATGCTTCTCAAGCAATTAGAGATGCTCAAAGCAATCAAGGTGAAATGGCTAAAACTATAGCAAATAATAAGGTAGATAGGCAAAGAAAAGTAGGAAGATAATAAGTAGATTTTTTATCTTTTTTAAGTTAATATGTATTTTACAATAAAATAATTTAGCGCCAGATGTCTAATCAACCAGATCAATCAATAGAGCAGCTCTCTTTAGTGCGAGTTATGCCATCAAATATATTAGCTGAGCAAATGCTACTGGGAAGTATACTCACTAATAATGAATCATATCATAAAATCAGTGATATATTGCATGCTGATCACTTCTATGAGCCGCTTCATAGAAGAATTTTTCAAGCAATAGCAGTTTTTATTGATCGAGGCATGCTTGCTAATGTTGTTACTTTAAAAAATCATTTTGATCAAGATCCAACTCTAAAAGAAATGAAGAGTGAAGACTATTTAGCTAAACTTGCATCTCTTTCAACAACAATTATTAATATTGTTGATTATGCAAAGACAATAGTAGATTTAGCAATTAGAAGACATCTTATAAATATTGGAGAAGATATTGTTAATGGTGCTTATAAAGCTGATTTAAAATCAACAGCAGCTCAACAAATTGAACTAGCTGAGCAAGAACTCTTTAATCTTGGTAGTTTAGGAAGAGATTCCACCTCCAATACCCAAGGACTTAAATTCTCACTTGGTCAAGCTTTAGAAAGAATTCAATCAGCATTTAAACGCCAAGAAAAAATAACAGGTATTTCTACAGGCTTTATTGATCTTGATCGAATGTTATGCGGAATGCAAAATTCTGATCTAATTATTTTGGCAGCAAGGCCTTCTATGGGAAAAACAGCTTTATCTATTAATTTGGCTTTAAATGCTTGCCTTCATATGAAAGAAGTATATGAGAATAAAAAAGAAGAAGATGCTCGCCCGGCGTCTGTTGGATTCTTCTCACTTGAGATGTCAGCTGAGCAACTTGCAGCGAGAATGATGGCAATATTTTCTCAAGTTCATTCAAGTAACTTGCGTTCTGGGCAGATTTCAGAAAATGATTTTACGAAAATAGTTAAAGCCAGTAAAGACCTTGCAAGCTTAGAGTTTTTTATCGATGATACACCTTCTATTTCTATAGCTGCCCTTAGAACAAGAGCTAGAAGAATGAAAAGAAGACATAATTTGGGCTTATTGATTGTTGACTATTTACAGCTTTTAAAAGGATCTTCAAGAAGTAGTGAAGATAGTAGGGTACAAGAAATTTCTGAAATTACCCAAGGATTGAAAGCTATTGCTAAAGAACTAAATATTCCTGTAATTGCTCTTTCTCAGCTTTCTCGTGCAGTTGAACAAAGAGAAGATAAAAGGCC
Organism: uncultured Rickettsiales bacterium; assembly: GCA_964627795.1. GTDB lineage: Bacteria > Pseudomonadota > Alphaproteobacteria > Rickettsiales > CANDYO01 > CANDYO01. The sequence goes on along the minus strand of CAZVLF010000008.1, from coordinate 41,083 downwards.
GATGCTATCAGATTTGCGTGAATCTGGAAGTATTGAACAAGATGCTGATATAGTTATGTTTATTTACCGAGATGAATATTATTTAGTTCGTAAACAACCAAAAGAAGGAACTATAGAATATGAAAGATGGCAAGAAGAAATGAATAAAGTAATTAATACTGCTGAAGTAATTATAGCTAAGCAGCGTAACGGTCCGGTTGGAGCAGTTAAACTTCATTTTGATTCTAAAACGACCAAATTTGATAACCATGCAAATATTCAATATTAATTTTTGAGGTTATATGGAGCGGTTTAATAAGCTTTATTTAGATTTAGAAGCATTAGCAACAAATTTTAAAACTATCAAAAAATCTTTAAGTTCAAAATGCGATTTTGCAACTGATATTAGTTTCGATGCTTTTGGGGTTGGAGCAAAGGAAGTTATGAGAATTCTCTCTATTAGTGGATGCAACAAATTTTTTGTGGCTAGCATTAACGAAGCTCTAGGATTAAGAAACTCTATTTCTATTACTGACACTATATTTGTGGATAATGGTATATATGCTGGAGAAGAAGCAGATTTTGTTCAAAATTACATTATTCCTGTGCTTAATAGTTGTGAGCAGTTTAATTTATTTAATAGTTTTGCTTTAAGAAAAAGCAAATCATTTGAAGCTGCAATTAAAATTACAAGTAATAAAGGTAGTTTAGGTTTTTTAATTGATGATGTCTTAAATCTTTTAGAGCAAAATTACTTTTCTAAAAAAATAAAAATCAAAGCAATCATTGCAAATATTGATAGTAGTGATTTTTCTATGCTAGAAAAGCTTAAGTCTATAAAAAATACCCTTAAAGTTCAGGTTATAGGATCACATTCAGGAGACATATTGTTAGCACCACCAACTGAAATGAATGTATTGAAGTTAGACTTACAGATATATGGTTGTAATAATTCTGATTCAAGATTTGTACCAGCGTTAACTATTTTAAGTGATATTATTCAAACTAGAAATGAAGAACATACTTATTTAGAAAATGATAAATATTACAGCAAAAAATTAGTATTAGCTAATATTCCTTTTGGTTTATTAAAAACAAAAGGAATTGACATTACTAAAGTTGGAAAATTATATTTAAATGATAATTCTATTCCATTTTACAGCAAAATTGAAATGAATAGCGTGTGCTTAGATGTTTCTTCGGTACCTGATTATGATTTAAAATTAGGTACTGAAGTAGAAATATTAGGTGGTAATTTATCATTAGACGATTATAAAAGGGCTTGTGACCTTAATCCAAAGGCTCTTTTGATAGCTTTGACTTCGAATACAAACAGAGTTTATTTAAGTTGAATATTTTGTTTGCTAACAAAATACTTAAACTTAATAACTTTTAGAATTTATAATTTACAAATTCGCTAAAAGCTCAACTTCTAGAAAGATCTATAGTTCAGTATGCATCATCAACAGTGGTTAAGCATTTATTTACCTGAACATTATTAATTATTTCTTGTGAAAGCACATAACCATCTGTGCATTTTCTAGTTTCTAAAAGTTTCATCTTATGGATAAAAGAAGGGCATTGCACTTTGTTGTCATCTGAATATATATAGATATCTCCGTTTCCAATTTTTAAAATAGTTAAATAATGTTTAATGAGAAAATTTTGATTTTGCTAATGAAAGTTGCAACATAATGCTTGCTATAAATAGTAAGCATAAGCGCATAAAATCTTTATTTCTTGAGTTCTATTTTCTTTTTAAGTTTTATATTTATAAATTCTACTACACCTGAAAAGAAGAATGAAAAATATAAATAAGCTTTATCAAAATATAAATTAAACCCTGTTAAAACTAAAAATACTCCCACAAAACCTATAAAAGCAAGTGCAAGAACTTTAATAGATGGGTTTTTATAAATAAAGTCCCCTATTGAATTAGCTGAAATTAGCATTACAATCATAGCAATTACAATAGCAAAAACCATAATAGAAAAATTATTACTTATTCCAACAGCAGTTATTATAGAATCAAAAGATAATATTAAATCTATAAGAATAATTTGCGCTATTATTCTTGAATATTTTGTCTCATCTTTCTTGGTAACTTGCTCATCTTCATGGGGATTAAACATTTCATATAATTCTAAAATAGCCTTTACTACTAAAAATAAGCCACCAAGAATTAATAATAAGGTTCTTCCGGAAATGGGGAATGAAAATAAAGTCCAGAAAGGATCAGTAAGCTTCATTATCCATGTAGCACAAAAAAGCATTAAAACCCTCATTATTAAAGCAAGGCTTAAACCAATAAATCTAGCTTTATTTCTTTCTTTAGGGGCTAAATGTTGTATAAGAATTGCAATGAAAATTACATTATCAATTCCAAGTATAATCTCTAATCCAGTGAGAGTTGTAATGTCAATTAAAGCTTGTGTAGAAAAAATATCCATTGCAATATTACCATTATTTAAATATCGTTAATTTAACATTATATTGTAATAAAATCAATTATGCAAATCATCAAATCAGGTATTATAGTAGCTTTCCTTACTTTTGTTTCCAGAGTTTTTGGCTATATTAGGGATATATTAATAGCTTCTTATTTAGGGCTTAATGCTGATAGTTTCGCAGTTGCTTTTAGGTTACCTAATACTTTTAGAAGCTTATTTGCTGAAGGAGCCTTCAGTTCAGCTTTTGTTCCTATGTTTTCTTCTAAATTAGCTGTTTCCTCAAAACAAGAATCTTTAAAATTTGCAAGCCATGTATTCTCATTGTTATTGATTATTGTTGCAGTTTTTGTATCTATATTAATGATATTTATGCCGAATTTGGTTGAAATTCTTGCGCCAGGTTTTACAGATAACAAAGATAAATTTCTTCTTACAGTTAGTTTATCTTATTATACTGTTCCTTATCTTTTTTTCATTGCTTTAGCTTCTTTATATGCTGGTGTTTTAAATTCTTTAAATAAATTTGCTATAGCCTCATCACTACCTATTATTTTAAATGTGGTTATGATTTTAGCTATATATTATTTAACTCCAATATCTAAATCTGCTTCCCATGCCCTTGCATATGGAGTTTTTCTAGCAGGCATATGCCAGCTATCATTGATTATTCTCGCTGCATATAAAGCAGATGTAAAAATTGGTTTTGTGCCGATCACAATTAATAGTGAAATAAAACAGATGCTTAAAAATATGGTGCCAGCTATAGTTGGCAGTGGTGTGGTGCAAATTAATTTAGCTATTGATACCATTATAGCATCTTATATTGATGGAGCGCCCTCAATATTATATTTCGCCGATCGCTTAAACCAATTTCCCCTAGCAATTATAGGAACTGCATTAGGAACAGTTTTACTTCCAACCTTATCTAAATATGTTCGTATAAATCAATTGGAATACGCGAACAAAACTCAAAGCAAAGCTATTGAAATTTCCTTATTTTTAGCTCTCCCATGTGCAATTGCTTTTATTTTAGTTGGGGATCAGATAATTGCCCTTTTGTTTGAAAGAGGGCATTTTGATAATAGTGATACCAATAAAGTATTTTCAGCTTTAGCGGCGTTATCAATTGGACTTCCAGCTTTTATTCTTGTTAAAGTATTAACTCCAAGATATTACGCGCATCATGATACTAAAACTCCAGTTAGAATATCTATGTGTTGTATTGTAACAAACGTAATATTTTCGTTAAGTCTTATTAAGTATTTTTCTTTTGTTGGGATTGCTCTTGCAACTTCACTATCGGCATGGATTAATGTGTTTTTGTTATATTATTTTCAGCATAAAAACAATATTTTTAGGTTAAAAAGGCAATTTTTAATTTACATGCTTAAAATAATTTTTTCTTGTGGTTTAATGTCATTTGCTTTAATTCTATTAAAAATGGTGGAATTTAAATTTAATAACCGATTATATTTTTTTATGCTTGAGGTTATTATTGCTGTTTTCGTTTATTTTTCTATTGCCATATTAATAGGAATTTTAGATAAAAATTTCATTGCAAATATAAGGAGAAAAAATGGATAATCTGGATGCTTATTTATTTCTTTTTAATGATAGTCTTTTTACTTCATTAATGTTTGTGCCGCGTGTTGGTTATGTTGCTGAAGTTATGGTAGGACTTGAAGGATATAATTCATATTTAGTTTTTATTGTAAGTTATATTGCTTGTATGATTGGATTAACAATGAATTGGGTGATGGGATTATATATCAGAAAGTTAGAAAATACTGACAAGTTAAAGCATAGAGTTGAAACCTTTAAAAAAGCAGAAAGCTTATTTAACCGCAAATTAAAATGGATTTTACTTTTATCATTTATCCCATTTTGGGGAGCATTATTTACTACTGCAGCAGGAGTTCTCCGCTATAGATTGCTACATTTTATAATTTTAGTGGGTTTAAGTAAATTCATCGGTTTAGCAATAAATATCTTCTTTACCTAAAAAAATAGAAAAAAATCTATTTTATTGTTGCAAAGTTTTTATATCTAAGTATATTGTAAACGTTCGCTTCTAATATGCGGGTGTAGCTCAGTGGTAGAGCGTTACCTTGCCAAGGTAAATGTCGAGGGTCCGATTCCCTTCACCCGCTCCATAAAAATTCTATTATTCTTAAGTTATAAATAACATTTATTGTTAAAAATCCAAATTAAGCTGATACTGCTTGGAAGTAATTATCTATAATATTCTTCATCATAAATAGAAAAATTATCCCTTTAATTTTTATGAATAGGGTTTATTGGTTATGATATTTGCTTAGAGGTATTTTTTTTAATAATACCTCCGACAAAATGCTAATCTAAAAAAAGCTAGTTTATAGAATCGCTGCTAGTTAATCCTGCTAATATTGGAGATTCAGCGATTGCAGTTAAAGCAAAATCTATTGAATCACTAACTAATCCGCTTAAAAATCCAGCTAATATTGGGCTTTCATAAATAGATTCAGGCATAACATAAGCTTGAATAGTAAAAGTTCCAAGTCCTACAGCAACATCTTTAAGGATTGTCTTAGGATCATAATCTTGTTGGTAGAATAATTTTCCTGCTAATTGATATATGGATTTATGCATGATGATATTATTAGCCATGCTTAATTCAGGAACATAAAACATACTTGAGGTTAATGTAGTGCCAACAGTAATTGCGGCTTTTCCGATTAAACTAGAAATAGACCAGGCGTCTTGGTAATATCCAAATAAAGATTTATTTTCTAGTTTGGAAGAATCCAATTGATTTTTCCAATACGTAAATAATGGCTTTACCGTAATATCTTCAATAAATGACCCACCCACAAATAAGCATTTATAAGATAAGATGGGAGCAGCTTGTGAAGTTTTAGCTTCTCCGTTTTCTATCTGATAAGTGCGTGATGCGGGTAATATTGGAGGTAATGGAGAGGCGCTACCCTCAATTATAGCTTCAACTTTTCTTATTTGATCAGGTTTTACAGGTAATGGTGGTATGCTATGCTCAGCTTTGCCGTTTCCTTTTTGATAAGTGCGTGATGCGGGTAATATTGGAGGTAATGGAGGTGTGCTACCCTCAATTATAGCTTCAACTTTTCTTAGTTGATCAGGGTTTACAGGTAATGGTGGTATGCTATGTTCAATTTCGGCTTCGCCGTTACCTGTTTGATCAGGACATTTAGGTGATTCTGGAGCTGATTTTTCAGATGTTCTAATTGCTGGTTCAAGTACTTTAATGATTTTATCTAGTTGTTTTTGAGTTTCTTCATCGCTATATATTTTTATGTTCATTAAGCTTGCTATTATAGTATTAAGTTGTTCTTCCTGTCCTTTGTGGTAGGCCTTTAATTTTATTTGTTTAGCCAAACCCACAAAAGAAACGCTGCGAGCGAATATTAAAATTTCACCTATGTTCCCACTATTTATGGCTTCCTGTAAAGCTCCTAATTTATTAGATCTCAAAGCACTTTTAAAGTGTTCTTCTGGCGAAAATTGTATAGTTTCTATCGAGCTTGCATCAGAAGCTTTTATTCCTCCTATGTGTGAAGTTGATGCTTTTCCTGTTTTACCACTTAAACCTTTTAAAGGAGTTTCATCTAAAGTTGGATTAGAATAAAATTCTTTTATCTTGGGAATTTCATCCAACTTGTCATTGCATAGATCTGCAATAAATTGTTTTTGATCACTTAAAATCTTTTCATCACTAAACCTAATAAGTTTGCCTTCTTTTTTATCTCTAAAATTATCTGATCCCTTGCGCTTTTGGTATTTGCCATCTATTTTGTGTTTTTTTATAGGCGTTTCTTCATTTGTAAATGTTGGACTTTCTTCTTCGTAAAAATAAACTGCAGGGCCGGAGTAAGTATTAAAATGGTCGCTTGTTCTTCCACCAAATTTTTCTTCCGAATGCTTAAAATCTGGCATATTGCTTTCTGGCTCTCCAATTGCTTGTGATGCTGAATTACCTTCTTTTTGGAGTTTTCTAATCAAGTCTGCAATTCTATTAGCCGCTGCTTGTTCATCATCCTTAGCCTGAAGAATGCGACCTATTGCTTTAGATGAGGCTTCACCTTCAATGTATACATCATTAATTTGTTGAATTGATAGTGTTAGACTTTTTAAAACTTGTATCATAGTTGGATTACCATATTTGCCAAACATATCTTCTGACAATTCAAGATTTTCTGATTGATTTGGAAGATCTATTTTTCTTGGTACTTCCTTCTCTGTTTCTAGTGGTTTAGTATCATTTTCTTTTAAAGATGTTTCGCTTGTTTTACTAAATGAGCTAAGAGAATTTTGAGCTTTTGGAGTATTTAATCTTAATTGATCTATAATATTAGTTAGCTTACTTATAATTTCGTTTATCAGGCCTTCTAGTTCTGCAGCAGTTTTTGATTCTAATTGATCGCCTGATATTGCTAAAAATTCCTCTTCAACTGCCTTCTCAATTTCCTCTTCGGTCTTAAGATTTTTTGTTTTAGTAATGAAAATTTTTAAAGTTTTTTTATACTTATTTGAAATTATTCTATAATTATTTAGAAGTATTTCTTGTAAAGTTTTACTCATATTTTTCCTTTAAAAAATGTTAGGTATTAAAAAAATTATATCAATTAAAAAATATTGTTAAATATATATATTAACTCTCAAGTAAAATAAAGTTAATATTTTAAGTTTAATATAATTTTTATAGTGTAAATTATTGTCCAAGTTTGAGAGGTGTTAGCTATTTAAAGATTTAAAATGTATGTTAACTAAAAAAGATGTAAAGGATTAACTATATTAGTTTTAGTTTTGTGCATTTATAGTTATTAGCCAAAAAATTAAATTAACATTAATCTAATTTGAATAAAGCTTTTTTTCTAAAAGACGCTTGAAATTCAACTAATAACTCTTGTTTAAGATCTCTTAATAAGTTATTATATTTTAAAATTCAAAGCTATTTAGCTGCTTATGATTAAAGAAATTTTTCATGATATTCTTAGTTCTGACCATCCAATTAGGCAAATAATAATAGATGCCTTTGATGGTATATCTTTTATATGGAACTATAAAATTTTCACCACCTCAGATAAGCAAGTGATTGCAATTAGCAATTTAGTTATTGGTTTCATTCTTTTTATTATTGGTATTAGAATAGTAAAAAGGATAAGTGCTTATTTAAGGGGAAAGATTATTAAGGTGGTTAAAGAGGAGGCTATTGCTAACTCTGTAGAGAGATTTGTGCATTATGCCATCCTAATTTTTATGATAATTATTGTTCTTGATGTTGCAAATGTTCCTCTTACTATTTTTAATGTTATTGGAACTACTCTTGCTTTAGGGCTTGGTCTTGGTAGCCAAAACATAGTAAATAATTTTATTAGTGGAATTATTATTATGATTGAAAGACCGATAAAAGTTGGAGACGTGATTGAAGCTAAAAATTTTGTTGGCAAGGTAACTAATATTGGTGCTAGATGCACTAGTGTTATGACTAACAACAATATCAACATATTAATTCCTAATAGTTCAATACTTCAAGATAATATTATTAATTGGACTCTTGAAGATACGCTATTAAGAATGAATTATAACATTTCCTTAAGCAACAATGTGTCTATTGAAATTATAGAGAAGTTATTTAGAGATACGCTTGATTCTCATCCAAATATTCTAAAAAATCCATTTCCTCAGATTTTAGTAAAAGAATTACTTGCTGAAGGCTATACTTTTGAAATAGATTTTTGGATAGACTTAAAGTTAAATATTTCAGGATCAAGAATTATTAATGATATAAATCGTTTACTTGATCCAAAACTTAAAGAACTATCAATCTCGGTGGTTACAAAGAAAGAGTAGGACAATTTAAGAGCGTTTTAAGAACAAATTTACTGCTAAAAACATTATTGAAGAAATTATAATAATTGATGGCCCAGTTGGTATATCCCAATAAAGTGCTGTATATATACCAATTATTACAGAAATAAGGCCAAAAACAATAGAGTTAATTAACATTTTCCTTGGAGATTGGCTTAATGGAAGAGCAATAGCAGAAGGAAGTATTAATAAAGCAGTAATTAACAGTATTCCCACAATTTTAAATGAAATTGCTATAAAAAGAGCTAGTATTAAAGAGAACTTAAGCTTTAATTTGCTTATACTTACTCCTTCTGATTTAAGCAATTCTGGGCAAAGGCTCATCATAACAAGATTAGACCAATTTTTTTTTATCCAGATTATGGTTATAAGAGAGCATATAAAGAGGTAAGCTAAGTCTACTAAATTAATTGCAAGAATATCTCCAAATAGATAGCTCATCATATCGATTTTAATTTGATTAAGTGAAGCTATAATAACAGCAGAAGATAGGGCTGAGTAGGATAGAATTCCAAGAGTGGTGTCATTAGAATAGGTAGACTCATTCTTGCTAAAGATAATTGCAAATGCAGAAGCTATAATTGCTATAGAAATTGATAAATTGATGCCTAATAATATTCCAAGTGCTACTCCAAGAAGAGCGGAATGAGATAAAGCATCACCAAAGTAAGACATTTTATTCCAAATAACAAAAGGACCAAGCGTGCCTGAAATTAAAGCAAGAAAAAATCCACCAATTAATGCATTAAAAAGAAATTGTTCAATCATAAAAAGTTATTAGCGTAAGGGCGTTTGATAATTTTTTTATTGTTTGGTTCATGTAGCTCATAAGCTAAATTATTTTTTTCTGCATAAGCAATAGCAGCCTCCTTAGATGGAAATTTAAGTTTAACTTCTCTTAAAGTATCTGAAGAGGAAGTCCATCCCATGATTGGCTCAATATCTCTTATGCCATTAGGAGGAAATTCTAAGATCCAAGTGTGCGTATTTGCATTACCAGATTGCATTGCAGATTTTGTTGGTTTATATATTGATACTTGCATAAAATTTTGTTACTCTAGCTTTTAAAAGATAATAAACAATTTCAAGGGTTTAAGCAATATATGAAAGATTATAAAAATGAAATTGAAAAAATGACTTTTGAGCAAGCTTTAGCTGAACTTGAAAGAATAGTGGTTAAACTTGAAAGTGGAAAAGAAACTCTTGAGAATGCAATTAATGATTATGAATATGGCAATGCTTTACGCCAATTCTGCGAAAAGAAGCTTAATGAAGCAAAGCTTAAGATTGATCAAATTGTGAAAAAAGAAGATGGATCAATTACCACTGAGCCAACAGAGATAAACTAATTCATTAAGATGTGTGCTAGTTATTAAATGGCACTTATAAAACCTAACCTTATTTATTTTGATTTCAATAGTAGTTTCTATAGGATCTGCTAGTTGATAATATTATGTGAGATCTATTTAAGGCAATAATATTCCAATCATAAGTATATTTTAAAGACTAGATTATTTTTAAATGGAATTTAGAAATAAAAATAGCCATATTACTTAAAATATGGCTATTCTATTAAAGATGATGATCTTATTAGTTTGAGCTTGGAATTGAAAAAATTCCACCGAATTTCTTGTTAAATTCAGCAACTTGGTTTGCATTGGTATTAACATTTGCAACGCCACCTTTCCAAGCTGGGTGCTTACGAAAATCTACGTCAAGAAGAATACTTTCGCCAGGATAGGTAGAAGCTGTCATGAACTCTTCGCCGCCATTCATAATAACTTTAAGTTCTTTATATTTTGGATGGATATCTTTTTTCATAATTTAAATACTCCTTAAGCAACTTTAGCTTTAGCAGCTTTTGCTTGTTTAATTTTCTTTTTAATTTGGCAAGCTTTGAAAGACAAATTTTCATCAGATTGAGATAAAAGAAACATATCAATGCCACCATGCATATCCACAGATCTTAATGCATTTGTTGAAACTCTTAACTTCACAGCTCCTAAGATTTCACTAATCATAGTAACCTTGTGTAAGTTAGGCAAATAGCGCCTACGAGTCTTTCTATTTGAGTGAGAAACATTATTCCCAGTTAATACTGCTTTTCCAGTAAGTTCACATTTACGAGACATAATTTTGCCCTTATTTGTTCAGATTAATTTTATTAGATTAAACTAAATAGCCCAATTATGACTTTAAGTCAATTAAATTTTATGAATATAATGAACTTACCCACATGAGTAAAATGAAACAGATAGATTGATGTTGCAATATGATACGTAATCAGATAGTTTTCTAGTAGTTAAATTATGGTTTGTTTTAATGAATTTAAGATTAGAAGCATTCATTGCATGGAGATATTTAAAGTCTAAAAAACAAGAAAGTTTTATTTCTGTGGTTGCTTTTTTTTCACTAATTGGCACTGCACTTGGGGTGGCAGCTTTAATTGCTGTTATGTCTGTGATGGCAGGAGTAAGAGATGAATGGACTAAAATGCTGATTGGTGCTGTGGGTGACATAAATATTTATTCTCGAGAATATGGAGAAATAAGCTCGTATAAAAATATAGTTGATAAGCTTAAAACAAATAACCAAATTATCCAAGCAATTCCTGTTATTGAGAAACAAGCCTTGCTTGCTTATGGAGATAATAATGTTGGTGTGCAAGTTAGAGGAATTAGCAAAGAAGAGCTGGAAAAGAAGAATTTAATTTCTCAAAAAATAGAATATGGGTCAATTGAGAATTTTGATGAAAACTCAATAATTATTGGAATAAGTTTAGCTAATAGCTTAGGTGTTAGTTCAGGAGACTCAGTTAGGGTTATATCACCCCAAGGCAATTCAACAGTTATTGGCAATATACCTAGGGTGAAAACTTGTAAAATAGCAGGTATATTTAATTCAGGTACTCCTGACTTAGATAATTTAGTTGTTTTTATGCCGTTACAATTAGCTCAAACTTATTTTAAGCTTCCTGAAAAAGTTAATGTTATAGAAGTGTTTATTAAGGACTCTAACTTAACAGGCGATGTTATGCACTTAATTCTTGATATACTTGGATCTAAATATCGTATTCTTGACTGGAAACAGAGAAACGCATCTATCATGGGGGCGTTGAAAGTTGAAAAGATGGCAATGTTTATGATTTTAACTTTAATTATGGTGGTTGCTGCATTTAATATTATTTCTGGTTTAATAATGTTAGTTAAAGATAAAACTGCAGATATTGCAATTCTAAGAACCATGGGTGCAACTAAAAATACAATAGTTAGAGTATTTCTTATTTGTGGCTCTTCTATTGGGGTTATTGGCACTATTATAGGTGCAATCTTAGGGGTTAGTTTTGCTGCCAATGTTGAAAATATAAGAATATTTCTTCAAAATATAACTGGAGTAACAATATTTGATCCATTAGTTTATTTCCTTTCATTTCTGCCTTCAAAGGTTTCTTCAGAAGATGTTGGATTAATAGTTACCATGTCTTTAAGCCTTTCTATTTTAGCGACAATATATCCCGCTTATAAGGCGGCAAAATTAAATCCTGCAATAGTGTTAAAATAATATTATGCTTAATTATGATTTTCCTCTTGAAGTTAAAAATATCAATAAAAGTTACCAACAGGGTGATCAGATTGTAAATGTTTTAAGTGACGTAAATTTTCAATTAGAATCAGGTGTTGTTACCGGATTGATTGGGCCTTCAGGCTCAGGGAAAAGTACTTTACTTAAAATTATTGGGTTATTAGATTATCCTGATTCAGGAGAAATTATAATTAAGGGAGTGAAGGTTAACAAAGCTAAAGATAATTTAATTACGAAAATAAGAGGTAAGCATATAGGTTTTATTTACCAGTTTCATCATTTGTTACCAGAATTTACCGTGCTTGAAAATGTTGCAATTCAAGAGCTAATTAATGGGGTGGATAAAGAAGCAGCATTTTTGCGGGCTGAACATATTTTAAAATTGCTTCAATTAGAGAAAAGATTAACTCATCTCCCTTCCCAATTATCTGGAGGAGAGCAACAAAGAGTTGCAATTGCAAGAGCAGTGATTAAAAATCCTACTATAATACTTGCTGATGAACCAACTGGAAATTTAGATCCTTATAATGCAAATTTAGTATTTAATTTATTTATTTCTTTGGTTAAAGAGCTTAAATTATCTGCTTTAATGGCAACCCATAATGAGCAATTAATGACGAAAATGGATAAGATAATTGCGCTTAAAGATGGTTCGATAGTTCAGCTTTAATTTTATAATTTGTGATCTTGATAAAAAATATTTTTATATTTACTACATTCTTGATAGTTAGCTTTGTTTCTAAAGCGGGAGCATGGTTGCAAAAAAAGGGAGAGATAGAGTTAAATTTTGAATATGAATATAAAACTCTATATGATTTTACTAGTGAAAGTAGTAATAAAAATTACCAACCCAAAAAGTATTTTTTTGATTTTTATAGTCTTACATTCCAATATGGGTTAAGCGATAGATATAATTTAATTATTGAAGAAAAATGGTTTAATTATCGAAGAGACATGAAAAAAGCAAATGATTCTGCTCAACTTTATGATGATATGTATGATGACCATTATAATAAATATGAAAATAATCCTTATATAACAAAATTTCTTTTACAAAGAGAGCTTTGGAATAATTATGGTGCTGTGTTATCAGCAAAAATTGGTTTTGAATTCTTTGAAGGCTCAAAAGAATTTGAATATGGTTTATTATTAGGGAAAAGTTTTAGATTAGGAAAAAGATATAGTTATATTAATTTAGAATGTTATTGGGATAAAGAGATTGCAAGAAAAAATTCTACTTTACCTGGAAATATAAAACATTCTTATGAAGCAAGTATTGGTGTAGGGCTTTCTAAAAGAAATACTTTGATAGGTAAAATTATTTTTCAAAAAAACCTTGGACGTACTGGTGATGAAAATTATAATTTTGCAAAAATTTATTGGCAATATCAGGTAAATAACAATTCATCAGTAAGTTTAGGTTACTCAACAAATATTACTAATCGACAAAAATATGTAATTGAATCTTTTTTAACAGGATATAATATAAGATTCTAACTAATATTTACTTGGAAAAAATAGTGTATAATATAGACACTAACAAATATTTTTAGGAATTATTGTAATGAATATAAAGGATTTTTTTCGAATTTTTCTCTTAAGTTTCTATTCTTCCACTTTATATATTAATGTAGCTTGTAAGTGGAGAAACTGGGGATTAAAATTTCTCCTTCAATTATCAATCTTTATATCAATTACTTCTACCTTTATATTGCTACTAATATTATATAGTATTAATTTTAAGGATTTAGGCTTAGATATTGAAAAAAAATTTCCTCAGCTAAATATAGAAAATAATATTGCTAGTTTTAAAGATGAATTAAAGTCTCCAGTGAAGATAAAAAATAATAACCAAGATGTTATCATTGTTGATTTAGATATCAATGATTCAATCAATTATAATAATGCAATAATGGTTTTTACCAAGGATAAACTAGAGATTAACTTATTTAAAAATAAAATATATAGCTTAAATTATGAAGAGCTATCAAAAATTACTAAAGTTAAAATAATTGATGGTGATTTAATAATAGAACTAGCAGAAATAGGAAAAAGATATTTAATTATGTTTTTATGGTTAGTAGGAATTCCATTAGGAAGTCTAATATATTTTGGCTTGTCTTTGTTAAAATCCGGCTTTTATGCCATTCTTGCCAGTGTTATATTTAAGTTTTCTAATAATTCACTTAGCTTTAAGCAACTATTTAGACTAGCTAACATAGTTCAAGCTCCAGCAGCAATTTTTTCAGTGTTGTCACCATTTTTATTAGTTATTTTTGGCCCAAATAGCTTGATTCAAAATATTTTAAGCAGCCTTTATATTGTCTATTTTCTCTATGCTATTTCAGTAAATAATAAATATCTAAACACTAAATGAATTTCCACAGCCGCATTTATTACTAGCATTGGGGTTTTTCATTTTAAAATAAGAGCCACTAAGGTCTTCATTAAAATCAAGAGTTGAGCCATTGAGAAGATCTAAAGAAATTCGGTCAATTAGAATTTTTGCTCCCTCTTGTTCGATTATTAGCTCATCTTCATTTGGAAGGTCAGTTACAAATTCATATTTATATTGAAATCCAGAGCATCCTCCTCCTTCTACTGAAATTCTTAAACTTATAGAGGGGTCATTTCTTTTTGCTATTAGGCTAGCAATCCTTTTAGCTGCGCTTTCACTAAGAAAAAAATTTTGTTTCATATAAATAATAATTAAAATTTAGTAAATATTAGCACATATGGTTATCCTGTCAATGAAAGATGCTCCAGCTGTTCTCCTTGTAAAGAAATGGTTGTATCTTCATTAAATGCTAAAGACATAGGTAATTCTTCCATCTCGTTATTTAGCTCACTAGAATTTACTGCTTTTCCTTTTAGAAAATCATGTAAATGTTCGTAACACTCTGTTTGATTTTGCTTTAATAAAAAATTAGCTATAGAAATTTTTTGTCCTTGTTGTAGGTCAAGTAAAGCTTGAGTTTTAGTTCCCAATCCAAGATGTTTTAAATATTCGATATCAGTAATATTATGTAGAAGATGTGTGGTTATATATGGTTTATCAGCTAAAGATGGATCATTGTTAACTTTCAAAGTAATGTATTCGGCATAAAATTGAGAGATTTTGCTTTTGCTATCCGGGGTTAAAGATTCAAATTCTTCATGATTACAAATCACATTTCTATCAATAAATAATTTAGCTAGATCTTGTATACTAATAATTTTTTCTTCTTTTTCTTTAGTATCTTTTTCATTCTTATCTTCAAAATGTTCTTCTAAAAATAAAGAGTAAAAGGAAGTGCAAATATTGAGCGTATCAAAGAAAGGATAAAGCTTTCCTAAGAAACGCGAACTTGTTTCTGAAAACTGAAGCATTTTTTGGCTGAGTGAAAGTGAAGATCTTGCTAATCCATTGGTCGTTTTGATTTTCTTATTGGTTCTTTTGCTAACAAGAGATTTAAAAAATTCTGATATACCTGGTTCAAATAATCTTGTTACTTCGTTTTGAATATACTCTTCTAAATGATTGATAGTGTTACTTAAATTATTCAAGTTATTATTAATAAAAACATGGCATTTTTCTGGGGTATCTAAAGATTTTTCAATTAAATCTTGCTTGTCTATTTTTAATATTTGCTCCATTTCAAGTGCGGCTTGGATTTTTACTGAGTAGGCAATAATAGATTTTCTAAATTTTTGTTTATCATCAAAGCTTAACAAGTTATATTTATGTTTAATAAGACAGTCTTTATTTGAAGCAGAAGTTAAAGTGTGGCAAGAATCATTTTCATTTTGAATTTCTTCGGCCCAAGAATCTATTTGATAAATCTTTCCGTTTTTCCATCTAGGGTTTTCATTGTCCATTTTCCCTTCAAGAACAAATAAAAATGCCTCCCAGAGCAAAGAAGCAGCTTCTTGAGAAAAATTACTATATATAAAGTAGAGATTAATTAGAGCTTGATCAGCATTTTTTTCTAAAATAATATTTTGAACATTTCTACCATATTCTTCTAGCTTAAATTCAGTATCACTAAATATTAGTATATTAATTATATTTTTTAAATCAGGTGAGTTACGAAATAAAAGTGTTATAATTTGTTTGTTGTTTTGATCAGAATCTATTCCATAAATTTTAGGCCAATTTTTATAAATTTCTTCTGGAATTCGGTAGACTTTATTTTGCCTGATTTCATGAACATTAGTAACTTGAGAAAAATTAATTGTAATTTCTTTTTCAAGTTCATAGCTTGAGCCATCTAAAAGACTTGTCATTAACGACTTAAACTCCTCAGAAAAAAAAGAGGGTGTGAGCTCTAAATCTTTAGAAGTGGTTTCTATAAATTGAGTTTGATCTCTACTGTAAACTTGAAGAAGTTGATTAATGCTGCTTGAGTTGTTTTCACAATAATAACTAAGTTCTTCCACAGAGGAATTTGAATATGAAATGCTAGTTATAGGGTAATAAGGAACGTTAACCTGATTAGGTATTGCAACCTGTTTTCCAATAGTGTTTTCTTTTGAAGAACTCATATGAATATATTTTTATATTTAATATTATCCAGTTAAGACAAACCAGAAGCATTAACATATTTCAATTTGTTATGCAATTATAAATTTATTACTTTTTATCTAGTTTTATTTAGGGAGTGATAAAATTATTTTAAGTCCTCCAAGCTTATCGCTGGACTCTAACTCTATATTGCCCCCATGATTTAAGATAATATCTCTTGCAATTGCAAGTCCTAAACCTGAGCCTCCTTTATCCAAATTACGAGAATTATCTATTCTGTAAAATGGTTTAAAAACATTTTCTCTATTTTCTAAAGCTATACCTGGGCCGTTATCATGAATCTCGCAGATAAAAAAATTATTTTTTATATATGCTTCAATAATTATCTTACTTCCAAATTTAATAGAATTATCAAGTAAATTTTGAAAACATCGTTTTAAAGAATGCATTTTTATTGGGATCGAAATATTAGGTGCAAAAACTGACACAAATTTCTCAGAAGGGTAATAAGAAATTATCTTCTTTATAAATTTTGATATATTAATTTTCTGTAACTCTTCTCTAATATCTTTTTTAGCAAATTCAAGATAAGAATTGATCATATATTCCATTTCTTTAATGTCTTGCAGCATTTCTTTTAAGTCTTCATCATTGCTCATTGTTAGCTGAAGTTTCATCCTTGTTAAAGGAGTTCTTAAATCATGAGAAATTCCAGCAAGCATTTCGGTTCTAGATTTTATTTGATGTTCTATTCTTTCTTTCATTTTAATGAATTCTTGTGTGGCTTTACGAATTTCTGTAGCACCTTCAGGTTTTAAAAATAGAGTTTCTTGCCCTCTACCAAAACGATCAGCTGCCCGAGCAAGCCTTAATATTGGCCTAATTTGATTTTTAGTAAAGATTATTGAAAGAAAAATGAAGATTAAACTTGTGCCAGTCATCCACGCAATAAAAATATAAGTAGTGGAGCTATCTATCCTTTTTCTGCTAGTAGAAAATATTATAAGCTCATTCTTTTTAAGAATTTTTATTATTATATTATTATCTTTAAAAGAGATATTTATAGGATAAGGAAAATTATTTTTAAGCAAATAAAATAAGGTTCTAGTTTCTGGTGGAAATTTTTCTTTTAGTTTGTTGATAGTGTTATATGGTTGAGTAGAAATAGATAAATTCAAATCCTGAAGCATCCTTTCAGTTAAGCTTTTTTCAAGTTTCTGTTTTATTAATTCATCAGCTACAATTATATCGCTATAAAGTGCGTAGGACATATTCCTTGAAATGCTATCCCAGTGGCGATTATAAAACATATAGGTTGCAATTAATTGAGCAAAAATAGTAGGAAGAAGAATAATAAGTAAAAATCTTCCAAACAATGAAGATGGCACTAGGTTTTTTAATATATTTAAAATCTTCATAAAATTTATTTTGATCTAAGTTTTAAGGTTATAAATACTATCTTATATTAAGAAGCTTGCAAAATAAAACTTAATCGTTAAAGTGAATTGATCAAATTAGAGAATAGACAATGAGATTAAAGCTTTATAATACTATTGGTCGATCAAAGCAAGAATTTATTCCTTTAAATCCTAGTAAAGTTAGGATGTATGTATGTGGTCCAACAGTTTATGATTATCCTCATTTGGGTAATGCTTTGGCAGTAGTGATATATGATATTTTATATAGAATATTAAGGCATATTTATGGTGATAATAATGTTGTTTATGTTAGAAATATCACTGATGTTGATGATAAAATTATTAACACTTCAAAAGAGCAAAATATTCCTATAAATGAACTAACTAAAAAAATTACTGAAGTTTTTCATGACAATATCAATAAGCTAGGTTGTTTACCTCCTAATTATGAACCAAAGGCGACAGAGCATATAAATCAGATGATTGAAATGATAGAAAAGCTTATAGAACAAGGGTTTGCTTATCTAAAAAATGGTGACGTTTACTTTAGGGTTCATAAATTTTCAAATTACTGCAACCTTTCAGGAAGAAATTCTGAAAGTTTTATTGCAGGTGCCAGGGTTGAAGTTGGCGAAGAAAAGGAAAACCCTGAAGATTTTGTTTTGTGGAAAAAAGCTAACGATAATTGTTTTGATAGCCCTTTTGGTTTAGGAAGACCAGGATGGCACATTGAATGTTCAGCAATGAGCAATTATTATTTGGGTAGTGATTTTGATATTCATGGAGGAGGGGTAGATTTAATTTTTCCTCACCATACCAATGAAATAGCTCAAAGTTGTTGTGCTCATCCTGGAAGTAAATATGCCCAATTTTGGGTGCATAATGGATTTCTTACCGTTAATGGGGAGAAAATGAGTAAGTCGTTAAATAATTTTATTACGATTGATGATTTACTTAAAAAGAATATTGAAGGAGAGGTAATTAGATATGTATTACTTGCTTCGCATTACCGTAAACCTATTGATTGGAATGAGAAGTCAGTAGAAGATGCTAAAAAATCCTTAGATAGTTTTTACAGAATTTTAAAAGAAAGTAAAATAGAAGCGCAAGAACCATGTGAAGAATTTCTACATGCACTTTTTGATGATTTAAATACCCCAACGGCTTTTTCTATTATGCATAATTATGCAACTCAATATAATAAATCAAAAGATCAAGAATTAAAAAACTATCTTGCAGCAAAATTAAATTTTTGCGGAAGATTTTTAGGTTTTTTTCAATCCCTTCCTGAGGCTTGGTTTAAAAAATCTTCTTTTTTAGATGATGAAATTGAAAAATTAATAGAATTAAGAAGAATAGCAAAACTCAATAAAGAATGGAAAATTGCTGATAAAATTAGAGATGAATTAAAAGAAAAAAACGTTGTTTTAGAAGATAATCCAGATGGGAGTACAAGCTGGAGAATTATATAAGATAACATTAAATTGCAAAATCAATAATTTAATAGTATAAAGTATGTTTATTATTATAATTAGGAGTCAAAAATGGATTTACTAAAGTCGGTGCTTCCTTCTATACATAAAGAAGGATATATATTTATTCTCATGTTTCTTGCTGTAACACTTTTAATGGCAAGTATTTCTGATAAGCTTGGTTTTATAGGAATAGTTTTAACTTTATGGTGCTGCTATTTTTTTAGAAACCCTGAAAGAGTGGTGCCATTAGGTGATAACTTAATTGTTAGCCCTGCAGATGGTGTGGTGCAAAAAATTGAAAAAGTTTCTCCACCAAAAAATCTTAACATGAATGATGAACCAGTTACTAGAGTCAGTATTTTTCTTAATGTGTTTAATGTGCATGTTAACCGCGTGCCTGCTACTGGTGTAATCAAAAAACTACATTATTATCCTGGAAAGTTTTTTAATGCTTCTCTTGATAAAGCTAGTGAATTTAATGAAAGACAAGAAGTTTTAATGGAAATGCCAAATGGAGAGCAAATAGCATTTTCTCAGATTGCTGGATTGGTAGCTCGCAGAATAGTTTGTGATTTAGAGGAAAAACAGTCTGTAAAAGCTGGTGAAAGATTTGGTATAATTAGATTTGGTAGTAGAATGGATGTTTATCTACCAAAAGGAATTGAGCCTTTGGTTGAGGTAGGTCAAACTATGGTTGCAGGTGAATCTGTTATAGCAGATCTTAATGCTCCTTCATTGCGCAAAGGAGAGATCCGTTAAATGACAAATATGTCTAAAAATGCGGTATGGCCTATAAGCAGGCTATTCCCCAGTTTAGTTACTATTATGGCTATTTGTTTCGGTTTAACGTCAATACGCTATGGTTTAGTTGAAAAATGGGATATAGCCGTTGCATTTATTATTATTGCTGGTTTTTTAGACGTTGTAGATGGAAGGTTGGCAAGAATTTTAAAGGCTACAAGTAACTTTGGAGCTCAATTAGACTCGCTTGCAGATTTTATAAATTTTGGTGTTGCTCCTGCAATAATTTTATACTTATGGATACTTAATATTATTCCAGTAAAAGGTATGGGCTGGGCCTTAACCTTATTTTATGCAATATGTTCTGCAATTAGATTAGCTCGATTTAATTCAGATTTAGCTGAACCTGATCGTCCTGCTTGGAGAGATGGGTTTTTTAAAGGCGTTCCTGCTCCTATGGGAGCATATTTAGCGCTTGTGCCATTAATGCTTAGTTTTGAAATGGATATATTAAATTATATAAGCCCAGAGTTTATAGGTATATACATGGCTTTTATTGGGATTTTAATGTCAAGTAGACTTCCTACATATGCTACTAAGCGTTTAATTGTTTCAAGAGATAATATTTCTTTTGTATTAGTTCTTGCTGGATTACTAATTGGTGTGATTATAATAGAGCCATGGATTTCTCTTACTATTTTAGGAGGAATATATGGTCTTACATTCCCTTTTAGTTATAGATCTTATAAAAAAAGGCTTAACGAAAATAAAAAAATTATCTAAAACTTTCCAGCAATGAAATTAGGGTTTAAGTAATTTAGTTTTCTATATTTTAGTTCTTGTTTATTAAGAGTGTAAATATTACCTCCAGCTGCCTTAATAATTGCATGGCCTGCAGCTGTATCCCATTCCATTGTATCACCAAATCTTGGATAAAAATCTGCTTTTCCTTCTGCAATCAAGCAAATTTTATGCGCACTAGATAAGGGGATTATTTTATCAATCTTTTTACCTTCCATAAATTTATCCAGTTTAGCTTTATTTAGATTTGAACTACTAACTAAAATTGTGGCTCCTTGATGAGGTATCTCTCTACATTTAATTATAGTTGTTGGTTCGTTTAGAAATTTTTTGTAAGCGACGTTATTTTCTGCAAAATAAAATTCCTTATTTAATGGCGAATAAATTACACCTAAAATAGGAATTTTATTTTTTATAAGCGCTATATTAATGGTAAATAAACCATCTTTTTTTAGGAAGCTTTTAGTTCCATCAAGTGGATCGATAAGCCAAAATAACTCACTATTAAATTCTTCTAATGGAATTTCTTCAGAAATAATAGGTATATTAGGAGCAATAAGTTTTAGCTTTTCAACAATATAATTATTTGCTTCTATGTCTGCAACGGATACTGGAGATCCATCCTCCTTTAAAGTAAATTCAATTTCAAATTTTTTAAAATGTTTAAGTAAAATATTCCCAGCTTCTTGAGCTATTTCAATTATATAATTAAGCATTATTCTCCTTTAAATTCTTTAAATATACTACGTATGTTGAGCTAAAAATATCATGTAAAGTTTGTTTTTTCGGATTAAAAAATATTACCATCAACCCTAAACCACAAGTAAAGAAAGAAAAGAAATAATAAAAATACCGATTTGTAGCTTCTTTTATATTAAGACTATTAAAATTTTCATTAACAACAGCAAGCCCTAACATCTTTTTTCCAACAGTTCCTTTTATTGTTGAAGATGTAGTATATACATAATAAATAAAGCTAATTATTAGGTAATTTGCCTCAATAAAAATGCTATTTCTTTGTTCCTCTAATAAAGGAAATATGAGTGTTAAAAGGAAGATTATTAAATAAATAAGACCAATATCTATTAAATGTGCCAAAAGCCTCTTTATTACGGAGGCATAATAGTTTTGTTGTTTCATTAAAATAAAATCTCTTTATTATTAGATTATTATTAAATATGATCGATTTCAAATAGTTTTACTAAAATTTATTTTACATTATCTGGAAAAATAACCATGCGGTGGAGTGACAAAGCAATTATATTAAAACAACAACCACTAGATGATGAAAAAATATTATGCTGGATTTTAGCCAAAGAGCATGGTCTTTATAAAGGTATTGTTTCAATAGATAAAAGAAGTAAAAACCAAGTTCAAATTGGAAATATTGTTGATGTTAACTGGGTAGGAAGATTGCCAGAGCATTTAGGATATTTTAGGTTTGAGTTAGAAAAATCCATTTCAATGGTTATATTAGCTGATAGGGCAAAAGTTGCTTCTATTTCAAGTATATGTTCATTGTTGGTAGATGTTTTGCCTGAAAAAACAAAAGAGCTAAGAATTTTTCTTTGTCTTGAAGATTATTTAGTGTCATTAAAAAATCAAACAACTTGGTTAGTAAACTACCTAAAGCTTGAACTTATTATTTTACAAGAATTAGGATATGGTATTCATTTAGATAAATGTGCAGTTACAGGAGAAAAAGAGGGATTATATTATCTATCCCCTAAAACAGGTATGTCCGTGACTAAAGAAGCAGGTAAAGCATATCATGATAAATTATTTATCTTGCCAAAATTCTACATTGATTTTTACTTTCCTACCCACCAAGAGTTAATAAATGCTTTTGAAATAAATAAATATTTTTTGGTGAAAAATATTTATAGCGTTAAGCATAAGAATATTGCAACTAATAGGGATGTTTTTTTTGATATTATTGTAAATAATAGTTGCTTATTTTCTCAATAAAGATTTATAATATGATTGTTTTAATATTTTATTGGGAGTAATAGCTATGCAAGATTACAAGAATAATCCATTTATGGATATGTTCAAAAAATCAATGGAAAACCCTATGTCAATGTGGTCTCCAGAAAATTGGACTAAAATGATGGAAACAGTACAATCAGCTGACATGTACAAAAATTTTAATCCGGCTGTTTGGATGGAAGTGCCAAATAAAATGTTTGAGAATATGCCTTGGATGAATCAGAAAAATAATTTTAATTTTGCTGAGAATATGAAAAATGTTGAGACGTTTGCTGACATGCACAAGCTTAGCTTAGAAGGAGCACAAGCAATGTTACGTCGCCAAGCTGAAATTATTCAAAAGCATTCAAATGATTTATACAAGCTTATGCAAAATATGGTTTCTTCTCCAAATCCTGAAGCAGCAATGAATATGCAAGCAGAATATATGCAAGCAACTTTTGACTCATTAGTAGCAGATTTTAAAGAACTATCAGAAATGTTTGCTAAAGCAAATTTAGAGCATTTTGAAGTAGCAAGCGGTAAAGTTAGTGAACATATGAAAAAAATGAGAAATTATGCTAAATGCACAGCAAGCGAATGTCATTCAAAAGAAGAATCATGTGCAAAGGATAATAAGAAAGAAAAAAAATAATCAATTTCTTCTTTATCACTATAGGTCTTAGAAAATATTCTAAGACCTTTTTTTTCTAGCTACACTTCAAGTGAAATTTTAAGAAAAGCATTTTACCTTTTTATTTAAAGCTTTATCTGACAAAATAAGTAATTTTATTTATAATGTGAATATTTTATTATCATTGCAGGATTCATAAAAATTCGAGCCTTATATTGTTTTTTTAAGCAATCATGAAAGCTAACATGTTCACAATCATTATCTATTGAATCATATAAACAATTGTTGATTGATTTTATTTTATATAATGCAAGGCCGCCAAAGCAAGAATTAACCTCTACCAGGGGAGAACTATAAGAGTAATTTTTTTGAATTTGAGGCATTATTTTTAACCAGTAAAATCTTGAATATTGTTGAAATCCTACCCTAAAGGAAATAAAATCTATAAAAAATCCTTTTGAAAAATTATTTCCTTCATTGCATTTTTGGGTCCAAGAATTAAATTTGTCGTTTGTTAAACAAATTTTATGCCATTTTTTAGGAGAAAATGGAAATTCAGCGTTTCTAAATGCAAATGCATCCAATAATTTACCTTCCTTATTGGATATGCCATTGGCGCATACTGCATCCCATTTATCAATTTGAGCAAGGCTAGAATATATTCCGCGTTCATCTATACCATAAGACATATCCATATCAATAATCATTAAAAGATCAAAGTTAGAGTATTCTTTCTTCTTAAGTTCTTCAAGGTAATGGTTTCTTGCATCAGCCATAAACTTATGGCTGGGTCTTTTATGCAAATTATAATCCTTAGATATTATTTTTACTTTGTCATTTAAGCTTGCCCATTTTTGTAAGGCTTCTTTGGTTCCATCAGTGGAATCATTTTCAAATAATATTACCTTATAATCAGTAAATAGTCCTCCGATAAACTCTATATGCTTAACCATAGTCATCAAGTCTACGATATTATCTCTGGTGATTCCAGCTATAACAATTTTATGAGAATATGCCTCTTGTTTTCCTTTATTAAGTATAGAAGCATCTATATTATCAAGAAATTCAACTTTCTTAAGCTCAATAGTTTCATAATCAAATTTTAGAGCTTTTTCCTGAATCTCCTTAAATTTAGATTGCCGGCTTTGTTTTTTAATATATGAAGCTAAAAAAATGGATGTTACTATAACAAATGTTAATAGCGGAAGAAAAATTTTTTTCATAATAAATAATAGCTTGAATATAACAAAATCTTGTATATTTAACTATTTAGATTTAAAATGGTCAAGCCTGATTGTAAGGAAAAATAATGCGTTGTCCCTTTTGTTTAGCAGAGGATACTCAAGTTAGAGATTCTCGTCCTTCTGAAGACAAGATGTCTGTTAAAAGAAGAAGATTCTGTAATGAGTGTAATTCTAGGTTTACCACTATTGAAAGAGTTCAGCTGAAAGAGCTTTTTGTTATAAAACGTAGTGGTGAGAAAAAGATATTTGACCGAGAAAAAATTTATCGTTCAATCTCCACTGCTTTAAGGAAAAGAAATATTTCTGAAAATGAAATTGAAGCAATAGTAGCAAAACTAGTTCATCAGCTTGAGAGTATGAACGAAAATGAAGTGTCTACAACTACAATTGGTGAAGCAATAATGAAAGAGCTATCTAAGATAGATCAGGTTGCTTATGTTAGGTTTGCTTCAGTATATAAAGAGTTTAGCACAGCAAAAGATTTTGAAGATTTTATCCATAAACAATTAAAAAATGACTAAACAACTAAATCACTTAGCTATTATTATGGATGGTAATGGAAGATGGGCAAAAAATAAAGGTCTTCCAGTTGCTTTAGGGCATAAAAAAGGTGCTCAAGTTGCTCGTGAAATATTAATTGAATGTTTGGCTCACGAAATAAAATATCTTACCTTATATACATTTTCTTCAGAAAATTGGGGAAGAGATAGGGAAGAAGTTGATAACCTTATGGATCTTTTAAAATTTTATTTGATCAATGAAATTGATTTACTAATAGAACAAAAAATCAAAATAAAATTCATTGGTGATAAAGAGAAGCTCTCTCAAGATCTTATTGACCTATTAGAGAAGTGTGAAAATCTTACCAAAGACAATAGCCGTTTTTTTTTACAAATTGCTTTAAGTTATGGGTCTCGGGCTGAAATAGTTAGAGCGCAAAAATTACTTTTGTTAGATATTAATTCTGGTAAAATTAAAATTGAAAAACTAAGTGAGTCTTTGTTTGAAAGTTACTTATATACAAATAATATGCCTGATCCTGATTTATTGATTAGAACAAGCGGAGAACAAAGGTTAAGTAATTTTTTACTATGGCAAAGTGCTTACTCAGAACTTTATTTTACTAAAACTTTATGGCCTGATTTTACTAAATATCATTTAAAGAGGGCAATAAATAATTTTAAAAAAAGAGAGAGAAGATATGGCTTATAAAAATAAATCTTATAATTTTGTTTTAAGACTAATAACTGCATGTATTCTGGCACCTATAGTTATTTCAGTTATTAAGATGTCAGGTTTTTATTTTACTTCTATGATTTTACTGGCAGCCATAATAATGGGTGGTGAATGGTATTACATGACCCAAGACCAAAAAAATTTATTCCGTACTTTAGGGGCATTATATATTTTTCTAGCATGCCTTTCATTGTTATGGATTATAAAACAACATTATCTGGTAAATAATACTATTAAATTAAGTGGAGTAAATACTGTAATTTCAATTTTTGTGCTTGTTTGGGCTAATGATATTGGCGGATATTTATTTGGTCGTTTATTTGGAGGGCCAAGATTATGTCCTAAAATAAGCCCTAATAAAACTTGGTCAGGTTTTTTTGGTGGTGTAGCTTTAGCAATTGCAGTAAGCCCCTGGTTAGGAGAAGGATTTGGGGCTGCTGGAATTGCAGCAATGATTGCTTCTGTAGGTGATTTGTTAGAATCTTGGGCTAAACGCCACTGCAAAGTTAAAGATAGTGGAAATATTTTACCAGGACATGGTGGATTATTAGATAGAGTTGATGGTATTTTATTGCTTTCAATTGTTGTAGCTACCATAGCTTTTATAGTAAAATAATAAATAAAAGGGCTCTTAATTTTAAAGAGCCCTTATTTAATTTAAGAACCTATTTCATATAATTTAGAACAGTAATTTTCTTCACCTGCTAATGCTTTTTGCATACAATCTATATAAGGGCAATCTTTTAAAAACTGACTAAAATCAACATCATCTTCAAATTCAAAATCAGAATTTATACTTTGCATATGAGCATCAAAGTCATATTTACCATCAGGTGATAATCTTTGTTGACAGCCTGCTTTAATGAAGTGATCAAAAGAACTTTTATATTCAGCTTCCTCGCCAATGGAATCTTGTGCATCAGGATTAAATTCAAAATATTTATTATTATCAAAATAGTCTTTTAATAATTCTTCTAGCTCTTGATTTTCTGAAGATTTCTGCTTTTTTAAGAAATAAGAAACAGGATCAACATCGCTTGGTATATTGGGAATAGATAAATTTATGGCTTCAGTGATTGAAGTTATTGTTACTGGTTTTATAATAGTACATTTAATATACTTTTCTTCGGTGTTTTCATCTTTTGATATCCCACAAGAATATTTATCTGACTTGTTGCTTGTTTCAATTATTCCAGGAGCAGGGAAACTTACTTCTACATGGGGCATGGAAGGATTGCTTGAGGTTAGTATTAATTTTGCTTGAGAAAGCTTATCATTCGATAAATGAGGAATTTCAAGTTTTAAATTTAAAATTCCTTCATTATGCCTAATATCAATACCTGGATGATACCATTTAGTTTTTCCATATTTAGTGGCAGTTTCTTGACAATTGCGTCGAGATAATTCGCCATTAAATCCATTTTTTTGCAAACACTGATAATAAGGATTAATAACTAGTTTGATCTCTTGTTCATTTGCTTCTACATATTTAACTTTTTCTTTTCTTAGTGGTTGTGGACCTTCTAAAAGAAGATCTTTAGCCTTTGTTAATAGGTCAAATTTAATAGTGGCTTCGGCTTTTTCAGTGGAATCTGTAAATTTATCAGGGTGGATCTTTACGGATAACTTGCGATAAGCTTTATTAATTTCTTCTTCGCTTGCATTTATATTAATGCCTAAGATTTTGCTTGCTTGTCTAAGAGTTTTTACTTTAATTTCTTTTTCACTCATATCAATCCTCAAAAGTTAATATATTAACTATAATATATATTATTTGTTAATCTGTCAATATTTATTTAAATAATATTTATTTTTATTAATTCAAGCCAAGCTTAAGCATTATCTGAAAAAATAAAAATCTAACAGTGATTTATAAGAAGTTTAGACTTAAGAAATATTTTAAACAACAAATTAAAATAATTTAAGTAGGTAAAAAGCGATTTATAGCAGAAAGCGAGGGTGTTATTACACCATCGCCATTCCGCCATTAACATGAATTGTTTGCCCGGTAATATAAGAAGATTCATTACTTGCAAGAAATAATACGCTATTAGCTATATCATCTGTTGAACCCATTCTTCCACAAGGAATTTTCTTTATTAATTCTTCTTGGATTTCAGGTTTTAGCTTTTCAGTCATTGCTGTAGAAATAAATCCAGGTGCAATACAATTTACTGTTACATTTCTACTTGCTACTTCTAGAGCAAAAGCTTTAGACATGCCAACCATTCCTGCTTTTGCCGCGCAATAATTTGCTTGCCCTAAATTACCAGTAAAGCCAACAATTGAAGAGATATTAATGATTCGGCCATATTTTTGCCTAATCATCTTTTTAATTGCCGTTTTATTAAGAACAAAAGCAGAGCGAAGATTAATTCTTATTACTTCATCAAAATCATCATTGCTCATTCTAAGAGCAAGATTATCACGAGTGATCCCTGCATTACATACTAAGATATCTAAACGTTCTTTAACTGAATAGGCTTGTTCAATTAAAGCTTCAACTGAAGCTTCATCGGCTAAATTGCAAATTTGAATCGTTACTCTTTCTTTTAATTCATTAGCTAAAGTTTCAAGAGCTTGTTGATTAGTGCCAGAGATTATAACATGAGCCCCTTGAGCATGGAGTTTTCTTGCAATTGCGCCACCAATGCCACCAGAAGCACCAGTAACTAATGCTACTTGATTATGTAATTCAAACATAAATTCTTTCCTTTAATATATATTTAATTAGTCTTCTATAAAATCTTCATCTGAAAGAGGATCAAGAAATCCTTCTGCTGATTCAGAAAGTTTACGAAGCTTTTGTTCAATTTCATCAGCTATAGCAGGGTTACTTTTCAAAAACTGCTTTGCATTTTCTCTTCCTTGTCCAATTCTTTCGTTATTATATGAATACCATGAACCTGATTTTTCAACAATTTCTGCTTTAACCCCAAGATCTATTAATTCACCAACTTTAGATATTCCATCACCATACATAATGTCAAAGTCGGCTGATTTAAATGGAGGAGAAACTTTGTTTTTAACAACTTTAACTTTAGTTTGGCTACCAACTACTTCTTCTTTATCTTTAATTGAACCTATTCTTCTAATATCAAGCCTTACTGAGGCATAGAATTTTAAAGCATTACCACCTGTTGTTGTTTCAGGGCTGCCAAACATAACTCCAATTTTCATCCTGATTTGGTTAATGAAAATAACCATACAATTTGTTTTTGCAATTGAACCGGTAAGTTTTCTTAGAGCTTGGCTCATTAATCTTGCTTGAAGTCCCATGTGCGAATCGCCCATTTCTCCTTCAATTTCCGCTTTAGGAACTAGGGCTGCAACACTATCTATAACTACCACGTCAATTGCACCTGAGCGAACTAAAGTATCAGCTATTTCTAGAGCTTGCTCACCTGTATCTGGTTGAGAAATGATTAATTCATCAATATTAACTCCAAGTTTTTTTGCATAAACTGGATCAAGAGCATGTTCAGCATCAACAAAAGCGCAAGTCCCGCCTTTTTTCTGGCATTCTGCTATAACTTGCAAAGTTAAAGTAGTTTTACCTGAGCTTTCAGGCCCAAAAATTTCAATAATTCTCCCCTTTGGTAATCCTCCGATTCCTAAAGCAAGATCAAGACCAATTGAACCTGTTGAAATTGCTTCAATTTCAATGTTTGGTCGTTGGCCAAGTTTCCATATGGATCCTTTACCATATGCTTTCTCAATTTGACTTAAAGCTGTATCTAGTGCTTTGTTTTTATCTGACATAATAAACCTTCTTATTTAACATATCCTCAGCTTAAGCTGAAGATATTTATATGTCAATAAATTGTAAATCAAATCACATTATTTTTGGGTAAGAATGGAATAATTTACACATCCTAAAAAAGAAAGGATCATTTTATTGATATAATGATATTAATGACACTCTTAACTATTAATTAACCTTTTTATCAGAAAATTAATCTATAAAAGTAATAAGGTAAATAGTGTAGCTGATAAAATTATGAAAAAGAAATCTGACTTTGTTGAAGAGCGAGGAAGCAATGTTGATTTAGAAAAATTATGGCAGGATTTTGTAAGTGCAATTAAGCTTAAAGATGAGAAAAAAATATCTGCCGCTACTGATAAGTTAATTTTAGGGGGTTTTTTTAATTCTGAACAAGTAACTAAATTACTGCCTGAATTATCATTACAAGAGCTTGATTCAGCCCATAAATATATAAGAAGGCTATCTTATTATTCAACGAGAGATATGTTTAACCAAGTTAGGTCTATTGATGGTGGTAATATAGAAGGAGAGAATCTCCAGAAAAAAGTAATTAATAGCATTATAGAAAATGAATTAAAAGAAAATCTTCATAAAGCTATTGAAGATGAAAGAAGTCACTCAAAATATTTATACCCAACTTT
Source organism: uncultured Rickettsiales bacterium (assembly GCA_964627795.1). Lineage (GTDB taxonomy): Bacteria > Pseudomonadota > Alphaproteobacteria > Rickettsiales > CANDYO01 > CANDYO01. Next base: position 10,761 of record CAZVLF010000008.1, on the reverse strand, counting down.
AACTTTTAAAGATATATCAAGTTTAGAAGATGGATATATAACTCCTGAGAATATAGCATTAGCAGCTCTTAAGCTCGAAAATATAAAGATTGATGAAAGAAAAAAATGCTAGAATCAGCTTTTAGTAAAAGAGTAAAAATAGATGTTTTTTTTGCTAAAGGGCATGAATTAAACTTAGATATATTATATGAACTTTCAGATTTTCTACTTGATGATAAAAAACAAATAGTTAGTCCACAAATATTATTAGAAGAAGTTTTATCTCAAAAATCAGCTTTATCTATCTCTAATGAAGAAGTGAGTGTAATTGCTCATGATAAAGAAAAATTAAAAAAGAAACAGGAATTGTTAGATAAATGCTTTGAGAAAGGAGCATACCTTGGAAATAGTCTACAAGTATATTTTGATGAACATCATGCTTTTTTAAGGCTTGATTGCCAAGATTGTGACCAAGGTAAAGCTGCAAGTTTATATGCAGGGATGTATCCAGGTAAGGTAATTATTGTAGATGAAGTAAATCAAGAAAAAAAAGGTCCTGAAACTACTGAAAAAGGTTGGATTACTTATAACCTAGTAGGATATTTATTTTCTACTCCAACGCAGTCAGCTGATCCTAAAATAGAGCAAAGATATGTAATCATGAACGAGTTTGGAGGAGGAGTTTTATCTAAAGAAAAATTTGGATTTAGCGATTTAGATTCTAATAGAGAATATTTAGATTTATTAAACATGCCATCAAAAAAATATAATATATCATCAGATAAGGCTTCAGAATTATTTGGCCGAATAGAGCGTTTGGTTAATACCTGTGATAAAGAATTAGAATATCAAGTATTTGGGTCAAATTGTGCGGATTTTGTCCAAGATATGTATTCAAGAGCGGGATTAGAAGGTGATGTATTAGAAGATGTATATGGTTTTAGATATCCGCAAAATATATTTGGAGTATATAAGGCTATTACGGACTTTCATGATTCAATATCACCTCCTAGTAAAACTCAAGAAACACAAAAGAATGAGCCTTTAAGCTACGTTGACCTTACTTCTCAAATTTTACTTGGTTCGGTTGTGGTGCCTTATGTTGCTGCTGGCATTTCCAGCTCAGTAAAAAGTGCCTCAGAATTTTTATATGATAATATATTTGGTAAGAAATTAGAAGATGCGGAAAAACAAGTTCAACTTGAGGAAATAGATAAAGCCAAGCCTGATTTGTTAAAATCAATAATTGCTGAAAAAAAAGAATTTGAGAAATTATATAAAGATATATATGGAGAAAATATTAAAATAGCTAATGAAGAATATGATGAAAGAGCGCATAAATACAAATCTGCCAGGGGAGAGATTGCGATTAAAAAAGTAAGGTGATTATCTGATGTAAAAGAAAAATTTAGAAATTTAAGCAGGGATTTAAAGCTATATACAGAAGCTAGAAAAGATCTTAATTTACCTGAGGTGTACGAATCGAAGCTTAAAGAATATAGAAAGTTAAATCAAAAAATTTTTGATAGTTTTACTTCAATTCAAGCTGAAAAAGCAAAATTATTGGCACTTCAAGAATCTGAAGCACTTAAATATGCTAGCTTAAAAGGTAATATATCAGAAGTTAGATTTGTAAGGAAATCTATGGAAAATTCAAAATAAGTTATGTTATTATATAAGAAGTTCTTTTTTAAAATTTAAAATCTAAGGGAGTATTTACAATGGAAGACTATTACAAAATTTTAGGTATAGAGATCAAAGATTATATTGCTGCTTTACCCGAAGCAGGTGAATTATTAACAATGGAAGAAGTGAATAAAGCTTATAAAAATGCTATGCGTTCCATGCATCCAGATAAAGTTCAACAGAGAGGAGGAACCGAAGAAGAAATTCAGAACGCCAAAAATAGGTCTCAGGAAATAAAATGCGCATATGATAAGATTGTTGAGCTAAATAATTCAGATCGTAAAATATTTTATGATGAAGCCCTTAGGCAAAAAATACAAAATGAAATTAAAAATGAGAGAAGGATTGATGTTCAGAGTAGTGAACTATCTAGTGTGCGTAGTAAAGAGCTCTCTAAAATTATCATATATAAGGATAATTTTAGTAGAGAAGAAGTAATCGCAAGAGATGATTTTAATTGGTTATCTGAGCCAAGAGAGCCCAGTTTTTCAACTAATTCTGCTAGCCAATCAAATAGTCATAGTAGTGAAACCGCTGCATCTCAACAAGAGGTAATAAATAATGCTGATAAGCCAACCGGTAGAGCTGCATCTGAAAAAAGATATGAAGCAGCGAAAAGAAGAATAGATGAAGCTAAAGCAAGAGAAGCGGCGTCAGCAACTAGTACGGCAAAAGCATCAATAAGTTCTACAAGTATTCCTAGAAATAATGCTAAAGGTAATTCTAGAGGCAGCTAAATATATATAGAATAGGTTATAAAAAAATAGAAAATAAAGCTTATATTTAAAAATGATTTTTTAAATCAAGCAAATTATATATTAAATATACAAAATAAAACTTTTTTAATTAGATAAGCTTTTCTAAAAATTTATTTTTTATTTTTAATAAATCTAACCAAACGGTCTTTTTTTGTAAGGGTTGTCTTAATAAATAAGAAGGATGAAAAATAACCGCAACCGGAATTGATTTATCTAAATAACAATTGGTATATTGGTAAAATTTTGTTCTAAGCCTAGATATAGTTTCTGTAGTGTTAAGTAGGGCGCTAGCTGAAGTGCTTCCAACTAGGAGGATTAATTCAGGCTTAATTAAAGCAATGTGCTTTTCTAAAAATGGTAAACAGACCATGTTTTCTTCCAAGGTGGGTTTTCTATTGCCAGGTGGGCGCCAAAAAACGCTATTTGTTATGTATAAATTATTCTTTCTAGATAGCCCAATAGAGAGTAAAACTTGATCTAACAATTTACCACTTACACCACAAAATGGAGTTCCTTCTTCATCTTCATTAGCTCCAGGAGCTTCACCTATTGCAATTATTTTAGCATTTGGATTTCCATCAGCAAATACTGTGTTATTAGCTGTCTTTTTAATTGATAATCCTTCAAAATTTTCTAGGGCTTCTCTTAATTCTTCTAAGCTATTACACTTATCTGCTATGCTTCTTGCTTTTATTGCTAGGTTATTTTCGCTAGCAACTTCTACAATTTTTGATTTAACCACCTTTTTTTCTTTTGCAAGTGTGCCAGGAGTTTCAACACAAATATCTTCAACTCCCATTTGTTGATACCATTTTAGTATTTGCTCTTCCATTATATTTATATTCAATGTATAAAATTACTCTAATAATGTAATTATAATAAAATATATGCAAGAAAAACTTATCATAGAATGTGATGAGAATGGAATAAGGCTGGATAAATATCTTTCCTTAGCTATTAGCGATCTATCCAGAACTCAGATACAAGAACTTATTTCTGCTGGAGGAGTTAGGTTTAATGGGGATGAAATTAATAATCCTTCCGCTAAAACTAAATTTGGTTCGTATGAAGTTGATTTATCTTTAGCTAAAATAAAACCCTCCCATTTAGCTCCTTATGACTTTCCTTTAAATATAATATATGAGGATGATTACTTGATGGTATTAAATAAACCAGCTGGTTTAACAGTTCATCCAGGAGCTGGTAATTATGATAAAACTCTTGCTAATGCCTTGGTTGCTTATGCTAAAGAGAATTTATCTAAATTAGGAGGGGAATTTAGGCCTGGAATAGTGCATCGTTTAGATAAAGATACTAGCGGTTTGATGATTATTGCTAAAGATGATCAAACACATCAAATTTTAAGTGAAAATTTAAGTGAAAGAGAAATTAAGCGTCTATATTTAGCATTAGTTTATGGTAGCCCAGAATTAAAAGCAGGAACAATTAAAACATTTGTGGCTAAGGACTTTCATGATCATACTAAAATGGTTATTACTAAAGGAACCGGAAAGGAAGCTATAACTCATTATGTTGTTTATGAAGAAATAGCTGAAAATAAATTTAGTCTTATTGAATGTAAGCTTGATACAGGAAGAACTCATCAAATAAGAATACATCTTAACTATAAAGGTTTTCCAGTAGTTGGTGATCCTGTTTATAATAGTTCAAAGGCTAAATACCTATCAAGAATGGATGAAGAAACTAAAAAAATAGTTAGTTCTTTTCCTCGTCAGGCGCTTCACGCTTATAGGCTTGAATTTACTCACCCTATTACAGAGGAGATAATGGAATTTGAAATTGATTTACCAGAGGATATGAAAGAATTATGTCAAAAATTAGAGGATTTTTAGTTAGATTAAAATTCAACCTTATAATTACAGTTGTTACTTCAATAATATTAATACTACCTGATTTTCTTTCCAAGAATTTCACTGAATTTAATCAAGCTTCTCTAAATGGTAGGTTTATTGTTGGAGTGGTTATTTTTTCATTTTTATTTAGCTTCGTTCCAAGAATATTGGCATATTTTATTTTTGGATTTTTTTTAATTTTAGAAATTATTCAATTTTGCCATCTATTTTATTATAACAGTTTAATTACAGCAAACAAGTTTGCTTTACTATTTGATGAGTTTGATGAGGTTTTAGAGGTTGTAACCGAAGCTATAGGATATTTATATCTCGTGCCAATGATTGTTATAATACCATATACAATCTCACTTTATTTATTTAAGAGACTTGATCATTTTAAAGTGACAAGTTGGTTAATGAGTGTTCTGGTGATAATTATGCTTGGTATAATTCCTAAACGTGTAAATGAGGCTTATAAAGGAGTTAATTATTATCCAGATCCTGCCGATCATTCTCTTAGAAATAGTCTATATGCTTTTACCAACTTTGTAATAAATAAGTCTTATCCTGCAACCAAAATTAATCATAACTATTTAGATTATGTTGTAAAAGAAGGAAATTATAAACCTGATAAAGTTAACGTTATTTTGATAATAGGTGAAAGTGTTAACCCAAGATATATGTCTCTTTTTGGATATAATAAATTAACAACACCGAAGCTTGATAGCTTAAAAAATGATTCTAATTTTTATTATTCTAAAGCTATTTCTTCAGGGGTTAATACAATAGTTTCTGTGCCTTTGTTACTAAATGGCATTTATGAACCAAATAACTTTAAAGCATTAGAAGAGCGCCCAGTTAATTTATTTAAGTTGGCTAAAAAACATAATTTCAAGAATTATTATATTTCTGCTCAGTCAGGATCTTTACTTGCTAATGTTGATGCTGAATATATAGATAAAGTGATTTTTCGTCAAAAATCTCCAGCAATATTTAACGCATATCAAGATGAGGCTTTAATTAAAATTGTTTCAGAGTTAGAGTTTTCAGATAAGAACTTTATCGTTTTGCATCAACGAAATATTCATGCTCCTTATGAAAGTAATTATAAGCATAATCCAGCTTTTGCTAATCCTCCTTTAGAGAATTCAGATTATAACAAGATGATGGTTTCAACCTACGAGAATTCAATTAGGTACGAGGATTTCTTGCTCTATAACATGATTGACTTCTTTCGGAAAAAATTTTCTTCTCCTACCTATATTTTCTTTACGCCTGATCATGGAGAAGGCATTGGGTTTAATGATATATATGGACATTCAGAATTAAAAGAAGAAATTTATAATGTTATGTTTCTTGGCTATGTTTCTAATGGTAGTGAGTTAGTTAAAGATAAATTGGCTTCTATTAGATATCCTCTTTGCCATTATGAGATACATAATTTGATTGCTAATGTTTTAGGCTATGAAATTGAAAATAAGAATTATAAAATTGACATATGTTATGTTCAAGGAAGTAATTTATATAGTAATAATGAATTTATTGAATATAAAAAACTTCCTTAAATAAAAATTATTTAGCTGCTTCTGTGTATTTTTTAATGACATTTTTATATTCATCGGAATCTTTTACAATTGCATAAGCATTTTGTAGCATGCTAAAATATTTTCCATTTGGATCTCCGGCTTTAGAAACTAAGATATTGGACATAGAGTCTAACCCTGGATCATTAAGTTCAAAGCTTAATGGAGTGAAAAGACCTTTAAAATCATTTTTTGTTAAAAGATCTATTCCAACTACGGTCTCAAGTATTACAGCATCAATTCTTTTTGCTTTTAGTTTTAAGAAGTTAGCTGCCATAGATGCATCGGGAATATCTTCAAATCTTTTCTTGGTTGTTGGATTATCATAAAGCTTTTCAAAGCTAGATCCATAATGATATCCGGTATATATTCCTACAATGAAGTTAGTTTTACTAATTAAATCTTCAAGACTGTGAATATCTTTTAATTTATCAAGGTCTTCAGTTCTTACAAAAACTTTTGTACTATCTAAGCGATAAGGAATCATATTAGCATATTTTCTTCTTTCTTCTGTATCAGTTGCAGTAGGGGCAATCATAATATCACCCGATTTAATTTCATTTAAAACTCTTTCCCATGGAAGCATAGGAAGCCATTTAATTTCGCATCCCGCTTGTTTACCAATTATATCTAAAAGCTCTACATCCATTCCAACTAAATTCTTTGATGCGTCATAATAAGTTATAGGTGAGTATTCTGAGGTACCAGCAGTTATAACGCATTTTGATGTATCAGCAGAAGCAATATTTGCAATAAGAATAGATAATCCAGCAACTATATTTAAAAATTTCATAATGTTCCTCCAATTATTGGTTGATAGCTTAGTATAGCAGTCTAAATTTTAATTTAAAATAGCTAAAATTACTTAGTAAAAAAGGTTGATTCTAATGACAAAATTTGTTTTATACTTTATATTTAATTTTTAACTCTAAATCAGGGACAATTAATTTATGACTGATAATGTAAAATCTATGGCTGATCATTTAAAGAAAGAAGAAAAAAAGCAAATAACAGATATAGACGCTCTTGAATTTCATAAACAAGGTAAACCGGGTAAGGTTAGTTTAAAGCCAACAAAGCCACTTTTAACTCAAAGAGATCTTGCTTTAGCATATTCTCCAGGAGTTGCTTTCCCTTGCTTGCATATACATAAAAATCCTTCTGATGCTTATCTTTATACATCTAAAGGAAATTATGTGGCAGTTATTTCCAATGGAACAGCAGTTTTAGGTTTAGGTAATTTAGGCGCACTTGCTTCAAAGCCAGTAATGGAAGGTAAGGCTGTTTTATTTAAGAGATTTGCAGATATAGATTCAGTTGATATAGAAGTTAGTACTGAAGATCCAACAGAATTTATAAATTGCATTAAATATCTTGGTAATACCTGGGGAGGTATTAACTTGGAAGATATTAAAGCCCCTGAGTGTTTTATAATTGAAGACCAATTAAAAGAATTGCTTGATATACCAGTCTTCCATGATGATCAACATGGTACAGCAATAATTACTTTAGCTGGATTAATTAATGCTGCAGATATAACAAACCGCGAGATAAAAGATTTAAAAATAGTAATTAATGGTGCAGGAGCTGCTGGGATTGCTTGTGCTGATCTATTGCAAACTTACGGAGTTCCCCAAAATAGTATCATTTTATGTGATACATCTGGAGTTGTTTATGTTGGACGTGAAAAAGGCATGAATAAGTGGAAAGAAAGACATGCAGTTAATACTAGTTTACGTACCTTAGAAGAAGCAATAAAAGGAGCGGATGTATTTATTGGATTATCAGCTAAAGGAGCTCTATCAAAAGAGATGGTGGCTTCAATGGCTGAAAACCCGATAATTTTCGCTTTGGCAAATCCAGATCCAGAAATAACTCCAGAAGAAGCAAGGCAAGTAAGAGATGATGCTATCATTGCAACAGGACGTTCTGATTACCCTAACCAGGTTAATAATGTTATGGGATTCCCTTATATTTTTAGGGGGGCATTAGATGTGCAGGCTTCAACTATTAACACTGAAATGAAAATAGCTGCAGCAAAAGCAATTGCTGCTTTAGCAAGAGAACATGTGCCTGAAGAAGTTCTTATTGCTTATTCAGGAAGAAAATTAAGTTATGGTCCTGAATATATAATTCCTGTGCCATTTGATTCAAGGTTAATTACTAATGTTTCAGCAGCTGTAGCGAGAGCTGCAATTGAAACAGGCGTTGCAAGAAAGCCGATTAAAGATCTAGAAGCTTACAAAGCAGAACTTGGAGCAAGATTAAACCCAACTTATAGTAAGATGAGTCTTATTTTTGAACAAGTAAGAGCAAATCCAAAAAGAATTATTTTTTCTGAGGGTGAAGAAGAGCAAATTGTTAGAGCTGCTACTTTATGGAGAGATCAAGGTTATGGAATACCAGTTTTAGTTGGGCGTGAGAAAAATGTTCGTGAAATGCTACAAAAAGTTACTGGTAAAGAAGAACCAGAAGGGATTGAAATAAGAAATGCTTCAAATATTGCTAAAGAAAAGTTAGGTCAATATATTGATTACCTCTATAATAAAAATAACCGCAATGGTCTTTTATACCGTGATTGTATTAGAATGGTGAAAAGTGATCGTAATATATTTGCAGCATGCATGCTTGCATGTGGAGATGGAGATGCATTGGTTACTGGAGTAACACGTGGATACCATATTTCTTTAAATGAAGTTCGAGAAGTAATTTCAAATGAGAAGGACCACATTGTATTTGGCCTTTCAATGATGATTTTTGGCAACAAAACAATTTTTGTTGCTGATAGTTCAGTAAATGAAGCTCCAAATGCAGAAGAATTAGCTAATATAACCATTCAAGCAGCAGCTAAAATGAAAGAGTTAGGATACAATCCACGTGCTGCGTTGCTTTCTTTCTCTAATTTTGGCAATCCAATTGCTATAAGAAATGAGCATGTTAAAGGTGCATTGAATATACTTGATTCAAAGAAGGTTGACTTTGAATATGATGGTGAAATGACAGCTGATGTTGCAGTTAATTATGAGCTTATGACTAAACTTTATCCATTCTCTAGATTAACTGAAGGTGCAAATCTTTTAATTATGCCAGCGCTTAACTCAGCTAATATTTCAACTCAGCTAATAAAGTCATTGGGTGGAGGAATGGTGCTTGGACCAATTCTTAATGGATTGGAAAAGCCAGTTCAAATTATTCCAATGGGATCAACTGTTAATGATATATTAAACTTGGCTGCTTTTGCTGCAACTCATTAAAACAAAAGGATTCAGCTTTAATTTTAAATTAAGGCTGAATCTCTAACTCATCATTTTTTATATAGCCTTATATACTTCAGTTTTTTATAAAATTTTACTCATAGAAAATAATTAAGAAAAACTTCTTTTAAATTATTCAAAAAAGCTCCAAAATATTTTAAAAGGAGAAAATTATGACTAAAAATAATAAACCACAAGCAAAACAATTTATCACCATTCCAGATAACAAGCTTAAAGAGTTCTTTAAGGCCAAAAAAGAACAAGATCAAAAAACCTATCAAGAGCCTCATCAAGAGAAAAATAAGTATGCTCAAAAAGCAAAGCCAGTAATTAATATAAACCTTAATGATAAGCGACCACTTATAGACTCAACAAAAATTACCGAAGAGGTGTTAGAAAATATGGGTAAATCAGCTAAATTAGCTACTCCGGCTCAAGAGGCTTTGGGAAGAAAAGGAGCTACAATAGATACTATTAAAGAAGAGGAAAGAATTTTAAATATTATCGGAGAGGCTGCTAAACATTCTAATCCATTACAGGAAACTTACGGCGAGAAGAAAGCCAGTGTAATTGCGCCATCAACAGAAAGAGTTTATGAAACAATTAATAAGGCTGCTAAAGCAAGTCATCCATTGCAAATGGAAAAAGGAAAGCAAAGTGCTATGAATATTGATAATGCAACCCAAGAATTAGAGCATACTATAAAACCAAGCGAGCTTAAAGATATAACTAAACAAGAAAGAGTGAAATTAAAAGAAGCTGAGCAAAAAACTCTAAGCACACTTGAGAAATTAAATTCTTTATCAAGAGTTCCGCTTAAAGTTCCTAGAGGAAATAAAGGAAGAGCTCAATAAAACTAATTATAGATATCGTTTTTTATCATTAGAACAAAGAATGAAACACTGTATTTATAAATTAAATTCTATAACACAAAAAAAATTAGCTTATTCTTGATTGAATTTGGTGGGTTTTAATAATAAAAATTTAATAAAAAAATAGAGGTTTTTATAAGTAATATATATGATATCTATATTATCAATAAAAAATAAAATATTTCTTATGCACCAAATGCATAAGAAATAAAGGGTTTGGAAGGGGTGTATAAAAAAAAGTTGAAAAAAAATGAAAAAAAGTTGAAATTGGTTGTTGACATGCTCCGCAATTCGATATATAACTCCTTCACACAAATGTTGTATGAAATAGTAAAGAGAAGAAATATAGGTGGTGGTATAAGTAATTAAAAAAAACTTATCCATCACTATGATAACCATAAGTGATGCGAACAAAACCTGTCAGTTTTAACTGATTGTAACAGGATTATAAAATTTGAGAGTTTGATCCTGGCTCAGAACGAACGCTGGCGGTATGCTTAACACATGCAAGTCGAACGAATGAGATCTTAAGCTTGCTTAAGATCAAGTTAGTGGCAAACGGGTGAGTAACACGTGGGAATCTACCCAGTAGTACGGAATAACGACTAGAAATGGTCGCTAATACCGTATAGTATCGAGAGATTAAAGATTTATCGCTACTGGATGAGCCCGCGTCAGATTAGGTAGTTGGTGGGGTAATGGCCTACCAAGCCCAAGATCTGTAGCTGGTCTGAGAGGATGATCAGCCACACTGGAACTGAGACACGGTCCAGACT
>CAZVLF010000007.1:57676-107737 GCA_964627795.1 uncultured Rickettsiales bacterium | reverse complement strand
AGATAAATCGACATGAGTAATGCTATGGTTTTCTTTTAAAGCCTCAGCAAGTGCTATTGCTCCTTCATCGCTAATATTATTATGAGATAAGCTGATAGAAGTAATGCTTTTGCTTATTTTTAAAGCCTCAGCAAGTGCTATTGCTCCTTTATCTCTAATATTATTATGAAATAAGTTGATAGAAGTAATGCTTTCGCTTATTTTTAAAGCCTCAGCAAGTGCTCTTGCTCCTTCATCGCTAATATGAATACAAGATAATTTGATAGAAGTAATGCTATGGTTTTCTTTTAAAGCCTCAGCAAGTGCTCTTGCTCCTTCATCGCTAATATCAATAGAAGATAAGTTGATAGAAGTAATGCTATGGTTTTCTTTTAAAGCCTCAGCAAGTGCTCTTGCTGCTTTATCTCTAATATTATAAATAGAAGATAAGTTGATAGAAGTAATGCTTTCGCTTATTTTTAAAGCCTCAGCAAGTGCTCTTGCTCCTTCATCGCTAATATGAATAGAAGATAAGTTGATAGAAGTAATGCTATGGTTTTCTTTTAAAGTCTCAGCAAGTGCTATTACATCTTGAATACTTAAATTCTTATCAACTATCTCTAATTTCATCCTTAAAACCTATGTTCTTAAAAATTGACATTTGGGGCATAAATTATGCTATGAAAATATATCCTTTACAACCGTTAAAGCCATAAAAAGGCAAATAATATATTAATATATCATTAAATAATTATTTAAGAAATATTATTGTAAATTAATGCTTAGCATAAATATATTAATTTATTTGTCAATTGTTAAATTAGTTAGGGGTGTTGCAAATAACAAATTAAGTTAAGTTGTTACAAATACTCTGATTACTTTTTAATTAAATATTAAATTATTAGTAATAAGTGCTCTTAGTAGCTATAATCAATTAGTGGAACGCATACTCCGCTTGTATTATAAAAGCTTATGTATTCTGCAATAGAAGATGAAATTACTTCTTTCCAAGAATCAGTAATTGGCTTAATTATATCAACAACTTTTCTTTCATATAAATTATAAGTAATATTATCGTTAGTGATCATTATATTATTTTCCTTTGTTTTATGTTTGTTAGTATGTTAAGAGCATATTTAATAACAAATTAACTATATTCCAGCTATAAAGTTATTTTTCATAATAGAGGTTGAAGAGTTCTTGATCACTTGCTAAATAGATACTTAAAAATTGTGAATTAATTTTTAATCAAGATTAAGGCTAAATTAGAAGAGAGCATCTTAAGAAACTCTCAAGGAAATAAAATATGAATTTCATCACGATATACTGGAGGCTTGGGCTAACATTTTGCTAACAATTCAATTTTGCAAAAGAAATCTTATAAGAAATAATATTATTATAAACTCATTTCCATTACTAAATATTTTTCTCGCAAATAAAAGTCTGTTACATAGTGATTTAAATACAGCAAAATTATATTTATCTTTCATAATAATAATTTTACCTATTATAACTTCTGCAATTTCATGCTTATCAACATAATTATTAAAAGCCTAAGGTATTTACACATCTCATTATTCCCAGCTAAAAGTATTACCAAATTGTAATAATATACCGCCTAAAATTGTTACCATTACATTATAATCTGTCATAGTTATAGCATTTACATTTTCTGCTTCATACGATTTTTGCGCTAGTTCCTTACATTCATCGCTTAAAGGATTTAAATATTCTAGCTTGCTTTCACTAGATATAGTACGTAAAGTATAATTACTCATCCTAATAACTTTATTTTCTAACCAGGTTTGATCTTTGAAAATATGGTTAAGGTTTCTAAATAAGAAATTAATCATATCACTAATAATTATAGTTATCTTATTAATTAATAAGATAACTATGTTAGCTTTAATTATATCTAACCTTTTAGGTTTAATAAGTGTTTAAAAATAAATTATCGTTGAAAACTCTATTTATAAAGCAAATCCCCATATGATTGATCAAAGTTTTAAAGCTCAGGATGAGAGTTTTGGTCACCTGCCAAGTCTTGTTTAAAGTATTTATCCAAACTATTTGAATAATCTTGTTAAATTTTGTAAGCATCTGCGCCAGCTTGATTGACTGAGAAAGTTGCTCTAACAATCTGACCTTCCTGAGATGCTATTATACCCTCATCGATTGCCTGTATAATCTGACTTTTACTATTTGATATGAGGCAATTTTGTACACTATATCCGTCAGGATGGTCAATAAATATGCATATTGGGGAAGCGCTATGGCTGCTATCACGTGCTATTATAAAAGACGACATAGGATTGTTTAAATTGTTTTGGGCCATTTTTGATATCTTTACAAAAAATTAAAAAAATTAATGCAGCGCATTGCGAATATATTAATACAATAATGTTAAAATATCAATAATTATTATAGAGTGATTGGCACTATTGAAAAACATGTTGTATGAATAGGAATCATTCTTATTATCACTAAGGTTTTATAAACTCTCACAGTTTTTGGCATACCGATATCCCTCATTTTATTAAGAATGTATGGAGAGATTTTTGCTTCATTTATTTGTCCTAAAATATTACGCGCTTTAAATTTATTTCCTATAATTCTTTTATATCTACTAAATGTTTCTTTTACTTTAATCCTATTGCCGTAAACTTTTATTCCTTTACCTGGCGGTCTAATAAATATGAAAAGCTATACAAAGTTTATCATCAGACCGTTTAAGTTTATCAAAACTCATCGCAAATGTTGAAATGGCATAACCCATCTATTAGTATAGAAGGAGCACAACCTTCAGATAAAGAAGTGGAACAGCTATTATCTAAATATAGATAAAAAATCTTTTGTTAAACGAGATGAATAAGAAGTTGCTTGATATGTAGATTGTATGAACTTAATATTTCATGAGTATAATGCAATTGGCACTACAGAAAATTATATAAAACAGCTACATGGTAGTTTGCTTAAATATAGCGACAAAGACGGGGATCACCGAGGAGAATATAAAAAAAGCTTCTAGCAATATAGAAGCTATTGATGGAGATAAGATAAGCCATTGCCAAAACAGGAAGCTTCAGTGATTATTTTATTCATGGCACGTATCTTTTAGTTATTTTTAACTATGAATACATACCTTATCTTTATAAGATATGTAAAACTATTATATTACTAAAACCCTTAATTTTTCTTATGTTATTACAGTTCCTAATCCTGAATCAGACTTAATAGGAATATCAAAGTAAATAACTGATTATTATTATTTAAAAGCATATTTACTTTATAGAATATTCTCTAATAAACGTACTATTAATACGGTTTATCTTAAAGTAATTAAACTTATATAAGTAACTCTTGAATATATTTTATTTTTTAGTCAAATAACTTACTAAAATTATAACCTATTCTGTCAAAAAACCCAGCTTTTTCTATTGAAATAGAACTATAAAGAGGAAAAATTTTCTCTCCTTCATAGGTGGTCAAAATAAGCTCACCAATTTGAGTGTTAGCAGCAATTGGCGCTTTAACAGGAGAAGAGTAGCGCACATGAATTTTAAAGTTATGTGCTTGTGATCTTGGTAGTGTAACAAATATGTTTTCTAGAGTAACTAAATCTAAAGAATCTTGTTTTCCATCGATAACACTAACTTTATCTATTACATGTCCTTTATTTAAGATGTCAACATTAGTAAAATTCATCATGCCATAGTTCATTAAAGATTCAGTTTCATTAGTTCTTTCTTTATTTGAACTTAATCCATTAACCACACCAATTAATCTTCTTTTGCCTTTTTTAACAGAAGCTGTTAAACCATATCCAGCATCATTAGCATGACCAGTTTTAAGTCCATCAGCTCCCATATTTCTGTAAAGAAGACCATTACGGTTGCCTTGCTTAATGTTGTTAAAGACAAATTCTTGTTGGGCATAGTAATGATAATATTCAGGAAAATCTTGGATAGTTCTTAGCGCAATAATAGCTAAGTCATGAGCACATGAATAATTATTTTCTTCAGGAAGGCCTGTTGCATTAGTAAAATGAGTGTTTTTTAAGCCAAACTTCTTTGCTGTTTCATTCATTTTCTCCGCAAATTCCTGCTCGCTGCCTGCTAACCCTTCAGCAATTGCAACTGCAGCATCATTGCCTGATTGAATGATTAATCCTTTTAATAAGTCTTCAAAAGATACTTGAGAGTGAAGGGGGATAAACATTCTGGTTCCTTCCATTCTCCATGATTTCTCACTAGTAGTAAACATGTCTTCTAGTTTAACATGCCCATTTTTTAAATATTCAAATGCTATATAGGCTGTCATCATTTTGCTCATTGAAGAAGGAGACATTTGAGTATAAGCTTCTTTTTCAAATAACACTGATTTTGTATCATAATCCATAAGGAATGCATATTTAGCTTTCGTTTCAAACCCAAAAGCAAAATTTGAAAAAATAATTACCGAACTAATTAATAATGATCTTAGCATTTTTATAACCTAAATTATGTACTTTATTTAATATTTGATTTGCCTCATGTTTATGGTTAGTTCCTAACATAACCAAATAATAGCCCTCTTTAGCTAAAATATGAGTTTTTCCAAATTTAGAAAGTTTTCTCATTGTAGTCAATGCGATTTTTTGTTTCTCATATTTATCTATCTTAATCTCATATTTATGATGTGGTTTAGAATTATAAAAGATTTTATTTTTAGTGTTTAGCTTTTTCATTAATTTATCAGTTTCTTCTGATAAAAACTGAATTTTAACTCTAGCAACACCCTCACGTTTCATTCCAATCCTAATAGCTGCTTCTTCAGAAAGATCAATAATTCTGTTTTTAGTAAAAGGACCACGATCGTTGATAATTACATTCACTGACTTTCCGTTACTTAAGTTGGTTACTTTAACTATGCTTGGAAGTGGAAGAGTTTTATGAGCAGCAGATAATTGGTTTTTATTAAATGATTCTCCATTAGCAGTTTTTAAACAATGAAAATATTTACCATACCAGGAAGCCATACCAACTTCTTCATAATTAGGATCAATTTTTGGAATGTAAGTTTTATTTTTTACTGTATAAGGCTCTCCAACTTTTACGTTACCGTTATATTTTACATCATAAGAATTATTACAATGTTTAGTTCCTGAACAACTAGGCAAAATAAATAATAAAACAAGAACTATAAGCTCTTTAAAATTACTTAAAGATAGTCTTGCTTTTTTAAAAATCATTATTTACGTCTTTGATATGCAGGAATATTAAGCATTTCTTCAGTGATAAAGTGATCATCAGAATTATGGTTATCTTCTTCACTAAGCTCTAAAATTGATTTTTCTTCATGCTTTTCTTGATCAGTTTTTCCTATTCTCATCACTGAATTTGCCATTCTACCAAATAAGCTAAAAGAAGATTTCGCGGTTTCTTTTTCAGAAATTGGTTTTTCTCTTTCTGGCTTGATAGTGCTTAGTTTAGGGGCAATAGGCTTAAATTCAGTAGAATCTTTTTGCTCTTCAACTTTATGCTCTTGAACTACTTCACTTTCTGGCTTAGTGATAACTTCACTTTGAGTGGGGTCTATAGGGCGGGGAGAGAAAAATATGCCAGGATAGCGATCTTCTTTTTCAGAAATAGGGGCAGCATTATTATTAAATGCTAAATTTGGTGATGATGGTGCTGGCTTACTATCATTAATATATAATTGTTGAATTTGTTGGATAGTTGAGGGCTGAACATTAGGCTTTTGTTGATTTAGTAAACTATTCTGTTCAATTCCTGTAGCTACCACTGAAACTCTTATTGTTCCGTCTAAATCAGCATTAAAAGCTGAACCAAAAATAATATTTGCTTCTGGATCAACTTCTTCCCTAATTCTATTTGCAGCTTCATCAACTTCAAATAAAGTCATATCATATCCGCCGGTGATATTAATTAAAACCCCTCTTGCTCCTTTCATTGAACAATTATCTAAAAGAGGGTTAGATATAGCAGCTTCTGCAGCAACAATTGCTCTATTTTCACCTTGTGCTTCACCTGTTCCCATCATTGCTTTACCCATTTCACTCATTACTGTACGGATATCAGCAAAATCAAGGTTAATAAGACCAGGCATAATCATTAAGTCAGTAATTCCTCTGACACCAGCATGTAATACATCATCAGCCATTTTAAAGGCGTCTGCAAAAGTTGTTTTGGCATTAGCAATCTTAAATAAATTTTGATTAGGTATAACAATTAAGGTGTCAACAAAACGCTGTAATTCAGAAAGACCTGATTCAGCAAGTTTCATACGATGCATTCCTTCAAAATGAAAAGGCTTTGTTACCACACCTACCGTTAAAATTCCTCTTTCACGAGCAAGTTTTGCAACAACTGGAGCAGCTCCTGTTCCAGTTCCACCACCCATACCAGCAGTAATAAAAACCATATTGCTTTCTGTAAGATGTTTTTCAATTTCTTCAATTGCTTCTTCTGCAGATGCTCTTCCAATTTCTGGTGATGCTCCAGCACCTAAGCCTTTAGTAATATTCGCTCCAAGTTGTATTTTATGCACTGCGTTAGATAAGTGCAACGCTTGAGAGTCAGTGTTTGCAACAACAAATTTCGCTCCCTCTAAATTTGCATTAATCATGTTATTAACAGCATTACATCCAGCTCCACCTACACCAAATACTGTTATGCAGGGTTTAAGCATTACGCTTTCAGGAATATGTAAATTTATCGACATATAAAACCTTTTATAAATTTAAAAAATATCTACATTTGATGATAGTAGATAACAAAGAGAATTTCCACACAAAAATAATTTATTTTTAAAGATTTATGCTATAAAAAAAGCTAAGTAAAACCTTAGATTGAATATCTGCATTAACTAGGAAATTTTTCTTTATTTGTTTAATATTGAGGGTCAGTTTTATGATAAAGGTCGTAAATATCTTTAGGAATAATTATTATCAAAATTATCGAAACAAGTGAGATAATTATGGTAGTTATAAAAAATGAATGCCATCCCAAATTATTTACAATATAACCTGATATCATCGGAAATATTGATCGTGATAATCCCATTCCTGAACTTAAAAGAGCATATTGACTAGATATATATTTGCCTGAACATACCCCACTTATAAAAGAAATATAAGCTACCATCATCATTCCACCTGTGAAAGCTTCATATCCTGTTAAGAGGTAAAGCAAATTGATATTTTTATCTGCATTGAGTATGACTAAATAAAGAGAATACCCTATAGTATGAATTATACTAAATGAAACTAAACAATACTTGATTGGAAATTTTGAAATTAGAGGACCACTAACTAACCCACCCAAGATAACCATAATTGAGCCAAAAAGTTTTGAAACACTACCAATCTCTGTAGATGTGTATCCAATTTTAATTAAATAGGGATTTAACATTATAACTAATATATTATCAGCCACGCGGTAAAATAAGATAAAAATAGCGATCCAAAGAAATTGTTTTAGGGTGATTTTATTTATGAATGGTCTTATAAGAATATTATAAATATTATTTTTATTTGATTGTGGTATATGGTCAATTTCTATCTCGCGTGGTTCTAAAAAAAAGAAAAACGTTAAAGTTATTATAATTTGAACGAATGCTAAAATTAAAAAAATTGTTTTCCAATCAATAAATGATGATATATAAATTGTTGCAGCTCCTGAAAAACACATTCCCATTCGATAACCAATCATGTATAAGGATGTTCCATGAGGCTGATATTTCTTAGGTAAGGATTTAATTCTCATACCATTTAAAACTATATCAATAATTACTGCAAATATTGCTATCATTACACCATTAACTGCTATAAGTTTAAGATCAGTATTGGGATCAAGTTGACTGATTAAAAATATAAGTGCTACCATTACTAGTTGGGCAAAAATCAACCATCTTTTATGAGAATTTATAAAAGGTATTTTTTTGTAATCAATTACAAAAGAAAGAAAATATTTAAAAGCATATGGTAAAGCTATAATTGAAAAAAGGCCTATAATCTTGGTATTAATTTGATATGTTGATAGCCAAAAATTTAGAGTGGCGCTGCTTAGTAAAAGATTCATTCCACTGATGAATCCAAAAAATGATGCCATCAAAACTTTTTGATTAAAATAAAAAGAGAAAGACCTAAACATATTTTAACGGAAATTAATAAACACGTTATTTGTATCAAAAAAGAAAACTTTCTGCAAGGAATTAAAAATTTACTAGTAATGTTAATTATTAGGTTTTAAAATAAAATGTTAATTTAATATGATTTAAACAAAAAGTTGAAAAATGACAAAAGAAAAAAGCTCTGATGAAAATAAAAATAGCCGCGATATTGAAAATATTGATGAAGTTAAAATTATTTATTTTGATGAAGAAGTTAATAAAAATCATATTATAACAGTAATAAGACCAAGGTCCCAATCTTTTTGTGAGGAAAAAGAACAAGTTGATATAGCTAATTTTACTAATGAATTTGGGCCTGTAAAATTTCCCAGGCTGTCACCTATTATAGAAGAAGACGAAAAAGACGAAACAGATGTTTTATCTGATTCCAATATCTCTTACTCACTGCCACCACTAGATTCAGGATATTATAATGAATAATTTAGTGGGTAAAAAATTATATTAAGATGGTTATATTATAAATAACTTTTAGTTTAATTAATGATTGTTTTAAAAATTTATGGAAGATATAATTAATTTATTAGTGTTAAAAATTAGGAGGCATAATGTTTGGGAAAGATAACTTATCAGCTATTGATATTCTTGAGGTTGAAGGTAAAAAATATAAGTATTTTAATATTAATAAAGCAGGTTCTAAGTTAGGTGCAGATATAAGCTTAATGCCTTACTCACTTAAAGTTGTTTTTGAAAATCTTCTTCGCTTTGAAGATGGTAAAGCAGTTAAAATTGAAGATATTAAGGCTTGCGCAGATTGGCTTGAAAATAAAAAGTCTGATCATGAAATCGCTTATACTCCTGCTAGAGTATTAATGCAAGATTTTACAGGAGTTCCTGCAGTTGTAGATTTAGCAACAATGCGTGAAGCAATGATGAGGCTTGGAGGGGACCCAATGAAAATCAACCCTCTTTCCCCAGTTGATTTAGTTATTGATCACTCAGTACAAGTTGATAAATACGGTCAAGAAAATTCATTTAAAGAAAATGTTGGATTAGAAATGGAAAGGAATTATGAAAGATACGAATTCCTTCGTTGGGGACAGAAAGCTTTCAAAAATTTTCAAGTTGTTCCTCCTGGAACAGGGATATGCCATCAAGTTAATCTAGAATATTTATCTCAAGTTGTGTGGATGAAAGGAGACTATGTTTTTCCTGATACTTTAGTCGGTACAGACAGCCACACAACAATGGTAAATGGATTATCAGTCTTAGGATGGGGAGTTGGTGGAATTGAAGCAGAAGCTGTGATGCTTGGGCAGCCAATGTCTATGCTAATTCCTGAAGTTATTGGATTTAAACTTACTGGTAAACTTAACGAAGGTGTAACTGCAACTGATCTTGTTCTTACTGTAACACAAATGTTAAGAGCAAAAGGAGTGGTAAATAAATTTGTTGAGTTTTTTGGGCCAGGTTTAGATTATTTACCACTAGCTGATAGAGCAACAATTGCCAACATGGCTCCTGAATATGGAGCTACATGCGGTTTCTTTCCTATAGATGAAGAAACGATAAATTATCTTAAACTTTCTTCACGTGATCCACATAGAGTTAAGTTAGTTAAAGAATATGCTAAGGCTCAAGGTTTATGGCGTGATAAAAATAGTAAAGACCCAGTATTTACTGATATATTAGAGCTAAATTTAAGCGAAGTAAAACCTAGTATTGCTGGACCTAAAAGACCTCAAGATAGAGTTCTTTTAGATGAAGCACCAAATTCTTTTATAAAAGAATTACCAAGTTTTGCTAAAAATAATACCAGTCTCGAGAGAAAAACCATAGTTAATGGTGCAGAATATAAATTAGCAAACGGAGATGTTACCATTGCCGCTATAACCAGCTGTACTAACACTTCAAATCCAAGTGTTATGATTGCAGCGGGATTAGTTGCTAAGAAAGCTGCTATACTCGGACTTAGTTCTAAACCTTGGGTTAAAACTTCTCTCGCCCCTGGCTCACAAGTGGTTAGTGAATATTTAATTAATAGTGGCTTACAACAATATTTAGATCAAATTGGTTTTAATCTAGTTGGCTATGGATGTACAACTTGCATTGGAAATTCAGGTCCTTTAAGAGCAGAAATTGAAGAAGCAATTGTAAAAGATGAATTAGTTGTTTCGGCAATATTATCTGGAAACAGAAACTTTGAAGGAAGAATCCATCCATTAGTTAAAGCAAGTTATCTTGCATCACCTCCATTAGTAGTTGCTTATGCTTTAGCAGGTTCAATGCTAATTAATTTGACATCTGAACCAATAGGAAAAGATAAAAATGGAAATGAGGTATATTTAAAAGACATTTGGCCAACTAATAAAGAAATACAAGAGGCTGTTAATGGATTTGTTACTGAGCAAATCTTTAAGAAAAAATATGCTAATGTATTTGGTGGTGATGATTCATGGAATTCTATAAAAATTGCAGAAGGTAGTAGGTTTAGTTGGAATGAGGAGAGTACTTACATTGCTCTTCCTCCGTATTTTAAAAATATGGATAAAAACCCTGGAAAAATCTCTTCTATTAGAGGCGCGAAATTACTTGCATTATTTGGTGATAGCATAACAACTGACCATATTTCCCCAGCTGGAAATATCTCTAAAACTAGCCCAGCTGCGAAATACTTGATGGAAAGGGGAGTTGAGCAAAAAGACTTTAATTCATATGGAACGCGTAGAGGGCATCATGAAGTGATGATGCGAGGAACTTTTGCTAATATAAGAATTAAAAACCTTCTTGCACCAGGAACAGAAGGTGGAGTGACAAGATTCCTACCAACAAATGAAGTGATGAGTATTTATGATGCTGCAATCAAATATAAGCAAGAAAATACACCTTTGATAATAATGGCTGGTAAAGAATATGGTACTGGTTCTTCAAGGGATTGGGCAGCTAAGGGAACATACTTACTTGGTGTAAAGTCTGTTATAGCAGAAAGCTTTGAGAGAATTCACCGTTCTAATTTAGTATTAATGGGGGTGTTGCCTCTTGTTTTTAAAAATGGAATGAAGCATGCAGATTTAAATTTAGATGGCTCAGAAGCTTTTGACATAGAAGGAATAGAAGGAGTTTTAACGCCAAAAATGGAAGTGGTTCTTAAAATAAAAAGAGCAAATGGTACGATAGATTCAGTAAATTTAATTAGTAGAGTGGATACTGAAATTGAAATTGAGTATATGAATCATGGTGGTATTCTACCTTATGTGATAAGGCATTTGCTTTAGTTAATTTTATCATAGAGTAAGGATCCAGAAAAATATCAGCAGCTTTAAAGTTTAAAGGTTATTCTGGATTCTTCGTCATACTCAGAATGACAACTCCAAACCATCATGCAAAACCAATTAACCTAGAGTTTTTTTTTAATACATCTACCACCTTCATCCTGTAAGGATCCAAGAATATACTAACCGCTTGCAAGTTTTAAGCTTTTTTTGGATTCTTACGCTAACACTTCAGAATGATGGAATCGAACTGTTATCCATCATTTTCATCCTGCAAGGATCCAGGAAGATATTAAGAGCTTTAATATTTAAATAACACTGAATTCTTACGCTAACGCTTTAAGAATGATTTTTATCCAATAAACTGCCTTCACTTAACAAAATTATTTACCCTTTATTTTTACTTCATCTTTGCTTAGCTGTATTTGCTTTTGGTACAAAGAATGGCTTGGTTTAGGCGAAGCTTTTTTTTCTACTTTCTCAGCAAAGCTTTTCTTTTTCTTTTCTTCTTGAGTAGGGGAATTAGGTAAAAGAGGTTTATTTTTAAGATATTCTCTATATTTACTTTCAGTATTAGCTTTTATAGATTCTTCTTCATTGTCAGTTTTTTTAGCTACTGCTTTGAAATCTTCAATTTTTTTCTCAATATCATTTATTTTTTCAAAATGTTTAGCATTAGATTTTTTTATAAAGAATCCTGCGCCTAATATTTTAGAAGTTTGTTTTGAAAAACCTGGATCAAAATTACACTTTGCTGCAAATCTATCTATTGCAATTGTTCCAGCAAAGATGGTTGTTCCAAGCATTACCCAGCTAGATATGGTTGATGCTAAAAATGCAGGAAAAACTAATGGAGCAGCAGCTGATAATGTTATTCCAATTATGATAGCTCCAGCAATAAGAAATTTTGAATAAGACTTATAAATTTTTTCTTCATTTTCTTTTATTTGCTGAGTAATTTGAGCTTTTTTTGCTTGTAAAGCTCCATAACTATTTATGACTCTATCAAAATCATTATTCTTAAGTTTTTTAATTCCTGGAAGTTCTTTAAACTGAATATCACAATCATTAAAATTATTATTTTGTATAATAGCATTCTTAATATTAGCATTAAACCTACAACCGTTAGCAATAACATTTTCTATAACAGCTGACTTTAGGTCACATTCATGAAATGAAGAATTTTCAATACTTGTTTTAATGTCTTCTGTCCCTTTAAAAACTGACCTTGATAGATTACTTGAAGTGAAGTCACAATTAACTATTCTAGATTCCGAAAAATTACAATTATTTGTACAATTGCTGGAGTTAAAATTAACTGAGGATAATGTTGAACCGGTTATTAATATTCCTTGAAGATTAGATCCAGTTAAATCAACATGTTCAAATATGCTTGAATTAAAGGAAGTTTTAGAGGCAAAAATATTATTTAAGTTGCAAGCTAATATTGCAGTATTTTGAAATTTCGCTTCATTTAAAGTAGAGCATTCCATGTTACAATTTAAAAAAACTGAATCACTAATAATTTTAGGTTCTTTCTTTTTTCCAAATATAGAAAAAAAAACAGTATTTAAACTAGAGAAATTAGAACCTGAGAGGTTACAACTTTCAAAAGAGGTATTACTAATTTTTGTTCCAAGGAAATTACATCCAGTAAAATTACACTTTTTAAATTGAGCTCCATTAATAGAAAGATTGGAAAGATTTAACCCAGTAAAGTCATAAGTTATTTGATCTTTATTAATGTCAGTATTATAATTTTCTACGTACCATGAAGAAAAATCAAAAGGCTTATCAGCCCCTTTAACTTCTTCAATATAGTCTTCAAGTATTTTTTGACTAATCTTTACTTCATTGTGAGTTATTGAGCTATTTGATCCTTTTAAATAATAAGGATCTGCAGTTATTTCACCGACAATTATTGTTGATGGTATAAGAATTGATGAAAGGGGAAGTAGCTGTAATTGCTTAAGTTTGTTTACAGATGAAGTTCCTGTGCTCAATATAGGGTTTTCTAAAGTTATACCTAAATCAAAACTATCAAAATTCAAATAAAATTGACTATTAGATAAAGAAGTTCCTCTTAAATCAGTGGAAATTAAGTGGCAATCTTGAAAGATTAATTGTTCAGCAACGCAATCTCTTAATTCTAAATTTTCTATTTTTCCCGTTATACTACAATTTTTTATAATTGAACCAGATAAATCTCTATTAGAGAATTTTTCACTGATTGTTTGTCCTGATAAATCAGCAATAATATTTTCGTGGTTGAGAGCTAGTCTTCTTTTTAAGAAAGAGTTTATATTTTTTTCTTCGTTTTCTGTTTTTAAAAACTCTTCTAATAAACTAGGCGTTACTATTATGCGTAAAGGAGGGATATCATCAATTTTAACCCCAGAAATATTTGATATAACTCTTGCATCTTTCTTTTTATAATCCTGGTAAATATATTCATTTAATGTTTGTTTTTTATTTTGACTAATATATTTTTTAATATCATCTAATGTTAAAATTTGTTCTTCGGTTAACTTATAATGTTTACCTACAGGAGTATAAATTGCTTTTTCTAAAATACAAAACTCAAAAGATTCATAATCAAGAGTTATATTACCTAAGTCTGTTCCTTCTAAGTCTATCGCATTTGTAAATTTTGTTCCTTTAAAGCTTGAAGCCTTAAGGTCAGCGTTCTTTAGAACAACAAATTTACCATTAAAATCAACATTATCTAAAATACAGTTAGTTAGGTTAGCACCCGTTAAATCTATTCTATGCTCATTATCAAAATTAATTTTACTTAAGTTAGAGCAGATATGTGCTTTGAGATTATATTTTTCTTGAATAAAATCATTTAAGCTTAAGTTTTCCTTCTCTTTTAGATTAAAAACATATTCTAATAAATCTTCATAAGATATTTCACGGCTTTCCATTTTATTAATCCATATATTTATTTTTAATATTAATTGTGAAAAATTAACAAACGGTTAATTATGATGTAATAAACAAAAAGCCATAAAGTAATGTTTATGGCTTTTAATTGAAAAAATTAAAAAAGATGGATTATAGTTTAGATTTTAAAATATCATTAACCATAGCAGGATTTGCTTTACCAGCAGATAATTTCATTACTTGGCCAACAAAAAATCCAAATAATTTATCTTTTCCTGATTTATATTCTGCAACTTTATCAGGATTGTCATTAATTACTTGCATTACAATTGCTTCAATTTCACCGCTATCGGTTACTTGTTGCAGACCTCGTTTAGTTACAATTTTATCAGCATCTTCACCAGTTTCAAACATAATATCAAAAACGTCTTTAGCTATTTTTCCTGATATAACATCATCACTGATTAACTTTAATAATCCACTTAATTTAGAAGGAGTTATGTTGCATTCTTGAATTTCAATATTTGCCTTGTTTAAACGGCCAAATAATTCAGCTGAAATCCAATTAGCTGCCATTTTTGCATCACAATTTTTAATGGTTTCTTCAAAATATAGGGCTATTTCTTTTTCGGTAGTTAAAATTTCAGCATCATATGGAGAAAGTTTTAACTCATTAATATAGCGAAATTGTTTCTGCTCAGGCAGTTCAGGCAAAGATGATTTTATTTTATTTATATAATCATCAGTTAAAACAACTGGCATTAAGTCTGGATCGGGGAAATATCTATAATCCCTTGCATCTTCCTTGCCTCTCATTGTTCTTGTTTCACCGGTATCAGCATCAAATAATCTGGTTTCTTGAGCAACTTGGCCACCTGATTCATAAATATCAACTTGTCTTTGAGCCTCAAATTCAATAGCTTTAATGATGTTTTTCATTGAATTGATGTTTTTTAATTCGCATCTACTATTAAGTTTGGTATCTCCAACTTTTCTTACTGAAACGTTAGCATCACATCTCATTGAGCCTTTTTCCATATCACCATCACAAGTGCCAAGGAACCTGAGAATAGATCTAAGTTTTTTAATATATTCAGCAGCCTCTTTAGGAGAGCGCAGATCCGGAAATGATACTATCTCCATTAAAGCTATTCCGCATCGATTCAAATCAACAAATGAGGAATCTGGGCTTTGATCATGTATGCTTTTTCCTGCGTCTTGTTCAAGGTGAATCCTTTCCACTCTTATTTTCTTTTCTTCACCATCAACTTTTATAGTTACCAGGCCTTCACCAACTATAGGATGGTAAAATTGAGAAATTTGATATCCTTGTGGTAAGTCGGGATAGAAGTAATTTTTTCGGTCAAATGAAGAAACTAAATTTATTTTTGCATTTAAACCAAGGCCAGTTTTAACTGCCTGTTCTACACAAAATTCATTTAATACAGGAAGCATTCCAGGCATAGCAGCGTCAATAAAAGATACTTGAGAATTTGGTTCAGCACCAAATTCAGTAGAGCTTCCTGAAAATAATTTAGAGTTTGAGCTTACTTGAGCATGTACTTCAAGCCCAATAACTACTTCCCATTTTCCTGTTGTACCTTCAATAATATACATCTTAAACCCCCTTTGCCTTTGCCGTAAATTTAGCTTGAATCTCAAGAATTTTTGCTACTTTTAAAATGGTAACTTCATCAAAGCTGTTTCCAATTAATTGAAGCCCTAAAGGAAGTCCATTCTTTGAAAGAGCTATAGGTTGAGACATACATGGTAATCCTGCTAAACTTGCAGGAATTGTAAATATATCATTCATATACATTTCAAGAGGAGTCATTTTCTTAGCAAGAGGAAATGCTTCACCAGTTGTTGATGGAACAAGAATAACATCAACCTGTTCAAAAGCTTGTTTGAAATCTCTAATTATTAAATTACGAACTTTTTGGGCTTGGAGATAAGTGGCTTCATATTGATCAAGCGATAATACATAAGTGCCAATCATTATCCTTCTTTTTACTTCAGCGCCAAAACCCTCTTTTCGAGTAATTTCATAGAGCTCATCAATATTTTTAGGGTTTTCAGTGCGATGACCATATCTAACTCCATCATATCGAGCAAGGTTTGATGAAGCCTCTGCTGGAGCAATAATATAATATGCCCCAAGACCATATTTACTATGAGGGAGACTTATATCAATTATTTCAGCTCCTGCTTCTTTTAATAGTTGTTGCCCTCTAAGCCATAAATCTTTTATTTCTTGTGAAATACCATCAATATAATATTCTTTAGGAATTCCAATTCTCATTCCCTTAAGGTCATGAAAATTAGCTAAAGAGGCAAGTAAATCAGGTACTTCAATGTTAACTGAAGTTGAATCTTTAGAATCAAATCCCATGATAGTTTGAAGTGAAATAGCTGTATCTTCAACAGTTCTAGCAAAAAGACCAGCTTGATCTAAAGAGCTTGAAAATGCAATCATACCGAAGCGTGAACATCTGCCATAAGTAGGCTTAATTCCAACTATACCACAGAAAGAAGCTGGTTGGCGAACTGACCCACCAGTGTCACTTCCTAAGGCCATCATTGCGCAGTCTGCTGCCACAGCTGCCGCAGAGCCTCCTGATGAACCTCCAGGGACTAAATCTTCTTCATTCCTCCATGGATTAATTACATTTCCAAAGCAGCTGGTAATATTTGCTGAACCCATAGCAAACTCATCCATGTTTGTTTTGCCAAGCATGATTGCTCCTGCAGCTAAAGTTTTGGCCGAAACTGTAGATTCATATTTAGGAATAAATTCTTCCAAAATATGTGAGCATGCGGTTGTTCTAACATTTTTTGTGCAATAAAGATCTTTTATACCTACAGGTATACCTTCAAGCAAACCACCTTCATTAAGGTCAATCTTTTTTTGGCTTGCTTTGGCTTGCTCTCTAGCAATATCGAATGTGTTGGTGACATACATATTAAGTTTACTATGCTTTTCAATAGCATTAATATGAGCTTCAACAAGCTCAATTACAGAAAAATCTTTTTTCTTTAGGCCATTTTTGGCTTCAGCAATGGTAAGGTTATTTAAATTAGTCATTATTCTACCACCTTTGGTACTACAAAACAATTATAAGCAGATTTAGGAGCATTAGACATTACTTCTTCAACATAGTTTCCATCTGTAATAACATCTTTTCTAAATAAAGTTTGAGCTGAAGAAGGATTGTGAATAGGTTGAATTCCATGAGTGTTAACCTGTTGAAGCTCGTTAATTACCGTAGAAATTGAAGCAAATTGTTGATTAAAAGTTTCAATTTCCTCATTGGTTAACTTAATTTTTGCTAATTTAGCAACTTTTTTTATAATCTCAGCAGAGAATTCCATATAAAACTCCTAAATTTTTTAAAAAAAATATTCGAAAAAATATATGATAACTTTCAATTGATTGCAACTATATACTGCTTGTCTTAAAAGAATTGTAAAGTATATTTTACTAAAATTAAAAGTAAATGAGCATATTTAACTTTTATTTTAGCAAACAAAAATAGAAAAGCATTGAGCATTTTGTAAAATGCTTTATTCTTACAGTTAATTAATCTTTTTTTATACGTTACAAATATTATGAGAGGACAAGAAAAACCTGTAAAATCAATTACTCTTTCAGGAAATGTTTATTTAAAATATCTTGATGAAAAACAAATTTCTCAAGCGCAAGTTGGTGATGTGCTTTGTTACCTAAATGATGAAGAAGAATTATATCCCATAATCATGGGTGACTACATGGTAAAGGGTTTTAAAGGATATTTTAAGGTAAAAATTTTTGATGGGTATAAATGGTGTATTCTTGATTCTCAGGATTTTTTTGATGATAGAATAAATCAATTTTCTAAAACTGATATTTGTTTTTATAATTATGAGAATTGTCGAGAAAGGTTAGAAGAAGCAGTTGGTACAAGTGTTTATAAAACTTATAGAGAACATTATTCTACTTATTTACACCAATCAAATGATTTTAAAGGTAAAAAAGGTGTAAAAAAGCAAAAATAGAAGGTTAAAAAATAAATATTATTGCTTCTTGACAATTAAAAAAAGAAGAATTAACTATTCATTAGTTATTAAATATAGCGATTATTAAGCTTAAGGAGGGTAAAAATAAATGGTACCTTTTTTCTATGAAAGTTTTTTTTCAGCCTCAGCAATACACAACTTGTATAATAGATATTATTGTCCATCGCCTCCTGCAACAATTACTTATTATGCTTATAAGGGTGACCAAAACTCAGTAAAAAAACTATTAGATTCTTGTTTATATTCTTCTAAACATAATAATTACCTCGAAATGGCTCTTGAAAATGTTGCACGAAGCGAAACACCAAAAACTAATATTAAAGATATAATCAATATGTTATTAAAAAAAGGTGTTAATACTCAATATAGTTTCTTGCACTCTAAAGAAAATTGGGTATCAACTTTAAAGAATAGAGGTTATGAAGATATATTAGAGGAATTAGTCAAGGAGAATAATTTAAGTATACCTTTTTTTTCAGATATTATAACTTTGTGCCCAGAAGATGGTAGCAAAATTGTTGGCCTTGATGCTTTAATTAGATAAAAATTAATTTTTCAAGCAAATTATCTAGCTTGCAATATTTTATTATAGATCTTGTCTAATTGAACAGATGATGAAATAGAAGGAGCGTTTTCGATCTTTTTACATGATTTTAAAAATTGTTCTTGAGGCTTAATAGAAGATAATTTTATTCTTTTTGTTTCTGAGGGCAAAATTTTTGAGAAATTGTCTTCTTCTTTAGTTTCTTCATCAACTTTTTCTATTAATGGTTCAACTTTTTTTGGCTTTGGTTGAGAGAAAAACCTCTTTATTCTTGTAGAAAGTTTTTCTTCATTAAGTTGTTTATGAAGATTTTCAAAATCTTGTCTTAATTCTTCTAATTTTTCAGGTTTATCTTCTAGCTTAAATTTTGATGTAAAAGTTTTAAATCCTGTTTCGGGATTTTTTTTGGCAATTTTCGCAATAAATAATTTATCATTAATTTGCTTAATCATATTTTCTACAAATTCATTTTCTTTAACTAAGTCTGGGTCAGGAGATACTCGGTTCTTTCTAAGAAATGGTAATGTGCTTGAAGATGAATTGGATTTTGACATATTTTTACTTCATTTAATATTTTGTATACAATGATATAATTCAAAAGTTAATTTTCCCTTAATGAAGTAACTTCTTTTTAATTGAGTTAAAACATTTATAAAACTCATTTTTAGACTATTAGCAAAGAATCTTTTTATTTATAACAGTTCTAACAAAGTAAATAGTTTGTGGGTATATAAAAATCAATCATCCTCAATATATTTTAATAAAATAATATATTGATAGTTTAAAGTAATGCTTTATTCTAAAAAGATAAAAAATCTTTAAAAATATATGCGTTTAATAATCCCTCAGTTTTGGAAAAGAAGAAATTTTATTTCCTTATTATTGGTTCCTTTTTCCTTAGTATACAGATTTGTCATTTTTTTAAGGCAAAAAGCGAATCAAGAATATATATCAACAGCTAAGATTATCACTGTTGGTAATATCACTATTGGTGGTGCTGGAAAAACTCCTACCTGTATTTCTTTAGCTCAAATGATAAATAACCACACTACTAAAAAAGTTGCGTTTTTGACTAGAGGCTATAAGGGAAAAGAAAAGGGACCTTATATGGTTGATGAATCAGATAATTGTTTAAAAGTAGGAGATGAGGCCATTTTACTTTCTAAATTTGCGCAAACTTGTGTGGCAAAAGATAGACTTAAAGGAATAAAATTTCTTGAAAGCCAAGGTTTCGAGGTAATTATAACTGATGATGGATTTCAAGATTTTCGCTTTAAAAAAGATTTTTCAATTATTGTAGTAGATGGAGTGTTTGGATTTGGAAATAAAAGATTGTTTCCTGCTGGCCCACTTAGAGAAGATATAAAAAATGGGTTGGTTCGTGCTGATATTATTTTAATAATTGGTGGAAAAAGAGATATTATTAAAAGCGATAAAATTATACTAGCATCATTACAAAGTAATGCGCTATTTGAAAATGAAAGATTAATTGCTTTTGCTGGTATTGGTAACCCAGAAAAATTTTTTATAACTTTAGAACAAACTGGAGCTCAAATTATAAAAAAAATTTCTTTTCCTGATCATCATTTTTTTTCTAACAAAGAGATAAAAGATTTGTTATTATTAGCTAGCAAAAATAATAGTAAATTAATTACCACAGAAAAAGACTATACTCGGATTAGTAAAGAGTTAAATAGTGAAATCTTAACATTACCCGTTACATTGATGTTAGAAGAAGAAAATAAAATTTTAGATAAGATTTTGAGTTTATGAAGAAAATAAGATATTTTTTAGAATATTTATTGGTTAAATTGTGGATAACATTAATTAAAAAATTATCCTTAGTGCATGCAAGTAACTTTTCTGCAAGCTTATTTAAAGCAGTTGGAATGAAGCTAAAAGTTTCTAATACAGCTAGAAAAAACCTTAAAATTATTTTTCCTGAAATAAAAGATAAGCAAAGAGAAGAAATTTTAGAAAAAGTTTGGGAAAATTTTGGCCGTATGGCAGGAGAGTCACCAATTTTCTTCTCTATGAGTGAAGAAAAATTAATGCAGCATGTTAATATTATAGGAATAGAAAATGCGCTTAAATTTAAAGGAAAAAGAGCGTTATTTTTTACTGCTCACATGGGAAATTGGGAAGTGGCAAGAAGGGCAGTACAAATTAAAGGAATAGATCTTTATGCAGTCTACCGTAGTGCTAATAATAAAATGGTTGAAAAACTACTTAGTGATTTACGAAGTGCTGTTGATATCCCAATGATTCCCAAAGGAAAAACTGGAGCAAAACAATTGATTGATGTGATTAAACAAGATAAACATATTGTTATGTTATTAGACCAAAAAATGAATGACGGTATAAAGGTTCCCTTTTTAGGAAAGGATGCAATGACAGCACCAGCAATAGCAACTTTAGCATTAAAATATGGTTGCCCTATAATTCCTATTCAAGTTGTAAGGCGTAATAAATATTATTTTGATGTCA
This sequence comes from uncultured Rickettsiales bacterium, assembly GCA_964627795.1. GTDB lineage: Bacteria > Pseudomonadota > Alphaproteobacteria > Rickettsiales > CANDYO01 > CANDYO01. Next base: position 86,383 of record CAZVLF010000007.1, on the reverse strand, counting down.
TAATTAAAAATGAGTTAGATTTAAGTAATAAGAATGTAAATGATATAATGACAGAAATTAATGAAATTATTGGTCAGTGGGTAAAGGAAAATCCTGATCAATGGTTCTGGTTACATAATAGATGGATTGGAGAAAAAGATGCTAGTTGATTCACATTGCCATTTAGATTATGAAGTTTTTCAACAAGACTTTGATGATATGTTAAAAAGAGCAAAAATAAACGGAGTAGGAATATTTCAGACTATTTCCACAAAAGTTAGTGAATTTCATAAGTTAAAGGAAATAATTGATAAATACCCTGAAATTTATGCATCAATTGGAATTCATCCTCATGAAGTTGAAAAGCATGAAGAAGTTTCAGTAGAAGAATTATATGAATATACTAAGCATAATAAAGTTATTGGTGTTGGTGAAACTGGACTTGATTTATATTATAATCATAGTGTTTTTGAAAAGCAGAAAGATTACTTTTTAAGGCATATCGAAGTTTCACATTTAAGTGGTTTGCCTTTAATTATTCATACCAGAGATGCAGATCCCCAAACAATTGAAATTTTAACTGAAGCTAAGAAGAAATTTAACTATACTGGATTAATACATTGTTTTAGCTCAGAAAGTTTAGAATTTGCTAAAAGTTGTATTGAGCTTGGTCTTTACATTTCGATATCAGGAATTGTAACTTTTAAAAAAGCATTTCCCCTTCAAGAAGTAGTCAAAGAGCTTCCCTTAGAAAAGCTTTTAATTGAAACGGATTCTCCTTATTTGGCACCTGAGCCGCATCGGGGGAAAACTAATGAACCATCATATGTGATAAAGGTGGCAGAAAAAATTGCTGATTTAAAAAATATTCCTTTTAAAGGGGTGGAAAAACAAACTACAGAAAATTTTTTCAAGCTTTTTAGGAAAGTTACAATATGATGAGGATTGTTGGAGGTAAGCATAGGAGCAGAGTGATATTGTCTCCAAAAGACAAAGGAATTAGGCCAACTTCAAGCAAAATGCGTGAAGCCATGTTTAACATTTTATCTAGTATGGATATATTAGAAGATGCAAGAGTGCTAGACCTTTGCTGCGGAACAGGGGCTTTAGGAATTGAAGCTATTTCAAGAGGAGCTAAGAAAGTGGTATTTATTGATGGTAGTAGTGACCATTTAAAATTAGCTTGGGAAAATATTTGTAGCATAAAAGAACAAGATGCTTCAGTTATGTTAAGAGCATCAGTTGAAAATTTACCTAAAGCTAGAGAAAAATTTACTTTAGCTTTTTTAGATCCCCCTTATTATAAAGGCCTGGTTAATAAAGCACTTATATCTTTAGAGCAAAATGAATGGCTAGAAAAAAGTGCTATTATTATGGTTGAGCTTCCTATTAAAGAAGATGTAAAATTTTCTGAACAGATATTTGAACAAATTCTGTGCAGAAATTATGGTAATTCTAAGTTGATAATTTTAAAATATATTAAATGAAAATATACATTGCTTCTGACCATGCTGGATTTACTTTGAAAAATAGAATAATTGCGCATTTTTCTAAAATAAATTTAGTTGATTTAGGCTGTGATAGCAAAGATAATGTAGATTATCCTGATTATGCGCATAAACTTTGTCTAAAAATTAAAAATAATTCTGATAGAGGAATTTTAATTTGTGGAAGTGGAGTAGGGATGAGTATTGCAGCTAATAGACATAAAAATATTCGTGCAGCTTTATGTTTTGATGCTCAACTCGCAGAGCTTGCACGTAGGCATAATGATGCTAATATATTAGTTCTTGGAGCAAGGTTTATAGAAGAAGTAGTAGCTTTTGAATGTGTAAACTCCTTCATTACAACTGAATTTGAACAAGGAAGACATTTAATTAGAGTGGGGAAAATATGAATAAATTTTTTACTAAATCATTAGAATCAGCTGATATAGAAATAAAACAAGCAATTGATAATGAGCTTGAGAGGCAGAAAAATCAGATAGAGTTGATTGCTTCAGAAAACATAGTTAGTAAAGCTGTTCTTGAAGCACAAGGAAGCATTATGACTAATAAATATGCTGAAGGCTATCCAAATAAGCGTTATTATGGAGGATGTGAATTTGTTGATGAAGCTGAGCTTTTAGCTATTGAAAGAGCTAAAAAATTATTTAATTGTAACTTTGCTAATGTTCAACCTCATTCAGGTTCCCAAGCTAATCAAACTATAATGCTAGCATTGCTTAAACCAGGAGAGAAATTATTAGGTATGTCTTTAGCCGCTGGTGGGCATTTAACTCATGGCGCTGCTCCTAATTTATCAGGAAAATGGTTTGAAGCAATTCAATATGGCGTTAGTGAAAAAGATTTTCTTATTGATTATGAACAGGTGAGAAATTTAGCATTAGAGCACAAGCCTAAAATGATAGTTGCAGGTGGATCTGCTTATCCAAGAGCAATAGATTTTGCCAAGTTTAGAGCAATTGCTGATGAAGTTGGAGCTTATTTCTGGGTTGATATGGCGCATTTTGCTGGAATAGTTGCTGCAGGGCATCATGATAATCCATTAAAATATGCTGATGTGGTGACAACTACTACACATAAAACCTTAAGAGGTCCTCGTGGAGGAATGGTTTTAACCAATAATAAAGAAATTGCTAAAAAGATTAATTCTGCTTTATTCCCAGGACTTCAAGGTGGTCCTTTAATGCATGCTATTGCTGCAAAAGCTGTTGCTTTTAAAGAAGCTTTAACTGATTCTTATAAAGAATATATTGCTGATGTTCTTACTAATGCTAAAGTTTTAGCTGAAGTTATGCTTGAAAGAGGATATGGGGTTATAACCCAAGGAACAGATACTCATCTTATTTTAGTAGACCTTTCAACTAAATCTGTTACTGGCAATGTGGCTGAAAAAATCCTTGAGTCAGCTGGTTTAACCTGTAACAAGAATTCAATTCCTTTTGATAAAGAAAAGCCAACAGTAACTTCAGGAATTAGGCTTGGCACACCTGCAGGAACAACTCGTGGCTTTAAACAGGAAGAATTTAGAAAAATTGGTCATTATATAGCTGATGTTTTAGATGTAGTTGCAGTGGGTGATGAAGAGCAAATTTCTAGAGTAGTTAATTCAACTTTAGCTGGCGTTAGAACTTTATGTAAACAATTTCCTATATATTCTTAAATGAATAAAAAAATGTTGGTGTTAATAAATAAATTTTAACACCAACTTTAAATTTAATCTAGCTTACAACTAATTTTTATAAAATTTATCTTATTATAGAGCAGAAACATCTTGAGCTTCACCAATATAATCTGGCTGATCTTTTAGTCAAATAGGCTGAGTATTTATAGAAGGCTCATCAATAATTTTCTGATAATAAAAAATACCTTCTATAAATATTTTTTTAAGACCATCAAATTTCTCTTTTATATAATAAACTAATTCAGTTGCTTTTTATACAAAGATGTAAAATTCTCTTCATAAGAAGCTCCTGCCTCTATTAATTTTTGAGCTATCTCTTTATGTCCCTTCTTATTGGCTATATGCAAAGCTATCATGCCATTTGGCGTTTGGATATCAAGATGAGCCCCAGCTTTTATTAATTTTTCTACTATCTTGCTATGTCCATGCAGCGGTCATAAACAAAGCTGTAACTCCATCCTGCAATTGAGCATCAACAAAAGATCCAGACTTTATTAATTTGGTTACTTTCTTTGTATCGCCTCGATTAGCGGCGCTAATTAGCATTATTGCTTTATATTTATTAGAACCATATTGATGTAATAAATTTTGTTCTTCCTTCTGTTTTTCAAAAAGCTCAATAAATTCGTGAATTTGTTTGGATTTATAAGGGTTCATTTTAGTTTGGATAGTTTTAGAAAATTCTATAAATTTTCTTAATTCTATACTTCTCCACTCATTAAGAGCTTCATTTGAAAAATCTTCTATCTCATTAAAAGAATTCTTTGTTGAATAAATATGTATATCATTTGATTGAATTGCAAATTGCACCAACATCAGGTACTAAATAAATATAATGGACAAATTTAATAAAAGGGTTACTAGTATTGACTTTTTCTGGGTTACTAATATGATAATTCTCGTATTGAGGCTAGTTCAATATTAGACTCAGAATTGAAGTAATTAATGTAGACCATTTAGATAAATTAAGATCATTGTTTATTGCAGCACCGCTAAAACAATAATACAACTCAAAGCTATGAGCTTTATCTTTACTAATAAGATTTTAAGCGATATTTGATAAATCACTTTCATTACATAAATATAATATGCTCAAGCTTTCCATATTATATCCGTGACCATATATTATTACGTTAGCATAATCAGGAAAACTTAAGTTTTCGCAATCTAATTTAGCTTCTTGATGACCTAAAATTTGTACTTCAAGATTATTTTGAGCAAAACTTTTTTTAACTTGGTTGTTTTCAAATTCAGGTCCTAATATTAAATATGGCTTCATAATATCTAATATTTATAAATATTTAGCTTAAGATATAATTAATATTTTAACTTGACAGCTTATGCTTGATTATTTAAATTAATTTTACCAGAAACCAATCATATATCACACCAGCTATATCTTTAAATAATTGTTGAATAGTTTCGCTAGGAATAAAATTTATAGACATTATGTCTAATGGGTTATTTCCTGGTGAATATATATTTATATAATAAGCTTCTGATTTCATATCAACATTTGGCAGGTTTACGGAGAAAAAATCATATTTTGGTGAAGTAAGACTAGTCAAACTATTCATTAAGTTATTGATGTCTGGGTTATCATACGTAATATAAGGCAAATAATAAATCTCTACTTCTTCATCAGATTCGTTATCAGTTTCAACATCATCAGCTTCAGGATGAATTTCCTGGTCAACTTCTAGGTTTGCAGCAGAAATTTCTTCATCTGTTGTTTCAGCTTCTGCAACTTCGATAGTTAAACTAGCTAGCCATTCAGCGCTTCTTTCATTACCATCGGCAGCAGACCATATGTCAGCAAGGTGTTGAGGTGTTGAATCAAAACATATTCCATTATAATAAGATATTATCAAAGAACTTAAAGCATTAATCACTCTTTCTTCATTAGCAATAATTCTTAAATTGCTAATACTTTCAGCAAATTGTTCAAGTGAGTATTCTACTCTTATAAAAGCATGTTGATTTTCAGCCAATATTTCCTTTGTTAAAATAAATCTATATTTCTTATTCTTTGTGCTAACTCTTGTGGGGTCATAATAATTAATTTTAATCTATTATTAATTTATTTTTTATAAATTTTGACCATATTAGTTATAAAAATTAAAATTGCAAAAGCTTTTTGATAAGCTATCAAAAATTTATTACTGGCTAGTTTTATTAAAAAAATTTATAAGGGGTGGTTATTTAAATTACTGTTTTAGTAAGACAAGTTTTCTGAATATAGGTTTATAATATTAACCAGGTTTATTTTTACACAGCTTTTACTACTTTTTGTTTAATCAAGGTTCTTTAATTACTAAATCAGAATAGCCATGCTGCATGATTTAAATAGCTAGATTATTTTTAATTATACTTAAAATTTCCTTGCTAAATGTTCATAATGGCAATATCCAATAATTTTCTTTTCTGTATAATAATAAGGTGTATTAGGGTTATTATATTCTTTAAAGAGGTTAGTAATATAAGCTTTGGTATTATTTAAAATACCATCTTCTAAATTTATCGATAGGATTTGAGCTGGTTCTTCACTTCCAGAAAGCTGTATATAAGATAATTTTTCAATTATATAATTAACATTCTTTTTTTGAGCGTTAAAAGACTTTTCTAAAGCCATTATCCCTTCAAGTAGTAATTGAATTGTTTGGCCGGTTTTAATGGATTTTTGACTAGCTAATTTACCAGTTTTAAAGTCGTAAATACTTACTAAATTAGAGTCTATTTCAATTCGATCAGCTTTTGCAGTTATTATAACATTTTCAATATTATAATAACCCTTATTTTCAAGAAAAACTCCTTTTTCCTTATGAGGAAAAAAGATCTCATACCATTGAGAAATACGTACAAAGCGAGGCCACCAAAGAATTTTAATTTTACTTTGATTAAGCCTTAAGCTTATTAGTGCTTGCTCACCTGCGGCCTGTAAATTGTTCTCTTTATTTTGATGATAAATTTCTATAGCTTTATGAATAAAATTACCAAAATCAATTGGGCTTAAAATTTTCTCAAGAGAGTTTAATGGTTTTAATTTTAAAATTTGGTCTACATAAAAATGATATGGATTGAAAATTAATTTTTCAATTTGAGTTACAGATATTTTATGAGGGCGATTTACAACTGGTGGATTAGGTGGATAAAAAACATTATTATCATTTTTTTTACTTTGATCAATTTGCCTTGCTATGTAAATTGCTTCTTTTTTTAATATTGTGAGAAGCTTAAGTATCCAAGGAGAAGGAGAGGCCTCTGTTCCTTGAATCTTATCTGAATAAGTTAATATAACTTTAGGGGCATTGAGAAAACTTTGGAAATCATGGGCTTCTTCACCTAATGCTTGATCAGGGGTTTTTAAGTTTAATTTTTCAATTATATTGTTAGTTAAACAAATATCATGGTTAGGTTTAGATGGCCAAATTCCTTCATTTAAGCCACAAAGTATAACAAGTGGTGCTTTATGAAGCCGGGCATCAACAGGCTTAGCAAGAGTTATTTTATGAATCGGAGGAGTTTTTTCTCTATAAAATGCGCTTTTAACAAAATGAGAATAAATTTGGGGATATTCATAGTAAGAAATAGTGGAAATAGAATTATATGAATCAATGATATTATTAAAATATTGTTGAAGTTCTTGTGCATCTTCTTCTTCCCATATGTCAGCTTTGCCTAAAGATTGGCATAATTCAATATGATGTTGGAAGAAGGTGGAAAAACTGGCTCTAAATGATAGCGACTTAAATTTATTTAAATTTTTATAAAATTTATCTAAATTTTCGCTGTCATAGAGCAATTCTTCTAAATTATAATGAAAATTATTCTCCCTCAAAGTTTTTTCTATATAACCAATAATCTCATTATCAAATCGCGAAAAAGGATGTTTAAGTAAAGCAAGTAATGCTTCTGAAGAATTATTTTGATAAATAAAATTAAGGCAAAGTTGGATCCAAATTCCTGCTTGGCTATTTCTAAGAGGATGGTCTCTTATTATATTTGCCTTGATTTCATTCGAATTAAAAAATGAAATCAAATTTATGGTGAGATTTTCATCAGTGGTTACAATAAGTATTTCCTGGTCAACTTCCTTTTTTAAAGTTTCTATAATGAAAGAAGATTCACAATATTGATCTGCAAACCTATAAAAATGAAGGTGAGTACCCTCTTTATTAGAGATTTTATACCACTGATCGCTATATATATACGGCAAAAACACTTTTGTGAGGATGCTATGAGATTTACCTTCTACATTCCATGGATCAATATTTTCTTTCCTTAAATCAGTATCCTGTAGTATTTTTTTGATGTTATATTGAGGGTGGTTTTTTGATATATTTTTCCATTCTTCTTCAGTGATGTTATCGTCTAATCCATATAAAATTACGAAAGAGTTAGTAAATTGGTTAGCCTTTTTTATTATTTCAATGATGTATGGATAACTACTATTAGCACCAGCTATAATAAGATCTTTATATTGAAGATTGTTTGCTATGATATTGTTGCAATATGCCGTAGTAAGGTGATTATTTTTATCCCAATTATTAAAGAAATCTTGTAATATTTTCACTAAAATTTGTTTTGAAAAAATATCATTTTCTAGCAGATGATCAACAAAATTGACATAATCAATCATGTTATAATCAAGCTTATTTAATAATTCATATATGTATTCTGATAATTCAATAAGTTGATAGGTATTTTTTATACCTATTTTTTCTAAAGTAAAAGTAATTTTATCTAATAAAGCAAGCCTTGATAGGGGCTTGACTGTGCCAGGATTTAAGGGAGTTAAGTCACTTATTGAGTAAATTTTTCCTATCTCTATATTATTTTTATTACAATAATTTTTGTAAGTAATGCATGAATTTGCAGTAGGAAGTAACAAAGTTACATGATTTAACTTGCAACTTTTAGTCATTTTGGTTATGATCCCTTGCGTTAAACTTTCAAAGAAGTCTTCTGAAAAACCGATTTTGTATATTTGAGTGGAGTTTTTTTTCATGTTCAGGCTAATAATTTTTTGTTTCTTACCTTTTTTAACTCTAGCAAGTGAAAATATGACAACAGTTGCTGTATCAATTAAACCGCTTCAATCTATTGTCGCAAATTTAACAGACGGACTAAATTACAATATTGAACTAGTTGTTGATAAAAATCAATCTTTGCATAACTTCCAACTTAAACCAAGCAAAGTTAAATTACTTCATAATGCAAATATTATTATTTTAATAGATAAAAATTTTGAAATGTTTTTAAGAAAAGTAGTTTCAAGCTTAGATCAAGAAAAGCAAGAGATAATTGAGATTGCTAAATTTAACGGTGTTTTTCTCCAAACTAATAATGATAGACATACTCATGCAGAACATGAACATCATGACCATGATGTTCACCAACATCACCCAAGTGATTTTGATTACCATATTTGGTTAGATCCTGAGATTATTAAAACTGTAGCTTCTGAAATGGTTAACGTATTTGTACAAAGAGATCCAGCTAATGAAGTGGTTTATAGAGAAAATTTACGTAAATTTATTAAAAAATTAGATCAATTAGATAGCCTAATTGAAAGGAAAATAGAAAAAATAAAAAATGAAAATTTTATTGTAACGCACAATGCTTATAATTACTTTATTTATAGATATGGTATGAAGACGCCGCAATCAATTACTATTGATCATGATCATAATATTGGTGCTAAAAAATTTCTTAATTTAACTAAGCAAATTAAGCAAAATGCAGTTAAATGTGTTTTTGAAGAACCTCAGTTTAGCTCAAAAATAATTGAGAAGCTAAAAGAAGATAGTAATATTAAATTAGGAATATTAGATGCTGAGTGGGGAAATGATAAAATAGAACTTAAAGACGTATATTTTAATATGCTTGAAGAGATAGCCAATAGTTTTGAGAAATGTCTTCAATAATTAAAAGAGATCTTGCTTACGCATATCAAATTCTTGCTCGTTTAGGCATGGATGATCATACTTACACTCATCTCTCTGCTAAGGCAGAAAAACAAGATGAATATTATATCTATCCATTTGGTTTACGGTTTGAAGAAGTTACGGAAGATAGTTTAATAAAAGTAAATTTTGATGGCGAAATTATTGAAGGAAAAGAAGCTCAATATAATAAAACCGGTTATATAATTCACGGCAATATCTATAAAGCTCGCAAAGATTTAAATGCTATTTTTCATCTTCACACTCCATCTTCGGTAGCTGTTTCATCAATGAAATGTGGTTTACTTTTTGTAAGTCAATGGGCATTACATTTTTATAATCAAATCTCTTACCATAAATATAATTCACTTGCATTAGAATCAGATGTCCATGGGAAAGATTTAGTAAAAGATTTAGGTGATAAAAATATTATGCTTTTGCAAAATCATGGGATGTTAACTTGCGGTAAAACAATCTGGGAATCAATGTTTTATACTTACCATTTAGAAATGGCCTGTAAAACCCAGTGTATAGCCTTACAATCTGGTCAGGAATTGATTACCCCTTCTGATCAAATTTGCAAAAAAGCAGTTGCTGACCTCTTGAGTTTTGAAAAAGACTTAGGAATAAGAGATTGGAATGCTTGGGTGAGAATGTTAACCAAAAATTAACCTTGTTTTGCTTATAATCAGTGCAACTAAATATTGGAGTTATATAGATGCCTGAGCAGCCTAAAGAATATTTAAGATTACAGAATAACATAGGAAGCTCTATAGATAACGCTACTTCTTTGCTTAAAAATGGTGCAAAACATTCATCAATGGATGATTTAACAATTCAGTATAATCAACAATTACAACAAGGTAATTACACAGGAGTTATTGCAACTCTTGCACGCCAGAAAGATTTAAGAAGCGGCATTAAAACTTATGTAATGGAAAATAAGGAGGATAGTACAAAAACTTTAGTTAGGGATGCAAGAGAGGCTAAAGATTTGATTATTGCTCCTGAAAGCTATTTAATGATGGTTACTAACCATGCAAGAGGTGCCATTCAAGTTATTGAAGATGCTTTTAAAAGAGGGGAAATAAAAGATGAAAAAACGAAAAATCAGGCAATCAAGAATATTCATCAAAAATTAGAGAATTTTTTTAAAGATAGTTCACCAGCCCTTGGCAAATCCAATGAAGAATTAAAAATAGAAGCTCAAAATAAGAAAAACTGGCCATGGGAGAAAAAAAGCATAATTTCTAAAATTGAATCTTCATCGAAACAATTTAATACAAGTTTAGTTGAAGAATGTAAGAAATTAGGCATAGAAGATTCAAAAGATAAAATAAAACTAGCTAAGGAATTTGCTAACCTTCAAGATGAACATTATCATGTGGCAACAATTTCAAAAATAGGAAATGGAGTTGTTGTCGAATCAGAAGCAATGAATCTTGGTTTAACCGAAAAGCAGAAAGCGATGTTTAAGGCAATTCAAGAATGTGAATCTACAAGTGATTCAACAAGATTGATCGCTAATGGTGAAAATTTAGAATGGTTTAATGGCCAGCCCCGCTGGAAGCAGGATTTTATTAAAGCTTCAGCAGAAGAGATTTTAAAAGAAGAAAAAGTTATTCCAACCCAGCTTAGAAAAGAACTTCCATTACTCAGAAATTCCTATACTAAATCTACGTATGTTGATGGATCAGGAAAATATGAAAATTTAGGATTAGTATATCAAACTACCCATTCAGGAACACTAACAACCAAAGCCAAAGGTGATAAGAAAGATTTAGCTCAGCTATCAATTGATCAGCTACAATTATTTTCTCCTAATGGAAAAATATCTTTAGCAATTCAAACTTCACCAAATAATCTTAGTGCCGAAGTTGACCAGGCTGATAGAAAGTTAATATTAGGTAGTACTGAAAAAGGTATTTTTAAATCAACTACTGCTTTTAACTTTTGGAGAAGTATTCCAGGAGGAAGAGATTTAAGTGGGTATAAAGAAACAATTAAATCTATTAATAGCCAGCTTAAGGATTATGGTGAATTAAGTGAAGAACAAAAAAAAGCAGTTGCTTCATTTAAAGAGGCTGAAAAATTAGTGAGGTCATCTTCTGTTTTTTCTTTTAGCGTTTTTGATAAAAATCATAAGAATTCACAAATTAATGAGCATATGGGTATTGCCACAACTAAGTTAAAAGAAGCATTTCCTAAAATTGATATTCCTAATATAAACATAAGTTGTGCTAGCGGTAAAGATAGAACCCAGATGGTTATAATTGGTGCCACAGCAAGAGCTATTGCAGAAAAACTTGGTATGAGCCCAAAGGAAGTTTCTGAGGAATTAGCTAAATCAGGCAATGCTCAACACTTATCTGGAACAAATGGTGGAGGGAGCATTGGGTGTTTTGGCCAAAAACCGCAAACAACTAAGGCTGGAAATAAATTAATATTTTCATCTTCTCAAAATTTATTCGGTCAACGTACGGCCGATATGAATAAGTTTAAAACTGAAAAAAAATCGATTCTTTCAAATGCTAAAAAATATATTATGCACATGACTTCCTACATTACTGGTGGTAAAAAAGAAGAAGTCAAAGAGAATAATTTTATATACGTTGATACTCAAGAAAGAATAACCCAACCTAATCATGTTGATGATAAAATTAAAGTTCAGGGAAAAATTAGCCAATCATCTTTACAAGAGCACCATTCTGATCGTTTTTCACCGAAAAAAGCAATAAAAGCTGCGGGAATTATGAATATGATGACTGTGACAAAAGGAAGTATTAGAAGTAGTGAAATCCCAAATTCAGTAAAACGTGAAGAAGGAAGAAGACATTAATTTTATTGTCTTAAGTAGTGGAATTTGTTAGAGTTGCTTTTATAAGAAATCAATTAAGGTTTGTAAAGTGAAGCAAAATCAACATTTAGTATTAATAGATGGCTATGGCTTTTTATTTCGTGCATTTCATGCTCTTCCACCATTAATTAGAGCAGATGGTGTTAACGTTGGTGCAGTTTATGGTTTTACTTCAATGTTGACTAAAATTATCTTAGAGCATGTTTGTTCTCATTTAGCCGTTGTTTTTGATTCTGGTGAGAAAAACTTTAGACATGAAATTTTTCCTGAATATAAATCTCATCGTCCACCTGTACCAGAAGAATTAATCCCTCAATTTGCTCTTGTTCGGGAGGCTGTTACAGCATTAAATATAGATGTTTTACAAAAAAAGGGTTTTGAAGCTGATGATATAATTGCAACTGTTGCTAAACAAGCTAGTAATCAAGGTATTAAAGTTACAATTGTTTCATCAGATAAAGACCTTATGCAGCTAATTGATGATAATATCAGCTTATTTGATCCGATGAAATATAAAACAGTTAGAGAAGAAAAAGTTTTTGAAAAATTTGGAGTTAGGCCTGATCAAGTGGCAGATGTGCTTGCACTTATTGGTGATAGTTCTGATTTTGTGCCAGGTGTACCAGGAATTGGCCCTAAAACAGCAGCTGAGTTGATTAATAAATTTGAGAGTCTAGAAGGTTTATATAATAACATTGATTCAGTTCCACCAAGTAAGAGAAAAGATTCTTTAATTACCAATAAAGATTTAGCCTTTTTATCATACAAATTAGTTACTTTAGATGACCAAGTTCACCTTGAACATCAGTTAGATGATATAAGAATAAAAATAGCTCATGTTGAGCAGTTTAAAAAATTTCTAGAATTTAATAGTTTTAAATCCCTTTATGCAAAAGCAGAAAAAATTTGTACAAGTTTTCTAGAAAAAAATGGTGAACATCATGATCCACTTAGAACTGTAAAAATTATTGATTTAAATAACAAAGCTGAACTTAAAAATTGGCTGGATACAAAGGTTCATTTAACAGGGCATTTAAGCCTTATTATGGAAGCAGGTTATATATGTTTGGCTTCAGATGAAAGAGAAGTGGCAATTTTAAAATATATCAATAACGAGGGGCTATTTAGTAGTAGTGCAGCTGGCTTAAAAGATTGCGCAAGTGTTATTATAGAATATTTTAATGATCCTTCAGTTAGAAAAGTTATGCATGATGTAAAAAAAATATATCACGTTTTTTCTGAATATGGAGAAATTAAAGATTGTGCATGGGATGCTGATGATATCCAAATTATATCTTATGTTCTAAATAATGGAATTCATGGGCATGATTTAAAGAGCTTAATTCAAGCAAATTATATATTGGATGAAAGTCTTGATATTAAGATTTGGTTAAGCTATTGCCCAGTGCTAATAATTAATCTTCTTAATAAGTTTAAGTCTAGGTTAATTCAGGAAAAACTAGTGGTACTTTATCAAAGAGTTGAAAAACCATTGTCTCATGTACTTTACAAAATGGAAAAAGCAGGGATTAAGGTTGATAGATCAAGGCTTAAATCTATCTCAGAAGAATTTAATCAAAGAAGCTTACTAGTGGAAAAAGAAGTTTACCACTTAAGTAATGAACATTTTAATCTAGCTTCGCCAAAGCAACTTAGTGAAGTATTATTTACTAAAATGGGTATTAAACCAAAAAGCTCTAAACTTTCAACTAATGCAGATGTTTTAGAAGAATTAGCTTTAGAAGGTTATGAAATAGCTGAAAAAATTCTTCAATGGAGAAGTCTTACCAAGCTAAATAACACTTATGCTTCAAGCTTAGCAAATAATGCTGATATCCATGATAGAATTCACACAAATTTTCAAATGACAATAACTTCAACAGGAAGATTAAGTTCAATAAGCCCTAATTTACAAAATATTCCTAATAAAACAGAAGATGGGAATAGAATTAGATCAGCTTTTATTACTGAAGATAGCTCTTTATTAATTTCAGCTGATTATTCACAAATTGAACTGAGGCTTTTAGCGCATATGGCAGATATTGATAGTTTAAAAAAAGCTTTTATTGAGGGAAGAGACATTCATGCTGCTACAGCAAGCGAAGTATTTAATATTCCCTTAGCAGAAGTTACAAGTGAAATTAGATCAAAGGCTAAAGCAATTAATTTTGGAATAATCTATGGGATTAGTTCTTTTGGTTTGGCTAATCAAATAAAAGTATCAAAACAAGAAGCCAAGCAATATATTGATAATTATTTTATGAAATATCCTGGAATATTAGAATATATGGAAAAAACTAAGAATATGGCTAGATCTAATGGTTATGTAGAAACTCTGCTTGGCAGAAGATGTTATATAAAGTCAATTAATGATTCAAATGTTCAATTAAGAAATTTTTCTGAACGAGCGGCCATTAACGCTCCTCTTCAAGGAACAGCCTCAGATATAATTAAAAAAGCTATGATTGAGCTTGATCATGAGTTAGTTAAGAAAAATATCAAAGCTAAAATATTGCTTCAGGTACATGATGAGCTTATTATTGAGGCTGAAAGGAATGTTGTTAAAAATGTCCAAGAGATAGCTAGAAGTGTTATGCAGTCAGTTATAACTTTATCTGTGCCTTTAATAGTTGATACATCTTGTGGAAGTAATTGGGCAGAGTTATAAAAACTTATAGTATTTATTTAAGAAATAGCTTAGCAAATACTATTTCTGGTCACCATTATCTTTTTTAGAAGAAAGAAAACGATGGTTTAAACCTAAGAAAATGATTGTAAATACTATAATGCCAAAAACTTTAAATTTAACCCATAATTCATCAGAAAAATTTCTCCAGATAATTTCATTAAATATCCCTAAGAACAAGAAGAAATAAGCCCATCTTTTAGAAAAAATCTTCCATTCTTCATCTGAAAGAGTAATAGAATTACCAAAAAGCTGTTTGATGAAGAGTTTTTCAAATATTAGACCACCTAAAATTATAACTGTGAAAAGAAGGTTAATAATAGTAGGTTTGATTTTTATAAAAGTTGTATTACCTGTGAGTACTGTTATGGTTCCAAGTATTACCAATAAAAAGGTTATAAAAATATTAATTATAGGTACTTTTTTGTGATAATAATAGGTAATTGAAATGCTAACTATACTTAAAGCTACTATAACAGAAGTAGCTATAATCATGCCATAATATTTAAATGTAACAAAAAAAGCTAAAAGAGGTACTATTTCTGTAATAAATTTTAAAATAGAAGGAGACATTACTTACTACTCCCAAATTGCTTTATGAATGAAAAGAATGAATTTATATCAATATTACCAAGTCTTGTTTCTCCTTCTTTGGTAGTAAAAATTTTAAATTCAAACTTATTTGATAATTTTGTTCCGTATATAGTTTCAAATAAGGTTAAAATTAAGTTAGACTGAGTGGAATTGATAAAATTAGAATTTATTAATTTTACTAAAAAAGCATCCAAATTGGATATCTTAACTGAGATATCACTATTATATTTCATTTCATTAAGCTCAATTTTACCTGTTGCATTAAAGTTAAATTTATCAAAAGAAATATCCGCATTTTTAATTAAAATTTCTCTTAGTCTTGGCTGTTCATGTATATATTTATAAAGAGTTTCGATCTCAAAATTTGAGCTAAGATTTTCAACATCAATAGGTATTATGTTTTTGCTTAATAATTGAAGCTGATTAGCAAGAAAATACTTAAGCTTTCTTCTTGATTTATTTTCTTCAATGATGGCTGACTCAAAATTGACTTTAGATTTAAATATATCTTCTGGCTTGGATGTATTAGATAATATTATATTTTCAGTATTATAAGTTAAATTTTCAACCCTAAAACTATTCAAGTCAGGTAATTCTTTAACAATAATATTTTTAAATATTTTATGAGTGTTAATTAAGCTTGCCTCTTTTACACTAATAATATGTTCTTTTTCTGATTTTAATGCAAAATCTTTAAGTTCTCCCTCTACAGGATAATTAAAGTGGATTTCTTTTGGTAAAATAATCTTAAATTTAGTGAAAAATATGTTGGCAGAAATTTTAACATCATTAGTCTTAATAGCAATGTCAACGTTACCATCTTTATGAATCAATTTTAGTTCAGAAATATTAGCTTTTAATGGTAGCGGGAAACCTGAAACTTGAACTTTACCAAAAGTAAGTTTTTCAGTTTTATTTGTAAATGCATAATTATTTAATATGGTTTCGATGCTTCTAGCTGAAAAAACCCACAATAAACTATGTAAAATAAAAATAGAAAGAAAAGATAGGAAAAATATCTTATAAAATCTTTTCATGCTATTTAAGAGAAATGTTTCTTGTTGCAGCTGGCAAAATTATTCTTAAACCATCAAGTTTATCTGTAATTGTAATTTGGCATCCCAACCTTGAAGTGTGAGTTAAACCGAATGCTAAATCGAGCATATCCTCTTCTTCTTCAGAGGCTTGATCTAGCAAATTATAAAACTTAGGGTCAATTATTACATGGCAAGTTGAACAGGCAAGGGATCCTTCGCAAGCTCCTTCAAGATCAATGTCATATTGGTGAGCAACTTCAAGAATGGTTTGGCCATTAATAGCTTCTACAACTTGTTCACTTCCATCTTTGTTAACAAAAATTACTTTTGGCATTATCAAATCCTAATAAAAAATTAATAGGGTATTTATACACAAACATGATAAGTTTATCAAGTTTTTTATTATATTTATATATAAAGAATTAATGGAAATAATATGGGTCAATATCAATTTTAATGTGAATAAAAGATGGTGCAGAAATTTGTTTTAGCCAATGCTTTACGTAATGCTGGATGTTAACATTTTTCTTACATTTTAATAGAATTCTATATCTAAATTTTCCTCTTATTTTATAATGCATGGCTGGTGCAGGACCTAAAATTTTTATTTCTTTGGCAACTGGTGCTTGTTGAACAAGTTTAGCTACAAAATCAATTAGTTTTTGCTCGTATTTTGAAGATATTATAATAGCGCATAGTCTTGAGAATGGAGGCATATCCATCATTCTTCGATGTTGAAGCTCATGCTTAACAAAATTTTTTTCATCATAATTGACTAACGATTGAATAATAGGGTGCTCAGGATTATAAGTTTGAATATAAATATTGCTGTTGTTTATTTCTCTTCCGGCTCTTCCTCCAACTTGATGAAGTAATTGAAATGTTTTCTCAGCTGATCTTAAATCTCCAGCCATTAAAGAAGAATCAGCATCTATTACACCAACTAAGGTAAGAGCAGGAAAATGATGACCCTTAGCTATAATTTGCGTTCCTAAAATTATGTTATACTGATTTTCATGAATGGAAGCTAAAATTTCATTGGCTTGCAATGGGTTATAAAAAGATTCTTGAGTTAAGCAAATAATTTTTGAATTTGGAATTAGATATTCTATTTCCTCTTTAATTCTTTCTATTCCTGGCCCAATTGGAATATAAGATTCTTCACTTTTACAATTACTGCATAGCTTAGGGATAGAACACTCATAGCCACATTGATGACATTTCATCTTTTTTTTGGATTTATGATAAACCATTGAACAAGAACAATAGTTACAAGTTTTTTGGGTTCCGCATTGAGCACAAATAAGAGTAGGGCTATAACCTTTTTTATTAATAAAGAGCAAGGATTGTTGGTTTTTTTCTATATTGCTTTTAATAAGCTCAATTAACGGAGGAGCAATAAAAAAACCTTTTTTCCTTAAATTTTTCATGTCAAGGATGTGCACTTCAGGCATTTCATTAGAATTATACCTTGTGGTTAAGTTGATAATAGATAATTTATCATGAGAGGAATTGTTGATTGATTCTAATGATGGAGAAGCTGATGATAAAATTATAGGGATGTTTGCAAGTTTAGCTAATATTAAAGCCATGTCTCTTGCATGATAGGTGATCCCATCTTCCTGCTTGTAACTAGAATCATGCTCTTCATCTACGATAATCATTTTTAAATTAGCATAAGGAAGAAATAACGCGCTTCTAGCCCCAATTATTATTTCGGAATTACCTGATAAAATCTTGAAATAATTTTCTCTTCTTTGTTTCTCAGTTAAACTTGAGTGCCAAATTATTGGTTCATAAGAAAATCGTGATTTAATTCGATCAATAATTTGGTTAGTTAAGGCAATTTCAGGAAGAATAATAAGAACTTGGCCACCATCTAAAATAAAATCAGCAGCTATATTAAGATATACTTCAGTTTTTCCTGATCCTGTAACGCCATGTAAAAGAATGTTTTTAAACTCAGAATTAAATTTTTCGGTTATTTCATTAACTGCTTTTTCTTGGTCTAAGTTTAAATTAGGTTTGTTATAACTTATATTACATAAGGTTTGAGTTAAGTTAGCTTTTTTCCCCTTTATTAAATAGTTAGCTACTTGCGTTGGTAAGAAAAGCTTAAAAACTGACCCTAAATTAAAAAGATAATATTCAGAGATCCATTTAATAAAAGAGGTATGAATATCGCTTAAACGAAAAATTATTTTATCTTCAACAAATTTTATTTTTTCGTATGGAATTTCAGTGTCATTTTTTATCACCCAAATGAGGCCAATGACTTTTTTATTTCTAAATGGAACAATAACTAAGTCTCCAGGTGAAAGGAGTAAGTTATTAGGAACTAAATAGTCTAGATCTCCTATGTTAGGAATAACAACAGATGCTATTATTTTGGTCATTTAGGGTTGATTAATTTAGGTATTTAAAATTTATGAAAGAGTACATGATTTATTTTTTCCTGGCAAGAAGATCAGTGTAAATATTAATATTATATTTTGATGTCATAAACTTGACATTATAATGAGATATGTTATTAATGATTTAAGAGAATGGGCGTGCTGCTGAACTCGTTAGATTACAAAATTCCCTGGGGCAATAAGTACTCTTTGGGAGCTGTCTCTGAACATAGCTTTTTTAAGCTTGTTTATATGGCGCCCACCTATACAAAACGGTCTACATGTGGATTGTTTCATCGACGGTTTATGTGGTTCCATTCTCGCTTAAATAATACTTTAATGCTCTTTTACTTATTTTGTCTTATAGCAGAGATGATATTTTTTAATACCATTGTGGCTTCATATCAATAGCCATTTCAAGTTTATACATCAACTTATTTACTAGTATATTATCACTGACATCATCCATGAAACAACCTCCTATAATATTTGTTACACAAACGTCATTATTAAATTAGAATATTTAAATAACAACTTAAATATATGGGTTATTTTTATAAATTAAAGTTATGCAAGGAATTTATTAAAATTCTTGTTAAAATATTGTTAGCTTTTCTATGTTTAAATTAATAGAAAAAGGATTGTTGTGATAGCAAAAGATTTTAATCAAAGAGTAGAAGAATTAAGAGCAAAAGAAAATTAAGATTGACGAACAAAAAAAAAGAAATTTATAGTAACTATAAATCATTGAAAGAAAAAATTGATAAAAATGCAATTAAAAATAAATCTATTAGAGAAGGGTTTAAAAAATTTGGTAAAGTTGTGAATTTTGGATTGCGTATATTAGCAACTGTTTTAACAGGAGATTTATCTTTAAAGCCAAAATGAGATATAAGGTCATCCAAGAAAAAGTTATCCGCAGCTAAGCTTAAGCACTCACTCTTAAAGCCTCTTATCACTGAGGAAAAAGTTGAATGAAGAACGCAAAATTATGAATTTTTAACTAAGAAAGAAGAACTAAGGAAACAAATATTTACAAAAAAATTTTTGGAACAAAGTGATGAAAATGCGTTTAGCAATGAAAGAATGAATCTTTTAAAAGAGCATATTAAAGTAAAGCGTAGTGAGAGAAAAAAGCTGAAAAAAGACCTTGCAAAAACGATATCTAAATTAGGCCATTAAGCAATAGATATCTTCAAAAAAATGGCTTTAAAAGAGTTGATCAATCTAAGGAATTAGTAGCCTATAAACCCTTAGACAGAAATGTACTTAAAAATAGACTATCTATGGAATCTCAAAACCAATCTCTATAATTAGTAAAGTCAGGAAAAAAAATCAGGACGTTTAAGAAGATAATTTATTTTAATTAAGTTAGTACAATAGAAATTTAATATTCTTATTATCAATTACCTTGAAAAGTGGTAAATATTGTTTTATTTTTCTTTTCTTTTTTATAATTTTTTGCTTAATGAATAGTAATTTTGAATTTGACCCTGCTTTTAAACTAGAAAATAAGATAATTGATCTTAAACTAAGCTCGCTTTTTCTTCATGATAATAAAAATTTTCCTTGGGTGGTTTTGGTGCCAAGAAGTAATGATATCACAGAGCTTTATCAGTTATCATTAAAAGATAAACAATTGCTTTTAGAAGAAATTGACATAGTTTCTAGAACTTTAAAAGGATTTTATAATGGAGATAAAATAAATATAGCTTCATTTGGAAATATAGTTTCCCAACTACATATTCATATAATTATTCGTTTTAAGAATGATATTGCATGGCCGGAATCAGTTTTTGGTAAAGAATCTGTGCCTTATGACCTTAAAGATAAAGCTAGCGTTATAAGTAAACTTAATGAAATAATAAAAAAAGTTTTTTAAAGTAAATTAGATTATATTGAGATTTAATTGAGCCATAAAATAACATGCATCGTTTAAATATACTTAGCCTTTTGCAAAGATACGTTCCTAGTAAAAAAGAATTTGAGACAAAGAAAAGATTTATAGATTTCATAAATAATTATCCTGAATGCTTCAAAAGAGAACTTGCGCACGGGCATTTAACAAGCTCAGCTTGGTTAATAAACAAGCAAGGTGATAAAGCTTTATTGATGAAACATGCAAAGCTTAAAATTTGGGTTCAACCAGGCGGACATGCAGATGGAGAGCATAATCTTTTAAAAGTAGCCATTAAAGAATCTCAAGAAGAATCAGGTATAATTAATATTGAGCCAGTTTTTAATGATATTTTTGATCTAGATATTCATTTAATACCTGCAAATATTAAAGAGCAGGCTCATTATCATTATGATGTTAGGTTTTTGTTGCAAGTAAAAAGTGAGGAAGATTTTATCCCAAATCAAGAGTCTTTAGAGTTAAGATGGATTCCTAAAGATATCAATCAACTTCCAACAGAAGAAAAGTCAGTGGTTAGGCTATTTAGAAAATGGATTAATTTAAAATAGAGGTAATATGATAGTAAATACTTATTTAAGAAAATATAACGTAAACACAGCTAAGGCTGCTAAATTTTTTTCTACAATGGCAAAATTTGTTGTAAAAAATGTTAGTTATATAATTTTAAATCCAGAGGAGTATTGTAATGATATTGCTAAGGGCTTGATAGAAGTAAAAAAATTTGATGAAAAAGGAAAATATTTATATAAATATTTAATAGAAAAAACCTATACCACAATAGCAGGAGAAGAGGGGATACTTTAATAAGTGTCTCACTCAATTTCCAAACATTGAGCATCTTCTCCTAAATATGCAAGGTTAAATGAATAAATAGATTTTATATCTTGGTTCTTAAAGTTATTAATTACAGGGCATGTATCGGAGGAATTAGATGACCATTTTAAATTATGCTTATGCTCTTGTTTAACTCTAGCTGAGTTTATTAAATGGTCCAAACTATCTTCAATATATTTTCTAAAAAATAATTTTCCTGTATTACCGCTTGATCGATACACATATTCAGAAATTATAGTAATGCCTGGAATATGAAAATTCTCTAATAAATAGCCCTTAGTTGTTGAGCCTGGTATTTTAAGCAAAGTTTCAGAAAATGATTTTGAAAAGCTTTTATATATAAAGTTTAGATCTAGATTATCACCAAAAATAGCTTCTCTTAATATAAAAGAATTAAATGATCCAACCATTTCACAAAAGCTACCAGTTGCTAAAGATTTTTTTATGCCATAGTTACTAATTTGGTGTTTACAATAAATTTTGATTGAATCTTTTAATAATGCTTTTATTGCAGAGCTTTGATCTAAGTAAGAGAGAAGATTATTGGCATCATTTATATCTTCAATAGTGCCTGCAGTTACAGCCACAATCAAATCTTCATATTCATTAACTCTTTTAAATCCATATAATGCCATTTGCATGCTTGGAATAACAGGATCTAGTGAAGCTGAAATTGATTTATAATTATTAGGAAATAAAAATTCAATTAAATGAGTTAATTTACCGGCTAAATATTTATACAGTGGTATAGCTATTTGTTGTTTAGTAAGTGTTGAACCTAAAATAAAACTTATCATAATAATTTCCAAATTTAGCGCATAATTATTCTTTATTGTTTAGAAGAGTAAATATTACTTTCAAGATAGAATTTTATAAGGGTTTTAGTTATTACCCCAATTATAGCAGCAGAGGGCACTGCAAGAAAAAGTCCAAATAATCCAAATAAACATCCACCTGACATTAATGCAAAAATAAGCCAAACTGGATGAAGGCCAACTTTTTCTCCAACAAGCTTAGGAGTTATAAAATATCCTTCAACTATATTTCCAATAATAAATATAGCTATGGTTACATATAAAAAATTTAAGTTAGGAAACTGAATAACTGTAACTAATGAGCATGCTATAAGGCTAATTAAAAAACCTAAATAAGGAATGATTATAAAAAAGCCGGAAATGATACCTAATAAAAGAGAAAACTTAAGTCCAATCAAGCTTAAAGTGATGGAATAAAAAATTGAGAAAATTACGCATACGGTTATCTGCCCTCTTAAATAGGCAGATATAACTGAATCAATTTCTTTAAGTTGTTTCATTATAAGAGTTTTACAGTTTAAAGGTAGTAGAGAATTAAATTTCTTGGTAAATGTTGGCCAATCTTTTAACAAATAGAAAACTAAAATAGGGGTAAAAAATATTAAGCCAACTATATTTAAAAAAGCTAAGCTTGAGTTGAATATCTTGCTTGAAAAAGTTATAAAGTAACTGAAAAACTTATTAGAAATTTCAGATAAATTTTTATTTATGGGTGTGCTAATTCGTGGGTCTATTTTTTCAAAGAAAATTTGAACTTTTTCAACTATATTTTTATTAATATATTCTTGGTATCTTGGGATATCAAGAATAAAATCTTTAACTTGATCTACCAACGATGGTATTATTATAAAAAGAAAAGAAATTATAACTAAAAAGAATACTGCCACTATAATAGAAACTGTATAACCTCTTTTTATTCCCAAATTTTCTAGTTTTTGAGTTAATGGGTCTAAAAAATAGGTAATTATAATTGATGCTATAAATGGAGTTAAGATTGATCTAACACTAAAAAGAAAAAAAGATATAAGAGCAAAAAATGATATCCAAAAAAACAATCTAAAATTCTTCATTTTCACTTATTCTCGCTATTAAATATTTATTATTTTCAGTTTCATTTAATTCATATTTATGCGCTTTAAAAAAGTCTTTAAGGTCTAAATAAGAGATTTTATAATCAAAGGAGATCATATATTTCTTCAAGTTCATGCTATGAATTTTAATGTTACTAAAATATTGGCTATCAGACATTATTTTTTCTAATTCGACCCAATTAGATATAGAATCAATATTCACTTCTGCGTCTAAATTCCTGCTAGACATTAAACTGAAACTATGTATAAGAGTTTCTTTTTTTAAAGCAAAATTAAATTTATCTAATTCATTAAAAGTTAGTTCCATTAATTTTGTTAAATTTTCACCCTGAAGTGTAGTGAAATTATGTTCAGACCATATTGTATTAAACTTACTGATATAATTTACCTTTAAAGCTAAATCAATTTCTGGTTCTGTATGAGTGATATTAACTAGCCTAGCTACAATAATACAATTAACACCATATTTTTCCATAATATTAGCTAAGTCAAAAGAGTTCTTATTAAGTATGTGCTTGTTGATAACTTCAAGATCTTCTATGTCTTCAACAGGGAGAGTAAATTTTGAATTATTAGAAAGCATTCCTTTTAACTTTCCTTGAAGAAAATTATACCATGGATTATCCTCTTCTAACCAATAAGTTTTTCCTTCATTCTCATAAACAGGAACTATTAAACTTACTAAAGTTGGTGATATAATTGCTACATTAGCCTCTTCATGCTTTAAAAGAGAAGTTGATTCTGAAGTGTTAATATGGACTTCGTCTTTTTTAAAATTGGCCCCTAAATTTTTCATTAACTTGTCAATTTGTGACTTACTAAATTTTACGTTTATTCTTGCGTAATAATTTGTTGAAGATCTTCTTTCATTAGATAGCTCAAACCCACTAACTGTATTGAAGATATCACTATCTGTTAATGTTGATACAATGTCAACAGCTGTAGGAAAATGCTGCTTGACCAAGATATGAAATCCTTTAATTTGACCTTGTTCTATGGCTTCATTTCTAGCTATACTAGCATTCTTGTTATTAGCTGAAATTTTAATGGATTTAACAGTATATAATTCCTCTGCCAAAACTTGAATTGAAAAAAAAAGCAACATAGAGGTTAGAAAATTTCTAATCATTATTAAGGATATCCTTACCAAATTATAATCGTTAAATTATAAGTTAAGAAAAATTGCATATCAAGTTATATATAAATTATATATTTTTTATAACAACGATTTCTTAAGGCTTGTTGTTGGGCGGGCGCCAACTTGATAAATAATTTGAGCAGCGGTTCTAGCTCCAAGAAATCCTGCGTTTTTTAAGGTGTATCCATGGCTGTATCCATATAAGAATCCTGCTATAAAAGCGTCTCCAGCTCCATTAAAATCTATGGCTTTATTTTGAGAAACAAGAGTGGGTATTTCAATAGTTTCATCTTTAGAAGCTATAAGAGCTCCTTTAGAGCTTCTAGTAATTATGACAATTTTACTATGTTTTTTATATTGCTTTATTGCTTCATTAAGGTCTTTTGTTTTAAATAAGATTAAAGCTTCTTTTTCGCTTCCTACAAATATATCAACTTTAGGTAAGAGTTTTAATATCTCAGCTCGAAAGGTTTCAACATAGCGATTATTATTAAGGTTAAAAGCAACTTCGGTGTTATTGGATTTCGCAATTTCTACTGCTTTAAAAGTTATCTTGCTTTTGTTTTTACCATGATCGAGGTTAGAAGCATCGGTGTAAAATATTTTAGCTTTAGCAATATTATCATAATTTATATAGCTATCATCGATAAAGTTTGTAATATTTTCAGATACTATAAAAGTTCTATCTTTATCTGGGGTTATAAAAGTAAAGCAACGTGCAGTTCTTAAATTTTTATTTATTGTAAATGGACTAGAAAAATCTACTCCTTCTTTCAGCAAGCTTTGCTTAAATGCATTTCCAAGTTCATCATTAGCTGAAATTGCATTAAATGAAGTTTTACCTCCTAAAGATGCGATATTAACAATTACATTTGCTTCACTGCCACCGGGGATTATTTTTAAATTAGAGAGTTTATTGTAAATTTCATCGCTTTTAAGTTCGTTAACTTTATTAGAATCTCCCTTTTTAATGTTAAGAAGCATTTGATTCATTTCAGCATCGTTAGTAAAGGTTATAAGGTCAACCATGGCTTTTCCTATTCCAGCTACATCATAATTTTTAGTGTTAGATGCAAGGGTTGAAGATGAGTATAAAGAAAGGATTAGAACTATTCTAAGATATTTATTCATTGTTAGATCGCAAATAATGAAACTACTTGAGGAGTTAGGTTATCAGGAAGTTTTTTAAAAATCAAGAATTACTATTCAATAAAAAGAAGGATTTTTAAACCTATTATAATCATTAATATTCCAGAAATACCTTCTGTAATTTTTTTTGTTTTTAGGCTTAAAAAAATAGAGTTTAATTTGCTGTTTAAGCTAATATATAGACCAAACCAAGCTGTCTCAATAATAAAATTAATTAAACCTAACCTTATTATAGGTAAAAAGTCAGCATCGTCGTAAGGAATAAATATTGGAATAATAGAAAAATATAATACTAAGATTCTAGGATTAAGTATATTGGTAAAAAAGCCTTGCCAAAAATGGTTATTCATATTCTCTATTTTTTGATTAATAATTGTGTGGCTTTCATGATTAAAACTAAAAAGAAGATTATATACAAATGCACTACCTATATATATTAAGTAACCTGCTCCAAGATATTTAGTAAGTAAAAAATATATCTTATTGGTAACAAGAAAAATAGATAAACCAAAAGCAGCCACAACAGAGTAAAGAATCAAACTTAATAACATACCAAGCATAGTAAAAATTCCAGCTTTTTTGTTATAAGAAAGAATATTTCTTGAAAGTAAAGATAAGTCTGGTCCAGGTGTGATAGCGAGGATTATACTAAATATAAAAAAGTAAATTAAATTTGCATCCATAATTAATCGTTACAAATAGATTATAAAGTTAGATTAATAGTAGAATTATAAGAATGCAAGAGTTTTGATTATAAGAGTTTTACTTAAACAGCATTTTATAAAAAGAATTTGTGGTGACATGTATTTTAGTAGCCTGTTGTAATTTATAAAGCAGTTTGAATATTCTTAAAGCAACTTTATTGTTTTTTAATAAAAAAACTAAACTTAATCTGACAGACAGTTGATTGTTAAGCAGCTAAACTAGTGATGTTAATTTCTTCTTTAGGGTTCCAAGATAGTTTCGTAACCAAATGGACTTAACTCCGCTGGAGAATACGATAATACTTTTTATTGTGAAATTGACCATCTTTTAACTGTACTAAAGCAGGATTATCAATTGCAGCTTGCTCTATATGGTTTTGAACAACGTTTTTAATGATTGGTTTTTTGCAACTCATAACCTATAACTTTATAAGCTTGGCTTACACTAGCAAGATGTTTTACGAGTTATAATAAAACAAATTTTGGTTTAAACTTGTAATCTGATAGTCTCCGCATTTTAAGTTATTATTTTAATTTTGTGGATACGTGAATAACTTTTATTAAAGTTATTCACGTATCCACAAAACAATCAAAAATCAACTTTTTTGTTAGCTTAAGTTTAGTCTTCAAATACCATTTTAATTTATCCTATATCTTCGGAGCATAATACTGAACCCACCTAAAAATAGTCGAATGTTCTACTTCAACTCCTTTTTCCACCAGTGCTACAATTTGTATTCATGCAATTAAGTCTTAACATAATCTAATACTTTCTATAGCTGTTACACTTCTCCTGAGGCAATTTCGCCTAGAAATTTTGCCATTAAAAGAGCTTCATGGGTTGCTGTTAAAGCTAATTCTATTGAATCGCTAGCTAATCCACTTAAAAAACCAGCTAATACTGGATTCTCAGCAATTTTTTCAGGGAAAGCATATACTTGGATAGCAAAAGTCCCTGCCGCAATAACAACATCTTTTAGAATTATCTGGGAATTTAAATCTTGGTTATAAAAAGTTTTTTCTACAAATTGAAATAAAGATTTATTCATTATGATGTTATTAACTATGCCAATTTGAGGAACATTAACTATGCTTGCAAATAATGTTGATCCACCAATAATTACAGCTTTGTAAATTAAATTAGAAATAGACCAATTTTTTTGATAATACTCAAAAAGAGTTTTATCTTCTTGATTTGAAAAATCTAATCTATCTTTGCAATATGTAAATAATGGTTTCACTGTAATATCTTCAATAAATGATCCACCTGCAAAAAGAGCTTTGCTGGATAATTGAGAAAAGTCTTGCGAAAAACTCTGGGTTTTTTGTTCTGATGTTTTAAGTAATAAAGAAGAACTTGAAGTTAGTACAGAAGGATTGGTTGGCGGAAGAGAAATAAGTTGTAAATTGCTATTAGCTGTTGATTGAGCATTCTTTTCTGACTCATCGATTAAACGAGCATTCTCATTTTCAGATAAGAATTGAACAATCTCAAAATTTCCCTTTATCGTAGCAATCATAAGAAGATTTAATCCGTTTATATTTATTGTGTTAATATTCGACCCATTTTTGATTAAGATTTGAGCCTTCTTATAATCTCTTTTTTTAGCAGCATGCATGATAGATGCAAGATTATGATAATTTTCCAGATTATCATCTAATTCCATAATTTTCGTTAACAATGTAACAATCTCAACGCGTCCATTTACAATGGCATGCATAAGAGCATTGAAACCATTTTTGTCCTTCTGATTTACTTCTGCTCCTTGAGCGATTAAGAGTTGAGCTATTTCAATATGCCCATATTCTGAAGCAATCATAAGAGCAGTATTACCACGCATGTCCTGCTGATTTACTTTTGAATCTTTTTTGATTAAGAGCGGATCCATTCCAAACCTTTCCTGTGCAACCGCAATTGTAAAATCAGTAAACATATAATTTCTGTTGTCATAAGCCGCTTCTAATTTTGGCAGGTCGAGGATTAAAAATTGAGCAAACTTAAGATGCCCATTTTTAGCTGAAACCATAAGGGCAGTTTTACCAATTAGTGGATTCAGTGGATAGAGAGCTCCATTTTCTATCATTAGTTGAGCAATATCAACATTCCCAAGTTCAGTAGCATACCTAAGAACGAAATTTAGGTCTTGTTGACTTGGGAGTCCATTTTCGATTAATAATTGAACAATCCTAAGATTTCCACGTTTAGTAGCATAGTTAAGAACGACATGTACGTTTTGTTGATTTAAAAGTCCGTTTGTGACTAATAATTGAAAAATCTCAACATTCCCAAGTTCAGTAGCATACTTAAGAATGAAACTAACGTTATATTGATTTAGAAGCCCATTTTCGATTAATAATTGAACAATTTCAACATTCCCAAG
>CAZVLF010000007.1:0-57576 GCA_964627795.1 uncultured Rickettsiales bacterium | reverse complement strand
TTCAGTAGCATAATTAAGAACGACATGTGCGTTTTGTTGATTTAAAAGTCCTTTTGTGACTAATAATTGAAAAATCTCAAGATTCTCAAGTTCAGTAGCATAATTAAGAACGACATGTGCGTTTTGTTGATTTAAAAGTCCTTTTATGACTAATAATTGAAAAATCTCAAGATTCCCAAGTTCAGTAGCATACTTAAGAGCGACATCAACGTTATGTTGATTTAAAAGTCCTTTTGTGACTAATAATTGAAAAATCTCAAGATTCCCAAGTTCAGTAGCATACTTAAGAGCGACATCAACGTTATGTTGATTTAGAAGCCCATTCGAGATGAATAATTGAACAATCTCAACCCTCCCAAGTTCAGTAGCATACTTAAGAACGAAATGTAGGTCTTGTTGACTTGGGAGTCCATTTTCGATTAATAATTGAATAATCTCAACTCTCCCAAGTTCAGTATAATACTTAAGAACGACATTAAAGTTTTGTTGATTTAGAAGCCCATTCGAGATGAATAATTGAACAATCTCAACCCTCCCAAGTTCAGTAGCATACTTAAGAACTACATCAACGTTTTGTTGATTTAGAAGCCCATTCGAGATGAATAATTGAACAATCTCAAAATATCCATTTTTAGCGGCATATTCAAGAGCAATATCATAGTTATGATTATTTAAGATCTTATTCACGATTAAGAATCGAGCAATCTCAACATACCCAAATTTAGTAACATGCATGAGAACATTCCAACCATTTTTATCCAAAAGATTTACATTTATTCCTTGAATATTTGCTAATAATTTAACAGTCTCAAAATGTCCATTTGCAGCAGCATACAAGAAGGCAGTTTTACCTTCATTGCTTTTAAGATTTAATTCTGCATGATTATCAATTATATTTTTACTGCTAACAAAAATTTCAAATTTACCAGGATCCATAATAGATATAAGATCACTATCATCATGTTCTTGATCAACATTTATAATCTTAAAATTCACTAAGAATTCAACAAAATCATGTTGCCCATTTTTAGCAGCATGCATAAGAGCTGTCATACCTTCTTTATCTTGCTGATTTAAGTTTACGACCTCCAAATCAGTTATGAATTCAGCTATCTCAATTTTTCCCTTTATAGCAGCAATCATAAGAGGATTTAATCCATTTATATTTATTGTGTTAATATTCAACCCTTTTTTGATTAAGGTTTGAGCGTTTTTATAATCTCCTTTTTTGGCAGCATGCATGATAGATGCAAGATTATGATAATTTTCTAGATTATCATCTAATTTCATAATTTGCGTTAACAATCTAACAATTTCAACACGCCCATTTACAATGGAATGCATAAGAGGATTGAAACCATTTTTGTCCATATGATTTACATCTGCGCCCTTTTGGATTAAAAGATTAACAACATTAAAACTTCCCCTTGCAATAGCATAGGTAAGTGCAGTCATACCATTTTTGTCCGTATGATTTAGATCTATTTTGGTGATTAATAGTTGAGTAATCTCATCGTACATCTTTGCACCAGCATAGATAAGAGCATTCCAAACATTTTTGTCCGCATGGTTTAGGTCTATTTTAGTAACTAATAATCGAACAACCTCAAAATGCCCATTTTTTGCAGCATAGGTAAGTGCAGTATTACCATGTATATCCTCATGATTTATATCTGTTTCCTTTTGGTCGGTTAAGAATTGAACAACATCAGCATGTCCATTATGAGCAGCAAATATAAGAGCAGTATTACCATCTCTGTCCACATGACTTAAGTCTACGCGTTTTGCATCTAATTCTAAAATTGCTTCAGAATTATTTTGCGAAGCCGCTATAAGCAATCCAAGATTGTATAATGAATTAGAGTCAATATGTTCGTTAAGAATAAATGTCAAAAAATTTGTTTTTACTTTATAAATAAGATAATACCAGTATGATATTTTAAGAGAATCTGGAACGCCATTAACAAACTCAATAAAATAAGTTAGCTTGTTTGAAGCCATAGGATTGCTAGAGACATTATTTCTTAAAAATGAAAAAAATTCTACAGCTTCATCAGATAAAAGCACTAATTGAATCTGTATGTTGTCTGAGCTAAGCTTAAATTCTTTTTCACATTCAAATATCTCTTGAATGAGTAAACGTAAACTAACTTCTTTATTTTGGAAATCTGAAGTATTTCTTTCATTTTTTTGACTTAAAGTTTCTATTAAATTATCAAACTTAAGTTTATTTAAACGTAATCCAAAAGTTTTTTCGCTTGCAATATATTTTATAAAGTATTTTAATTCATCTTTATTATACATAAAATTTCCTCAAACTATATAATTATACACATCATTCTTGTTAGCTCTCTTTCTTCTTGTCTTTCTTATTCATTCATTGATCTTAATCTACTTTTTATAGGTAAAGCATGCATTTGATCTAAGATTTTTTCTATCTTATTTTGAAGTTTCGTTGTGGTTCTCAACTTCAGGTTATTGCTAAATGCTTTATAATCATAAATCATGATTTCAAACTCAGAAGTTGCATTTTCTTCGGTTTTTAATATTAATTGAGTTTCAGGTTCTTGATATACAGAAAACATTTTTTTATCCTCAGGTAGGACATGCTTCTCTTTTTTATTTAATAATTTTAATTCATTATCTGTTAATTTAATTTTTTCTTCTTCTGATTCTAATTGACTTTTAAATGCTGCGTATGCTGAAGCTTCTTTATCGTTAGGTTTAAAACTTTTGTTTTCTTCAAAAATTTTTAGAAGATTTTTGAACATAGTAAAAATTATTTTATAATTATTTGAAAGTACTTCGTGTTGAGTTCTTGGCATACTTAATATAATTTTTTTAAGTTAGGACATTTAAAGGTTAATCTACATTAACTGCATTAGGAGTATTTTAATTTTAAATCACATTTAAGTTAATAAGTTAACTTCGCTTAAGAATATCTTAATTTTAGACCATAGTCAAGTTAATAAGTTAGATAATTTAGATGGAATTATTAAATAAAGATAGATATTAAGATAATCTTGATATTATAATAGTATAAATTTTATAATAAGGAGAAAAGGGTGCTTTTGGAAATAGGGAGCTAAGTGAAGTTATTGAAAAAAGCTTTTGTTAATTTTAATAAAATAGCAAATTTTAAGACAATAAAAGCTCATTAAAGTTATTATGTCTATCATGTAATGGCATAAAATAGGGCTACTATAAAATAGTAACTAATATAAATAGTTTGATAAAACTTTACATATTAGTGAAGAGAAGGGGGTGTTATTAACAAATTGTTTCGAAGAAATATGTTTTTAATGTTAATAGTTTCTTGACATTTTTGATGAAATAATTATTGTTGTTCTTTTATACTTCAAAGTTTTATAAAATATTAAAAAAGGATTTTATATGGCACACCATGCTTCTGCTAAAAAAGCTCTAAGACAAAATGTTAAAAATAACGCAAGAAACAAAGCTCGTTCAAGCGATATTAAAACCCAAATTAAAAAAGTTCTTGCTGCTGTTGCTGCAAATGATTTAAATCTTGCTCAACAAATGTTTAAGGATGCTCAATCTAAAATTATGAGAGGAGCAAAGAATAATATTATGAAGAAAAATACTGCAGCTCGTAAAGTTAGTCGTTTAGCTCTTAAAGTTAAAGCTTTAGAAGCTGCTTAAACTAGATGATAGGGCTCAACCAACCCTCTTACTATGAAAGTGTTAATATACTAAGACTGATTAGAAGTGAGAATATTGGGCCCAAAACTTTTTGGAATTTAATTAATTTATACGGTTCCTCCTCCAGCGCGCTAGAAGCAGTTCAAGAGCTTTCTTTAAGAGGTGGTAAATCTAAGCCTTTGTCTTTATATCCTCAATCTGCAGCTGAAAAAGAAATAGAATCTATTGTTAAGCTTGGTGGAAATTTAATTTCATATCTTGATCCAATATTTCCCTTTTTGTTAAAAAATACGAATGACTGCCCGCCAATATTATTTACGTTAGGCGATGTTAATATATTATCAAAAAAATTAGTGAGTATAGTTGGATCTCGCAATGCTTCAGCTAATGGCCTAAGGTTTGCATTTAATCTTTCTAAAAAACTTAGTCAAAATGATTATATAATAGTATCTGGTTTAGCAAGAGGAATTGACACATCTGCTCATAAAGCAGCTTTGGCAAAAGGGACTGTTGCAGTTTTAGCAGGAGGAATTGATTTTATTTATCCGCCTGAAAATAAGGAGCTATATGAAGAGATTAAAAATTGTGGCTTAATAATTTCTGAACTTCCAGTAGGTGCAGTACCAAAATCACAAAATTTTCCACAGCGTAATAGAATAATTTCTGGCTTATCTACAGCTACAGCAGTTATTGAAGCAAGCCTAAAGTCAGGTTCACTAATTACTGCTAGATATGCTTTAGAGCAAAATAGAGAATTATTTGTTGTTCCAGGTTTTCCTCTTGATCTTAGATACCAAGGAAATAATTATCTTTTAAAAAATGGAGCTCATTTATTAGAAGATGCTGAAGACATAATGTCTATACTAGATAGTAATCATAATCAGCAATTACCGTTTTTTACAACTAATGATGACAAATTATTAAATAATCTTACTTCTTTTGAAGAAAAAGAGTTGACACAAGCAAGATTAGAAATCATAAACTTAATAAGCGCTAGTCCTACCGCAATTGATGAAGTGATTGCTTTAAGCGGTTTACCGGCTGGTGTTGTTCTTACTGTTATTCTTGAATTAGAATTAGCAGAAAAGATTGTAAGACACGTTGGCAACCTAATTTCAAAAAAATTATAATAATATGGCAAGTAATTTGGTAATAGTTGAGTCTCCATCTAAGGCTAAAACTATAAATAAATATCTAGGTAATGATTTTCAAGTTTTAGCTTCATTTGGTCACATTAGAGATTTACCATCTAAGGATGGCTCAGTTAGACCTGATGAAGATTTTGCAATGGACTATGAAATTAGCGATAAATCGAAAAAATATGTTCAAGAAATTGTAAAGGCAGCCAAAAATTCTAAAAATATATATTTAGCAAGCGATCCTGATCGTGAAGGTGAAGCAATAGCCTGGCATGTAGTTGAAGCATTAAAAGAAAAAAAAGCATTAAGCGATGATTTAAATGTAAAGCGTGTGGTTTTTAATGAAATCACTAAGAAGGCTGTTAATGAAGCTTTTACTCATCCGCGTGATATAGATATGAACCTAGTTAATGCACAGCAAGCAAGAAGAGCTTTAGATTATTTAGTGGGTTTCACACTTTCACCAGTGTTATGGAGAAAATTACCAGGAAGTAGATCAGCAGGTAGAGTTCAATCAGTTGCTCTTAGACTTATTTGTGAAAGAGATTATGAAATTGCTAACTTTGTTTCAAGAGAATATTGGACAATTGAAGGGGATTTTACCACTAAAGATTTAAAAAACTTCACTGCAAGACTCGTTAATTACGGTGGAAAGAAACTTGATAAATTTGATATTGTTAATGAAAAAAATGCTAAAGATATAGAATCCATTCTTCAATCAAAAGAATATATTATTGATAGCGTTGAAAAGAAAAGAACCCAAAGACATCCTGCTGCCCCTTTTATAACTTCAACATTACAGCAAGAGGCTTCAAGAAAATTAGGTTTTAGTGCAAGTAAAACTATGCAAGTGGCCCAAAAGCTTTATGAAGGAATAGATGTTAACGGAGAGACTATCGGTTTAATAACCTATATGCGTACAGATGGTGTTCAGCTTTCAAATGAGGCGGTTAATTCTACCCGAGATTTTATCACTTCTCATTTTGGAGATAAATATTTACCTAATTCTCCTAAAGTTTATAAAAGTAAAGCAAAAAACGCGCAAGAAGCTCATGAAGCAATAAGACCAACTAATATTAATCTTATGCCTGAATCAATAAAAGATTTTTTAGCACCAGAGCAATTTAAGCTTTATGACTTAATTTGGAAAAGAACTCTTGCATGTCAGATGCAATCTGCTGATTTTGATCAAACTACTATTGAAATAGAAGCAGCTGATAAGCAAGCTGGCTTTAGAGCAACTGGAAGTGTTTTAGTTTTTGATGGTTTCTTAAAAGTTTACATGGAAGGAAAAGATGATGTGGAAGATGAAGATGAAGAAAAAAGCTTGCTTCCAGTGGTTCATGAAAAAGATGATGTTAAGCTAGTTTCAATTAAATCAAATCAACATTTTACTGAGCCTCCAGCTAGATATACTGAAGCAAGTTTAGTTAAAAAATTGGAAGAATTGGGAATTGGAAGACCTTCAACTTATGCTTCAATTATTTCAGTTTTACAGGACCGCGAATATGTTCGTTTAGATAAAAAAAGATTTTATAGTGAAGATCGGGGCAAACTAGTAGTGGCATTTTTAATGCTATATTTTAAGCAATATGTGGAATATGATTTTACAGCTACATTGGAAGATAAATTAGACTTTGTTTCAGATGGTAATTTAGAATGGAAAGAGTTATTAAAAAATTTCTGGCATGATTTTTATCAACATATTAATTCAACAAATGATTTAAAAAATGGTGATATAGCAGAACTAGTTATTGATTACTTAATAAAAAATCTTGC
Organism: uncultured Rickettsiales bacterium; assembly: GCA_964627795.1. Classification (GTDB taxonomy): domain Bacteria; phylum Pseudomonadota; class Alphaproteobacteria; order Rickettsiales; family CANDYO01; genus CANDYO01. Next base: position 50,995 of record CAZVLF010000007.1, on the reverse strand, counting down.
CCTTAAAGATTACCCTCAAGATTGCACTGCTTGCGGAAAAGGAAAGATGAACCTTAAAACAGGAAAGTTTGGTTTATTCTTTGCTTGCTCTAATTATCCATCTTGTAAGAATACAATGCCTTATAATAGCAATAATAGCTTGGATAAAAATGAAGAAGCTAAGCAATTAGATGAAAATAAGTTGCTTGGAAAACATGAAGATCAAGATATATTACTTAAAAAGGGCCCATATGGATATTACTTTCAATTAGGAGAGGGAAAGAATTGTAAAAGATCGGCTTTGCCTAAATTCTTATCTCCTGAGGAAGCTAAGATTGATCATGCTATTAGACTATTTTCTATGCCAATTAATCTTGGTGAACATCCAAATGACGAATTGCCTATTACTTTAAATATTGGAAGATTTGGCCCTTATGTTGCGCATAATGGACAATTTTATTCAATTAAAAGTAAAGAAGCTATATTTAATCTTAATTTAGAACAGGCGTTAGATATTATTGCAAAAGAAGGAAATAAGAAGGAAACTAAAACAAAAAAGTCTTAGAATAAAACTTATCAACAATTTTTGTGAATAAATTTGTGGAGTAAAATGTAAGAAAAAAATAGCTTACTTAGTGAACAGCTTTTACACTTAAAAGTAACCTCCTAGAAATATATTAAAAGCTTAAAAAATTATTTACTTTATTTTTTTCCGTCTTTACCTCGCTTTTGTGTGCCTTCAGTTAAAAGCGTCGATACAAAGCTAATAGGTGATGATAATGTGCCTATAGGATTGCTAACTACTTTAGCAGCGGTTGATTGATTGTTTTTGTTTCTCTCACTTGCAGCTTTATATAAGGTTTTGCTTTTATCGGCTTTGCCTCCAAATATTAGTCTTTTTGCAGAATCACCTATTGATTTTACTGATTTTTGGATTAGGGACACACCATAAGTTGTTCGGGGGAGATTTACCGAAGTATATTGTACAAAATATTTATTTGTTTGGAGCCATATTTTTTCTTGTTCATAAGATGTGCTATAAGCTTCATGGTCTCTTGCTAAATTACCAATATCTTCCTTTACTGACTCATCTTGTATTTTATCAGTATTTTTTTCTAAAAGAAAAATCAGGCTGCTTCTAACATTATCTTTTTGTTGTTCTAAAAAAATATCCTCTTCAACTTGCTCTAATGCATTTTCAACATCTTTTTCTTGTAGCTTGGTTTTTAACAAATCAGATTCTTTTGCGCTTGTTGCTTTCCATTCATAAATATCTTGATAAAATCCATCAACAACAGTACAATTTAATCCCTCAATATTGAATTTATAAAGTTTTCCCTGACAATTTTCTTCAACTAGTTTCTTTTCCTGAGAAGAGTAATTTCCAATAAATTTAAAACCATCAAGATATCTGTTAAAGGCTTTAAATTTTTTATCATGTCACGAGGATTATTACTTTTTTCTAGCAAATCAACCTTATCTTTAAGTGCAGCCGTATTTCTTAAATGTTCAATAATTTTATCTTTTATAGAAAAAATTATGTCTGGTCTTATTGAATGATAATAGTAATTTGAGCTGTCATCATCAATTAGATATTTATTTTTATGAGAATTACGCCATTCTCTTTTATCTGTTTTTATATATTCTTCTTCTCGAATGGTTACTTTAGAACTATCAGCTTGAATATTTATTCTTTTACGCATTCCAGTATAAAGTTCTTTTTTATATTTAAATGTTTCTAATTGTTTACTTACCTCTTGGTTTGTTATTAGTGTATCTAACCTAGAATCAATACTTTCTTTAGCCTCATTTAATTGTTTAAGTCCAATTAAATGTTCTTTATTAGCTAGTGCTCGATAAAAAAAACTGCAAGTGTCTTGCATGCCTCTTTTAGCTGCAAATCCAGCTCTTGCAATTACTTTCCATCCATTAAACCCAATATAGCTAAAATTTTCTAAAGCTTCAGCGGTTGCATTTATTACTTCTTCTCCTGCTGCTATTCCTGTGCCTAAAACTGTATGAGCTCCACTGTAAATTATTCTACAAATATCCTCTGCAGTGTCTAATGAGGTTCTTATTCTTTTTTTACTGTCTTTAGACATGTTATACTCTTTACAATTTTGTTATTAAATAATTATATTAATAAAAAGTTTAAGAAAAGGTTAAAGAAGGAATTTTAAATGCATATATAAATGAAATTGATTCTTTGTCATTTAATGTACATAAATATTAAAAAAAACTTTTAAGCTAGAAATAAAGAAGAAGATTCTTAAAAAATACTTCCTCTTTACTATTTTTTAACTTAGGTACTATAATTCCTCATGTATTGAGATAAATTTTCCAACACATTCGGTATTAAAATATTTTTCTGTAATGCAATTAGCAGCGCAAGGTGCATTACGGAGGCACTCAGAAAGTTTCTCTAAGAAAATTTCTCTATCTTGAACCATACTATTTAAATCAGCTAAAGGATTATCAGGATTTAAATTTAAATTTGGATGATTAACTAAGTTAAATTTTGCTACTAAATTTTCTAAATTTACCGACTTTCGAGCTGAAACTAAAAAATTTAGTATTTGAATGCTAGATAATTCAAGAAATTTAGAGGAGTCAATATGTCTTGTTAGAAAATCTAAATGATTATCTTTAATAGCTCCATTGGTATCATCAATAATGACTCTAATATCATTTAAATCTAATGTAGAAAAATCTATTATTTTATCAACATCTTCTAAAGTTTTAATGTCCGTTTCGCTAACAATAAGTTGTGAAACTACATTTATTTTGAAATATGAATCTAATGTTCTTAAATCTATGATTTCAGCTATTTTAGTTAATGCTGTGTAATCATCTTTACCAATAAGTGTATTAACTATATGACGCATACAATATGGATTTTTTAGGTTTATAATTTCAGCAATTTTAGCTAATAGTTCGTAATTAGATTCATTAATAAGTTTTAAAGCTATCTCACTACTATAATGAGAATCTAATGTTTTTGAATTTATAAAATCAGCTACTTTACATATATATTCATAACTCGCTTTACTATCAATGAGCTTTAGAAATATTTCCCTTTTATAATATGAATCTAATGTTTTTAGATCTATGATATCTGCTATTTTAACTATATATTCAAATTTATTTTCATCAGTAATAGAAAATTCAACTAGCCTTAATTTATCAAAATCCTCCAAAGAATTTAAATCTAATTGCTGAATTAATATCTCAAAAAACTCCTTATCGTTAGAATTAATAGTTTTAATTATTATTTTAATAATATAATAGTTGGTCAGTTTTATAACATTTTCAGCCATTGAGGTAAGAACTTTTTTCAAAGATTCTAAAGAAAATATATTACTAAACATAAAAATTATTTCTAAGAGTTCTTCATTTACTACAATAGAATTTAAAGTTTGTGGATTCTGTTCTATCAGCTCTTTAATGCATTCAGGAGATTTTAATTTTGATATATCTAATTTACTAGCTAATTGGTTAAAAGTTTCAATACCACCTAGCTTTAAAGCTGGTAATAGAATTGTTGGTGAAACGTGGTATTCAGCTAGTTTTAATATAACTTCTAACTTAAATTGCTTAATTAAATTTTCTATATCTGTAATAGTTAAATTTAAAAAGTTATAATTATTTTGTGCAAGTTGATCTATAACCTCTAATCCAAATTTACAAATAATTTGAACAATATCTCTGCTATATAATTTATTTAAATCTGCTTTAGCTAGTAACTCATCAAAAGCTTTTTTATCATTAAGGAAAGCTGCTGGCACAACTAGATATTCTGAAAAGATATTAGAGTTTAAGAATCTTTCAAAAAGATCAGGATAAAATTTTACAATGCTTAAAATATCATTTCTGTTAATTTTACTAAAATCCGCTTCATCAATTAGCTTATTAAAATAACTTCTCTCTAAATGATGAAGAGATGAGAGCAATAATTGTTCAGCAGGGATATTAAGTTTTTCTTTTAATACATCTATATAACCAATTCCATAGTTATGAATGATTTTTGCAAAAGCAACGTTTGTAATTTGAGAAAAATTAGCATTATACTGAATAAGATAATCTACTATTTCAGGAGATTGATTTGCCATAATTTCAGCCAATGTAGTTGGATCAATTTTTGGAATAAATTTTGCAAGCTTTTCAGTTTCATCAGCAAGTTGTTCAAATTTGCATTGGGTTAGTCGCGTGTAAATATCGTTTAATCTTACTAACTCGCCATTTTGTAGTTTTTCATATACTAACAGCATATTTTCACTATCATCATTAAAAATACCTGATTTAATAATTTGTTTTACTTCATTTGGTGAAAGAGTAAAATTTATACTTAAATTTTCTAAAAGATATTTTTCGCTATTTGCACCTGTTAAAACTTGAATTCCCAGTTCAGTTAACAACTTTAAGAAAATCTGTTTTGCACTAACGTTATGCTTTACAGCAAATTCATTAAGTCCATCTTTTTTAACTCGATTGAAGAAGTCTTGGACTTGAAAAGGTTGAAGAATGATACAGTTTTCTAAAGCATATTGAATTGATGAAGAATGAATTAGCCCACCATGAATTATAACAGGTTTAACTTTAGCATTTTCAACCAAATTCTTAATAGTTTCATATGGAGTATGCTCTAACCCTAAGTATTTAACTTCACCAGAATTATATAAATTTTCAAGTTCAGTCCAATGTTTTTCATTATAACTGATAGCATATGAGTCAACATAATCTGTTTTTAAAAGAGAAAGGTAAGTTCCAAAACTTTCATTTCCACTATAAGAGTTAATAAGTCTATCTTTTATTTGCAACCAAAAATTTTCTCTTAAGATGCTATCATAACTAATTTCGCTCCTAAACCTATCTGCATTATATATATCAAATGCTCTATAGCCTGATTTTATTGCAAATTTGGTTAAACCAATTGGCCTGATTCCATTTTCTCGTTCGTGAGTTCCGTGCATATTTATTGGAATTAAAGTCATAACATTTCCTTAAAATTATTAATCATTATTAAATAATATATAATATTTTTTATCTAATGTAAATATATATTTGCTTTGAACTATATATTTTTAGGCCTATATTTGAAAAACACTTTCTTGTGGTTAATTATAAGTTATTATTAAATGATATTGTGCTCAGTTGATTCATTTGAGCAAGTATAAAATTGTTTTTTAGATAAGTAAGCAAATTTACCTGGTATAAATTTTATTTTTATAATCTCTTTGTTTAAAGAAATGTTTTTTGGTTGAAAATAAATTAATCTAGTACATCAAGTTAATTTGTATTTATTCATTTTAAGTTTATAATCTAATTAGGAGTGGTATTATGTTGATAAAATTTGATAATACTTATGCGCGCCTTCCTGGTAATTTTTATCAAGCATTAACTCTTCCAAAATTTCCAAACCCTGAGCTTGTATATTTTAATACTAAATTAGCAGATGAGTTGGGTATTAAATATAACATTAAAGATATAAATAAAGTTGCTGAAATTTTATCTGGTAATGATGTGCCTAATAGTGCTGAACCTATAGCTTTAGCTTATGCAGGCCATCAATATGGCAAGTTTGTTCCTCAGCTTGGAGATGGAAGAGCAATACTTTTAGGTGAGATATTAAATAAAAATGGATCTCGATTTGATGTGCAATTAAAGGGATCAGGAGCAACTATTTATTCCAGGGGAGGCGATGGAAAAGCTGCATTAGGCCCTATGATTAGAGAATATATTATTAGTGAAGCAATGAATAATCTTGGTATTAAAACTACGCGCTCTCTTGCAGTGGTAAGTAGTGGTGAAAAAGTTATTCGTAATGGTGAAATGTTATCAGGAGCAATTTTAACTAGAATTGCAGCAAGCCACATAAGGATTGGCACATTTGAATATTTTGCTTCTCGTGGAGATGTTAGCTCCTTACAAATATTAGCAAATTATACTATTAATCGACATTATCCAGAAATAAAGAATGAACAAAATCTTTATTTGTCTTTTTTTGAGAAAGTAAGAGATAAACAGATAGAGTTAATTGTTAACTGGATGAGAATAGGTTTTATCCATGGAGTGATGAATACAGATAATGTTGCTATATCTGGAGAAAGCCTTGATTTTGGACCTTGTGCTTTTTTAGATGAATATAATCCTAATAAAGTATTTAGTTCTATTGATTATTATGGGCGCTATAGTTTTGCAAATCAAGCTAATATATGTTATTGGAATTTATCGCAACTAGCTAGATGTATTGCGCTTCTTACAAATTCAAAAGAATCATTAGAATTACTTATAAATGCATTGGAAGATTTTAAGATAAAATATCAAGAAAAATATACGGCAATGCTGTACAGAAAAATAGGAATTGTTAAATTTAATTCTAACGATCAATATCTTATAGAAGAATTGTTAGATATAATGCATAAAGAAGAGATAGATTATACTTTAACATTTAGGTATTTAAGTTATTTAGCTGCTGATAAAGAGTTTGATTATGGTGATGTTTATATTCCTTCTATAAGTTTGAATAAATGGATAGAAAAATGGTTTATGCGCTTGATCAAAGAAAATAATTCATTTAAAGAAATCTCAAATATGATGTTAAAAGAAAATCCGGCCATTATTCCACGTAACCACCAAATAGAAAAAACAATTAAATACGCGGTTGAGCATCAAGATTTTACCAAAGGAAATTATTTACTTCAGGCGTTATCCAATCCATATGACATTAAGCATGAGCAAGAGCATAAAACTTATATAGTAGCTCCTAAACAAAATGAGCGAGTTTGCAAAACCTTCTGCGGAACATGATCTTTTTAAAAAAGTAAAATAGAGAAATTTTAGGTCTAAGGGTTATTACCAAGAATATAATTATACCTAGAGCCTAAAGTTTCTTTAAATTTAAAAGTTTAATTCAAATTAGAATCCTCACTAAAATTAATCTACCGGAGAAGAGTCCGAGTTATCTTTCGGAGATCGCCACAAAAAAATCTCATCCTCCATTAGTTGAGTAAGTGAAATTTGCATATTTGAATAAATAATAGGAGTGTCTTCAAGAAAACTACTAGGAGTAACTATTTCTTGCCAGTCATCTTTTCCCAAGTTGTTAGGGTTGACTATGCTAATAATACTGTTTAAATTACTAATATCTAGCCCATTAAAATCGCTTGGAGTGTTCTCGCCAGTGGTAGCAGGGCTGAGAATTTCCTCATTTAACAAAGATGAAACCTCTTCGTCAGCCTCAATTGTTGATGAAGCTTGTTCTATAACATTATTAATAATGCTTTCTACATATTCTTTTATAGAAGATGGAGAAATATTTTGATTGGGAAGAGGGCTGTTTTCATTATCATATATGCTAGAAGAAGATAGGTCATTATCGCCAGAGTCCGTAGTTTTTACATATCCATCATTATCATTATGAGGGCTTTGGGAAATATTTCCCTGCAATGCTAATGCAAAGGTTATGGTAGAATATATGTATTTATAGATTGTTTGGTGGTAATAGCAAATAGTGGCGACGCCAATTGTTGCAGCCATAGTTCCTAATATTTTGGGCCAATGATCATATATGAATTTTGCATAAATATTATATTGTGGCTCTATTGAAAGATCTTGCTTTGGTGTTATATTATTTTCACTTATATCTAATATAGTATTATTTGTATTTATTATCTCAACACCTTCAGGTAAAAAACTATATATTTGTGCTTCAGAAAATAATTTTAAAAGTATTTGAACAACAATAGTATCATCTTTATCAGATTCCTTGTAAGCAGAGTTATATAAGCTTATAATTGTTGATAATTTAGAGAATAAAAGTCTTTTAGATTCATAGATAATTTCATCTTCTTTAAATAAAATATCATCACTTGTTGAGTTAACAGGAGTATTATTGATTAAATTTCTTGCAAGGTAAATTGTTCCACCAATAGCATGATTTTCTATGGCGTTATTTTGCTTTGCAGTAGTGACAAAGTTGAATGCTGAGAGCTTGCTCATAATAAAATCTTCATCATTTTTGTTGGTTAACTTTGCAATTGGTCTTCCCCCAAAACAATCAAAAACTGATATTACCCCTTCATTATTTATATAAATACCAAATGAGTTATCAATTACATCATCGATTATTTTTAATTTCAAAACGGGGAACTCATTAAAATTATTTTGGTGAAATAAATGTTCTTTTTTTCTTTGAAATACATGAGAACTAATATTAGCTAAAATTGTTTCAACTATATTTCGAGTTGTTCGTGCTTTATCTATTAAATGTTGAGTAGAAAATATTAAAGTTGAATTTGTGGTATCAAATCTTACTTTATTAGCGGAAGATAAGATATAAGCATCTGTGGTTGACATGATTAACCTCACTTATAATTGTTAACGGCATCACACTTACTTTAAAAAAATACTTACACTTATTAATGGTAGTAGTATAACTACTATTTAAAATAAATCAAGAAAATTGTATAATTATAAATTAATTTATATTAATTAGCTGTAATTAAAGGTGATATTACCCTGTTAGAGTTTGCTAGCGAGTGATTTACATAGAAAAACTTACATTGCATATTTACACATGACTGGTATTAATAGGTTATTAGTTATATGAAGCTATAGTTATATAAGTAATATTTAAAGAGTTAAATATGCCATTATTGTCTGAAGAAGCATGGGGTGAGTTAATAAAAAGGCGCTATTGGCAAATAAAGAAAAGAACTGCAAACACTTAATAATGTATCGAAAAAGATAAACCATACACAAGAAGTCTTAAAGTTTTTTGCTTATATAATTGTAGAAATAATCTATTATTTTAGGTAAAAAAAACGGCATATACAGTAAAATCATAATACTCTTGTTTCTAAAAGAAATTTTTGCTTTTATATTTATTTAGTCTTAGTTATTTTTTCTATCCATATATTAACTTATATGAAATGAGGCTCTGATGCAAATATCTTAAGGGTTTTTGTTATAACTATCAAATTATCCTGGTATGTTTTTATTCTCTCATGCTTATCTATTTTTGAAATAATACTAAATTATAATAACTATATCTAAGAAAAGGCTTGAATTTTACTTTAAATTTGATGATAAACTAAATCAAAAAAATTTTCTTTTAGAGTATTTCCCAAATATTAAATTTCAAATGCATATTTTGTAGATCTTTCTTTAGAAAAGACTCCAACTAATTTTTATATTAAGTAATAATCCTCAAGGTAAAAATTCATGTATCTTATTCCTAACAAATGTAAATTAGGCAAAATAGTTAACAATATTATTAGATCTTCTAATTATTTTTTTAAAGCTTTAAAAGATGAAAGGGAACCACGCTCAGTTGAGTGGAAACTGCATCTTGAAAATTTAAGTGAATTTATAGATGAAGTTGAAAAAGTTAAGAATGGTTTTTCAAAGGCTTCATTTAAAGTAGATGGAACTTTAGTGTTGCTAGTTATTTCTACAGCTTTAACTCAACTTCCAAGTGGATATAAAAAGAAATTTCAGGACAATAACTGCTGTAGTATTTTTTATGATTTTGAGGAACTTTCTATGTTCTTCCGCGAGCATCATCTTCCAAATGAATTAGATAATGGCCTATTTTTAGAATCTATTTCTTTAGGAAAAAGCTTTCTTAATTCTTTAGTTTCTAATGTAAGAAGAAAAAAAATATATTTAAAACCTCTTAAAGAGATAAATCACTTAGTGTTAAAGTTTGATAGGAGTAGCAAGCATTTTCAATATTTTAGCTACCATAAAGATATGAAATATCTTAAAAAAACTGCTCAATTAATTATTGAAGCTTCTGAAAAAACTGACTTCACCACTAAAGATGGTAGATTTCAGCTTTTATCTATAATAGCAAAAATTGGTGAAAATCTAAGTTACCGCAATATTTCTCCAAGAGTAACAAAATATTTATCTTCAGATATTAATATTGAGGCAATTACTGAAATCAGAAACTTTATCTTTCATCGCGAACAAGATTTAGATAATCATTTGCTTAAAATAATAACTGAAAAAGATAATAAATTTTTCATAGATATTCTTAAAGAGTTGCTTAAAATAAAAAGAGTCCTTATTGAAACTTTATATGTTTTAGACAATACTCGCGAAACTATAGAAAGCATAAGTAATTTTTATAATCAAGACTTTTCAAAAATCCCTCTTTATTTACAGAACTTAGCTAGTGACCATGAGCTATTAGCAGAATTTTGTCCTCAACTCACAAAATTTACTAAAGTTGAAGATACGCCTGAAGATTTAAAGAGTGCTTTAGTAGAAATTAAAGCAAAACTATCAAATCGTCAAACTACTAGAGAATTTTTTAATGATTTTATTGAAAATATAAAAAGAAAAATAAGGGATTTCTTTAAAATACCAGGAAAAGGAAAGCTTTTAAAAGATACTCAAAACATTAAAACTGGAGAAATTATTAAAGAACTTGATAGTTTTAAAAAACCTTCTTCAATTAGCATTATTACGATCCAACAAATTAAGGCTTCTGCAAAAACAAATAATATAAAAGAATGCTTTACAAAAGAAGGTCAAGAAAAAATTAATGATCAACTTCGGTTTTATGCTAATGAACTTAAGCAAATTATATCCATTCTAAAAGCGGATCAAGTTTCAATTACGGGGCTGCAGCTTTATGAAAATTTAAGTTTTCAGATGCATTATTTAGAATACAAATATTTTGCTCAAAATATCGGTGGTGAAATAATGGTAACCAGCACTCTACCAAAATTTTGTTTCACCAGTAAAATGATGGGTTTATCATTTATAGCTTTAAAAAATGCGCCGCAAAGGTATCAAAGTGATGATAAGATGAAATTAATTTTAATACCTCTAACAGATGAAGAATATAATGAAGTAACTCAAGAACCAATTGATAAATATGCCCTTGAAATAAAGCAACCTGTTACTAAAAATTCTAAATTTGAGATAAGAATGGATAGGTTGCTAGAAAAGATTGGAGTTGAGGTTTTAGAAAAAAGACTAGAGAATCATGTAGCATTTCTTGAAATTGCAAAGTCTTTTGAGTATGATCAACTATTATTTTATAGCATAGAGTTATTTATTGCTATTGTTGAAACCTTAAATAGGCAAAATAATAACCAAAAACTATCTAAATACTCATTAAATGATGCGAAGCTAATGAGAAATACTATTTGCCATAATGGCTTAGGTTTCAATATTTATACAACTCATTTTGACCGAACTTTAAAATATCTAATTTCTTTAACAAAAGTACTTGAACAAGAGATTATTATTGATGATAAGGTTTTGTCAAATATTGCGTCTCCTAGTAATGCTGATCTTATAAAAACGGTTAATTCTTTATCTGAAGAAATCAATATAGCTTTAGGTAAAATAGAAATGCCTGAAGAATACGAGCTAATAAATGAAGAAATAATTGCTAAATATGGGCTTAAAATTGTTAATGTTGAACCTGATGGAAATTGTTTCTTTCATGCTGTAGAAAGACAGTTAGAATTGTTAAATAATGAAAAAATAATAAATTATCAGCAGTTAAGAGTATTTGCAGTAAAATATATTAAGGATCATATAGAAGATTATCAAGGGTTTATAGACAATGATGAAACAATTGAACAGTATCTTGACCGAGTTATGATGAGTGGCCAATGGGCTGATCAAAATCTTATTCATGCTCTTTCAAAAGATTTAAATATAAATATTGTTATAATTGGCAATAATCATATTGATGCTCCTATAGTATTAGGTGATCTTAATTTCAAAAGAACTATATATTTAGGGCATTTTGCAGAGTTACATTATTTTTCCTTAGAATTGATAGAAGGTGAGGCTGCTAGTATAAATTTTAATTTGTTAGGCGAATTACTGGAAAGCAAATTAACCCTTCAGGATTTAGAAGCTTTAGTACATGAAGCAGGAGATGATCAATTAACTAGTAAAAATCTGTCTAACCAATTTGAAGAAATGTCTACTCAAAGTTTTTCATCCTTGGAAGAAAGTGAAAATAAATTAAAAAGCGGCTTGCAGTCAGTAGATAATCAAAATCTTTTAAATATTATAGCTAAAATTAATGAAGTTATTTATAAAGAAGAATTACTTGAAATATCAAATTGGCAAAAGTTTTTATTTAAAGCTCTTTCTAAAGATGATGCCTCAAATTATGCAAGAAGCATAATTGGATCTATGGGTGAGATAATTAGTAATTTAGAAGATTGGTTAGATTTTGGAAATTTATATGAGGATACCAATATAAATAATTTGATAACCATTTTAATAAATCAATTTCAGTTTATGTTCGATTTTGCAATAAGTCAAAGTTTTCCGATTATATTTCCGCCTAGATATCCTGATTTTAATCCAGGGGATGACAATTGTTATGGTAATTCTTTAAGTAGTGGAGATGATGAATCAAATTATTTAGCTTATGATAATGATCAAGCGTTTGTATTAAATATAGATATAATTGGCCAAACAGGAAATAATACTAGTACTGAATTTTCTTAAACCTGCATTTAATTCATAAAATTTAAACTTTTGTTATGGATGCTTAGAAAGTACTTAGATGCATAATTTGGAAATAGATAAAATTCAAACTAAATATTTAAATAACATTATTAAATCTAACAATGGTAAACTCAAGTGATTAATCACACCAACATTAGCATTAAAATCGATATATGATAAAACACTTTAATGAGTTAAGTGCAAAGGGACTAATATAAATTTAAAAAACAGCAATCAAATATAAGATAAAGTTATTTGATAGTTATGTTCTAATTCTCGTGGCTTAAAAACTTCATCCAATTTAAATTTCTTTTACGGTTAAATTGAGGGCTTGGTATTTCTAACATATTAAACTTATAATTTTTATCTTGAAGAGGGTAAATATTTCTATCTTCAATAAATTCTTTTTTAATAAATGGATAGCTTGCTTTATTGGGGCTGGTATAGCCAATATGGTTTGCTATTTCTGCAATAATATCAGTTCTAAGAATAAAATTAAGAAATTTATATGCATTTTTACGATGTGGTGAATTTAACGGAATAGCCATTAAATCCATAGTAAGAAAAGATCCCTCTTTGGGAAGAGCAAACTTAATATCATAGTTTTTTCCAGATTGTGAAGATATTTGACGAGCTTGAATTACATCACCTGAATAGCCCACAACCAAGCAATTATCTCCACTGGCAAGGTTGTTAAAATAAAGCATGCTATTAATGTTATTTATAAAAGGGCGTATTTTTTTTAGTAATTCTTCGGCTTTATCTAAATCTTCTAGCTTCTTGGTATTAGGATCAAGGTTTAAATATAAAAGAGCTAAAGAAGTTATTTCTTCGGCTGAATCAAGAAATTCAACCCCACATTGAGAGAATTTTTTTAATAACTCAGGGTTAAAAATAACTTCTAAACTATTTACAGGAGCGTTTGGCATTATTTGGTCAATTTTTTGCTTATTGTAACCGATTCCAATTGAATCAAGCATAAATGGAATGGCATAACGGTCACTAAAATGAGCTCTTTGCTCATATTCTATCACTATGGGATCAATGTTTTTATAATTAGGGAGTAAACTGTGATCAAGTGGTTGGAATAAGCCAAACTGAACTTGTCTTATAAAAAATGGGGCAAGGGTGGGAACTGTTATATCATAATCATGGCTGGTTGCTGTTAATTTTGATTCTAGTGAATAATTATTATCAATATAATCAATATGAAGTTTTATACCTGTTTCTTTTTCAAATTGTTGAAAAATTTTTGGCTGAATATAATCTGCCCATGTAAGGATATTAAGCTTTTCAGACTTAGCAAATAGCAAATTGGGAATTAGAGTAAAAAATAATATTAGTATTTTTTTCATTTAGTGATAATGTTATATAAAATTTTTTCTAGGTTAGCATGAAATGAATATAAATCCATTTATAAATTTAATAAATAATGTTTTATCACTATACTCATTTGCCATGATTCTGTGGATGATAATTGGCTGGCTTGTTCATTTTAATATTTTAAATCGTCATCAAGCTGTAGTTTATAACATATTAAATTTTGGTGGCAGGTTGTTTGAGCCAGTTTTTTCTAAAATTAGACGCTATGTTCCAAGCATCAATGGAATAGATTTATCACCAATTATTGTGATATTATTAATTGGTTTTACAAGAGAATTTTTATTTACTTATTTTTATAAGTTCTAAGAATGAAAGCCTGGCAAGTATCTATACTTACACTTTTTCCAGAAATGTTTCCTGGACCATTAAAATATTCTATTGCTGGAAAAGCCTTAGAAAATAATTTTTATTCATTAAATATGGTTAATATCCGCGATTTTGCTCTGGATAAATTTAAAACAGTGGATGATAAAATTTTTGGTGGTGGCGCTGGAATGTTAATGAAACCAGATGTTGTTTCAAATGCAATTGAATCTGTTACCATTAAAAATAAAGTTGATCAGTTACTATATTTTTCACCACGAGGGCAAAAGTTTGATCAGCAAGAAGCAAAAAAACTTATTTTAAATGAGCATGTTTTGATGCTTTGTGGAAGATATGAAGGTGTAGATCAAAGAATTTTTAAAAAATATGAATTTAAAGAATATTCACTTGGTGATTTTATTCTTTCTGGAGGTGAGGTTGCAGCTTTAACTATTTTAGATAGTTGCATTAGAATTTTACCAGGTGTTATTGAAAATGATGAAGCTAATTTAGAAGAGAGTTTTTCCTTAGGAGAGGATGGTAACCTTTTAGAATATGATCAATACACAAGGCCTTTTTCATGGGAAGGCATGGAGGTGCCGCAAGTTTTATTGTCAGGTAATCATAAAGAAATTGCCAAATGGAGAAAAGAGAATGCTTTAAAAAATACTCTTTTAAGGAGACCAGATTTATTAAGAGAGAAAAAATAATATGCAGCTTTTAAATTTAAGAGAAGTGATTAATAAATATGGTTTAAATCCTAAAAAAAATTTAGGTCAAAACTTTATCCTTGATCAAAATATTACTGATAAAATTGTTAGAATGGCAAGAGTCACTAAAGGTGATAATGTGATTGAAATCGGACCTGGACCAGGTGGATTAACAAGATCAATTTTAGTCTATGAGCCTGAAAAATTAATTGTTATTGAACAAGATAATCGTTGTGTGCAAGCTTTGCAGGAGCTTAAAAATCATTATCCTCAGCTTGAAATTTTTAATGCAGATGCACTAAAAATCAGGGAAAGAGATATTATTCCTGTAAAAAGTAAAATCATATCAAATTTGCCATATAATATAGGAACGGTTTTATTATTTAAATGGCTTGAAGATATATCTTATTTCAAAAGCTTAACTTTAATGTTTCAAAAAGAAGTAGCAGATAGGATTGTGGCTAAGCCATCAACAAGTGATTATGGAAGATTAAGCGTTATGGCTCAAATATTATGTGATTGCGAGTGGCATTTCGACCTTAAGCCTGATGTTTTTTTTCCGCCTCCAAAAGTTACTTCAAGTGTTATTTCTTTATACCCTAAAGCTTCATTGCCACCGATAGATATCATTGAAGCAGTGGATAAAATTTGTCGTATTGCTTTTAACCAAAGAAGAAAAATGCTAAGAGTAAGTTTAAAAACGCTTAATTGTGATTTAGACCTGCTGATGAAAGATACTTCAATTAAGTTAACCCAAAGACCAGAAGAACTTTCTGTAGATGATTTTATATCTCTGGCGAATAATTATTTAAGTATCTAATATATTTTATTATTATGCTGATTTTTAAATAAAAGTTTAAATATTTTAAGAGTAATGATACTAACTAAATAGGATTACATAGTTTTTCCAAAAATAGCTTTTCTTTCTTTTCTAACAGAGGAGAAAGTTGTTTATAAACTGTTAAATGATATTTGTTAATCCAGCTTTTTTCTTCCTTGGTAAGCAATGATTTTATAGCTAAATTCAGTGCGATAGGGGCTAAAGTTAAGGTTTTAAAATATAGGAAACCACCTTTTTTTTCTTTAACTAAAAGGAGACTCTCTATTCTAATTCCATATTTGTTTTCTTCATAATATCCAGGTTCATTTGAAAGAATCATGCCAGGTATAAGTTTAATTTTGCTAAATCTGCTTATATTTTGAGGAGGTTCATGAACGCTTAAGCAATTTCCAACACCATGACCAGTTCCATGATTATAATTTTTACTTGCTTTAAAAAGAAATTGCCTTGCTAATATATCAATTTCTGAGCCAGTGGTGCCTGAAGGGAAAACTGCTTGAGCTAAAGCAATATGGCCCTTTAAAACTAAGGTATAATCAAGTTTTTGTTCATGGGTTGCTTTTCCAAAAGATATTACTCGAGTAGTATCAGTTGTTCCGCCATAATAATGACTACCAGAGTCTAATAACAATAATCCATTTTTATTTATGGTTTTATTACTTGATTCACTGGGACGATAGTGAATAATAGCGCCATTTTCATTAAACCCTGCGATTGTTGGAAAAGATGGACAAATAAATTTCTTAGATTTCTTTCTTAATTCCAGCAACTTATCACAAACACCTAATTCATTGATATTTGAACTGTTGCTCATCCAATATTGCAGTTTTACTAAAGCTGCGCCATCAAGTTTATGGATTGCTTTCGCATTAGCAATTTCAATTTTATTTTTAATAGCTTTCCATAAAATTATAGGATCTTCCTTAAAAATAGGATTTTTTATTAAGCTTTGAATCCATAATGAACTATTATTTGGATCTATTTGAACCTTTTTATGAGTTATCTTCTTTGCATATTGTTCAAATTCTTCTAAAGGAATAAAGTCAGGGTGGTTTGCAAATATTTCTAATAATCCACTCTTATAAAATATTGCGTAGGATAGTAAAATAGGAGTGCATTCAAGATCAAAAGCTCTAATGTTTAGTAGCCAGCATATATTTTCAGGCCGTGTTATTATAATGGCATCTAGATTTTCTTGATGAAGATAATTATTTAACTTAAGTTTTTTAGATTCACTTTGTTCACCAGCAAAATTCTTTCCATATGGTATAATTTTGCTTTGTAAAGGAATGGGCTTGGGCTCCCATATTAAATCGATAAGATTTTGGCAAGCTACAAATTTGCAATTTGTGCATTTTAAATCAGAAGCAATAGTGGTTTTAGGATCGTAGCCGATTACACCTTCACAAAAAAAATCATTAATCGACTTAACCTCATAATCATTGCCAAGCTCTAGTTTAGCTTGAAGCAAATATCTTCCATCAGTAAATAAGTAATTCTTATTATGAGTAATTAATGCTATTCCATTTGAGCCAGTAAAATTAGTTAAGAACTTTAGCCTATTAAGGTAGTCTGATGAATATTCGTTTATAAACTCATCTCTAGAGGAGAAAATAAATCCATCAAGATTAAATTTTATCAATAATTCTCTTACTTTTTTTATTTTTTCATTCACTTCTAATTATTTGTACTCTTGCTAGGATTTTTTTCACAAACGGCATTATTAATTTTGTTTATTATAGCTCTTGCTTCGTTTATGTCAAAATTAGAATTAGAAGAGAAAAGCCTTTTATAGGCATTGGTTAGATTTTGTGTTTGGTTGGTAGAATAGAAGCAGTGATCAGGTGATCCAACAATTTCTTTTCCAACATAAGAATAGTAAACTACATAGCAAGAACCATCAACTGTTCCTTTAATTGCGTGTGCTTTCCATGCTTTTGCATCAGTCATATCAGGATATGAACAAACAAAAGGTAAGCAATTTTCAAGGCTTTTATCAAAAGTGTTATAACAAGTTCCAAATTCAAGTTTTACCTGATCTTCAGTGTTTTCACCTTCTGCCCAGGAAAAAAAAGAAGTACAAATCACTACCAAAAAAACAAATATCTTTATCATGTATTACTTCCTTTAAACTAACCAATTATCATTAACTTGCCTTTTAATGCATGGTGTTGGCGTTTTATCATGATTTGGAGAAGCAACACATGGGCTTTTTAAATCTTTGGGCTCAAAGTGAGTGCAGCTAGATAGTAAAAAGGTTAACATAATAAATAATATCTTTCTCATTTAAAACTCGTCAAATTATCAATTGAACTATTTTACTAGAAATTCATTTTTAATTGCAAGCATATTTTACATTAACAATTCAAAAAATTAATAAGATTAATTTATCTAAAGGAATTTTTCTTGTTAAAATCAATCAACCGAGAATATTTTAAGGTAAAAATTTTTTAATCTGTTGGCTAGCTTATAAATATATGAATATACACTTTACTATTGTAGCAAAAAGTATTAGAATGCGTCATTATTGCTCGCTTAATTTACATAGGTGGGTTGTTGTTAACCTTTAGTTAAAAGAGATAAAACTCTTATTTGGTATGTTATTCTATGCCCAAAGCTTTACTTTCTAAAACAAAATATAGATCAAATTTTGAACTAATCGAAAATTTTAAAACTGATGAAAACTTTGCTGAATTATTAAGCAATTCTTTGCAATCTGGTGCAAAAGAAGGAGAAAATGTTTTCGGAACAATTATTAAACTTGATAGTGAATATGCAACCATCGATGTTGGTGGTAAAAATGAAGGCCAAGTTAGTCTTAGAGAATTTTTATTTGATGGAGTCATGCCTGAATTAAAGGTAGGTGACAAAGTTGAAGTTTTTGTAGAAAAAATGGAAAGTAGAGGCGGCAAAACAATTTTAAGCCGTGAAAAAGCTGTTCGTGAAAAATACTGGGTTATTCTGGAAGAAGCTTTACAGAAAAAAGAACCTGTTAATGCTACAATTTTTGGCAAAGTTAAGGGTGGTTATACTGTTGATATTAATGGTATTGTTGCATTCTTACCTGGAAGCCAGGTTGATATTAGACCAATCAAAGATATTACCCCATTAATGGGAGTGTTACAACCTTTCATGATTCTTAAAATTGATAGAGAGCAAGGAAATGTTGTTGTTTCAAGAAGAGCTATTTTAGAAGGTTCAAGAGAAGAAGCTCGCCACGAATTACTTGCTAACATTAAAGAAAATCAAGTATTAGAGGGTGTTGTTAAAAATATTACTGATTATGGTGCATTCATAGACTTAGGTAGTGTTGATGGTTTACTTCATGTTACTGATATTTCATGGGGAAGAATTAATCACCCATCTGAAGTTCTTACGCTTGGTCAAACAGTTAAAGTTCAAGTTATTAAATATAATGAAGACAGCAAACGTATTTCACTTGGTATGAAACAGCTTGAAAGTAATCCATGGCAGAATATTGAAGCTAAATATCCAAAAGGAACAAGAAGAAAAGGCAAAATTACCAATATTACTGATTATGGTGTGTTTATTGAATTAGAGCCAGGAATCGAAGGTTTAGTGCATGTTTCCGAAGTCAGCTGGACTAAAAATAATATTCATCCTAAGAAAATTGTAAATGTTGGGCAAGAAGTAGAATATATAGTTTTAGACATTGACGCTTCAAAACATAGAATTTCTTTAGGAATGAAACAATGTAGTGAAAATCCATGGGCTGAATTTGCTGATAAATATCCAGTTGGCTCAGTTGTTGAAGGGGAAGTAAGAAATATAGTTGATTTCGGATTATTCATTGGTTTTGATAAGGAAATTGATGGTTTGGTTCACTTATCAGACATTTCATGGGAAGAGGACAATGTTGATAAACTAAAGCAATTCCAAAAAGATCATAAAGTTATGGTTAAGGTTCTTGCTATTGATGTTGAGAAAGAAAGAATTAGCCTTGGAATTAAACAATTGACTGAAGATCCACATGCAAAAATTAGTGCTGAATACAAAAGAGGTTCAGCAGTAAAAGGAACTGTTAGCGAAATTCATGACGATTACATAGTGGTTCAAGTTGCTGAAAATATTTTTGGTTTAATTAAAAAATCAGAATTATCATCTGAAAAAGCTTCACAAAGAACTGAAAACTTTAATATAGGTGATAAGGTTGAGGCCAAAGTTAATGGTTTTGATTCATCTTCATTAAAGTTAAATCTTTCAATTAAAGCTTTAGAAGTTGAAGAGCACAAAAAAGCTATTGCAGAATATAGTAATAATGAATCAACAAGTGGTGGAAGCTTAGGAGATATCCTTGGTGCTGCTTTAAACAAGTAGTTATTTGTTATTTAAAAAATGAATTAGGCTATCGTATTAAGTTACGATAGCCTTTTTTATTTTTGCTTTAAATGTTTATTTCTAAAGATGTTTCAACGTTATAATAGTTATTACTGAGTTGATATTTTAAAAGGTATTATGATAAATATTGCAGTAAATGCTGAACAAATTTATAAATGAAATAATTTGCTATTTTCTTCCTTTTAACTTTTCAACTAATAGAATATTTGTAGTATTGTTATCAAAATTAGAACCTTTTTCTTAAAGATTTTTTTGAGGTAATAGCCAAAGAACATGCTAATTATAGGTAATAAATTTTGATATATATTAACATATATCATATTGCATTTTTAAATATTATTAGAATAATTTCTAATAAAAAGGCACATAGACTAAATAATCGCTGCAATACTTAAATAAATATAAAAATGATGATTAAGTTTTGTAGCTTCTTCTTTACAAAATTATAGCTATGATTCACAATGTTTTTACATTAAATTTATTAACTTACATTATGTTATTCTTGTTAACAGTTATTTCAAGCTATTCAATCTTTTTTTTCGCTAAAAGAAGAATTGCTTTTTTAGTTAATTATTATCAAATGAAACCTAGATCTCAGCCTGCATATTATGGGATATATTTAGGTGTAATTAATTTTATATTATCAAGTTTATTTATATTTTTAATTATATTTTATGAATATTTGGGAAAGAAGGTAAATTATACATATTCTTACATTGGTGTTTTAACTATTTTCTTTGCTCAGTTTGTCTATATTTCTTCATCATTAAAAGGGAACTATAATGCTCATAGCAGATGCGAACGCATTTTTCGTTGGATGCTATATATTTCTGCTCTTCTATCATTTATAATTACTTTAGCAATATTATTTACTATTTTATTTGAAGCGATCAAGTTTTTTAATATTATTCCAATTCAGGATTTTATTTTTGGTTTTAACTGGTCTCCTCAGTCTTATAATAACGAAATAAAAAATATATTTGGGGTTATTCCTGTTATTACTGGAACAGCTTTAATTACAATTATTGCTATTATGGTTGCTTTGCCGTTAGGATTATTTTCAGCAATTTATTTATCGGAATACGTAAACAAAAATACAAGAAATAAGCTTAAGTCAGTTTTAGAAATTCTTGCTGGCGTTCCAACAGTTGTTTATGGGTATTTCGCAGTTCTTGTAATAGGACCCTTCATTCGAATATTAGGAGAATTATTTGGGCTTGATGTTTCCACAGAAAGTGCTTTGGCTGCAGGTTTAGTTATGGGAATAATGATTATACCTTTTATAATGTCATTAAGCGACAATGCAATTAGCTCTGTGCCACAATCACTTCGTGATGCAGCTTTGGCTCTTGGCTCCACAAAAACTGAAACAATAACTAAAGTAATTTTACCAGCAGCTTCAGGAGGAATTATAAGTTCTATTTTATTAGCTATTTCAAGAGCAGTAGGCGAGACTATGATTGTTACTATGGCAGCTGGAATGCAAGCAAGACTTACATTTAATCCGTTAGAATCAGTGAGCACATTTACTGCCCAAATTGTAGCTCTTTTGGTAGGAGATCAGGAATTTGATAGCCCAAAGACTTTATCAGCTTTTGCATTGGCATTATGTTTATTTATGATAACACTTAGTTTAAATATATGGGCTTTAGTTATAGTTAAAAGACAAAGAAGAAAATATTATGACTAATCATGTGAGTAAAAGATATAATAAAGATAAGTTGTTTAAATTATATTGCGTTTCAGCAATATCTCTGTCGATATTATTTTTAATAATTCTTATTGGATCTATTATTTATACTTCTATACCATCTTTTTTTTCATATAAAATCAATTTAATTCCTGAAGAAATTGTTCGAATTGAAGATAAGAATAAATATTTAAATGATATTTTTCTTGGTAACAATTCTAAATTTAACATATTGAGCATAAACTACGAACAGGAGATTAAAGAAGGTGAGAGATGGCTTTCTTCATCAGGAAAACTCAGCTCTGCATTATTTAAAAAAGATTTTAGTATTTTTGTTCCAGAAGAACAAAAACTTATTCAGCAATTAATTAAGCAAAATAAAATTAAAAAATATTTTAATTTTAGTTTTTTTACAAATAAAGAATCAAGAGAACCAGAGCTAGCAGGGATTAAAACAAGCTTATTTGGAACTATTTATACTATTTTTGTATGTCTTATAATATCTATCCCTTTATCAGTAGGAGCAGCAATTTATCTTGAAGAATTTGCGCCCAAAAATATTTTTACCTCCCTTATTGAAGTGAATATTATTAATTTAGCTGCTGTTCCTTCAATAGTATTTGGATTGCTAGGTTTAGCAGTTTTAATTAATATTTTTGATATAGCCAGGTCATCTTCTCTAGTTGGTGGGATAACTTTAGCAATGATGGTTATACCAACAATGATTATATCCACAAGAGAAGCAGTTAGAGTGATTCCTAATTCAATAAAACAAGCAGCATTAGCTCTTGGAGCAACTAAAACTCAAATGATTCTTCATCATACCTTGCCAATTGCATTACCTGGAATCATGACTGGAGTAATTCTGGCAACATCAAGAGCTATTGGCGAAACAGCTCCATTAATGATGGTTGGGATGCTTGCTTTTATTGTAGATATCCCACACACAATATTGGACCCCGCAACAACTATACCTGTGCAAATATTTCTTTGGGCTGATAGTCCTGAGCTTGGTTTTCAATCAAAAACGTCGGCAGCAATATTATTTTTAATTTTTATATTAGTTATGATTAATCGAATTGCTGTATATATAAGAAATAAATATGAAAAGAGATGGTAGTATGAATAGTAATCTAGTTAAAATTAGTGCAAAGAACTTAGATCTTTATTACAAAAATAAACAAGCCTTATTTGATATAAATATGGATATATATAAAAATAAGGTTACTGCTTTTATTGGGCCATCAGGTTGTGGGAAATCATCTTTCTTAAGATGTATTAATAGGATGAATGATACTATACCTGATTGTAGGGTAGAAGGAAGATTATTAATTGATGGAAGAGATATAAATGATCGTTCAATAGACGTTGTTAAACTTAGAACAACAGTTGGGATGGTGTTTCAAAAGCCTAATCCTTTTCCAAAATCTATTTATGATAATATAATATATGCTCCAGTAATTCACGGTATAGCTAGAACTAAACAGGAAAAAGACCGAATAGTTGAAGAAAGCTTAACTAAAGCTGGATTGTTTGACGAAGTTAAGGATCGTTTAGATAGTGTTGCAACTTCATTATCAGGCGGACAACAACAAAGACTTTGTATTGCAAGAGCAATATCAATCAACCCTGATGTGATTTTAATGGATGAACCATGCTCTGCTCTAGATCCAATTACTACAGCAAAAATAGAGTCTCTTATTGATGATCTTAAAGATCAATATACTATTATTGTTGTAACTCACTCTATGCAGCAAGCAGCAAGAATTTCAAAGTATACTGCTTTTTTTCACATGGGAAGGGTTATTGAGTATGGGAAAACAGAGCAAATCTTTACTAATCCTAGCTCTCATAAAACCTTAGATTATATAACAGGTAGATTTGGTTAATTATTTTCTGAAATAAAGTGAATTTTAATATATTTTTAACTTTTATGTTTTATAATTGTTCTTGTAAATACAAAAAGGTGGTAATTGGAGTAAATAAGCCTGAGACTTAACAAATAAATTTAAATTTATAGTTTAGTAATATGGCTTCATAAATTGTGTTTTTAATCCTTATGAAGCCATGATTGCTGGAAAATATCTATTAACCAAATGATTCTATTTTCTCTCTAATAATAATTGCTATTTGATAATTTTTTAAAGGTGAAGTGAGAAATGCGCCAAGCATACCATAAGTAAAATAAAGGGTTTGGTAGTATTTATATTTTATAGCAATACTATCTAATAATCCTGCTACTCCTCCTATAAAAGGACTAATAGGACCTCCTAATGTATATCCAAGAGTAGCCTATTGAAGGATAAATCAAGAAATCGTAACTTTCTAAAATATAGTGATCAATAGCATAAAATTCTATTTTATCTTCTTTTGACATATTAATTCTACCTGAATAGGGTGTTTCTTAAATAAAAATGGAAATCTCTGGATGAATCTTATTTTACAGATGTATTATAGCTAGCTTGCTTAACAAAAATTCCTGAAATTAAAATTAGATTAAAATAATGCATCTTTAGCTAGCACCTTATTTTACTGGACACTATATTAAAAAAAAAATAAGATATCAAAAAATTTAATTAATTGTGTAATTTTTTTTATTAAAAAATGAATATTTTATACTTAGTAGTTTTTTATTAAATATAGTTTTAATAATATTAATTAAATTAACCGTCTTTTGAATAAAAATCCTTATATAATAAAATTTGAATCCTATTTTAATTAATAAGACAAACTTCATTAAAATTATTTTCTCCTAAAAGTTCTGAATTATGGCATTCATTTTTTTCTTCAACAGTAGAGTTATATGAAGGTAAGAAAGAAGTTTGAGAGTGAAATAAGTGAGATGATTCTTGGTTGTTAGGAGATTCAATAAATGTTTGATTTTTAATTATATGTAATGCATAAGAGGGGTATTTTTTATGAGAATGCTCTATAATCACTACTGTTTTATTTACTAGAAATTCGTCAACTAACTCTTTAGCAATAGGTTGAGTTTCAATATCCATATGTGCCCAACTTTCATCTAAACATACTATATCAGCATTTACAAGCAAGGATTTATAAATTATTCTAGCAAGCATGATTTTTTCTTTTTCACCGTCACTTAAGCCATTCCAATCACCCTTGCTTTCTAAAACTTTTAAAACATCTTCTTCTTTCAGGTTGGTAAAATTATTAAACTCTAAGCGCGTTAAAATATTTTTTATTAACGCTAGACTATCCTTAGAGATCTTATCCGATTCATCATATATATTTGAGGTTATAATTTCTAGAAGCGATCTTCCAGAAATAAAATTACTATTTTTTGGAGAGCTTATTAAGATTTTTGGTGCTTTTCCGTTTTTATTATAAAATGTAATGTTCCCTGAAATTTCAATATCTGGAAAGATAATTTTATCTAAAATACTTTTAATAGCTACCAGGAAGGTTGTTTTTCCACTACCATTTTTTCCATGTATAGCAATTTTTTTGCTTTTAAAGCAAAAATCTTCATTAAAAATTTTTGTTTCATTCTTAATTTTGAAATTAAAATTACTAATGCAAAAATAGTCATTTTCACTTTTAATAGTTTTTATTTCGCAGGAAGAAAAGGGAATAATAGCTTCTGCTTCTGTAATTAAACTCTTTAATTTATTCATTATTAAGTATGATTTTTCAAATTGATATAATTGAAACATTTTATTGCTAGTTAAAGGATATAAGTTTATAACTGTTCCTGAAAGAGACATTATATTCCATATATTGTAGCCAATTCCATCAATTTGATTGAAAAAACTCATTCCAAGATAAGGTACTATTATGTTGGATAAAATTTGATGGTAAGCTGCCGTTAAACCATGAATGGAGGAAGTATGCAGCAACTCTTTTTCTTCTAAGCTAATCTTTTTTTCTTGAATTACTTTTAATGCTTGAGATACAAAATCTCTCTCTTCTAAAGCAGCAATTTGAATGGAGAGGTCAACGCTATAGTTTATTAATTGATCTTGCTTGGATTTTTCATCTTCTAGCTCTACTTGCAAAGAAGAATATGTTGTATTGCCAAGAAATATACCAACCAAACTATTATAGGCTAAATTAAAGAATTCAAAATAGTAATTTGTTCCTGCTCCTAGGGAAATAAGTTTAACAGATGAATAGCCTCCGTTGATATTAAAAATTAATATTTCAGATAAGTGTCCTATTCCTTGATCAATAAAATCTCTGATATTATGGGGAATAATAGAATCAAGATTTTTGCTTTTTAAATAGATATTTACGTTATTGTTTTTTAGTTTTTCTAAATAAAAGCCACTAAATATATTATTAATTTTGTTTACAAAGAAATCTTTAACTTGAGAATATATAAAAAAATTGCTTATAATAAAGGCTCCAAATGGGAACAATATTTCAAATATTGGAAGAGACTTAAATTTTTGTTCGTACTCACTATTATGCGTAATAGCTTTACCAAGTTTAAGGAAGAAATTGCTGAGCTCTGATTTATACTCAGGGTTATTATTAATTAATTCAACAAATTTGTTTCCTTTTTCCATTTCATCTAAATTGTTCTTTATTATATCAGCAGTTAATTCCAATAATGAACTAGGAATTTTTTTAGCCTGTGTGAAAAGACTTTGTATATTAGGAGCGCCAGCAGCAACACTAGAAAAAAAGTGGTTAATTTGAGTTCTTTTTTCAATTAATGAAAGTGTAGAATGAGCTGAAAAAAGTTGAATGCCGATGAAAGTAATAAGAACTTGATCTAATAATTTATTTTTTTCCCTCTCATCAGGGATAATAACGGTTAAAGTATTATTAAACTTATCTAATATATTTTGGTAAATAAATTTATAATTAGGTTTATATGCACCTAAATTCTCATATCCATACATCAAAGATAAGCTTATAAGGGAGGGAAAAATTATGTTGAGAGTAAATGGAGTAAGTAAAAAATTTGGTACGCTATTTAAGTTAATATAATTATTTAAAAAAGGGAGAAAATTTTTATCTAATCCACTTCGTTGAGCTAAAAAGGAAAATCCTTTAAAAAAAGTGTTTGTATAAGAAAAAAGTTTTAAAAAAGTTGATACATAATATCGCTTATAAAAACCCAAAGAAATAATTCCACATTCAATTGATGAAATAAAAGAGTTTCCTAAAATGCTATACTTATCTAAATTTTCAACTAAATGCTTTAATAATCCTGTATGCTCAGGAAAATTTAATGAATTTATTATCTGGGATGATTGTTTCGATAATACAAGGCCAGTAAATAAGCTGCTAAAAATAGTTTCTATATGATGATGCGGGATATTAGAATTAATAGTAGGGTAGAATGCTCCTGTTAAAGCTCCTATTAAATCTATTGCAAATTTATAATGGTTCTTTTGAAAAGAAAAATTATTTAGTCTGCTGTAAAGGTCAAATACGTTGCCTTCTAAAGAAGAAACGTTATCTTTTGAGTCTTCTTTTAATTCCTCTTGATAAATTGATTTAAAAGAATAAAAATCTTCTTTTTCTTTACCTTTTTGGGCGTTATTATTCATATGATTTTGTTGATACCCATATGCTTTTGGAGTTGGGGTCTCTACAAAAAAAGATTTCTCATATAATGGTTTTGGAGTTATAACGTCATCAAATTCTGATGATTGTGAGACGGTTGTTGATAATTCATTTTCCACATTCTTTAAAGTACAAGGAGTTCCACTCCTAGATCTTTGAACTGCATGTCCATTTTCACTATTAAATTGAATATCATAATCTTTTAGTGGAGATAGATAAAGTGCGCCACATAAAGCCAAAGTTAAGAATGGTTTTGGAAATCCACTTTCTATAGCAAAATAGTCAATCACCCCAGCAGTAAAACCAATAACTAAACCTTTTGCTCCATACGCTTTATAAGCAACCATAGATCCTATTATAGGGTATAATAAAAAATTATAATTAATATTACTAATTATATAATCATAATTTTTTTTAACAGGTACATAAATATAATCATTAATATTCTTTGAAAAACAATCACCATAACATTTTATAACATATTCATAATTATAATTATTAGTTGTGAAATTTTGTGATGAATTCATAGATAACATCCTAATTATACGAAGAATTTAAAAATAAAGGGAGCTTCAAGAGATTAAGTGGGAAAAATTTTATCTTTATTTCTATGAATAAAGGATGAAAAAAACTAAAAATAAAATTTTTTAAAATAAGCTTATTGAGTTTAATAATTTTATAAAAAAGCGACAATATGTTTAAAAGCAAAAAATAATCAAGCTTTAAATAGCTTAGTTTATGGCTTGTGCTTTTAGTAAAATAAGGAGAATTATTCACAATGTTTCTCCAAAGGTTAAATTACCAAGCCACTATATAAAAAAAAAATTAATTGTCAAAAAAAAACTTAAACAAAAAATATTATTTTCTTATATATTTATAATAATTTAACATCTTCTAAACAAAATATTTGTGGTGCTATTATAAAATCCTGATAATTGTTGGCATTTAATTTTATAGGATCGTTTTAAATATAAGCTTCTCCTACAAAACATTGTTCACTTAAGCTTTCTTCTTTTAAAAATAACTTGCATGGTTACTATAATAAACTTCTTTCTGAACGGAAGATAAGCTATTTAGGTTTAAGAGCTCAGTTTGACTGGAATGAGCAACTGATGGTAAATGGACTTCTCGGTTCACATATACCTTATTTAAAGGTTTGATTTTCAATTCTATATATTGAGTTCATACGGATCTTCTAATTTTATTGGATGTTCTATAAATATTACTGTTCTTGCACCTAGATATTCGCTAACTAATTTTTTAGCTATAGGCTGAGTATCTATGTCTATATTAGACCAACTTTCATCTAAGACGATAATGTCGGCATTTGATTTACACAAGTATTACCTAAATATTCTCCTAAAGGAATATTATAACAAGTATATTCCTCATATTTACTTTCATAATCTGTAAATGTGCTATTTAATATTTTATGATTTGTTGAATGATATTCTAATATTTCTTGTGCTTTATAGTTAAAGCTTGCTAAAACTAGCGTTTTATTATTTATTTCAATTACAGAATCAAATATTTCATTTTCTTCATCTTTGTGATCTATAATAATTAACTGAGCTCCATTAAAATATTTTTTACACAATTTATAGAACTTTGTTTGAGAGGATGTATCTAAATGCTGAATAAGTTCATCTAATCCAACAACTAGGGTTTTATTACTTTTCAAAAATTCTAAAGCTTTATAAATAGTTTTTGTTAGAAGAATTTTATTTTTTGTTCCACCACTTTCACTTCTCCAATTTGGTGTACTTCTTAATAAATCTGTAAAAGAATAATTTTCACTAGACCTAGAGTTTAGATTTAATTCTGTGAAAAGTTCTTCAATTAGGGTTAGATTTGAATTTAAAACCATATGATTATTATAATCAGTAGAGGAGGTTATAGTGTTTATAATATTGGATCCAGAAAGAAACTCATAATGCTGATCAGTTAAAATAAAAGTAGGAATAGCACCGTTACTATTATAAAATGTAACTATCCCAGAAATTTTCACATTTGGTTCTGTAATATTATTTGCGGCTAGCATTATTGCAGTTAAAAAACTAGATTTTCCACTTTGATTTTCTCCATTAAAATGAATAGTACCAAAAAAACAAAACTCATCTTTATTTCGAATTTTAGTTATTTCTTTAATTTGCAAAGTAAAATCCTCAAGACAAAAATAATTATAATTACTCTTAATTGCATTAAATTTTAAAAATGGAGCAGTATTTTTTTCTATTTTAGCAATAAGTTCATCTATTTTTCTTATTGCTACAAATGTTTTATTATAAGGCGAGAAAATTGGAATATTATTTCTATGTGAAGTTCCCGCAAGGGGCATTATTTTCCATATGTTGTGCCTTATATTTCTGTTTTCAGTAAAATATTTTAACCCTAAATAGGGAATAATGATATTTATAATAATTAGAGGAAGATTTATTTCTAGGAAATCTCCAAATATGGTCATACATTTATTTTTAGATTTTAATTTGGATAATGTAGTCTTACAACTTATTATTAGCTCAGAAATATAGGAGCTTTCACCTGTCATCTTAGCTATTTGCTTGGCATTATGATTTCGGTAATCTTCATATTTTTGGCATTCTGACTCTTTATACTCTATTTGGGTCCATAAATAATGATAATTTATTTTTCTTTTTAATTTGTTAGCAAGAAAACTATAAAAATGCTTAAAATACTCTATATAATAATTTATATAGTAATCTTCTAAAGAGATAATATTAATGTATGCATAGACTCCACTAACAGTTGAGCTAGATACCTCTGTCAGCTTTTTTATTTCGTAATCAATTGCTTGGGGTAAATCTTTCATCATATTCGAATAAGTAAGGTAAGTTATATTTCCTTTATTTTTACTTGAAATACCATCTTCTAAACTAATTGCAAAATGATCATTCTTGTAAAGACTTTGATAGGAATTACTAAATATAGTATAAACATCATTACTAATAAAAATAGCAATAAAAGGAGTGACTAAATAACTGCTTAAACTATATAAACCATATGAAATCAATATTTTAAAAAATGGTAGACTTCTACTTCTTTCTTCATAATCTATATTACTATAATCTTTTTTGCTAAAATAATTAAAAAAATTATTAATTAAGTTTTTCTCTTCATACATTTTAAGCATAAAGTGATTAATAAAAAATTGAACGGCTGTTGTGGTAACAAAGATTTTATCTGATATTTTAGTTATCTCATATTCAGAAATCTTTTTAGCTAATGCTTGTTCTAATGTTTCAAGATTCGTTTGAAAAGCAAATTTATATTTGGTGTCATGCTTTTCTTTAGAGTCAAAGTAAACCAATATAGGATAAACTATAATAAATGATGAATATTTATCAGGCATATATTTAAGTATAGAATTGATATGCTCAATTTTAAGACGAGCTAAAACAAAATCAGCAAGGCTTATAATATTATCATAATGCAGAAAGCTTTTTAAAAAATGTGAATAATAGTAGTTGCTGGATAATCCAGAGTAAATCATCAATGAATCAATTAATGATAATGATGTAGTTAAAAGTATACAAGAAAGATCAAAACACATATTGTTAGGAAAATATTTTAATTCACTCTTTGAAAGCCTCTTTGCAAGAATATATCCATCAAATATACTATTACTAAGATGTTTTAGATGATAATGTGGGATATTTGAACTTAGTAATGGATATAAAAGTCCTATAATAAATCCTATACCTTCAACTGGAGTAATATTTGGTAAGTTAAAATCAACGCCTTTGTAAGTAGATGTTATACTACTTTGATCATCATTTAATTTTTTATTATCATCAGGTGAAGCTAGCTTTAATCGAAATTTTGCTGCAGATCTTCGAGTAGATATCACCCTTTGGTCATCAATATTGCTTCCTAAACTTTCGCTTGATGGTATATTTTTTAGTTTATGATTAATGGGCATAACAATTTTTATATCGGCAAAAGGAATATCTCCTTTAGGTCTAGGAGATACTGCTTCAGCTACTGGAGTTTCAGTTTTCTTTTCATTATTGTTATTTAAAAGAGAAATTTTTATACTATTTGCTAAGGGAAAAAATCCAGTGGCTCCTAAAATGCCATAAGTTAAATATGGATGTTGTAATAATTTTTTCTCTATAAAATAAGTATCAATAGTTCCAGCTATCAATCCTGCCGCACCACCCCAAGGTCCCCAGTGCATTGCTCCTAATGTGGCCCCTATAACAGGGTATTGTATAATCTCATAATTAAAGCTATAAATTTTTGAGATAATATAATTTTGAGATATATTTTCAGCCATGATTAACCTCTTAAGTGGGTTTTGCTTTTAAGAAACAAGTAGGAATTAGATGCTAATATTATTATGGCGCCAATAAAGCTATTAATTTCATAATTTTGATCCATTAAAATAGTAGTTATAATTACAGTGAAAATTAATCTGGCATAACTAAATGGTGCAAGTGATGTGATAGGAGCAAATGAGTAGGCGATAAAAATTACTGTAATATTTGCAACAGCTAATGAAGCGCTTAATAAAATTAAGCCATAATCTTTAATTGAAATAGTTTGCCATTCTATAATAGCATTGGGAAGCAAAAATATGGAAGAAAATACCATAAATATAAAGGTTTGGATCATGAAATGCTGGTTATTTGTTTGAATTTTACAAATAACTTCATAAAGTGACCATAATATAATTGCCCCTAATGCAAATGTAAGATTGCTTATACTTGAGAGGCTTAATTTTGGTTGGATGATAATTATCATTCCAATTAGGTTAATGAAGATTATAAGAACAATAAGCTTATGAAGTTTTTCTTTTAGAAAAAATCTTGCCATAATTGCAGCCCATAATGGCCCAGTATAGCTGATAGCGGTTGCTTCATTTATTCCTAATGAGAGTAAAGCAGTTATCCAGAGTTTAAGAGCTAGTATATTAACTATAGCTCTAAGAGAGTAGTATAAAATATCTTTTGATGTAAGTTGGTAAGATATGTTTTTTTTCATCAAAAAAATAATAAATAAGCTTATGCAACTTCCAAAAAAAACTTGTAGAAAAAATGCTAACCAAAAAGAATTGTTTGAAGTGATGTGAAGCATTAAAATGCTTAAAGTAGGAAAAATTAAGCAATTCAATAGTTTAAATAATATACCAATGGCAGGAGAATTATGCATATATTTCTTATAAGAGTCATATTGTGGAAGAATATATTGAAAAAACTTCTCTTGTCAAAAGTTAATTAGCTTTACAATAAATAATGTAAAAAGTGATAGGCCACTTTAATGCATGTAATGGCCACCATTTATTGAAATTGTTTCTCCGGTAATAAAGCTTGAATCAGGGGATGCAAGAAAGCTAACTACTCTAGCAATTTCTTCAGGTTTTCCAAGTCTTTTAACTGGAATTTGGGAAGTTAGCTCTTCTATTACTTTTTCTGATAAGTGAGAGAGAAGCTCGGTGTCAACATATCCAGGAGCTACTGCATTTACTGTTATGCCCTTACTAGCTGATTCTTTCGCAAGCGCACGGGTAAAACCTAATAAACCTGCTTTTGCAGCAGAATAATTTGTAACCCCAATATTTCCTGCTAAAGCGTTAATAGAGCTTATATTAATGATACGCCCATAATTTTGCTCACGCATAGTGCTAATTACAGTTTTACACATATTATAACAAGAATTTAAGTTTATATTTACTACTTCATACCAATTTTCTAAGTCTAATTTATGAAACATACCGTCACGGCTAATTCCAGCATTATTGATAAGAACTGATATAGGTGATTTTAATTCTTCAATAATTTTATTAACTCCTTCTTGGCAAGCCTTAAAGTCAGAGACATTCCACTTTGCTGTTTTTATTCCTGTTTCTTTTTCAAATTCTAGTGCAGCATCTTCATTAGATGAATAATTTGCAATAACAATATACCCATCGTCTTTAAGTTTATTTGAAATTGCTTTACCTATTCCTCTGGTACCACCAGTAACAAGTGCAACTTTTGTCATTTAAATCCTGCCTGTAAAGTTATTTAAAGTTGAATAAATTTAGTTATATTAGGATTTAATTTAAAGATCAACTGCTAAAGAGTTTAAAAAATATTTCTTGGCATAAAAATAATCTAATGATACCATTTTTAAAAATATAACTATGAGTTTATTATGACAAAAAAAAGTAAGGAAGAAGAAAGTAATAATTCACCTTCTTCTCATGAAGATAAGTTATCAAGCTTGGCATCAGGGCTTGGAACTACATTAAATAACGTAGCTTCTGCTAATTTAAATTTATCGTCAGGTTTAACTTCTGATAAAATTGGTAATTTAAGAGGAACTGAAAACTTAAATATAGATACCTCTAATCTAACTCAAAATAGTGATCCTTCAATGGTTAATAATTTTCCTAGTTTAAAAGAATTTGGCCAAAAATATGTGGATGATAATAATTTAGATGACAACAGCTCCTTTCTTTCAAATTTATCTGATCAAACAAGCTCTTCAGGAAATTTAAGAGGGAATAATTTAGCTTCTTCTAGTATGGGATCTTTTGTTTTAGGAATCATCAATAAATGGTACATGCTTGTTGCAATTCCAGCAATGGTTATTGCATATAATGTACTCTATGCTTTAAATAAAAACGGTGTGCTAGACGCTATATATGATAGTGTAAAGTTGGTGCTTGAAGAATTGATCAAATTATCTTCTGAATGTCCTTCTAAGATTGCTGATATTGATGCATTTTTTCAATGTTTAGGCTGGAATTAAAATGAATAAGCATATTTTTTGTTTTGGATTTGGATATGTTGCATCTTATTTAAAAGATCATCTTAGCCATTTCAAGATATCAAGTACGCGTAGACCAGGAAAAACTCTTTTAGCTAATCAATATTATTTTGATGAAAATTCTCTGCTTGATTTTGAAATATTTAAAGATGTGACTCATATCTTAATATCAATTCCTCCAAATGAAAATGGAGATTTGGTTTATCGAACATATGGAGAAAAATTTAAAGAATTAAAATCTTTAAAAAAAATTATTTATTTATCAAGTACGTCTGTTTATGGCGATCATGAAGGCGAATATGTTAATGAAGACAGTAAGACAAATGCTGATGATAATTTAGGTAAGCATAGGATTTTAGCAGAAATGCAGTGGATAGATTCGGAGCTTTCAGTAGATATAATAAGATTATCTGGCATTTACGGACCAAATAGATCAGTGATTGATAGGCTTAGACATGGAGATGTTCAGTGCATTCATAAAGAAGGACATTTTTTTTCAAGAATACATGTAAAAGATATTGTTAAATTGCTTTCACTGATCATTGAAGATGAAGATTCAAATCAAATTTATAATTTTGCAGATGACTATCCTTGTTCTCAGTCAGAAGTTACTATGTATGCTTATAATTTAATGGGAAAAGAGGCGCCAAGGGTTATAAATTTTCAAGACGCTAAACTATCTCCTGCAATGAAGCATTACTATAATGCAAATAAACGTGTATCAAATGCTAAAATTAAACATAAGTATAATTATAATTTTATCTATCCTTCATACAAGGAAGGACTTAAAGCAATTTTAGATTCTTAAAATATTTGAAATATATTTTTTTGAGTTATACAATTTAGTATATAGTTTAAGAAAATAATTGGAAAAATATATATGCTCACAAGATTATCTGCTGAAAATAATAAATTAAGAGGAAGGTTATATAAAGAGGATGAATCTTTCTTTCTTCTCTCTGATTTTGAAATAGACAGAGCAAGAATAGTAGAGTCTAAAGCTTTTAGAAGGCTTGAACATAAAACTCAAGTTTTTACTAGTGGTAAAACAGACCATGATAGAAGTAGATTAACCCACAGTATTGAAGTTGCTCACACGGCTCGTATCATAACCAAAAGCCTTGGGTTATCTTCAAATTTAGCTGAAAATTTAGCATTAGCGCATGATTTCGGTCATGCTCCTTTTGGGCATGCAGGTGAAGATGCATTAAAGGAAATGATGAATAAGTTTGGTTTAGATTTTGACCATAATGCTCATTCGTTAAAAATTATTACTAAACTAGAGAAAAGAGCTATTTATCATGAGGGTTTGAATTTAACTTGGGAATTTTTAGAGGGATTGGTTAAGCATAATGGGCCTATTGATAATCCTTGTTTAATAATTGAAAATTATAATAATAAACATAACCTTGAGCTTAGCAAATATCCATCTGTAGAGGCTCAAATTGCTGCAATTTCTGATGATATTGCTTATAATAACCATGATATAGACGATGGATTTAGAAGTGGAATACTTTCAGTCAATCAATTAAGAGAAGTGGAAATTCTTAATTCATTGATTGAGAAAATCTATAGTGATCATAATAATATAGAAGATCGTAAATTAGTTTCAGCTTTAGTTCAAAAGTTAAAGCATATGATGATTATGGATGTTATTGATAACATTCGCAAGGAAGTAAAATCATATGGTATCACTACTTCAACAGAAATTAGAGAATTGAATAAAAATATTGCTTCTTTTTCTAAAGAAATGGAAAAGCACCATCAACAAATTAAATCTTTTTTGATGAAAAATTTATATAGTCATTATACTATAAGAAAAGTTTCAAACTTAGGAAAAAGATGTATAAAATCTTTATTTGAAATTTTTATGAATGATTTTGCTTGCCTTCCTAGCTCCTGGCAAAATAATATTTGCTTGCTTAATGATAGGGAAAAAGCTATTGTGGTGTGCGACTTTATTGCAGGTATGAGCGATAGATATGCTCTAGAAGAATATAGATCTTTCCACTAAATTTTTAAGAGAATAATATGAATATTTTTGATTTAATTAAACAGCAAATTAATATAATTACCCAAAATTTATATTCTATCGTTGTTAATCAAAGCAGTTTATCAGTTGAGTTACCTAGGGAAAAATCTCATGGGGATATTTCAACAAATATTGCAATGCTATTAGCTAAGCAGATTGATCAAAATCCTAAAGTTATAGCTCAGCAAATTAGTGAAGAATTGTCTAAGCTAGAATATATTAATTCTGTTAATATCGCTGGGCCAGGATTCATAAATATCTGTTTAAAATCAGTGGCTTGGGAAAAGATATTAAGCTCTATTCATGAACTTGGGTTTGAATATGGAGATAATAATATTGGTAAGGGAGAACCAATTAATATTGAATTTGTTTCTTGTAATCCTACGGGTCCTATGCATATTGGGCATTCAAGAGGTGCTATTTATGGTGATGCTTTAGCAAATTTAATGAAAAAATGTGGTTATGAGGTTTGCAAAGAATTTTATATTAATGATGCCGGATCTCAAATAGATGTTTTAGCTCAATCTGTTTATCTTAGATATCTACAAGTAAGTGGTGAAAATATTGAAGAAATACCAGCTGGCTTATATCCAGGGGAATATTTAATTGCAGTTGGCGAAAAGTTATTTGATGAATATAGTCATTCATTAAAAGAAATGAACGAAAAAGAAAGAGTTCAAATTGTTAAAACTATTTCAATTAATGAAATGATGAAATCTATTAAAAAAGATTTACAAGATTTAGGGGTTGAGCATGATGTGTTTTTCTCTGAAAAAACTCTTCATGATGAAAAGAAAATAGATGAACTAGTGGAGCAGCTTAAGGAAAGAGGAATTATTTATAGAGGAGTTCTTCCACCTCCTAAAGGAAAAATGCCTGAAGATTGGGAACCAAGAGAGCAATTACTAATTAAAACTACTGAATTTGGAGATGATGTTGATCGTTCGATTCAAAAAAGTAATGGTGATTGGACTTATGCAGCAGCAGATATTGCTTATATGAAAAATAAAATTGATCGAGGCTTTAAAAAAATTACTATGGTTTTAGGAGTAGATCATCTTGGTTATAAAAAAAGAATGCAGGCTACTGCTTATGCTCTTGCTGGCGACGAAGTAGAGTTTCAAATTAAATTTTGCCAAATTGTAAATTTTTTCCACAACGGACAACCT
Organism: uncultured Rickettsiales bacterium; assembly: GCA_964627795.1. Taxonomy (GTDB): domain Bacteria; phylum Pseudomonadota; class Alphaproteobacteria; order Rickettsiales; family CANDYO01; genus CANDYO01. The sequence goes on along the minus strand of CAZVLF010000007.1, from coordinate 13,722 downwards.
TTTAAAATGTCAAAAAGAAAAGGTACTTTTATAACGGTAGAAGATGTTGTAAATGAAGTTGGTAAAGACATTGTTAGATTCGTTATGTTAACTAGAAGAAATGATCAAATACTTGATTTTGATTTAGATAAAGTTAAAGAACAGTCTAAAGATAACCCAGTATTTTATGTTCAATATGCAAATGCAAGAATCAATTCAATTTTAAATAATGCATCTACTTTAAGCCAAGAATTTGAGACCAAAATAGGTAAATGTAACTATTCACTTTTAGAACGTGAAGAAGAAATTGAGTTAATTAAGATTTTAGCATTATGGCCTAAAGTTGTTGAGCTTTCATGCTTACATCAAGAACCTCATCGAATAGCTTTTTATCTTATTGAATTGGCATCCATATTTCATAGTTTTTGGAGTAAAGGAAATGAGGATCCTACTTTAAGATTTATTATCAAAGATAATTTTGAGTTAAGCTTAGCAAGGCTTTCATTAGCTAAAGCGGTTAGTATTATTATTGAATCAGCATTAGAAATATTCAATGTTAAACCTGTAAAAAAAATGTAGTTCTGTTAAGAGGAAATATGATCAATAAAAATTTTTTAACAAACCATAATCAAAATTTTAAGATGCAAGATAGCAATAAACCTAAATTACCATTAGTTACCTTAATCGCAGGCACAATAACAATATTAATTATTATAGTTAGTTTATTTTATTTTTATAATTCTTCAAAAGATAAAACTGAAGGTGAAGTTATTATAATTTCTGCAGATAATGAAGAAATTAAAATTAATCCAGCTGATCCAGGTGGTATGGTTGTAGATAATATGGATAGGGTTATCTATGACACTCTTGATAGTTACAATAAAACCTCTTCTTTAGAAGAGCAAGTTAAAATTCTTCAGCCCAACGAAGAACCTTTAAGTAAGCAAGAATTATTATCTAATACAGAAAATAAGGAAGAAGCTAAATCAGTTGAAGGAGTGGCCCAAGAAGTTAAAAAAGAGACAAATATTGAAACAGTAAAAAAAGAAGAAAGTGTAAATAGTGAAGAGTACCTAAAGCCAGTTGTTAAGCCGGAAACTAAGAAAAAAACTTTAGATATCATAAAAAAAATGGAAAAATCTTATAAACTTCAGTTGGCATCATTTAAATCTAAAAATGACGTAGAGAAGGAATGGTCGAACCTAAGTAAGAGATTTCCCAAGCAGCTTAGTGGTTTAAAGCATTTTATCGTAAGTAAAAATATAGAAGGAAAAGGTATATTTTACAGGCTTCAAGTCGGTCCTTTTGAAAATGAAGAAGAAGCCTTAAGAAAATGTAGGTCTTTTAAAAATGCAGGAATAAATTGTTTTCCTGTAAAGCCTTAACATAATTTTAAAGGGGAAAAATTATGAATAATAAGGTTGGTATTATTGGTAACAGCGGAAGAATGGGAGTTTTGCTTGCTGAAAAAATTTCTATAAGCAAAGATTTGAAGCTTGGAAGTGGATATTCCAGAAATCAAACTCCTTTTATTAAATTAGAGGATGTATTTGCTAGTAATGATTATATAGTTGATTTTTCTAAAGCTGAATTAGTAGAAGAAGTTTTAAAAAAAGCTTCAGAATTTTTAAAGCCTACAATAATATGTACAACAGGTTGGGATTTAGAAAATTTAAAAACTTTAATTGAAGATGTAGCTAAAAAAACAATAATTGTTATTGCTTCTAATACCAGTGTGGGAGCCTGCCTGCAAAGATATTTGGTGCGTGAGGCAACCAGGATTTTAAGTGATGAATTTGAGATAGATATTCATGAAAAACATCATAAACATAAGGTTGATATACCCTCTGGAACTGCAAAGTCTCTTTTTGAACAAATTATTAAAATTAGACACAATTCAACCTTGCAAATATTGGAGCAGGGGCCCAGACCAAATAATATAGTGTGTTTTAGTGCGCAAAGGACGGGAAATATAGTTGGAGAACATAAAGTGGAATTTAATAGTTCTCATGAAATGGTTTCAATTGAGCATATAGCTTTTGACCGTTCTATTTTTGCATTTGGGGCAATTAGAATTTTAAATTGGATTAAATCTAATAAACCTTCAAATGGGTTATACACCATGGAAAATGTACTTAATCTGAGATAACTGATGGCCAATAAAAACTTAAATAGTGACAGTAAAAAATTAGCTTACTCAGTGATTTTTCTTGTATTTGGAATGATAATGCTAACTTTTGCTTCCGTACCTTTATATAATTTATTTTGTAAAGTTACTGGATATGGGGGAACCACAAGATATGCATCACGTAATTCATGTAAAATAGGAAAAAAAACTTTTACAGTAAGGTTTGATTCTAATATTGATAAAGGTCTTCCGTGGTCATTTAAGCCTGAGCAAAATTCAATAACCATAAAAACTGGGCAAAACAACTTAGTTTTTTATTCTGCTGAAAATAAATCAGATAAAAATATAATAGGTACTTCTGTTTATAATGTTACCCCTCATAAAGCTGCAAAATATTTCAACAAGATTCAATGTTTTTGTTTTGAAGAACAATTACTTAAGGCTAGACAAAAAATAATTATGCCAGTATCTTTTTTTATAGATCCAGGTATTGAAGAAGATGAAAATCTTAAAGATGTAGATACCATAACATTATCATATACTTTTTATTTAGTGAGGTAATTTTTAAATGAGTGCAAGTGAGAAAAATCATGATTATCATCTAGTTGACCCTAGCCCTTTACCTATTTTTACCGCTTTTTCTCTTCTAATGCTTGCAATAGGAAGTGTGTTATTTATGCATGGTAAATTTATGGGTAAAATAACTTTACCACTAGGTTTGTTCTTAGTTTTAGCTTGCATGTTTTCATGGTGGTCTGATGTTATAAAAGAAGGAAGAGAGCATAATGCTCATACTAAAATTGTACAAAAAGGTTTATCAATAGGAATGATTATTTTTATAGTATCAGAAGTTATGTTTTTTGTAGCTTTTTTTTGGTCGTTCTTCCATGCAAGGTTATTTCCTCATGAAATGATAGCTTCTGATCCATGGTCAGTTGCTGCTTCAATTTGGCCTCCTAAAGGAATTGAAACTTTTGACCCATGGAATTTACCTTTTATGAATACGCTCATCTTATTGCTTTCAGGAACAACTGTAACTTGGGCACATCATTCATTAATTCACAACAAACGTGCAGAAGCAGTTAGAGCTTTAGGAATAACAATTTTTCTTGGAGTGAGTTTTACTCTGCTTCAAGCATATGAATATCATCATGCTAGTTTCACCATCGATCAGGGTATTTATCCTGCAAATTTTTATTTGGCAACAGGTTTTCATGGGGCTCACGTAATTATTGGTACAGTATTTTTAGCAGTTTCTTATTTTAGGGCTAAAAAGGGCCATTATGATGCTCCAAATAATATTTTAGGCTTTGAGTTTGCTGCATGGTATTGGCATTTTGTTGATGTAGTATGGATTTTCCTATTTATATTTGTTTACATATTGGGAAAATAAATTTTAAGGGCTTTATTATTCGAGAAACTTGATGCCACTTGACATATATAATGATTTTTTGGAATGGTTAATGAGCTCCCTTAATTTTGAAAGAGCAGTTAATGAACAAAAAATTTATGAAGAGCTAGATATTAATTGGATTAATTTTGATGATGCTGACATCAAATCAGCTAAAGCCTCAACTGATACTAAAATAGCAAGAGAACTTTCTAATTTTAATGAGATCTTATTATCAGATCATTATACGGAAGAAGAGAAAACTGAAAGTATCAGTATTTATTTGGAAATTTTTGAAACTTATATTAAGGGAGAATATGATAGTATAAAATCTTTATACGCATATCAAAATCTAGATATTAACTATTTTATTCATGAAGTTAGATATCCAATTTTAGATGTTAGAGATTTATGTTATGAAGAAGAGGACTCAAGTTCTGACGAGGAAGATTTTGATTTACCATTTGCATCACCTTTCTTAGTAGAAAAGTAGATTGATTAAGATTAAAAAAAATTATAAATATGGTTCAAATTTAATTAAGGTAATTTTTATGACGAAAGAAAAAAATAAAAATGTTCAAGAAGGTGAGCAAGGTAAGTTTATATATAAGCCTTTTGATCCAACCAATTCAGTTACTTCTTATGCAGGAATTAGCGATATAGAAACTAAAGAAAGTAATATAGCCTTACTTGAGCTTTCAAGGGGTACAACTGAATATAGCCAGCCTCACTCAATTAACTCTCAAGATTTTTTAGAGTCATCAGGTTATCAAGCTCAAGATGGAATGAGTAGTCCTCTTAATCCAAGTGATATTTTCTATCCACTTGCTAAAGTTATAGTTGTAAAAGATGGTGAAGAAGAGGTTAAGCTAGCAGGTGAGTTACCCATAAAAATGTGCGGTTTTTGGACGATAAGCTCAGATGCGAGCTAATATAAAAAAGTAGCTAGATATATAGACCCTACAAAATGTTGCAAAAATATCGTTTAACTTGCTTTTTAACTTAAAGTTGAATTGTTGCTCATTAAATAATTGATAGTTTAATTATATTCTTTTAGTATAATATCAACTAAAAATTATATTATTTAAACTATAGGAGCATATATGAACTTTAAGAATTATCTTATTGCGCTTTCATTGATATCAACTTCAGCTTTAGCTTCAGCTAGCATGCTTGAAACTGCAAAGAAGCATGGTAACATTCATAAGTCAGGTGATCTTTATAATACGGAAAAGAAGATCCATACTAAAGCTATCAAGAAAATGAAATCTTATTCAGCGCAGCAGAAATTAACACCAAAAGATTTTAAGCCTTTTGAAGTTGAGTCTGTTATAGTTGAATTTAATGGTGAAGCTTCAGAATTAGAAAAAGATTTTGAAGGATATATTGGAAAAAAAATAGATCTTGAAGGTTTACAGGCTATTTTAGCTAAAGTTGTGAAACATTATACAGATCTAGACTATTTGCTTCCTAAAATAGAATTGTCTGATAAGCACTTAAAATATGGAATGATTAAAATTAATGTTGTTCCAGCTGCAATAGATGATGTTGTAATTTTAGGAGAGGGTGAAAATAATGAGTTAATGCAAGAATATGCAAGAAAAATTACTAGCCTTAAGCCAGCAATGACATCAAAAGTGCAACGTTACATTGCTTTAATGAACGAATTACCAGGCATTGACACCCAGTATCAGCTTAAGAAAAATAAAGAAGCAATTGAGCTTGTTATTTATTCAAATAAAAAGAAGGGATCAGCTTATGTTGGAGTTGATAGCTATGGTTTAAATGAAGTTGGTGAATATCAAACTGCAGTAATTACTGAGTTATATTCTCCATTAAATAAAAATGAAACTATAACTGTGTTTGGATCTACAACTAACCATCCAAATCGTTTTTATGATTTTGGTATTAGTTTAGCAAAAGTTGTTAATTCTGAAGGAACGAAAGTTCATTTTTCAGCTTCACATTCTGAAGATAAACCTAAGGTTTTTGATGAGTCAGTTAATAAGCTTACTAAAGGCAATAGCTTTAAATTAAGTTTAAGCCACCATTTACTTCTAAAAGCTAACATGGATCTTGAAGCTGAAGGTGGGGTTATTTATCGTGATACCAAAAATAATCAAACTTCAGGAGATAATAACCAAACGAAGTCACGTTATTGGACCGCTGATTTTGGGGTGAAATATCTTGTTAAAGATAAACTTCATGCTAAAAATTTAATTAATCTAACTTATGCTCAAGGTTTAGGTGGAACTTTTGAAAATTATGCTAGCGATAATCAAATTGATAAAAAATTCTCATTAGTTAGATTTAACTTTTTCCGTGAACAACCGCTTCCAAAAGGCTTAGAATTATATAATCACTTTAGTTTAAATTATTCTGGTGATAAAGTTCCTGAAAGCGAAAAAGCTGTTCTTGGAGGAAGAGATTTTGGTAGAGCTTATTCATATTCTACTTTAGATGGTATTAAATTTGCAGCATTAGCTACAGAATTAAGATTAAACAAATATATGAAAGAAGATTGTTTTGTACAAAAAATTCAACCATATGCTTTCCATGATGTTGGAAATTTAGGCGAACAAAAATCTGATACTGATATTTCAAAGCTTCAATCAGCAGGATTTGGTTTAAGATTTAAACTAAGACATGATATTAACCTTGGAGCAGAAGCAGCATTTCCTTTCACTAAAAATTACAAGGTTGAAGGAGAAAACTATAAAGCAAAAACCAATTATAGCTTCTTTGTAAATAAAGTTTTTGAGTTTTAATTGGGAAAGGATTTAGAGGAGAATTTATAATGAAAAAGAAAATATTAAATAAAAATATTTTAGCTGCATGGATGCTTAGTTTTGTAGCTATATTTGGAGTCAATGAAAATTATTCTGCACACGCAGAGGCTGATTCAGCTAGTGTTGATGCAGGAGGAATTCAATCTGATCAAAATGACGATAATATGGTTGAAGAAGAAGCAACTACAAAAGCTATTGTAGAAAATAATAATAATGAAATTCCTGCCACACCTTTAGAAGATAAGTCAAAGGCTGTTGTTGTTTATGATAATAAGACTGATAATTCAAAGGCTGTTGTTGTTTATGATAGTAAGACTGATAATTCAAAGGCTGTTGTTGTTTATGATAATAAGGCTGATAATTCAAAGGCTGTTGTTGTTTATGATAATAAGACTGATAATTCAAAGGCTGTTAATGCTACAAGTAGCACTGTTTCTAGCCAACAACCAATAAGTGGTGTAAATTCAACAGCTGTTAATGCTGCAAATAACACTGTTTCTGGCCAACAGCAAATAAGTGTTGTAAATCAAAATGAAACTATAAAAGTGTTAGCTGAAGATAAGAAAGAAAATAAATTTCTTGTTGATGATTCTACAAAAGGAAGTTATTACTGGATATCAGCTCAAGCACTTGCTACAGCTCAGAAAGCTGGCGAATATATAACTTATGCTAATCAACAGTTAAAGGGTGCTGCTGAATATGTATATAAGCAAGCAGAAAAGGGTGCTGATTATGCATACCAACAGGGTACTGCTGCAGCAGAAGTTACTTCTAAATTTGCAAGTGAAACTTACAAGAAAACAAGTGAAGCTGCTGTTTATGCTGGTCAAAAAGTAAGTGAAAATGCTGCTTATGCGGGTAAAAAAGTAAGTGAAGCTACTGTTTATGCTGGGCAAAAAACAAGTGAAGCCGCTGTTTATGCTGGGCAAAAAGTAAGTGAAAATGCTGCTTATGCTGGTAAAAAAGTAAGTGAAAATGCTGCTTATGCTGGTAAAAAAGTAAGTGAAGCTGCTGTTTATGCAGGACAAAAAACAAGTGAAGCTGCTGTTTATACGGGTCAAAAAGTAGGTGAAGCTGCTGTTTATACGGGTCAAAAAGTAGGTGAAGCTGCTGTTTATACGGGTCAAAAAGTAGGCGGTGAATATGCTCCTGAAGTTGGTAAAAAAGTAGCTGAATATTCTAACTATGCTGGTCAAAAAGTAAATGAAACTGCTGTTTATACTGGACAAAAAGTAGGTGAAGCTGCTGTTTATACTGGACAAAAAGTAGGTGAAGCTGCTGTTTACGCTGGCCAAAAGGTAAGTGAAAATGCTATTTATGCTGGCCAAAAGGTAAGTGAGAATGCTATTTATAGCGGTAATAAGGTAGGTGAATTTTTTACTGACTCTAAAAAATATTATTTAAATCCAACAACTGGAAAATACGAGTTACTAACCCAAAAACCAGTAAGCTTAAAAGATAAAAAAACAGAGCATAAGAGTAATAAATCATCAAGATCATTAAGTGAGAAAAATTTAGGTGCTAATAAAACTATAGGTTCTCAAGATACTTGGTCTGTGAATATTCCTCTTGAATATTCAAATGAAGTATTAAGTGGAGAATAAGATTTTATTTTAATCTTAAACCAATTAAAGCTCGGTATTATGTTATATCGGGCTTTTTTTATTATTTGTTTTTGTATCATATAATAGGTTCTTACCTAAATCCTTACAGAGTGACATACTTGAATATGCTAATATTGATGTATTTTAAAGCCAATACACAATAAAAAGCTTGAGAAACTTAATATTGTTAGTATATACTTTGAAGCAAATTAAAAACTATAAAACATGGATATATGTTAAAACAAGAAGATAGGATTTTTATAAACCTACATGGCTTTGAAGATAATTCGTTGCAAGCTGCTTTAAAGCGTGGTGATTGGAGCAATACTAAAGATATTCTCAATCACGGAAAGCAGTGGATTATAGAAAATGTTAAAAATTCTGGATTAAGAGGAAGAGGAGGAGCTGGATTTTCAACTGGAATGAAATGGTCTTTTATGCCTAAAGAATCTTCCAAACCATGCTATTTATTAGTGAATGCAGATGAGAGTGAACCTGGTACCTGTAAAGATAGAGAAATAATCCGTAATGAACCACATAAATTATTAGAAGGATGCGTTATAGCAAGTTATGCTATTGGTGCTAAAACTTGTTATATTTACATTAGAGGTGAATTTTATAATGAAGCTTTAGTCTTGCAGAATGCTATAGACGAAGCATATGCTGCGGGTTTAATTGGTAAAAATGCATGTAATAGTGGATATGATATAGATGTTTATCTTCATAGAGGTGCAGGAGCCTATATATGTGGAGAAGAAACTGCTTTAATGGAAAGTTTAGAAGGAAATAAAGGACAACCAAGAATGAAGCCACCGTTTCCAGCGGGAGTTGGATTATATGGATGCCCAACCACAATAAATAATGTGGAATCAATTGCTGTTGTCCCAACCATTTTAAGAAGAGGAGCACAATGGTTTTCATCTCTTGGAAAGCCAAATAACACAGGAACCAAAATTTTTTCTATTTCTGGGCATGTTAATAAACCATGCAACATTGAAGAAGAAATGGGAATTCCATTAAAAGAATTAATTGAAAAACATGCGGGCGGAGTTATTGGCGGATGGGATAATCTTTTAGCAATTATTCCAGGTGGATCTTCAGTTCCAATGTTGCCAAAAGAAATATGTGAAACTATCACTATGGATTTTGATAGTTTAAGAGCAGTAGGCTCCGGCCTTGGCACAGCTGCTGTTATTGTAATGAATAAATCTACAGATTTAATATATGCAATTGCGCGTTTGAGTAAATTTTATATGCATGAATCATGCGGACAATGTACTCCTTGTCGAGAAGGAACTGGCTGGATGTGGAGAATAATGATGCGGCTAGTTGAAGGAAATGCAAAGGTTGAAGAAATAGATCAATTGCTTGAAATAACTAAGCAAGTTGAAGGGCACACAATTTGTGCATTAGGAGATGCTGCTGCATGGCCTATTCAAGGATTAATTAAACATTTCCGCTCCACCATTGAAGAAAGAATTGCTCAATTTAAAAATTAAAAGAATAAACTATGAATTTTTATATAACTACCCCAATTTATTATGTGAATGATCAACCTCATATTGGCCATGCTTATACCAGTGTTGCTTGTGATGTGATGGCAAGATTTATGCGTTTAAAAGGAAATAAGGTTTATTTTCTTACTGGAACAGATGAACATGGACAAAAAGTTGAAAAAGCTGCTGAAAATAAAGGTTTAAATCCACAGTCATTTACTGATGAAGTTTCAGAAACTTTTAAAAGCCTTTCAAATCTTCTTAATTTATCAAATAATGATTTTATTCGTACTACAGAAGAAAGGCATAAAAAAGGAGTCTTAGCTCTTTGGAACAAGTTGCTGGAAAAAGGATATATTTACCTTGGTAACTATGCTGGTTGGTATTCTGTTCGCGATGAAACTTTTTATTTAGAAAAAGATCTAATTGATGGGAAAGCTCCAACTGGTGCTCCAGTTGAATGGGTGGAAGAACCAAGTTATTTTTTTGCTTTGTCAAAGTTTCAAGATAAGTTACTAGAATTTTATGAACAAAATCCTGGATTTATTTATCCTGAATCTCGTTTTAATGAGGTGATAAATTTTGTTAAATCAGGACTTACTGATCTTTCTGTTTCACGCAATAGTTTTAAATGGGGAGTTCAAATACCTCAAAATCCTGATCATGTTATTTATGTTTGGCTTGATGCACTTACAAATTACATTTCAGCTCTTGGATACCCAGAAACTAAAGATAATTTTGCTAAATTCTGGCCAGCTGATGTTCATATAGTTGGTAAAGATATTCTTCGTTTTCATGCTATATATTGGCCAGCTTTTCTAATGGCAGCTGATATTAAACTTCCTAAAAAAATAGTTGCTCATGGTTGGTGGACTATTAATGGAGAAAAAATGTCTAAATCTTTAGGAAATGTTGTTAGCCCTAAAGAATTGGTGGAGCAATTTGGTTTAGATCAAACTCGTTATTTTTTAATGAGAGAAGTTACTTTCGGTGCAGATGGTAATTTTTCAAAAGAGCAAATGCAAATAAGGTTAAATAGTGAATTAGCCAATAATATTGGTAATTTAGCTCAAAGAACTTTAGCCTTTATTCAAAAAAATGCTGACGCCCAAGTTCCACAAGTAAATATTAATGAACTTTATAGCCAAGAAGAGTTGCTTTTTAGCCTTGAAAATAAGGTAGCTGAATATATGTCTTCTATGGTTTCTTATAAATTTAGCCATGCACTAGATGTTGTTATTGATATTTCAACTAAAATTAACGTATATATTAATGAAAAGGAACCTTGGGCCTTAAGGAAAACAGATACTGAAGCAATGAATAAAGTTCTTTATGTGATATTAGAAAATATTAGATATATATCAATTTTATTGATTCCATTTATGCCTGAAGCTATGGATAAGATGCTTAATCAAATTTCAGTTTCCCTAGAAGAAAGAAGTTTTGCTAATTTAAATAAAAATTTTGCAATCAAATCTCAAGCAGCTCTTCCAGAGCCGAAAGTTATATTTCCAAGGATTCAATAATTTATGAAAGAAGAAATTATAATTTGTGGGATAGATCCAGGCTTGATAAATACAGGTTGGGGAATTGTATCTTTAAATAGAAATATAGTAAATTATGTTTCATCAGGTGTTATAGTGACTAAATCAAATATGGAAATTGATAAAAGGCTTAAAATTATTCATGATGAAATGTCAAAGGTAATAACTCTTTATCAGCCACTTCATTGTGCGATGGAAGATATTTTTGTTAATAGTAATAATCTTTCTTCCCTAAAACTTGGCTATGCTAGAGCTGCTGTTATTTTAACTACTGCTCTTCATAATAAAAATTTTTTTGAATATTCACCAAATTTTGTAAAAAAAGCAGTTGTAGGGCAGGGGAAAGCAAATAAAGAACAGGTTTTATACATGATAAATAAAATTCTTCCCAAAGCTAAAGTTACAAATGAGCATGCAGCTGATGCTTTAGCAGTGGCTATATGCCATGCAAATTATAAAGATTTTAAAAAGGAATATTATGGTTAAGATAAGCAACATTAAAGCAAGAGAAATATTAGATAGCAGGGGATTTCCAACCGTTGAGGTGGACTTAAGCTTATCAGATGGATCTATAGGCAGAGCATCAGTTCCAAGTGGGGCTTCAACTGGTATATTAGAAGCTGTTGAACTAAGAGATGGTGATAAAGCAAGATATAACGGAAAAGGTGTATTAAAAGCAATTGAAAATGTAAATAATATTATTGCTCCTAAGTTAATTGGTAATTCTCCATTTAATCAAACCCATATTGATGAAATATTAATTAATCTTGATGAATGTGAAAATAAATCTAACCTTGGAGCTAATGCTATATTAGCTGTTTCACTTGCAAATGCTAAAGCTTCTGCAATATCCAAAAATATAGCTTTATATCAATATATAGAAAGAGATCATTCTCAGTATAAGCTCCCTAAAACATACATGAATATTATAAATGGTGGGGCTCACGCAAATAACGGAATAGATATTCAAGAATTTATGATTATTCCCAATATAGATAATTCAGCCAAAGAGTCTATAAGAATGGGAGCGGAAATATTTCACTCTTTAAAAAGTCTTCTTAATGCTAAAGGACTTGCAACAAGTGTTGGTGATGAAGGAGGATTTGCACCAGCATTAAGTAAAACTGAAGAAGCTCTTGATTTTATTATGGAGGCAATTTCAAGTGCTGGGTATAAACCAGGAATTGATGTAAATCTAGCTTTAGATTGTGCTGCTTCAGAGTTTTACGTTAATGAAAAATATCAAATTGAAGGGAATATATTAGATAAGAATCAAATGATAGATTTTTATCGTAACCTTACTAAATTTTATCCTATTATCTCTATTGAAGATCCGATGGCTGAAAATGATTATGAAGGTTGGAAAGCGCTTACTAAAGAACTTGGTAAGGATATAATGCTAGTTGGAGATGATTTGTTTGTTACAAATTCTAAAATACTTAAAATGGGTATTGATGATGGTTTTGCAAATTCTATTCTTATAAAACTAAATCAAATTGGAACTTTATCTGAAACATTAAAAACAATCAATTTGGCAAAAGAAAATAATTATAAAGCAATTATATCTCATCGTTCAGGTGAAACTGAAGATACTACTATTTCTCATCTTGTGGTTGCAACAGGAGTTGGGTTTATTAAAACCGGATCCTTATGTAGAACTGATAGAATGGCTAAATATAATGAATTAATTAGAATAGAAGAAGATCTATTTAAGTTAAGAAAGCATAATTAAATTTATTTATAATAAATTTTTCTTTAAAAATTCTAAAAATATTTTTAAGCTTTTCAGGAACGGATGGTTACTTAAAGTGATAGAAGAAATTTTTTCTTTATCAAGACTAAATATAATTTTATTATCTTTTATAATTTTGGAAATTTTTTTCTTAACCTCATCACCTGTGCTTATTCCAAATATACATTCTTTAGAATATTCATGAAATAAAGGATTTTGCTTATAAAGATGTTTATAGGGGGTGTCATAGAGCCTTTTTAAAAAATCATACATATTTTTATCATAATATTCTACATTAGCAAATATGGAGTATATTTCATAAGTTTTGTTTTTATGATTTATTAGAATTTGTATCTCTTCTTTAAGATCATATAATTCTTCAACATCAATATTTTGAGAGAATTTTCTAGCTGAAATTTTTTGAGGAGCGAGTTTTATATTATATATATAAGATGTTGAGTCACCAATATCATTACGTGCTTCTACCTGATATTCTAATTCATACACTAAAGAGAAAGCTAACGTAGAGAAAAATATGATTGAATTAAAAATAAACATTCTTAAATGAAGAATTTTATTAACCATAAATAAAACCTTTAAAAAGGTTAAATTATTCAAATTATTTTAAATAAGTTATTTAAAAAGTCGATCTCTACAGCTTTAATATGATAAGTTTGACACAAAAAATTTATTAACTAGATTGCTTGATTATTAAAATCTTTTTTTAAAACCTAATTTCATTCCACTTACTATAAATTTATTAAGGGAAACCAACCAGGAATTATTAAATTAAACCCATGGATTTATTATTTTAAAAATCTATTTTTGCATTAATTATATGTGAGCAAACACCCATTGTTTTAGCAATAAAATTGGTTAGAACTTTACGAGCGCTTTGTTTTGTATTCGCTAAAACTTTTCTTTCATATATATATTCCATTGAAACTTTATATTGATTGAAAAAATTATGATTTATAGTTAATTCATCTTTTTTCTTAACTTCACAAAAATTACATTTCATTTTTTATAACTAATTTAATTTATTAAGTTTACTTATATA
>CAZVLF010000006.1:104035-137444 GCA_964627795.1 uncultured Rickettsiales bacterium | reverse complement strand
AGGTGGACGCACAGTTGGTGCTGGCGTTGTAGCTAAAATTTCTAAATAGTTTATTTACGGCCGCTTCTAATTTAAACAGAAGCGGCTTTTTTATTGTGAATTTGTTAAAAATCTTCTCTAAATAGAAGGTTTTTTCAAAAAAAAGAAAAAGAATGCTTGATTTATTAAAGAATAATGCTATTACTGTATATTCTTAAATCAAGAATGTGTTTGCAGTTGCAAATAGGAGTGTAGCTTAGTTGGTAGAGCGTCGGTCTCCAAAACCGAAGGTCGGGGGTTCGAATCCCTTCGCTCCTGCCAAAAATGTGCTGTACTATATTCGTTTAGATGTTAATTATGGTTAAAATTACTGAATTTGTTGATCAAGTTGTTAAAGAAGCGAAGAAAATTACTTGGTCATCTAGAAAAGAAACTAGTATGTCAGTTGTAATGGTGTTTGCCATGGTGGCTGTTTCATGTTTGTTTTTCTTCTTGGTGGACATGGGAATGTTTAAGTTTATTCAGTTTTTATTGAATTTGGGAGTTAATTAATGGCTTTTCAATGGTATATAGTCCATGTTGTTTCTGGGCATGAAAAAAGAGTGGCGAAGCTGATTGAAGAGCAAGCAAGAAAAAAAAATCTTCAAGATTATATAGCTAGAGTTGTAGTTCCCACTGAAGAAGTAGTAGAAGTAAGAAGAAACCAGAAGGTTAATGTAGAAAAAAAATTCCTTCCAGGCTATATTCTTATTAATATGGAGATGAATGAGGATAGTTGGCACTTTGTTCGTAATATACCTAAAGTAACAGGATTTTTAGGAAGTGCTACTAAGCCATCTCCGGTTAGCGAAAAAGAAGTGCAGTCAATATTTAAACAAATGGAAGAAGGTTCTGTTGTAACAAAGAATTCTCTGATATTCGAAGTTGGCGATTCAGTTAAAATAAATGATGGGCCTTTTGAGTCATTTATTGGTGTTGTATCTGATGTTGATGATGAAAAATCTAGATTGAAAGTTTCTGTTTCTATATTTGGTCGTTCGACTCCTGTGGAATTAGAATTTTCTCAAGTTGAAAAAGTTTAAGTAATTTAGTAATAAAGGTAAGTAGAGTTATGGCAAAAAAAGTTCAAGGTTATATAAAATTACAGATTCCTGCGGGAAAAGCCAATCCATCACCTCCAGTTGGTCCAGCGCTTGGACAACGTGGTCTTAATATTATGGAATTTTGTAAAGCTTTTAACGCGATGACTCAATCTATGGAACCAGGTTCTCCTACTCCTGTAGTGATAACTTATTATGCTGATCGTACGTTCAGTATTCAAGTTAAAAAGCCTCCAGTTTCATACTATATAATTAAAGCAGCAAAGATTGCTAAAGGTTCTGATAAAACTGGTAAAGCTGATTATGTAGGGAATCTTACTATGGCTCAAGTTAGAGAAATTGCGGCGCAAAAAATGGAAGATATGAATGCTTTTGATATTGAGGCGGCCTCTAAGTCAGTTATGGGTACTGCTATGTCAATGGGTGTTAAGGTAGAAGGGTAGTTATAATGACAAAGAAAGAAAAGCAAACGAAAGTTGAAATGGGCAAAGGTAAGGGCGGTAAATCAATCCGTAACGTCCGTACATTACTTGACGAAAACAAAAAATACACATTAGATGAGGCTGCTTCTTTTTTAAAGAAGAATAGCTTTACAAAATTTGACTCAAGCCTTGAAGTTGTTTGTATTCTTGGTGTTGATACTAAACACTCAGACCAGCAAGTAAGAGGGGTTGTTTCAATGCCTCATGGTACTGGTAAGCAAGTGAGGGTGGCTGTATTTGCTAAAGATGCAAAGCTTGAAGAAGCAAAATCAGCTGGTGCAGACGTGTATGGTTCTGATGAATTAGTAGCTGCGATCCAGTCTGGTAATATTGATTTCGATTGTTGCATTGCAACGCCTGATATGATGGGTGTTGTTGGTAAAGTAGCTAAAGTTTTAGGCCCAAAAGGTTTAATGCCAAATCCAAAGCTTGGCACAGTTACTGCTGATGTTGCTGGTGCAGTTGCAAAAGCTAAAGCTGGACAAGTTGAGTTTAGAGCTGAAAAAGCAGGTATTGTTCATGCGGCAGTTGGTAAGTTAAGCTTTAACGAAAATAGTCTTGTTGAAAATACACAAGCTCTTATATCAGCTATCATAAAAGCTAAGCCTGCGGCTTCAAAAGGGACATATTTAAAGTCTGTTTATTTATCATCAACTATGGGACCATCATTGCCAGTTGATATTTCAAGTTTATCATTAAGTGCTTAAGTAGGAGTTTGTTGTGAATAGGTTAGAAAAACAAGCATCAATTGAAGAAATAAAAACCTTAATAGAAGACCATAGTTCTACTATTATTGTGCACTATCAAGGGCTTACAGTTGCTCAAGTTGAAGTGCTAAGAGGGCAAATGCGTGAATGTAATGCTCAAATGAAGGTTATTAAAAATAGCCTTGCAAAGCTGGCTGTTGCAAATACTAACAACAATAAAATAGATCCGTTGTTAACAGGTCCAACTGCTTTAGTTGTATCTAATGATCCAGTTTCAGTTGCAAAAAAGCTTACTTCATTTGCAAAAGATAATGCAAGTTTAGTTTTACTTGGAGGAATGGTTGACAATCAGTTTGTTGACAAGAAAGATATAGCAATGTTATCAAGCATGCCTTCGAAAGACGAGCTAAGAGCAAAGATAGTTGGTTTAATATCTGCGCCAGCTTCAAAGCTAGCAAGGTTACTCAATACTCCAGCTGGTCAAATAGCGAGAGTTATTGGTGCTTATTCAAGGAAATAATATTCACAAGAATGTTATAATTTTTAATTGTTAATGTAAGAAAAAGAGGATTAAAATGGCAAATTTAGAAAAAATCGCAGAAGAGTTATCATCTTTAAGCGTAATGCAAGCAGCTGAACTTGCAAAAATGCTCGAAGAGAAATGGGGAGTAAGTGCTGCTGCTCCAGTGGCTGTGGCTGCTGCTGCAGGTGCTGCTCCAGCTGCTGCTGAAGAAGCGCAAACAGAATTTAACGTAATTCTAGCTTCTGCTGGTGATAAGAAAATCGAAGTTATTAAAGAAGTTCGTGCAATCACTGGCCTTGGCTTAAAAGAAGCTAAAGACTTAGTTGAAGCTGCTCCAAAACCATTAAAAGAGTCAGTTTCAAAAGATGAAGCAAATAAAATTAAAGAACAACTAGAAAAAGTTGGTGCAAAAGTAGAAGTTAAATAACTTTTGGACTGAGACATTAGTTGAATAAACGTATAAACAAAGCAAGCTAATAGATATATTAGTGAGCTTTGTTTATTCATTTTATATAGGTTTAATTTTATATATTTCTAAATAAATATATTATTTAGAAATGATCAGAGTTTATTAATTACCGGAGATTTTCAATGATTAGTTCGTTCACAGCCCATAAAAAGATTCGCAAGAGTTTTGGTAGAGTTGAGAAAATAGCTTCAATACCTAACTTGATTGAGCTTCAAAAAAATTCTTATGATTCTTTTTTGCAAACTGGAGTTGAATCTGATAAAAGAAATAATACCGGTTTAAATCAAGTTTTCAGTTCTGTGTTCCCAATTGAAGATCCATCAGGGACAGCTACTCTTGAATTTATAAAATATGAACTAGGTGAACCTGTACTTAGAAGTGGAAATTATTCTTCATACTTAAAGGGTGTTTTCCGCTTAATAGTTTGGGATATTGATGAAGATACTCAAGCAAGAGAAATAAAAGGAATTAAAGAACAAGAAGTTTATCTTGGTGATATACCGATGATGACTGATAATGGTACATTTGTTGTTAATGGTACTGAAAGAGTTGTAGTTTCGCAAATGCATCGTTCTCCTGGTGCATTTTTTGATCATGATAGAGGAAAAACTCATAATACTGGCAAATATTTATATTCTGCTAGAGTTATACCTTATCGTGGTTCATGGCTAGATTTTGAATTTGATGCAAAAGACGTTCTTTATTTTAGAATAGATCGTAAGCGTAAAATACTAGTTTCTTCATTATTAAGAGCTTTAGGCTTATCAACATCAGAAATTCTAGATTATTTTTATAGTAAAAATACTATTAGCAAAGTTAAAAATGGTTGGTCAGGACAGTTTAATTTTGAACGTATGAAGGGCGCTAAATTAAAAAATGACTTAGTTGATGCGAAAACAGGCAAAATTGCACTAGAAGCAGGTAGTAAATTAACACCAAAAACGCTAAAAAAACTTCAAGAATCAGAATTTACGCACCAATTACTTTCTTCTGAAGATTTAATTGGCAAATATATTGGTGAAGATGTAATTAATCCTGAATCAGGAGAAATATATATCTCAACCGGAGAAGAGCTAAGACCTGATAGGATAGCCTTCTTAGAAAGAGTTGGTATAGACCAAATTTCGATACTAGATATAGACCATGTGAATGTTGGTGCTTATATACGAAATACACTCTTTATGGATAAAAACACAACTTCTGACGAAGCTCTTGTAGATATATTTAAGGTTATTAGACCAGGTGAACCTTCAACAATAGAAGGTGCAAGACAAGTATTTAATGATCTATTTTTTAATAGTGAAAGATATGATTTATCAGTTGTAGGTAGAGTAAAATTAAATGCGAGACTGCAATTAGATATTTCAGAGGAAACAACAGTATTAACCAAAGAAGATATACTCAGTATAATTAAGTCTTTAGTGCAGCTAAAAGATGGCATTGGAGAAATTGACGATATTGATCATTTAAGCAATAGAAGAATTCGTGCTGTTGGTGAAATGATAGAAAACCAATTTAGAATTGCTTTAGTAAGACTTGCCAGAACTATAGTTGAAAGAATGAGCGCTGTTGAGTTAGATGCTGTAATGCCTCATGACCTTATTAATGCAAAACTACTTTCAACCTCAGTTAAAGATTTCTTTACATCTTCGCAATTATCACAATTTATGGATCAAACTAATCCTCTTTCAGAAATAACTCACAAAAGAAGATTATCTGCATTGGGACCAGGTGGTTTGACAAGAGATAGAGCGGGATTTGAAGTTCGTGACGTTCATCCTTCACACTATGGTCGTATCTGCCCAATTGAAACTCCTGAAGGACAAAATATTGGTTTGATCAATAGCATGGCAACATTTGCCAGAGTAAATAAATATGGCTTTATTGAAAGTCCATACCGCAAAGTTTTAAATTCAAAAGTTACAGATGAAGTAGTTTACCTTTCAGCAATTGAAGAAGGAAGATATATTATTGCTCAGGCTAATGCTGATTTAGATGATAATGGAAACTTTACTGCTGAGCTTGTAAGCTGTCGTAAGAATGGGGAATTTATTATGTCATCCCCTGAAGAAATTCACTATATGGACGTTTCACCAATGCAAATGGTTTCCGTGGCAGCTTCGTTAATTCCGTTTCTTGAAAACGATGACGCTAACCGAGCCTTGATGGGATCAAACATGCAACGTCAAGCAGTTCCTTTACTTCGTTCTGAAGCTCCTATAGTTGGAACCGGTATGGAAAAAGTTGTTGCAAGTGATTCAGGTGCTACAGTTGTTTCAAGGTCTACTGGTATTGTTGAACAAGTTGACGCAACAAGAATAGTTATTAGAAATATTGAAGATAATGAATCAGATTCTCCTGGTGTTGAAATTTATAACTTATTAAAGTTTCAAAGATCTAACCATAATACATGTATCAACCAACGTCCTTTAGTTTCTGTTGGTGATAAAGTTAAAAAAGGTGATGTTATAGCTGATGGCCCAAGTACTCAATTAGGTGAGTTAGCTCTTGGAAAAAACGTTTTAGGAGCATTTTTGGCTTGGAATGGTTATAACTTTGAAGATTCAATACTTATTTCTCGTAGAATTGTTGAAGATGATATCTTTACTTCCGTTCACATTGAAGAATTTGAGTGTGTGGCTCGTGATACTAGATTGGGACCTGAGGAAATAACAAGAGACATACCAAATGTAAGTGATGAACATTTACGCCACCTTGATGAGGTTGGTATTGCCCACATTGGTGCTGAAGTTAAAGCTGGTGATATTCTTGTTGGTAAAGTTACACCAAAAAGCGAAGCTCCAATGACTCCTGAAGAAAAGCTATTAAGAGCAATATTTGGTGAGAAAGCAGCTGATGTGAGAGATTCTTCTCTTCACTTACCTCCAGGTGTGAGTGGAACAGTTGTTGGTGTTGAAATTCAAACTAGACGTGGTATAGAAAAAGACCAGAGAGCTCTTGCAATTGAGCGTGAGCAAATTGATAGATTAGCTAAAGATAGAGATGACGAGCTTACAGTTGTTGATGGAGTGATGTTCTCTAAATTGCGTGAATTATTGCTAGATCAAGTGGTTGTATCAGCACCTCGTGGTTTAAAAGCTGGTGCAAAAATAACTGATGATGCACTATCAGATCTTGCTAAGCCTCAGTGGTGGAATATTACAGTTGAAGATACTAATGTTACAGTGGAGCTTGAATCACTGAAAACTAGGTATCGCGCTGCTGTGGATAAGTTAAATAAGAAGTTCAACTCAAGTATTGATAGAATCCAAGCAGGTGATGACTTACCTCAAGGTGCACTTAAAATTGTTAAGATATTCATTGCTATGAAGCATAAACTTCAGCCTGGTGATAAAATGGCTGGTAGACACGGTAATAAAGGTGTTATTTCTAGAATCCTACCTATGGAAGATATGCCATATTTAGAAGATGGTACAATTGTTGATATAGTGTTAAACCCACTTGGGGTTCCATCACGTATGAATATTGGCCAGATTCTTGAGATTCACTTAGGCTGGGCAGCTGTGACATTAGGTAAACAAATTGCTGATGCAATGGAAGCCTACTATAACCAACAAAAAGACGTTAAAGCTGTTAAGGAAGCACTATGCTATGCTTATAACGATAAGAAAATTGAAAAGCAAATTATGGAAATGACTAATGAGCAAGTCCTTGAATTAGCTAGCAACATTAAACATGGTGTTCCTGTTGCAACACCTGTTTTTGATGGTGCTAAAGAAGCTGATATTAATGACATGCTTAAGCGTGCAAATTTAGATACTTCAGGTCAGGTAAGTTTAATTGATGGAAGAACTGGTGAGTATTTTGACAGAAAAGTAACAGTTGGTTATATATATATGTTAAAATTACACCATCTTGTTGATGATAAGATTCACGCTCGTTCAATTGGTCCATATAGTCTTGTTACTCAACAACCTCTGGGAGGAAAATCACACTTCGGTGGACAAAGGCTTGGGGAGATGGAATGTTGGGCACTTCAAGCTTATGGAGCTGCTTATACATTACAGGAAATGCTTACTGTTAAGTCAGATGATGTTAGCGGAAGAATTAAAATATATGATTCTATTATCCGAGGTGATAATAATTTTGAGTGTGGAATACCAGAATCATTCCATGTTATGATAAAAGAACTACGCTCATTATGTTTAAGTGTTGATCTTGAACAGAAAAAAGACTATGAAATTAATAATTAAGACGGTTTAATGGAGAAGATCGAGAATGATGAATTTATTTAGCACTCAAGATAGTTATGATTTTGACTTGATGAAAATATCCATTGCTAGTCCTGATAAAATTAGGTCCTGGTCTTTTGGTGAAGTCAAGAAGCCTGAAACTATAAATTATAGGACTTTCAAGCCTGAAAGAGATGGTTTGTTCTGTGCACGCATATTTGGTCCAGTAAAAGACTACGAGTGTTTGTGTGGTAAATATAAACGCATGAAATACCGTGGCGTAGTTTGTGAAAAGTGTGGTGTTGAGGTAACTACTTCAAAAGTTAGACGTGAGAGAATGGGGCATATTGAACTTGCAGCACCTATTGCTCACATATGGTTTTTGAAATCTCTTCCTTCAAGAATTAGTGGCTTGCTAGACCTTCCTTTAAAAGAATTAGAGAAAATTCTTTATTTTGAAGCATATATTATTACTGATCCAGGAATGTCTCCTTTTGAAAAGCATGAACTACTTACTGAAGATCAGTATCAAAAGGCCTTAGATGAATATGGTGAAGATAATTTTACTGCAATGATAGGTGCAGAAGCTGTTCAAACATTACTTTCACAACTTAACCTAGAAGAAATTAAAGATGCATTAAGAGCAGAAATTGCTGAAGTAAACTCTGATACTAAAAGGAAGAAGTTAGTAAAGCGCCTTAAATTAGTTGAAGACTTTCTTGATTCTGGAAATAAGCCTGAGTGGATGGTATTAGAAGTTCTTCCAGTAATTCCGCCAGAAATTAGACCATTAGTGATGCTAGATGGTGGAAGATTTGCAACCTCTGACCTTAACGAATTATATCGTCGTGTAATAAATAGGAATAACCGTTTACGTAGATTATTAGAGCTTAGAGCACCAGATATAATAGTTAGAAATGAAAAAAGAATGCTTCAAGAAGCTGTTGATGCTTTATTTGATAACGGAAGAAGAAGCAGGGTAGTTAAAAATGCTAATAAACGTCCATTTAAATCCTTAAGTGACATGCTTAAAGGTAAACAAGGAAGATTTAGACAAAATCTTCTTGGTAAGCGTGTTGACTATTCAGGGCGTTCTGTAATTGTTGTTGGTCCAGAATTAAAGTTACATCAGTGTGGATTACCTAAAAAAATGGCTCTTGAATTATTTAAGCCATTTATTTACTCTAAGCTTGAGCTATATGGTATTTCAACTACTATTAAAGCTGCAAAGAGAATGGTAGAAAGCGAAAGACCAGAAGTTTGGGATATTTTAGAGGAAGTTATTCGCGAACATCCTGTGTTACTTAATCGTGCACCAACTTTACATAGATTAGGAATTCAAGCATTTGAACCTGTATTAATTGAAGGTAAAGCTATTAAATTACACCCACTAGTTTGCGCAGCTTTTAACGCTGACTTTGACGGTGATCAGATGGCTGTTCACGTTCCTTTGTCACTAGAAGCACAGCTTGAGTGCCGCGTATTAATGATGTCTACCAATAATATTTTAAGCCCGTCAAATGGTAAGCCAATTATCGTTCCTTCAAAAGATATTGTTCTTGGATTATACTACTTGACTATGTCATTAGATGGTGAACCAGGTGAAGGTATGTGTTTTGTTGATAGTGCTGAAATGAATCACGCTTTGCACGCTAAAGCAGTTACCTTACACTCAAAAATAAAATATAGAAGAAAAGTTAAAACAATTGCTGGAAATGAAGAATATGTTCTAGTTGAGAGCACACCAGGAAGAATGATTGTTTCTGAATTATTAGAAGATACAAATATTCCTTTTGAAAATGTAAATAAAGTATTTACTGTTAAAGAAATTTCTTCTCTTATTGACCTAGTATTCCGTCATTGTGGCCAAAAAAGAACAGTAGTGTTTGCTGATAGATTAATGAAGCTTGGATTTGAGTATGCTTGCAAATCCGGTATTTCAATTGGTAAAGATGATATGGTTGTTCCAACAACTAAAGAAAAACATATTAAAGAGACGCTAGCAGAAGTTAAAGAATTTGAGAAACAATATTCTGAAGGTTTAATAACTTCTGGTGAAAAATACAATAAAGTTGTTGATATGTGGTCAAAATGTTCTGATAAAGTTGCAGTTGACTTGATTAAGCAAATTTCTGCTATGTCTGCTACCAAAGAATCTACTGCAAATCAACAAAGAGTTAACTCAATTTATATGATGTCTGACTCAGGAGCTAGAGGTTCATTGGCTCAGATTAGACAGTTAGCTGGTATGAGAGGGTTAATGGTAAAACCTTCTGGTGAAATTATTGAAACACCAATTATTTCTAACTTAAAAGAAGGCTTAAGTGTTCTTGAGTACTTTACTTCAACACATGGAGCAAGAAAGGGGCTTGCAGATACGGCGTTAAAGACTGCTAACTCTGGATATCTAACAAGAAGACTTGTTGACGTTTCAATGGATTGTATTATACAAGAATCTGATTGTGGAACTGAGAATGGGTTAATCGTTAAAGCCATGATTGATGGTGGTGAGGTTACAATACCATTAGCTGATAAGATACTTGGAAGAGTAACAACCAATGACATTCATCATCCATCAACTGATGAGTTGATTATTGCTAAAAATGAAATGATCACTGAAGATATTGTTGAAAAGATTGATGTTGCTGGTATTGAATCAGTTAAGGTTAAATCTGTTCTTACATGTGAAGCTAAAAACGGTGTATGTTCAAAATGTTACGGAAGAGACCTTGCAACAGGTGACATAGTTAGCCCAGGAGAGGCTGTTGGTGTTATTGCTGCTCAATCAATTGGTGAGCCAGGTACACAGCTTACAATGCGTACATTCCACATTGGTGGTGCTGCAACTAAGGGCGCTGAAGTTTCGAATGTTGAAGCTTCATATGATGGTAAAGTATTCCTTGTTAATGATAACTTGGTTATTGACAGTGAAGGCCGTAAAGTTGTTATGAGTAGAACATGTGAAGTTATTGTTGCTGATGACAAAGGTCATGAAAAAGCCAGATATAGAATTCCTTATGGTGCTAAGCTTAATGTTGAAGAAGGTACAATTGTTAAAAAAGGTGATAGAATTGCTGAGTGGGACCCATATACTATTCCAATCATTACTGAAAAAAGTGGTAAAGTTTCTTATAAAGACTTAATTGAAGGGATTTCTGTACGTGAAATAGTAGATGAAGCTACTGGCATTTCAAGTAAAGTGGTTTTTGATTGGAAACAACAAACTAGAGGTGCTGATTTACGTCCTAGAATGATGCTATTAGATGAAAATGGTGAAGTTAAGGTGCTTGCAAATGGCCTTGAAGCAAGATACTTCTTACCAATTGGTGCTATCTTAAGTGTTGATGACAATGCTAATGTGCATGCTGGTGATGTTATTGCTCGTATTCCAAGAGAATCAACCAAAACTAAAGATATTACTGGTGGTCTTCCAAAGGTTGCTGAAATATTTGAAGCGCGTAAGCCTAAGGACCATGCTGTTATTTCTGAAGTAGAGGGTTATGTTGAGTTTGGTAAAGACTACAAATCTAAACGCCGTATAATTATTAAACCTGTTGATAAAACAATTGAACCGGTTGAGTATATGATTCCAAGAGGAAAACATGTTTCTGTTAATGAAGGTGATTATATTAGAAAAGGTGAATTACTTATTGATGGAAACCCTGTGCTTCATGACATTTTAAAAGTTATGGGTGTTGAGGCTCTTGCTCAGTATATGGTTGCTGAAGTTCAACAAGTTTATAGACTTCAAGGTGTAAAAATTGATGACAAACACATAGAAGTAATTATTCGCCAAATGCTACAGAAAGTAGAAGTTATAAATCCTGGTGAAACTACATTACTTGCAGGTGAACAAATAGATCGTCAAGAATTTGAGGAAATAAACCAAAAAGCTGAGAAAAAAGGTTACTTACCTGCTACAGCTATACCGATATTACAAGGTATTACTAAAGCTTCTCTACAGACAAGGTCCTTTATATCTGCTGCATCCTTCCAAGAAACAACTAGAGTTCTTACTGAAGCTGCAGTTGCTGGTAAGATTGATCGTCTTCAAGGATTTAAGGAGAATGTTATTGTTGGTAGACTTATACCTGCTGGTACTGGTTTCTATGTTAACCAAGTTAAAAGTAAAGCAATGATTATTGATAGAGATAAAAATCAAGAGTCAGCAGCAAATTAATATAAAATTTGTTTATTTTTTAAAAACCCGCTTTTAAAGAAGCGGGTTTTTTTAATTATAAACTAGATAAATATTTATAAAAAAATAGTTTATGCACTCAACGAAATATTAAAGTGTTTTACATAATAGCATTAACTCACTTAAAGAAGAATATTGATATGATTTAGAGCATCATACAAATAATTTTAAAAACTGTGCATAATATCAGATTTATATTAGTGACGGAGTTGCAGCTGATAATAAATAGCTTTTTTAAAATTTAGCTTTTTATAATAGCTTTAGATTTTATAAAGGTGATTTTCATTTTTAAAAATCACCTTTTTCTTGCTAGTATCTTTTCATTTTCTAAATAATTTAGTAATTCTTAAATTAAAAGTTTTTAGATTACCGTATTAAAAAAATAATACGAATATGACTAATTATAAAAAAATTAAATATAAGTAATTGACAAAACATTAATAACTTAATATTATATATTACGATGTTAATAAAAGTTAATAAATGAGCGAATCAACCGAGTATGCATCAATAAAAGTAAGGATACTTGCTAGTGTTGTTGATATAGTAATAGTTTATTTTGCTATACATATTTTCCTGACTCTAGGAGAGTTTATAAGTAAAAATAACCTTTATAATTATGAATCTATTATATCATGGCCAGCATCAGCTTTATATGAATCTATTTTAATATCAAGTGCAAAAAAATCTACCTATGGAATGAGATTATTTAATATAATTCTTGTGAACTCAGAGAAAAATTCAGTTTCATTATATACATGTTTTATAAGATATATTCTTGCTTATCTCCCTTTCTTAGTAATATTTATAATAAACCAAATTATGTTAATTAAGCATAATTTTTATTTTCTTTGTTATATCCCATTTCTCTTTATGGCTTTTGATCAATATAATAGAGGGTGGTATGATGTGATTTGTAAAACTTTTGTTGTCTCTAATAAAAGTAATTTCCTTTAAGGGTCAGAATTAGCTAATTTACAACTAGCAAGCCTGGATATATAATACTCATCTTATTTTACTAAAAAGTTATTATGAGAAAGTTATATTACTTTATATTATTGGTATTAGTCAGCGTCTATTTTTATAGATATTCCTTTGCTAATAAAACTGAAACTTATGTGATAAACTTAGAAAGATCAAAAGATAGATGGATGAATATTTCAAAGCAGTTTGATAAGCTAAATTTAAAATATCAACGTTTTAATGCAATAGATGGTTATAAGGTAACGTTAGAAGATATTGAATTGGGAAATAAATTCACTGGCTTAGATATTAAAAATAGGTCCACTGGAATGGTTAAAGATAGATCCTACAAAATATATTGTGATGCAAGTAATGTAAATTCTTCTTTTATGTATATGAACCAGCGTGATTTTGGTCTTTCATCTGGAGAGATTGGTGTGTGGTGTAGCAATTACATTTTATGGCAAAAAGCAAAAAATATGAATTTTGATAATATTATAATTTTTGAAGATGATGTAATTGTAACTGATAGCAATATCAGTAATAACATTAAAAAAATAGTTAATAATATGCCTCTGGATGCTGATATTGTTTATCTTGACATGATTCAATATAGTGGACTTCAAATACCAGTTCAAGGAAATGAGATTTTTAATAAATTCAGTGCTAATGCTGGAGGGTGGGGCGCTTGGTCAATTTTATATACAAAAAAGGGAATAGAAAAGCTGCTAAATATGAGTTGCTACAGCCATGCAATAGATAATTTTATTTGGAGTATTGTTTCTAATGATAGATATATTAAACCAAATTGTTTGCCTGATAATACTGAGTTAAAAGTTTATATCTCTTCCTTTAGACAAATTGAGGTACCAAAAAATGGTAGTGAAATTTGTAAGATGGGAAGAGGCTATTGGCAATGTTAAATTTATCTCTTAAATATAAGTGTTATTTTATTATTTTGATAGCTGTATAAAACTTGATAAAGCAAAAACAGCATACCAAAAGTGTTAAAAAATACTAAAGTGAATATATAAGGATAAGTAGAGCTTAGGTTTATCAAGCTATTGTTAAGTATGATAATAAGCGCTGCGAAAGAAGAAAATAAAATAATTCTTTTAGTTTTTCCTGATCTTCTAAAATCTCCTTCTAAAAAAGTGGTTAATGCAATTAATGTTAATATTAGGTTATAAATAGGCCATGTTAGCCTTTGCACTGCTTCGGCATAGCATGATAATTTTTGTGGTTTGGTAAGGTTTGAAGGAGGAAAAATTAGTTCTAATATGTGTTTTTCTTGTAGTTGTTTGTTTCTAGGAAGATTGCTTGTTTTGTCAAAATTCAATTCTACCCAAAGCTTATTAAAGTTAAGAATATTAAGTTCATTCTTATTATTTGTTTCTTGGCGGTTACCTTTTTCTAAACTAAGATATATCTTCCCTTCTTTTTTTACTATTTCTCCTGATTGAGCTATTATTGTAACAGTTTTATCTTTTTCCTCTTCCTGATAAAATAAGCTATTAAATTTATTATTGCCAACTTTTTCTTTAATATAAAAAGTTGTTTTCATCGTAGGATGGTGGAAAACTTTCTCTTTAAGATAAAAGCTTATATAACTTTCTTTAAGATCTTTCGTTAGTTTTTTAAAGTGACTATTAACTTCTGGCATGACATAAAGAGAAATAGAATAATGTATAGCAATAAAAAAAATAACAATTTTTAAGAAAGGCTTAGAAATTTTGAAGTTACTTAGACCAAAGCCTTTAATTATACTTAACTCACGATGCAAATTTAGCTTATTAAGACTATACATTACAGCTATAAAGATGCATATAGGTAGAATTATATTAATTAAAGAAGGTAGTAAGAGAAGTAGCAAATAAAAAAAATCTGTGTGATTAGTTCCATGAGAAACTATAAAGTCTACATATTTAAAGGATTGAGTGATTAATATTATAATTGTTAAAGAAAAAACTATAGAAAGAGATGACAATAAAAGCGTTTTTTCTAAATAACGACTTAAAATTTTCATCTCTTAACCATAATTGAACTTGCCTACTTAGGGCAAAAATTAACCTTGGCGTGCTTTAAAGCGTTTGTTTTTCTTATGTAAAACAAACTTACGGCCACGACGATTTACAACATAACAATCTTTGTCTCTTTTCTTGGCGCTTTTTAACGAATTAACAATTCTCATATTCAAATCTCCATATTTAAGGCGTATATTAAGCACTTTTTTTAATAAATAGTCAATGTTTTTCTTAATAATCGATGTAGATTTTTTTTGTTATATATAATATAGTCTCCTAAAAATAATAAAATCTTTTAATCCTGATAAATTTTAAATATTTATAATGACTTTTTCTATTACGCTTTCAGAGTATATTGTTAAAAATTTTTTGAAAAATTTTATTTTTATATTTTTAATATTTGCTGGTTTAATTTTTATTATAGATTTTGTGGAGCTTTTGCGTGAAGTTCAAAGTAAAGAAGTAGCTATTTCTAAGTTAGTAGAGGCTGTATTATATAAAATACCTTATTTAGTTATATCACTTTTGCCTTTTATTTTTTTGTTTTCTTCTACTCTAACATTTTCAAAATTTAATAATAATTTTGAACTTGCTGCAATTAAATCTATTGGCGTATCAATTTGGTCTTTAGTTATCCCGCTATTTTTTTCAATTTTTGTTCTTAGCGCAATTTTTGTTTTTATTTTTCAACCAATATCTGCTGTTTTGCTGGACTATAATAGTGTTTTAGGTGCAAAAATTATAGGTGGAGGAAATAATAAGATATCTATTCAGGAAAAAGGAATTTGGCTGCATGAGTCTGATAATTCAACTCAAGAGAAGATTATTAAGATAATGAAAGTTAAAAAAGATAAAAATATTTTTTCAAATATTACTGTTTTTATAGCAGGTGAAAATAAAGATTTTCAAGAAAGCTATAAAGCACAAGATGGTTTTTTTAAAGAGGGAAATTTAACATTAATTAATGTTAAAAAATTTCTTCCAGGCGAAGAAGCAAAAGAAATAGATAAGCTTGATATAAGAACGGAACTTACTCCAAAGCAAATCCAAGAGAATATTCCTATTCCAGACGAGATTAAGTTTTGGAAAATCCCCTCTTTCATCAAATTATTGAAGCAGGCTGGATTCTCCCCCTTGAAACATGAGTATTACTATTATAATTTAATTATGAGTCCATTACTAAATATTGCTCTGGTACTGATAGGCTTGGTTTTTTCTTTAAGTTTACCGAGAAAAGGAAGGGTAGGGGTTTCCTTACTTAGTTCTGCTATAACGGGAGTTATTGTTTTCTTTATAGTAAAAGTTTTCAATATTTTAGCTCTAACTTCTGTGCTTCCTGTCTATTTATCCTTACTAATCCCTTTTATATCCATATTATTAGTTTTTTTGCTAAGGTTGATACAAATAGAGGAATTAAATTAAACTTAAAAGTGTTACTTTTATCCCCTTAAAAAAAGTCATCTCTAGATAATATTTTTCTAGACTAAAATACATAATTGATGTACTTTCTGATAGTGCTTAAGAAAGGTGTAAAGGCTGTTTTTTTGAAGCTGAACTTTTGTTCAGGTTATTGTTGGAATGTTATAAAAATAGAGATTTGTTACCTCTACTCTGCAAGAGAAATGATAGTGAGTAGAATTAGTTATTGATGAAATTTTTGATGTAATAAGAATAATAAAAATTTTTCCTATTTTTATTTTATGAATAAAAAATAGTCCAAAGCCACATAGATTATTTTCCATCTAAGTGAAGCCTTTTCCTTTAGCATTTTTATAGTTAGTTGAAACACCGGAGGAGTTTTGGTGATATTTATATATAAGCCTTCGGTTTAAAAGATATAAGATATTTATGGAGATAATTTTTGATGTCAAAGAAAATATTAATTGATGCAGTTTACTCTGGGGAAACCAGAGTTGTAATTCATGATGGGAGCGTGGTTCAAGATTTTGATTTTGAAAATGCTCACAAAAAACAGCTTAAAGGTAATATTTATCTAGCTCGTGTTTCACGCGTGGAACCTTCACTTCAGGCTGCTTTTATTGAATATGGAGGTGATAAACATGGGTTTCTTCCATTTGACGAAATACACCCTAGTTATTTTTTAGAAGAGGAAGGTAATTTTAGTCAAGAGAGCGATGGTTCTCAATTAGCGGATAAGCTACCTTTAATTGTTTTACCTGAAGTGCCTGAAGTGGATAATTTTGAAGAAGAAGGTATAAGCGATAAAAATGGATCACCACAAGTTGTAGATACATTAAATGGAGGAGATAATGTTCTTCCTAATGAAGAACCTAAAGAAATAGAAGATGCAGAAGAAGATGATATAATTGACGAGGATTTTAAAAGAATTAATTCAATTCATCAAAAATATAAAATTCAAGATGTTATCAAAAAAGGACAAGCGATACTTGTTCAAGTTATAAAAGAAGAAAGAGGAAATAAAGGAGCTGCTTGTACAAGTTATATTTCTCTTGCTGGGCGTTATTGTGTTTTGATGCCTAATAGTGATAGACAAGGAGGAATTTCAAGAAGAATCATTAATCCATCTGACAGAAAACACTTAAGAAAGGTGTTATCTACTATTAGCTTGCCAGAGGGAGTTAGTGTTATTTTAAGAACTGCTGGTGCAGGTAAAAAAGCTCAAGAAATAAGAAGAGATTATTTCTATCTTGTGAGATTATGGAATAGTATTAGAGAAATTGCTGTTTCTGCTCCAGTTAACACTTTTATTCACGCAGAGAGCGATTTAATTAAAAGAACAATTAGAGATTTATATAGTAGCGAAATTAGTGAAATATTAATTCAAGGATCTGATGCCTACAAGATGGCAAAGGAATTTATCAAAAAGATACTTCCTCTTCACGTTAACAAAATAAAAGAATATAGATCTAAAGTTCCTATTTTTTCAAAATTTAAAGTTGATGAACAAATATCTTCTTTATATAACCCAGTTGTTCCTTTGTCATCAGGTGGATACTTAGTTATTAACCAAACAGAAGCATTAATTGCAATTGATGTTAACTCTGGAAAATCAACAAATGAAAAAAACATTGAAGAAACCGCTCTTAAAACAAATTTAGAAGCGGCTGTGGAAGTGGCAAGACAATTAAGACTAAGAGATTTATCAGGACTTATTGTTGTAGACTTTATTGATATGCTTGAAGTAAATAATAGAAAAAACGTTGAAAGAGCAATGAGAGATGCATTTGCTACAGATCGTGCAAAAGTTCAAATGAGTACAATTAGCCCATTTGGTTTGCTGGAACTTTCAAGACAAAGACTACAATCAAGCTTTACTGAGTCTAACACTATTAAATGTCCTGGTTGTAACGGAAAAGGGCATGTTAAATCTTTTGATTCTAACGCAATGATGATGTTAAGAACCATTGAAAATGAAATTTATAAATCTGATATTGAAGTTTTAAATGTGTTTGCTCATCCTGAAGTTGCTATGCATCTATTAAATGAAAAGAGACTTGATTTAGTTCGCCTTGAAGAAGATTACAAATGTAAGATTATCATCAATAAAGAAAATACAGTTTATTATGATGGTTATGCTATTGAAAAAACTAATAAGAGTGAAAAGAATTTAAGCAAAAATGAAGGGCCAAAACTTAATGATGAAGAACATTTTGATTCTTATGGAGTAGAGGATATTGAAGAACAAGTTTCACTTCAAGAGGAACAATTAGGTTTAGGAATACATCTTTCACCATATAAGGTTAATGAAGATATAGTTATGAGCCAGACTTCGGATGGCTATATACATAACAATAGAAATAATAGGTTTAAAAAATCATCTTCTAACAAAGGAAGAAGAAAAATTTCACGTGGTAATTCAGAAGAATCTGCCGGATATTCAAATTCAAAACCTGACTTAATTTTTCAACAAGAAGATTCAAGAAAACCAAGGGGAAGAAATTCTCGCTGGAAATCAAGAAATAGAAGACCAGAGCAAAAGAAAAACGAAAAGAAATCTACTATTAAAAGCTGGTGGCAAAGACTTCTTGATTAAAAATACTATTTTTAGTCGAAGATAAATGTTAAGGGTTCTTGTAAAAGAGCCCTTTTTTAATTTAACATTTACGGTATTAACAATTAATCTTGGTTCTATTTTATTTCGCCAGATATTAACTTGAATCTTATTGGCAAGCTAAAATTTAATTATATATTATGATAGCTTGATATTTTTAAAACATATAGTTAATATATTAACTATACAATTGGTTGTGAGGTTAATAATCAGTAGACATAATAATATACCGCATCAACATATTTCATCCTTAATAATGAAGCAAAAATATTCAACAGATGGAAATGGTATAACTAATATAAAGTATTATATAGATATGGAAGGTGAAATTGGATTTCAAAATAGAATCAACAATATTGTTCGCTCTTATATTAAAAAATATAAAGAAGAACATTCTACTATTCTCCTACCATTTGTAGGTGAAGAGCTTTTTTGCCTTGAAGATATATATGAAATTGTCCTGAATATCATAGAGACCATTTAGTAGATATAACTGAAGAAGGAAAATTTTTTGTTAAAACTTCTAGTTATGCTAATACTTATGAACTAATTATGCTAGAGCTCTAGCATTAGAAGATTATATAAAATTTTTATTGTCACAAAATTTGCTTAATACAATAAACTGTCCTTCTTTGAAAGAGTTTTTAGATTTATTAAATATAAGTGAGATTGAGTTTTCAAAATTATATATATTTAATCAAACCAATCTTGCTGACTTATATTTTAAACAAACACCTGGAATTAATAGCCTAGAGCAATTAATTGAAAACCAAATTAACAGTTTTGTATTTAAACCATCTGAAAATAATGAGCTTACGACTGAAAGGAAGATGCAAATTGTAAATTGGATTGATAATGCTTTAAAAACTTTAATTGCTTATAATAGCAATATTAATTTTGAGCTAACTGATAATTGCCCTGAAAGTAAGCTTATTATTGAGCCAGGTCTAGATATAAATTCTGCACCTTCTGCTTTGCTTCATTATGAAAACCAAAATAATATTTTAACTCAAACTATTAATCGATTTATAATACCAATTCTACATAATAATTGGAATTCTGCAATGCATTCTATTGCTCATATTTTTGAGGATCATTATAATGAAAATGGTTTATACCAGACTAATGAGAATGAACTAAGTTTATATAAAGAAAAATTTGAATTTGGCTCTGCTTTAGATTACTCATCAAAGATGATTTTTCAGTCATTACTCCCACATGATATTGAGGTACTTAACCGATAGTATCCTCCTATGCCAAAAAATATAATCTTTCAACTCAACAATCTTGAAGAGTATTTTGGTTATAAGTTACTTAACAATGGTTTGGTTACTTTAGCAAATATTGGTAATACTACTTTAGATGTAAGAAATGTAAAAAATTATTCTATAATTTTAGAAGTTGAATCATTATCAAGTATAATAAATAGTGAAGATATAAATTTTTCCTTTTTATTAAGTTACCGTACAAAAATATCGCAAATTAATTTGGACAAATCTGGCTCGCTATTTTTAAGCGATGAATATAAAACTAATGTTACATTAGAGCCTGGTTGTTATCATGTGGTTTTACATAGCTTGCCTGATGAAAGCGAGGAAATAATTAATTTTGAAAATGAATTTTGCGCAAGTGAACTCTCAAATCATATGAATATATATAATTATAATAAGTCCTTACATGATATTTATTTGGTTTAAAGGTATAATAGATTATATATGTTAGAAGTATATATTATTAAAACTAAATATTAAATATATAACCTTTTCCGCGAATAGTTTGTAAATATATAGGTTGATTATGATTTTCTTCTATTTTTCCTCTTAATCTAACGATTTGCACGTCAACGGATCTTTCATTAATTCCTAGATGATTAGATAAATATTCTCGTGAAAGTATATGGTTTTTATGTTTTAAAAGTAGCTTCAGGAGGATGTTTTCACTGGTTGATAGGGAAATAGGTATATCATTTTTAAAAAGAAGATTCTTGCTTACAATATATTTAAAATTAGAAAACTTTATTATATCTTTATTTTCTTGAGTTGCACTACGTTTAAGGATGTTTTTTATTCTTAAAAGTAATTCTTTGGGTTCGAAAGGTTTTATTATATAGTCATCTGCTCCAGTTTCTAAACCAGTTATTTTATCTTCAACTTCACCTTTAGCAGTTAACATTACTATAGGAATATTATTATAAGGTCTCACTCTTTTAGCAAAATCTACTCCATTTTCTTCAGGTAACATTAAATCAAGAATAATTAAATCAGTCTTAATTTGGTTAATTAGCTGATCTGCATTCTTAGTGCTTTCAAGAGTGCTAACAAAAAAGCCATTTTCATTCAAATATCTTTTAAGAAGATTTCTTATACGCGTATCATCATCTATTAAAAGTATATGCGGTGAAAAAGAGCTAATTTTCATAAGATTTTATGTTGTCTCTAAGCTTAAATAAAATCAATAATGAAGGTATGCCTACTAAAGCTGTAATAATAATAAAATTATTCCATCCCACCGAGGAAGCTATATATCCCGCTGGAGCGGACATCACAGTTCTACCTACATTGGCAAAAGAAGATAGTAATGCATATTGTGTTGCGCTATATTTTACTGAGCATAAACTGCTTAAATAAGCAATTAAAACTACAGTATTAATAGAACCAGTAAAATTTTCAATAGCAATAGCAACTGTAAGACCAAGAACATTATGACTACTGTTAGCTACCCAAAGAAAAATAAGATTGGATAAAATTTGAAGTATTCCAGCAAGAAATAAGCTTTTAAAGGTTTTTAATTTTAAATATATCAATCCCCCAATAAACAGCCCGAACATTGTCATAACAAAACCAAAAATTTTTGTTATAGATGCTATTTCTATATTTGAAAAGCCATGGTCAACATAAAATTTACTTTGTAATGATGCTAAAAGAGTATCTGAATATTTATATAGAAGAATGAATAATGAGATTACAATCCAGTCTTTGCGAGTGCAAAAATCTAAAATAGCCTCTGGAATAAAATCTTTAAATATATGCTTTGTATAAGAAATAAATATTAAACTAATTGCAACGCATATATATGAAGGCACTCCATAATTATATATACTTACTATAAATATTATAAAAAAAGCAAAAGCATAAAATTTTTTATTTTTAAATAAGCCTAATATTGATTTTAATACCTCATTAAACTTTTTCACTTTCAACATTTTCTCAGCGGAATAAGAAGGTTCTTGAATTATAATAACACCTAGCATTCCTATTAAAATGTTTAAGCTCATAAATAAATAAACGAACTTCCAATCTAAAAAGTTTGAAAGCATTAGAGATCCTGCTCCAGAGACTAACATAGCTATTCTATAACCATAAACATATAAGCTTGCTCCAAGAGCCTGCTCTTCTTTATCTAATATCTCAATTCTTAAGGCATCAATCAGTATATCTTGGCTTGCAGAAAAAAAAGAAACCATTGTAGCGAATAAAGCTGTAAAATAAATATTTTCTATTGGTGAAATTTGGCCTAAGAAAAATATTGATAGCATAAGTAGAGTTTGAATTAGTAAAAGCCAGCTTTTCCTAAAGCCAATTTTTTTAGAAAAATAAGGAATGGCAATATTATCAAATATAGGTGACCAAACGAATTTAAATGAGAATGGTAAAACCACTAAGGAGAACATCCCTATAGTTTTAATATTAATATCGATTCGTGAAAGCCACATACTTAAGGTAGACCCTGTCATTGCTAAGGGTATACCTGCAGAAAAACCTAGTAAAAATACTGCAATAAGGGGGAAGTTATTCTTTATTTTCTGAAAAATTAGTGTTTTTACTTGGATTGATATTGTCATATGTTTTTAATTGTAATTTCTCTTGGAATTTAATATCGCCAGATGAAGATTTTTTAGAAGGAGTATCCATTTGTTCTAGTTTATAAAAGAGATAGTCTTTGTTATCTGGATCTTGAGCAAGAAGCTTTTTTTGCTCTTCTTCTTTTCTTTTTTGTAAAGCAATATCTTCATCAGTTACAATACCATATTGTTGTTTAGCATATTTAATTAACTCATCTTTGTCAATTTGTTTGGAAGGTTTACTTTTTAGGTTGCCTGATTTTAATATGCTGAAAGAAATTGGTTTATTTTGAGTATAAGGGGTAAAGTAAAATGCTGCATTTGAGGAGTAATTTAAATTATTTAAATCTAATGTTAACGCTAATACTGCGTTAGAAAATCTTGTTTTAAACATAAGGTTATTTGTAGTAATTACCCCTTTATTTGAATTGAAAGTTCCATCAATCTGGAGTAATTCTGTGTTACCATTATTTAAATAATTATCAATTATATTTAAAACTTCCTCTTTTTTAGCAGGCTTCCTTTTAAGTGCAATATCAATCATTTCATCACAATTAATCCCACTAACATTAATTAAAGGTGAGGCTACCCTAATAGATAAGACTAGATTTTGTAAAATATTTTTAAAGTTTTCTCCTTGAGTAACTAAAGACCCAGTAGCACCTATAGTTCCATCTAAATCAGCTTCATAAGGCGAAATATCTTGCAGAATGTTTTTTAAATTAAGTAAAGCAGAATTAAAGGAAAATTGGTAAAGAATTTGATCATAGAAACTTATGTTACCTTGAGTTTGAAGTTCTCCATCATAAATCTGTAAGTATATAGTATCTAAATAAAGAATTTTATTAGATGTGTGACCAATCAATCTTAAATTATTTATCTCTTTAGTTGGGGTTTGAAGCTTTAGCACGCTAAAATCAAAATTAGCATTATATTTATGGATTCTAAAGAGGTTAAAATTATTTTCATTATCGATCGAGTCGTTGCTATCGGTATTTGCTAAGGCTGGTAAATTAATATCAGTTTTATTATTTGTTGGATTAATAAAATTATTTATAATAAGTTGAAAGGTTTTTAAGTTGATTTGGTTTGAATTCACTTGAATATCAAGAGAAGGTTTAATTTGATTAGCTGCAAGCTCAACTCTATAGGTACCATCTGCAAAATTGGAAATAAGATCAGTTTGTACAACCATACTACCAGGCATAAGTTTACATACAGCTTTAAGTTTAGATATAGAATTATTGTTAAAAACAGAATTGGTTAAATCAAATTTCAATCTATATGAGGAATCAAGAGTTCGAAACCATCTAAAGTAAGATAAATAATCATCCTCATTTGATTTCTTTATTAGAGTGGAAAGCCTTTCTTGAATTAAAGGTAAGTCTATAGAATGAATGTTAAGGTTATTGATTTTTAAATCTATATTATAGTGGTTCATATCATCGTGAGTGCTTGCGATGCTTCCATTAATTATACCATCATCGCCAATTTTTCCATTTATATTAAAAAGAGAGATTTCTTTTGGAGATATTATTACTTGTGAATCAAATTTATAATTTAGTTTTTCTGCATTTAACTGAACAAAATTGTCTAACTCGAGTATCTTTAGGGATTCTTGAATGTTATTTCCCTCATTGGTAAAATTACCTAGCAAAAGATAAATATCATCAACTTTCTTAAAATTAAAGTTATTTAACTGAAACTTGGTTTTATAATTATTTTCTTCAATCTCAAAATATATATCACCTGCTTTTACTTTTCCTGTTTTAGTGCTGAAATCGAAAGATAGATTATTAAGGGAGAAATGAGGTAAAATAAATTTATTTATATCTAAAAATATAGATATATTTTGCTGGTCTATCAAAGAAAAGTTTAAATATCCTACTTTATTGTTGTCGTCATCTGTTTCACTTATATCGGATAAAGATTTATTTGTTATTTCTCCAATAAGGTTGTTACCTTCATAAGCAATAAATTCTGATGTATCTAAAATGCTAAAATTTAACTTTACATAAGAGCTTCCATCAACAAAATTAGTTTTAATATCTCCTTTTCCACTCGTTCTACTTGAAGAGATTGATAAATTTTTAAGGTCTAAGGTGCTGTCTTTAAAAATCAGTGCAGATTGAATAGAAAGTTCTTCTTTAAAATCTGTTCTTACTAAAGGAGAAAGAAAGGGGGTGATGTTAGAAATTATATTCTTTAAGAAGCTTGGTTTATTTAATTTTATATCAATATCTCCAGCAAAACCAAAATTATTTTTCTCTTCTGAAATATTACCTTTGAAATTTGCTTTCATTCCTTGAGAACTAATTTTAGCTTCTATTTTTTGGTTGTCCTTATTGTTTTCAAGCAAATTAAAATCAATATCTAAAATTTCATCCTCATATTTTGCTTTTCCTTTAATGTTAATATTATTGGTAACTTTAAGTATTAAATTAACATCTTCAATTTTTTTCGTATCATTCTGAGAAGTATAAGAAATTTGAGAATTAAAAATTTGTAAGTTATCTAGGCTGAAGTTATTTACATTGTTTGAAGATAAAAAAGACCAATTATTATAATAGCTATTGTCTGAATATAAAATTGACTCAAAATTTATTTTAGCGTTATGAATGTCTATAGATTTTATTTCTACTTTACCAATAAGAAACTCTAATAAAGAAGCGTGAATTATTATTTTTTCAGCTTCCATAAAGTGATTTGTTTTACTATTAGCATCATCAATAACTATATTAGGTATGATTATATGGGCTCTATTAAATATTGGTACAGTTCTTAGGGATAATTCCCCATTTACTTTAACTTGCTTTCCAGTTGCTATTGCAAGCTGATTAACAACTTGTTGGTGATATTTTTCTGCTCCCATAATTTGAGCTGACATTCTAAAGATTATAGCAAGCAAAACCAGTATGACAGCAGATACTTTGATCAATTTAAATGAAAATATCTTGAAAGAATTCGACATCCAAAAACCTTAACAACCAAACCTAGCAAATATAAAAATTTTATTTTATAGTTAATCATTACTTTCTTTACAAATAAATTAGCAGAAAATAACTTAAAATGGAACATCTAATAAAGTAATTAATTGTGTGGTTGCTTTTTTGTTGTTATAGTTGTATTTAAACATCTAAAATGTAACTATTATGAAGAAATATAAGATTGAGAATATTTTAGAAAAAGGGCTATTTGCAACAAGATGGATAATGGCTCCTTTCTATGTAGGATTAAGCATAGCAATGCTTGGATTATTATATAGTTTTATAGGTGATTTAATACATTTTTTTAAAATTATCCCTAATATTCAAGAAAGTGAGGTTATATTAGGAATATTATCTTTAATTGATTTGTCACTAGCGGGAAACTTGATGTTAATTGTTATATTTTCTGGATATCAAAATTTTGTCTCAAGTTTTGATATAGAGGATAATAGTGATCAACCTGATTGGAAAGGAACTGTTGATTTTTCTACTTTAAAGCTTAAGCTTATTTCTTCAATTGTTGCAATTTCTGGAATACATCTTTTAAGAATATTTATGTCTCAGAGTTTTGATAAAGAAAAATTAAAACTATTATTAGTTACTCATTTAGTATTTGTGTTAGCTGGTGTATTATTAGCTGTTATGGATTATATTTCCTCAAAAACCAAGCATCTTAAAAAATAGTTCTAACTATAAGTAAAGGTTGATATATGCAATATAAGGATTGCAGTAACAGCTGAAATGGCTGAAATAATGCTTACAAATTTGATCATTAAAATAAGTGAATATTTAAGTTTTTTACAATGAACATAATCTTCAATTATTTCTTTCATGCCAAGGCTTCCATGATATATTCCAATGGTGATAAATAATGAAGTTAATATTGTTGTAAAAGGTGAATTAAATATAGACTCAATAGCTTCAATATCAGGGTATATAGCTATAGATAGAGTTATATAAACAAAATATATAGTCAGAGGTATTAAAGAAATTGCAGAGGCTCTTTGACTAATCCAAGTTGAGGTTCCTTTACCATATCTTCTTAAAAAGCTATCCTTAGAAAAATTATTGTTCATCTTCATTTTCTCCAATTGGTACAGATTGTTCAGTAACTTCATTTTGAATTTCAGGAGGGGAAAAATTACTATATACATAAATTAAAGAGGCAACAGTTAATCCAAAAGAAAGAATTAATACTATTTTTCCAGTTTTGTAGCTCTTATCAACTTCTAAGCCTTTCCCAGCATCCCAGAATAGATGGCGAATTCCATTAAATTGATGATAAAAAAGTGAAAAAGTAAAGAAAGATAGAAATAAATATATAGAATTTTTTACTAGCCAATATGAATAAAGTTTTTGAACTAGAGCTAAAGTGCAATCAGGATAATATAGTATAGAGAAAATTAACCATGATAAGATAATCAAACTTACATATAGAAATGCCCCCGTTATTCTATGGAAAATTGACATTCCTGAAGTAAGCTGAAGTTTATAAATAGTTAAATGTGGAGAAATAGGTCTTTCTTTATCCATAATGTATACCATTTAAGTAATTTATATAAAATTTAAACTATTAATCATTGGTTGTAAACACCCATTTTGGCTGAAAATAAAAGAGTTTAACAGTTTTAATGCTTTTTTAATAATTTTATTCCAAACTTAAGTAATCTATCAATTAAATGGAGAACAAATTAATGAGTAAATTGAAATTCTACGGAATAGACCATAAGTCTCAAGAAGAAATTTTAAAAGATATAAATAATAGTCTTGCAAATTTTGGAGAAATAACATTAGCAAGTTCAATGTTTTATTATAAAGAAGCTGTTGAAAATATATTAAAAGCTAATGCAAAAGATTCAGGAATATACGACTACTTAGTTCACAGGCAATTTGATATTATTACTAAAACCCTTAATGAAAAATATGAAAATGAGGGATGGAACAGTTTTGAAAAAAGATTTGAAAGAGATTTAATGCAATATAGGTTGGTTTCGCTCATTGAGGCTCAAATGATGAACTCCTTAGCAAATGATGGTTTGAAATCGGCGCATGGATATCGTGATTTTATTTCTTCTTTAAGTAAAGATCAATTAACTAATGAATATTCCAAAAATGAAGAAAAATTTCATCAGTTTTTAGAAGAATATAAGGATGAAGTTCTTACTCAAGATAATCCATGTCAAGTGACAGAAAAAGAGATTAAAGCCGTTCATGAACTAAAAAATAAGATATTTGCAAACCTGGTTTTGCAATCTAATAATAAAGAATTTAGCCCTTTAGCTGAAAATATAAATAAAACAACAATTAGTGAAAGTTCAATTGGGAGAAGGACTTGGGGTGAGTTTTTCTATGATATATATAACATAGTTAAAGATAAAATAACTATATTATATGGTTTTCTTTCTCCAAAAAATAATAAAAATGAAACTCAACAAGACTTAACTTTAAACTTACATCCTCAAGTTTCAAATTATGAGGTGACTAAAGGCTTTACAACTTCATCCATTCGATTTGAACCAGTCTTGCCTGAATATGCACCACCTCCTGTTCCTTTTAAAGAAGATCTTGAAATGCCTGGATATGCTCCACCTCCAGTGCCTTTAACTGCAGAGCTAATAAAAGGACAGTCAGTAAATTCAGACAACTCAAGTTTTTCAAGTAAAGTAATTCAAAGTAGAGATAATGCTGGTCGTTTGAGAGATTAAAAAGGTTATTACCAAACAATATTTTTCTGAGCAGGAGTTTCAGGCAAATATAATTTGCCTTTTACTCCGCAACTTGATAAAAAGAATAAGGTTAAAAGGAGAATAGTGATTTTTTTCATAAAAGTGCCTATGTTAAATTTATTAAGAGAATTTTATAATTTTCTGCAAAAAAAATCTATAGTTTTACTGCTTATATTATTTTTTTTTGGTTTAAGTGCCTGGGCTGATCAAGTTAGTGATTCTCCTGCAAAACCTTCTGAGATTCCTAAAAAATATTTTGAGTTAATTAATGATATAAAATTTCCTTTAAGTGGACAGAGCATTTTTTATAATCAAATTTTTGAAAAAAGGGCGCTTGAGCAATTTGAAAACAGATTTATTATTGTTCATTTTTGGGCTACTTGGTGCATGGAGTGTTTAGGTGAATTAATGGCTCTTAATGAATTACAAATGAACTTCCGCAAAAAAGCACTTACTGTTATTGCTATTTCAGAAGATTTTAAAAGTCCTGAAGCAATAGATCAATTTTTCACTAAAAATAAAATAGATTACTTAGATATTTATATAGATAAAAAGAATAAAATATATCAAAGCTTGAATATTAATCATTTACCAGCTACTTATTTAATGGATTTTAATGGTAATATTATTGCTTCGTCTAAACCAAATATTATTGTTAACTGGTCAGATCCAGATTTAATTAGATTTTTAGAAGATAAGGTTTCACATATACAATTATTGCCACCAGAATATAAACAGTTGCGTGATGTTTATGAAAAACCTAAACAAGAAGATATAGTTAATCCTAAGAAAGAAACTAAAAGATCAAAGATATTTATTAATTGAGGTGTTATGAAAAATTATGGTTTTGTTCAAAAATTAAAGAATAAATTTAAAACTAAAAAAATTATCAACGTTCTGTCTTTAGATGGTGTAATTGGTAGTGTAGGAATGAAGCAAGGTTTAAATTTATCTTCATTAAATAAGTATATTGAAAAAGCTTTTGAAGGGAAAAATATTTCTGCTGTAGTGCTATCTATTAATTCTCCAGGAGGTTCTCCTGTTCAGTCAGAATTAATTGCTAAAAGAATAACTCAACTATCTAAGAAAAAAAATATACCAGTAATTGCTTTCGTTGAAGATATTGCTGCTTCGGGTGGATATTGGATAGCATCTGCAGCCAATGAAATTATAGTAGCAGATAATTCTTTGTTAGGAAGTTTAGGTGTTAGGTTCTCAGGCTTTGGCTTTGTTAAAGCAATAGCTAACCTTGGAATTGAAAGAAGAGTTCATACTCAAGGTGAAAGCAAGGCATTGTTAGATCCATTTTTGCCTGAAAAGAAAGAAGATGTTGAAATGATTTTATCAGTCCAATCAGACATATATGAAAATTTTAAAAGCCAAGTTCGCAATGGTAGAAATAATATGCTTAAAATTGATGATGAAACACTTTTTAGCGGAGCTATTTGGTCTGGTAGAAAAGCAGTAGAAATAGGTTTGGCAGACGGGGTAGGAGACTTCTATTCATTTATTGAAGAGAAATATGGTGAAGAAGTAGAAATAAATTATATCAATCAAGAAAAATCATGGATAAAGAGAAAATTTGGTATTGTATTAGATCATTTCACTTCAATTATAATGGAAAAAATAAGTAATATATCTATCAAAAAAATAGAATTATTATAGCCAAAACTTGAAAATGGCAATTTTATACTTATATAATAGCTATATTAATTAATAGGAATATTATGGAAAAAAATCATACACATAAAGATGAAAATCAACATTATAAAGAAGTTGGCGATGAAAATGTTAAAAGCCACTCTCAAGATGAAAATTTAAAATTAAAAAGTGAGCTTGAAGAGGCTTTGGCAA
This sequence comes from uncultured Rickettsiales bacterium, assembly GCA_964627795.1. Classification (GTDB taxonomy): domain Bacteria; phylum Pseudomonadota; class Alphaproteobacteria; order Rickettsiales; family CANDYO01; genus CANDYO01. The sequence goes on along the minus strand of CAZVLF010000006.1, from coordinate 107,365 downwards.
AATATTCAAAATGTGAAGAGGAAATGGTTCAGTATAAAGAGCAACTTCTTCGTATGGCTGCTGAAGCAGAAAATGTTCGGAAAAGATTAACTAAGCAAGCGGAAGATGCCGGTAAATTTGCTATAAATAATTTTGCTAAGGATTTAACAGAAGTTATAGAGAATCTTTATCTTGCTACAAATAATGTGTCTGATGAAGCTATGGCCCAAGATGAAAATTTAGCAAATCTATTTAAGGGTGTGGAAATGACTAAAAATACACTCCTATCTGTTTTTGATAAATATGGTGTAAAAAGAATTTTTCCTGAAATAAAAGAGTATTTTGATCATAATTTCCATCAAGCTGTAGCGCAGGTGGTTAATCCAGAATTTGAAGAAAATATGATAGTTAGTGTTATGAGAGCTGGTTATGTTTTACATGATAGATTAATAAAACCTGCTATGGTTGTTGTTGCCAAAAAGAATGACGTAGTCTAATATAATTTTTTACCCTTAGTTGTAAAAATAAATTTTAGTTACTTAAAGTTAACATAGAGGAAAATATGAAAAAAATTATTAGATCTGTTTTTTTATCATCACTAATTGTTTTTGCAAGTGTAAGTGCTTTTGGTGAAGAAAATAATCCATCTTCTGCTCAAGAAAAGGCAGTTACGGAGCAAGTGCAAACTCACGAAGAAATTAAGTCTTCTTCAGGATCTATTAAGAAAAATAAGAAAAAGAATAAAAGATCAAAGAAGAAACACTATAGTAAAAAGTCTTCTTCTAAAAAAACTTCTTCTGGTGAAGTGAAAAAAGAAGAAGGAACGGAAGCTAATGTTGCTAATCAAACGCAACATGAAGACAATCATAATAGCGCTGAAGCTGAAAAGAAATAATAATTTATTTTTTTAAATACCCTAGCTTTTTATAAAATCTAGGGTATCTTTTATTTATTTAGCAAGTGCGATAAAATTTTAGAAAGAAGCTAAAACTCTGCTACCTTATCCACGTAAAAGTAATAAAATGTATTATTGCTAGCTGATAAATTAGGTCTTATATAACTTCACCAAGAATTGGATTTTTATAATCATTAGTTTGATAACCAAAGAATTGCTCGTGAATGCATGCAAATTCGTCTTGAATATATTCATACTGAGCTTTATGTAGTTTTTCTAATTTACCAGAACTATATTCAGATATAATATTAAATGCTTTATTTGCAAGGCCTACTATAGCTGCGCTTGCAACTATTGCTTTAAATACATCTGCTTTTTCACCAATAACTGAGTTAGAAGTTAATTGCGGCAATAACACAGAGACAATTGAATTTGTCACTGCTTCTAGGTAATTTCCTTTAGTAATACTATAAACTGAATTTATGCCTCCTACGATTGAAGAAGCAAAGACATTTTCTTGTAACCCAGCAACTGTGTAACTAACCGAAGATAAAGACTTTATGAGATTATCTGTTGTGGGAATATAAGCTGCGTATATAGAATCAACAACCATATTGACAATTGGAATGTATCTTACAGCTCCATATAATAAGTCATTATAAAAAGATGAAGAAGAGGTATAGCTATTAGGAGTAGAAATATCTTTTGCATTTTCTAATAGTAGATTTTCTGATGTTTTAGTATTTACCGGTTCAAAGAAAATTTTGAGAGTTTCTTTGGCTCCCCTTTCTCTTACTGCATCAACAAGACATGTAGTTACTTCTTGATCTTGTAATAAATCAAAGATTCCATCTAATTTATCATTACCTTCAGCTGCTGCACTAAAGAGCAATTCTTTAACCTCAGGTATGTTTAAAATGCTATTGTCGTATGTTGTTTTTGTTTGAAAGTAAAAAACATCCATGTGATTACTTTTTGGTTCTTCAGCTGCTGCGGTTTCTGTTCCAATCAGGATTTGATAGTTTGGCTTTGAGCTTAGTTGCCGAGTAAATGTGTTTTCTTCTGATTGATTAAGCAACATAGTTCTAGATACATGTTCTAAATTGCTATCTTCCTCAAAATATTCTTTTTCTCTTGGAATACTGCTATTTTCAGTCTCTACGTCTTGCGCTGCTAACTCTAGATATGGTAAATTATCTATTATATCTTCAAATCTTAACTGATTATTTAATGCTGTTGCAATAAATTTAATTGTATTGAGACTGTAAAAAGCAGAAGATAAGTGCTTCTTACAAGAAATTGATTCAAGCATAGATAAACCTTCATATGCTTCTGTTGTAACCCTTTTTATGTATCTTAAAAAATAACCTAATGCAGTCGCTTTATTAAAATTTCTTATGTCAGAAGCGGTTAAATAGCTGCCAATACGCGCCAGTATATTATTATCAATATTTCTATGTATTCCATCATAATTACCCTTTTTATCTTTAAAACAACCTTTCTTCTTAAAAATATAGGGCATTTGTTTCAAGAACCTTAAGCTTTGAAATGAAAAAAACCTATGAATTTTCTCTCTAAGAAATAGGGGGATATCTTCAAACTCTATTCTATCAATGTTAGCAAATAAGCTGATTCTTTGTTGAATATTTAAATTATCTTCAAATTTTTGAGTATGAGTTATTCTTATAGATTCTTCTAAAATACCCCTATTTCGAGTTAATAATTCATAAATATCAGGGATACCATCATTTAGACGAGATAATTTATCTTCTTCTTTAGAGGGAAAAGTATACTTTAATTTAGTAATAGCATAGTTTGTTTGTAAAGCATAAGTAATTGCCATTACTCCATCAGCTCCAATTTTGTTGTCAGTTAAGGCAATAGAAGTAATGCTCTGGTTTTCTTTCAAAGCCTCTGCAATTTCTTTTGCGCCTGCATCTCCAATGCTGTTGTAAGTTAAATAAATAGAAGTAATGCTCTGGTTTTCTTTCAAAGCCTCTGCAATTTCTTTTGCTCTTGCATCTCCAATGCTGTTGTTAGATAAATCAATAGAAGTAATGCTTTGGTTTTCTTTTAAAGCCTTAGCAATAGCTCTTGCTCCCTCAGTTCTAATTCCATTGTAAGATAAATCAATAGAAGTAATGATTTTGTTTTCTTTTAAAGCCTCTGCAATTGTTATTGCTCCTTCAGCTCCAATTTCGTTGAGAAATAAATTAATAGAAGTAATACTTTTGTTTTCTTTTAAAGCCTCTGCAATTGCTCTTGCTCCTTCAGCTCCAATTCGGGTTTGAGATAAGTTAATAGAAGTAATACTTTTGTTTTCTTTTAAAGCCTCTGCAAGTGCTCTTGCTCCTTCAGCTCCAATTTGGGTTTGAGATAAGTTAATAGAAGTAATGCTTTGGTTTTCTTTTAAAGCCTCTGCAAGTGCTCTTGCTCCTTCAGCTCCAATTTGGGTT
>CAZVLF010000006.1:81688-103935 GCA_964627795.1 uncultured Rickettsiales bacterium | reverse complement strand
TGAGATAAGTTAATAGAAGTAATGCTTTTGTTTTCTTTTAAAGCCTCTGCAAGTGCTCTTGCTCCTTCAGCTCCAATTCCATTGTCAGATAAATTAATAGAAGTAATGCTTTTGTTTTCTTTTAAAGCCTCTGCAATTGCTATTGCTCCTTCAGTTCCAATTTGGTTTTCAGATAAGTTAATAGAAGTAATGCTTTGGTTTTCTTTTAAAGCCTCTGCAATTGCTATTGCTCCTTCAGTTCCAATTCGATTGCCAGATAAATCAATAGAAGTAATGCTTTTGTTTTCTTTTAAAGCCTCTGCAATTGCTTTTGCCTCTGCATCTCCAATTCGATTGCCAGATAAATCAATAGAAGTAATGCTCTGGCTTTCTAAAGCCCTTGCAATTGCTATTAGTTGTTCACGTACAAAAAGTTGCATTTTAGCTAAGTTAACAGAAGTAATGCTTTTGTTTTCTTGTAAAGCTTCTACAAGTGCTATTAGTACTTCAGGCATAATAAACTCGATTTTAGCTAAGTTAACAGAAGTAATGCTTTTGTTCTCTTTTAAAGCCTCTGCAATTGCTCTTGCTCCTTCATTTCTAATTTGGTTTTCAGATAAGTTAATAGAAGTAATACTCTGGTTTTCTTTTAAAGCCTCTGCAATTGCTATTGTGCCTTCGTCTCTAAATAGGTTACCAGATAAATCAATAGAAGTAATGCTTTTGTTTTCTTTTAAAGCCTCTGCAAGTACTATTGTGCCTTCAGAGCTAATAAGCATATCTTTTAATTTAATAGAAGTAATACTCTGGTTTTCTTTTAAAGCTTCTGCAAGTGCTATTACTCCTGAATTTGTAATGTGGTTTTCAGATAAGTTAATAGAAGTAATGCTTTTGTTTTTCTTTAAAGTCGCAGCAAGTGCTATTACTCCTGAAGGTAAAATTCTGCTGGAAGATAAATCAATAGAAGTAATGCTTTGGTTTTCTTTTAAAGCCTCTGCGATTTCTATTACTCCTGCACTTCTAATTCCATTGCCAGATAAATCAATAGAAGTAATGCTTTTGTTTTCTTTTAAAGACTTTGCAAGTGCTTTTACTCCTTTATCTCTTAAACGTCCTTTTCTATCTAATTTCATCTTTAACACTCTTATTTTCAAAAAATTTATATTTGGTGTATACATTAAGCTATGAAAACATAGCTTTTACAACTATTAAAACCTAACCTAAAAACATAAATATATTATTAAGATATTAATCTTATACTAAATTAAATATCCGTCAATCTTTTTTATTAATTAATATTAAATTATTGATTGTAAGTTTCAGTAGCACCAAGAATTGGATTTTTATAATCATTAGTTTGATAACCAAAGAATTGCTCGTGAATGTATAAATTTAAAAACAAAAGATAATATATATCAAAATGAAGATTAATATCGTTTTTCTTTAATTTAACATTAGCTGTAGTTCTAATGATTCCTGCTAACCAATAAACTGATATATAGAGAGTTTTTCTTTGGTCAACCAGCCAGGAGGGGCAAAAAATAATATACCCCAACACCAATTTTCTTTTTATTGTTATTATTATTTTTTACGGTCATTTGTAATTTTATCTAGATTTATACTTGAATTTTAAAGTTTAATTTATCTCTATTATATAGAAGAAAGTTCTTTTAATGCTTGGCGTATCAAATCATTCAAACTGATATTTGGGTTATTTTTACCTATGTTTTTACATATGTTAAAAGCATCCATGCGACTGTAACCTAAGTTAGTTAAAGCAATTAGAGCATCATTAATTGAATCATTCGAGTCTTTGAAGGATGAGGCATTATTAGGAAGAGGAATAGAGCTATAAAATAGGTTAGCTTTTTTACTAAGTTCGGTGAAAATTCTTTCTGCAAGTTTGGGGCCTACGCCTGATATATGTTTGAAATCTTCTTTAGAGCGATTCACTATTGAGTGAGCTAATTCCTTCGGAGTTAACATAGATAATATAGTTAATGCGAGCTTTGCTCCAATTCCTTGAACGGTAATTAAGTTATTAAACCATTCTTTTTCTTCTGAGTTTTTAAACCCATAAAGGCTTATATCATCTTCTCTTACCTGCATATGAGTTAATAAAGAGCATGATTCTTTAACTGTGCCAATATTAGAAAGAGTTTTGCTTGAGCAGTAAATAATGTAACCAACTCCGTTAACATCAAGGAGTAAATGATCTTCAGAAATGCTATCAATTATTCCTTTTAGTTTACCAATCATATTTAGATCATTCCAAGAGCGTGTTTATAAAGATCTAAAAGTTCTTCATGTTCTTCTAGTTTAGCACGATCAATTTTTCTTATTCTAACAATTTGTTTTAAAACTTTAGTGTCAAAACCTTGAGCTTTTGCTTCAGCATATACTTCTTTTATATCTTCAAGCAAATTTTTTTTATCATCTTCAAGACGTTCAATTCTTGCCATAAATTGCTGTAAATACTCTTTTGCTGTATTATCTATTACATCTGTCATCTCTAGTTCCTTATAAATTATATGGTGGTTTAGTATATCCCTTTGACGAAAGGGTGAAAATTTCATAGCCTGTTTCTGTTACTGCAACTGTATGCTCAAATTGAGCTGAAAGTTCTCGGTCTCTAGTAGTTACCGTCCATCCATCAATAGGGTTAAGCTTGGTTTCGTGTGTGCCAGCATTAATCATTGGCTCTACTGTGAAAAACATTCCTGGTTCAAGAATAAGTTTTTGGTTAGGGTCATGAAAGTGAGTTATGCTTGGTTCAGTGTGAAATATTCTTCCAATTCCATGGCCACAATAATCTCTAACAGATGAGTAACCAAATTTTTTAATATAATTTTCAATAGCAGTACCTATATTATTGATATTTGCACCGGGCTTAACTTGGGAAATTCCTAGCATCATTGATTCATAAGTTACTTCAACTAACCTTTTAGCTTTTATTGATGGTTTTCCAACATAATACATTCTACTTGTATCTCCATGCCATCCATCAACAATTACGGTAACATCAATATTAATAATATCGCCATCTTTAAGTTTTTTTTCATCTGGAATTCCATGACAAATTACATGATTAATTGATGTGCAAATTGATTTTGGATAACCTCTATAACCAAGAGGAGCAGGGATAGCACCATTTTTTATAATCATATCATGGCATAAATCATTAAGTTCTAAAGTAGTTACACCAGGTTTAACGTAATCAGTAATAAAATCTAATACGCTTGCAGCAAGTTTGCCACTAACACGCATTTTTTCAAAATCTTCAGGTTTATGTATTGTGATATTTACCATTTTGTACTAAGCTCTTTTTGTATCTAATGAATCTAACATAAGTGGGTTAAAATGCAATCAGAAACTGCTTCTATTATTATCATTGGAAATGAGATTCTGTCAGGAAAAACCCAAGATTTAAACATTCAGTATATAGCCAAAGAATTAGCTCTTTATGGAATTGCTCTCAAAGAAGTGAGAATAATACCAGATGTTGAAGAGGATATAATAAAAGTTGTAAATGATTTAAGAAAACAATATAACTATGTTTTTACTACTGGTGGCATTGGGCCAACTCATGATGATATTACAGCAGAATCAATTGCTAAAGCTTTTGAAGATGAATATATACTTCATCCCGAAGCAATCAAGTTACTAAAAAATTATGTAAAAAATATAAAAAGTGAATTTAAAGATAGTTATTTAAAAATGGCTTACATGCCTAAATCTTCAGTTGCTTTATTTAATCGTGAAACAGGCGCTCCAGGTTTTAAAATAGAAAATGTGTTTGTAATGGCAGGGGTTCCCTTCATAATGCAAGCTATGTTTGAAGAGGCAAAAAAATATTTTAAAGAAGCGATACCAATTTTAGCTAAAACAATTGATGTTTATATAGAAGAAGGTGCTTTAGCAGCTGATTTTAGCAGATTACAGAAGAAATATTCATCTATAGAAATGGGAAGCTATCCATTTAAAGACGATAAAGGAAAATGGGGAACAACATTATCTTTAAGAGGTAATGATAGTGTTAAGCTTGATAAAGCCATGGATGAATTAAAACAAATTATAAATAAGCTTTCTTGTTAGTGTGTTGTTAACTTTAAATTAACCTTTATAATGTAGAATTTTATATAAAAGAATATAATAAAAAGGATTTATTATGAGTGATTCTTCCTTAAAGCAATCATCACCTGTAGCGCGTAAACTTACTAAGGCTGAACTTGAAGAGTTGTCCTGGAAATTTCTTAATGATATTGCTGAGAAAGTTGGCAATATGCCTAAAGGTTTACAGCAAGAGATAACAAGGGCTGGAAAGAAGATGATGGATAATGGAATGACTTATATTCATGAAGTAAATAAAAAGGCATTAATGGCTAAACAGGCTGATTTTTCAATAAATAAATCTGCTTCAAGTCGAGAAAGTGTTCCAAGAGCGCAATAAGAATTATTATTACTTCTAATTTACTTCTCAGCTAAAATATTCTTATAAGAATCCTTATAATGAGATAAAGCATATAAAGTTAAGATCACAAAAGTTAGTATATAAAATATAGGAGAATATACTGATCCAGTATATTTTATTAAGTTTAGATATACAAAAGGAGCAGTTCCGCCAAACATTGCGGCACTTATATTATATGATAAAGCAAGCCCAGTGAATCTTATATTAGTGGGGAATAATTCTACTAAAGTAGCTGCAACAGGCCCCATATAAGCACCTAAAGCTAGGCCAAATATAATTTGAGCAGCTAAAGGATATTTATAGCCTCCTTGTAATAATAAAACAAATGTTGGTAAAGTAACGATACCAATTAGGATTGCAGTTACTATTAAAACAGGTTTGCGACCATATTTATCAGATAAATAAGCTGTAATTGGGATGATAGCCATGAAAAAGATCATGGCAATGCCATTTATTACTAAAGTATCATGTAGCTTCATGTTTGCATGATGTTGAAGATAAGTTGAAAAGAATGCCGTGAAGCTATAAAAAGGTAATGTAACGGTTATATAGATCGCTATTGCAATCAATAGATCTTTAAGATGAAACTTAAAAACTTCTGAAATTGGAGCCTTTGAAATATTTCCATGTTCTTTGGCTTTTAAATAAACCGGGCTTTCACTTATATTATTTTTAATGTAAAATGCAACCATACCTACAGCAAGGCTGATGATAAATGGAATTCTCCATCCCCATTGCAAAAACTCTTTTTCAGGAATGTAAGTTGAAAAAGTTAAAGAAACAACTATCCCAAGAAAAACTCCTGCTCCCAAACTAAACATTGAACTGCTGCCTATTAATCCTCTTTGATTATCTGGTGCATGTTCTACAATAAAAGCCATGCATCCGCTAAATCCTCCTCCTAAAGCAAGGCCCTGGAGTAACCTAATTAAAGTTAAGGATATAGGTGCAAGGATTCCAATTGTTTCATATGATGGAATAAATCCTATCATTGCGGTGGGTATTGCCATCATTAAGATTGAAAATACTAAAGCTGATTTTCTTCCAAATTTATCGCCTAATAAACCAAATAATATTCCCCCAATAGGACGCATGACAAATCCCACAGCAAAAACGCCAAAAGTTGCTAATAAAGAAGAAAAAGGATCATCACAAGGGAAAAATAATTTTCCAATTATTGCGGAGAATTGAACATAAAGAACAAAATCATACCATTCTAAAGCATTACCAATCATGCTTGAAATCAATATCTTTCTCATTATTTAATTTCCCATATATTTTTTAAGGCAATAACATTTTATGGATATGGTGAGATAAATCAACCAAAAATAGTTTAGGCAAGCTACTTTGTTTTTTATTTTGTGGTGGCAAGCACTGTTATTTATAGCTAAATTATATATCAACCATAATATTTGTAACCATTTGATATTTAAATATAAATTAAAATTTAATATATTGTAATTATTTGCAAATGTTGCTATATTATAACATGTAATTATTTATTGAAATTATGGAAACTTTTAGCACTCAGCACAAGTATAATATTTCCTCACTAGGGCTTACTAGTGATAAGGTTGGTGTTATTATTCTTACATTGGTTTTACCTTTGGTCGTGGCCAATACGGCCGCATAATTTTTCTCTCAATCTATCTACTTACCTTAAATTTAATTTAACTTTTCTTAACAAATGGAGAATTTTATGCAGCAATATAAAACCACAATAGTTTATGGGTTCGCGCTGTTTGCAATGTTCTTTGGGTCTGGAAATTTAGTGTTTCCTATCCAAATAGGTTATTTAACTGGTTCAAACTGGTTTCTTGGTTTTTTAGGGCTCTTTATCACCGGTGTATTATTGCCTTTTTTAGGTTTATTTGTAATTAAAATTCATAAAGGAGATTATAATTCATTTTTTGGTGAAGCTGGGACTTTAGCAAAAATTCTAATTCCTTTATTTACTTTATCTTTACTTGGTTCATTTGCCGTAGTACCTAGATGCATTATAGTGGCATATGGAAGTGTAACATATATTTTTCCTGAAATGTCACTTGGAGTTTTCAGTTTTATTTTTTGTGTTATTACTTTTTTCTTTTGTATTAAAGATCAAGTGATGATGAGTATTTTAGGTAAATGGATGAGTCCTATTCTATTAGTTGCTTTAATTATTTTAATTGTGGCTGGTTTTAGTAAGGCAGATGTTCCAGAAATAGGCTCTAATAGAGCTTTTAGGGAAGGGTTCCTTACAGGCTACCAAACTATGGATTTATTTGCAGCTTTTTTCTTTTCTTCATTAGTATTTAATCAAATTCAAAATAGCTTACCAAGCGAAACTAAGCATAAAAGAATTATATATGAAGCAATTAAATCAAGTATATTTGGAGCAACATTACTTGGGCTTATATATTTAGGTTTTGTATTTTTAGGGTCACATTACATTGATGCGCTGCATTTTGCTTCTCCTGAAAAGATGCTAGGAATTATAGCAAATAAGGTTCTAGGAGAAAATGCCACCTTATTTATTGTTGTTGCAATGCTGCTTTCATGCCTTACTACAGCAGTGGCTCTTAACAATATTTATAGTCGATATATTTATACAACTTTATCTATAAAATCTGATAAATTTTGGATGATTTTACTTGGTGTAACTGCAGTAGCATTTCTAGTTTCACTGCTAAATTTTCAAGGAATAACAAGATTCTTAGCTCCAGTTTTAGAAGTTTCATATCCTGGATTGATAGCTTTAACAATTTTAAGTATATGTTTTAAAGGCTATAAAAGGTTTAAAATTTTAGTTTTTTATGGATTGTCAATTTCAATGGTAATTAAAATGATGATTAACTAACATAAGACGGTGTTTTGAAATAAAATTTATAATTAAAATTTTTAGTTTACTGTCTTTCTTATCACGTTTTTTACCGGCCTTAAGGTTAAATATCATGCTTGATATTTGATAAGAAAAATAATAGATTGAACTAATTATTTAAATTTGCATTCGTAGCTCAGCTGGATAGAGCGTTGCCCTCCGAAGGCAAAGGTCGGACGTTCGAATCGTCTCGAGTGCGCCAGTTTTTTTGAATTTTTGGAGCAATTATGTATTTTCAAAACTTTTCAGGTTTAAAAGAATTTATTGAAGAAGAAGATATAATCTTTATTGATTTCAGATTTACCGATCCACGAGGAAAATGGCATCATATAACCTATAGTGCGGCTCAAGTTTCTGAAAATATTTTTTTACATGGAGTTATGTTTGATGGGTCTTCTATAGCTGGATGGAAAGAAATAAATAATTCTGATATGATTATTAGACCTGATTATTTATCATCTTTTATTGATCCATTTCAAATTAATAAAACTTTAGTTTTTATTTGCGATGTAATTGATCCTGAAAATCATAAATTTTATGAAAGAGATCCACGCTCAACTGCTAAAAGAGCAGAACTATATTTATCTCAAACCCAAATTGCTGATAAAGCCTATTTTGGCCCAGAACTTGAATTTTTTATATTTGATTCAATACGCTATAAGGTTGAATCAAATGAGTGTCTATTTTCTATAGATAATTATGAAGGAAGCCATAATAGTGATAGAATATTTAATAATGGTGAAGTTAATTTAGGACATAGACCAGGTATTAAAGGTGGATATATGCCTGTTCCTCCGATTGATAGTTTAAATGAAATTCGTGCAGAAATGTTATTGATATTAGAAAAAGTAGGTTTAATTCCTATTCTCCATCATCATGAAGTTGCACCAAGCCAGTGTGAATTAGGGTTTAAATATAGTACACTTCTTGAAACAGCTGATAATGTTCAAAAATATAAGTATGTTATTCATAATGTGGCTAATATGTACGGCAAAACAGCTACATTTATGCCTAAACCTATTAGAGGAGATAACGGTTCAGGAATGCATGTTCATCAATCATTATGGAACAATAATAAGCCACTTTTTGCTGGTGATGAATATTCAGGCTTATCTCAAGAATGTTTATATTATATTGGTGGAATTATGAAGCATGCAAAAGCAATCAATGCATTTACTAACCCAACTACCAATAGTTATAAAAGACTAGTACCAGGATATGAGGCTCCAGTTTTGCTTGCTTATTCTTCAAGAAATCGTTCTTCATCGATTAGAATACCTCATGTTCACAGCATTAATGAAAAAAGAATAGAGGTTAGATTCCCTGACCCTACTGCAAATCCATATTATGCATTTGCAGCAATGTTAATGGCAGGTATAGATGGAATTAAAAATAAAATTCATCCAGGAGAAGCAACTGAGAAAAATCTTTATCAGCTGACTATGGATGAGCTAAATGGAATTAAAACCGTTAGCGGTTCTTTATCTCAATCTTTAGAAGCTTTATCTCTAGATCGAGAATTTCTTAAAGTGGGTGGAGTGTTTACTGATGATCAAATTGATTCTTATATTCAGCTTAAACTTTCAGAAATTTCTGAAGTAGAGCAAACTCCTCACCCAGTAGAATTTAAATTATATTATAGTAATTAGGTAAAATTATGAATAAACATATAAAAGTAGGAAATGTAACAATAGGGAATGATTTGCCATTAGTGCTGATTGCAGGACCATGTCAAATTGAGTCTAGAGAGCATGCTTTAGAAGTAGCAGAGGCTTTATCTTATATTGCTAATGAAATGAATATTGGCTTTATTTATAAATCATCTTTTGATAAAGCAAATAGAACTAGTCTTAATGGAAAAAGAGGGATTGGGTTAGCTAGTGCTATGCCTATTTTAGAAGAAGTTAGAGAAACCTTCGGTTGTCCAGTCTTAACAGACGTTCACACCGAAGAGCAATGTGAAATTGTTGCTAGATATGTTGATATCCTACAGATACCTGCATTTTTATGTAGACAAACTGACCTACTTATTGCTGCAGCAAAAACAGGAAGGGTAGTAAATGTTAAAAAAGGCCAATTTTTAGCACCTTGGGATATGAAAAATGTAGTTGAAAAAATAGAAATGTCCGGTAACGAAAAAATACTTCTTACAGATAGGGGGACTAGTTTTGGATATAATATGTTAGTTTCTGATATGAGGGCTCTTCCTATTATGGCTAAGACTGGATATCCAGTGGTTTTTGATGCTACTCATTCTGTTCAACAGCCAGGAGGGCAAGGAAAAGAAAGTGGTGGGCAAAGAGAATTTGTTGAAACTTTAGCAAGGGCAGCAGTTGCATCTGGGGTTGCTGCTGTTTTTATGGAGACCCACCAAGATCCTGATAATTCACCTAGTGATGGTCCTTGTATGATCCATTTAAAGAACATGCCAAGTTTGATTGCTAAGCTTGTAGAAATTGATAAAATTGTTAAAGCAAAATAGTTATTGGTTAAATATATTTCTTGCAAAAACTTTATTTGCTATTATCTAACTAATTATTAGTTGAAGGATTATATGGATAAGACAAATAAAAAAATTGTTCCTTTAATGGTTGCTGCTTTAGGTGTTGTTTATGGAGATATTGGAACAAGCCCGCTTTACGCATTAAAAAGCTGTTTCACTTTAAGTGCTTTGCCAGTAACAGAAAATAATGTTTTAGGTTTAATTAGTATATTTTTATGGCTATTGATTATAATCGTAAATTTTAAATATATTTCGTTAGTATTGAAGTGTGACCATGAAGGAGAAGGAGGAGTATTAGTTCTTTCTTCTCTTTTAAGTAAGGTTAAAGAATGTAGAGTGAAAAAAATTATTTTTACTCTAGGAATTGCTGCAATGGCTTTGTTTGTGGGAGATAGTGTTATAACTCCAGCTATTTCTGTAATGAGCGCTTTAGAAGGTTTAAACTTAATAATCAATATAACTGAAAATAACATAATTTTTGGTGCAATATTAATTTTAGTGTTACTTTTTTATTTTCAATCAAAGGGTAGTGAATATTTAGGCAGGTATTTTGGCATAATAATGTTTGTATGGTTTGCTATAATAGGGCTCTTGGGATTAGTTCAAATTATAAAAAACCCTATAATTTTAATTGCTATTAACCCTTATTATGCAATTAGTTTTTTGGCGCGAAATGGCATTATAGCTTGGGCTTCTTTAGGAGGGGCAATATTAGTTATCACGGGTGTGGAAGCTCTTTATGCTGATATGGGGCATTTTGGTCGTGAAGCTATAAGTAAAGCATGGATGTGTATAGTTTTACCGTCTCTAGCTTTAAATTATTTAGGGCAAGGAAGCTTACTTATGTTAGATCCAGCTAGTATAATAAATCCTTTTTACTTGCTAGCACCAAAATTCTTTATTTATCCTTTAACTTTTATTTCTATTTTAGCTACCATTATTGCATCACAAGCTGTAATTTCAGGGTTATTTTCTTTATCTTGGCAAGCTATAATGCTTCATTATGTTCCAAGACTTCGAGTTGTTCACACTTCTAATAATAATCGTGGACAAATTTATATACCTGCAATTAACCTAATTTTGTGTGTTTTATGTATAACAGCAGTTTTAATCTTTAGGAACTCAAATAGTTTGGCTGCTGCTTATGGATTAAGTGTTGCTAGTGTAATGTTAATTTCAACAATATTTGTTATTATGATTAGCTATTATATATGGAAGTGGAACTTAGCAAAAATAGTTTATTGTTTAGTTCCCATTTTATGTTTTGATATATTATTTGTTACTACTAGTATTGAAAAATTATTCGAAGGAGCTTGGTATACAGTAGTTATTGGAATGGCTGTTGCTTATATAATTAATACCTGGTTTAGAGGTAATGAAGCTTTAAAAAATTTTAAAACTAAGGGAAGAAGAGATCTCAAGACATATATTGCACATTATTTAGAAAAAAATAAAACCAGAATTCCTGGGTGTGCGGTTTTTATGAGTAGATTAAGTAATTATGCGCCTCTTGCGCTAGAAGTTCAACTGCAGCACAATAAATTTTTACATGAAAAATTATTATTTATTTCTGTTATTATTGAGGATGCACCTATCTATAAAGAAAAAGATAAATATGTATATGAAGAACTTTTACCAGGTATATTTAAAATTAATTCAAAATTTGGTTTCATTGAAAAGCCTAATTTAGAACAAATAACAAGTTGGGCTGAAAAAAATAATATTATTCAACATAAAGAAGATCTATCTTATTTTTTAGGACGAAGTTTACCAATACAGGCTAAAAATGGAAAGCTAAAAGGTTTTAGTGAAAAACTATATATATTTTTAACTAAAAATGCTCTTCCATCTTATGAGTTTTTTAATATAAATTTTCATAAAGTGATTGAGCTAGGTGTTAGATTTAAGGTCTAGACCCTTTATTTATTTTCTTAAGGAATATAGTTTTGATATAGCATATGATTAAATTTTACTCGCTGTAAAATTGTATAAATTGTTTTAATGAGCTCATGATATCTCCAATAAAATCAGAAGGTAGTTTATTTATTTCAAGAACGGTGATTTTAGCGCTATTATTGGTAAGATTACCCTCATACCTAGAAATTTCATTAGGCTGCGAATAATAACATTCCTTAAAATTATATCTACTTTGAGAAAAATGCTGGGATAGATCATCACAAGAAAATACATTAAAAAATTTGTTACTATCATTTAGTTCTTCTTTTTTAATAGGAGGAACCTTTAAATTTTTTCCCTTTTGAGAAAGAGAAAAATAGCAACCATATTTATCTTTATCAATTTTTGATAATCTTAGGTTCCAATGTAGGTTTTTATTTATTTGTTTATATTGGTTATATACAGACAGACAATTTTCAAGGTTATCAAGATTTGATACAGAATCTTCAAGTATATATATTTTACCTCCGATCTTAGTAAAGTGATAAAGTTTCTCAATATAGCTCTCATAAAAAAATGGATCCATTGAATTAAACGCTCTATCTGAGATTATAATATCAAAATATTGTTGCACATACGGATGAGAGGCATTGATAAAATTGAAATTTTCTTGCAGTGAAGGCTCTCTATAAGTTGTTAAATTTAATGCAGTTGGTATATCAGAAAAAAGAAAGGATAAGCTTTGTTTATATTCTTGATATAAAGATACCTCATTTAATTTGCTATTTATTAAATGAACATTGCAACCTGCAGCCATAGCTTTCCAAACGAGTGGAGGAGAAGTGTTTTCTTCAATAATTAACATTTTTGGCTTATATGATTCGCTTCTAGTTTTACATAATTCTAAAGCTTTTAAAATGGGATAATTTATATAACTCATTTCATAATGTTCAAAGGGATAATTATTTGTAAGTAATTGGGAATGCTCTAAATCTGTATCTAAGTAACATAAAATCCTTGCTGAGGAAAAATTAGAAAATTTATCCATTGTCAGCCAATCTTGTGTAAAATGTATAGCGGTAAGGTTCTGCCTAACTAATGAAAAATCTATTTGTCTCCAATAAGAATCAGGGTGTTGACAATTTTCATAATTATTATGATATCTCATAGTTATGCATCCTCCCATTAAATAGTAAATAATTATTAGTTTAATTTAAAATAACAAAAAGTAAAGATTTGTATATGAGAAAATAATAATCACTATTAATGAAATAATGTTAATGTAAGATAAGAAAGAATTTTAAATCAGTAGCTACTATTTTCATCTTGATAAAATAACTCAAATAAGCCCAAATAATTTTGGTATAAATTATTTTCTTCACTAATAGATTCATTATTAAATAGATGATTAGATTCGCTAGAAGTCTCCAGTGCGCTTGGAAGTATGTCTTCTATTGAAGGAATTAAGGCTTCTGTAGAAATAATAGGTCTAAAATGGTTCTCATTTTCATAAAAAATATTGATAATATTTGTATGTGATGGAGGTGATTGCGTTTCTGGAGAAAATATTATTGGAGTTAATCTATTAATTTCAAAAATATTAATTTGAACATCAAGAACGTTACTTAGAGCTTGAATTGCATAATGATCTGCCCAGGATCCATTTCTGCTTATATATTCCAAGTACCTATCAAAAGTAAATATTCCGTCATTAAATTCAGAAAAATAATGTTCATTAATATTAGTTGATTGTAAAGGATTTATTCTGCTATGAGATTCTATATATTCTTGAAAAGTGGTTTCAGTAAAGATATCCCTAAATATAGAATTTGTTCTAAGTTCTTCAATAACAAATAAGCGAAGTTGATTAGGAGTGTATCCAAATCTACTTAAATGTTCTTGCCTTAAAGAAATATGCACTGCTTCAAAAAAGCAATTTCCATCCGCTGATGTTCTAGCGATATAGTTATTTTCCAACTTGATGTTTTTTAGGTAATCTTCTTCTTTAAGTCCTAATGTTGTTTGATTGAAGAATTGATGTTTTTCTTTATTTAAATATTTGATGTCTAATTGTTTGAAATTAGTAATAGATGAATCTAAAGATTCTATAGCTAATATTCCGCTAGTAACTAATAGCTCTATACTAGCATTTATTTTATAAATAAGCTCTTGCTTTTTGGTTTCATCTTCTTCTTCGCAGAGATTTTTTTCAATATTGGGAAGTTTGCTTATCTTAATAGTGGGATAAAAAGCTATCACATGTGAAATAAGTGCAAAATCTCCATCTAATATGCCATAATATAATATAGCTTCAGCTGCTTGTTTAGATAAACCATAAAAATATATAAGCTTTATTAATTTAGAACGAAAACTACAATCTAGAGAATAAGATTTAACTAGGGAATTAAGTTGTGAGAGATCTTTATTTAAAGTAATTGATGATTCTAAATATAAATCACTGGCAAGAAATCTCTCGACATAATATTCAAGTATTATATAAAAATAATTATGCAAGATACTATCGGGAGCTTTATAGAATTTACAATAGCAATTAATCATATAAGAGAAAAATTCATTGATAAAATTGAAAGCACTTAATTTTAGTAAAACATCATCCTCTGATAAAAAATTTTCATCTTTTATATAAAATGCCGAGTTTATTTCTATTGGCTTATATGGTTGACCAAAAAATTTTCTGTTTTTAAGGCTATAAAGAAAATCACTTTCTGAGGCATCATCTAAAATAATTGCTTCTTTGTTTGGTGTAGATAAAAATAGCTCTAAATTGATTAAATAAAATAATAGTTTAAAGTTGTATATCCCAAAATCTTCTTTCTCTTGCCTAGAATATATAGCATATACAATTAGCTCATTGATAACCTCATGGACCTGATCAAACTTAAAAATTTCTTTGTTATAGAGAAAATATTTAAATAAAACTCTATGTGAGAAGTTAAAAATATATCCTTTGATATTAGTGAAATTATTTAATATATCTAATATATGATCTTCTTTGGTCATAATTATTTTATTTAGCAAAGTTATTTATATTTTATATGAAAAAATCAAAATTTCCGTGAATTTTCATTTTCTTAAAACTTAATTTATTCCTAAAGCATATTACAGCCAAACATATAAAAATTAATAAAAATGGCTTATTTTTTTGTATGGTGTTGCAATCATTGATTTGGCAACTTATAATTGAAATTATTTGCGGTGGATTAATTTATGTCGTTATCAAGTTATAAAATAGTTGATCATTATTATGATTGTGTTGTTGTTGGTGCAGGAGGAGCTGGTTTAAGAGCAACTTTCGGCATGGCAGAGAAAGGGCTTAATACTGCCTGTATTACTAAAGTATTCCCAACTAGAAGCCATACTGTTGCAGCGCAAGGTGGAATGAGTGCTGCTTTAGGAAATATGGGCGAAGATAATTGGCGTTGGCACATGTATGACACAGTTAAAGGGGCTGACTGGTTAGGTGATCAAGATGCTATTGAATATATGTGTAAGAATGCAGCTGAAGCTGTGATTGAGTTAGAGCATTATGGAGTTCCTTTTTCAAGAACTAATGAAGGAAAAATATATCAACGACCATTTGGAGGCATGACTACTGAATATGGGCAAGGAAAGCCAGCACAGCGCACCTGTGCTGCTGCTGATAGAACCGGACATGCAATTTTACATACTTTATATCAGCAGTCTTTAAAACATAAAGCTAAATTTTTTATTGAGTATTTTGCTTTAGATTTAATTATGGATGAGGATGGAAGTTGTGTAGGAGTAATGGCTTGGAATCTTGATGATGGAACAATTCATAGATTTAGAGCTCATATGGTTGTGCTAGCAACAGGAGGATATGGAAGAGCTTATTTTTCATGTACTTCTGCTCATACTTGCACAGGAGATGGTAATGCAATGGCTTTAAGGGCAGGACTACCTTTACAAGACATGGAGTTTGTTCAGTTCCATCCAACTGGAATATATGGGGCTGGGTGTTTAATTACTGAGGGATGCAGAGGAGAGGGAGGCTTTCTTTTAAATAACGTTGGTGAGAGATTTATGGAAAGATATGCTCCATCTGCAAAAGACTTAGCTTCAAGAGATGTTGTATCACGTGCTATAACCATTGAAATTAGGGAAGGAAGAGGATGTGGACCAAAGAAAGACCATATCTATCTGCAGCTTTCACATTTAGACCCAGAAATTCTTGCACATAGGCTTCCTGGAATATCTGAAACTGCTAAAATATTTGCTGGAGTTGACGTTACTAAGGATCCAATACCTGTGCTTCCAACAGTGCATTACAACATGGGGGGAATTCCAACCAATTATAAAGCAGAGGTTGTTACTATTAAAAATAGTAATTTTGATTCAGTCGTACCTGGGTTAATGGCAATAGGAGAGGCTGCTTGTGTTTCTGTACATGGAGCTAATCGATTGGGTTCAAATTCTCTTTTAGATTTAATTGTATTTGGTAGAGCAGCTGCAATAAGGGCTTCAGAAATTATAAAGCCTTCAATGCCACATAAAACAATAAAGTATGATAATGGTGAATCTTCAATTGCAAGATTTGATGAAATAAGACATGCAAATGGTGATTCACCAACTTCACATATTAGGGAAAATATGCAGCGCGTGATGCAAAGCCATGCAGCTGTATTTAGAACTGAAGAATCTTTAAAAGAAGGTGTTGAGTTGATTGATCAAGTTTATAAAACTTATCATGACCTAAAAATTTCTGATAAAGGATTAGTGTGGAACAGTGATTTAGTTGAGGCATTAGAACTTAAAAACTTGCTAGATCAGGCTGTGGTTACTATGCATTGTGCTTATAACCGTAAAGAAAGTAGAGGAGCACATGCCAGAGAAGATTATAAAGAAAGAGATGATGAAAATTGGATGAAACATTCAGTTGCTTGGATTAATAATCAAGGAAGTATAACAATGGACTATAGGCCAGTTCATCAATATACATTAACAAATGAAGTTGAAGCTTTCCCACCAAAGAAGAGGGTATATTAATATGGTTGAATTTAGGCTGCCACCAAAATCAAGAATTGATAAAAAAGCTGGAAAGAAATATTTAGCAAATCAAAGTGCAAAAAAGAAGAAAACATTTAATATTTATCGCTATAATCCTGAAGGAGATAGTAATCCTACTATAGATAGTTTTGAATTAGATGTAGAAAATTGTTCAATGGTTTTAGATGCCTTGATAAAAATAAAAGCTGAAGTTGATTCAAGCTTAACCTTTAGAAAATCATGTAGAGAAGGAATATGCGGTAGTTGTGCGATGAATATTGATGGCACCAATACTCTTGCATGTACTAAATCAATTGATGATATAAAAGGAGATGTTAATATCTATCCTTTACCTCATATGCATGTTATTAAAGATTTGGTTGCAGACATGACAAATTTTTATGCTCAATATGAATCAATTCAACCATGGATGAAGAAATCTTCTAATTCAAATAATTCTGAGAATTTTCAATCACCCAAAGAAAGAGAAAAGCTTGATGGATTATATGAATGTATTTTATGTGCCTGTTGTTCAACAAGCTGCCCAAGCTATTGGTGGAATGGTGATAAATATTTAGGCCCAGCAGTTTTGCTGCAAGCTAATAGATGGCTGCAAGATAGTAGAGATGAAGCAAAAGATGAAAGACTGGATATGCTTGAAGATGCTTTTAAGCTTTATCGCTGCCATACAATTATGAATTGTGCTAAAACTTGTCCTAAAGGACTTAATCCAGCTAAATCTATTAGCCAGATAAAGCAAATGATGGTTGAAAGAAAAGACTAAGGCTTAAAACTTTAAAAGAAGAAAAATGATAAAGCGGGCTAGAGTTTAAGCTAGCCCGTTTTTAAGGTTTATTTAAATTGTAGCATCAGGATATGCTATGTTTCCTGAGGTTTCAAGTTCATCTGCGCTATTATCAACATGATTATAACAACCAAGATGATATTGAGCTTCAAGTGGTAAAGCTTCACATAATAACTCTTTTCCACTTTCAGCTAATGCAGGAATATTTGCATAAGCTATAAAACATGCTTGCTTTGTAAGGCCGCTATAGGTTGAACAAGTTTTAGATAATTCTTTAACTGTTATATATGTTGCTAAAGATTTATCATCTATAGAAGGGTTCATTATTACACTTAAGGTCATGTCTATCATGCTTCTATCTAACATAGGCATATTATAACTTAAAAACGCTACTGTATATTCATAAGAATATGAGAATGTTAATTGATATGCAAATGAAGATAAAATTGAACCAACATTACAAGCATAATCATAAATTTGATCTCCAAATAAAGATGCTTCTACATTATCATTAGTAGGGTTATCTTTATTTGATAATGTTTCTTGATTATGTGATGATTCTAAGTTTAAGCTGTTTATGTGGCTAAATAAGAGCTTATTTCTTGACAAATCTTCTGTAACACTAATGTTTTTATTATTTGGATGATTTTTTTCATCAAGAATTAAAAACTCTTCATCAGAAACAATATAAAGAGAATCTATATTATTGTTTGAATGTACATCACTTGCAAATGTTTCAATGCTATTAAATAATGGTCCTGCTAGTGCAAAGAAGATATATGAAACATATTTGGGTACTCCACCATATATTTTCTTTTTGGTCTTCTTACTTGTTGTAGAATAATGATCTCTTAAAATATTTATTACAGGAGTTAAATATTCAAATTTGCTATCAACAGAAGGAATTGGCTTTCTACCAAGAGATAGCTCATATATCCAACCAACTATTTCTCTGTCCAAGCTAATTTTTTCAGAAAAATTATTTAAACCTTCTTCTTTTCTACTTAAAGCCTCATCTTTTTCTTTCTTACTTGCTTTTGGTCCAGGGGTTTCAGGAATTTCATCAATTGATCCTTCAGTTGCTTTAGCCTCATTAAATTCTTCTTTTGACATTAATAGATTCCAACTTTCCTTAATATCCTCTAAAATATTAAATTTTAAATTGTCATTTATAGTTGTTCTTTTTGTAGATTTTAGTCCTTTGATTTTATATAAACTTATTTTATTAAATAATTCTTTTATATCATCTCGATATTTAACATCTATTCTCGATTCTTCAAAAAGTTTATCCCATAGACTATTCAAGGAAGTGTCAATATTATCTCTAAGTCTTTGTTTAACAGTGCTAGGAGCAAATCTAAGTTGTTTCTTTGCTATTTCTTGATGTGGAGATAAGAAAGAAGGTTCTTGTCTAGAAGATTTATTAGTTGGGGTAATTTGTTGACCAGCTTTTCTTTTTGTTCCTCGAGTTTTATCAAGAGGGTTATCTTCCATACTTTTTCTTTTAAGAGAGCCTTTTTTAGGTTTTTCTGCTGAAGCACCAAGCTCAGTGACAGGATGATTTCTTGATGGTCCTTCACCTAATGAAGTGTCATCACTACTGGAGTCAAAAGCCTCATGTATTGGTGGGGCGCCAACATCTGGTGAACTAGCTAAGCTTGAGCGGGATAAAGAAGTTTCTTCTGATGGATTAAACCTGACATAAGGAGTATGGACTACATTTCTTGTTAAAGAAGCTGGTAAACCAGTATTGGGAGAAACATTTTGAGCTACTAAAACCGTTTCTATAATACTACCTCCAAATCTTCTTCGTTTAAAAGTTGACGTAGATCCTTCAGGATAAATTGCTGCAAAATCAGTTGTAGGAGAGGGTTGCTGATCCATAGGAGAGCCTTGTTGAAGAGGATCAATACTTGGAGTTGTTCCTACAGCTATACTATTTTGTGATATTTTACTTGGAGTTCTTCTTACCGCTATCCTACTAGTTTGTACTACAAGAGAGCTTTGTTGGTTAGCTATAACTGGTTGCAGACCACCCTGTGGTAATGCATTATTTACTTCAACAATTGGTACAAGAGAGCTTTGTTGGCTAGCTATAACTGGTTGCGGACCACCCTGTGGTAATGCATTATTTACTGATAAACTGGATTCGGCAGAAGTTAAATATTTATAAATATCACCACCATAATAATAAGTTATGCCTGCTCCTATTGCTGTTCCTAATATATGTGGCCAATAATTATATAAAAATTTGGTTGTGTAACTAAATATATTATTATCTGTTTTTATAGAGTCACATTCTTCTGTAATCAAAGTTTTCGAATCGGTATCACTTAAATCAGAAGAATCAGGGGATTTTAGTGACTTAAAATCAGGACAGGATTTAGGTGTCTTGCTGCGAGTTGGATACCTGTGAGTGGATCCTGTCGTGCGCTCTGGCGGAGCGCTTAAAGGTCTTCCAGGTGTTTGTTCAGACCTTGAACAACCTCTTGGTCCTCCAAGCCCTTCATCATCTCCTCCCCAGTGACCTACTCCTGAGCCTCCGTTTCCATCTTCTGAGTCTCCGCTTCCGCCTCCTGATCCTCCGCTTCCGCCGTCGGGATGATCATCATCATAAGGCGTGGCACCTAAAGCTAATGCGCTGGATGCAGTAACTATAGCTGTGATATTGCCTAAAGTTAAAGTTTCATTTAATATTTTATAAAAGTAATTACTTTCTTGATTAGTGGTTATAATCTCATAAGATTCAGGTGTAAATTCAAGCTCTAGGTTTTCAGGTAGTAATTTTAAGATAGCATTAAATGCAGGTGTGCTAGTTTTAGATAATTCCTTCAAAGAAAAAGATCTGGTTATACTTAAACATTTATTAATAAAAGAAAATAGAGATTCTTTAGAACTTCTCACAATTATATCTTCATCGAACAAAATATCTTTTGCTGTAGTTTTACTTGGAAAGTTATTATCAAATAGATCTTTAGTAGCAAGATAAGCGGTGCCATTATTAAATGGCTCTTTTTTAAACTTAAATTTAAAAAGCTTGCTCATAACAAAATCTTCATCATATACTTTGCTTAACTTTCCAATAGGTCTGCTGCCACAGCAATCGAATATAGATATTATACCTTCGTCATTAATATATACTCCAAATGCCTTATCTAATGCTCCGTCAACTATTTTTAGTCTTAAAGTTGGTAATTGCTGGTGGTTATTTATATGAAATAAATCATCCAGGCTTCTTGTATATATAAAAGGGCTAATGTTTGCTAGAATGAAATCATATAGAATCTTATCATTTAAGCACTTTTCCAATAAATTTCTTGAAAAGAAATTTAAGACATTTTTTTTGTTGTTAGCGTTTATATTTTTATTAGGATCATAGTTGTAAGTCATTAGGGCACCTAAAATTAATTAACATAGTATTATATTTTTAAGGCTTATAGCAAATTAATTAACCAAAATCAAGAAAAAAGTATATATATTAAACAATCTTTAATCCAGAGTAGTAAAAGAAAATTAACAATATTTGTATAATATAGCATAAAAATTATATATTTCACTTAATAAAATTTAATGTATCAAAAATATCTCTTATTTAAAAAATGTTAACTTGTAATCCATTGTACCCAATTTAGAATTGACAATAACAAAATATTTAATTATGTTAACAATTATTAATTTAACGTTATTAATTAATTTTATCCAGGGAGGATTTAAATGAAGTATTCAAAACTTAGCATTTTAACTTTGCTTGCAACCATATCAAGTGTATGTGCTGCAGAGGATACTAATAAAGACTATTTCTTTCAATTTAATGCTGGCTATGCAAAAGGTAAAGCTAGTGGTTTAGTTAATAAAGATTTCCAAAATGCTCAGGGGACAAATAGTAAATATACTAATTCCGGGTTAGTTGGAATTGAGTTTGGCACAAACTTACATGATAATTTCCGCACAAGTTTAAGTGCTGATTATTTTACTGGATTTGATTTTAATTCTTCTTTTAAAGATTCAGCCCAAACATCTCAAGGACTAATGAAAAATAAATTTCAAGGTAAAGTAAATATAAAATCTTCTGTATTAATGCTTAATGGTTATTATGATATCACAACTATTAATGATTTTATCCCATATGTTACTCTGGGATTGGGAATTTCAAGAAACGAAGCTAAGGCTTCTTTTGCTAGAAATCCAGGAGTGCTTGGAGAAGGGAGTGATAAATATAAATCTAAAATTGAATATGCTTTTGCCTATAAAATTGGTTTAGGTAGTCAGTTTAAGTTAAATGAGGATTTTAACTTAGATCTTAGATATCAATATAGTAATTTAGGCAAATATCGTACCGGAACTGGAGATGATGGAGTAGGAGGAAAGATAGAGCCAATTAAGGGTAAATTAGTTGCTCATCAAATTATTCTTGGTGTAGCTTATAAGTTTTAATTAAGCGGAGGAAAATATGGCTTACAATTACGAAAATTATCTAAGAAAAAAAAATATTGTTCAAGACAGTCATACTCATTTATTTGTTGAGAAAAAAGAAGATAAATCAGATGATGGTAATAATAAAGAAGAGAAAAAGCTAGATGACCTTGAAACAGAAGAAAAGGCGGTTAAAGGAAAGCTAGATGACCTTGAAACAGAAGAAAACGCGGTTGAAGGAAAGCTAGATGACCTTGAAACAGAAGAAAAGGCGGTTAAAGGAAAGCTAGATGAC
>CAZVLF010000006.1:80321-81588 GCA_964627795.1 uncultured Rickettsiales bacterium | reverse complement strand
CTTGAAACAGAAGAAAACGCGGTTGAAGGAAAGCTAGATGACCTTGAAACAGAAATTCAGCAAACAGTGGAAGAATCAGTAATTTCTGAAATTAAAGAAGAGGAAAAAGAAGCAGAAGACTACATAGTCATTAAAAAATTAGATGATAAAGAAGAAGAGGTTGACTCTAAATGTTATATAATTCCTAGAGTTAAAGCTAAAGGAGCAAGTTGGGAATTGGTTTCTGATTTGCTTAACAAAAAAATAGATGATTGTATTTATAATGATAACAACGCATTACCTATTTTTAATCAAGAAGCAAGATCAGGATTAAATCAATTTTTAAATAATAAAAATTGCGATAGTTACTCAAATATTACTAAAGCTACAAAAGAATTTTTTTCTGATTGTGAATCATTTGATAGAAACAGTACTGATCCTGAAGTTATAACCAATATTCAATTCTGTACTTCCTTTAATGACTCAAATCCTCAAATGATCCTTTATGGATTAATTGAAGAATTGTGCAATGTAAATAATAAATAATATTAGGAGATAATAATGACATCTAAAAATCCTGTAGTAATGCCGGTAGAATTTTTTACTTCGCAAGATAACATAAATAAAGTAAAAACAATTTTAGAGAAACGTCATCCGCAACGTAAAAAAAAGGAACAGCTTGGGACCAAAATGACTACTCAAAAAAGAGTTTTGGAAAATATTGCTAAAGATACAAAATTTACTTCAAGTGAATTTTTAAGTGTATATGTAGAATTGCAGGCGTCTAATGTTGCACAAGAGTATGAAACTAGAATTGATCAGTTGCGTAATGAATATGCAGCCAATATAACTAAGGCTGAGCAAGCTAAAGATGAAGCTTATCAAATTAGAATAGCAGGATTATATAATGAATCTGCAGCCAATGTAACTAAGGCTGAGCAAGCTAAAGATCAAGCTTACCAAGTTAGAATAGCAGGATTATATAATGAATCTGCAGCCAATGTAACTAAGGCTGAGCAAGCTAAAGATCAAGCTTACCAAGTTAGAATAGCAGGATTATATAATGAATCTGCAGCCAATGTAACTAAGGCTGAGCAAGCTAAAGATCAAGCTTACCAAGTTAGAATAGCAGGATTATATAATGAATCTGCAGCCAATGTAACTAAGGCTGAGCAAGCTAAAGATCAAGCTTACCAAGTTAGAATAGCAGGATTATATAATGAATCTGCAGCTAATGTAACTAAGGCTGAGCAAGCTAAAGATCAAGCTTACCAAGTTAGAATAGCAG
>CAZVLF010000006.1:0-80221 GCA_964627795.1 uncultured Rickettsiales bacterium | reverse complement strand
CAAGCTTACCAAGTTAGAATAGCAGGATTATATAATGAATCTGCAGCTAATGTAAATAAGGCTGAGCAAGCTAAAGACCAATATTATAGCTTGGAAATAAATTTCTATAATGATTGTAATCAACTTAGAGTAAGTACATTTGACAATGTAGTAGAGCATTATGCATTTAGAACTGTTGAATATCCTATACTTGTTGACTTTATTGCTAATTTTAATGAATTTTGTCTTTATAAATTCTCTAGAAGCACATTAAAGGACATTGCTCAAAATATAAATTCTCATGCTAGAAAAGATGTTTTTATAGAACAAGCAGGACATGTTATTGAGTTAGCTATGGATTGCAAAGCTCAATATAAAAGTGAAACAATACTTGAAGACACAAAACATCCTGAGAGTTCTTGTACAGCTTCTTTTCCTGAAAGATATAGTTTTATATTAAACTTATGTTTAGAGAATGAAGATTGTAGTTCTACCTATATTGGAGATACATCTAAAACCTATAGTCAGGCTATAGATGAATTAAAAGCTTTTTTTTAATTGAGGTTTGACTTATTTGGACACTGATATTATTTTAGTGTCCAAATACATTATATTAAATAGGATTACTAAATTTAAATTCTTAGTGATTTTTAATAAATGAGATTTATTTATGCTAAATAATAATAACCAAACAAAAATTACAGAACTTTTAAATTATACTTCTAATTTAAGAGGTAATATTTCTTCATTTAAATTAATAAATTTTCCCTTATGCTTATATTCTACTAATAGTGAAATTAATCTCCCTCAACTATTTTTAGAGGTGGTTGATAACATTAATCAATTTAATGATCAGTCTCAGGTAAATTATGGAATTTTATCAGTCTATAAATCTCATTTTGATTTCAATATTGTAGTTCCAGAAGAATATAAATTTAGTTGTGGAGAGGAGTGCTTAAGTAATTATTATCAATTTAGAAATTTTTCTGAATCTATTGTAAGTAGATTTAACTCTACTAGAATAATAAATTTCCAAACAGAGATTCATTTTTCTAATAAAAAAGTTTCTTTAGCTAAATTTTTACAAGAATTATTTAAACATTTTCAGGAAATTAAGGAAATTAAATCTTCTTTAGAAAGTATGGTAAATAGTAATGCTAGCTTTTTAAAAAATAAAATTAATAGCCATGAAATCGAAAGTAAAGCCTGCCCGCAGTTTTATAGATATTCTCGAGAAAAATGTGCTGATAATATTAAATATTATGAACTTGACAATGCTGAAGGATTTTGTTGTGAAATGATATTTAAAGAACCTGATTATGTACTAGGTGAAACTTCACCTTCATCTGATTCTGGTGAAAGCCCATTGTAATTATGCTAAACCTCTTTATAATTGATTAAAGATTAAAAGAGGATTAAATGAAAGTTCATAATTTTTCAGAAGTTGCTTCAAAATATGATGCAATTATATTTGATATATGGGGAGTGGTGTATGAAGGGGAAGCACCTTACCTTGGAGCAATTGATTCAATAAATTCTTTAATTTCTCAAAATAAACCAATAATATTTCTTTCCAATAGCCCTAGGCCAAGCGAGCTTGCAAAGCAAAAATTTAAAAGTTGGGGCGTTAATGATATAGAAAAGATTACTTTCTTCACCTCAGGTGATATGCTAAGAGAGCATCTCATGATGCAGGTTTTATATAATTCATATGGAAATAAGATATATCATTTAGGTGCTGAAAAAAATGAAGATATTCTTAGTGGAATTGATGCAAATTTATGTGAAAATATCGCAGATTGTAATTTTATTCTTTTAAGCACTTTTCTGGATGAAGGGGACGACCTTAATCAATATGATCATTTGTTAGAGCAAGCTATTAAAAAAGATATTCCTTTGATATGCGCAAATCCTGATGTTACTATTTATTATAAAAATAAAACTCGCTATTGTGCTGGCTATTTTGCGAATAGGTATGAAAAATTTGGCGGTAAAGCCTTATATTATGGCAAGCCAAATATTGAGATATATTCTTTAGTAAAAAATCGTTTCCTTGATGCAATAGATAAAAGTAAAATACTTATGGTTGGAGACACAATAGATACTGATATCTTAGGGTCTTCTTCTTTTGGAATTGATAGTGCTTTACTTTTAACAGGAAATGGAAGAGTTTTTGCTGATCAGTTAAAATCAAATGGCTCATTTAGTTTTAATCATTGCAAGGCTAAGCCAACTTGGATAAGCTATGGAATTAGTTTATAAGGCATTAAAAATATGAAAATAGCAATTTATCCAGGAACATTCGATCCAATTACTTTAGGTCACTTAGATATAATGAAAAAATCATCTAAGCTTTTTAATAAGCTTATTGTTGCAATTGCTATTGATACAGTTAAGCCAGTTTTATTTTCTTTGGAAGAAAGAATAGAAATGATTAAACATGAATTATCAGAAAATAACATTACCAATGTGGATGTAGAAAGTTTTAGTGGGTTAATGGTGGATTTTGCTGTATCAAAATGCGCAAGCTTTGCTATTAGAGGCATAAGAACTAATTCTGATTTTGAATATGAGTTTCAAATGGCTCATATGAATGCAATTCTTAACTCTTCCATTCAAACGATTTTCTTTCCTGCAACTAGTGACCTTCAAATTGTCTCATCTCGAATGGTTAAAGAAGTGGTGAGATTAGGTGGAAATTCTCAAGGGTTGCTTTCACCCAAAATTAGAGAAAAGCTGGACCTTAAGTTAGGACAAAAGCAGTTTTAATTGATAGGTATAAAAATTAATCAATGAAATCAATTCAACTATTGGTAACATTAATCTAAATATGCTATCTTTAATTAAGGTTAAAAAAATATTTAGTGAGGGTTATAATGTCTGATCAAAAAGCAAAAATTGAAGTTAATAATAAGGTTGCTGAAGAGCTTCCAATTTTAAAAGGAACTATGGGTCCAAGTGTTATTGATGTAACAAAATTATATCGTGATACTGGTATGTTTACTTATGACCCTGGCTTTATGTCTACAGCTTCTTGCGAATCTAAAATAACTTATATTGATGGCGAACAGGGAATTTTAATGCATAGAGGCTATAAAATTCAAGATTTAGCAGAACAAAGTGATTATCTAGAGGTGGCATATCTTCTTCTTCATGGAGAATTGCCAAATAAAGAACAAAAGCAAAAATTTATTTATGAGGTGAAACATCACACTTTAGTGCATGAACAATTACAATTTCTTTATAGAGGTTTCCCTAGAAAGGCTCACCCAATGGCAATTTTAGTTGGTGCTTTTTCTTCCTTGTCTTCAGTATATCATGATAATTTAGACATAAATAATAAAAATCAAAGAGAAGCAGCAGCTATTCAGATGATTGCAAAAATGCCAACTTTAGCAGCAATGGCTTATAAATATTCTATTGGGCAGCCTTTTATGTATCCAAGGAATGATTTAAGTTATGCAGAAAATTTTCTTTATATGATGTTTGGTGTTCCAACGGAGCAATATCAGGTGAATCCAATTCTTGCTCGAGCAATTGATAAGATTTTTATTCTTCATGCTGACCATGAACAAAATGCTTCTACTTCAACAGTAAGGCTTGCTGGTTCTTCTGGTGCTAACCCATTTGCTTGTATTGGTGCTGGTATTGCCTCTCTTTGGGGGCCAGCTCATGGAGGAGCAAATGAAGCTGTTATAAATATGCTTAAAGAAATTGGAGACGTTAAAAATATTCCTCAATATATTGAAAAAGTTAAAGATAAAAACTCTAACTTTAAGCTTATGGGATTTGGCCATCGTGTATATAAAAATTATGATCCACGTGCATCAGTATTAAGGCAAGCTTGTCATGAAGTTTTAAAAGACCTTAATATAAATAACGAGCCTTTGCTTGAGATTGCAATGAAACTTGAGGAAATTGCTCTTAAGGATGAATATTTTATTGAAAGAAAACTATATCCTAATGTTGATTTCTATTCGGGTATTATTTATAGAGCTATGGGGATTCCAGCTCAAATGTTCACAGTGCTTTTTGCTGTTGCTAGAGTTTCAGGGTGGATTGCTCAGTGGAAAGAGATGATGGAAGATCCTGCTAATAAAATTGGTCGTCCACGTCAGCTTTATACTGGTTATAATGAAAGGGCATTCGTGCCGGTTGAAAAGAGATAAATTCAAAATAAAGAATAAATCAAAGAAAGGCTTAAAAAGCTTTTCTTTGATAAACTAGATCTTCTTATTTCTCATCAACATTATATTATTAAATATAGTCTGACTTAAAATTTGAGCGCATCCTGGAGCGTAAATATCATCTCCAATGGATAAGTAAAGATTATCGTGGTGATATTGTTCTATAAGTGGAAGGCCTGAATCTGTAATTTGTTGGTATCTAAGCGCTTCTTCAAAAGCATTTATCTTACCTGCTTTTTCTTGTTTTAATGCGTTTTCATAAATTATAGGAAATAATTTCTTTAAATGAAATTTAAGTTTTTCAATCAAATATTTAAAAGCTTTATTGTTAAGTTCTTCATCCTTATTAATTTTAAAAAATAAACCTTCTACAATGAGTTTTTGGCTTTCCTTAAGAGGAGAAAATGTAATAATTCCATCTTCTGTCTTAAGTTTTAAAGAATAAAAGGGAAGGTCATTCATAGAGCAACCAACATTTAGGGTTGGTGCTCCTATATAGTTAATTGATGGAGAAATTTTACAATCTTGAAACAGATCTAGGGATGAATAATTTGATATTATAACCTGATCAACCTCAATATCTCCTATGTCAGTAACTATATGAGTTATGGTATTTTTATTTGTTCTAATTTCTTTTGCTTTTAAATTATAGTAAAACCTAACACCATATTCTTTTTCTAAAATATTTGTAAGTAAGATTTTTATATTGTTAAAATTTAGCTGCTTTCCAGGCTGAATAATTGCTCCTATAATATTAAGCTTTGAATTTTTAAAATTTGGATCAAACTTAATTAAATCATTATAATCCATTTTAGTAATAGAGTTATCGGCTTGAGACAAAAATTTATAATCATTCTCAAGACTTAATTCATTTAAATATATGTGGATTAAACTATTATCTATAAAATCTAATTCGTTTAATTCTTCCATAAATTCTTGCTTAATTTTTATCCATTTTTTAATGCTTGTTTTACTTAATTTAGTTATTATATTTGCTCTATTTAACCAATCTTCAAAAGGTTTGTTACAATATTTAAGGAAGTTTTCTTTCCACAAATCTTTTTCACTATTTGTTTTAAGTATCCATCCTTTAGGAAATAGTTCATTTAGTCTATTTTGATTTCCTGGTTTTGAAAGAGGAAGACTCAATGCTATTGCTAAATTACTAATTGAATAGTTTTCTAAATTATTAAATGGTTCTTCTAATATTATTATTTGGCTGTTAGGAAAAAAAATATCAAAATTTGGATTGAGTAATAACTCCAAAATTGAAATAATATTATTAACTTTAGAACCAATAAAGCATATTTTAGTTTTATTAGCGTTAAATATTTCCCAATCCTTGATGACAAAAATAGGATCAGAAATTATATTATAATTGCAGAAATTAGAGGCTTTATTTAGCGCTTGTATAGTAATGAATCTACTAAACTCTTTGTAAGCTTGAGAGTTTGAATTCACGCATAATGCAGACTTTTCAAAAGAGCATTTTTCAGATAACTCAGCAAATAAACTAGTTTTTGTTGTTTTTAGTAACTCTATATCAAGTTGATTAGCATTAAAATATAAGTGCTTAATAATTCCAGAACTAATTTTATTTTCAAGGATTTCTAAATTAAAGACCCAAGGGCGGGAAGGGCATATTATGACTGTATTTGAATTTATTAAATTTAACTCATCTTCGCCTATAATTCCTAATGAAGGTGTTAGAATATTTGTCTTGCAAATTTGGTTCACTTTATAAGACTGCTGTTTGGTAATAAGAGGAATTAGTATAATAACAAAATCAGCCTTAATTAAACATTCTGCAAGGTTTGATGTAGGGATTATTTTATTATGAGTTATTTTCTTTTGTTGGATTCTAGGAGAAAAGACTTTAATATTAAAGTTTCTTTCTAATATTTTTGGGGTGATATATTGTCCAATAGTTCCATATCCAATTATTGCAACATTTCTTTTGTTTCCATCCGCGGGTAAGTGTTTTAGTATATAATTAGATAATATTTCATTACTTGCATTAGGAAGATTCATAATTGGGATACCTAATTCTAAAGCTGATTCAAAATCAATATGGCTGGAGTCAGCTCCTGCTTTAATTATGCATAAATTATTATTAGGTGTACTTAATTTCCATTTTTTTAGCATGGAGCTACTAACTATTTGGTTTTTAACTATTAGGGCTGAGTAACCTTTAATGAGCTCTTTTTCAATTTCTTCGTGGCTTGCTTTGGGAAGGTAAGTTAAATTATAATTTTTATTTTCAGTGTAAAGCTTATTATTTCTTATAATATCTTCATCAAATGGGTCGGCAACTAATAGATTTTTAATCATATTAACTCCTATAAACTTTATGTACTGGTAAGCTTAAATAATATGATGGCTTAGCAACCATATGCTTACTAGCTTAATTAAATTAGCATGCGTTATAATTGATGTCTACACTAAAGTTAACGAGCATTAGCCATAAAAGATTGCGCAAAGTTTATTAGGATTAATAATTAGAGCTATGATCATGTGAAAAAAACATACTTAAACCAAAAAATGGAACACAACAAGAACTATAAGAATGATTGATAGCGGTTGTTATAATAGAGTTTTGTATAGGCTCTATTCTATCTAAAGACATAAAATGATTTCTTTCTTCTTCTAAAAATAAATTAAGAGTTAGTTGTGGTTTAGCATGAATATATTGAAGAGAGAAATATTCATTGCGAGAAGTATAAACATTGACATCAGCTCTAAAAATATTACATATAGCATTTATTATATCAATATAATCTATATTGTTAATATTATGGTTCCTTAAGTAGGAATCTATTCTTAATATTAAATCTCGATTATCATATTCAATATTATTATGTCTAAGTTGTAAAGAGATAGATGAATATAAATCATTTTCTAAAGGAACATCAGTGATAAAAAGTCCACTATTTCTAAAATTATTATAATATGCAAAGCTTGTAGAAATAAGATTATTAAACTCAGTTCCATGCAATCTTATTTGTATTTGCTCAATAATTTGATAAAAATTTTGAGAAGGGTTGCTTAAAAAATATAAACTAGCACCTCTTGTTATTAAATAAGTAGCTTGATCTATGTTCCCATCAGAAAATGCATGAAAAAGAGCAGTATTACCTAAATTATCTACATGATCAAGTGCGACTCCATTATTTAATAATACTTCAGAAACACTAGGTGAATGTGCATGAAATAAAGCGGTTTGTCCATGATAATCAACTATATTTATTAGAATGTCGTTAACTATTAAAAGATTGGCAGTTAAGCTGTCACGCACATAAAAAAGAGCATTGCGATCATATAGATCTCTTTGGTTTATATTAATATTATAAGAAATTAATGCTGCTGCTACTTCTGCACTAGAAGAGTTGAATAAAGCATTCCTATTATAGCTATCAAGCGTGTTTATATCTATTCTATTTGCAACTATTTCATGAACGAAGAAGCTGCTTTGCGCAAGATGTAGGAGGCTTGAAAATGGAAATTTAGTGCCTCTAAACATAAAATCTTGAGGAAGTATTACTCTCATCTCTCTTAGCCTTTGATATTCTTCTATTGCATTAGTAGTTACACATCTGTATAAGTTAGCTATTCTTTCTTGTTCTGGAGGAGCAAATCTGACTTGTTTCTTTTTCATAATATAGCCTATATTTAGAGAAAAATTTATTTAGCTTAAAATAATGATAAATATAAATTCTTAACTTAATATTAACATGATGAATTGGATCAAAATAATTTTAGAATTGATCTTTCCTAAAAAATGTATAATTTGCAAATCACATAGAATAAACTCGCATTTATGCATAGATTGTTGGAAGAAAATAGATTTTATTTCTAAGCCAAATTGTAGCGTATGTTCTTATTCCTTTGAATATGAACCTCTAAAAGAGGCCTTATGTGGAGCATGTATTTTAAGCTATCCTATGTATGATAAGGCGATTGCTGCATTTAAATATAATGAAAATAGCAAAGAACTAATTCATCAATTTAAGTATAAAGATAATCTACATATTCTTAACTTTCTTGCTGATCTTTTATCGATGAGCGGGAAAGATATTATCAAACAAACAGATATAATTACTGTGGTTCCTATGCATAAAAAAAAATTCTTAAAAAGAGGTTATAATCAAGCAGCTTTGCTTGCAATGAAAATTGCTAAAAAATATAATTTAAAATATTTGCCAGAATTATTAATTAAGAAGAAAAATATTATACCCCAAGCTGATTTAAAAAAGAAAGAAAGAATAGAAAATGTTAAAAATGTTTTTAAGTATAATTATAAATATTTGAATTGTGTAGAAGGGAAAAATATTCTTTTAATTGATGATGTTATTACAACTGGAGCCACGATTAATGAATGCTGTAAAATCTTAAAAGATAAAAATCCAAATAAGATTTTTGTTTTGGCTCTTGCTAAAAGGGTTTAATGTAGCTTAATTAGCGTGATAAGCCTGATAGGAAGCTTGGGGCATCAGCCCATGAATATCCATAATGAGATAACCAACGCATATCTGAATCGAAAAATTTGCGAATGTCAGTTAAGCCATATTTTAACATCGCAATACGGTCTAATCCCATCCCAAAAGCAAATCCTTGATATTGGTTCGGATCTAATCCTATATTTTCAATAACTTTACGATGAACCATGCCGCATCCCAAAATTTCCATCCATTTTTCACTTGATCCTATCTTTATTTCTCCATTCTCAACGCGATAACCAATATCTACTTCAGCTGATGGTTCAGTAAATGGAAAAAATGATGGCCTTAGCCTAATAACAATATCATCATTTTCAAAAAAATTACGGAAAAATTCTTCTAAAGTAGATTTAAGATGCCCCATGGTGATATTTTTATCAATACATACGCCTTCAATTTGGTGGAACATAGGAGAGTGAGTTTGATCATAATCTGATCTATATACTCTTCCTGGTGCAATAAACCTAAAAGGAGGCTTTTCTGATTTCATTTTTCTAATTTGCACATTTGAAGTATGGGTTCTAAGAACCATATTTTCCTGGCAGTTTAGATAAAAAGTATCATGCATTTGTCTTGCAGGATGGTTAGCAGGGATGTTAAGAGCAGTGAAATTATGATAGTCATCTTCTATTTCTGGGCCTGAAGCAAGAGAAAATCCTTGAGCAGCAAAAATATTAATAACTTCCTGAGTAACTTGGGTAATTGGATGTATTTTGCCAGAATTTTTAATTCTTGCAGGCTCAGTGATGTCAATTGTATCAGAAGCTAGTTTATTATTTATTTCTTCAAGCAGAAGTTTATCTTTTTTTATTGAAATTGAGTCAGTAATGAGAATTTTGAGGTTGTTTAATTTAGCACCAAAATCTTTTTTTTCTTCTAAAGATAGGTTAGCGATGTTTTTCATCGCTTGAGTTAAGTGTCCATTCTTACCTAAATATTCAACACGAATTTCTTCAAGATTTGCTATTGTTTGACAATTATCAATAAGTTGAAGAATTTCGTGTTGTTTTTCTAACATAGAAGTAAATTATTTTCCTTCAGCTGCACCTTCTGAAGCGCTCTCAGAAGAAGTTTTACCTGCTACTAAAGCAGCAATTGTTGAATTTGGGTCAACCTTAGTTTCAACTCCCTTTGGTAACACAATGTCTTTAACATGGATGCTTGAGCCAATATTAAGTTCAGCAATATCAATTTCAATATGCTCAGGAATGTTATTTGGTAAGCAGTATATTTCAAGAGAGTGGCGTGCTACATTCAAAATTCCGCCATGTCTAATGCCCGGGCATTTAGATTCATTGATGAAGTGTAATGTAACAACAGTTTTCATCTTTTCTTTTTCATTAACATGCATGAAATCCATATGCTCAATTTCATCAGTTACTGGATGTAATTGTATCTCTTTTGGAAGAACGCGATACTTATTTTTTCCTACTTCAATATCAAACATATGAGACATAAATCCTTGTTTGTGATATTGAGAATTTAATTCTCTAGCTGAAAGAGCTACCATAACAGCTTCTTTCTTTGAACCATAAATTATTGCAGGAATCATTCCTCTTCTTCTAAGCTCTCTAGCAGATCCAGTTCCTTGAGAAGCTCTTTCTTCTGCCTTAAATGAGTAAGTTTTTGACATAGTATTATCCTTATCTATTCAATAAAAAAATCTTATAATACACATTTTTTTAATTAACGCAATTAAATCGTTATAAAATTATGAAAATTCAGTTTAAAATATAGAAGCCTATTATTTTAAGAGAGAGTTATGTTTGAATGGATAGCAAAATATCTTTTCTCTACTTCTAGAGAGCAAAGAATAAAGCAAGCTGCAATGCTTTTGCAAATGAAAATTAATAATCATCCTAATAAAGAGGAGGTCATATTACATATGCTAGGGCTTTTTCATGATAATGAAAGGAATATGCAATGGGAGGTTGCAAGGAGATTATTAATATTAGAAGCTATTATAGAAGAAAATGATGAGCCCAAAATTTCAAATAAAGTTGAGCCAAAGGTAGATATTAATATTTCTAAAAATGAAGAGATTAGTTTAGAAAGTAAAAGTAATGACTCAATAGTAGAAGCAGAAGATGACTATGTTTTTCTAAAACTCCCCTTAAATGGTGAAATCTCAGATATATATAAAGATTAGTTTATTGTATAAATAATTTTTTATTTTAACTTGCAACTTAATAAATATATATTTAATCTCTACCAAATTAATAGTTATATTAGGAGATTAAAATATGTTTAACACAAGTTTTACCAAGCATGATTTTTTATTTACTAGTGAGTCAGTTGCTCCAGGGCATCCAGACAAGGTCTGTGATCAGGTATCAGATAGTATACTTGACTTATATCTCAGCCATGATCCTTATTCAAGAGTGGCTGTTGAAACTATGGCAACTCCAGGAAAAATAATCATTGCTGGTGAAACAACGGGGCCTTCTTCTGTGACTAGAGAACTTATAGAGCAAACTGTTAGAAATTGTATTAAGGAAATTGGTTATGAACAGGAAAAGTTCCACTGGAATAAAATTCAAGTTGAAAATCTTTTAATAGGTCAATCTCCTGATATAGCAGTGGGAGTGGATGCAAGAGATGGAAAGGAAGAAGGAGCAGGTGATCAAGGCATTATGTTTGGTTTTGCTTGTAATGAGACTCCAACCTTAATGCCTTCTGCAATTTACTATGCAAACAAAATTTTACATAATATTTTTGCGGCTATTAAAAAAGGCGAATTAAAAGATTTAGGACCAGATGCTAAAAGCCAAGTTACTTTGAAATATGTCAATAATCAGCCCGTTAAAGCAACTTCAGTGGTGGTTTCAATTCAACATAAGCAACATTTATCACAACAACAAATTAAAGAAATGATTCGTCCTTATGTTTTAGCTGCTTTACCTGATTCAAGTTGGATGTGTAAAGAAGAACTATTTTATGTTAATCCAACAGGTATATTTGTAATAGGCGGTCCTGAAAGTGATTCTGGTCTTACAGGAAGAAAAATTATAGTTGATACATATGGTGGAGCAGCACCTCATGGAGGAGGTGCTTTTTCAGGGAAAGATCCTTCTAAAGTTGATAGATCAGCGGCTTATGCGGCAAGATATTTGGCTAAAAACGTAGTGGCTGCTGGTTTGGCTAAAAATTGCACTATCCAGTTGTCATACGCTATTGGAATTACTGATCCATTATCTTTTTATATTAAAACAGATGCAAGTTCTGAGGTTGATGAGGTGAAATTAGCTAAAGTTCTTCAAGAAATGGTTAATCTTTCACCGGGTGGTATAAAAAAACACCTTAAGTTATTGCAGCCAATTTATAAGGAAACAGCAAGCTTTGGGCATTTTGGAAGAGAGCCAGGAGCTAATGGAACCTTCTCTTGGGAAAAAACTGACTTAGTTGATGAATTAAAAAGAGTTTTTGGCTAGTTTTTAAGCATGATTAAATTCATCTAATAATCAAAAAGCTTTTGTTTATAAATATTTAAATGATATTTATACCTTAAAGTTCAATATTGTCAATTAATAGGAAAAGAAACCATTTCTTTTCCTATTATGCTAAATACTTAAACACCTAAAATTTTTTTTTATTCGTTACTCTGGTTTAACTTAAAAAATATATTATATTTTCCAATAGTTGAAGGTAAAGCTCTTTTAAATTTGAGTATATTGAGATTAATTTTTTATTAATAAGTTTGTGGTCTAATTTCTTTTAGTTATGTTTCAATTAAGTATTAAGAAAGATTGTTGCTTCTAAAAGGAGAAAAATGCCTACTAAGGTAAATGAGAATTATTGGTATAGTGATCTTGATTTTGAAAATTTGATCAAAAAAGTAAGAGATGAAGATGAACAAAATGGAATTTTTTGGCAAGATCCTATTGCTAAAGGCCAAGAAAAAATTTTTGGCAAAAGTCAGTTAGAATACCAACTTGAATATATTTTAAAAGATAAAAAGGTGAATAAAAAAGGAAATAAAATTCTTTTTCCTTACAATGCTGGGGATCACTGGGTTGGAGTGATTGTTGAATTAAATGGTAAAGATTTAAATGTATCTTTTCTTGATTCAATGCGAAGCACAATTCGTGAAAATGTAAGGTTAACGGTATTTAAAGAAGAATTAAGAGTAATTAAGAATAATTTAAAGAGAGGTGGTTATAACCTAGCTCTTGTTGATTCTAAAACTGATATTGCTCAGCAGCAAGATAAAGCTGCTTGCGGGCCCTACACATTTTATAACCTTCGTAATGCTGCTTATGGAGAAAATAGGGAAGGAAAGCACCCTTACGCGCAAGAATTAAGAAAGCAACATATTAGTTTATATCCTGATCTTGAAAGATTGCAATTTGATGAAAATTTTGCTAGATCCAACCAAAAAACTAAATTAATTGTTCAAAAAAGTTTAGTTAGCTCAAGTAAAGATGACCTAAAAGACTAATTTTTTAACTAAATTAAATGTTTCTAGCAATAATGACCTAGATATTGCGAAATTTAAAGAAGCAATTGATTTAGTTAAAAAAAGTGCTACCCAATTAAACCCTAAAATATATCGGGGGCTTGGAATGAAAGCTGACTATATAGAGGGGAAAGGTTTTATTATTAATGAACTTACTGAGGGAAGTTGTGCAGAAAAAATGCGGCTTAAAAAAGGTCAATTAATAACTCATCTCAATGGTGAAGATATAACTAATACTAAAAAAGAAGATTTGCTTGAACTAGTTAATAAATTTCGTGCTGCTGGCTTAGCAAATAATGGAAAATTTTCTATTACAGCAGATGGACAAAAATTTAAAGGAAATAGAAGCGTAGCAAATAACTTAATATGTGGCGATAAGGCTTTTTCAGGAAAAATACTTGAGCTTAATCTTAATAAAATAGTTATTAGTGATACAAAAATAGTTGGTTCTCTTTCCTTAACGCCTCTAATAACACAGGATTTAAATTATAGAAGCAAAGGTAATTTATTATAAAATTATATACTAAAGTTACTTTTAGTTAGTGTAGGAGCAATTAAACAAGAACATAAGGAGACAAATCAAGAAAAATACTATAAAATACTAGTTTTTAATTGAATATAATATATTTCTAAGCTAAAAATTTAGGCAAAAAATATGAGAGTGAAATGCCAAAGCTAACTATTGATGGAAAAGAAATTGTTGTTGAAGAAGGTGCTACAGTAATTCAAGCTTGTGAACAGTTAGGAATTGAGGTGCCTAGATTCTGCTATCATCCAAGGCTTGCGGTAGCGGGAAATTGTAGAATGTGTTTAGTGGAAGTGGAGAAGTCCCCAAAGCCTGTTGCTTCTTGTGCAATGCCCGCTTCTGATAATATGGTTGTTCATACCAATACACCAATGGTTAAAAAAGCTCGCGAAGGGGTAATGGAGTTTTTATTAATAAATCATCCCCTTGATTGCCCAATTTGTGATCAAGCTGGAGAATGTGATCTTCAAGACCAAGCAATGGCTTATGGAAAAGGTAAAAGCTGCTATAAAGAAGAGAAAAGAGCAGTTGAAGATAAAGATTTTGGTCCACTTATTAAAACTCATATGACTAGATGCATACATTGCACCAGGTGCGTTAGATTCGCCACAGAAGTAGCAGGGGTAGAAGATCTAGGTGCCGCTTATCGTGGTGAGAATATGGAAATAATGACTTATGTTGAAAAAACTATTTCTAGCGAACTTTCTGGTAATATTGTTGATTTATGCCCGGTTGGTGCCTTAACATCAAAGCCTTATGCTTTTAAAGCTAGAAGCTGGGAGCTTGAAAAAACAGAATCTATTGATGTTTTAGATGCTGTGGGAAGTAATATACGCATTGACTCGAGAGGAATAGAAGTAATGAGAATTCTACCTCGCTTAAATGAAGATATAAATGAAGAGTGGATCTCAGATAAAACTAGATATGCATGCGATGGTTTAAGCAGGCAAAGATTATATAACCCATACATCAAAAAAGATGGTAAATTAGCTAAAGCTTCATGGGAAGAAGCTTATGATTTAATCAAGGAAAAATTAAAGTTACTTCAAGGAAAGGAAATGGCTGCAATAGCTGGTGATTTAATAGATGTTGAATCGATGTATGCCTTGCGTGACTTAATGAAAAAATTAGGTTGTAAAAATATTGACTGTAGACAAAATAAAGAAAAGATAGAGGGTAAAAATAGGGCCGATTATCTTTTCAATACTACGATTGCTGGAATTGAAGAATCAGATTTTTGTTTAATTATAGGTTCTAATCCAAGGAAAGAAGCTGCAGTTTTAAATGCAAGGATTAGAAAATCTTTTCTTAAAGACATGAAAGTGGCTTTAATTGGTCCTAGATTTGATCTTACATATGATTATGAATATTTAGGAGAAGAGCTTAAAATCTTAGAGGAGATTTTAGCAGGTAAACATCCTATTGTTAATGTAATCAAACAAGCAAAAAAACCAATGTTAATTTTAGGAGAGCAAGTTTTGACCCTTGAAGATGGGGAGCAGATATTTAAATTAGTAAAACAAATAGCTATTAAACATGGTTTTGTAAAAGAAGGATGGAATGGGTATAATTATCTTAATTCCAAAGCTGCTAGAGTGGGAGGATTAGATATTGGCTTTGTTCCTGGAAAAGGCGGTTACTCAGTTGAAGAAATTTTAAAAGAACCTATAAAATTTATATATCTTCTTGGAAGTGATGAAATTGATTTTAATAATTTAAAAGATTCTTTTATAGTTTATCAAGGTCATCATGGGGATAAAGGAGCTCATATTGCTGATGTAGTTCTTCCTGGATGTGCTTACACTGAGAAAAATGCAACTTATGTTAATCTTGAAGGTAGAGTACAGCGAACTAAAAGAGCTGTATTTGCAAGGGGAGAAGCAAAAGAAGATTGTCAAATTATTATAGATTTAGCGGCTTACTTAGGCATTGAGCTTGGATTTAGTAACTTAATTGAATTAAGAACGAATTTAGGAAATGAATTTCCTCATTTTAAAGAGCTTGATAAAATCTCTAAAAGCGAATTTATTTTAGATGAAAGTGAATATAATTGTAAAACTATAGCTATAGGTTATAACGATAAAAGCTACTATTTAACTGACCCGATTTCTCGGGCTTCTGTGACTATGGCTAAATGTGTTTCAGCATTTGAAAAGGAATTTAACTCATGCAAATGTTAATTGATTTATTTCTTCAATATTTTCCAACAGTAATCATGATAATCTTTAAAATTATTATGATTACTGTGCCTTTAATTTTAAGCATTGCATATCTTACCTATGCTGAACGTAAAGTCATTGCTGCTATGCAGTTACGTAAAGGGCCAAATGTAGTTGGGCCTTTTGGATTACTTCAGCCGATTGCTGATGCGGTGAAATTAATGTTTAAGGAAATTATCCTTCCAACGCGTGCAAATAAAATTTTATTTATTTTAGCGCCAATGATTACTTTTGTTTTAAGTTTAGTTGCTTGGGCAGTTATTCCAGTGAATTTAGGTGCCCAAATAGCTAACATAAATGTTGGGGTGTTATATCTGCTTGCTGTATCTTCTTTAGGAGTATATGGAATTATAATTGCTGGATGGGCAAGTAATTCAAACTACGCCTTTATGGGAGCGATAAGATCTGCTGCTCAAATGGTTTCTTATGAAGTATCAATTGGACTTGTGATTATTACAGTTCTTTTAACTGTTGGATCACTTAATTTAACTGATATTGTACTAAAACAGCAAGCTATGCCTTGGTATATTCAGCTATTGATGTTACCTATGGCAGTAATATTTTTTATTTCTATTCTTGCTGAAACAAATAGATTACCATTTGACTTGCCTGAAGCAGAAGCAGAGTTAGTTGCAGGTTATAATGTGGAATATTCATCAATTCCTTTTGCTTTATTTTTCTTAGGTGAATACGCCAATATGATTTTAACCAGCGCAATGATGACTATTTTATTCTTAGGTGGGTGGCTTCCACCTTTTGGGCTAAAGTTTTTAAATTTTGTTCCAGGTTTTATTTGGTTTATTGGAAAAGTATGTTTTGTATTATTTTGTTTTATTTGGGTTAGAGCAACTTTTCCAAGATATAGATATGACCAACTGATGAGGTTAGGTTGGAAAATTTTTCTTCCTCTTTGTCTTTTATGGGTGGTGCTTATTTCATCTATTCTATACTATAATAATTTATTGCCAGAGATAAAATAGCTTATGTTTAAGTTCTTAAAATCATTTTTCTTAGTTGAAATATTTGCAGGGATGATGCTAACGCTGAAATATATGTTTAAGCGTAAAGTTACTATCAACTACCCTTTACAAAAAACAGAGCTTAGCTCTAGGTTTAGAGGGGAGCATGCATTAAGACGTTATCCTAATGGAGAAGAAAGATGTATTGCTTGTAAACTTTGTGAAGCTATTTGCCCTGCTCAGGCTATTTATATTGAAGCAGAAGAAAGAGAAGATAATAGTAGAAGAACAACAGTTTATGATATTGACATGACTAAGTGTATTTACTGTGGAATGTGCCAAGAAGCTTGCCCAGTTGACGCAATTGTTGAAACACCAAATTTCGAATTTGCCACTGAAACCCATGAAGCTTTACTTTATAACAAAGAGAAATTGCTTAAGAATGGAGAAATTTGGGAAGAAGAAATAGCAAAAAGAATTGATAAAGAAATGCAATATAGATAGGAAGATTATGATTATTCACGGTTTATTTTTTTATATATTCTCTTTTTTACTAGTTATTTCTTCGTTAGTGGTGATATCAGTAAGAAACCCAGTTCATTCAGTTTTATGGTTGATATTTTGTTTTTTTAATGTTGCTGGACTTTTTATTTTAGTGGGTGCCGAATTTTTAGCAATGACATTAGTAATTGTTTATGTTGGTGCTGTTGCAGTGCTTTTTCTCTTTGTGGTAATGATGCTTAACATTAAAATTGAGCAGATTAAAGCTGGATTTAACAAACATTTGCCAATCTATATTTTAATATCATTAGTTTTAATTGCTG
Source organism: uncultured Rickettsiales bacterium (assembly GCA_964627795.1). Taxonomy (GTDB): domain Bacteria; phylum Pseudomonadota; class Alphaproteobacteria; order Rickettsiales; family CANDYO01; genus CANDYO01. Next base: position 62,575 of record CAZVLF010000006.1, on the reverse strand, counting down.
ACTTATTTCTTGCTATAAGTAAGCAAGGTGACATAAATAAAATAACAAAATTACCTGCAGAGAATTTTGTTGGTTTGACTAACACCCATGCAATAGGTTCAGTACTTTATACTGATTTTATGCCTGTTTTAATTATTTCTGGGTTAGTTTTGCTAGTGGCAATGATTAGTGCGATTATCCTAACGCATAGAAATAGAGAAAATGTTAAACGCCAAAATGCTGGTAAGCAATTTAGTCGTTCAGTAACGGATTCAATGGAAGTGGTTAAAGTTAAAGTTGGAAGGGGAATAGAATAATGGAATTTTTTGAAATTAGCCTACAACATTATTTATTTTTAGCTGCAATTATATTTGTAATTGGCATTTGTGGAATTTTTCTTAATCGTAAGAATCTAATAATAATTCTTATGTCTATTGAACTTATGTTGTTAGCAGTAAACATTAACATGGTAGCATTTTCTGCATTTTTACAAGATTTAGTTGGGCAGATATTTACAATTTTTATTCTCACTATTGCAGCAGCTGAAGCAGCAATAGGTTTAGCAATATTAGTGATTTTTTACCGCAATAAGATGTCTATTGCCATTGATGATGTGAATGAATTAAAGGGGTGAAATAAAATGGAAAATGTCATATTAAACCTCGTTTTTATGCCTTTTATTGGGAGCATTTGTGCTTATATAGGAGGGAAAAAATTTGGTGATAAATTAGCTCAAGTTATTTCCACTGCTTTTATTTTAAGTAGCTTTTTATTTTCTCTGTTTATTTTTAAACTAGCAATTTTTGATAAACAGATTTTCTCAGTAGTTGTGCTTGATTGGATTAATGTGGATACACTTAAATCTAGCTGGACACTTTATGTGGATTCAGTTACGGCAATAATGCTTGTGGTTGTTACTTCTGTTTCATCAGTGGTTCATCTCTATTCAATAGGTTACATGCAGGAAGATAAATCTATTCCTAGGTTTATGTCTTATCTATCTTTATTTACCTTTTTCATGCTTATTTTAGTAACTTCAAATAATATTCTTCAATTATTTGTTGGCTGGGAAGGAGTCGGGCTTTGTTCTTATTTATTAATAGGATTTTGGTATCATAAAGAATCAGCAAATCAAGCGGCAATGAAAGCTTTTTTAGTCAATAGAGTAGGTGACCTTGCTTTCATGCTTGGGATAGCTGCTTTATATTTAATATTTAATTCCATTAATTTTGCTGATATTTTTGTTAGCCTATCATTGCTTAAAGGAAAAACTTTAGAAATATTAGGTCATCAAGTTCTTGCTGCTGATTTAATATGCTTATTATTATTTATTGGAGCAATGGGAAAATCTGCACAGATTGGTTTGCATACTTGGCTTCCTGATGCAATGGAAGGACCAACTCCAGTATCTGCTTTAATCCATGCAGCAACAATGGTTACAGCAGGGGTATTTTTGGTAATTAGATTTTCTCCTTTATTTGAACTTTCTCCATCTGTGCTAAATATTATTACTTATGTAGGTGCAATTACAGCAATTTTTGCAGCTTCAATTGCCTTAACTCAAAATGATATTAAGAAGATAGTGGCTTACTCCACCTGTAGCCAACTAGGTTATATGTTTTTTGCCTGTGGAGTAGGAGCTTACCCGGTTGCTTTATTCCATCTTGCGACTCATGCATTTTTTAAAGCACTTTTATTTTTAGGAGCAGGTAATGTTATATATGCCATGCACCATGAACAAGATATATTTAAAATGGGTGGTTTAGCAAAAAAAATACCAACCACTTATATTTTAATGCTAATTGGTTCCATTGCGCTTGCAGGTATATATCCTTTTGCTGGATATTTCTCTAAAGATTTAATATTAGAAGTTGCTTATGCAAGAGGGAATGAAGCAGGTATGATGGCTTTTACTCTTGGGTTAATTGGTGCGTTTTTGACAGCTTTTTATTCTTGGAGATTGTTGCTACTTACTTTTTATGGGGAATGCCAATATGAAGATGCTCATGAAGCGCCAAGAATAATGATTTATCCGCTATTAATTTTAGCTTTAGGAGCAGTTTTTTCAGGCATGCTTGGAATTTATATGGGAATATTAACTCCAGATTTTTGGGGTGGTGCTTTAATATTTGGTGATATAATTGAAAAAGCTCATCATGTTTCATGGATAATCAAATTTATCCCTTTGATAGCAAGCTTATTGGGAATAGGATTAGCCTATATCTTTTATCTTTTTTACCCTAGCTTGCCTGGTGTTTTTGCACATGGATTTGGAGGCTTATACGTGGTGCTTAAAAATAAATATTATATTGATGAGTTATATAATTTTATTATAGTTAAGCCTTTTTCATGCATAGCAAGAATTATTTGGAAATTTGCAGATATAAAGCTTATAGATGATTTAGGGCCAAATGGACTGGCTTTTATAACTGACAAAACTTCACAAATTATTAGTAGAGTTCAATCTGGTTTGATTTATCATTATATTTTAGTGATGCTGCTTGGAATGATAGGTTTAATTAGTTGGTACGTTTGGACTTTTTAATGAATAAACTATAAAGGATGTTATGATTGTGTTTCCACTTTTATCTAGTATTATGTTATGCCCTATAATAGGGGCACTTTACATTATGTTTGTTGTAAAGGATGCTAAATTAGCAAAAATAATAGCTCTTTTAAGTAGTTTATGTGCTTTATTTGTGGGAGGGTTAATTTACCTTGCTTTTGATAAAAATTTACCAGGGATACAACTCCAAGAATTATATCCTCTTATAAAATCTTTAAATTGTAATTTTTATTTAGGTATTGATGGTATATCAATTTATTTTATTCTTTTAACAGCGATTCTAACCCCATTATGTATCTTTGCAAGTTGGAATGACATAAATTTTAGAGTTAAAGAATATTTGGTTTCTTTTCTAATTCTTGAAAGCTTAGTTATTGGGGTATTTTGTGCATTAGATTTTGTTCTTTTTTACATTTTCTTTGAAACCATGCTTATACCAATGTTTTTAATAATTGGAATTTGGGGAGGGGAAAGAAGAGTATATGCAGCAATTAAGTTTTTCCTCTATACACTTGCTGGTTCTTTATTCTTGTTGGTTGCAATTATATATATTTATCAACAAACATCTGAATTAAATATAATAAAACTGCAAACTTTAGTGCCTAAACTTGCATTAGAAATACAAAAGTGGTTATGGATAGCATTATTTATCTCTTTCGCGGTTAAGGTTCCAATGTTTCCTGTTCATACTTGGCTACCAGATGCTCACGTCGAAGCTCCAACAGCTGCTTCAATGATTTTAGCTGGAATATTGCTAAAAATGGGGGCTTATGGTTTTATTAGGTTTTCTCTTCCAATGTTACCTGATGCTTCTAAGTATTTTGCTGATTTTGTTATGGTTTTAAGTGCAATTGCAATTATTTATGCTTCTTTTGTGGCTTTTGCTCAAACAAACATAAAAAAGCTAATTGCTTATTCTTCTATCGCCCACATGGGATTTGTAACCATGGGGATTTTTGCATTAAATCAAGTTGCTATTGAAGGTGCTTTAGTGCAAATGATTAGCCATGGGTTTATTTCTGCTGCACTTTTCTTTGTTGTTGGTGTGCTATATGAAAGAACGCATACGAAAGAAATTAAAGATTTTGGAGGGCTGGTTAATAAAATGCCAATGTTTGCTTTAGTGTTTATGATATTTACTATGGCATCGGTTGGATTACCTTCCACCAGTGGTTTTGTTGGAGAAATGCTAGTTATTGTTGGAACATTTAAAGTTAGCAAATTATTTGCTTTTCTTGCAGCCACAAGTTTAGTTTTAGGTGCAGCTTATATGCTTTATTTATATAAGCGAGTGGTACTTGGTTCCGTCACTAACCTTAATATAGAAAGTTTAAATGATTTAAATAGTAGGGAATGGATGATTTTTATTCCTCTTATTATTTTAACTTTCATTTTGGGTATTTACCCTAATCTTTTTACTGATTTTTTTGCTCTGCCAGTAAAAGAATTAGTAACTAAGTTTGTTATGAAATAAGCTAAAGAGCTTTTAATCTTAATTAAAATCAAAAGCTCCAATAATAACATCAATTGATGAGCCAGTAACACATATTTCTGTTTCTAAATCTCCTGACTCAGAATAAGGTTTAATACATCCTTTAATTGCAGAAATATTTTCATTTGCTTCTGCATTTAAAATAATTTTATCATTTGCGCTAATATTTTCTATTGTTACGTGAGCTCCTTTGGGTGGTATAAAAATTTTGTTAGATTCATTAAGATTTAATATTATTGAAGTGTTGGTAGAGCCAGTTATAACGTTATGAATATGAGTATTATAATCAATTAAAAATATTCCCTCCCCAACCTTATTAAAATGGCTAGCTCCTGGATTTAAATCTATGACAACAGGAGTTGTAACTAAAGTTAAATCCAAAGTATTTATTCCCCCAGCATCATATAAAGTATATATCGCATCAATAGGCATATCCATTGGGAACATTGGGCTGTTGATATTATTAATATATACTTGCTTATCAGTAAAAATATATTTTGTATTTCCTGCTTCGGTATCTTTATTAGCGCTATATATATGCTGCATTGCTAATATATCAATTGGCAAATAACTTATAGGTTGTAATGATTTACCATTATAACTACATTCATTAAATGCCATTACTGACATACATCCACTATCAGCTCGATATTCATTAGAAAAATCTTTCTCCTCGATTGTTTGATCATTAAGGTTATAATCTGGCGCAAAAACTGAATCATTAGGATGATCGATAAAAAGATGGCTTAATTCATGAAATATGTCTTTCCAAGTTAGTTCACTTAAAAAATGATCTGAAATATAATATCTTGCTACATATTCAGCATAAATGGTTTTACCGTTATTATAATGAAAATCTTCACCTCCTCCTTCTCTAATGCCACCCTGATCATAGCGAAAGTCTCCATTTATATGCTTATTGAAATCTTTATTTTCTCCAATATAAGTTTTAAATTTTAGCTCTATAGTTGCATTATTCGCTGGAATAAATTTTATGTTTGCCACACGACTTGCCGAATTAAAAACATGATTTATGATTGAGTTTATTTTTTCAATTTGTTTTTTATCCATTTCAGTATTAGAGCGGGGAGTTTCAAACAAATACTCTTTATTATAGGCTGGATAAGTTGGATAAGGTTGAACAAGATCAAAAACAGAATTTAAAGAACTCATCCATTTAAAACGTTCTAATTGGTCTTTAATAGTTGAATCAATTAATACACCATCAAGAAGAATATCTAACTTTGAATCATTATCCTCAAACTCACTTAATTTTCTTTTTATATTTTCTAATCTTGCTTCTAATACATATCCCATTTGCGCATCAGAATTATCATAATTTCCTTCATAAAGATGATAGGCATCTCTATTTTCAAATCCCGAAATATATTCTGGAATATATCTTTTATCTGGAATGGGTTGGTCATCACTATCATATCTAGATTTAAATATAGTATCTGTAATAAATTCTATAGCAATAGATGCATAAGATATTGTTTGATATATAGAATAGCCTTTATCACCCCAAAAGTCTCCTTTATACCTGTCCTCTTCATTTGGATTAACTATTACTTTATAGCTAATTTCTGTTGGTTTATTGATACCAGCTGCAAAATTATGATTTCGCAACAATAAGTTTACTTGTTTATCACTTCCAATATAAATTTGATCTGCACAAGTGTTATATTTTTCTAAAGAATTACCCATATATATACTCTAATGTTTAATTATATTTTTATTAGTAATACATCATAAAGCAATATTTAGCTATAGTCAATAGTTTATTAATATATTAATAAACTACACAGATGGTATTTTATGAGATAAATAAGTGATCAAATAATTTGATACTTTCGCACATTTGATTGTTGGTAATATTCTAGACTTAGTAAGCCTAATCTTATATAACTTAAGTATTAAAATAAAATTCATTTAATTTCTCGTGGCTTTTAAAACTTATATATCGGAACTTGAGCTATTTAACTTTAGGAACCATAACAATTTTAAGATTCCAAAAATTAATCATGATTTAGTAGTGATTACCGGAGAGAATGGGGTGGGGAAAACCAATATCCTTGAAGCTATTTCTTTGCTTACACCGACTAAAGGACTAAGATCAGCAAAAATTTCTGATTTAAATAATTATGATAATAAAGATTATATATGGAATGTAAAAGCTAAGATAAGCAGTCTTTATGGACCAAAGGAAATAATATCTTTTAGGAAAGTTAATCATAAGTTAGACTCAAGAATTATTCAAATTGATGGGCAGGCTGTAAAGAAAAAATCTGAAGTTTCTCAATTAATAAAAATTATTTGGGTAACCCCGCCAATGCAGCAGATATTTACTTCTTCAACAAGTGAGAGAAGAAATTTTTTTGATTTAATAGTTAGTAATTTTTTTGTTGACCATGTAAGTAACCTTACTAAATATGAAAAATCAGTTAAAGAAAGGCTTAAATTACTTAAGGATAAATGTAATGATGATTATTGGCTCTCTGCTTTAGAAAAAAATATTTTTGATGCAGGAAAATTAATTTTTCAAGCTAGGAAAGAAACTCTTTTAACTTTACAAAATACAATTGAATCAAACCAAAGTTCTTTCCCAAAAGCCAAACTAAATTTAATTAATGGTGATGTTTCAGAAAATTTCCTGGTAGAGTTAAAAAATAATAGAAGAATAGATGCCTTAACTGGAAGAACAGGAATAGGGCCACATTTATATGATTTATCAGTGGTATTTCAAAAGAAAAACATGCCTGCTAGCTTATCTTCAACAGGCGAACAAAAGGCGATCTTATTTAATATTGTTATAGCTCATGCTTATGCTTTAAAAGAAAAATTTCAGCTTGTGCCCATAATGCTTTTTGATGAAATTATTTCCCATTTAGATGGCAAAAATAGAGAATTATTATTTGATGAGATTATTAAGTCAGGAGCTCAATGCTGGCTAACTGGAGTAGACCCCAAGTCTTTTTCCTATATTGAGGATAAAGCAAGTTTTATATATATTGACAAAGCTAATTAAAAATAATTTGATTTGTGCTGACAATATAAGAAAAATAATTATAATCGTTACTTGCATTGGATTTAATTTATAAAAAATGAAAAAGAAAAATGGTGCCATCCTGTTAGTTGCAGGAACTTGTATAGGTAGCGGGATGATTGCGCTTCCTATGACTATGTCTAAAATAGGTATAATACCTAGTATATTTATAATGTTTTTAATGTGGGGTTTAATTTATTACTCAGCCCTTATTAGTTTAGAGTTAAATCTACAAGCAGGAAAGGCAATGACTCTTGGTCAATTGGGAGCAAAATTCTCAGGTAAAATTGCATCTTTTGTTGGAAGTTCTAGCTTTAAAATACTATCTTTTTCATTAGTTGCAGTTTATATATATGCAAGTACTTCTCTCATACAAAAGCTTTTAGAAGAATTTTATTTAGAAGGTGACTTTAATTTCACAAATATTGCTTTAATCTACTCATTTGTTTCTTTCATAATCTTATCTTTTCCAATTAAAATTATTGATTATATAAATCGAGTCCTTTTTGTTTGCTTGCTTCTAGTGATAATGATTCTTGTTCTAGGATTAGTTACAAAGATTAATTTAACTAATTTACCTTTATTTGCCTCTAAATATAATCATATTTCTTCATGGATTTATGTGGCGCCTGTTGTGTTTACCGCATTTGGTTTCCATGGAAGCTTACCCATGATAGTAAATTATTGTAATAATAATAAATCCATACTGAAAAAAGTTTTTTTATGGGGATGCTTTATTCCATCAGTGGTTTATATTATTTGGACTTTAAGCATTTTATCAGTTGTTTATGATCATAACCCAGAGCTTTATGCCAATATGATTGAAGGTAAAGTTGAAGTGGGAGATTTGGTTAAAGCATTAATTTCAATTGTCAAAAGTAAATCAGTGCAGCTGATGATATGGTGGATTAGCTTGCTTGCTATTGTTACCTCACTTTTAGGAGTTGGGATGAGCTTATGTGAAGCTATTTCTGATCATCTAAATAAATTTTTTCAAATAAATAGATTGAGGCAGCCAGCCGCAGCTTTTATTACAGTGTTGCCTAGCTGCATTATGGCTATATGGGTTCCTAATGCATTTATTAAGATTCTTGGATTTGCAGGAATGATTCTTGTTGTTATTGCAATTATTTTCCCAATTTATCTGCTTAAAAAAGCTAATATCAGCAAGTTTAAGTGTGAAGAGTTAAAAGATCCAACTTTAGTGAACTCTCTTGGTTTAATTGGCATAATTATAATTTTAAGTGAAATTTTAAATATCATTTATAGATAATTAAATTAGTTTAGTTAATCTATAAAATTTATTGATTTATACTAAAATATTGATATATTAAAATAGTATTAATTGCAAAATAGTAGTTAATATATTAATAAATATGATATGGATTTAATCATGAAAAAAAATATTTTAAAAGTAGTTTCAATTTTTTCTATTCTTACGTTACTTGCTGCTTGTGCAAGAGATTTATCAAGTAGTACATATACTAGCGATTCAAATCTTAGCCTAACCTTAAAAGGTAGAGTTATTTCTGCTCGTCCTGTCACGATTAAAAATCATGACAAGCTTGGTGATAATAAAACTGGCGCTTTAGCTGGTGGTGCCATGGGTGCTGCTGTTGGAACAGGTGTAGGTGGTGGTTCTGGTAAAACTATGGCTGTAGTTGGTGGAGCTATTGCAGGTGCTATGCTTGGTGCTGCAGCTGAAGGTAAACTTAGTACAAGCCAAGGTATAGAATATATAGTTGAATTAGATACTTCAAAATTAAAAAATACCTACTATGAAGGAAATGCTGCAATGAGAAATGCAATTTCTACAGCAACTACAAGTGGAGTTATTACTGTTGTTCAATCAATGGATAATGCAATTCAAGTTGGACAAAGCGTATATGTTATCTTCTCTGATAACCGTACTAGAGTAATTTTAGCCAATAACTAATTTTAATAAGGCGGTAATCATCATGCAAATAAGAAATATAGGCTTATTATTGTTACTTGTTATAGTTTCTGCTTGTGCAAACTTAACAACAGTAAGACATAAGCCTGATTATACAAGCAATATTAGGAGTTCTAATAAGGTTGCAATAATTATTCCACCTGCTGCTGAAGTAAGCATGGTTGGACTTAGCTCCCCTAAAAGAATGTATGATTTTGAATACCGCCTTGAAGATATTATAGCTGATCAAGTAAAAGAAGCTTTAAATGAAATTGGATTAAAGTCTAAAATTGTTAAGAGAAAAAACTTGCATGATTTAGGTATACTTTATAATGAGGGAAGGCTTAGAAGTATTTATAATCCAATTAAAAAAGATCTTTATAAGGTTATATCTATTGATGAAAAAGTTGCTTATGCAATTGATAATAATATAAGTAATGAAACATCTATAGTTGCATAAAAATATGGAGCTGACCTAATTATAGTTGCTGATTATAATAGAGCTTACAAGGATAACTCATTTAGAACAGTTGATTTTGTAACAGATGTTTTCTTTGGTACTCGTAATAGCCAAAATGCAGATGTTTCTCATATTGTTTTAGCAATTATTGATGCAAGAAATGGTGACATATTATGGACTAATTATGCTTCTGATTCTTTGGGCATTTTTTCTGGAATTGAATCAGATTTATCTAAAGAAGAGAAAGCTTCAGCTAAAAGAATTGGAAATCTCTTGGAAAGAGCGTTTGCACCTCTTAAAAAAGAAATGAAGTAATTTGTAAATTGTATCCATCTATAAATAAAAGATATTCATTCAGAAGGTAGTGTTAAGAATTTAGCATTACCTTTAATCTCCTCCTAGATCCTCAAAGGATGACATTAGTGGATATATTTTTAAAAAACTTTAATTTAAGATTTCTTGCTGACTTTTACGAATTAGAAGTTTCTTTATTCTTCTCTTATCACTATCAGTAATTTCAAAGATTAAACCTGAAGAGGGGTGTTTTATCTTTTCTCCTTTTCCAGGAACATGCCCAGAAATGGATAATACTAGGCCGCTTATAGTGTCATAATCTTCTTTTTCTTTATCACTAAAATCAAATCCAAATTTTTCTTCAAGAATAGAAATTTCAGTTCTTCCAGTTGCTTCAAAAATATTAGGCTTTATTTCTTTCACCTCAACTTGTTGAATATCATGTTCATCTTCAATTTTACCAATGATTTCTTCTACTAGATCTTCAATGGTAATAAGGCCATCACTTCCTCCAAATTCATCAATTACCAAAGCAATATGAGTTCTGGTTTTTTTCATTTCATCAAGAAGATCAAATATTTTCATAGAAGGAGAAATAACCAGAAGTTTCCTGATAATATTATTTATATTAAACTCTTTCTTATTCTGTTCTTCGCATAGGTAAGGAAACACATCTTTTATATTTATAAATCCTATTATTTTATCTAATTCATCTTTATATACTGGCATTCTTGTATGCCTGGTTTTTAAAAATACCTTGCAAATTTCGTCAATAGAGCTTTTATAGTCAATTGCCACTATATCAATTCTTGGAATCATTATGTCTTCTGCTTTTAAATGTTTGTAATGCTTCCAATCATCAATTTCATCGATAACTTGCTCGTAATCTTTTGCTGGTTGCTTTTTATTCTTAAAATTGAAAAAGTACTTGATTTTTTCTAACATATTTTGACTACTTCGTTCACCATCAGGCATAAATTATAATCCATTATTATTGTTATTAAATTTTTCATAAGGAGAAGAGATTCCTATATTTGATAAAATTACGATTTCAAGATTTTCCATTATTCCTGCATCTTCATCATTTTCATGATCATAACCAAAAAGATGAAGAATACTATGAACTAATAAATGAGAAAAATGATCTTTGAAAATCTTATTTTGCATATGGGATTCATTTCTAGTTGTTTCAAGGGATATTATTATATCTCCTAAAAAAGCTTCCTTAAAAGGAAAATTTTCTTGCGATAAATTTCTTGGCATTAACTCTTCAGCAGGAAAAGACAAACAATTTGTTGGCTGGTTTTTATGACGATATTTATTATTGAGTTCTTTAATAAAATCATCTTTACACAGGTGAACTGAAAATTCTATATTTTGTACCAATTCAAATAGCTTTAGTTTCAAAAAAACTATTTCAGATGTTTTTTCAATGCATTCATTAATATTTGGGATAAGATCAAACCACGATTGATCATCAATAGTTATATCAATATTAAGGTTGCAATCTTTGTAGCAAGATTTATTTAGAGTATAATTTTTTTCCATAGATATTTATTATATCATCTATATAATAAAACAAAATATTTTTTTCAACTTTATAGTCAAATGAGAAAATTTAATTCAAGCCAATTATTAATAGCCACTAATAATAAAGGTAAGATAAAAGAAATAAGATATATGCTTGAAGCATTTGGTATTGAAGTTGTATCTTTAGAAGATAAAAATATTATTGAGCCTGAAGAAACTGGAAAAACTTTTGAAGAAAATGCTTTGCTTAAAGCAAAATATTATGGGCAAATGTTTAATATGCCAGCACTAGCTGACGATTCAGGGCTTTGTATAGATGAATTAGATGGATTTCCAGGAATTTATTCAGCAAGATACGCAAAAGAAAATAATGATTTTTCGAATGCTTTTGAGCTGATTAAACACAAGCTCAAAGAAAAAGGAAAAAGTTCTAGTACTGCATATTTTATATGTGCATTAGCTTTATGGTGGCCAGATGATTATAGTGAAGCTTTTATCGGTAAGCTTGAGGGAGAAGTAATGTTCCCTCCAATCATGGGTGAATATGGGTTTGGTTATAGTCCTATTTTTAGACCTAATGGTTTTGATCAACGATATTCAACATTAAATGATAAAATAAGAAATAACATAAGCCATCGTGCTTTAGCTTTTAAACAGTTGGTTGGTAAATGTTTCTCTTGAAAAGTTTAACTTAAACCTTATGTATAATTTATATTAATCCTTAAGATATGGGGGCTTATATGGTATATCTACCAGCAATAATACTTCTAGTTATTTTTTTTATTTACCTTTCGTTTTTTACCGTTGAACAACAAACAGCTTATATTATTGAAAGATTTGGTAAGTTTAATAGGATAGCCAACCCTGGTTTAAATATAAAAATTCCTTTTATTGAACAAATAGTTGAAAAAGTAAGTTTAAGGTTGATGCAGCTAGATGTTGAAGTAGAAACAAAAACTTTAGACAATGTTTTTATTCACATCAACACATCTGTTCAGTTTAGAGTTATTCCAGAGAAAATTTATCAAGCTAATTATACTTTAGATGATCCAAGGAAACAAATTCAATCATATATTTTTGATGTTGTTAGAGCAAGGGTGCCCCATATTAAGTTAGATGATGTTTTTTCTAAAAAAGATGAAATTGCAGTGGCAGTTAAAGAAGAGCTGCAAGAGGTGATGAATGAGTTTGGTTATGACATTATAAAGGCTTTAGTTACTGACATTAATCCTGACCATAGAGTTAAGGTTGCGATGAATGAAATAAATGAAGCTCAAAGGTTAAGAGTGGCTGCAACAGAAAGAGGAGAGGCAGAAAAAATTATAAAAATTAAAGCTGCCGAAGCTGAAGCCCAAAGCCATATTCTACATGGTGAAGGTATAGCTGGGCAAAGAAAAGCAATTATTGAAGGATTAAAAAATTCAATTTCAGAATTTCAAAGAGATGTGCAAGAGGTTGAAGCAAAAGATGTGATGAGCATAATTTTAATGGCGCAATATTTTGATACTTTAAAAGAAATGGCTAAACATGGTAATATGAATAGTGTTATGATACCTCACTCTCCTTCAAGCATCGGAGATTTACAGCAACAGATTAGAGATGCAATAATCTCAAGCGGACAATTACTAGGAAATAAAGAAAAAAAGTAAGTGGAAAATAATAAATTAGCTATATACATACATTGGCCATTTTGTAAAAGTAAATGTCCTTATTGTGATTTTAATAGTCATGTTAGAGAAGCTATTAATATTGAAGATTGGAATAAAGCATATATTAATGATATTGAAAAAAACAAAGAATATTTATCTAATAAAGAGGTGGTTTCAATTTTTTTTGGCGGAGGAACTCCTTCTTTAATGCCACCAATGATAGTTGAAAATATTATCACAAATTTAAGTAATTTTTCTAAGTTAGCTGATGATATTGAAGTTACTTTGGAAGCAAACCCAACTTCAGTTGAAGCAAATAAATTTAAGAATTTTGCTAAAGCGGGAGTAAACAGGGTTTCTCTTGGGGTCCAATCAATGAATGAAGAGGATTTAAAGTTTTTAGGCCGCGAACATAATGTTGATGAAGCAATAAGAGCTATCAACTTAGCTAAAGAAAATTTTAAGAGTTATTCTTTTGATTTAATTTATGCATTACCTAATCAAACACTTATGGCTTGGGAAAAAGAGCTTAACAAAGCTTTAGAGTTGACAGATAAACATCTTTCTCTTTACCAATTGACAATTGAGAAGGGAACAAAATTTTTTAGCATGTATAGAGATAAAAAATTTTCTCTTCCTAATGAAAATCTTGCTAGTGAATTTTATCATCTTACTCAAGAAATTATGGATGCTCATAATATGCCAGCTTATGAAATTTCAAATCATGCATATTTAGGTGAAGAATGTAAACATAATTTGGTTTACTGGAATTATGGAGATTTTTTAGGAATTGGTCCTGGTGCTCATAGTAGAATTAATAATCAAGCTTTAACTTCTATATATAATCCTGAAAATTGGTTGAATAAAGTTTTGAGCGGTGAAGAGCCTTATCAAGATAAGGCTCAACTTAGTGAAGAAGAGGTTTTATCTGAATTCATGCTAATGGGACTAAGGCTAAAAGAAGGAATTGAGGAAAAAAGATTATTTCATAAAACGCAGAAAAAATTTAAAGACCTTAATTTAAAAAAACTTCAACTATTAAGTGATGAAGGCTTTATAAGCTTTACAGATGGTAAATTAAAAGCCACTAAGAAAGGAACATTAGTGCTTAATGAAATAATAAACCAACTGGTGGAAGTATAGAAAATTTTTTTCTATTAGCCTTGCTTTATAACATATTAGGATAATTTATTGTTGTCTACTTAACCCTTTTTTAAGCTGTTTAGATTTATTAGTTATTCTAGGGGTATTATTTATATAAAAATCAGGTTTTAGTTTATTCATCCCTTTTAAAGTAGTTTCTACGCTGGTAGGCATATTTTTTTTATGATCTTCTTTTTTATTAACTAAAAGTGATTTAATTTTATTTCCTATATTATAAAGTAAAGTAGGGATAGTTTTAATAAAAAGTTTTTTTATTAAAGCGCTAAATGAGATAAAAAATCCTTTATTTATTTTTTCTGTTGTATTAGAAGCTATTATATTTTTTTGCTCAAGATGTTTGGTTGCCTCAAAATTTTGAGGGTCAAAAAAGAAAAGCTTTTCCTCTTTATCAAAGTAAGCATCAGAAGTTCTTTTGTTAGGAGAATCCTCAATAGGTCCCTCTGAAGCATCAAAAAACAGATCATCATCTACTTCATCTTTTATTTGTTGTTCATGTTTTGGCTGATCTATTTTAATTTCACCAATAATTTGTTTTACAAATGGATTTTCTAACATGCTAATGGTAGATAAATTACTTTCATTTTCAGTTAATTCTTTTCCAGCTTTCTCTATAATGTTTACAACCATTCCTTGCGTAAGAGGGTTTCTTAATAGTTGTTTGACTTTACGATATGGATTTGTATATAATTTTTCTAAACTAGTTACTTCAGTTTCCTTTTCTTTAGGATAGTCTTTAAGAAATATTTTTGTTGAATTAATTAAACTATTGATTTGATGAGAATATGTTGGCTCTTTAAATGCTTTAAGGTAAGAAAATATTTCTTCTAGGTCACTATTATCATCAATAGAAATTTCATATTCTTCTAGTACTGGTCTATTGACTAAAAGTTTTTTAAATCCAGATTTAAATTTAGTTTTTAAATTGATATCAATAACATAATCATTAAAAATAGATTTAACTAAACTCTCTATTTGACTTTTTATATAAAGTTGATCTTCACTTGCAATCCTTTCAAATTTTGACATAGAAATTTTATATTAAATGTTTTGGTTATGTAATTCTCTATAAGAAAGGTTAAGGAATGGTAAACGAAAAAGGCAGAAGTTATATAAACTTCTGCCTTTTATTTTTAAGGTTGTGTTTTAGAAAGGTGGGATTAGAAATCCATTCCGCCCATGCCACCTATACCACCTGGCATGCCACCACCCATTCTTGCACCTTTATCTTCTTCAGGTTTTTCAACAATAAGTGCTTGTGTGGTTATCACTAAACCTGCAACTGATGCAGCATCTTGAAGAGCTGTACGAACAACTTTTGTTGGATCGATAATACCTGCTTGAATCATATCAACATATTCAAGTTTTTGAGCATCAAAACCAAAGTTCGTATCTTTGCTTTCTAAGATCTTTCCAGCCACAACTGCACCATCTAAGCCTGCATTTGATACAATACGGCGAAGAGGAGCTTGAAGGGCTTTACGAACGATATTGATACCAGCTTTTTGATCGTCATTATCAGTTTTAATGCTATCAAGTGCTTTTGTCGCATAAAGAAGTGTTACACCTCCACCAGGAACAATGCCTTCAGCAACAGCAGCTCTAGTTGCATGTAATGCATCTTCAACGCGATCTTTACGTTCTTTAACTTCAACGTCACTTGCGCCACCAACTTTAAGAACAGCAACTCCGCCAACTAATTTAGCTAATCTTTCTTGAAGTTTTTCTTTATCGTAATCAGATGTTGTTTCTTCAATATGAGCTCTGATTTGAGCACTACGTGCATCAATCGCTGATTTATCACCATTACCATCAATGATAGTTGTATCTTCTTTAGCTACGCGAACTTTTTTCGCACGACCAAGCATATCTAAAGTTACATTTTCAATGCTGATACCTAAATCTTCGCTCACTAACTGACCACCAGTTAAAATAGCAATATCTTCAAGCATAGCTTTTCTACGGTCACCAAAACCAGGAGCTTTAACAGCACAAATTTGAAGACCTACACGTAATTTATTTACCACTAAAGTTGCTAAAGCTTCACCCTCAACATCTTCTGCTATAATAAGAAGTGGTTTACGAGTTTGAACAATTGATTCAAGAAGTGGAATCATTGGCTGCAAGCTTGATAATTTCTTCTCACAAAGAAGAATATAAGGATTTTCAAGTTCACATACCATTTTTTCAGCATTAGTTACAAAATATGGAGATAAATAACCACGGTCAAATCTCATACCTTCAACTACATCTAATTCAAAGCCAAAAGATTTTCCTTCTTCAATAGTGATAACGCCTTCTTTACCAACTTTTTCCATTGCTTCTGAAAGTTTCTCACCAATTTCTTTATCACCGTTAGCAGAAATTGTACCAACTTGCGCAATTTCATTTGGTGAGCTGATTTTTTTACTTTTGTTTTTAATTTCTTCGCATACTACAGATACTGCTTTATCTATACCGCGCTTTAAATCCATTGGATTCATCCCAGCAACAACATATTTATGTCCTTCACTTGCTAATGCATAAGCAAGAACAGTGGATGTTGTTGTTCCATCACCAGCAATATCAGCTGTTTTGCTAGCAACTGATTTCATTAATTTAGCACCAAGATCATGATATGGATCGCTTAATTCAACTTCTTTAGCAACGCTAACACCATCTTTTGTTATTTTTGGATCACCATAGCTTTTGCCAATTACAACGTTATTTCCTCTTGGTCCAAGAGTGCTTCCAACAACTTCAGCTAAAATAGACATTCCTTCTAAAATAGCTTTTTGACTTTCAAAACCATTTTTAATTTGTTTAGCCATATTATAAAACTCCCATTACATCTGATTCTTTCATAATTAAAAATTCTTTTCCTTCAATTTTTACTTCGGTACCAGCCCATTTTCCAAAAACAACATGGTCACCAGCTTTAAGTTCCATTGGGATAATGTTGCCTTGATTATCTCTTGCGCCTTTACCTACAGAAATAACTTTACCTTCCATTGGCTTTTCTTTAGCGCTATCTGGTAAGTATATTCCTCCAGCTGTTTTCTCTTCTTTTTTCATAACTTCAACAACAACTCGATCTCCGAGTGGTTTAAAAGATATAGACATATACATTTTCTCCATTTTGAGGGTTAATAAATTATGTACAGCCTGTATATAGGGATATATATTTTCAGAATCAAGAGGCAAGCAAAATAATTTTTATATTATTTTGCAATTGCCTGTATAGATGGCTTATTGAGTAAGAAATTATAGATTTTTGCACTATCAAAATATTTAGATAGTCCTTCAAGGAAATTTTTTGGTTTTTCCCATGAGACATTATAAACTTTTAGTTTATCATCAAGTTTCTTTTCTTTTTGAAGCCATAATAGAGCTTCTTGTTCACCACCTATTTGGTCTATTAAATTAAGTGTCTTTGCTCTTTTACCAATAAAAATTCTACCATCAGCAACTTGTAAAGCTTGTGCTTGGGTCATTTTTCTCGATTCCATAAGCATTTTTAAGAATAAATCATAAGAATCTTTAATGACTTGTTGTTCAGCAATTTTTACTTGTTCACTTGTTTTTTCAAATGGATTAGGGGATGCCTTTAAAGGAGAAGATTTAAAATTTTCAAATTTTATTCCAAGCTTATTAGCAAGATCAACTAATTCATAATTTTGAGATAATACTCCAATAGATCCAGTAATTGTCATATTTCTTGCTACTATATAGTCTGTGGCTAAAGCAACCATGTATCCACCAGAGGCAGCCACAGTTCCCATTACAGAGGCTACAGGCTTGTCTTTTTTAATCGACTTAATGGCTTCATATAATTCTTCGCCTGCGTAAGTTGTGCCTCCTGGGCTATCTACATAAATGATTAGTGCTTTAATATTTTTATTCTCCTTAATAGCTTGTAATTCTTCTAGTAATTCCGGTGAGTGATCAATTACACCATTTATTTCAATTCTAGCTATAAATTCTTTAGCATGTTTTGCAAAATCTTTTTTAGTTATAAGGAATGTTGATATAGCTAGCGATACAAAAAAAAGCCACTTCCAACGTCTCATTTTCATAAGTAGTTTTTCTCTATCAAGTAATAAATCGGGAATTCTATGCATCTTTTTTATCCTTACATAAACTTGATTTAAATAATTTCTCAGTTTCGGTTTTTAATTGCCCACATGCTGCAAAAATATCTTGTCCGCGTGGAGTTCTAACAAGAGCTTTATATCCAGCTTTATTTACTGTTTTAGAAAAAGCATTAATACGGTCTGTTGAAGAACATTTATAAATGCTGCCTGGCCAAGGATTAAATGGTATTAGATTTATTTTAGCTGGAATGCCTTTTATTAATTTAGTTAATTCTATAGCATGTTCTAAATGGTCATTCATCTGGTCTAGCATAACATATTCAAAAGTGATTCTATTATGGTTATTTGATGGGTAGTTTCTGCAAGCTTCTAATAACTCAGCAATTTTATATTTTTTATTTAAAGGCACAAGAATATTGCGTAAATCATCGTAAACAGCGTGAAGAGAAATAGCTAAGTGAACACCAAGATCTTTAGCGCATTCAGTAATTTTAGGCACTACACCTGAAGTTGAAAGAGTTATTCTTCTGCGCGAAAAATTAATTCCTTTTGGATCCATAGCTTTTTGCAATGCTTTTACAACATTTTCATAGTTATAAAGTGGTTCACCCATGCCCATCATTACTATATTAGTAATTTTGGGGTTTTCGTGCCAATCACCTAATTCATCTTTTGCCATAATTAATTGTTGAAGAATTTCACTTGCATTTAAATTTCTAACAAATCTTTGTGTTCCAGTGTGACAAAAACTGCAAGTGAGTGTGCATCCTACCTGAGAAGAAATGCATAAGGTTCCTCTTGTTTCTTCAGGAATATATACAGTTTCAATTTGAGAATTATCTTCTAAACGAAAAACCCACTTAATTGTTCCGTCAGTTGAGATTTTTTTAATAGCTATCTCAGGTCTGCTAATATAAAAATGCTCATTGAGCTTAGCTATTAATTTAGCTGGAAGGTTAGACATTTGTTCAAAAGACTTTAAACCTTTTACATAAAGCCAATTCCAAATTTGTTCAGCCCTAAAAGAGGGCTCTCCTATAAATTTAACTTCTTCTTTAAATTCTGCTAAGCTTAAATCATTTATATCTTTTTTCATGTTAATACTGACGGCACTCTTTATTTAAAATATCGTTAACTGGTGGATTAGAATAATAGTCAATTTTTCCTTTCTTATACTGAGTGAATTGATTAGCCATTTCTAAAACACCTTTTGTTGATAATTTACACTTAAACCTTAATTCAGCCTTAGGAAAATTTGGAGCATTTACCTCTAATTTAAAATTAAATTGGCAAAGGCCGTTTTCATCTAATCCTAATGCTTCCATTTGTCTTATAGCGCCAGCATAATCAGCAACTTGAAGGCGACATTTAAATGGCTGGCATTTATATATATAATAATCTGTATAAGGATCACAAGTTCCTAAAGATGGCAATTTACTTGGGTCTATTTTAGCTTCTTCTTGGGCTTCTTTAGAGGCTTGAGGAACAGGCAGCATATTCTCTTTAGCTAAAGCGCTAAAATAAGTGGCTAAGAATGCGAAAATAAAGAGTATCTTTTTCATATTTCTTCCTTTTAAAGCATATTAAAGTATAAAATTCAGTTTATCAAGGGCGCACTGCAAGATATACTCAGCAGATGCTTTATCAATTAACTCACTTGATTGCTTTCTTGTTACTTCCATTTCTTTTAAAAATCTATTAACTGCACTACTTGATAATCTTTCATCTTGAAGATAAATTGGTTGATTGAGTTTCTTTAAATATTTATCAATGAATTTATCTACCATCATACAAGATTCACCTTTTTCTCCATCCATCTGGAGCGGATATCCTACCACTATACCAAAAATTTCTTCTTTTAATATTAAATCAGAAAAGAAGCTTGCTGATAATTTTTGTTTTTTTAAATTTATTACTCCTTGAGAAGAAGCTAAAAATTTTCCTTTATCACTAAATGCATATCCAATTCTCACTCGGCCTACATCAAGCCCTAGAAGCCTAGTATTTTCTTTCATTTCCTGTTTGAAAGCTATTATATCAGAATAAATTTTTTCCATATTGACAATTTAAATTTCACCCTTTATAAATATACCCACACATGGCTGGGTAGCTCAGTTGGTTAGAGCACAAGATTCATACTCTTGGGGTCGGGGGTTCAAATCTCTCCCCAGCTACCATATTCAAATATTTACTATTTTTCTTTCAATTAAACAATCTTTATATTTGTTTTCTTTTATTTGCTAGGGATGAATTCTTTAGATTTTTCGGTCATGTTTGCTGTTAATGTTTCTAAGTGATTGCTTTCTATTTTTTTGACGCATCTTTAAATATGCTCATTTTTTTTAAGTTCATTTATTATATTATACAACTTTTCTGATGCATATGAGGCGTAAGGATGTGCTGATAAGCTTAAAATGTATATACCTATAATTGGGCAAGCAGGTGCTGTTAATGTAAATGCTGTTAATGAAGACATAAATATTGTTAAAACAGCTGATAATTTTTAGAGTTTTTAAAATTTTTTCTAAATTGTTATTTACAACTCCTAATATTCGAACAGAATTCAATTCCTTTTTAAGTAAGCTATAAGTTCCTGTAAAAAAAGATTTAAAGGTTTTAGTAGATGATTTAAATGCCTCTGATCCGGTTGTTGATTATTGGTCAGGTGAGGGAAAGAAATTAGCCCTTTTGATAGAATATTTAAGAGGTCAGTTTTATAATATGGGTTTAGGGTTTAGTGGAATTATGCCCTCTTATATAGAAGAAGGAGATAATAGGGATGTTTACCAATTATATGAAACGAATTTTGATAATTCTTTTAAGCAAAAAGAATATGTTTTAAATGTGAGATTTTTTAATATCAAAAATTTTATTAATTCAAATTTAGATAAAGAATAAATTGCGCCTTTTAAATGGTTGGCTTCGGTTAACTCAATCTATGATATTGATTTAGTTAGATTTGATGAGTTATCAATCTTAGATCATGTTGAAGAATTAATGACAAGATACGCTAGATTTAATGAAGAGCTTTTAAATGATAGATCAAGAGCAAGATTTAATTCTATGATTGATTATGTGTTTAAGAATATTAAAGAGGTTGCAAACATAAAATTTACTCAAACAGATTCAAATGAGAAAATTAGTATTTTTGCAAAAACTAATGGTAATCATTGGGATTAAGATCCTAGGACAGAGTCTTATTCACCTTCTGAAGATTTTGCTTATGAGGAAGGTAAAACATTGCATGGATAATTATATGAAAATTATGTTATAAATGTGGGTTTATCAAATGGCCAATTAATTTATGATCAGAAATGCGTCCTGATTATGCTGCTATGCTTCATGGAATGGGGCATTTATTTATTGATCATCCTAATGATGCTACTATTGCTGTTCAGGAAAAATTACTTCCTAGTGATAATGATTGGAAATTTGGTGAAAAAACTCAAGATTATGGTATTTCTAGTGAATATAGAGCAGATAATGGATGCATGTATGTTATGGCATTTACCAAATGTTTTTATCAAGGCAGGGAATTTACAGATACTTTAACTTATATGCCAATAGATATTCAAGCATTGCAACATATCTATGGCAAGAATGAATTTACAAGAGCTCATGATACAGCTTATATTTTACTGAGAAGCAAACATTTATTGATGGTTTTAATAAGCCATTATTTGCTCATGATATTTATGAGAACTCAATTTACACAATTTATGATGCTGGTGGAACAAATAGCTTTGATCTTAGATTTGCTAAAGAAGCAAAAATAGACTTAAATGCTAGAGCAGGGCACTTTAATATAATTGGGGATAATGCATTTTTAATTGCTTATGGAGTTGATATTCATAAAGTTATAGTTGGAAGTGGAGAAGTTGATATTAAATTAAATAGTGAATTAGATAATTTGATAGAAATTCCATCTAATTGTGCTAAAGTTACAATCGAAAACTATAATGAAAATGCTAAAATTATGTTAGCTCAGGGTGGAAGATTATATTTTGATGTTAGTGGATGTTATTATCCATATGTGCAAATAGGTGATTTTGAAACAGTTATTTGCTTTAAATAGATATTAAAAAAAGGTAAATAAACCCTGCTTAATTTAAAATTTTTATGAGTTAAGCAGGGTAAAATAATTGGTTTAAAATAAAATTATCTAAATATCTTCATCTTCAAGTTCATCAAGTTCCTCATCAAAATCATCTTCTATATCATCATCGTCTTCATCAAAGCTATCCAATTTTTCCTCTATCCATGCCTTATGCCATTTTTCATCAAGTAAAAAATCATGCATCATTTGCTTGATATCATTAGGGATATTGTCATGAGCTACCATTCGTTCATATACGGTGTTTGTATCAACCTCATTGCTGCTCATGGCAAATAGGATTCCTTTGTCGTTGTTTACTATTTCCCCAAGAGCAACTTTTCCTTTCACTAGCCATTGCTTGGTGTTATCGGGTCCTGTAGGATAATCTTTATTATTTTTTTGTAAGTATCTTGTTAATTCATCGATATGACGTTGATGATCGGCTTTAAATTCGCTTAATTTATCTTTAAATTTTGGGGTTTTTAATTGATCTATAGCAACTTTATATGCTTCTACAGTATCATATTCTAATTCTACTAAATTTTTTAAAGCTGAGAAGAAATCTCCTTGGAAGCCTACTAATGAAACCATAATTATACCTCTTAAGTTAGTTGTTGAAAATTAAAAACTATTTGTTTGGTACTAAATTGGTTAAAAACACCATACTATAATTAAATCTTTTTGTAAAGAATTGATGAATATTTATTAATGATTTGCTGTAAATTATTCTGAATATTTTGATTGTAATTTTATTATTTATGCAAGGCCTAAAGAGAACACTCGCTTAAAAGAAATTCAAAAACTTACTTATGAAAAATTCTTATCCTACATAATTAGTGATAATTTTATACAAAGTAAATGGCAAGTTCACACTACTCTTATTAAGCGTTTACAAGGTAATAAATTCATTAATACAAAAAAAACTTGTTCAAAATTGTTGGCACAATTTTTTTGTTAAAATAAAAGCAATTTTCCTTATAAATATGCAAAAACCGTTAGAAATTTTTCAGCTAAATTTTTGAATAAATAGATTTAATATTTTGTTAACTAATTTGCCATAAACTTTATTTAAACAACAAAGGAGTTTATTATGGTTGAATTGATCAAAAGTAAAGAACAAGTATCTAGAAATTTATGTGCAAAAAAAAGAATATAATTTCTAAAAAAAGATGATCCTGAAAATATAGAAGTTCCAGCAGATGTGATGGTTGTAAAATTTTACAAATCAACCATACATATTAGACAGGAAAATACAGAATTATACAATACAAGTTCAGAATTTTTTGGTAGTCCTACCCTAGAGATATATAATGCTGCAAAATTGATGTTAGGTTATGATCATCCAAAAAGCAAATCTATTACAGAAAGTTGATAATTAGTGGGAAAACTGGGGGATGATGGATTTTATACTCCTTCTCTTAAATTAGAAAAATATTTAAAAAGTCTTATTGGTAAATCCTGTTATACACATGCAGGTTATTATAAAGAGATAGAAGAATTAGTAGCAAATCAAGTAGATTGGGATGAGTATCAAAAATACTTAAATGATTTTCATTCAAAAGAAGCTCAACATAGGGGAATGGTGAATCAAGAAAGGCCTTTGAGTTTAAAAGAATTTATGTTTTTAAAGGTTAAAAATCCTAAATTGCTAGAAAAATTTAAAGAAATATATTTTCATCAAAAAGATTTAGGTGGTAATCAAGAACAATTAAATAAGCTAGTAGGTAAATATTCAAGTATTAATTTTACATTAAAAGATGTGAGGATAAAGCCCTTAAAGGAAAATAAAACTTTAGAACAAACGGATTTAAGTTGAATAAAATTTTCCTATACCTCAATTGAGGATATAGATTTAAAGAATTGCCAATTTGACAAATGTGATATGCAAGAAATGAGTTTTAAGTATTGTAACTTTGAAAGAGTTCAATTTGCTAATTCTAATTTAACAAATGCAAAATTTCACAATACTGCTGTTGATTTAGAAGATTTAAAGAAAAGACGTCCAATTCTTATGAGTCTTTTTGGTATATGTGTTTGTATAGGGCTTAAAATGGTGGGGTATAGGCTTTAGCAGGTGCAGATTAAAGACTGTAATTTTGATAATGCCCAATTAGAAAAAACCAGCATTTCTCAAGCAGATATAAGCAATAGTAGTTTTAAAAATGCAAATATGAGAGAATGCCAAATTAAGTAAACAATCTTTTCTGATAGATGTGATTTAACAAGTGCTAACCTTAATCAATCTAGTCTTACTAATGGCGCTTTTAAACAAGCTACCTTAAAAGATATAAGTATAGATGATAGCAACCAATCTTACTGCATTTATGAGGAAAGTAGTTGTGAGAATGCAAATATGAAATCCTTACAGCTTGATAATTGCTTAATTATTAATTCAAATTTTAATCAAGCAAATTTTGATGAGATAAAAATAACAGATTGTACGTTTGAAAACTCTGAATTTATGAATGCTTCAATGAAGCAAAGTAGATTCATAGCATCTAAAGCTCAAATCCTGTAGAGATAAATGGTTGCAATTTTACTAACGCGAGCCTACAGCAATCTCAACCAGCAGGTATTAAAACTAATAGAACTAATTTTACTAACGTAAACTTGCAACATTCCCAGCTAACGAATATAAGTAGTTATGAAAGTAATTTTGCAAATGCAAAGTTAAGTTATTCTACAATTTATTTAGATAAATTTTATAACTGTGCTTTAGATAATGCAAATTTAAGCAATTCTAATATTCCAGACTCTCATTTTAGCCGACGTAGTTTAGAAGGTGTAAATGTTGATCGTGCAAATATTAGCAAGTCAACTACACTTACTGATTGTAAAGATGAATTAAAACAATCAGATTTGGCAAGAGATATTCAAGGTGAAATTGACGTTACAGCTAAAATTACTAGTGCTCCTCCAACGGAACAAGAGCTTTATATTCCATTAGCAGAAGCAGTAGAAGTTTTAGATAATGGTCAAATTCCATTAGCAGAAGCAACAATAATTGAGGTTGCTGAAGTGGCTAATCGATTAAGAGGTAATGGAGTTAATCTTGAGTCTGACACTAAAAGGAATCAAAATTTTTATAAAAGACTAGGGGATCGTAATACTGACCCTTCTTGTGATTTAGGATCAGAAAAATAAAATTTTTGCTCCAGGCATATGTAAAAGAAACCAACTTTTTTCTTGCATCAATGGGGCTTACAAACTAAAATGCCTGGTACTTAAGATTTAAGAATCCATGGAATGAAAATGAGTGAAAAA
The DNA here is from genome assembly GCA_964627795.1 of uncultured Rickettsiales bacterium. Classification (GTDB taxonomy): domain Bacteria; phylum Pseudomonadota; class Alphaproteobacteria; order Rickettsiales; family CANDYO01; genus CANDYO01. The sequence continues at coordinate 37,032 of CAZVLF010000006.1, read as the reverse complement.
TTTTACCCGCAAACCGAGGCTAATCCTGATTTTGTCAAAGAAGAGGAAGTTGTTTTAAAGTTTTGGGAACAAGAAAAAATATTTCAAAAGTCAATTGACGAAAGGCCAAAAGAAAATAGCTTTATTTTTTATGATGGTCCTCCATTTGCTAATGGTCTTCCTCATTATGGGCATCTTTTAACTGGCTTTGTTAAAGATACTGTTGCTAGATATCAAACGATGCTGGGTAAAAGAGTTGAAAGGAGATTTGGCTGGGATTGCCATGGACTGCCAGCAGAACTAGGTGCTGAAAAAGAATTAGGAATTTCAGGAAAGCTTGAAATAACCAAGTTTGGCATTGAAAAATTTAATGAACAATGCCGTACTTCGGTGATGAAATATACTAACGAATGGGAAGAGTACGTTAAAAGACAGGCTCGTTGGGTTGATTTTAAAAATGATTATAAAACCATGGATATTAATTTCATGGAATCGGTACTTTGGGCTTTTAAGCAGCTTTATGATAAAGGATTAATATATCAAGCAATGAGGGTTATGCCTTATTCTTGGGCAGCAGAAACTCCAGTTTCAAATTTTGAAACTAGGCTTGATAATTCTTATCGAGAAAGAGCTGATAAAACTGTTACTGTTGGTTTTAAATTAAAAAAACCTCCTAAAGCCGCTCCTTTAGCGAAAGAATATAAAATTATGGCATGGACTACTACTCCATGGACCTTACCATCAAACTTAGCTTTAGCTGTTAATTCTGGAATGGAATATGTGTATATATTTAAAGATGAAATTTGCTATATAATTGCTGCTTTTGCTTCGGCAAATTACAAGAATGAAATTGGAGAGGAAATAAAAGGATCTATAAAAGGCAAAGAGTTAGTTGGATTAGAATATGAGCCTTTATTTCCTTACTTTGCTGAGCACTTAAATAGCTTTAAAATTCTAAGCGGAGATTTTGTAGTTGAAGGTGATGGAACTGGAGTTGTTCATATGGCTCCTGGATTTGGTGAAGATGACCAAGTATTATGTGAAAAAAATTCAATTGCACTTGTTTGCCCGGTTGATCATCAGGGTAAATTTACTAAAGAAGTAGAAGATTTTGCTGGACTAAATGTTTTTGAAGCCAATGATGAAATAATAAAGAAACTAAAGTCTCAAGGAAATTGGATAAAAACCGAACAATATCTTCATAATTACCCGCATTGTTGGAGAACTGATACTCCATTGATCTATAAAGCAGTTCCTTCTTGGTATGTTAAAGTTACTGAATTTAAAGATAGGATGGTGGAATTAAACCAACAAATTAATTGGATTCCAGGGCATATCAAAGATGGCTTATTTGGTAAGTGGCTTGAAAATACAAGAGATTGGTCAATAAGCAGAAATAGATTTTGGGGAACTCCAATACCTGTTTGGATGTCTGATGACCCTCGTTATCCAAGAATAGACGTTTATGGATCAATTGAAGAGTTAGAACAAGACTTTAAAGTGGAAGTTAAAGATTTACACCGTCCATTTATTGATTCATTAACTCGCCCAAATCCTGATGATCCTACTGGAAAATCAATGATGAGAAGGGTTGAAGATGTTTTTGATTGCTGGTTTGAAAGTGGTTCAATGCCTTATGGGCAAGTTCATTATCCATTTGAGGGGCAAAAAGATTTTCCTCAAGCTGACTTCATTGTAGAATATTCTGCGCAAACAAGAGGTTGGTTTTATACCTTAATGGTTTTATCAACTGCACTTTTTGATCGCCCGCCATTTTTAAATTGTATTTGCCATGGGGTAATACTTGATGTTAATGGACAAAAACTCTCAAAAAGGTTGAATAATTATGCAGATCCAAAGGATTTATTTGCTCAATATGGATCAGACTCATTAAGATTCTTAATGCAATCATCACCTGTTTTAAAAGGAATGGAGTTATTGATTGATAAAGATGGTAAAATGGTAAAAGATGCTTTAAGACTTTCAATCAAGCCCATTTGGAATGCATATAATTTTTTCACTCTTTATGCTAATTCTGATAAAATCAAGGCTCAAATAGACTTTTCTTCAAAAGATTTATTGGATAGATATATTTTAGCTAAGTTGAAAGCTTCTATAAGCAAAATTAAAAGTTCAATGGATAGTTATGATATATCTTTAGCTTATGAAGCAATAGATAAGTTTTTTGAGGTATTAAATAATTGGTTTATTAGAAGAAGTCGCCATAGATTCTGGAAAAGTGAGCATGACTTAGATAAACAGCAGGCATATAATACTCTATACACGATATTGGTTACAATGTGTAAAGCTATGGCACCTTTAGTTCCACTAATATCAGAAAGAATTTATATAGGATTAGTTCATAATGATAATTTTGTTGGTGATAATAGTGTTCACTTACAATTATTTCCAGAAGTTGGTCATATTAATGAGGAAAAAGTTTTATGTGCTCAGATGGATAAGGTGAGAGAAATATGTTCAAGCGCATTATCAATAAGAAGCACTGAGAATATAAGAACTCGTATGCCACTTGCAAAACTTACAGTTTATGGAGAAAATTTACCATATCTTACTGATTTTTCTGACCTAATTTGTGATGAAATCAATGTTAAAAATTTTGAAGTAAGTGATAAGTTGAGTGAGCAAGCAAATTTTAAATTAAAAATTAATTTCCCTGTTGTTGGTAAGAGACTTGCACACAAAGTTAAAGATATCATCAATGCTAATAAGCAAGGTGAGTGGCAAGAAAAAAACGGCAAAATTTTTATTAGCGGTGAAGAACTTCATTCAGATGAAGCTCAGCTTATACTTGAGCCAAAGAATTTAAAGGGATCTCAAGCATTAAGTGATAATAAAGCTTTATGTGTGATTGATCTTAATATAGATCATGAGTTAGAAGCTGAAGGGTTAGCAAGAGATGTAATTAGATTGATTCAACAAGCAAGAAAAGAAGCTGGATTTAAAATAGCTGATAATATTAATCTTGTTATATATGCTGATGAAAAAAATACTAATATGCTATTAAAATATGCTGATTTAATATCAAGCCAAACTTTATCTTCAAGTTGCAAATTTAATGATGAAGAGGGTAATAATTTTAAGCATATTTTTGAAAATGAAGTTGAAGGAGCTTCTATTAAACTTGCTATGCAAGTAGCATAAGTAATTCAATTAAAATTTTTACAAGCTTAAGGAAAGATTAAAAATATTTCTAAACATTCATAAGTGTTTTAATCTAATTTTAAATCTTTCCTTAAGCTTCCATAAAATAACCCACCAATATTAAATAGTGAATATATTGAGTGTGACTTTAATAAAGTAGTTTTAAATTATAATTTTAGTTATTCTTCAACTATAAAGAAATATATTTAATAATTTTTCTACCTTTGATAAAATAATTTTGATCATATATTTTATAATTGTGGTTTTGTAAATAAGCTAGAATGATGGTGGATAATGGCTATTAATGGAGCTCTAGATGGAGTTCAACAGTTAAGTTCTTTAATTGGAAAAATTGCTAATGCTAAAAACACAGCTGATGGGTTAGTTGATGCTGGCAAGGTGTTGGCTGGAGATTTGCCGGTAGAGGCAAAAAAATCTTTAGGTAATGTTGAATACGCAGTTAAAGAATTCTTATCTATTACTGCTGTAACTCTAAATACCGCTCTTTCTCCCGTAATGAATGCAAATCTTAGAACTTTTGATGGTACTAAAACTAAAGAACTTGAAGAAAATTTAGCAAAGAGATATGAAGAATTTATTAAAGATCCAAAAAATAAAAAAATTGGAGAAGTTTTTAATACCCTTTCTAAAGCAAATGAAGCAAAAAATACTTTACTACTTAGCCCAGCTGCCTCAGCTGCAGCATCAATAGTTATTCCCCTAGCTGCAGGAACTATGGTGGGTGGTCCTGCTGGGTTTGCAGCAGCAGCTTCTTTAATTGCAGTTGATGTCGCAAGAGGTTCATCAAAAAATAATGCTGTAGAAGTTAAAATTGATGAAATGATGCATTTACAAGATTATGTACATGCTAAAGAAATGAGCAATTATAAGCTTAAAGAACTTCAGGTATCTACAGGAATAAATTCTAAAGAAATTGGGCAAATCATTGGTTTGAAATATGAAAAAGCAAAGCAAAATACTTTGCCTGAAGAAAAAGCAATTGGCATTACAGCAGAGAAATTAATTACTACTACTGGTAAAAATTTAGGTTTAAGCATGGCAGAAACTATGGCATCTAATCTTATTAATAGTGGTGCTTTGGTTTCTGCTTCTCCTCATACTGTGGCAATAAATTTAGCTAGGTTAACCATAAATTGTCTTGCAGGTGTTACGTCTGAAATTTCAAATGATCAAGCAAAAACTATTATAGATGATAGAATTTCTGATTTAAGGAAAGAAGGGCCAAATTATAAGGTTCAAAAAGAAAAGGAAGATTATGCTTCATACAGAAGATTAACTAACAAAGCATTTAATGCAGTTAGAATAAAATTAGGATTGCCAAAAGCCGATCTAGAACATTACTCATATGTTGAGAAACAGGCAAATGCAACTTTTAACGCAATAAGAAAAAATGTATTCGGAATGGAAGAAGTTCAAATTAAAGAGCCTGAATACTCAAGAAAATATGATCTTGCAAATGAAGCCATGAAAGCAAGAGCTAATGCTGAGGCTTTAAATAAATTAGCTGAAAGCGAAAATTTTAAAAAGAATCTATTAGAATATAAAAAGCATACAGAGGGATCAAAAGAAAGAGAGAAGGCTCATCAAGAAATAATTAATGAATACATTAAAGTTAGAAGTGATGTTTATGAAGAATTAAAAGCAAAAAATCCTCTTTACACCAATGAAAAAACTGTTAAGCCTAACACTACTCTTGGTAAAATTTCAAGAAACTTAAGTACAGGAGCAAAATTAGCATCAGAATATTTAATGGGAGGTAATAAGTCATATTATGAAGCCTATAAAGATCTTAGTGAAAAATGGACTAATAGTGATAAACAAATATCTGAAACTCGCCAAAAACATATAGAAATAGATTTAGCTGAAAAAGAAAAAGCAAGAACGGCTAAAAAACTCAAAGAAGCAGTAGTAAATAAAGAAGAAGAGAAAAGGAGTTTTGTAGGCGCTTTTTTTGACACAATAATAGGTAAGAAGAATAAGGTTCAAGAGGAGCCAAGTCAAGTAAACCCTAAGAATGCGCAATCTATTGAAGTAGGAAAAAATACTCCTCAAGAAGAGTTAAATAAATTAGTTGAGAAAATAGATAATATTAAATCAAGGGATCATACAAGAAAGAATAATTTAATAGAAGATATACGTAATTGTTCTAAGGATACTCTATCATTAAAGGTTAGTGATGGAGGAAAAGAGGTGAGTTTGCTTGAATATGCTGCAAAAAGAGCAGGGAGTAAAGTTACTGAGGCATTGCTTGAAAAAGGAGATTTTACAAAAGATGTTATTTCAAAAGCAATGGAGGCTGCTAAGAATAGTGATAAATTAGAAAATAGCCAGAGAAAAAATACAGTTGTAGTATTAGAAAAAGCATACAAGAAAGCTACACCTGAGGTAGCAAAAGAAGAGGGCTTGCAAAAACCTCAGCAGGTGACAAGAAATGAAGAAATTCGTCAAGATCAGCCGATTACTTCAAAAAAAGAAACATTGTCAAATAAAGCAACTACGCAAGAGTCTACTATTTCTAAGCCTCAAGAAGATTTAAATAAATTAATTGAGAAAATAAATGATATTAAATCAAAAGATAATGCAAAGAAGAATAATTTAATAGAAGATATCCGCAATAGTTCCAAGGAAACTTTAGCATTGAAAGTTAATGATGGAGGAAAAGAGGTAAGTTTGCTTGAATATGCTGCAAAAAGAGCAGGGAGTAAAGTTACCGAAGCATTGGTTGAAAAAGGAGATTTTACGAAAGACACTATTAAAAAAGCAATGGAAGCTGCTAAGAATAGTGATAAACTAGAATATAGCCAAAGAAGAAATACAGTTGCAGCATTAGAAAAAGCATATAAGAAAGCGGCTCCTGAAGTAGGAAAAGATAGTGATTTGCAAAAAACTCAACAAGTATTAAAAAGCAATGAAGTGCAACAGGCTTCTACTTTAACAAAAAAAGAAATCGTACAAACTAGAGATTCACTATCTGAAAAAAAATCTGCGTCACAAAATACGCAGGATATTTCAATTCCACTTGCTAAGCCAATTGAAAGTACAAGTAGAGCATCCATAACTGTTGCAGATGCAAGACCTGTTGATAGAAATGTTACTGTTGCAGTTCCTATAGAAAGCCAACAATCAAGTACAGTAGGATTAAAATCAGTTATTGATGCAATTGATAAATTTAATCCAAAAGCAAAAAATCATCATGAACAAAAATTAGAAATAGTAGAGTTAATAAAAAAATCTCCTAAAGAAGAGTTATCTAGAAAGATTGAAGATAAAGGAAGACAAGTTAGTATACTTGAATATGCTATTTCTAAAGGAGCTGGAAGTAAAGTTGTTGAAGCATTAATTGAAAAGGGAAAATTTTCTAAAGAAGAATTAGAATCTGCTAAAAAAGCTGCTCCCAGCAGAGGTATGTTTGACAATCAAAATAAAGTGCTAGAAAGTGCTATAAAAGACCGCAATTCTTCTCCAAATGTTAATAAAATGAAGGAATTTTTGCAATCGGGCCAAAGTTTATCTAGCAATGTTCAGGCATCGGCAATTTATTCTGCAAGAGCTAAAACCTCATCTAAACAAAATATCAGATAGAAATTTTTCTTGAGTTTTCTTATTAAATTTGCTAGTTTTCATCATTATTTTATCTTAAATTTTTATTATTTATGCAAAAACAACCAACAAAAAAAATATATATAAAAACCTATGGCTGCCAGATGAATGTTTATGATTCTAACAAAATGTTAGATCTATTAAGAGTATTTGGTTATACAGAAACTGAAAATTTACCTGAAGCTGATTTAGTTATTCTTAATACCTGCCATATTAGAGAAAAAGCCGCAGAAAAAGTATATTCAGAGCTTGGTACTATAAAAAAATTGAAAGAAAAGCGTAAAGCTTCTGGAAATGAGATGATTATTGTTGTTGCAGGTTGTGTTAGCCAAGCAGAAGGTGATGAAATATTTACTCGAGCTCCTTATGTTGACGTGGTAGTTGGTCCACAAACATATCATAATCTTCCAGAGTTAATAGCTAAAGTTTCAAGAGAAAAGAAAATTGCTCTTGATCTAGATTTTCCTCTTGTTTCTAAGTTTGACTCTTTACCTGATAGTCAAAAAATTGATGGTTATACTGCTTTTTTAACTATCCAGGAAGGGTGTGATAAATTTTGTAAATTCTGTTGTGTTCCTTATACAAGAGGAGCTGAATATTCAAGAAATTTAGTAGAAATATATAGAGAAGCATTATTATTAGTAGAACAAGGAGCAATAGAAATTAGCCTTCTTGGACAAAATGTTAGTGCTTATCATGGTTTAGATCATGAGGGAAAAGAAATAAATATCTCTCAGTTAATTGAACATTTAGCAAAAATACCTGGCTTAAAAAGAATCCGTTACACAACTTCGCATCCTAATGATATGTTTGAAGATTTAGCAAAATTACATGGCACAGAAGAAAAACTGATGCCTTTCTTACATTTACCCGTGCAAAGTGGTTCAAATAGAATATTAAAAGCGATGAATAGAAAACATACAGCAGAAAAATATTTGAATATTATTGCTCAATATAGAAAGGCAAAACCTGATATGCTATTTTCTTCAGATTTTATTGTGGGTTATCCAGGGGAAACAGATGAAGATTTCGAAGACACCATGGAATTGGTCAGAAAAGTGAGATTTGCTCTTGCATATTCTTTTAAGTATAGTATTAGACCTGGGACTCCTGCTGCAGTATTGGAAAACCAAGTTCCAGAAGAAGTTAAATCAGAAAGATTAGCAAGGTTACAAGCTCTTTTAGTTCAGCAGCAAGACGAAATTAATCAAGAAAGTGTTGGCAAGGTATGCAATGTGCTATTTGAGAAAAAAGGAAAATATCCCGGACAAATCCTTGGTAAAAATGAGTATGCGCAAGCAGTATGTGCTATTGGTGATGAATCTATGTTTGGTAAAATTCTACCAGTAAAAGTTAACGTAGTTAGTGGAAATACACTAAGCGGAGAAATTTTAAACTAGAAAATATGGCGCTGTTGCAAATAATATAGAAAATTTATAAAATATGATTTATCAACTTAAATCTAAGTAGGTGAATTATGAATATCTTCAAGCATCGTCATTTCAAATATGATATTATAATTTGGGCTGTTCGCTGGTACTGCAAATATGGTATTAGTTATCGTGATTTAGAAGAGATGTTGATGGAGAGAGGAGTTGAAGTAGACCATTCCACTATTTATCGATGGGTCCAGTATTATGCACCTAAGATTTTGGATAAATTAAAATGGTACTGGAAACCTAAACTTGGTGAGAGTTGGAGGGTTGATGAAACCTATATCAAAGTAAAAGGTAAATGGACATATCTTTATAGAGCATTAGATAAGTCTGGCAATACGATTGACTTTTATCTTTCTTCAAAGAGAGATACTAAGGCAGCTAAGCGATTTTTAAGCAAAGCTTTAAAGTCTATACCAAAATACTCACATCCAAAGAGTATTAATACTGATAAGAACCCTACTTACGGTAAGGCAATCACTGAATTAAAAGCCGAAGGTCAATGCTATCCTAACTTAGAACATAGGCAGATCAAGTATTTGAATAATATTATTGAGTCTGATCATGGAAAACTCAAGCGTTTAATAAATCCTACTCTAGGCTTCAAGTCAATGAAAACAGCCTCTGCCACTATTAAAGGATTTGAGATAATGCGAATGTTTAAAAAAGGAAGATTTGATGTTTGGAAATATGGACAAGGTATTCAGGGTGAAATTAGAATTATTACAGATAACCTATTGGCTTTTTAAGAAAAAATGATAATTTTCTTAGTAACAATTTAACCTATTTTTTTATTTGCAACAGCGCCTTTTAAGGAGATATTTTAAAAAATATAAAATTGCAAATTATCTTTATTGTGTCAAAACTTGTTTTTGAAAAATTAATCAGTTATTATAAATTGTTATTCTTATTGATTTTAGCTGATGTTTTTTTTTGATTCTCTTATTAAAGGACTGGGTGTAGGTTTTGGGCTAATAATAGCTATTGGAATGCAAAATGCTTTTGTTTTAAAACAAGCGCTGATAAAGAGACATCTTTTTCTTATTGCTATAACTTGCTCTATTCTAGATGCAATTTTAATTTTTATGGCAGTTAATGGGGTTGGTACTTTTCTATTTAAGAATCATCTCATAGAACAACTTTTTAAAATTGGTGGAATAATATTTTTGCTTGGTTATGGAGTAAAATCTTTTATATCTTCGACTAAAAATCATTCTATTGTTATTGAGGATCAAGCAACTAGTACTAGCATAAAGAAAATAGTAGGAAAAATTCTTTTTGTTACATTATGTAACCCTCATACATATTTGGATAATTTTGTAGTTATGGCTAGTATAGCTTCAAATATTTCAGCTGAGGGAAGAATGGCATTTAGTTTAGGAGCAATGTTAGCTTCTTTTATATGGTTTTTTAGTTTATCTTATGGAGCAGGCTGCTTGAGTAATTTATTTAAAAAAGAAATTTCATGGAAAATACTAGATCTTATTATTGGTTTTGTTATGTTCTCAATTGCTATTTCACTTATTTTGTCTGAATAATGATTTACTTAATTTCTTTCATATTAGGATTAATTTCTTCATTTGGGCAACCACCTTATAATTTTATTTGGTCAGCTATTTTGGCATTTGCCTTATTTATTTATTTTCTTAATCAAATCACCAAGAAAAAAGCATTATTTTCCTTTTGTTTTGGATATGGGTATGCAGTTTACAGTGTTCATTGGTTTGCTGAATCTTTATATACTTATGGCGATACTTTATTATGGTTGGTTCCAATTAGTTTAATTTTTATGCCTGTTGCTATAGGTTTATATTTTGCTTTATTTGGATTTCTTATAGAAAAATTTAATTTTAAAAGTAGTATTTTACTTCCAGCAATTTTATGGATGGCAATTGAATTTTGTCGTAGTGCCTTACCTCCTAAATTTTCATGGCTTGCTTTAGGATATATATGGTCTGAATCAATTATAATTCAAAATGCTTCCATTTTCGGTATTTGGGGAATAAGTTTTCTAACTTTTATTTGGGCTGATGCTATTGCAGAAATGATAAAAGCATTTTTTACAAAAAAAGTGAAAAATTTGGAATTAATTGTTATTTCTTGCCTAAGTTTTTTATTTTGTGCTATCTATGGAGCCAGCCACCTTAATAAGGAAGTAGTTTATCAAGATCTAAAAGTTAGGATAATTCAACCAAATATAGATAGTAATATATATAGCAGGATAAGGAACCGTTATAAAAACTTAATTGAGCAAATAAAGTTAAGTAAGAGCGAAAATAAAGTTGATTATGTGATTTGGCCGGAAGGAATTAATGAATTCACAGTTGATCAAGTTTTGCTTGATTTAATTAAAGATGCTGTGCCTAATAATGGAGAGTTAATTTTTAGTGGAATAAGGTTTAATAGTTACAAAGACGAAGCTTGGAATACTATGTTTATTGTTGACCAGCAAGGAAAAATAAATAATTTTTATGATAAAATACATTTAGTTCCTTTTGGTGAGTATATTCCATTTAATCTAAGAAAAATTTTTCCATTTATAAATAAAATTACTCCAGGAGAAAAAGATTTTAGCGAAGGTGATAATGATCCAGTTATTAAATCTAAAATTCCTTTTTTAGCAAGAATTTGCTATGAAGCTACTTTTACCGATTCTTCAAAAAATGATTTTACTTGGATGGTAAATATTACTAATGATGGTTGGTTTGGAAAAAGTATAGGTCCGCTTCAGCATCTTTCTATGAGCAGGGTAAGAGCAATTGAACAAGGAGTTCCAATGGCAAGGTCTGCTTTAACTGGGGTATCAGCAATAATTGATAGTTTTGGCAAGATTAATTATTCAATACCCCTTTTAACTCAAGGAATTATTGAGCAGCAACTTCCAGGTTACTTAAAAGTTAAAACACCCTATAGAAAATATAATAGCTGGATGGTTGTTGCACTAATGGTGGCTATAATTTTACTAGAAAAGTTTTTTAAAAAAGCTTTATATAAATATAGCTCTAATCAATAATTTATGATTGCTCTTTATAAAATATTGCCAGCTTAATCTAGTCTTTAAATTATTGCCGATTTCTAAATGGAGTGCTGGCTTTACTTATAATAGGTGCTACAACTTTTTGTACTTTCTGCTTATTTATGATTTTATCCATTTCCTCTTTTGCTTGACGTCTAACTTCAATACTAATCTCCGGATTAGTTGATTTTTTATGTAATTCTTGCACTCTTTTTCCTAAAGAATTAAGCTTAACAGCACCTTTTGTTGAAGCTTCATAAAATAAATTTTTAGGATCCATGGCTAAATACATATATGGTCTGATAATTCCCCATTCAGCTATGCCTTCAGCGGTCATAACTGCCTGAGCGGCAGGAGTTTGAGAAAATGCTAAAGCTTCAACTAATTTTGTATTTAAAGCTGAAACTACTGTATTTGCTGCTCCAAAATGAGCAGTACCTAAACTAATTGAAGCAGAAAATCCACCTATTGTAAATGCAACTGGAGCACCAAAACCAGAAAAAACAAGGGCAGCAGTTCCCCAAGCAATTAAAGAGTCTTTTAAATCATGGAGTGCTTTCTTACCGCTTTTTTTAAATTCTGCATAACTAGAAATATTAGTTTTTTCTCCTTTAGCTTTGTTATAAACCATGCTAAGACCAATTAATCCAGTTTTAACTAGATTAGTCGCTAAAGCAATGGGTTTAGTAACCATATTTACAGGTTGCTTGGCTGTAAATACAATTGCATCAAAAGCAAGATTTCTTAGCTGCCTGATTCTTTTAATGATATTTCTCTTTTCGGTTGGATCAGTTCTTAAATACATTCTAGTGGCATCAAGAGCATTATGGAAATAATCCATTTTTAGTAATTTATTTCTTATTATATCGCCAGCTTTATCGATAAATAATATTACTGTTTCAATTGGATTTTTAGCCTCTAAAGGATGCAAATAAGAATAAGCTTTTTGCTCTTTTTCTTTATCAATAATTTTACCATTAAAAGGTATCTTTGGTGAACCAGATAGTTTAAATTCTTTATAAGCAGTATTTAAGTCATCTTTTTCTTCTGGCTTCAAGCCAATTAAACATTTTTCTGTTACTTGGGCACCATATCTTACTAATAGTCTTTTAGTTTGAAAATCTTGACAATGATCAATTAGATAAGATCCACTAGGAAATCTTAAATTTGGATTAGAGCCTTCTCTGATTAATTGTTCTATTTTTGCTGAATTTTCATTTTTTAATTTATTATCATAGGCAAAGTGGAATAAAGAATTTTCTTTAACTGAAGAATGAATTTGAGTGGAAAAACCAAAATCCACTGTTTCTGGGCTAGCAAGCGAAGCATCAACTTCTCTTAATAAATATTCAGCATTTCCACCTTCCCATTTAACAGTTCCTGTCATTAATGCTTCATAAGTGGCGTCATAAGAATGTTTAGGGAAATTTTCTGGATACTTAAGCTTAGCCTCAGAATGAATATATACTTGGCGTTTTGGATTTCGTCCATAAGTTGCTTTAGCTTCCATTGCAGACATACCACCTGATCTGCTTATTAAGACATCACTATTATTTAGCAAAGATGCCATATGCTTAGCGTCTTGAAATGCAAGCGGTAATATTTTTACTCGATCACGCAGTTCTATAGGAATTTCATCCATAATTTCAGCAGCATGGCTTTTTACTTTTTCATAAAGTGAACCAGTGCCAGCTTTTCCTGCAGCTATACATAAAAATATATCTCCCCGGGGCGGAAGCTTATCTTTGTTTTCAAGTAATTGCTGCTTAAACTCATCCATATATTCAATAACACTATTGCTTCCTTGGCTACCCATGGTAATAGTAATTAATTTATCATGAGGTGATTTATCTATAGTTAACTCATAAGTTTCAGTTTTAGATTTATCTTTTTCATTTCCAATGGCTTGGATTTCTAAATCTAATTCTTCTCCTTTTAAATTACTGGTTAAATAGTTTTTCTCCTCTATATCTCCTGCTTTTATAATAATTTGATTTATATTCTTATCATTAAAAGATATGTATTCAGCCTTTACTGGAAGTGTATATTCTTCTTTTTCTTCTCTTGAAATACTTTCATCTTCATTCTTTATCAAAGAAGCTTTTGGAACAAAAAGCCTCATGGGAATGCCATATTTTTTTAAAAAATCTTCTTTTTTTTCTCCGGGTCCACACATAGGTTCAGTAGAAGTTTCCATAACTAAAACTTCCTGCTGCTTGGAGGTTAAATTTTTTAAAGAGTTTAAAAAATGCTCTGCTCTATGGGTAATAAGATCAGTGACTGTAGTGATAATTGACAGAGGTTTTTCTTGAGTGTTCTGGTTGTATTCTACAATAGCTTGACAAATTGCTGGAGTTGAAAGTGCTTGCGTATTAAATACTCCTTTTACTTCATTTTCTTCTAAATATTGGGATAAATTTCTTTTTATTTCCTTTTCTTGGAGTGCTTCTGCTAAAGGTTGCATTTCTACTAAATATTCTAGTCTTCGGACTGCTTCTTCAGTTCCTTCTTTTTGGCTTTCATTCCATTTTTTAGTATTTGCTTCACCTGAAAAGAATGGATCAAGCCCTAAAACACTATAAGTAGGAATCCAGGCTTTACCTTTATTTGCGCTTTTCTCATATATGCCCATTACATCAATAATATCAATTTCATTATCTGCAATTCCTAATTTTAGCAATTCATTTTTTCTTGCTTCAGCAGCATTTATATGCCCACCACCTCCTGAAGAAGTAAGAATTAAATATTTTCTAGGTTTGATTGTAGAAGAGCTTTTCATATTAAAACTTATAATTGATTATCTATAAAATAAGTTAAGCATAAATAGAAAAATTGTCAAAGCTAGAATTACTTAACCCTTGAATATTCAACCATTGAGTGATAATTTTGTTAGTATATAAACTACTAATAAATAAAAATTTATGAGCAAAGAATCCAACAAAAAAATTAATAATCAGAATAAAAAATCAATACTTTCTCCAGCTCGTACTATTGCTCGCTTTATAATGGGTGCAAGCCTGGGTACAATAACTTTAGGCCTTGCTTTTGCAAGAGGGGTTATTGGAACCGCTGTAAATGGTTTGTTGGGCGTAACAGGGGTTGTTTTAACTAGTGGAGCATTTATTGGACATATACTTAATTTTGCTAGAGTTCAAGGGATAAAAACATTAAATAGATTAATCCAAAAAGATAAAAGTAAAGATCCAAACGCAGATTTTACTAAAAAAATTCTTAATAATGTTTTTGAAATTACTTCAGGAAGATTTAAAGCCGCATCTTCAACATTTTCTGATATTTTTTCAGGAAGAAGAGATGAGATTATAAAAGAAAAATTATCATCTCTAATTAAAAATGATAAATTAGAAGAAGATGAAATACCTTTAGTAAAAAAAACTAATAAAGTTCAAAAAACAACAGATATTAAGACATTTATTAGTAAAGTACCCAATACTAGGGAAGTAATTATAACTTCAGCAAGATTAATGCTTGGAATGTCAAAAGAGGAAAGAAAAGAAGCCGAATTGAAGACTACTAAAAAAAGTAAAAAACATTCTAAAATTATAACTCACTAATTTAGTATTTTAGTATATTAAAGTTAAGAGGGTTTTAGAATATTCAGTGTATAAATGGTTTGAAGAGGACTATTTTTTTAAGAAACAGAATATTAACAAAGAAATATATAATCTTATTCTATTGATAATACCTGGTAATTTGGGTTTTTAGGGATTATAAAGATAAAAGAAGCACCACGTTCATTTTTATTATTTTCAGCCCAAATTAATCCGCGATGTGCTTTAATTATTTCTTGGCTTATTGATAGGCCAAGGCCTGTTCCTCCAGCTCCTGTTTTAGTTTTTGCGCTTTGATTAAACTTATCAAAAATATATTCTAACTCATTTTCTGGGATTCCTATACCCTGATCTGAAATTCTAACTTTTAGTGCTTGCACCTTACTACCATTATTAATTTTAAATTTTATGTTTTCCATATTAATTGTAATATTACCATGTGGAGTAAATTTAATTGCATTAGATAAGATGTTTCTAATAACCTGTGCTATTCTCTCTTGATCAAATATTGCATTATAATTTTGTCCCTTCTTATAATAAAAGCTTATGATCATATCTTTATTTTTATATAAAGCTTCACATTCTTCTACCACGCCTTCTATTAATTTTGTCATGTCATCATTTTGCATGCAGAATTCCATTTTTCCTGCATCAAATTTTGATAAATCAAGAAGGTTATTGATCAAAGACAATAATCTTAAGCTATTATTATGAAGCTTTTGAATAAATTCATATTTTTTTACTTCAGCTAAACTGTTCCAATCTTCAACTAAGAAATCAATATAGTTCATTATGCCGTGAATTGGAGTTCGTATTTCGTGGCTCATATTTGATAGAAATTGCACTTTAACTTGCATTAACCTTTCTAAATCTTTGGTTCTTTCAATAACCTTTTCTTCAAGATGCTCTTTTGCAAATTGGATTTCATCAAGCATTTTATTATATACATCAGTTAAAACCCCAAGTTCATCGCTTGATTTGTAGTTTGCTCTTACGGTATAGTCACCACCTTTAACAAGAGCTGATACATGAGCCAGATGAAGTATAGGACTAGATATGGTGGTTTGAAGGGACCTAGAAATAATATAGGAGATAAATAAAATTATTGAGAATAAAAGCATAGAGGTTAATATACCACGATACATTCTTTCATGAATTCTATCTAAATTTGCAATCATGGTGAAATGACCTATAATATGATGCTTACTACGTATGTAATAAGATACAACTAGATGTTCACCCATCTTCTCATTTATTCTAAATTCATAGTTTTTTCTTGCTGAAGGAATTTCATTACATTCAATGCTTCTTTTTTTATCATTGATAAAATGAACAAATTCTTCACGATCAAAATTTGTATATACACAAGTTTGAATCAAAAAACTTCTGTTTTTTAAAGCACTTAGTGATTTAATAATCTGTTTTTTATTTCCTTCAGCAACATACTCAGACAGTTCTTCAGAAAAAATCTTGGCAACAAGCTTCAACTCATTTACTAAATCACTACGCTCTGATGCTATGTTAAAGACAATAAACATCCCACAAGTTATTATGGTTGCAATTGTACTTGTTACCATTGCTAATATAATAAGCTTTCTTCTTAATGATAAGCTATCAACCCAAGATTGAAGGAAATGCATAACAATAATTTAAATAAAACTACCAAAAGCTATTATTAATTTATGAATATGTCAAGTGTTGTTCGCTAAAGTTAAAGCAACTATTGCAGCAGTTTCAGCTCTTAAAATAAGATTACCTAAATGTACCGAGCGCACAAGTGAATTTGAATTTAATATGTTTCTCTCTTGATCAGAAAATCCACCCTCAGGGCCAATCAAAATATTAAGAGTATTTATTTTATCTGTTGTTTTTGCTGCTTCAAAAAAGGAAGAAGATTTTTCTTGCTCATTACAAAATAAAATTTCTCCACTATTGAATTCTTCTAAAAATTTTTCAAGTTTAATAACAGGGTAGAGAGTAGGGATTGATAATCTACCACATTGTTCAGCTGCTTCCTTAAGATATATTTGCCATTTATTAAGATTTATTTTATCCACCACAGAGTGTTTAGTGATAATTGGTGTTAACTTGGTTACTCCTAGTTCAGTTGCTTTTTCTAACATAGTAATCATTCTATGCTGCTTAATGGGAGCAAAAATTAAATTAATATCTCTTTTCTCAATTGGAAATTTAATATGTTCTATGGTTTTAAAGATAATAGTTTTGTTAGAAATCTCTTTAATTTCAACTAAATATTCTCCATTAATATTATTAAAAATAAGTAGCTGATCATTCTTCTTTTTCCTTAAAACTTTAACTAAATAATGAATGTCATCACTGTTATTTAGTGTGATAAATTCATTTTGCAAATTTTCTTTTATAAATAATCTTGTCAACTGACTATATTTCATATAAAAATTAATATAAGGAGTTTTTAATATGCCTGATTCTACCAAAAAAAGCCTAAAAAGCAATGAATCTAAAACTAAGCCTATTGAAGTTGGCGGTTTTGTAGGATTAGAGCCAACAAGATATGGTAAGGAAACTCCGGAATGGGAAGTTAAAGGAAGAGTATCTGATTTTTAATTTTGGTAAATTATGAAAGAAAATATTAGAAAATTAGAAAAATCAATAACTCAACTAGAAAAGTTAGTTGAGGAGAAATTAAATATGAGGTCTGATAACCAAACTTTAATTGAACAGCTTAAAGGAGAAAATATTTTTTTGAAAAAAGAATATGATCATTTAAAACAAACAAGCCAAGAAGTTATTAATGAGTTAAATAATTCAATTCAAGTAATTGACGAATATTTTAAGAAAGAAAATGCCAATAGTTAAAATTTTAAATAGAGATTATTCAATTGCATGCGGTGAGGGAGAAGAGAAGAAACTCATTGAAATTGCAGATAGATTAGATAAAAAACTGAAAGAAAATGCTCGTTTATTTAAAGGAGCAAGTGATAATTTACTTATAATACTTACTGCTCTTACAATGGAAGATTATATTCATGATTTAGAACAAAAAATTAGTTCTATGCCCTCTGTGTCTTCTAAAGAGGAAGATGAAGCTAATAATTTAATAATAGAAAGGCTAAATCAAAAAGTAAGTAATATCATTAAGCAACTTAGCGAATAATTTTAATTGATCGTTATTTTAGGCAGTTAAAAATAAGATTTTTTATATAAGAAAATTTAGATTTTTAAGTTAAGAAGGGGAGATTCCCTCCTTAACCTTACTCAATTAAAGTTCACCTATTATAGTATCAATGTCAAAAGCTGATCCAACAAATGAAAAATCAGTATAATTTTCTATTTTGTTAGAAAATAAGTCATAACTTTTTCTAAGTGAATCTTTAACAGCTTCATAAATTCCTGAATAAATAAAGAAGCTAGCAATCCCACCAGCAGCAAATCCGCTTTTTATGTCGTTATTTAAGTTATCTATTCCATTATTTGTAAAATATCCATCTATAGATTCAACAATAAGAGTAAAACCAATGCCATCGCTTGTGTTATTTGCTACTTGGTTTATATCATTTCCTTTCTCATAAAGAAAATTATTAATGGCTCCGGCTTTTATAGTTTGAAAAGAAATTTGCTTATTATTTAAAAATTCTCTAAAACCATATTTTATAGCTCCGCCAATTGCACCTCCAATATACGGATTTTCAAGTTCTTCTCTAAAATATGTTCTTACAAGATAGGAAGGAAAAGCTGAAACTGTGCTTATTAGCACGTTTGCTCCTATTGCATAATATGTCGATCTAGTTGCTATATTATCGCTATAGATAGTTCTTGCTAATAAAAAAGTTGCAGTAGTAAATCCGTCAATAGAAATTGCTTTAGCTAATGAATCCATAACTGGATAGCTAAAATATTTATATTCATTAGTATTTTGTTTGTTTAATTGGGTTGTATTTGCTGTGTTAGTCATTTTAAATTCCATTTAATTAAGTTTTAAGATAAAAAGATTATAAATAAAAGCTTATAAGATTATGGCTTGCGCCAAGTAAGAAAGTGGCCCAAATGGAAAGAAACTACAGAGGGAATGCAAAATATAAATTCAAACATCAAATTTAATAAATTTATTATTAAACAAAAAATTCAATTATAAGTTTTAAACTTTAGCAGTCAATAACTTAAAAATCAACTAAAATGTAATCTATATGCATGAAAATAATTAAAATTACGCTTAAATAAATATAAATTATTAACATAAGATGTTACATTATAAAATCTGTAAGACTAGATAATCATTAATTTATACATTAAGTTATATAAAATATTTGCATCAATCTACTTATAAAACTAACATAGAGCTTAAATGTTATGTAGGGAAATTATGAAGCAAGATAAATTAATAAAGAAAATGAAAGCCTATATGCCTAAGCTTAATCAGGCTAAAATTTTGAAAGCTTGTGATTTTACCATTAAGGCTCATGAGAATCAAATTAGAGCCTCTGGTGAACCTTATTACTATCATCCATTTTCAGTGGCCATGATTTTAGCTGAAATGCATCTTGATCAAGATTCTATAATTACAGCGCTTTTGCATGATACAGTAGAAGATACATTAGTAACTTTAGAAGATATTAAAGAAAATTTTGGTTCAAATATTGCAAAGTTAGTTGATGGAGTAACTAAACTTGCAAAAATTAAGTTCCAACCAGATAATATACGCCAAGGTGAGAACTTTAGAAAACTTCTTTTAGCTATGTCAGAAGATATAAGAGTTTTAATAGTTAAACTTGCTGATCGTTTGCATAACATGAGAACTTTAGATTATCTTTCTGATACAAAAGCAATTAGAATTGCTTTAGAAACTATGGAAGTATATGCTCCGCTTGCTGAAAGAATAGGTATGCAAAAATTAAAAAATGAACTTCAAGACCTCTCTTTTGCTAAGCTTCACCCAGAAGAAAGAATATCAATTATAAATCGACTAAAATATTTAAGAAATGATGAAGGATCTGTAATTGATAAAGTTGAGACTCATATAGCAACAACTTTGTCAGATTTCGGAATCAAAGCTGAAGTTAAGGGGCGTGAGAAATCTCCATATTCTATTTGGCAAAAAATGAAACAAAAGGATATAAGTTTCGAACAGCTCTCAGATATTATTGCTTTTAGGGTTGTTGTAAATGACCTTATCGATTGTTATCAAGCTCTTGGTATAATCCATGCAGCTTATCATATGATACCAGGTACTTTTAAAGATTATATAAGCACGCCTAAAGATAATGGATATAGATCTTTGCATACTATTGTTGTTGGACCAGGAAAAAGAAAAATTGAAATTCAAATTAGAACCAATGAAATGCATGAAGTTAATGAATGTGGGGTGGCTGCACATTGGGCATATAAACAGCATACAGATCTTTCTTCTGAATTAGTTGAAGGAAAACAATTTAGATGGGTAAGAGAATTATTAAATATAATTGAAAATTCTGAAACTGAAGAATTTATGGAGCATTCAAAGCTAGAAATGTATGACGACCAGGTTTTTTGTTTTACTCCAAAGGGAGAAATTATGGCTCTTCCAAAAGGAGCAACTCCTGTAGATTTTGCTTATGCCCTTCATTCAGATATAGGAAATACTTGTGTGGGAGCTAAAATAAATGGGAGATTAGTACCTTTAAGGACTAAAATTGAAAATGGTGATCAAGTTGAAATAACAACTTCTAAGAATCAAGTTCCTTCTATTTCATGGGAGAAGTTTGTGGTTACTGGAAGAGCCAAAGCTGAAATAAAAAGATTTGCTAGAGTTCAGCAAAGGAAAGAGTATATAAGTCTTGGAAAAGCAATTTTAACAAAGTTTTTCTCTAATAATAATAAAAAATTCCAAGAAGAAGAATTACGTGACTATTTAGATCTGTTTAAAAAAAAGAATTTAGAGGATTTATTCCTTGCAGTTGGAGAAGGAACAATTAGCAGAGAAGAGATACTTAGACTGATTAGCCATAAGCAAAAAAAGGGATTTGATTCATTTAAACAAAAGTTTGCTTTCTTTAACTTTAAGAAAAAGAAGAAAGAGCAAAAAAATTACATCCCTATAAAAGGTATGGTACCTAATGCGATAATCAATTTTGCCTCATGTTGTTCTCCTATTCCAGGTGATCAGATTATAGGTATATTTATCTCTGAAGGAGTGGTAAAAATTCATACTTCAGATTGTAATTCTTTAGAGGAATATAGTGAAAATCCTGAAAAATGGGTTGAGGTTAGTTGGGATAAACATGCAAAAGATGGTAAACATATAGGTCACATCAAAATGATCTTAAATAATGAGCCAGATAGCTTAGCCATAGTTTTTTCAGTAATAGCAAAATATGGGTGTAATATAAGTAATTTAAAAGTATCTGACCGCACTGCTGACTTTTTTGAATTTTTTGTTGATATAGAAGTTATGGGAGTAACGCAACTAACCAATATTATTGCAGCTCTTAGAGCAAAAGAATGTGTACATTTAATTGAGAGAACTAAAGTATGAAATATTGAATTAAAATATTGTTTTTGTTTAAATAAATGGATATTTCTTCAAATTAGAAATTTTAAATTAAAAGTTAAATAATATTTTGTAGTAGTTATACCCAAAAAAATAATTTAGTTAATTATTTATCTGCAAAAATCTAGGTTTAGATATAGAAGTAACTTTATTGTTTTCCTAGGTTGCAAAAAAAATTAATTTTAATGTTATCGAGAATTTCTAATCTTAGATGCACTTATTAAGGCAGGATTCATAGGTGTTAAAGATGGCTGGAGGTTGGGTTGAAATGTTTTAACCATCTTAACAGTAGATAATTCTGGCATAGAAAAAGAAGTTTCAAGAAAATTTGGTTTATTCATATTTTCTTTGAACTTTTCTTTAAGTGGAATAAAATCACTATTTGAAATAGTAGAATCCTTGAATAGTTGATAAAATTTATTTATTGCTTGTTGTTTTTGAGTCTTTGTTCCTGGGAATTCTTCATATATTTCTTCAAAAGCGGTCAAAGTTCTTGCAGCAACCGCAGTAGAAAAAGTAAACAAATTATTTCCAGGTGGGATTTCGATTCCAAATTTAACTAAAGCTTTAAAACGATTTTGATTTGTTATTTTCGCTAGTTTTTGAGCTCTAATGTTCTTATCAAAAGTTGTTTCTCCTTCGACTATGTATTCAGTGGATAAAACAGAATTTTCTGGAGTTGAAAAAGCTAAATGTGCATTAGCCAAGCATAATGCATCAACACCATGGTTGGCTGCTAAGCAAATTTTATCTATGTCAGTCAACAAACGAACATCTCCCTCAGCTGTAGTATATTTTATTGCATCAATAAAGGTTTTAGACTGTTTAGCGTAATAATCTTGAAATCGCTGTATAGATTCTCCTCCTCTTCTCTTTGATATTATTTCACGCAGTGTTTTATCGGGATCTGGCTGTTTAGTAATTTCTTCTAATAATTCTAAAGCTCCCCTAAGGTATTTTAATTTTTTGAGAATAATATTATAATTTCTTTCTTTAGTTTTTTTAACTCCATCTTCAATAAATTCTACTGATACTGAAAATTCTTTTACATATTGATCTAAATTTTTGGTTTTGCTTCCGCTTCCTGTGATAATTTCTTCTGCATCATAAGAAGAAGTTTGTTTAAATTCTTCGATTATAGAATTACTCTGAGAGTTTTTATAAAATTTACTGTTATTAGGAGAGTGAATTCCTCTTTTTGATAGTTTGAAAATAGAATTTAAGTCTTGGATGCTAAAAATTGAGCAATTGTGATTATCACTTTGGGTTCTAAGATTAAAACAATATTGTTTTTCATCAGTCAGAGCGAGAGCGGATTTGTACTTATCAATAATTTTAAAGTTATCTCTAACACTAGAAGCATCTATGGCAATTAATGTTGTGGTATTATTAAAAGATGCAATTTGTAGAGCAGTGCAATGTCCTCCCGCTTCACTTGAGCTTAAAATTATATCAAATTGCTCATTTTCTTTCAGTGGATTTTGAGAAAGATAATCGTAAAAAGATTCCGCCTCTGAAGGAGATAGTATTATTGGTTCATAAGTACTTAATGGATTTTTAGCTCTGCTTTTATTTATCTTTGATTGTAAAATAATTGCTATTTCATCATTTAAAAGTGGTAGCTCATGCTCATCCAATAATTTACTTTCTTCAATAGAAATTGCTCTTTGGTTGTCTTTTGCATCCTTTATAATATTAATTTTGGATTCCAAGGAGATTAATCTTCGTTGTAATGTTTCTTTAAACACTTGGCATGAAGGTAGATACAAATCAAAAGTTTTATATATGGAATCAAGCTCTTCTTTTGTTTTCATATTTCTTCAAATCATGTTTAAGTTATATAATATTTTAATTATTACTTTAAAAAGTTAATTAAAGGTTAATTAAACGAATTAAAGCAATAATATTTTGAATAAGCCATTTCGAATTTATTAAAACAAAGCTTTTAAGGGTCTATATTATAATAAAATAAAGTCAATTATGGTATAATAAGTAAGGATTAAATTAGAATTCATAAAGTTAATTATTTGATTATTTTAAACTTTATATGCTTATGAATGTTACGTTTTTCTTATTGTTTAACTGATAGTTTATATAACACAAAAATACTTAAAAATTAAATGTTTTATTTTTTGTATTAATCTAAGCGTTAAATTCATATTACTGTCTATTATTGAGTGATATAACTCTTAACTTTAATTAAAAAATTTAATTTTAAGTTTTTGTAGGTTTTGATTATTCTCTTTAAAGTTCAAAATAAAATTGATAATTTATCAATTATTAAAGAATAATCTGTACTTTTAATAACAATATATTAGACTAAATTAATCATTAGTATTGCTTTTTGAATGAATAATTACCAAACCATATATAGTTTACTAAAAAGAAAAGAGGGAGGTATAGATTACCTTATCCAATATTTTATAAATTTTTTTAAAAAAACGTCTTCTAAGATAAAAAAAATTTTTCTCCTGTGCTTTTCAGTTTTTTGTTTATCAGGATGTGATGGAAATGATGGTTGGTGTTTAACAACAGTTCCTGATTCTTATATTAGTTCAGACAGCATTACAACTGTTATTAATACAGAAGTTCAAGTTAATGCAAACGGTGTTGATTCTAACGTCGACAGTAAATCACCAGGAGTTGCTTATGGGAAATGGGTAACAAGTAATGTAACCGTTTTAAAAGGAGACACTGTTTCTATTTCAGCAACTGGAAATGTGGTTTTAGCTCCTCCTTATGGTTTAGACTCGCAATATAACGTAGATATCTATAATACGGAAGCCTATAGTGCAGAAATGAGCGCTTATAACTCAATGGTTCAAGGAAGTTTTATGACTACATCAGGGGTTGTAACTACTTCAGGACAATCTTATTACGCAAATGGTGGGCTTGGAACAGAAGTTGTAGTTATGGCAAATGAAAGTTCTTTAACTCAAGTTAAAGAAATAAAACCAGGAGGGGCACGGTCTGTTTTCTCATTTGTAGCTCCACAAAAAGTTACAATAACAACTAAAAACTGTACTACTGGAGACCAAAATAGTTCACAGCCAACTAAATGGACATGGAATAATGGTTGGAAATATGGAGGCGTTTATTGTGAAGATAAAGGGACTAGTAGAAGTTTTACTACAGAATGTGGAGTAAACGACAATCCACGCCAATGTAAAGCAGTTAAGAGATGTAGTGCTGGAATATCTTATAAATATTATGCTTGGAAATGTACGATTGATGCCAAAGTTGGTGTAAATTATAATGATACTAAGTATTTTTCTCAATATAATACGGATGTATGTCCTGCCTCCAGTAATGGAGCAGGGCCAACTTTTGATTGTGCATCAAATTCAAGTGATCCTGCCTCAATTAATAAACAATGTGGAACAAACTATAGTAATTTTTACTGTCCATCAGGAAGTGACTGGTGCGGTGGTAGCCATAAAGCTGGAGGGGTAACGGTTAGTGATACTAACCCTGGTAGTTGTGGTTTTGATTCAGGTTATGTTAAAGGGGCGTCAATAAATACTTGTGGTTCAAGTGATACTTGTTGGAATACAAATGGTTTTAGATTTTATGCTGTTCAATCAAATGTAACTGGGAGTTGTAGAACTTTTCCAGTGGATAGTAATTGTATTCATTTATATCAAAGTAACCAGGCTAATGGAGGTTTATCGTTTTATGCTCAAGGTGGTCCCATTTCTTTAATAATTGCAGATCCAGTTCCAACAACTAATGTTGATGTTTCAGCATTGCAAAATCAGTTAACCTCTAATCAAACTCAAATAAATTCTTTACAAACTCAGAATGATTCTTATGCAACTCAAGTATATAATTCTCAATTAATAATTAATAATGCGGCAGCTCTAGATTGTAGTCAAATTAAATCCTATATGGAAACAACTAGTGAATATGCTCAAAGTCTATATCCTACTGATCTTTCTATTTCTAATGCACTTGGAATGTCATCCAGCACAGGGATATCAGGTGGCTTAAATAATCTTTATAATTACTGTATTGCATTATCCAGTCAAACTTTATCAGATTATCCTGATGTTAGCAGCGGCCAGAATACTTGGAATAATACATTAACAAGTATATCATCGACTCTTTCAAACTTGGTTAGTTTAGTTAATAACCTAAGCGTAAATAGCAGCGCCTCTAGTGATCCATCATCAACTGAATTACAAGCGTTTAAAACAACATTAAATGGTTATTTAGCATCAATGCAGAATAATATTAGTAATTTTGATGCAAATTCAATTCCTTCTCTCCGTAAATCTGCAATTACTTATGTTAATGACGTTGCAACATCTGACTCAATGAAAACTATATTAAATAATATTATTACCAATTTAAATTCTTTGCAGATTGCTTTAAATGATTCAGTATGGGATTTGACGGGAACATCATTTAATATTTTTATAAGCCCACTTTATGAAGATGCTAATACTGGATATCCAGCATGGTATAATTTAGCAAATAATACTATACGTTCTTATGTAACTAACCTAACAAATCAGGCTAATAGCCTTACAGATTCTTCTTTATCTAGCTATAAAGCAACTTTAACAACAATGCTATCAAATCTTAACAATAATTTAGCTGGAGCTATAGCTAATTATAATAGTTATTATACTAACGAACAGCAGATTAATAATTTAGAAACAACTAATAACGAATTAAGCAAACAGATCAGTCAAGCTAATAGTTCTTCCACTGGGACTACAGGTGGGTATACGGCTTATGTAAGAGCTGATCCTATTATAGCAAGTGATGGAGAAAATCTTCAAATGATTCTTTCTCAAGGTGATCCAAATGATCCAAGCGATGCTACTTATGAATTATCTAATTCACCTTGTAATGTATCAACCCCAGGTGGATGTACTGTTAATGCCGCCAACTCAGGAACAATATGGTTTAAGTTAAATGACCCAGATGAAATTTATAATAATAATTTTGGTTATTATAAAGTTACAATTGGGCAAACAAAAGTTACTAACGGTTTTGGAAATATTTTTACCAAAGTTATAAACCAAATAAAAATGGTTAGTAATAAAGCAGCTGAAACAATGGTTAATAACTTAGTATGTAATAATAAAGAAATGGGTTTTACATGTTGGGATTTTCTTAGATCAGTTCACATATTATTGGTGCTTTATATAGTTGTTTTTGGATTTATGTTTTTATCAGGTTTAGTAAAAATAAATTATATAGATTTTGTTTTACGAGTGGTAAAAATTGGCTTAATAATTACAGTAACTGGACCTGGAAATTATAATTATCTTTATACACATTTATTCCAAGGATTTAGTAATTTTGCTACATTTATTATTGCTAGTTCAACGGGATTACCAGCTGAAAATCCTTTTGCTTTTTTAAGCCAAAGTATTTCTGCAATGTTATTAGATAGTGTTACTTATTTCAAAATATTTTCTTTAATTTTTCAAGGAATCATTGGGTTAGTAGCTTTTGTAATGATTATTTCTGCAGTGATAGATTTTGCAAAAGCAATTTTTAGTGCCTTCCAAATATTCATGATATCATTTGTTGGATTAGCATTATGTTTTGCCTTAGCACCTATTTTTATATTATTTATTCTTTTTAAACCAACTTTTCACTTATTTGAAAAATGGTTTGCTGCGATGGTTAGGTTTACAATAGAGCCAATGATTTTATTTGTTGGATTAATTATTATAAATGCACTAGTTGTTACATTAGCCCAACAGATATTTAATTTTTCAGCTTGCTTTAAATGTGTGTTTCCTTTTACCTTTTATATCCCTGGGGTTTTTGAAATGGGGGAATTTTCATTATTCTGTTTACCAGGTTTTGCACCTTGGGGAATGGATAATCTTGGGTCGGGTACTCCTTTTGCTATGTTTTTAAGCATTCCGGTGCTTATTTCATTCAAAATTGCTTGCAATGTTATGAAAATTTACAGTGATAGTCTTGCTAAAGAAATTTCTAAAATGATTACTGGTGGTGGCATGAGCCTTCCAGGGGGCAGAGGAGGAGAAGGAAGAACCATGATGGATAATCCTTTCCAAGAAAATATGGATTTTGTAAGAAACATAACAGGAACTAGAAAAGAAGATTTTGTTAGAAGAAGCCAAAGAAACTCTGATGATTTGCTAAACAGAGCACTTAGCTCTTCTAATAAACCTGCTGATCCTTCACCACCATCTTCAGCTCCAAGAGGATTTATAGGACCTAAATTGCAGCATGAATTCCAAAGAGTTGGTCAAGATATTAGACAAGGAAGATTAAGAAGAGTAGGAGCAGGAGGAATTACACTTGAAGAAAGATTAAGGATGGATCAAGAAGGTGTGAAAAGAACATTTGCACCTGCTATAGGAGCGGAATTAAAAGAAAAATTTGATAAGATGCGAGAGAAGAAATTAGTTGATCCTGACTATTATGCTAAGGCTGGGGATATAGCAAGACAAGACTCTATAAATAGGGCTAAAGGAAAGTCATCTTTGGGTTCTGGCTTAGCTGGAGCATTTGATAAAATGAGGGAGAAGAAATTAGTTGATCCTGACTATTATGCTAAGGTTGGTGATATAGCAAAACAAGACTCTATAAATAGAGCTCAAGAAAGGTTAGTAGATAACGATCTTACAAGGCTTATGTCCAAGAGAAGAGCAAATTTAGAGACTAAATACGAAGATGGTGAGTTATTGAGAGTAAAAGGAGATCAGGGAAGAGCTAGATCAATTATTAATGCTGATAAAAATATGGCAAAAGAAAAATCTTCATCTCTTAATGATTTAAATGAAGCAAGAAAAAATTTAAAAACTACTACTCCAAATGAACCATTTAAGCCCAAAAAAAGTGCTTTTACTACAGAAATTAAAGGTGCAGTAGCTGAGAGAGATGAAAGAATAGCTAGAGGAGAGACAAGAAATAGAGATTTAATTAATAAGCAAAAACCAATAACTTCTGAAGTAAAACCATTAGATAAAGAGCAAAATCAAAGAGTTGATATAAAACCACAAGAGGATAAAAAAGTAACAGGAGCTGAATTATATAAGCAATCAAGAGATAAATTAAAGAAAACTTCAACTGAGATTGATACTAAACCTAAAGAGTTAAGTGAGTTAGAAAAAGTTCAAGCAGCAAGAAATAGCTCATTTGATCAAGTGGTTCAAGGAGAAGGCATTGCTTCACGGGATAAAGGAATGAGCAATCTATACAGAGCTGATGAAGTGCCAAAAACATTTGTTCCTTTAGATGGTGTGCCTTCAAAACCTAAAGAGCAATTACAAAGCAATCAGCAAGGAAGGCCTAAAGAAGAATTAAAAGATAATGAGAAAGATAAATTTATCAAAAGAGAAGTGGTGGTGTCTCGTGATAGTGATGCAGAAAGACTAGAATCTAAGAGAGAGAGTTTAGCCTCTGATCCTATAATAAATAAGGATAAGGGTGTTTTATCCAAAGAGAATATAAATGAACCATCTTCACGCTCAATTGCAGAAGAAAGTAGGCAACAACAAGAACCGAGGTCAGAAGCCTATAAAGAAACTACACAAGAAAAAGAGAAGAAAGCAGATTCTTTAGATAAAAAGCCAGAAGAACCAGAAATTAAAGAGAAGTTTAGAGCTTCTGATGAAGTAAGAGATAAAATGGCTGAGCTATCATCTGTAAGGCGTGCTATAGAAAATATTGATGATAAAATGAAAGATTTTGAAAGTCTTGATAAAGAACAAAAAGAATCTTTAAGAGATAATATTAACTTGATACAGTCACTGGATCCAAGATACTTACAGCTTATGGATCAAGATAATTTAGCTCGTTTAAAAAATGATGCTTTAATCCTTTCAGAAACTATAGTTCCTCATAGTATTGCAGATGAAGCTACTAAATTAACTAAAGAATTTGAAAAAGGAAGTATTCCAGGAATAATAAAAGATACAATAGAAGGATCAGAAAAGACTAAGGAGTTTGTTAAAGAAAAAGAGCAAGAAGTTCTTGAACGTCGTTTAGAAAAAAATAAGGAAAGGATAGAAGAAAGCCTTCATCCGGTGGATCCATTATTAGAAGAGCAAGAAGGAAAAGATAAAAAAACATCTAGAAGAGCAAAAAATAATGCTTTAGATGAGCAAGATCAAAAATAAAATTTATTTTCTTAATGCTTAGAGAAAATGTTGCGATTATAGTAATAAAGTATTAAATTAATTTATATAAATAGAGGTTGTTATTATGGGAAGAAATTTTTTTGAAACTTTAGTTGGTGCAGTGGTGCTTTGTGTTGCTGCTTGGTTTTTAATGTTTTTTATGAAACATAATACTGAAATAGGTGTTACAGATGATCATTACTTACTTACAGCAAAATTTGAACAAGCAGATGGTATAGCTATTGGAACTCCTGTAAGAATTGGGGGAGTTAAGATTGGTGTGGTAGTTGAGCAAGGAATTGATCCACAAACTTATTTTGCCATTATTAAATTTTCAGTTTCTAAAAAAATTAAAATTCCTAGTGATTCTACTGCTAAAGTTTCTAGTGAAGGGTTAATTGGAGGAAAATATTTAGCTCTTGTTCCAGGTTCAGAAGATAAGATGCTTGAAAATGGAGAAGAGGTTAAATATACACAATCATCATTAAATTTAGAAACCTTAATAGGAAAAATGATTTTTTCAAAGGAAAATAAATAGCAATGTCAGTTTTAAATATTATTTATGCTCCAAATCCAATTTTTAAGCATAAACCCAAGCTAGTAAAATTAATAAATGATCATATTCGTAAAGTAGCCCAAGACATGCTTGATACAATGTATTTTGAAGGTGCAGTGGGATTAGGTGCTAACATGGTTGGGGTTGATTATCAAATTATTGTTTTAGATTTAAGAGAAAGTGATAAACAGCTTCCTTACGTAATGATTAATCCTGAAATTTTAGAAGCATCTGAAGAAACTATAGAATATGAAGAAGCATCTATAAGTTTTCCTGGCATCTCGGCTAAAGTGAAACGTCCAAAAAAGATTAAAGTAAAATATATTGATTTAGAAGAAAAAGAACAAATAATTGAAGCAGATAATTTTCTTGCCCGTGTAATTCAGCATGAGATGGATTACCTACATGGTTTAGTATATTTAGATTATCTTTCAAAGCTAAAACAAGATATGTTATATAAGAAAATGCATAAGTTTATTAAAAATAATCCTCCTCATGTTCATGGAGAACATTGCAAACATTAAATGCTGATGTTTCTTATTCTGCTATGAAACTAAAAATTCTTATGCTGCGAATTAAAGTGCTATGTAATCTTTAATGCATAGCAATTATTCTTATCTTTCCGT
This sequence comes from uncultured Rickettsiales bacterium, assembly GCA_964627795.1. Taxonomy (GTDB): domain Bacteria; phylum Pseudomonadota; class Alphaproteobacteria; order Rickettsiales; family CANDYO01; genus CANDYO01. The sequence goes on along the minus strand of CAZVLF010000006.1, from coordinate 6,448 downwards.
TTGTCTTGTTTATTCCACGCGTTGCTCAACTAAATCAAATTTATCAACTTTATTAAAAATGCAATCATTAGTTGCATAGTGTTATTTAATTGAGTTTACCATTAAAATATCTAGCAATAATTTTAAAGATTTAGCTAAACCTGAAGAAATCGATCAAGAAAATCTAAATGATTATTTGATAAGGCTGTGCATTGAACTTAATTATAAAGCAGAAGACTTTTCTCATGTAAATAATACCGATCCACAATTAGCACCAAATTATAAAAAAGAGCTAATATTTTAGTTGATGAGTTAGTTAGAGGTAATAATAGCCATAAATTTGAGCGATTAAGAGCACAGAAGAAATTTAGCTAAAGCTAAAGTAAGGCCTACAGTATGGGAGGTTATAAGAGAAGCAGCAGAATTAATGAATGGTAATTCTAGAGTTGATGTTACTGAAAGAAGTCCTAAAAGCTCTAATGTTGATAAACAATCAAAAGATAGTTAAATCAAGCAGTGATCTATTATTATTCATAATCTATGTAGTTTTTTATTTTAGAAATATTTACGTTTATTTTAAAAAGATTTCTTGAGTTTTTTAACTTAATTTTAATATCTTTCTATTATATCTTTTTCCACTTTAATTCAAAACATAAAGGAATAATTCTATGAGTTTAGAGGAATATAGTTTAGAAGATAAGATATTTTTTTCTAATTTAAATAAATTATTGATTAAGGCTGTAACTGCTGGAGATGTTTCCATAGTTAAATTTTTATTATCAAAGGGTGCTAATGCAAATACTTTAAATAGATATGATGTACCGGCTTTATTATTAGCAGTAGAAAGAGGATATGAAGATGTTGTTAGAATCTTGTTGTTACATGGAGCTGATCCTAATGCAAGTATAAACGCTAATGTAACAGCAATATATATGGCTGCGCTAAGAGGAGATGTAAAGATTGTAGAATTTCTTTTAGAAAATAAAGCTGATCCTAACGTAGCTCATGTTAATGGCAAAACACCCTTATACCTAGCGACTTTAGCTGGAAATAAAGATTTGATTAAATTATTGCTTGATTATGGTGCTGATATAGATATAGAAGTGAATAAAATTAATCTTTTAGAAGTAGCTTTAGAGCATGATGATGCATCTATTGCTAGAATGATTTATAGTAATCAAGAATATAATGACAATAAAAATTTTTCAAACTTTGCTAGTTCATTTTCTCAAGCTCTCAGTGAAGGAAAAAGTTCAACACTAAAGAAGCTCGCTCATTTTGATCCAGATAAGTTTAAACATGTTCTAAAAAAAGTTCCTGATACTTTAGCATTCGCTGTAAGTCATGGTTATTACAAGATTGTTGATATAATGCTTGAAAATGGAGCCGATCCAAATTCGTCTATGAAGAATGGAGATACAGCCTTATATATTGCTTCTATAAATGGATATGTTCCAATTATAAAATCTCTTATAAAATTTGGAGCTGATATAGAGTTAGCTGTAAATGGCTATACTCCTTTATGTGCTGCAGTAATTAGTGAGCAATTAGGGAGTGTAAAAGTCCTTTTAGAAAATGGAGCTAAAACAATATCTGATAATGAATTCAGTCCTCTTTATAAAGCTGAAACAATCGACAATAAACAGATTGCAAGATTGGTAAGAAAACATTACCTAGAGTATATAAAAAATAAACCAGTAAGTATAAATTCTTTTTCTGAAAAAACTTTTGAGGTAGTTGTTGTAAGATATAGTGAAGATTTATCCTGGATTGCTGCAGAATTTCCAAATGATAGAGTAATTGTTTACAATAAAGGAGAGGATGATTTAGATTATTTACCTAGTAATGTTAAGATAGTAAAAGTTTCTAATATTGGTTATTTAGGAGGATCATATTTACAACATATTGTAGATAATTATGCTAATTTAGCTGATAGAACGTTGTTTCTTCAAGGACATCCATATGATATTAATTTGTTCTTACCCCTTAGGCGATATAATTCTCTCGTGCCATCAAATTGCTACAATATAATTGCTAAATGTAGTGAAACTACTATTCAATTACATTGGGATCATTTACGTACTAAGAATTGGGAAAATAGCCAGTATAGTAAATTTATTTTAGGCAATACTAGTATAATAGAATATACCAGTAAATATATTGGTGAATACCCTCCTAATGCGAAGCTAATGGTAGCTTATGGAGCAGAATTTGCAGTTGATAAAGAAAAAATTTATAGCCACTCTTTAGAATATTATAAAAATCTTCTACCAGAATTCAACCACTCACATCCTATGGCAGACCATTATCAAGAAAGATTATGGGATTTAATGCTTGGTGATTTAGAAAATTATTTATCAAGGAAGATTGATCGACATATTCAAACTCCTTTATATATCCTTAACCTAGATAGTTCAATAAATAGGTGGAATAAAATAAGCAAAACTTTTAATGAGATGGGCATTTTATATAAACGCTTTCCTGCTGTAAATGGGTATGGTATCAAATTAAGTAATTCTATAACAAAAGAAGAATTTACAGGGCAAGATATAAAAGACCAAAGAGTCTTTATTCAGCAAAATGTTTCTTATGATATAATTTGTAATCCTAAAGAACAATTTGATTTACAAACTAATATAACCATAACAACTTTGAATCGTCCTCTAAATGCTGGAGAATTTGGTATTTGGTGCAGTTATCGAATGATGTGGGAAGATATTGCTAAAAATAATTATACCGAATCAGTAATTTTTGAAGATGATTTTATTCCAGCAAAGGATAATTTCATTATACAATTTGATGACTTTATTAAAAGTTTACCTTTAACTTATGACTTAGCTTACTTAGATTATTGGTTGTTGTCAGGAAGTATCATACCTTTGCCCAAAGTTGGAAAATATGTTGGACGTTATAGTAAGGGGGCACAATATTACGGAACATGGGCTACTTTAGAAAGTAAGAACTTTATCTCTAAAATGTTATCAACCAATAAATATAATGGTGCATTAGATGAGATGTTTTTAGAAAAAGCAAATAATAGAGAAATAGAAGTTTATGCTTCAATGCAAAAATTTTCTAATATTAATTCTTTGGAGTTGACAGGTTTAGGAAGTAATTCTGAAATAAATAAAATGGGTAATAGAGAAGGGCATAATGAAAATAATATAAAAAGGAATAATTTCATAAAAACTTTATTATCTAAAAGAACCTTACCAGTATATATCCAAGAAAATAATAATATAGCATTAATTTCCATGGTAAAAGATGAAGAGGATATAATATTTGAAAATCTTGTTTGGCATTTTATTCTTGGATTTAGAAAATTTGTTATGGTAGATAATCTTTCAACTGATAATACTAAACAAAAAATTCAATATTTTGCTAATTTAACCAGGAATCATGCTACAGTATTTATTATGAATGATCCTATTTTTGAGCATATTCAAAATAGAGTCATTACTGCTGCATATAAGTGGGTTAGAGCTGTGTGGCCTGAGGTGAAATGGGTTTTTCCAGTTGATGCTGATGAATTTTGGATAAGTAAAAATTCTTTAGAAACTTCCCTTGAAAATATACCTAATCATATAGATGCTATTAAGGTAAAAGTACCTAAATATTATCATAGTACAGATTTTTACACTTTTACAAATGAAACGAAGTTTTACGAAAAATTACATTATTATACAGACAAAGCTTTATCAAATGATAAACCTTTTCTTCCTAAAATAGCTTTAAGAACTCATGATAATGTAGAAATTGAACAAGGTAATCATGGTGCTCATTGGGCTAATAATCAAAAGATTACATATATTGATGGAGAATTATTAGGCCTTGAAATGCGTGAATTTCCAATTCGTTCTATAGTCCAGCTTCATAGAAAATATTCTAATGGAATGCAAGCGAACATCAAAGGAAAAGAAACAAAAGTTTTAGCTGATAATATTGGAACTCACTGGGATGCTTATAAAAAATATATTGAAAAATATGGTGAAAAAGCAAGTGAAGTAAAATTCAATGAAAGTTTAATTTTACCTGAAGCCTCAATTGATGGTCCTTTACCAATAGGAGAAGCAATAGAAATCTTTTATGAGATAATATCTAGTTAGTATTTAAAGTGTTGAGCTAAATAGCATTTATAATTCTTCTTTGGATTTTATTGGGTCTTTATTTAATGCATCTAGTTTCTTTAAAACAATATTTTTTCCTGCGTAAATTGTTCGAGCTAGTGAATCAAAAGCGGTAGCTATATTCATAGTTGCTGAGTTTTTAATTCTCTTTGCAACAACTTTTATTTCTACTGGCTTATTGTAAAAGGCGGTTAATGCTTGTGTATACTGATATATTCCAAATGGCTGAGTCGTTACTATAGAAAGAGGAAATTTATGGCTAGGTTGTTCTTTAGCTTTAAAGCTTATGATTTCTCCATAGTCTTCCCAAAGTTGATTATAGGTATCTAAAGTATCAGGTCTAACTAATTGACCCTTATCATTAATCTTCATAGGTGCGTCAATTAAAATGAAGGTGGTAGATGATAATTCACTATAAGCTAAAGATAAGTTTTTCATTATCTCGGCTTCTGTTGGCCAACTAATTCCTTTAGATTTAAAAAATTTGACTATAGAATTTCTTTTTGCAGTTATATTATTCTTATCTGGAAAAAATTCTTCAATAGCTTTTTGCACTTCTGTTTCAGCTTCTTGTTCTGTAATGCCACTAGCTTTAACTAGCCTTTCAATTATAAATTTTGTTGTAATCGGCTCATGATCTATCCATAATTCTCTTTTCCCACCTAAAAGATACACAACATCAGCATGATGATTATTTTCTTCTAGCTCTACTAAAACCTGGAAGCGTTCTTTAGTAGAATTTTCTGCTGCTCCAAGCAATATCTTACTAGGTATATCATCTCCAGTATTAATTGATTCTATAAAAGGAGAAAGCAAAGTTAATAACTGAGACCTAAGGTTTTCATCTTTAAATTTATCTATAAATTGTTGTCTTTCAGTGCCAGTGGGCCTTAAAAAACATTTTTGTAGAGCTTCATTTAATGCTTCTAATTCTTGGAAAACTGAGTAAGTATTTTCAATATTAACAGTGCAATTGGCGATTTCTAAGGCATTTCATATATTTTGAGCTTCGAAATTATCAAACTCATATAATCCTAAAATATCAACTAAGCTGGTCATAATTAACAATTTTCTTTATGTGCTTTGTTAGTTAACTTTTAACAGCTTTTTATATTATTCTCAAGTGGTTTATTTATAAATTAACTAATAAGTCTATAAACCTCAACTTTATTAAAGAACTTGGGATTAATTAATGGTTTTGAAAATTATGCCATTCTTGCTTTGTAAGTTGCCAAATTTCACGTTGCTTATATTCAGGATTTACAAATTTTGTGGTTTCTATACGAATAATCTTAGCACCTGTTTTTTCTTTTATGCGTCTAGAACGAATATTGCCTAACGCATTAGAAAAAATAAGTTTCTTAAAATTAAGGTTATCAAAAGCATAATCCATTATAGGAATCACAGCTTCGGTCATAATTCCATTTCCCCAAAATTTTTTACCTAACCAAAAACCTCTATTTTCAGGTTTACCTTCTTTCCATAAGTCAATGGCTCCAATTAGTTCAAAAGTTTTTTTTTAAAAAATGCCCCATGTCCATTTATCTTTATTTTGTTTAGGAATAATTTCTTCTTTAATATATTTAAGCACTCCATTTTTAGGATAAGGCCAAGGAATGTTATTAGTTAGTTGGCTAACTACCTCATAATCAACAAAGTATGTTTCATAAGATGTTGCATCTTCTTCTGTCATTGCCTTAAGAATCAACCTTTCTGTTTTAAATGTTAGAACTTCATAATTGCTCATATTAACCTCATCAAGTTAATATTGCTAATTATTGGCTATAACATTCAGCATAGCAGGGTAATTTATGTTGGCCTATATATTCTTGCACTGCAATGTGAATATCTTCTTCAAAATATTCTACCATGGGTTTAGTTATGCTAATGATATCACCTTTATATAAATCTTCAGCTATTATTTGGGGTATACGAACTATAAATTCTTCATCTTCTTCATTTTTGTCATAATCTTGATTATAAAAGTTGAGTAAAGCCTCGAAAGCTTTCATGGTTTCATATTCAAATGTTAAGCTATTATTAGAGTTATCATTTTTATCAATAGAAGCTATATCAAGCTTTGGTTTATGTTTTAAAAGCCAATTTAGAATATCTTCATGTTCATTTAAATATGATAAGTTTGGTATATAAGCATTGAGTTTAACTAATTCATCAGCTAATTCAAAATTTAAGTGTAATAACGCAATTTCAAGAAGAGATTCTCCATTTAACCATGGCAGGTTGCTATTAATATTTAAATTATTTTTCTCTAATAAAGATATTAATTTTGGGGCTGACACCTGACTTTTAATAAGTTAGGATGTTAGAATGTACTTAAAGCA
>CAZVLF010000005.1:0-151986 GCA_964627795.1 uncultured Rickettsiales bacterium | reverse complement strand
ACTCCCCTCATCGGGGTTCTTTTCACCTTTCCCTCACGGTACTAGTTCACTATCGGTCGTTAGAGAGTACTTAGGCTTGGAGGGTGGTCCCCCCATATTCAGACAGGATTTCACGTGTCCCGCCTTACTCAAGGATTCAAACTTTTTTTACTTATACAGGGCTATCACCTTCTTTGGCTAGTCTTTCCATACTATTTTAATTATTAAATTTGAACCACTGGCCTGGTCCGCGTTCGCTCGTCACTACTAGCGGAGTCTCGGTTGATTTCCTTTCCTACGGCTACTTAGATATTTCAGTTCGCCGCGTTCGCTTCGCTTAACTATTTATTCATTAAACGATACTTGATTAACAAGTGGGTTGCCCCATTCAGAGATCTCCGGATCAAAGGGTATTCACACCTCCCCGGAGCTTATCGCAGTGTATCACGTCTTTCATCGCCTTCTAACGCCAAGGCATCCATCGAATGCTCTTTCTTATTTTTGGCATGCATCTAATAACTTTTACGTGCAGAATTAAATCTACATCATCTCAATGAAATTAAATTGCGGTTGTTGTTATATTCACTATTTTATACATCTCATCTACACCAGGTTTTTCTTTTGTTTTGCCATCCGTGTAGGTCAGTATTTATATCTCCAATTAGGACGCATGTCAACAGCTAAATTCATTTTTTTTTCATTTTTTTCAACTTTTTTTTACACCCCCTCTACAGCCCTTATTTTTCCTTGTATTTAATCGTTAGTTTTTCTCCTTTTTCTTTTATTTTGCTCTTATATTGCTAGTTTTTTGTTGTAAGACTTAAAAATTTTCTCTATTGATTTGTAATTATTTGATTCATTTCACTTATAATTCACATCTATATCAGCTTATATTTCGTCATATATGTATAAGGAAAGCTAAAATAGTGTAATAAATATTTCCTCTATGTATTTAGGCATAACTATAAATATATAGAATTGGGTATAAGTTATGTTATTATTTATATACATAGTAAACACGTATAGTGCTTGGTATATAAAGCCTAGTTATTATATAAATATTGTAGCGGTAATATTATGGTAAAAAGAGCTTTACTCAAAATTGCAATTATTATTTTTCTTTCTCATTGTCATCAAGCGAAGCCTAAGCTTCCTTTTTCTGAACCTAAAAATATATCTAAGATAGAAAATATTGATGTTGCTCTAGTTTTAGGTGGCGGAGGTTCAAAAGGCTTTGCTCATTTAGGCGCAATAGAAGTTCTTGAAGAATATAATATCCCCATTGATTTAATTGTTGGAACAAGCGCAGGAAGCGCTGTAGGTGCTTTTTATGCTGATAATAAGGATATCAAAAAAACCAAAAATATATTATTTAAAGCTAAAAGTGATCAACTTCTTGATTTCTCTTTAATGAGTACACTCCAAATGCTAACATCTGTTTCCTCATTTGTTACAGGACAAGCTTATGAAGACTTTATTGCTAAAAATTTAACTGCTAAAAATTTTCATGAACTAAAAATACCACTTGTTGTAGTAACAGTAGATGAAGAAACAGGAATGAAATATACAATAAAGGATGGCCCTATTGCTCCAGCCGTTAGAGCCTCATCTGCAATTCCTCCAATATTTTCTCCAGTAAAAATATATGGAAGAACACTTATCGATGGTGGTATAGTTGAACCTGTACCAGTTGAAACGGCAAAGCACTATAAGCCAAAACTTATAATTGCTATTGATATCAATAATCTACCCGAAACTCAAAAATCAAACAACATGCTTGAGTTAACTTATAGAGCATTGTGGTTTTCTTATTATAAACTTTCTAGGATTCAGTCAAGCCAAGCAGATATAGATATACACCCTAATTTAAACGGACATGGAACATTTGAAGATGATAAAAAAGACGAGCTGTATCTATTAGGTAAAAAAGCTGCTATTCAAGCTTTGCCACAAATTATATATAATTTAAAGAAACTAAACATCAGATAAAACTAGATTAGCATGATCAGCTAGCCCAACAATATTTTCTTGGGCTTCACCATATAATCCAATTATATTTGCAGAAGCATAACCGATAAATTCATTTATTTTTCCTCTGACATCATTTTTAATAAATGACTCTGTAATTTTTTCACTCAAAATTCCTAATCCTAAATAAGATAAAGCTTTACCGGTTCTCTATATTAAACTTTTAGAGGGGCTATAGAATAAATCTATTATTCCAATCGCCAAAGTAGTGATCATAGCAACTTTAGGGCTGATTATATTTAAAGTTGTAGAATTTTTATGATCGCTTAAATAATCTAGATGAGAATGTAACTTAATAATTGCAGAAGAAAGAAATCTTAAACCAATTTCTTTACCAATAAACAAAATTTATAAAGGGGTGAATTCTTTTTTATATGAATAAAAAAAGATCCTAAAGCCAAAGTCTAAGGTATATAATAATAACTGACCAAAAACCTCTAACTTAAACTCCTTTATATAATCAAAAAAAAATATCAAATTTAACTTCATTAGTTTTTAACTTCTCTAAATGAATATTTTCAACCAATCTAAAGTTTAAATCTGCTATATAAAATATGATATTCTTACCTATATCTAGACTAATTAAATATAATTTATAATCAAAAATTTTATTAGCAGTAGTCCCAGCCATAATATCAATTGCAGTAAGAAGGAGGAATTTTTATAAAGGGGTAATTTATAACTTATGTTTAATCTATAGAAATAATAATTTATTATATCGCTACTAGTTAGTATGAATTTTAAAGCATATAATATTTCTATATACTTCTTCATAAAAGACATATTAAAGCTATTATTTTCAATACCAGCAAAATCAAATTCTATGTTAGATTCACTATAATCATTTAATACATACCTTAAATTTAATTCATTATCACAAATTCTTTCTAAGCGCTCAATATTATGAATTAGGGGTAATGAAGTAGAATATTGTTCATTTGTTAAAGCTAAGTTACAGCACTTGAGAATAATACTTCATCGGCCAAGGAACTTTCAGGGATTTTACTTATTATTAAATTTATTTTATTTATGTTTTCTTCCTCATTAAATGCGAAACCATTAAGGAATCTTTTTAAATTTTGTAAATCTAATTGAAGCAATAATAAAATCTCTCCTTCTTTAGCTAAAAGATATATAAATTCAAAAATATCTTCTCCTTTAAAATTCTCACAATTATGCATGGCAGCTAAAATTCTTTTAGCACATTCTTCTTCTAATCCCGGAATAACACTAAAATACTTAATATATCTTTGAAATTAGCTACGTTTCTAACTATTGTGATTTCACTTTCATAATAAGCTTTTTTTTGAACTAAATATTTGATATAAAATTTTAAGCTTTCAATATCTATAATTCTTTCAGAAGAAATATTAAATTCATGTAAATACCTAGCCTGATCGCTTAATAAAATCAATCAAGTTTGAAAATCATACTTGCTTACATCAACTTTCGTTAATTTTTTCTGTATCTTTGCAATTAAATTACAATTTAATTTAAATATTTTTTCACTAAACAACACTCACTTCCACATCGTTAACTTTTATTAAGCGCCTTAAAAAATAAAATTTAATAATTTTTAATAAAGATTGCCATTATAAGAAGACAAAATTATAATAGATCCACAACTTTATTTTTCAGATTACAATTTATGGAAAATCAATTCTTACATAATATAATCTCAATGCATGAAAAAAAAGGTAAAAAATGGCTTAAGTCTCTCCCCTTTATTGTTGAAGAATTAGCAAAAAGATGGGATTTAACTGAACTTAAACCAATGCCTAATTTATCTTTTAATTATGTATTAGAAGGAAAAAAAGACTCAAAAGATGTTATTCTTAAAGTTAGTATTGATGATCGTATAATTTCAAATGAAAAGAATGCTCTTTTAGCTCTTTCAGGTTATGGCGTCCCAGAAATATTAAAAGAGGCAGAAAATGCTATATTACTTGAAAAACTTTCGCCTGGAACCTCTTTAAAAACTTATCTTTTTGATAGAAAAAGAGAAGCCTTAGAAATTGCATGCCAATTAACTTATAAGCTTCATCAAGCACCTTTACCATCAAACATAAAACTATCGTCTATTGAAGAAAGATTTAAACCACTAGATAATGATTGGCCTATTAATAGCGATTACCTTGCTTTAGCTCGCAAGTTCCGTGACCATATCTTCAAACATTACAAAGAGAGAAAAGTTTTGCATGGAGACCTTCATCACGATAATATCATAAAAGATCAAGAGCAATGGAAAGCAATTGATCCACATGGGGTTATAGGTTTTGCAATCAATGAAGTTTGGTCATTTATTGTTGATGTTAAAGAAGATATACCTTACGTGAGTAACTTTTTTAACTTTAATCTTGAAGACCTAAAAAAGTGCTATTTCTTGCACACAATTTTAACCTCAATATGGTGCATTGAAGACAATCTTGACCCAAGTCGTTTTCTTGATAAATCATCGCAAATACAACCTTTATTGTAAGTTTACATCGATTTAAGCATCTATCCAGACTAAAATTTAAATATTAAAAATCACTTTTAATAAACTTTATGATAAAAAAATCCTTACAACAAAAATTAGCTATACTAATAATAATTCTGCCAATATTAATTATATTCTTTTACTTTTTTGAGCAAACTAATAAATTTTTAGCATTGAGCCGGATAAATCAAGAAAGAATTATTTATTTAGATAACGAAATAGAGAAAATCAAAATATCACAAGAAATAGGCGACACAACAATAGAACAGTTAGTTGAACATTTAAAGGTATATAATACATATAATAATAATTTAAATAATTTAATTAGGTTAGGTAAGAACAATGATGGAGGTTATGTAATCCCTGAATTAGCTTTAAAAGAATCTCAAGCACTAATAGGTTATGGAATTCGTGATGACATATCTTTTGAAGAAGGATATTCAAACAAATATAACAATGAATCTTTTGGTTTCGATTGCAGTATAGAAAATATCAAAACCAGCAATAATCTAACTCGTTTTATTCCTGAATGTATTGGAACCACAAAATATTTAGATCTTCACGTCAAGAAAAGAGATTCTTTAAAGCTAGGATCTTTCAAACAGCATATTGAAAAACTAAATTTAAGAAATAAGAAAATTTTCGTTAAAATGGATATTGAAGGAGCTGAGTATGAGACCATACCTGAGATCCTTCAGCATGCAAGCAATATCACAGGGATTGCTCTTGAAATACATTTCTCTGATAATGTAAATCAACTCAATCAAGCTCTAACTTTGCTAAAATTATTAGATAAAGACTTTGTTTTAACTCATATACATGGCTGCAATTGCGCAAGAAGATTTTTCACTCACCCTAATATTGAGGGACGCATACCTAGAGTAATAGAATTATTATATATAAATAAATCAATTATTGATAGATATGAAGTTTCTTCAGACCAGTCTCATCCATCTAACTTAGATATGCCGGTTTGTCTAGGACTAAAAGATGAGAACTTTACTATAAAACTAGCAAAATAAATTATCTCTAATTACTATCTTCCCTTATAAGCTGAATCTTCTTTAGCTTTAGATTTAGTTACATTTTGAGAGTTTCCATGCTTAGCTTCTCTTGGAAGCTTTTCTTGTGATTCTTTTAATGATTTGATCATCTCCTTAACAAATATCTTTAGTTGCTCAGGTGTCATTTTATCAATATCATTCAAATTTAAATTACTTTTTTTAGTCTCAGCTTTTGGTTGTTCATTTTGCTTAAGATCCACTTCCTGCGGCTTCATTTTTCTTTCTTGAACTCTTTCTTTTGCTAACTCTTTTAAGTCTGAAAGATTTGATTTAACAAAATCAACTGCCTTTTCATGTGCTTCTTTTGCTATTGAATCAGCTACTCTTCTATTTTTTTTCTGAACTTCCTCTAAAGGACGCCATACTCCATCAACCTTAACAATAAAGTCACTTGCTGGATTCTTCTTTTTAGCATAATAATTATCGTTTGGCATTACATAACTCCTTTTAAATTAAAATTTACTTTAATGATAAGATAAAATAGTAAATTAAAGGTAAATAAAATATTTTATTATAAAAAGACTTTGTAATATTATACTAAGCTAAATTTAATCATTATATAAACGTATGAAAACAATATCTTCAAACCTTATTCAAATTTTTAATATTTTAAGTGATTTAAATTATCATGATGGTGATACTATAGGTAACAAACTTGGAATAACACGTAGTGCTGTTTGGAAGGCCATTAAAAAACTTGAAGAATATGGTATTGAAATATCTTCTGTTAAGAATAAAGGCTACAAATTGAAAGAGCCTTTGTTATTGTTAAATAAAGAAAGAATTGAAAAAGAAATCAACGACCCTAAAATGGATATCGAGGTTTTTGAAAATATAGACTCCACCAGCACTTATCTTAAAAAAAATTTCAACCCAAATAAGCGAAAGATTTGTATTGCTGAAATTCAAACAAATGGTAGAGGGAGGATGGGGCGTTCGTGGCACTCACCTTTTGGACAAAATATTTACTTATCTTATGCTTATCCTATTAAAAAGGATATAAGTGAATTAAGTGGTTTAAGCTTAGTGCTTGGAATTGCTGAAATAGCAGCACTTAAAGAGATCGGCATTGAAGAGGAAATTAAGCTTAAATGGCCTAATGACGTAATGTATAAAGGCCAAAAATTAATGGGTAACTTGGTGGAAATACAATCAGAATCTTACGGTGAAACCATGGCCATTATTGGAGTAGGTATCAATGTTAATATGATCATCGGCTCAGAAATTATTACTCAAGATTGGACTTCATTAAGAAAAATTACCGGCAAATATATTGATAGAAACAAGCTTTGTGTAGCACTAATTCACAATTTAAATTTTACTTTAGAAAAATTTACCCAATATGGTTTAAGAGAGTTTATTTCAAAATGGCATGAGCTAGATTCTCTTTATAATCTGCCCATAAAATTAAATAATGGAGAATTTGAAGGAATTGCTAAAGGAATTAATGAACAAGGTAATTTATTGCTTGAACTTAAAAACGGAGAAATAAAAGCTTTTTCCTCAGGTGAGGCATCCATTTGCAAATAGTAAACCAACTCAAAATAATGGGTTGACAGTTTTATTTAATTTTATATATTTACTTTTAAAGAGGTAAATATGCAGAATTATAATAAACAATCTATTACTAAGCTTTTTGAATTACCCTTTATCGATTTAATCTTTAAAGCTCAAGTAATTCATCGACAAAATTTTTCCGCAAATGAGATTGAATTAAGCAAGATATTAAGCATCAAAACCGGAGGTTGCCCTGAAAATTGCGGTTATTGCACTCAAAGCGCACACCATAAAACTGGTCTAAAAAAGGAATCGTTAGATTTATCACAGGTAAAAGAATCAGCAAGATTAGCTAAAAATAATGGAATCACCCGATTCTGTATAGGAGCTGCTTGGCGTTCACCTAATAATAAAGATCTACCTAAAGTTATAGAAATGATTAAATCTATAAAAGCAGAAGGCTTAGAAGCCTGTGCAACCCTAGGCATGCTTAGTAAAGAACAGGCAGTAGAGCTTAAAAAAGCAGGCCTTGATTTTTATAATCATAATTTAGATACTTCGCCAGAATACTATCCTAATATTATTACCACACGAACTTATCAAGATAGATTAGATACTCTAACTCATGTTAACGAAGCAGGAATTAATACATGTTGCGGAGGAATAATAGGTATGGGAGAAACAAGAGAAGATCGAGTAAGTTTACTCTTCCAAATTGCTAACCTAAATCCTCAACCTCAATCAGTACCGATTAATCGCTTAATAGCCTTTGCTGGAACTCCACTTGAGAAAGCTCCAGCTATTGATGATATTGAATTTATTCGTACCATTGCTGTTGCAAGAATTATTCTCCCTACTTCAGTTATACGCCTATCTGCTGGAAGAGCAAGCTTACATGAAAGTACTCAAACTTTATGTTTTATAGCTGGAGCAAATTCTATCTGGCTAGATGAGAAGCTACTTGTAGCTGAAAATCGTAATATTAACTTAGACCAGGAAATGCTTTCAAAATTGGGGCTTAAAGGTGCTGGAAGAAAAACTTCAATATTATAAAGATAATCACTTAAGTAGAGAAATAAAAATTCTTGATAATAAAATGATTAATTTTTCTAGTAATGATTATTTGGGCCTCGCTAAAGCTAAGAAAATAAAAAATTCCTTTATCAAAGGAATTAAAATTTATGGCTTTGGGAGCTGCTCTTCACCTCTAATCTCTGGTTATTATCCTGCAACACAACAATTAGAACAAGCATTCGCTAAAACACTTAACAAAGATGAAGCCCTATTTTTTAATTCAGGTTACCATGCAAATATAGGAATCATCCAGGCTTTTCAATGCCCTATTGTTATGGATAAATTATGCCACGCCTCAATTATTGATGGAGCCAGATTGTCAGGAAAGAAATTTTCTCGTTATCAACATAATGATTTAACTCATGCAGAAAAATTATTAGCTGAAAATCCTAATTCTTTGCTTATAAGCGAAAGAGTTTTTAGCATGGAAGGTGATATTACCCAGGTAGAAAAATTAAATATTTTAGCAAAGAAATATAAAGCTACATTTCTTGTAGATGATGCTCATGGTTTTGGAATTTTGCCTAATAATATTAAAGCTGATTTGATAATAACCCCTCTTGGAAAAGCCTTAGGTGGGATGGGTGCAATAGTTGCAGGCAATAAAACCACAATTGATTACTTAAGACAATTTACCAGAAGCTATATGTATTCAACTGCTCTCCCACCTGCAATAGCTTATACTAACTTAAGCGCACTTAAATTAATGCAAGAAGAGCGATGGAGATTAGAAAAACTAAAAAATTTAATTAGCTTGTTTAATAAACTTGCTAATGAAGCCAAACTAAATTTATTATCAAATGATTTAACACCTATAAGATCTATTTTAATTGAAGATTGTAAGGCAGCAAAAGAACTTGAAAAAAAGATGTATAAACTAGGTTTTTTTATTAAAGCCATTGTTCCACCTACCGTACAAACAAGCCGAATTCGTATCTCACTATCTGTCAACCATAGTAAAAATGATATTATTAATTTAATTGAGGCAATAGAATGTCAGTAAAAGCTTGTTTTAATAAGGCAGCTGAAAATTACGATCTTTATTGTAACTTGCAACTTATAACAGGAGAAAAATTATTAAGCTTAATCGAGCCTGCTGAAAATATTATTGATTTAGGCTGTGGGACGGGGAACATCACCTCTAAGCTAAAATTTAAAAATCTATATGCTCTTGATATATCAGAAAAAATGCTAACGATTGCAAGACAAAGACTAGGCGATAAAAATATCACTTACATTGAAGCTAGCTTCGATAACTTCAGCAACTTAAAATTAGATCTTGCTTTTGCTAATATGTCTTTACAATGGAGTACTGATTTAAAATCAACTCTAAATAATATTAGGGCCAACTTAAAACCAAACGGCATGTTAGTTTTTTCAATCCCTTTATTAGGCACTTTGGAGAATCTTAATATTCCTACAATCTCGTTCTTTAGTTTTAGTCAAGTAGAGAAATTACTTCATGATTGGCATATTATTCATTCTTCTTCTCAAGAATTTAATTACTATTTTCTTAGTCTTGTAGAGGCTTTAAAATCAATTAAAGCTGTAGGTGCTAATTATTATAATTCCCCAAGAAAAAACTTTATTTCAAGAAACAAAACTATAACCAACTTGAAGTATAATATCGGATACTTTGTTGCAAGGAACTAATATGCGTAAAATTTTTATTACAGGCACGGATACCAATATTGGCAAAACTTATGTAAGCACTCGTTTGCTGCAAAAATTTAATCAACAAGGCTTAAAAACTATTGGTTTAAAACCGGTGGCAACTGGATGCATTGATGGATATAATCAAGATGCATTATTATTACAACACCATGCCTCAATTAAGCTTGATTATCAATTAGTTAATCCTTTTGCATTTACTCCTCCTATCTCGCCTAACATTGCCTGCGCTTATCTTACCGTAGATAGAATAATTTCAGCTTTAGATGAATCGTTTAAAGTTAAAGCTGATATTTGCTTAATTGAAGGAATTGGTGGATGGCTTACCCCTCTTAACTCATACGAAACAATGGATGATTTAGTCAAACAAATCAATGATATAGAAATTATTATAGTCGTAGGGATAAGGCTAGGCTGTTTAAATCATGCTTTACTTACTCTTAATGCAATCAAAAAAACTAATCTCCACGTTGCTGGTTGGATAGCTAATATTATTGATCCTAAGATGGAGGCCTTAGAAGAAAATATCAACACCTTAAAACTTTTAATAGATAAACCTTGTTTGGAGATCTTTAAATATGAATCTAATTGATAGAGCACTTAAATCTATTTGGTATCCAGCTGCTAATATGAAAGATTATCAAATTTTCAAACCTCAGCAGATTAAAAAAGCTTATGGTTGCTATATTGAAATGGATAATGGAAAACATATAATTGATGCTATTTCTAGTTGGTGGTGTAAATCATTAGGCCACTGCCATCCAAGACTACAAAATGCATTAAATCAACAGATAGCCAAATTTGAACACGTAATGCAACCTCATATGGTTCATGAAACAATAGTTCAATTATCAGAAAAACTAGCTAATTTAACCAACGGCTTAACCAAATCATTTTATGCTAGTGATGGATCAACTGCTGTTGAAATTGCGCTTAAAATGAGTTTACATGCTCAAAAAAATCGGGGCTTTTTAAAGCGAACTAAGTTTATTGCTCTTAAGCATGGATATCATGGAGAAACAATTGCCGCATTAAGTGTTAGCGATATAGGGAAATATAAAATACCTTATAAGGAATTATTATTTGATGTGAAATTTATTGATGATTTACCATATGTTACAAATATAAAGGATGGTTTATGGGATGATTGCAAAAACCATTGGCTTTTAATAGAAGATTTTCTTCAAGAAAATAAAGATGACTTAGCAGCAATTATCATTGAACCCATTGTTCAAGGTGCTGGGGGGATGAAAATATATTCTCAAGATTTATTAAATAATTTAAGCGACTGGGCTAAAAAAAATGATGTCTATCTTATTGCTGATGAGATAATGACAGGTTTAGGCCGGACTGGAAAGATGTTTGCTTATAATTATGCCAATATTACGCCTAATTTCCTTTGCCTAAGTAAAGGTTTAACCTCTGGTATGTTACCCTTAAGTGTGTGCATAACAGGAGATGAAATATATGATTTACTTAATAAAAAAGATCCTTTTTTACATTCTAACACCCATTTTGGCAATGCTTTAGCTGCAAGCGTAGCCGTAGAAGTCCTTAATATTTTTGAAGATGAGGATATAATTTCTAAGGTAGATCAACTTGATCTACATACTGAAATGGAAAAAATTGCTACTGAAACAGGATTGCTTTCTAACATACGCTATATTGGAGCAATCGTTGCGGCTGATTTAGTTAATATAGATAGCTTTAAATTTTATCAGCAAGCAATGAAAAATGGCGCAATATTACGTCCTATAGGGAATTGTTTATACTGGCTTCCACCACTTAACATTTCAAAGGATACTATTGATGAGCTTGCCTATATTACTAAAAAATCACTTTTAGATTTAGCTTAAATATGGCAACTTTTATTTTAATTCATGGAGCGTGGATGGGAGGCTGGGTTTGGAAAAATATAGCCCCCCTTCTTTCTAAAAAACATAAAGTTATCACTCCAGACTTACCTGGCTTAGGTGAAGATCAAACACCTATAGAAAAGATAAGATTTGAAAGTTATCTTGATAGCTTAATAAGAATAATAAATCAGCAAAATGAAAAAGTAATTTTGGTAGGCCATAGTATGAGCGGCATGCTTATTTCAGCACTTGCTGAAATTATCCCAAGCAAAATACATATGCTAATATATTTATGTGCATTTCTTCCACGAAATGGAGAGTCTTTATATAGTATAATAAATAATGACTCTTTGAATAATTTATATCAATTTTCATCTGACTATTCGTCTTGTATACCAAAATATGAAGTAATTGATCATCTTCTTTTTAATTGCTGTTTAAAAAAAGATATTAAATATGCAAAATCATTACTTCGTCCTCAAGCTACTAAAATTTTTCATAAAAAAATTAAATTAACTCACGAAAATTTTGGTATGGTAAAAAAAGTTTATATTAAATGTAAAAAAGACAATATAGTTACAATTGATATACAGAATAAAATGTTAGATTATTATATAACATCTGAAATTTATCAATTAGATACAGATCACTGTCCCTTCTTCTCCAAAACAAAAGAACTTGCTCAAATATTGCTATCTATCTGATTTTTTTATAAGCCTATGCCTCTTCCTAATTTAGGCTTTTCTGTTATAATGCCCAAGAACAACCATAAAAAAGGTAAACATGCTAATAACAATTTTTGGTGGAACAGGTGCAATTGGTGCATATTTTGCATATAAGTTAGCTAAAAATAATCATAGCATTACCTTAATTGGAAGAGAAGGAAGCAAAAATTTAAATAGAATAAAAGAGTTTGGTTTAACTCTAAAAATGAGTAATCAAACAAATTTTATACCTAGATCAAGCTTCACCTATGTTGGTGCATATAATTATTCTACTCTAATAACCAAACAAGATTTAATAATAATTAGTCTTAAACAACCTTATTTTAGTCATACTATTGCTCAGCAGGTTCTAAACCTTACTAATAATAATTCTATTATTGGAGTAATTAGCAATGGGTTACCATTTTATTTTTTAGATGGTTTAAATTTAGTGAATAAAACTCATATTGAGTCAGTAGACCCTAAAGGAGAAATTATTCAGCTTTTTAAAAATAATAAAATCATGACCATAAACCCATTTATGGGATCATATATTGAATCACCAGGAATTATTAATGTAATAACTTTAGAAAATAAAATAAAAGTGGACATTGGAAGCAAATTTATTGCTAAAACAAAGTTAGACTATATTAGTCAAATTTTTAACGCTGCTAATATTTCTACTAAAATCAATGAGAATATTCATGCCGCAATACTTGAAAAACTACAATTTGCTCTTTCAATAAATGTAATGTCAGCTTTACTTAATAAATCAAATGGAGAAGTATTTGATTCTGAAAACACCCAAAATTATATAAAATATATAATTAAGTTTACAGAAAATATAGGTAAAAATATAGGACTTAATCAGTTACGCAATTATGATAAATTCAAACAACAAAATATTTCTAAACTACATTATTCTTCCATGCATAATGATTTTAAAGAAGGCAGAGCACCTGAAGTAAAAATTATTGTCTCTGCTCCTTTAGAATTAGCTTATTTTTTTAAAAACCATAATATGATAAATATGCCAACAAAGCCTATAGAAATGGTTGAAGAGTTAATAGTTGCTATATCAAATAACAATTCAGTACTACCATCACAAATAGAAGATATATTTCATCAGGCTGAACTAGCACTTAATAATGAAGCAAGTACAATAAACATATTTGGTGAAATTTCTAATCTTTAATATTATAGAAATTTTCAATTCCTATTTTCACTATAAAATCTTCATCATGAGATATAATTAACATAGCACCTGGATACTCCTTTAAAACTTCAATCACATGCTGTCTCGTTTCTAAATCTAAATTATTGGTAATTTCATCTAATAAAAGCAATTTAGGAGTTTTTGCCGCTATTAAACTTAAAGATAGACGAACTTTTTCTCCACCGGATAGATATTTGACTAAAGTGTTTACTTCTTCGTTTTTGCGAAAAAGAAAATTATTTAAATGGCGTCTTATATCTACCAAGCTCCAATTAGGAACTATATCCCATAAATTTTCAATCGAGGTTTTTTCCTTGTCTAAATTATCATAATGCTGGTCAAGATAGCCAATATCATTGGTTGCATACCAGCTTCCACTCTTAATTACTTTATTATCATTTAAAATAGCTTTAAACAAAGTAGTTTTACCACTTGCATTATTTCCTTTTATTGTCATCCTTTCATTAGAACCTGAAGTAATATTTATATCTTCTAATAAATTCTATTATATACCATTGCTCCATTTATTATTGATAAAACTTGCTTATTTCCTCCACCATAATTTTGATATATATCAATTATTAGATATTTACAGGATGGTATATTTTAATTTTTAAGAAGAAAGAAAACTAGCAATGAATATTTTTATGATTGATGTTAGGAGGTAATTATGGTTAATAAAAACTTAGCACCGTGGAATTGGTTTAAGCATAATAATATTCCAGTAAAAAAACTAAATAAAAGCAGTTGTAGTGATGATTACAATCACTATATTGCTCACCTTTTTGATGAGTTTAACAGAGATTTAAATACTTATGAAAATTTTTATTCTCATTCTTTTCCTAAAGCTTATTTTTCTGGATCTTCTATTTTACCCCGTGTCGATCTTTCTGACAATAAAACAGAATATATAGTTGAAGTGGAACTTCCAGGTGTGAAAGAAAAAGACATAGATTTATCAATTTCAAAAGATGGTGTTCTTAACATTAAAGCATAAAGAGAGAGCGAAGAAGAAGAAAAGGATAGAAATTATTATTGTATGGAAAGAATTGTTGGTTCTTATGAAAGAAGCTTACCTCTTCCGCCTAATCATGATGCTGATAAAATTGATGCCTTATTAGAAAATGGAATATTAAGCGTTAAGATTCCTAAAGAAGAGTCACATTCAGGAGAAGAAAAATCAATCAAAATTAATAAGAAAGAACCTCTATAGTTAAGAATTGAAACTACTGTAAAAATTATATAACTCTTAACTTTAATATAGTTGGATTTTTTTTAAATTAATGAAAATCATCTGATAGCCAACAATATAGAACCGTTAGCTATCCTAAAATAAAATTATTTTTGTTGAGATTTTTTAAAGAATCTCTCATTTTTCACACCTGATTCAAGCACTAATCTTAATGTTTGTCTTGAATTTTCTTTTGCTTCTTCTGCAGCATCTCTTGTTTCTTTTAACAAATTTCTATCACTTTCATTAAATGAACTACAGTTACTTAATAAGAGTAATATTAATAAACCACCAATAATATTTTTGTAGCTTTTCATGATGCATCCTCCATAAAACTAGTCTTTTAAGCTCCAGTTTAAATTTTGTCACAAGATAGTAATAAAAAATTTGATTTTTATCAAATATTTCAGATTTTTAATGAACTAGAATTTTTCTCTGCATGTATCAAAAGATAATGAACAACTCACACAACAAAAATCAATTAACTTTTGAATATTTTCTATCATAACAATTCTACCATTAACCTTAACCCCAAATAATCTAAGATCTTTTAATGCTCTAGAAAAAGTTTCAAATTTCATTTTTAAATAACTTGCCACTAAATTTTTATCAAACGGAAAACTGATTTGAAGAGGTGATTTTCTTTCTCCACATAAACGCAAAATAAAACATGCTATTCTTTGCGCAGCATTCATTGTGGATATATGCTCTAAGTGTAAATTTACTGTTGAAAGAGAGTTATTTAGGGCTTTTATATATCTCATCGCTAAATTTGCATCTTCCTTAACTAGTTCACAAAGTATTTCATGAGGTAATAAATATGCTTCAACTTGGTCCACAGCTTGAGCATTAAATAAATGCACTTCATGGTCTAAATCTGCTTGGCCAATTAGATCTCCAATAGTTGAAAGCCCAATAAGAGATTCTTGCCCATCTAAAGTAATACGAAATAGTTTCAC
The DNA here is from genome assembly GCA_964627795.1 of uncultured Rickettsiales bacterium. Classification (GTDB taxonomy): domain Bacteria; phylum Pseudomonadota; class Alphaproteobacteria; order Rickettsiales; family CANDYO01; genus CANDYO01. The sequence goes on along the minus strand of CAZVLF010000005.1, from coordinate 136,228 downwards.
CCAGCCAGAATTGATAATGTAAGAATATTTATTTAATTCCTCATAAGAAAAAATTAACTGTCCTTTGCTATAATTTTTCAAGGTTAGGCAACCAACTAATTTTTTAAGTTTATCGTGGGTTAGGTCTTGGAAAAAGCTAAAACTTTGTAGTTGTTTATAATTCATAATTTATAAACCTCAAAACATGGCTTCTAAAATATTTATACTATTTTAATAATTTATTCGCAAATGTTTTCTTTGTTATTAATATCGTGTAATTTTAAAAAATATTTTTTAGAAATTAAATTAAGATTTAAATCTACTTTCTTAAGTTAGGAAAACAAGATAGTTTGTATGGTTTAGAAATAGGAATAAGTTTAAATCCTAATTTAAGAATTTCTTCTTTTAAAATACAACTTGTAGCAGCACAACCAAAATAATACTAATTAGAGTTGCCATTAATTAATAATACTTTAGTTAAAAAAACATAAAACCTGCTAAATTATTCTTTTAGGGCTTATTTTCCTTATATATAGCGCTTTAGCTCAAAACAACTTTTTTAAGAAATTCTTGTCGTTCCTCTTTAGGGAACTTCTCAATAGCATATCTAAGCATAGTTCTTGGCATTTCATATTTATATTTATTAAGGAAAGAAACCAATCTAATTTGATCTCTCTTTCCTGCTTCACGTAACATCCACCCTGCTGCTTTATGAATTAAATCATGTTTATCATTCAATAAATTTTTAGCTAATAAAAAGGTATCTTCTAAATCATTTTTTTTAATAAACCACCATGTTGAAACCATAGCTATTCTTCTTTTCCATAAACTTGTGGATAAAGCTAATTCATATAATAAATCACGGGGCTTATTTTCATGATAAGCACCTATTATTAAATGAGCGGAATTATCAACTAAATTCCAATTATTCACATAATCAATATTTTGAAGATAAAATTGATAAACTTCTTGAGAATTTTCCTTGAATTGACTTGATAAAATCAATAATGCTAATAATCTTTCTTCATTAAATGGGGAAGATATAATGTCTTGAAGATCATCTAAACATAGATTTTTATATTGAGAAGCAATTACACGTAGATTGGGTGCAGTAACGCCAAGGAATTTATCATGCTCTGCATATTCTCCTTTGCCAATTTTAAAAAAACGAGCTAAATACTGCTCTTTAACAGTAGCTTTTTCCAGTAATATTTTCCTAATTTGATCTTTCATGTTCTAATAACCACTTTTTCTTTTCAATTCCTCCTCCATATCCACCAAGTTTTCCATTAGTATTAATAACACGATGGCATGGAATAATAATAGCAAATTGGTTTGCCCCATTAGCATTAGCCACAGCACGAAAACTCGTAGGCTTTCCTATAGCTCTTGCTTGTTGTAAATAGGTTCTTGTTTCACCATAAGGAATGTTCATCAATTCTTGCCAAACCTCTTTTTGAAACGCAGAACCACAAATATTCATTTTAGTTTTAAATTCTTTTCTTTTTCCTTTAAAATATTCATCTAACTCTTGCTCAATTTGATCAATTGGGCTAGTTCTGCCAAAATCAATGTTAGATTTAGTTTTTACAATCAAACGCTCTATTTCTCTTTTTAATCCTTTTCTATCAATAAATTCTAATAAATATAATTCCTCTTCATCCCCTATGGCAAGCATTGGCCCTAAAGGAGAATCTATTAAAGTGCTTTTTAATATATAATGCGGGCCTTTAATATTTATTTGTGCTAACCCAATAATTTTGGTTAGAGCATTTTCATCAAAAGTTTTTTCTAAACTTAATTCCATTTTATCAATTTTTCCTATTATTTTTTAACTTACTTGTTATGTTATTTAGATGAGAGAAAATTACTCTTGATGACTCTAAAGCTGGTAAATTACTAACCTCTAGTTCTAATAGATTTGGATGATCAATTTTAATTAAATGTCTATTGCGGTCTTTTTCATCAATTTTAGTACTTTTATAACGTTCAGCTCTTTTTAGAGAAGTAATTCTTCTAGCATTTTCCTCTTCTGTTATTAATAGCTTTACAGGAAGAAAAATAGATCCTCTTTTCTCAGCCATTATTTTTACTTGCTGATAAAGCCTATGATCTCCTTTATCATCATCAAATAACTCATTAGTTAATACGTAATTATTATCTAACTCCTGCTCTAAATAACCAAAAACTATATTTCTAATCTTACCTATGGCTTTCCAAGCTTGTTCCGGTATTGTTATAGAACTATTTAAAGATTCTTGAGGTAAAAGAGCAAAAATTGGGTTATTGATTAATTGATTATCCACAATTATAAATCCATCTTTGGCTATTTCTTTAGCGATGGTATATTTTCCTGTTCCTGATCTGCCAATTAAATATATTAAATAAGTCATCTATTCCCTCTTAAGTAAATAGCTTGGTCAGATATTTTATAACATATCATGTTCCTTGAAAAATAATCAATTTAAAATATAATTCTTTTAGCAGAAATTTTAATTTGCATTAACTTCTGGAGGTTAATATGGTTAATAGCATCAAAGATATCGGTATAGTTTTCCTTCCAAACCAAGAATGTAAAGTATTTTCGCTTAAAATGACCTCTCAAACTGAGCAAGCTTTGCCTGATTATAAAAAGATTTCTAGCAACCCTCATATAACCGCCATCCATATTGCTAATTTAAATGAAGCAGCACAAGAGAGTCTTCAACATTTGGCAGATTCTTTTTTTCCTCAATATGCAAATCTATGTATTGACTTGCCCGTAACAGCCATTAAAGCAACTGGTGGATCTATGGAAGAAGGCTTTAAGTGGCTTGATTTACAATTTGAAACTTTAGAATCACTTAAAAATTTGCGCCAAGCAATTGTTGATAATTTTGGTCCCCTTCATAATGGCAGTTTGACCAGAATGTATGATGATTTCAATAATTTTAGCGATGAACAAAAAGAACAAATTGAAAAATATGGAGTAACTGTTCATCCACATACTCCTCATATTACTTCGTGGTATATAGATTTACCTAATGAAGAAAAAACGAGCAAGCTTCAGGATATTGCTCATGATTTAGCAGGTGATAGTTCATTGCCTAGCGCTTGTTATGCTATAGAAGTTGCATTAGTGGAACTGGGGCGTAATGGAAATGCGATTGAAATAATTACTACATATCCTTTATGTGTAGAAGAAGAGCTATAGAATCTAATTATAAACCTTGTTCTAATTATATAAATTAAGGTTCTTGATTTGTTTATGAATCAATAAAGGAGTCTAAAATTCTTATTAAAAAGCATGTTTGATCGTTAAAAATAATGTAAGCATTAATTATACTAAATTTTTCAAGCTTAGTAAGAGCAAGGAAATTAATATAAAATAAATCTACCTTACTTTTTTTGCTTAACACTTAACTAAAATAAGAATTATAGCTAAATTAATAGCTATAATTCTTAATATACTATTCTAAAGAGCCTCAGGAAAAGCCACTTCTCCATTTACTTCTATATTATTATTATTTTGTACGTATAAACCACCCTCTTGCAATGCTTCATCATCATCGCTACTTGAAATAGATTTTATATGGTTTTCAGTATGCATTAAATCACCTAATGAATCTGTGCCACTTTCTTGGTTTAAAACTAATAATTTATGAAATTCATTCAGCCCTAACTCCTCTAATTGGCTAAAAATTGAATCAATTTTAACTAATCTACTTATAATTTCTTCTCTTTCCTCTGAAAGATTAATTATTTCTGTAAGGTCATCTTTACTTAATGCAAAATCTGATGGATGAAATAAAGAAATAAGTTTATTTAAGGAGTCTATATCTTCGGTAGTAGACTTTTTTATAAGGGCATGTATTTCTTGTAAAATTTGTTTTGTTTTTATATCAAGTTTATTTGGCATTTTAGAGAAACCTGAATAAAAGAGAAGGATATCACTTTCAGTTGCTACGAAATCTGATCCTGACATATGTGCCAGCGGAGCATAAACTTGGTAAGACTTTGTAAATATCTCTAAAGCTTCTGATTTATGTTTTTGAAGATATTTTAACGCTCCAAGTAGCATTCTTTTGTTATCATAATTACCATAATATAAGTCATGCCCCTTAAGTATCCAGTAACCAGACAAAAGTGTTCCAGAAATAATTGCAAAATTACGAACTAGCATTTCATTTTTATTTTCAGAGTTTAACATAAAAACCTCTTTTTTTTATTTTTAATTTTTAAATGCTTATATTTTTTCATAAGAAAATTATTAGCAAAGACAACATATCAAAAAAAAATGTAAATTTATATTTGTAATTAAAATATATATAATAAAAATTTTATATATTATTTTTGATATGATATTTTATAAGATCAAATATTGCCTAAAATAAAAAACCTCATTCTTAAAAAAATCGGTTACTTAATAAACAAATATTATCGCAATATTGCTTAACTTTTTAACAAAACAGTATAAGCCTACAGAAATATCAAATTAGGTAAATAGGTAGAAGATAACCCAAGATAATCAAATAGATTCCATAACAAACTCAGAAAATTATTTAGAACCTTTATTTAAAGCTTTTGATCTTTTTAGTAAAAACGCCAACTCACATATCAGGCTTTAAATAGTTGAAACAATTTTTTCTAAAAACAAAGAAGAAAGCCCTTATTTTTTAAAAAATCTAGAAAAAATTTGTGCTACATTTATTTCCAGAGGTAAAGCTGATTTTGAAGCGACAAAAAATAAGATAAATTATTTGAATTATAATTTTTCTAAGGGTAAATTCACTTTATGCTTAAATTCAGCTAACAGGATGCTTGAGAAGATGATAAATAAAAAATCTTTAGATCCTCTTTTACTATTTTGTCAAAGAAACGAAGTGGGCCACCGATTATGTAATGACTTTTTACATAATTTTTTTTCAAATAATGAGGTCAATAAAATATCTTATGATGTATATTTCTGCCCTCCTGCCTTTAACCATGAAGAAGTTTGTCATTTAGGGGTAATCACCTCATCTCAAATTGCTGGTGAAAAATTATAGCTCTTAATTAAATAACTATAAAAACACCTTGCTTTATTTGTTCCAAGCAAGGCGTTTTCCAAAATAAAATCATCAATAAATCCTTTGTTTCTTATCTTCAAATAAAATTAAGAAAGCTTCAAATTACCTATAAACTATTAAATTAAGGTGGACATCAATTATTAATTAATATATTTTAATAATTATCATAGCTTAAGTGAGGTAAGTTATGCGGGTATTAAAATTCATTTTATTCCACAGCAAACCACACCACTTATACCTGTGGGGTATGTTTTTCGCAGTTTGCTTTATAGCCTTAGACAATGCCATAAAGCCATTTTTAATTAAAGCCTTAATTGATACAATTTCACATCAGGCTGATTATAACCCTTGGGTTATTTGCATATATTATTCTTTGCTTCAATTCACAGTAATCTTGGTTTGGTTAACAGTTGATTATTGCTCAATTAATTATATAAATAAATTCCGTTTAAGCACTACTGATTACTTCATGAAGCGCTTTTATAGTTATTCCTTCTTCTTTTTCCAGAATCATTCAACAGGAAGTTTAATTTCTAAATTTAGCGATATTTTTAAATATTCAGCAGGGCTTGTTCATGTTGCAATACTCCAATTTGCAAGGTTTATTTTACTTGCTGGGATATCGCTATTTTTTTTAAGCAAAGTTGCTCCGGTTTTTGTTATTACCCTAACAATTTGGATAATAATTTTCTTTGCCATCACCTCTTTTTCAATAAGAAAAGGAATGCAATACACTAAAGAAAATGCCGCAGAAAGGTCAAAGCTTTTAGGCTTTATGTCTGATTATTTAGGTAATATATTAAATGTTAAAAATTTTGTTACAGAAAATTTTGAGTTACAACAAATTGGTAAAGTAAAAAATTCTTTTTCTGAAACCAGCCACAAGCAAGGATTTTATTTCATTAAATTTTATGCAATCCAAGGCATACTAACTTCTGCTTATATAATAGGATTTATTATTTGCCTAATTAAAGGATTTCAAACTGATAAGATAGGTGCTGGAAGTTTCACTTTAGTTGTTATTCTTAATTTTAATATTATTAATATGGTTTATGAAACGGCGTATTCTTTAAGAGAATTTGTGGTTAACTGGGGCACAGTAGATCAAGCATTATCTATATTAGAAAATTTTCCAGAAATTCAAGATACCCCAGATGCTTTAGAACTACATGTTAAAGAAGGTGAAATAAAGTTTAGCTCAGTGAAATTTCATTATAAAGATACATCCTCCTTATTTGAGGACAAATCCATTGTAATAAAAGCATATCAAAAAGTTGGATTAGTAGGTTATTCTGGTAGTGGAAAAACCACTTTTATTAATCTTATATTAAGGCTTTATGATATTACTTCTGGCAGAATAATGATAGATGAACAAGATATAAAAGAAATTACTCAAGACTCTTTAAGAAAAAATATTGCTATGATTCCTCAAGAGCCATCTCTTTTTCATCGCTCTATTATGGAAAATATTCGCTATGGACGGATTGAGGCAACTGATGAAGAAGTAATAGTAGCAGCAAAAAAAGCTCATGCTCATGAATTTATCATTAAATTACCGCAAGGATATAATTCTTTAGTGGGAGAACGAGGCATCAAATTATCTGGCGGGCAAAGGCAAAGAATTGCAATTGCTAGGGCTATATTAAAAAATGCACCTATTTTAATCTTAGATGAAGCCACTTCTCAACTTGATTCAATAACAGAAAGCTATATTCAGGAAAGTTTAAGAGAATTAATGCAAAATAAAACCACCATTGTAATTGCCCACAGGCTTTCAACTCTTTTACATATGGATCGTATCTTAGTTTTCGATCAAGGAAAAATAGTTCAAGATGGTTCACATATTGATCTTTTAGAGCAAGGGGGCTTATATAGAACCATGTGGAATACTCAAGCAGGAGGAATTTTACCGCATAAAAGAATGGAAGAGCCTCAAGTTACGCCTGAACCTATCGAAGAAATTAAAGAAGAATCTCCAGTAGAAGAAGTAAAAGAAGCAGCTGAAAATAAAGAAGAAGTGAATGAAGAAACTTTAGAAGAGGTCACTTCATCCAATCAAGTGTAACATATATTTAAATAACAACATGATTATCCTTATAACCGGGACTTCAGGAAGTGGTAAAACCACTATTTTAAAAGCAATTGAAAATAAATTACCACCTTCTGAAACTTCAATTAATTATTTTGATGATATTGGTATACCAAGCACCGAAGAGATGATAAAGAAGCATGGCTCTGGTGATAAATGGCAAGAATGGCTGTTTATAATTGGTTATAAAGATTATTAATATATTAACAATCTTTATATATTATACTTTACTTATTTTGATAATTATTTTATAATGCTAAAAAACTTTTAACTTTAAATAAAAGGAAAAACATAATGTCACATCAACTTTCTGTAAATGAAGAAGCTAGTAAAACTTTACAAAATTACATGGAATCACCTGGGGCTAAAGTAAAAGGGTCAATTAGTGAAAATCATCTAATGGTTGAAGCAAGCTTTGAAGCGCAAAATCAAGCAGAATATGAAAGTGTGACAATAAAAGCTGCTGATATTATCGTTAGAGAAATTACTTTAATAGATAGCACTCCACTTCTTAAAATGAGCGAAGAACAAGAGGAAGAATATTATAATAATTTGCTTATTTCTTCAGCAACGGGGCAAGATTTACAAGTTTCTAATAACCTATCTCCTTACATAGAAAATTCGATTGAAGGGATATATAGCGATATTAGTTACATAACGGAAGTTAAAAGCAACATAAAAGATTTTGCTAGAATGATCAAATTCTCAGGGTCTTCAGCTTCTAGCTCGAATCACTTGAATATAAAAGATGGGAAAATCATAAGTGAAAAACAATCTTATTATCACAATGAAGAAGCTCAAATTAACCTAAACGAAGTATTTTTTAGAATAGAAAACCAAGCATCATTAAATAACCAAATAAGTTCTGAAATGGCTAGAAACATCCATAATAAAATATATGAAGACTTTCCTATTCTAAATTCTTCTTCTCCTATAATACCTACAATTTTCCTTCGAACCACGAACATCAAAGATATTTTATTAAGCAGAACATATAGTAATCACCCTGAGTTAGCTTATAAAGCAATAAGCTCATTAAGCAGAGCTTATCAAAACCAAGATCAACTTTTTAAAGATATGCTAGCAGTAATATGCCTTGGGATAGCAAAAGGAAGCGATGAGCCTACAGCTCCTGCTACTTTACACTTCACGGCCCAAGAGCTTCTTCTTCAAAATTTCTTGTTAGAAAACCTAGATTCCTCAACTTTAGTTGTAAAAAGAAAAGATCCTTTAAAAATAATTCATACAATAAGCCAAGAAGATTTATCTACCGCAAGAATAAAAGATTCTGCTGCAGGAGCATATAAAACAGAATTTAATACAGCCATATTTCTTCAAGATGCTTATAGGTTAGTTCATGAACTAGGCCATGCAGCTGCTAATATTTTATTCTTAAATGATGGTAATCCATATTTTAAAGAAAAAGAAGAAGCTTTTAACAATGCATTAATTAGTGTTTTATCCAAAATTTATGAATATGTAGAAAACCCTCAAGAAAAGTTTCAAATAAATGATTTATGCTCACTACATAGCAAATTATTTTATTCTCCAACTTTAGCTTTAATCACTGCCGCAAGCGCACCAGAAGTTCAAAACTTTAAAGATTTTTTTAATTCAATAGATGTTTTTAGTGAATATACTATAACAGAGGCTCATAATAAATATTTTGCTGAAAAATCATTGGAAGAAGTTACACAAGAAGATTTGTTTGCAGCAGCCGCCCAAGAAATAGAAAATTTACACCTAACTTCTACTGAAGCGAATCTTATTCAAAGAATTGGAATCTTAGTTTTTCATTACGGCTTTAAAGATATGAGCAGAGAAATATTTGCCATAATGCTAGAATTATATTATGAACATGATAATGATAAGGCTATTAAAGATTTTTTTGCTCCTATTGAAGAAATAGTTTCTAACGATATACATCAATTAGTTGAAACCCAACTTATAATACCTCATCAGTTAGAGTGTAATGGAACTGTAAATACTAATAATTTTTCTTATTGTGTTGAGGAGTTTTTAAATTGAAATTTATAACTTATTTTTATGCAGCGTTTAGAGTTAAACTTATCTGACCAAGAGATAATTGATATTATAAGAAATAACTGGAATTTTTTGCCTAATATTATTAAATATATTGATATAGGAAGCACATTTGCTTTTATTCTAGAAGATGCTTTTCAAGCTAGGGTTTTTCTTAAAATATATCAAGAAGATAAACCTTCTAACCCTATTGAATCACAAATCGCTATATCTCTTAATTTACTTTGTAATATAACGAATAGTTTACACACTAAGTTTAACATAAATAACATCCCTCATTTTTTTCAAACTAATAGAGGAGAATATCTATGCAAACAGCAAAATTATATTTTCCTCCTTTCTAATTTTATAGAAGGAAATCACCCCTTGTATGAACCTAATGCGTTGTACTCTAGCCAACTTACTGATGTTTTCACTAAATTACATTCAATACCTACTTATGAATTTTCTCACTTAAAAAAAGAAAATTTTGATATAAATTATGCGCTAGGAATTAAAAAATAGATGGATACTTCTATTGTTCTAAGCCAAACTAAAAGAATAATGTTTGATAAACTTGCAAGTGAGAATAAATTATTAACTCAAGCTATTGAGATTCTAATAAAATTACACTCTGATTTTACTAACTCTCAACATAATTTTGTTTTAGCTCATGGTGATGCTCATCACTTCAACATCCTTCAGAATCAAAAAGAATTATTTTTGCTAGATTGAGAAGATTTAAAAATTGCTCCATGTGAGCGGGATTTATGGCATTATGCCTCCACTTTTTTAATTGAAGAATATCTATCTTTAAACTCTCATTTCTCAATAAACTCTAATCTTATTAAATTTTATCAATTACAGCGCTTCTTAGAATATTTACGCATCAATATAGAAAAGGAAGCTTTAACAAGAGAACAAGAAGAAGAAAACCTAAATTATTTTTTTAATAAAAGAGATTGGGAAAAATTTTATAAGCTAGTTATTTAATATATTTATTTAATTTTGTAAGTTTAGCTACTCTAAAACTTTTACTAAACCAATCTTTTAATAAATCGATATTTTCAATAACTTCAGCCGGCACATACCAATATCTCATAGCTATAATTTTATCATATCTTTTATAAGTAAATGGAAATGAACCAAAAATATTAAACTCCTCTGATAAAGACTCATCAGCTTTAAAATATAGATCGTCATTAATAATAATAGCAAAAATAATTTTATCACAATATATTCCATAGCCACCGAACATACTTCGGACCCTTATATTGCTAACTTCAGAGAGGATATCTACTATATAATTAACAAAACTATTTTTGCTCATGACTTTTATTTATTAATTAGTTCTATTAATCTAATTAGTGCTTCTGTAGCATTTGTAGCGTTTTTCACTTTAATTGGGAAGATAATATAAAACTTGCTTTAGATTGTAAATTAGCTAAATTATCTGCATTTTCTACTAAATATTTTCCTTTCCCCAAAAACAACCTGTGAATTAGAAAATTATCTTCAGGCCGATCTGGAAAAAGCGTATCTATTCCAAGCCCAACTACATCACGTTTTAAAAGTAACTCCGCTGCTTCAGTGTAAATAAAAAGATAAACATGATTATTATGATATTTTTTAAGGGTCTGCCAAAATTTTCCCCAACCATCATGCCCATCACTATTAGCTTAACAACTGCAAGTATAACTCTTCGCAATGAGCCATATATAACTGATATCATGAGTAGTTTTTATACTGGCAAAGCCGTTACCACTTCTGCTGCTAAAACAATCTTTTCCTCTTTTAAAAATATTTTTGATTCTTTTAGTAGAAATTCTGTAGTTAAGCACACACCTATAGCTAATTTTGCCGAAAAATTTTCGGCTGATTCTATAACTGATGTTAGTTATCCTGCTATAAGCACAGCTTCATCTTTTGTTTTTACGAACGAGCAATATTCTTTAATGGAAAAAACATATGCTAATGCCGTTTTTGTAGGAATAATAACTTCTAAAGCTTTAAGCATTTATCTAGTTTAACAAATACAGTTCGCGGATATAATAAACCTCTTATGGTTACCAAACATTTAGCAGAACTAGCAAAAACTATTTTAGTGGATTTAGAAGTAGTTGTACCATCTATGCATTCTGTGAGAGATATAATTAACTCTAAAATGTCAGTTCAAGATAAATTTATACATATTATTAAAGCAATAGGTATTTCATTAGGAACTGATGCTACAATTGATTATTTTTTACCATAAAAGATTTTAAAAAATAATTATCATGCAAAAATATTCAGTTTATCAATAAATTATATCTATCCTTTAATTTAAGTTTATTAAAAAACATATTACTTATATGAAAATCACCACGAAACTGAATATTTTTGCTCTAAGCTAGAACAAAATACACTAAAATTTCTCGGCTAAAAGCTAACTACTATTTACTCCTTCTCCAACCAACAAAGGATTTATACCTACTTCTTCTATATGGTGGCTGTTATTAGAAGTGTTGTTTGTAAGAACTAAAGGATTGTTATTACTAACAAAAGAGATAGCCTTTAAAACTTTAGCTAGCATATCTAACCCATCATCCTCTTCTTCTTCATAAATTTCATCTATCAACGTTGATTCTTCACTTGGAAGACTTTCTTGATCCACTTCCTTGTTAATTATTCTATTGATTCTTTCTAACATATGTTGTTGGCTAAAACTAATAGCCAAATCAAGAGGAGTAAGGCCATTTGCATTTCGTATTTGTGGGTTTACTCCATATTCAATCAAAACTCTATCTACACTTAACTCTTCATTTATTTCTCCAGTTCTATAAATAGTGTGAAGTATTGTATTGCCATTTAAATCCTGATAATTAGGGTTAGCACCTAACTCTAATAAAACTCTTAAACCAACATAATCATTAGTTCTATATCTATAAACCATCTCTTCATGAAGATGGCCATTAACATAAGATGTTTCTCCACTACTTAAGCCACTATAATTTAAACGTTCTACATCTTCCCTCTGGTCCATAATAACATCTTCAAGAAAGAGCCTAAAAATACGTTGATCAAGATTAGGAAACATCACTGATCTTAATAAAGGAGAACGTGGTGAAGTAGGCATATCTCCTTCAAATAAAGAATCTGCTCCTATATCAAGTAAAACTTGAGCAATATCAAGAAAAGCTTCTATATCAACTAATCTATTTTTAATATACTCATTAAGAAGATGATCTAGCATAGTATATCCGTTATAATCCTGGTAATAAGTATTAACCTTATTTGATTTTAATATCTTCTTTAAATTTTTTACCGATAAGATTCTAGGATTTTTTATTAGACTTATGATTTCATCTTCTACTCTTATATAAGATTCTTTTAAGTTGCCTTTTTTATGCATAATAACAGTAAATAAATATTTGATAAACTTCACTCTTCTAAAAGCTCTATCTCATTATGTCAATAATAAAGTTTTACAAGTAGCATTGCCTTAAAAACAGCGTAGAATATTAAAGAAAATTTTATATATAGTTGCTCAAGAGGATTATTATTTCTTCCTTCTTCTCTTGATTTAATAGATGATAGCCAAAGTAGCTAAAATAATTTAGTGTGTATCAACTTAAAACTAAATTTAATTATAGATTAAGATAAAACATGCGTTGATATATAATTAATTTCCACTCCCAATATTAATTAGGAAAATATTATGAGAGAAAAAGTTGAATCTTTAACCCTTAAACATTTTAAATACCTCCCAGAAATACTTGGTTATATAAATACGGAAATACAAGACCTATCAATAATTAATTGCAGCCTTGGATCATCTATGTTTAATGTAGTTTTTGGTGGTTCTGAAATTGATCCAAAAGAAATTATAAATATTTTTAAAAACCAACCTTTCGCTTGGTGGATTCCTCCTTCATTTAAATCTTCTAATTTACCTCAAAAGCTTTACGAATTGGGTTTTACTATTGAAGCAAATGAAGAAATTATGTTATGCGAGCTAGATTCTTTTGAATCTAAATATAGTTCTGAAACTATACAAATATCTCAAGTACTAACAATTAAAGAATTACAAGATTTTATTAGTATATTAAAAGTTTATGATAAAAGTGCAGAAATATTTTATAGTCAACTCACAAGTGACATATTAAATAAACAAGAAAAATTATTTATTGGCTACAATAAAAATAATATTCCAGTGACAATAGCTATAGCTTTCCAGAACCAAGATATGGTTGGTATATTTTCTTTAATCACTAAAGATGAGGAAAGAGGAAAAGGATTTGGCTTTCAAATGATGAATTTCCTTATGAATTTTGCTAAAGAAAATGGCGCCAATTATGCTTGTCTTTCATCATCATCAATTTCGGGTTATAAAATTTATGAGAACCTTGGATTTAAAGTAATTGGTAGGTTTGAATGCTTTGAGTATAAAGGCAAATAATATTGCAGCTCTTAGCTAGTGTTTAATTATCTTGACTCCATGTTTCATAACAGCTAGATTCAGATTTAAAGGAGTATGAACTTCAGCTAACAAATAAAAGTGAGGTTATACTTTATGTTAAATACATTTAAAATTTCCCCTTATTTCAAAGAAACCACCCTATTCCTACTACCTCTAATTTTTCTTAATCACACTTTATAAAATTAATTTACTAAAAAATATTGCAGATTAATAGTTATAAACTTATTGAGTTACAAAATAAGATACTCAAAGGGACTTAAAAATGAAATCAACAGATAAAACACCTAAAAAAGAAAATAAAGAAGAAATAAGTACGCAGTCAGTCGATGCGAATGATAACATAATTCAATCACCTATTGAATCAGCTGATATAAGAGAAACAATAGAAGGGTCAATTATTGATAATGTGGAATCTCCTATTAGAGCAATGCCCCCATTAGTGGAAGAAAAAGAAGAGTTTGAGGAAATAGTTGATGAGAAATTCTTAGCTTCTTTTGATGATTCCTCCGATGAAGATGAGGACCTTAGAGAATCATATGATCTTATAGGATCGCTTTATCAATTTACTAATAAAGGCCGTTATGATGCAAATTATTACAGAGATATATTCTATTCTCATGCATTAGGAATTCAAATACTTAGAGCTCCTTTAATTAGAAAAATATATTATGAATATAAAAAGAACTATTTAAAATATGAAGAAGGATTTCTTAATGATGAAATAATATCATCCTGGTTAAATGAATGTTTTCAAAAAGCGTTAAAATCATTTTTCTTGCTTCCTTCTGGTAATGAAGAACTATCAGATGAAATTTTAAGAAAATTTTTAGAAGAAAATAACTCTAGAATAGAACATTACATTAAAGAAGCATTGTCTCAGAAAAGAGACCTACTTAAATCTTTTAATACAGGTTATTTTGAAATTGGATGGATATCAGATATAAGTAATTTATTACAAGAATTTCTAACACAATTAAAAAAGGATAGATTTATTTCAGGTAAAACTTTAGTTTTACCAAGAGAGCTAACTTTTGATGATATAAAAGATGATTTTAACATTCAAAATGGATTAGAAGATATAGTAAAACAATATAAAGAAAGCTATATTGATTCCTTAGATCGTCAGCCCTCTAACAAATCAGCGCTCAAGCATTCAAAGGATGCAATGAACAAGTACAAAAAACAAAATGATCAAACTCCTGATAGTCCTGAAAAAAGAGCAACTGAGAAATTACTCTCATCGCCAGATAACTTAAAGTCACTTTCAAAAGTTAGAGATGAGTTAAGTAAGTATTTACTTGAAGAACATTTAAGAGAATTAGAAATTCAAATGAAATCTAATAATTTATCACCTTTATATAATCACTTAAAACATGCCATAAAACAAAAATTATCTGCGCTTCATGGAGAATTTTCTGATTGTAAAGGTGAAAAAATAGTTTCTTTATTTGATAAAGAATTTTCTTCTCTATTAATTTCTGAATTAGTTAACTCTAGGAAATGCTTTTTTAGAGAAAATGCTATTGAAAGAAAAGTATTAGATAATGGTGAAATATTTGATCTTTCTAATGAAGATGATTTCTTTCCTAAATTTTTAGCTACACTAAATTTATGTAATAGATCAGCAAAAAGATATCTAAGAGATCTTAACGATAGCGAATGGGATAGAATTATTGAAGAAGAATCTGGAAGGAGGTGGAAATTTCCTGCTTCAGAAAAAATACTATCTGATAATCATAAATTCACAATTAAAGGCAAGAGAAGCGATGAAACATCAGAGCTTGGAAGTTATAAAAAAGTCTTTGAAATAATCATTGATATAAGAACAAAACTTAATAAGTATAAAGCTAGTGATATAAGCGTTATTAATGACTCTGATATTGCTCTATGGATAAGACAAATTATAAGAGGTGATAGTTTAGATCATCTAATAAACACGAGCGGACAAACTATCAAAATAAACCAAAATCCAAGTTTAATAAAAAAGGTTAAATTTGATCTTACAAAAATTGCATATTTAATATTCGGTTCTGAGGTTGTTAGAAATCCAGCATCTTTAATCCATCAGCAAATGACTCTTGATCTCATTATAGATAAGTGGATTAGTTTCGAAAATGCATTTTATAAAGATAGAGTAGATAATGGTGGTGAAATGCCAATGTCAATGAAAGAAGCTATTGGATCTGCTAGAATATTGCATGAATTCTTTCAATTTTATACAGATTTGAATTACGTTTATGGATTAAACCCTAATTTAAGAGAGGAAGATAGATTAACATCTTCTGTAAGTAGAGATTACAAATCAGTGCATGAAACGGCGAAAGAAAGAGAACTACTTCAACGAGAGTATGATATAAGCCAAAAATGGTTTTGGTATATGGAATCCTCCTTAAAAGAGAAAAGTCTCAAACTAAACAATAATATTGATCAAGCTAAGATAGATATATTACTTGAAGCTTTACCGAGATGGTATGGTATTCAATTATTATGGTACACTGGAGATCAAATAAATAATCTACTTAATCAACTTTTAACAGAAAATATTAGGATTATAGCACCTATACCATTAGCAAATAATTCTGCTCTTATTAATAATATTCAAACAGCATTAAATAACTTGCAAACTGCTGCTGTTTTACCATTTAATTTAAATAATAATCATTGGGTTGGATTAGTCCTTAGAAGAGATGTTAATGGAGTGATTCGCGCTATTTATAATGATCCAATGGGAAATGAGTTAACTAATGAAAATAGAAACTTACTAGAATATTACCTTAGAATGTATAATGGCCATAATCCTATAGAGATTATAGATTTAAACTTAGCTCAACAAACTAATGGATATGATTGTGGACCTATCACTGTAAATAATTTAGTTAGGCTCGCTTTAGCTGAAAATATAGATTTCTCAAGCAGAGAAACAATTATTCAAGAGGCTCGTTTAATTTCTGCTGAAACTCAAGATGAAAACTTAAGGCAAAGGCATTGTGAAATACTTTTGATGCAAAGTGAAGCAAATGGGGAAATAAATCCAAGTAATGTAGAGCGCTTAGCAGAATTATTGAATGAAGAAAGGTCGTCAGATCAAGAAGATGAGGAACTAAATGAGCAATTAACTAATTTAGGACTTACAACTACTCTTCTTCAAGAAGAAACAATAATAAGCCAAATAAATGGTCAGGTTGAAAGCAAGGAAGAAAATTCTACGTATGTTACCCAGCCATCTAGTGCTCCTACATCAATTCCTAGTTCAGCTGCCAGTTCAATTCCTTCATTTGTTCCAACTTCTTACACAATAAATTCTATTCATGAAGAGGCTTATATTAGAAGCTCAGAAATGGGTATTTCTGATAGTGATAGTAATTTATTGTTTCTAGATATATTTAGCTTCTGGTGATTGAATATAAAACTTGAATTATATTTTTTAGCGCAAACATATCTTATGCTTATAAAGATAGACATATCAATGATATAAACTATTACTAAGATGGAAAATTTAAAAGAGGGGAGATTACTAAGCCATTTTATTATATTAGGCATGGTCAAACTGATATAAATAAATATGGTATCATTCCTAAAAATCATTATGTACCACTAAATGAAAAAGGAATAGCTCAAGCAAAAGAAGAAATTTGGTTAAAATGCGATGAAATTGATAACGTAGAAAGCTTATACTCTTTTTCAAATACGAATTCACAATACTATTAAAGAAGTGGTTAATAAATATAATAAAGTTTTGATAATTGGTCATTGGAGATATTTTAGATATTTAAGCATTTTACTAAATAAGGAATCAATTTATGGAAAAAATGCTGTAACATATTATTTTACACCTGTTTTAGATGACACCAAGTTATATAAAATCACTTCTTTAGGAATTAAAGACGATTGAAATTTAAGATCTCATTAAAATTTCAAAAATTATATATCTCGGTAATAAAAAAATCTTGAAATTTTTAATGTCTCGCATTTTCCATTACTACTAAAGTATATTTAATTTAAAAATGAATTATTTATTTGGTTCTATTGTTTTAATCTGAATGATTTGTTGGTGTGCCCAGCAAGATTCGAACTTGCGACCCTTTGATTAAAAGTCTTGGGGACCTATGTTTTACCATGATTTATAAAGTTATATAAAGCCTTATTTTGTAGGGCTTGTAAGATTGCTCTTGATTTATCATATTAACTTAAACTATACTATATTTTATAAAAAAGGTAGCACCAGGGTAGCACCAGAACTATAAGATAAAAGAAAAAATATGAAGAATAAAATTAACTTTACTAAAAAAGCTCTAGAAGATTTTCCAATCCCCTCTAAAGGCAAAAGGGTTTATTGCTATGACAATAAAATCAGAGGGCTTGCGTTATCAGTCACAGATAAAGGAAGTAAAACATTTGTTGTATATCGCAAGATTAATGGCAAGCCTGAAAGATTTACTCTAGGAAAATTTCCTGACCTTTCAATAGAGAATGCACGAAATATGGCTGAAGGTGTAAATAGCCAAATTGCCCAAGGTAGAAATCCTAATGAGACCAAAGGCATGGGGCAGAATGTCGCTATAGATGAGTTGTTTGAACAGTATATAGAGCGCTATGCAAAGAGTCATAAAAAATCTTGGAGTTCAGATCAGGGACTTTATCAGAATCACCTTAAAATTTGGCAAAAGAAGAGAATCTCATCAATTAGTAAATCCGATATCGAAAAACTTCATGCTAAAATTGGCAATGAATCAGGTAAATATGTGGCTAATAGAATATTATCATTACTTCATATAATGTTTAATAAAGCTATTGATTGGGGGTTCGAAGGAATAAATCCTTGTCAGGGAGTAAAAAAATTTAAGGAAAAAAGCCGAGAAAGATTTTTAAAAGGTGAGGAAATAACTAAGTTTTTCGAAAGTTTGAACAATGAGACTAATGAGACCTTCAGAGATTTTTTCTATATTTGCTTATTAACAGGAGCAAGGCGCAGAAATGTACAAAGCATGAGTTGGAATAATATAGATTTAGTCAGATGTGAGTGGTCAATACAGGAAACTAAAAATGGTGAGTCTCACATTATACCGCTTATTCCACAAGCAATTTCTATATTAAAAGAGAGATTAATAAATAAAATTAATCAATGGGTATTCGCAAGTCCAGTTAGTAAATCAGGTCATATTGAAGAACCAAAGAAAGCTTGGAAAAGAATTTTAAAAGACGCCGATATAAGTGATCTACGCATTCATGATTTAAGGCGCACTCTAGGTAGCTGGCAAGCTGCAACTGGTGCTAATAGCTACATTATTGGCAAATCACTTGGACATAAGACTCAGCAGGCTACTGCAGTTTATGCTAGAATTAATTTAGATCCAGTAAGAGAGTCGTTAAGCAGAGCTGTAGATAGTATGTTTGCCGCTACAATGAAAAAATGAATTAAACTTGTTTGTCAGGAAAATATATGCTATAATCTGACAAAATAAGAGGATAAAATCATGACTAACATTACAAAAGACATCATTGATAGAATAATAGCAAGGCAACAAGGATGGATATTTTCTCCGAAGGATTTTTTTGATTTAGGAAACCGAGCTGCAATAGATAAAGTTATGTCACGATTGACTCAAAAAGGATTTATTAGAAAGATATCTAGAGGAATATATGATTATCCTAAAATAAATCCTCACATTGGAACTATTTCTCCTAATATAGATGATCTGGCGAAAGTGGTTGCAAGTAAAACTGGTGATCGTATTTTTTATTCCGGCGCTATGGCAACCAATCTTCTTGGGCTTTCTACCCAGGTACCAATGAGAATTGCATATTCAACTACAGGAAAATCTTGCGTTAAGAAAATTGGTAATAATAACATTATTTTTAAACATACAAGGATTCCAATTTTTGACGATTTACCATTGCCTGCTAATCTTGCGCTGCAGTCTATGTCTTATTTAGGTAAAAAAGCCATTGATGATGATCTAATTCATCAATATGCTCAAAAACTATCAGATAACGATAAACTAAGCATAACCAAGGCAATTCCTTTTATTCCAGCTTGGATGAGCGATATAATCCACAAAATACAAAGTAGCACAAATGGATGATTTTTTAAAACTATTAAAACAAGATCGATTAGATATCTTCACTGAAGCTCAGTCTAGGTTAGGCATCAATGCAATAGTATTAGAAAAGGATTTTTGGGTATGTTGGACACTCGAAAAGCTTTTTAATAATAATGAACTGGCAAATAATATGATTTTTAAAGGCGGAACTTCTCTTTCAAAATCTTATCAACTAATAGATAGATTTTCAGAAGATTGCGACTTAACAATAAATAGAGCTATTCTCAATATAAAAGACCCTAATGAAACTAATATATCGAACAAAGAAGTTCAAAGAAGAATTGATGTTTTGATGATAAATATTAAAGCTTATATAAAAGACTTCATCTTACCAATCTTGGTAAATGCTTGCCAAAATTCTATAAATAATACTGAAAAATGGAATGTAGAAATTGATAAAGATGATCAAACTATTTTATTTTCTTATCCAAGTGTATTAAATATCAACGCTTCTGATCAATACGTAAAACAAATTATAAAATTAGAATTAGGTGCCAGAGGTGGAATACTACCCAAACAATTTACCATAATAAAGCCTTATATTGCTGAAAGTTTTTCTAGTCTTGTAAAAGAAAAAAATACTCCAATACCCACATTATCTGTGATAAGGACATTCTGGGAAAAACTAACTATTTTACATGGCTTATATCATAGATCTTTGAAAGGAAAAGAATTTGCAGAAAGAATGTCTCGGCATTACTATGATGTTTATATGTTAGTAAAGCGAGGAATAGATAAAGATGCTTTATCAAATTCTGGTTGCCTTGATGATGTGGTAACCAACAATCTTATTTTCTTCAAAGATAATAATGCTTCTCAAAATACAGCTAGGCTTGGTAGCTTTCATTTAATGCCAAGCACTAAATTAATAGAATACCTAAACCAAGATTATAAAAATATGGCAATGATGATTTTGAGTGACGCCCCAGATTTTAAAGACATAATCAAAGTTATTCAAGATTTAGAAAATAGATTGAATAGCTCAATTTAAATTATATCTCCTTTCGTAAATATAATTTTGCCATAAAGCCTTCATTATTATAGCCTAGTTTTTTATAAAATTCATGAGTACCTTCACCTGCGCGCCTTAGACCAGAAGTTAAGTCTATAATTGCTGGAGAGAATTGCCCAGCATAATTTTCAACAAACTGCATTAATTGTTTGCCGATATTTTGGCCTCGATAATTTTTATCAACTGCAATCCCTTCAATATGAATTCTGATTTTATCAGATACAAAAAGATTAGATTTAGACCATGCAACAAATCCAACTATTTTGTCATCCATACAAGCAACAGCAACAGCAACACCATATCCTTCTACGAATAAAAATTTAGTAAATCTCTTTTCGAATAACTCCTTTGTTGTTGAATAGCCAATCTGCTCTAATAATGGTAATAAGGCATCCATATCTTTAATTTCAGCATTACGAATAATAATCATAGAAACTCTCCTAAATCTTTATCTGACGTTATTTCTGTAAATCTACAATTAGGATATTTACTTCTTAAACCAGCTATTTGCTTTTTCACTCTTTCTTCAAAACTCCACATATATTTTAGCAAAGAAAGTCTTACAGTTTCATTACAATTTTCTGCTCGATCATCTATCGCTTTATTTTTACAAAAAAGTCTTTTAAAAATCCTCCAGTAGCAAATATATCTTGGATAATTAAAATATAGAGCCAAATCAGCTTTTGCATATCTCATCTCAAATGACTTGGTACTATTACCATCAATGATCCATTCATCTTGATTTACCAAAGACTGTTGGATAGTAAGAAATTCATTATAATCGCGCTCTTTCCAGTTATTTTCAAAGAAGTATTTATCTAAGTGGTACAATGGAAGCCCTGTAGTTTCATGTAACTTTAAAGCAAAAGTTGATTTGCCACTACCAGGTCTGCCAAAAATCATGATTCTTAAATTTTGTAACTTCATTTTACCTCAGGATATTCTTCAGATCTAGAAAGATAATAGCTCACTCTTTTATGATTCCCGGGTATTTCAATAATGGAACAGTAAACTCGTTTATCAAAACCACCTTTTGTAGCTCTTTTCTTTAATCTGGCATTTTCAATATCTTGGAATGATAAGTTATTTGCTATAGATATCGCCTGAATTACTTCAAGAACATCTGCAAGCTCTTCAGCAATCTCCATTTTATCTTTAGCTTGAGTAACTTCCTTTGATTCTTCAATAAGTTTATCATTCAGGCGTTTTATATATTCATCTGGTTCCAGTTCTCTTGTAAAAGTTACTACTCCATCTATTAAGGTAATCTCTGGTATTCTATCACGAATTAATTTATCAACTTTGAAACGTTTCATTTTATTCATAAAAATTTCCTTATTAAAAATTTATTTTATCACCCACAAAAACTCTATCTATACTAGATACTTTTTAGATTATTCATTCTTCTTCATCTAAACTATACACAAACCATAGATTATTCGTAGATGAAGGTGCTCTATGATAAATAGGTACACAGTTCTGTAAATTATCAAAAGGTGAATTTACTCCTCGTTGAATAACTTCATATATTCCACCATGTGCAATAATTAAAACTGGTTCTGAATGATGTTTTAGAGCTTTCTGAATACCTAAAATTGCACGTTTTGTGAAGGAAGAATAAGTTTCTGCTCCACTTATTATTGAGCCATTGTGCCATGCACCAACCCAATGATTATAACCCTTTAGCTGACCCTCCATAATTCCTAAAGAACATTCTTTTAGTTCTTCAATTTCTATCATAGGTACAGAAAATTTTTCTGCTATAATTTCAGCAGTTTGTTTAGCCCTCTTTAATGGACTCACAGCAATTGCACTAAATGAACAATTTTTTAGCAATTCTGCTGCTCTATATGCTTGTTGAATTCCTGTTTGATTAAGAGGAATGTCTTTTTGTCCCATAGCGATATGGTTTTTGTTCCAATCAGTTTCACCATGTCGTAAAAAATAAAAAGATTTTTTAGGAATATTACTCATTTCATTACAGTATAAAGGTGATTGTTTGATTCATTATTTAGCCATTTAGAGATAATTTCTATAAGAAATTGACCAGGTCTAAAATCTAATTCAGACAATTGATTAAATGGCACCCAAACTACTTCAATATTTTTCTCTATTTGTGGAATCTTATCTTTAGAAGATAATTTATTTGAACTCACTTCAAACATTAAATTATATTCATGATTATGACATATGCTATTATGCCCTGGTTCAAAACTATGTTCAAGACATCCTAAAAATCTTTTAATATAAAACTCATTCCCTGTTTCTTCTTTTAACTCTCTAATTAAAGCTGTTTCTGCAGATTCTTGGTGTTCTATATGACCACCTGGTAGAAAGTAGAAATTACGCTTAAGATCAAGTGTTCTGCATAATAGAATATGATCTTTATCAATAAAAACTGCTCTACTTAAAACATGAATATTATGCATAATCTATTCCCATTTCATTTAAGCGATTTAAAATTATTTTAGCCACTTCTTTAGCTGATAAAGTACTTACATCAATCTCAAGCAAATTTGGATGATCAACTTCAATTAGTTTTCTAGTTTTATCTTTCTCATCAATTTTAGTACTTTTGTATCGTTCAGCTCTTCCTGGAGAAGTAATTCTTCTGGCGTTTTCTTCTTTAGAAATAAGTAATTTTACTGGTAGAAAAATTGAACCTCGTTTTACGATCAAATTTTTAACTTGATTAAATAGTCTATGATCTCCTTCGTCATCATCAAATAATTCATTAGTAAGTATATAATTATTGCTTTGTTCAGATGCCATAAATTCAAATACAATATCTCTTATTTTGCCAATAGCATTCCAGGCTTCACGAGGTACAGTTAGTGAGCTATTTAAATCATCAGTTTTAAGCAGTGAAAATATTGGATTATTGATTAACTGATTATCTACAATAACGTAAGCCCCTTTCGCAAGCTCTTTAGCAATGGTATATTTACCAGTTCCAGATCTACCAATTAAATATATTAAGTGAGTCATTCGTTTTTCCTTTATATAGTAAACTATACAATTTCGTTGTTCTAATTCTTTTATCCAAGCAGGTATAACCAACTCTTTGTTTAATCTTAGATCAAGTTTTTCTAAATTCTCAAGCTCTAGAATAGATTCCGGTATTGTTTCAAGTTTATTTTCGCGTAAATCAATTGAGCGTATAGATTTAAGTTTACCGATTGAGGTAGGCAGAGAAGAAATAAGATTACTACGTAACTCTAAATAAAGTAAATTAGGTAAATTAACAATTGTATCAGAGAGGAATTCAATCTTATTATTATATAATTTTAGTTCAACTAAGTTTTGTAATTTCGTTACTATATCCGGCAATCTTTTAAAATTATTATAAGTAAGATTTAAGTAACGAAGTTGAGTTAGGTTCTCAAACGATTCAGGCAGATCTTGTAAATTATTACCACCTAAATATAGGAATTTTAATTTTGTTAACTTTCCAATACTTGCAGGAATATTTTTAATTTTGTTATGTTGAATATCTAAAACTGTTAGATTCTTTAAATCGCTAATTTCATGGGGTACAATAATTATTTGATTAGCACTAAAATTAATGCTTTCTAATTGCTGCATTGAAAAAATAACAGGCGGAATTTCTTTTAAGTTATTTTTATAAACACTTAAGTGTTTTAGATTAGTTAGCTTAGCTATATCTTTAGGAATAAACTCAATTTTGTTATCATCTAGCCAAAGTCTTTCTAATTCTATTTGGTCAGAAATTCCATCAATCATATTTTTATTGGTTAAATCTAAAAACTTCATAATTCCTTTATCATCCAAATTTCATTAGTATCAAGATGTTCTTTCGTCTTCTTAAATCCACACTTTTCATAAGTTCTAATTGCAGCTAAGTTGTTTATATCTGGATCAACTAAAATATTATCAAATTTTTGATAATCAAATGCCTTTAGAATTTCTACACCTAAATTTCTACCTAAATATTCTTCTTCTCCTATAAAAAAGTCGATTGCTCCAAGTGATTTAGGTAAATCGTCAAGAGGTTTACTTCTTATAAAATCATATGCGTTATAGATTTGGATTAACCTATTGGTTTATCAGTTAGATAAATAACATAGGCTCTAATTTTATCATTATTAATATAA
The DNA here is from genome assembly GCA_964627795.1 of uncultured Rickettsiales bacterium. Lineage (GTDB taxonomy): Bacteria > Pseudomonadota > Alphaproteobacteria > Rickettsiales > CANDYO01 > CANDYO01. The sequence continues at coordinate 111,403 of CAZVLF010000005.1, read as the reverse complement.
CCACCATATTTTTTTGTGACTGATTCTATAGTATGAGTTATATCCTGATCCCAGAATTTTTTAACATGAGGTACTTCTAACCATTTGATAAGGAAAGGAAAATGATCTTGAATTAAAGGTTTGAAGCTTATATCCATAGCATTATAATTTTGTTTATATTAGAATATCAATCATTATAAGCTCAAGTAAAAGGAAAAACTATGCAATTTTTTGGTTTATCAGGAAAAACTGTACTTATAACTGGCGCCTCTAGCGGCATTGGTGAAAGATTTATTCATACCTTTCTAGATGCAGGGGCAAGAGTTATTTTAGCTGCCAGGAATATTGAAAAACTAGAACAGATAGCACAAAAACTTCAAAATGCGGTAGTCGTTCAAATAGATGTGGCTGATAAAAAATCAGTAGAAGCTGCATTTGAAAGCCTAAAGAATGAACGGATAGATATCTGTGTAAACTGTGCAGGTATAGCAGGAAGAACTGCTATCTTTGAAGAGGATGATGATAATTTTGAAAATATTATGCAAACCAATGTAATGGGAATATGGTATGTAACAAAGCTAGTCGCCAATCATATGAAAGAACATGGAGTTGCAGGATCTATTATCAATATAGCAAGTATTGGTGGAACCAATTATTCAAGAGCTGGATTATCTGGTTATTCTGCTTCTAAGGCTGCAGTTTTACAATTAACAAAATGTCTTGTTGGTGAATTATCTGAAGCAAAAATCAGAATTAATGCGATTATTCCAGGAACAATTTCAACACCAATGACAGCATATAGAGTTGGCAGCGAAGAAGGTAAAAAAGAACATGCTAAAAAAATACCTGTTGGATTTGTAGGTGAGCCGCATGATTTAGATGGAGCAGTTTTATTTTTAGCTTCAAACAAAGCATCCGGATATATGACAGGAGCTAGTATTACTATAGATGGTGGTATCACTTGGGGAGGAGCAATGATATGAATATCCAGAAAACTAACTCACCAACACCAGAAGATATTGAATTCTTAACGAAAAAGCTCAATGAAGAAATTAAAGATTATGGCTCTTGTAAACCATTTGGCTTTTTTATCAGAGATGAGAGCCAAAAAATAATAGCTGGTTGTAATGGTTATATAATTTTTGGCTGTATTTATACTGATCAATTATGGGTTGATAGTAATTATAGAAATCAAGGTTTAGCTAGAGAATTAATGAATAAAGTCCATGAATATGGGCGTTTAGAAAACTGCAAAATGGCGACAGTTAATACTATGAGCTTTCAAAATGCGCTTAAGTTTTATGAGAAACTTGGGTATAATGTAGATCTAGAACGTAAAGGATATAATAATGATTCGAGCTGTCTGTTTTTAAGGAAAGAGCTATAATAAATATGGAATTAAGAGTGGCTAAGGCCTCTGATGATGCAGAACTAGAAGCTGCTAAAACTTTAAGACAAAAATACATCTTTGATCAAGCAGAGTTAAAAGACCCATATCTTTGGACATTTGGGAATGAGGATCATATTCATTTTGTCTTATATAAGGACGCAGAAATTATTGGTTATGCTCATATTCAATTATGGCCAGAAAACAGAGCGGCACTCAGAATTATTGCTATTGATGAGAATAATCGTAATAACGGATATGGTGGAGAATTTTTGAAATTATGTGAGAAATGGCTAAGGTTACAAGGCTATAAAAGGCTTCATATTGAATCTTCGCCAAAAGCCTATTCTTTTTATAAGAAATATGATTATATTGAAATGCCATTTGATGACCCCGACAATTATGAGAGCGACGCACGAGATATCCCAGTAGGAAAAATCTTATGATTCAAATCAAACGAATATCCTCAGATATCGCTGAAAAATTATGCCGGCAAATCACAAGCGAATTACCTGAATATTTCGGTTTACCAGAGGTTAATGAACATTATGCTTTAGGCGTTAAAGCACGTATTAACTTAGCAGCAAAAATAGATGATCAATATGTTGCTCTTATTTCTTTGGAGTTTACTTATTCTACTAATGCTAATATTTACTGGATGGCTGTCCTACCTAAATATCATATACAAGGCGTTGGTAAAAAATTAATTGAAGCTGCTTATAACTTAGCTATAGCAAAAGGAGCTAAAACTCTAACTGTTGAAACTTTATCTCCTAAGAATGCTGATGAGAATTATTTAAAGACTTATAACTTCTATCTTAAGAATGGATTTATGCCATTATTTGATCTAAAGCCTCAAGGTTATGAGTGGAATATGGTCTATATGGTGAGAATCCTTGCAGAAATTAATAATGTTTCTGAGAATCAACATGTTGCTATTAGACAGCTATCTTCTGATGATATACCAATTATAGTAGATGCATTCCAAAATGCTAATTGGCCTAAACCTGCTTCTATTTTTGAAGATTACTTAAAAGAACAAGAAAATGGTGAAAGAATTATATGGCTTAGCTTTTTAGAAGATAAATTTGCTGGTTATATTACCCTTAAATTTCACTCAAAATATCCATCTTTCTTAGAGAAAAATATTCCTGAAATTAGTGATTTTAATGTTTTGCCTAAATATCGCAATAAAGGTATAGGGCATAGATTGCTTAAAATAGCTGAAGATATGGCAGCAACCAGAAATAATGTCATTGGTATAGGTGTAGGTCTATATTCTGATTATGGAGCTGCGCAAAGAATGTATATAAAACAAGGTTATGTACCAGATGGCCTAGGAGTTACTTATAATTATAAACCAGTTAAACCTGGTGGAGAAGTTAAGCTAGATGATGATTTAATATTATGGTTCCTCAAGGAGTTATCTAAACCTTTAATTATCCTCCTCACTGGCGCCTCAGGTAGTGGAAAAACTACTATTCTTAAAGAAGTTGAAAAGATATTACCAAAGAACCAAGTATCAATTAATTACTTCGATGATATTGGGATCCCTAGTTTCGAAGATATGATTAAAGAATATGGATCATGTGAAAAATGGCAAGAAGCAATGACTCATAAATGGCTTAAGAAATTAGAACTAATCAAAGATAAAAAATACATCTTTTTAGAAGGTTCGTTTAATCCGGAATTTGCAAAGAACTGCTCATTGTTATTCTGTATTCATGCCAACAGAAATATTCGGGAGCAACGGTTACTAAATAGAAAACAACCAGAACTTATAACGCAAGATATGGAAAATTTTGCGCAAACGCTTAAAAGTAAAACGCTTGAGCTAGGTGGAATAGTAATTGATTCTTCTAGTGAAAAACCAGAAGATATTGCTAAACTAATTATAAACAAACTTGAAGTGGTAAAATTATGAAAAAATTTGTTTTATTATTTGCTATTCTAACCACGAACATGGCTCAGGCCGATTGCTTTCTAGCTCAAGAAAAAGATAAAGTACTTGTGCAAGAAGGAGAGTGCAAAACTGCATATCCTCCTGCATGTTCATTTAATTTTGCTTTAAGTATAATGGGTTATGATTCTGGCATTTTGCTTGATGAGAATAGTCCAAATTGGTCTAATGATGACCTTAATATTTTTCCAAACTCTTGTAAGGGTACGCAGAATCCTAGGAGTTGGATACTAAATTCTTGTGTTTGGTATTCAAAAGAATTAACCGCCAAACTTGGTATGAAAAAATTTCAAGAATATGTAACAAGATTTAATTATGGCAATATGGATTTATCAGGAGGACTCACAGAAGCCTGGGTTTCTAGCTCGCTAAAAATTTCCCCAATAGATCAAGTAGCGTTTTTACAAAAAATTGTGAACCAAAAATTACCTGTTAGTAAAAAGGCATATGAAAACACAAAAAGAATCATGTTTGTTCAAGAAATGTCAGCTGGTTGGAAATTATATGGTAAAACCGGACTAAGCACTTTAAGAGATAGCAATGGTAATTTAACTGATTTATATAACGGATGGTTTGTGGGGTATATCGAAAAAGACGGTCGTACTATTGAATTTGTAAGTCATATAATAGATACTGAAAAGCAAAGTAGCTTTGCTTCGTTTAGAGCAAAGAATGAAGCATTAACCAAGCTTTGGTATGTTATTGATGATTTAGAAAAATGAGCTTGAGCCCATAGAATCTCTAAAATAATTCTTTTATCTCACGATTTCTAATTATCATAAACAAAGTAACAATTCCAACCATAATAAATAAACTTAGGATAATCCCTAGACTTCTAAATGAACCTTGGTAGCTTAGGCCTGCAATTTCTATGCCAAATGCAGTTAGAATAAGCATAGATCCCTTGATTAAGGCAGAGATTTTACCTTTAGCTGTTGGTATATAGTTTAAAGCTATTGGATAAATAATTATAAATGGAATAATACCTCCGATATTAAATGGCATTAAGCTGAGCATAATAATTAGTGGATCTCTAATATCTAAAGCAGCGACAAGGAAGATTGTAATCAAGCCAATTAGGCAGGTATATGCAGAAGATTTTAGCATCATTTTAGTAGGAAGTCTCTCAATAATGGCTCCAAAGAATATGCTACCAATAGCAAAAACTAAAGCCCAAGCGCCTTGATAATAGCCGTAAACCTTTAAGCTTAGCCCTAAGTCTTTCATGTATAATATTGGCGATAATCCTAAAAATATCCAATATGGTACGAACATAAAAACTATATGCACTAGCAATAGCATCAGAGGCTTTGACTTAAATATTGGTAGATATCCTATTAAAGAAATTGATTCTTTATTTTCATGTGTTTTAGAATTTGGAACAAAAAGCATGGTCATAATGGCAACTATAATTCCAAAAAGTAACAGTGTTATAAAACTACCGCGGAAATGAAAATACATAGCAATATAGCTTCCCACAACAGGCGCGCCAGCTACAGCAACATTAATAAGTCCGTTGAGCACTCCCATATAATATTGTTGCTTTTTTAAAGGGTAATTATCAGCAATAATCAAAAAACATAAAACAGCTGGAGCTGAAATACCTATTCCTTGCAAAAATCTTCCTATAAGCAAAAAGTTAAATTCTAATGCAAATGAACAGAATATACTACCAATAATAAAAATTGTTAAGCCTAGTAGTATAATTGGTTTTCTCCCATGTCTATCGGCCAAGCTCCCAATAAAAAACAAGCTCATACATGAACCTATAAAATTAGCCGAGAGCAGCGCCTCAAGCCAAACTGTAGATACATTAAAGTGAGTTTTGATTTCTGGGAAACTTGGAATAAATAAATCAATTTCAGCTCCACTTAATATATCCATCAATATTACTGTAATTAAGAGCAGTATTTTACCCATGATTATTGTTCTCCTTTTATGTGATTATTTTCTATTATAAAATTATCTTCAATATTTATTTCTTTCAAAAAATCTTCATCATGAGATATAACCAACAAACTTCCTGGGAATTCTCTTAAAACCTCTATCACATGCTGCCTGATTTCTAGATCTAAATTATTGGTTATTTCATCTAATATCAGTAATTTAGGAGATTTTGCTGCAATTAAAGCAAGTGATAGACGTACTTTCTCGCCACCTGATAAATCTTTTGCTAAAGTATTTACTTCCTCATTTTTCCGAAAGAGAAAATCGTTTAAATGGCGACGTATTTCTGATCTATTCCAATCTGGTCTAATTTCAGCAATATTTTCAAATGCGGATTTTTCAAGAATCAAATTATTATAATGCTGATCAAGATAACCAATATCTTTGGTTACATACCAATTACCAATTTTAATTACTTTTGCTTCCTCTAAAATAGCTCTTATTAAAGTGGTTTTACCACTGCCATTATCACCCTTAATTGCCAGTTTTTCACCTGAATATAGATTGATATTGATATCACTCAATATTGGCTCTAAATAACCAATACTACCATCTATTATTGATAAAACGCTACCATTACCTGTATCAGTGCTTGCAATAGAGAATTTAGGCAGAATAATTTCTGGTAACCGCATACCATCTAGTTGATGTTGAAGATTTTCTTTTTTCTGATCAATAGCTAATTTTTTCTTGCCAGAAGTTTTTTCAGCGTTCAAAGCTTTTGCTTTACTAACAATTGTCGGCCATTTTTTACTATCGATAGATTTTTGCCCCTTATTTCTAGATTTAGCCGCTCTTTGCTGCTCTTGCATTAAAGCTTGATGCATATCCTTTTTTTGTCGCTCTAGTCTTGATAGTTCTTGAGATATAGAATGGCGCTTAAGATTAATTTCATTGATATAGTCATCATAACTTCCAGTAAAAATGCTAATTTTTGGTGGTTCAATATGCCAGAATGTATCTATGCAATTACGTAATAACTCCACATCATGTGAAACAATAATTATGGTACCTAGAAAACTATTTAACATCCGCATTAGAGATTTACGGTTTTTTAAATCAAGATGATTAGTGGGTTCATCTAACATTAGAATATCAGGCTCTAAACTCAAGGCCTCAGTTAATGCTTTATTAAATTTCTGCCCACCGCTTAAATTATCGTGGGCTTCAATAATTTGTGGCACATAGCTTATATTTAGATTGCTTGAAACGCTTCTTATCATTTTCAACAATGATGTCTTACCACTACCATTACGTCCAATGATAGCAATTCTACTACAGCAAGGAATATTACAACTAAAATCTGTGAAACAAGTTTTATGGGGAAATTCTAAATTTAGATTATTTAGAAGAATGGGTTTATGAATCATATTTATCTCTTTAAAAATGTCATTTAGGGAGGACTTAGACTGCCTAAATTGTAGGCAATTTTTAAGAGATAATTTTCATTGGAGCGTTTTCCTATAGATTCAAATTATTCTCGTATAATAGCGGAAAATCATGTATAATGCAATCAGAAATTAAAGATATTTACCAATTTCCATAATTAAATTTACAAATCCAATTCATCGTCGATTCGCGTGCTCATGTATTAAATATACACTCCGCGCGCTCACAACTTGAATTAAATCTGTAATCTTTAATTCTGAAAATGGTACTCATGATTAGAAGTATATATGACATTTGAAGAAGATTTTTTTATGCAATATGAAACTCTAAAAATCTCAGAGGATTGGGTTAGTATTGTAAATATAGGAAATGCTGCCTTAGAAGAAGGATTAGATCCACAAAATAATGCCTTAATAAATGCAAGACTTGCAAGTTCTCTATTTTATCTAGGTAAAAAACAAGAGACTTTAGAGATGGCCACTTATACTTTTGGTAATGCTAGTTTAATAGAAAACAAAGAATTAGAAGCGAGAGGCCTTTACCTGATTTCTGCAGCTCATCGCTCTCTAGGAGCAAAAGAAGAAGCACTTTCTTATATTCATGATGCTCTTGCATATGTTGATAACAAGGAAGTTGCTCAAATAACCAAACTTAAGATTCTCTTTAATAGTGGTGCATTATATCAAGATTTAAATAATGATCCTGCAAAAGCTATAGGATACTATACAAAAGCTTTAGAAATATGCCAGAAAATCAATGAAGAAGATGATTGCAACCGGACAAAAATAAGATCTATAAGAGCTACTTTAGAATTAGGAGATGTTTTCCAAGCAAATAAAGAAGCTACTGAATTAGCAGAAAAAATTAATCTAAGTAGCAAAACCGGAGTACATTTTTTGCTTCTTAGAAGTAAAATTTCTTATGAACTAGAAAATTATGTGGATTCAGCTAGATATGCAATGCAAGGACTGGAAATAGCACAAGCAAAACAAATGCAAACAGAAGTTACTCAACTTAATGAATTAATAGATAGAATTTAGTACTATGAGAAAATTTTTATTATGTATTATTATTGCATTAATTTCAGGAATTTTAGGGTATTCTGCTGCTCTAAACAAAATAAAGCCAAAACCAGTGCTTACAACTGCAGGAATAGTTCATATATGTCCAGAAAATAAGATTGCTCTGATAGAAAGAGGAAAAAAACCTATGGGGCTTGCTATGTTTGGTGGACATGTTGAATATAATGAATCACCTGAAAAAGCATTCATGCGTGAATTAATGGAAGAGCTTAATATATCTGAAGTAAAAAACCTAAAATTAGTAGGAGTTCATGGCGAAAAGGATCGAGACCCAAGGCAGCATTCTGTTGAGGTTACTTATAGCTGCATTACTAATCAAAAACCTAAGGCAGGTAGTGATGCTAAAGCAGTAAAATTATATGATATTACAGAAATAATGGACTTGCCAAAAAGTAAATTTGCCTTTGATCATGCTGAGATTTTACAAAATTATATAAATCATTTAGACGGCTGTAATCCGTGTCAGAGTTTGTGTCATTAGTTAGGTATCGCCAATATAATAAAAATCTTGTTTGAGATATAATTTTATGGTTCAATTAATATATTGAGTTTATTAAATTACCAGGCAAATAATGCAAACACATGAACTAAACTTATTTGATCAAGTTAGAAATAGGCAGGTGCCAATACTCATTTATACTCCCGAGAATCAATCTCAAAGCATGCCAATAGTTATTTTTAATCCTGGATATCAGGAGCAAAAGGATCTAATAAAGCCAGATAATATTCTAGCTTATAGGAAATGGGAATATTTAGCCGAATATTTTATAGATAAGGGGTGCGCTTTTATTGCAATTCAGCATGATTTACTTGGTGATGCAGAGGAGTTAAAAACCATTGAAGATAGAAAAAATTTATGGATTCGAGGAGAGCAAAGTATTTTATTTGTTATAAATGAATTAAAACAGCAATATCCTAATTTTAACTTTGATAAATTCATTATATCTGGTCATTCTAATGGTGGGGATATAGCTAAATTCTTTTATAATAACCATGAAGAGATGATTCAAAATGCAATTATTTTTGATGGCAGAAGATGCCCAATTAAACCTGGAGCCAAACAAAGACTCTTGATATTTGAAGCAACTGACACTTCTACTGATATTAGTGTTATTCCTGATGAAGGAACGCAAAATGATCCAAAGCGCATGAATCTTGAATGGGCTATAATTAAACCTAAGGGTGCATTTCACACTAGCTATCGTGGTGATAAGATTACAGAAGAGCTAAAAGCAAAAGTTTTTAAAGCATTGGATTTCTTTTTAAATGAATAAAAAATTTGAACAAAATATTCTCAATATCTATGGAACTAAAGGTAAAAAGTGGTTAGCTAATTTACCAAACATAATTAAATCAATTGCTGCAGAATGGGATCTGAACAGTCTGAAATCAGTTGATAATTTATCGATGAATTATGTAGCAAGCGGATTTCAGGGAGAGCAGAAAGTAATCCTAAAATTAAGTTTAGATGCTGAATTAATTGGAAATGAATATGAAGCGCTAACAGCGTTGAGCAATTACGGTGCAGTTCAAGTTTTAGCTCATAAAGAAAAAACTTTGTTGCTTAAAAAATTATCTCCTGCTATTTCACTTAAAACTTATTTACCTGACAGAAAAACTGAAGCTTTAAAGATTGCTTGTGAAGTCGCTCAAAAATTACATCAAGCACCTTTGCCTGCAAACATAAAATTACCAAGTATTGAAGAGAGATTCTCATTATTAGATAAGGATTGGCCGATACCATCAGATTTTCTAACTTTAGCACGTAAATTTCGTGATGAAATATTTTCAAAGTACCAGATAAGAAAAGTCCTGCATGGTGATTTGCATCATGATAATATATTGCAAGATAGTAATGCTTGGAAAGTAATTGATCCTCACGGAGTAATTGGCTTTCCTATAAATGAAGTTTGGGCTTTTGTGCAAGATATTGACAAAGATATTCCATATATAGCAAATTATTTTGGATTTGATATTGAAGATGTAAAGAAATGTTATTTTATGCATGCAGTGCTATCTGCAGTTTGGGCAATGGAAGATAATATGGATCCTTTAGTTTGGTTAGATTTAGCTAGTAAATGTAAGACAAAATATAACTAACGATATTGATTGAAAATTAATCTGGCATTTGCTATAAACAAAAAGAGAAAATTATTATAGGAAATTTTGCAATGTCTAAAACTCCAGTATTAACAGACAAGAATATTTGTTATTTTGCTAAGCAGGCAGATTCATGCAAATATTGGGCTGCACCAATTAACAGTGATAGCAGATTTTTTGTTATTGATATGGATAGAGATAGTCTTGAAATAGATGAAAGTAGAACTGCCATTGTAAGGAAATATTTTCAAATCACTTATAAACTAAAAGCTTGGATTGGAAAAAACGAAGGGATAATAGTTATAAAGACAGAGCAGTTTCCTGAGCTATTTGACTTAATGGATAATTTTGAGGGCCATAATTTTAGATATGCACATTCTCCATCAACTTCCCTTGGAGAACTTGATTATGACAAAAATTCTATTCTAGATTCTAATGATATTGGATTTAAATTCCTTAATATCTGGAGAGATTATAACCAAGATATGATTTGTCAGCCCGAAGAAGTAGTGTCATTTTCTGAAGCGGGTATCAATTCTATCGGTCTAAAAAGAATAAGTTGCTTCAACGATGGCAAAAATACCTGTATTATTGGTTCTGTTAACTATAACGATAACGATCAATTATTATGCAATGAAGGAGATCTTCAGTTATTCGGTGTTACATTGCTTGAACTTACGTGATTTTTTTAAAACATTCAAATCATTATTTCAGACTTTTCTCATAAACCACTTCATAGGCCATAAACCCATATCTTTCATAGGTTTTAATGGCGGCAATATTTAGCTAATGTATTTATTCTGATTATGCCTTTGAATGTATTTAATTTCAAATATTCATACACTTTATTTAATAAATTCCCTGCAATATATTCGATGATTTTGTAATTCATTTTATTTTTTGCATTCAACTATAACAGCTGCATCCTTAAAATCGGCAGATTGGTTACGATCAAAAGCTTTCACGAATCTTATCTCTCTAAAGCCTACATCTCTTAACATTTGAAGCATAGTATCTGAATTATCATAAATTCGTACATTTATTTCTTCTGTTTCAGTATTGGTTACTTTAGCTTCATCCATCAATTCATATTTGCACATAACCTTACAAATATCATCGTTTAAAGTAGCAAATTGACTTAATCGAATTATTTTACCATCTGGTTTTTGCCAGTCAGACTTACGCCATTTATTAAGTTCTGGCACTGCTGCCATAGTATCTAAGGCAAATAATAAAATGCCATCATCATTTAGGTGGTTATAAAAAATCTCCAATGATCTTTTAACTGCCTGTAGATTAGTTATTAAACAAAAAGAACCAGCTGGAATAAAAATGAGATTATATTTTTCTTCTGTATTTAGTTCTTCAATAAAACCCTGCCAAATATTTGGTACTAAATTTTGTGCTTTGGCTTTTTCTTTTAGTTTTGTAAGCATATGAGGACTAGCATCAAAACCATCAACAGAAATACCTTCTGCAAGTAAAGGCAAAAGAAATCTTCCGCTGCCGCACATTGGTTCTAAAATTTGTCCTTTCGCCTTTAAGGCATAACTCTTATAAAATTCATACTCTGCTGCAGTTGGTTTTGGTTTGTTCAAATCATATACTTCAGCACATAGACTCATATAAGTATCAAATTTCATTTTAAAATTTCCTCTATAATTCTTCTCTGTTCTATTCCTTCAACGCTATTCTTATCATCTAACTCACAGAGAACAAAAGTTGCTTTCCATAAGCCCCAAGCCTTAGCTCTTGTCCAAGTATCTTCATCTAGATTCATTTCTTTGATAAAGATCTCACGTGATTTACCATTTAAATAGATCCAAGCGATTACTAGATCACAAGCGGGATCACCCATGCCCATTCCACCAAAATCAATAACAGCTGAAAGCTTCCTATCTTTTATCAGCATATTGCCAATAGCAAAATCACCATGAATCCAGACAGAAGGCTTATCCCATTTAGTGTTGAGTGCGCGAGTCCATAATGCAATAGCTTTATTGCTGTCTATAACATCTGAGAGTTTTGCTATCTGTTTTCTGGCATCTTTATCATAAACTGATATATGACTCCCTCGCCACCAATTATGTTGACCAGGGCCAGGTCCTTCTACATCTTTAATTGCTTGCAGTTCTCTTAGGAATTTTGCCATATCCAAAGCTAGCGTTTCAAGATCTATTTCTTGGCTTTGGATAAGATTTAAGCTTCTTCCTTCTAGCCATTTATAAATAGAAAATGGATATGGGTAATCTTTCGAAGGTTTTCCCATTTTTATTGGTACTGGAATATCGATGCTTAAATGACGCTCAAGCTTTGGTAGTAAATTCTGCTCTTTTGTCACTTTCAGCGCATAGCTTTCTGCTGTTGGCATGCGAATTAACATTTCTTCACCTAATCTAAAGGTACGATTATCATGACCTTGCATTTCAACAGAAATTATAGGTAGAGAACCATATTCAGGAAATTGTTCGAGAATTAGTTTTTGAGCAAGTTCTGCAGTAATATTATGCTTCATAAACTAATCTCCATAATTGTTACACCCTATTTTAATCATAAAAATTCTAATACCATCAAATATTCATCAAAAAACTGTGAACCTATTTTTAAAGCTTTTGGTTCTGTACCATAGATCTTAAATCCATATTTCTGGTATAATTTAATGGCTGATTGGTTAGTAGTTACGCAAGTTAAATGCAGTTGAGTGATTTTAGTTTTTGCATGATTAATTATTGTCTTTAATAATTCATTGGCAATGTTTTTTCCTCTATATTCTGGTTTGGTATATAAACCAAATAATCCACCTTTGTGATTCATCTTGTTCATTTTAGAAATAAAAAATCCTGCGATAGCTACTAATTGATCATCAATGAAGGCGCCAAAAATATCTACTCCGTTTTTTTGTAAATCTTCTGCTGGTGAACTTACTTCTTCTTCATAGGAAGATCCGAAAGATTCAGGAGAATTCTGTAATGCTTCAAGCCTAATCTTTTTATAATCCTCATTATCTTTTTTAGTTAATAATCTGATCTTCATAATTTTTCTATGATTGTAATTAATTGGGGCATAAGATTTTGCACTTTTAAAATTATGTCCATTGTTTTCTGAACTTGCTCTGCACCTAGCTTTTTGATTTCTTCATCTTCAGAAAATGAGCGATTGATGTTATAAAGCAACCAATTTATCCAATTACCTAACACTCCAGCAAAAGCATATTCTAGCTCTTTTTTGTTAAGAACACCATAAGCTTTAAGCATTTCAATAAATTGCTCTTGATTAAAGTTATTTCCAATATCACAAAAATCTAAACTAGTATTGATTATCTCATAAATGGGATTAAGCAATCTCGCTGATTCCCAGTCAATTAAATATGGATTATTCTGACCATCCCATAAAACATTTTTTTGGTCCAAATCGCCATGACTTATTACTAAATTTTGCTTTAGATAAGGAATCGCTTCTATGTAAGCTTCGTTAGCAATTAAAATAGCATCTAAACTTAAAAGTTTAGCTTTGTTAAATAAATTCGTTATTTCCTGACTTGAATGAGTAGTAAATTCAGGCTCTGATATTTCTGGTAGACTTAAATTTATTGCATGTATTTTTTTAAGTATGCTAGCTAATTTTATAACTTGTGATTGATCGACTTGGTAAATGGGTTGCGCTTTTATCCATGGATAAACTAAATAACCTGTTTTATTAATAATCATTAGTTTATTTATAGAGCTAACGGCTGGAATTCCTAGACGCTTAAAATGATCAGCAATTTTTTCAGTTAGATTGTAATTTTGAATAATTTTATCATTAGTCAAGTCAATATCTTTAGAAATTTGCTTAATTGCATAAGATGCTTTATCAGTATTTACTTTCCACATTACATGCAATAATCCACCATGTACTCTTACAGGGTCATCGATTAGCTTACCAAGATTAAAATGATCACAGATTTGAGTTAGATTATTCTTGTTCATTATTAAATATTACTTTTCCATTTCTTTTGGATGATTCAGCTGCTTTTATAGCTTCGATATAATTATCTAGATCATATGCGCTGTGAATTGGTAATTTTATCTCTGCTTTAATAAAATTTTCTATCATTTTTTCTAATAACTTATGCCTAGTATTATCATCATTATTATAAATCCATTCTCTTAAATGAAAATATTTAAAGCTAATTTCCTTATCTACAACAAGTTTAAAGAAGTTATTGCTAAGCTGCAATCCTGACATTAAACCATATTGAATAAATTTGCCTCTAAATTTGCTAATTTCTAGCATCTTAGTTGCTATATCTCCGCCAACTGCATCAAGAACATAATCAACTTTTTGGTTATTCGTAAGTTTATTAATAGAAGCTATTAGGTCTTCGTTGCTACTATCTATAACTTTAGTTAATCCTAATGATTCAAGCTGTCTTTTAGCTTCTGGTCTTCTTACAATTGAAATAAGGTCAAATTTAAAAAATTTAGCAAATCCAGCTAAAATATGACCGCAAGATGAATTTGCAGCGTTAATTAGAACTATATCTCCTTTTTTTATTTGTAATTCTAACTTAAGCATCAACCAGATAGTTAAAGGATTTATATATAACTGTGCAGCAGTTTTATTATCAATTACGTCTGGAACTATAACTATTTCTTCTGCAGGTATTAAATTATATTCCTGCCAAGTTCCTTCACCTCTTATGGCTAAAACTCTTTTGCCTAGAAGGAAGTTATATTTACTGTTTCCAGTTTCTATAACTATACCCACTCCTTCAAAGCCAGCTATTTTTGGAAAAGCAATACGATTTGAATATGTGCCTCTTATGGTAAGTAAATCAGAAGGATTAATTGAACTTGCCAGCATTTTCACTAAAACTTGATCTTCTTGAGGTTTGATTATAGGTAATTTAGAAATTTCTAATACTTTTTCAGGTGGGCCAAATTCACTATAGATAAGCGCTTTATTTAAATTGTCCATAAATTTATTTGTTACCTTCATATGAATACACGACTTCTTTATATAGTGTATCATCAACTTCGGTCATGATATGATCAACTTCTTTAAAGCCAAGTTTTTCATAGAATTTACGTGCTGGAAAATTAACTTCCAAAGTTGTTACAATAAATGGTGCCAAGTTATTTAAGCCAAGTTGTTTTATTGCTTCTTGGCTCAAGATTTTGCCGATACCATACCCTTTATATTCTGGCAATACATATAAGGAATAAATCTCTCCTGGAGCGAATTGTGGGCTCCTAGATTCACCGAAGTCACAATATCCAATAATTTCATCTTCTATATGAGCTATGATTGAAAATTTATTAGGTAAACTAAACCAACTTAATCTTTGCTCTAAACGTTTCTCAAGTGATAAATTATCAAGAAGATCATCTGGAAAAACATCTTTATAAGCATCTTGCCAGCATTTTATCCCAATAGCAGCAATTTTAGAATTATCTTCTATTTTTGCTGTTCTAATTATTACATTTTCTTTATCGAACATTTTCATATTTAAATGTCCTTAATTATCTCGGCAAAATCATTTATATCCTTTGATAAATATACTTTTCCTGGATGAGGATGATTGATTTCTTGCTGTAAAATCTTAGCCTTTTTATATAACTCAATGCATTCTTCTTTTAAAATATTTCCTTCAACTTTTAACTTGCTTGAATAATTAGAGGTATCTATATATTTAAAATCTAATGCTTCGCATACATCCTTTTGTGAAGCTCCATAAACTAATCTTTCTATATTATACCCTGTGATCCTAGCAGCTATAACCGCTCCCATACTTAATAAATCACATTCTGCAGTACTGTATAAACTTATACTTTTAAATTTGGTATAATCAAAATTAAGCGCTAGAAGATGAATCGCATAGCTTTCTGCATGTAAAATTGGAGAAATATGAGCACAATCAGTTGCTTTAACTATAATATTTCCACTATCATTATCCACTATTAAAGCAGCAAACGGCCAAACTTTGTTTTTTGCCTTAGCAAAATCTATAGCTTGTTTTATATAAAATTCATTAGATTGCATAACATCCTCATCTTATCTATAGTTATTAAAAAATCTATATCTTAAACTCAAAAATAACTCGTTTTGGTTGGTCTTTATCATAGTCAATTGTTTTGATTTGTTCTAGGTAATTTCCGTGAGTTAGAGCGGAAATATTCTTGCGCCAAAAGGCTAAAGCAGGAAGATTTTCAGGAATTACTGATACTTCCCATTTTCCTGGATGCATAGTCCATATCTTTTTGGCTATCTCACCTGCTATTCCTTTACCTTGAAACTTAGCAAGAACAAAGAATTCACCCATATTCCAGTCAATCTTACCAGAGGTTGATTGTTTATCTAATAAAACAAAGCCGACTAATTCACCGTCATCAAGTTTAGCTAAATAAGCTTTCTTATCACTGTCTATAAAATATTTCTTAAAATCAAAGCATTCATATAAGCCATCTTGCGGTATCGCCCAGTCTTTGGAAACAAACCCGCAATAACGCGAAATATCATAAACATAAAATCTAGCCATGTTTTGAATAGTCGGATAATCACTTAGGTTAGCTGGAATTATTTGGATCGTATGGTTATAATTCATCGTTTAAAGCTTCATCTCCTAGCAATAGATTGTCATAACTTGTAGTAGCAACAAGAGTTTGATTCATGTTTTGATTAAGTATCACAAGTTCTGAGATGTTTTCTCCATAATGCTCTATTTGGTTTAAACTCATATATTCTGCTATTCTTGTCTGATAAAATGAAGGTCCTAAAACTAAATATTCTGCTGAAGTATTTTTATTGTCTGATATTACTTCTATATTTTGAGTTTTCCAATCCTGCCAATAAGCTTTTACAAAATCATATAGCCTAATATCAAATTGATTTTTATGAGCTAATTCTTCGCATAAAGTGGCATTATCACGAGTTAAAATCTTCATTCCAGAAATTTGTCCTTTGGAATAAGCAATATTTTGGTAATCAAAATGATCGGCCAAAATACTCATCACTATCTCGACTTCTTCAGTTAGAGCAGTTAACGTAATGCGGTTTAATATATTTTGTTTTGCTGCTACTAAAGTTGTCTCATTACAGACTCCAACCATATATTCTTCACCAGCTAAGAATCTAGTTTGAATATTATCAATAGTTTGCTCTAGAAGAAAAGATACCGCGTCTTCTTGATTAATGTAATTGCGCTGATATAAATAATTTGCCAATGATAATTCTCTATCAATTGGATCTCTAACTAAAGTTATATAATTAACTTGAGCTTTGAAATAAGCGCTTTCATGTTGAAGGTTAGGCAATGGCATATGGCCACTAATAAATTTAATATCTCTGTTCTTGCAATCAAATCTTTCTGGATCAGAATAAATACTATTTAATCCACCGATAGACCCTTCAACAAAGAGATTAGGTGAAACACCTTCTTGTGCAGGAACTCTAGCTCTTTCTTCAATAAAGCCTAAATCTTGAGCTAAAGCTTTAATTAGATAATCAACATTAGTACCTGCTGTTTTGGATTGATGAAGAAAAACGATAGGTGTTTGCTTAGCAAATATTTCATGTTTCAAATAAACCTTAGGTAGTATTTGCAGTTTTGGGCTAGAAAAAGATAAGTCTTTTTGTCTTGTAATATTATAATCTGTCATATTTTATACTCTGAAATTTAAGTTATTTTTTCTAAAAATCTAGATGTTTTCTTATTACTTTTTCAACAAAATGTCGATTGAAATTAGGACAAAATCTTGGATAAGTTCTATTTAAACCATAAGACCATTTTTCTAATAATTTTTCATCATATTCATGCATTTCGTCGATAATAAATTTATCTATATATTCTTTATCTGTATGCACTCCAATACCACCATCGAAGAATTCTCCTGATGGAAGTTTGATCACAATATGATCACATTCATTCCTATCTAAAGTCATCACAAAGCAAATATGACATTTATTTTGAGGAAATACAGAATTCCACTCATTATAGAAGAGTTTAGCAAATACACCGCAAGGACCATAATTTATGCTAGGAATATTACCTTGAAACCCATATTCTTGATTGATCTCATTTTTTATATTTTCTAAATCTTGCCTAATCTTTTGGTTCATATACTTCCTACATACCATCTTGAAGCTGGGCTCAGACCAAACTCTTCTAGAAAATCACATTTCTCTAGATCATGATTACCTGCAACTACGCAAAATTGCACTGCATTTTTTTCTTTAGCGATTTCTGCTATTTTGCTCATAAGTTGTTTACCAACATTTATCCAATCATCACAGCAGAAATCATCAATCATTAAAGTTAAGCCTCCAGGATTATAAACTTCTGGAGCTTTTACTAATCTTCCAATGATGAATCCTATAACTTTTGAATTTTCTTTAGCTACTAATAAAATATAGTCTTTATGTTCTAATAACTCATTGAACCACTCAGCCTGACTTTCTTCAGCTCCTTCAGCATATTTCCAAAATTGTGGTTGTGCTTGTTCATAATCCTTACGTTTTTGATAAGATAATCCAACCATTGAAACTATATCATTTTTTGTGGCCAAAATAATTTCCATTATTATTCTCCTTCCAAATATAATTTCATTCCAACATGAGTAGCTTCAAATCCTAGCTTTTCATAAAAAGTTTTAGCTCTCGGTCTTTGAATATTTGTAGTTAGTTGGATTATTTTAACACCTTGTGATTTTGCATATTCAATTGCTTTATTTATTATCCATTCACCAATTTTCTGACCACGTAATTTTTCTGAAACCCTCACTGCCTCAATTTGCATTCTGGTTGAACCTATGAAGGTAAGTGATGGCATTAGAGTGAGATGGCAAGTAGCAATAATTTGATTGTCTTTTAGGGCAACCATTAGATATTGATTAGGGTCTTGATTAATTAAATTAAAGGCATCTATATATCGTTGATCTAAGGAGATTGATTGAGTTTCTCGATCTTTTCCAAGCTCATCTTCTGCAAGGAGAGATATTATCTGAGCTAAATCAGACATTTCTGCTTTTCTATGCTGTAAATCTAAATTCATATACTTTTTATATTTTTTAACAATGACTATCTACAATCCATTTAATAAATCTTAAATCAGGCTTTTTATCATTTCCTTCAAGTGAGTAAATATAAGCTTCTCTGATAAAAAATAAAATCTGTTCTGCTTGTGGTTTCAAACCTTTGCTTTGAAGGTAGTTATGTACTTCCTTAAGACATGTTTCGTATAAATTATAGTCCCAAACACTAATTAGCTTTTGCTTTGGTTCAGATTTAGATTTTTCTTGAGGTATGCCAAGTAGTTCATCGGTTGAACAATCAAGAAGTTTAGCTATAGCTGCTATTACTTCTATCCCAGGATTTTTAGATGCGCCACTTAGAATATTACGCACCGCACTTATCTTTAGACCTGCTCTGCGCTCTAATTCTCTAGCGTTGAGGTTTTTATCCTGCATACGTACTTCTATCTGTTCTTGTAAATTTTCTATTAAATTTTTAGCTGTCTGCATAAATTTTCCATATTTTTTTAAAAATTAGCTTGAATTTTATTCTAAATATTACTATATATACTTATATTAGTACTATTTATGATAAATTATTATTCTAATTATACTTATATCATATTTTAAGAGAAGAGTCTATGAAAAGTTACACCAAAATCACTGCTGAAGATGTAAGGCAAGATATTAGCAATATATTAAAACGCTATATTGGGCCGAATGTAGATATTTCATATAAAAGAGCTGCAAGAGAATTAGAGATAGAAGAAAGGACCTTGGGAAGCTGGATTAGAGGGGAAAAAACAATAAGTTTAGCACCATTAATAAAACTATCACTATATTTGCCAACTCAGTTCAGCCTAGATCTCATAAAGATGATTCAAAGACATAAGTATAAATAACAATAAAGGACTAAATATGAAAAATATAGATTTAAAATTTGTAAATAGCGTTTATAGCAAAAGAGAAGCATGGAAGTTTTTATCTGTGAATGGACCAGAACTTAACATTTCAATTAGGCAATTAGCAAGTTTTTGGAATTGGCATAGGAGCAAGGTAGAAAGATTTTTGAAATTTTTAATTCTTGAAGAACTTATCGAGACAAAAATAAGCCACGGTAAAACTACTATTATAGTCCTTGAAAATTCTAGTCTTAAGGAAATTAATGAACCTAATTATCGAGACAATTTCGAGACAAAAAACATTACTTTGAACCAAGAAAATCTGCCTCGAGACAATTTTGAGGACAGTAGCGAGACAGTTATAGCCAAAGATATTCAAAACGTTCAAGAAATAATTGAAACAAAATCAAGACAACTTCGAGGTAATTTTACTTCCAAAGAAGAAAAGAAAAAAAGAAGCAAAAAAAGAAAAGAAGAAATAAAAGAAAAAACCCTCCTAAAGGAGGGTAAAAAAGAAAAGATTTTTTCTGAAAACAATTTTTCTGATTTTACTTTTAGCGAAGTTTCTTCACTTGAGTCTGATGAAAACGAACAAGCAGTTATTGAAGAAATTTCTACAAAGTTACCAGTTTTAAAAAGATATCCAGATAGTGTAACTGCCGAAGATGTTTTGGATTGGGCAGAAAAAAATCTTCCTCAAGAGATCAATGTCTACTCAGAGTTAGAAAAATTCAAGGAATACCACAGAGCTAAAGGAAATAAACAAATGAAGGATGCAGTAGCATTTTTTAGAGGATGGCTGATGAAGTCAATCGAATTCCATAAAATCAACAATATCAAAATCATAGGAGATAACCACCATGAGCATGTTAAGTTTAGCAAAAATAGAGAAACAAAGACTGAGTTTGAAAGATTCATTGCCGGGGGATATAGAGCGGTTGATAAGCTCAGAAGGAGTGGATTGGACTGGCAGACTTGTTGGCAGATGTGAATTTGTTTTTAAGCCTGTGCCGATTGTACCTCAAAATTCGAGTCTTTATCAATCAATTTTATATTGGAGTAAAGTAATGCAAGACGCGCTACTACCAGCTGATCCAGAAGAAATCTTTGAGGAAGTTTCCAACCTAAAAGTACATTTTTTAGGAAGTAAATTAAGTGAAAGAGAAAGCAAAATACTAGTGCATGATTACATTGTTGATTTGAGTATCTTTCCTTCCGATCTAATCAAATTTATTTGTCGAGAATATCGCTTAGGTAATAACCAGTTTTTTCCAAAAGTTGGGCAATTATACACCATGCTGGTTCCATTATTCTCAGCGAGAATTTCGAAAGCAAATAAACTACTTGCTCTAATTGAAGCAAGTGAAAACAACCTAACTAACAACGATAATTATTAATTTTATAGAGGTAAAAAATGACTAACTTCATAAAACCAATTAACAACAATAAAGCAAAACAATACTTAAGCTTAGCGAGTATTTTAGCTGCCACAGCATTATTACCTGAAATTTCTTTTGCAGCGGGTGGTGCAGATGCTTTTGCTGATATTCATACCAAGATAACTGGTTGGATAAGTGGCACTGCAGGTAAGCTTGTAACTTTTATCTGCTTTGCTATGGCAGGAATTATGGGAGTAGCTGGATTTCCAACTAAATATATTTTAGGCGCAATGGGAACTGGCTTGCTGCTTTCATCATCAGGAAGCTTGGTCAATATGCTGTTCGCTTGAGATAAGAGAGACACTCATGAATTATCGTATTCCAAAAACTTTAGATAATAGCTTCAGATGTCTTGGGATTCCAATGGATACGCTGATTGTATTCATGTGCGTTTGGGGAAGCTTCATGATGTTTGATAAGGGTCTTTATGGAATGCCAGCAGGTATTATGGCGGCCAATATTTTTGGTCGCTTTCGCTCCAGAAGCATTATTCGAAAAGTTATTAGAATTATCTACTGGTATCTACCTTGTGAGATGAACTTTATCAAAGGTAATTAAAGAAACTAAAAATGGCGAGTCTCAGCTTGTGCCACTTGCACCTCAAGCACTTTCTTTTCTAAAAGAGCGTTATAAAAATAAAAATTGCAATTGGGTTTTTCCGAGTCCCTCCAGTAAATCAGGCCATATCGAAGAGCCCAAAAAAGCATGGAAAAATTTATTAGAAAGAGCTGAGATCGAAGACTTACGCATTCATGATTTACGTAGAACTTTAGGTAGCTGGCAAGCAGCAACTGGAGCTAATAGCTTTATAATTGGAAAATCGCTCGGTCATAAAACACAACATGCAACAGCTATCTATGCTAGACTCAATATGGATCCAGTGAGAGAATCTGTTAATAGAGCTACTGACGCTATGTTTGCTACGATGGAGAAGAAATAACTTATAACTTGCTTGTCAGAAATATATGCGCTATTATCTGACAAAACAGGACAAAATTATTATGGCTAATATTACTAAAAACATTATCTCAAGGATTACAACAAACCAAAAAGGCTGGGTTTTTTCTCCAAAAGACTTCCTTGATATGGGAACGCGGGCTGCGATAGATCAAGTTATGTTCAGATTAACTAAAAGCGGATTTATTAGAAAAATAGCTAGAGGAATATATGACTACCCTAAAACTAATCCTACTATAGGTATTCTTTCTCCAAATATTGACGACCTGGCAAAAACTATAGCAAATAAAACTGGAGATCGTATTTTTCATTCAGGCGCTATGGCTGCCAATCTTCTAGGCCTTTCTACTCAATTGCCGATGAAAATTGTTTATGCAACTACTGGAAAATCTTGCGTTAAGAAAATTGGCAATCGAAATATTATTTTTCAGCATACCAGAATCCCTATATTTGATTACTTACCATTACCTTGCAATCTTGCTCTACAATCATGGCATATTTAGGTAAAACTGCCCTTGATGACGATATGATTCATCAATATTCTCAAAAACTATCAAATGATGATAAGTTAAAGATAAGCAAAGTCGTCGCTCATCTTCCAGCTTGGATGAGTGATGCAATACATAAAATACAAGGCAATATTCATGGATAATTTTCTAAAAACTTCAACCTCTGATCGCTTGAGCGCTTTTACTGAAGCGGCGTTTAGCTTGGCATCAATCTTTACAGCACTGGAAAAGGACTTTTGGGTATGCTGGACTTTAAGTCAGTTCTTCAATAACAAAGAGCTATTTGATCACATGGTTTTTAAAGGCGGCACTTCACTTTCTAAATCTTATAGCTTATAGATCGATTCTCTGAAGACTGCGACCTGAGCATCAATCGAAATGTTTTAAATCTTAAAGATCCTAGCGAAGCTGGTATACCGAGTAAAGAGCTCCAGAGAAGAATAGATAGCTTGATGCTGAGCATCAGAGCTTATATTAAGAGACTGTTGAAAGATATGTTTATAAAAATATTTTTAAAAACTATCTTTCAACGATCTCATTAACTAAATATTAATTTCAGTAAGCTAACCTAATAATTTATTATAAAATTATGCTTAAAATATGCTTAAAAAATTTTCTCAACTAATATACTTGATAGCTCTATTTCTACTAACCTCTTGTTCAGATAATGAACCCACTACATTATTACTTAAAAAATATCCGATTAATGTAAATGGCAGATCAACTGATTTATATAGAATTGAGCAACCTGATGGCACGTGGGGATATAGAGGCAAACAAGGGCAAGATTTTAATGTAATTGTGAATAATAATATTGATGAACCAACAGCAATTCATTGGCATGGATTGATTCTACCAAATAATCAAGATGGAGTTCCATTTGTTACTCAAGAACCAATAATGCAAAGCCAAAACTATAGCTATAATTTTAAATTACAACAAAAAGGCACCTATTGGATGCACTCTCACTATAGACTTCAATCGCAAAAAGGATTGTCTGCTCCTTTGATTATTAGCAATGATAATAAAAATGATGATTATCAAGAAGTAATCATGTTTATTACAGATTTTAGCTTTAAGGAACCAGAAGTACTTTGGCAAGAATTGCGTAAAGGTATGAGTCATAACTCTTCTACTGACATGGAAAAAATGGATATGAGTAATATGAATATGGAAATGCCAGCTATGGATCATGAAACTATGCAAATGATGGATATGACTACTAATGATCTCAATGA
This sequence comes from uncultured Rickettsiales bacterium, assembly GCA_964627795.1. Lineage (GTDB taxonomy): Bacteria > Pseudomonadota > Alphaproteobacteria > Rickettsiales > CANDYO01 > CANDYO01. The sequence continues at coordinate 87,524 of CAZVLF010000005.1, read as the reverse complement.
TGTAGCCTATGATGCATACCTAATTAATTATAAATCAGTAGAAAATCCTGAAGTTATAAAAGTAGATTCAAAAAAGAAAATCTTACTTAGAATCATAAATGCTGCTTCAGCTAGTAATTTTATAATTAACTTAGGCGAACTAAAAGGTACAGCAATAGCAGTAGATGGTGAAGAAATTATTCCATTTAATGATTCTAAGTTTGAACTTACAATGGCTCAAAGAATAGATGTTTTAATAGATGTTCCTGCGAATGATGTAGTTTATCCAATACTTGCCCAAGGAGAAGGAACAAAAATGCAGGGCGGGCTTATACTTAAAGTGGGTAATTCTAAAGACATACTATTACCTGATAAAGCAAATCAAACTATACCAGCTTTAAGTTATGACCAAGAATTAACGCTGGAAGCTAAAAATCCTCTTCCTATTAAAAAGATAGATCGAAGTCTAACGTTGAACTTAGAGGGCAATATGTCTGATTATATCTGGATGCTTAATGGAGAAGAATGGCCAAATGTAACTCCACTTAAAGTAAAAGAAGGAGAAAGAGTTGAAATTATTCTTAACAATAAAAGCATGATGTCTCACCCAATGCATCTTCATGGCCATGTATTTCAAGTAACCGAAATTAATGGCAAAAAAATAAATGGAGCTATGCGAGATACAGTAAATGTTTTACCTAATTCTACTGTAAAAGTGCAATTTGATGCAAATAATCCTGGCATATGGATGCTGCATTGTCACGTTCTTTATCACGTGATGGGCGGAATGATGACTACAATTAATTATGAGGGGTTTAATTCACCTAATTTTAGGCAACACTAGTTAAAGGAGATCGATCATGAACTGCGGTAACAATAAAAATTCATTAAGAAATTTCATTATTATTGGAATTATTATATTATTTATTGGAGGTTATTTATATACAAAACAACCAGCATGGCTTACAGGTAGCGCGCCTTTGCTTTTACTTCTTTTCTGCCCTCTTATGATGCTTACGATGGGATGTATGAATAAAAGCGATAAGGATATGAATACCTGTCATAATAAAAATGATGAAGCCGAATTAAAACAGACTGATAAAGATAGGGCAAAAAAATCTAAGGAATAAATAAATGACATTTTATGATGAAAAAACTACTGATCCAGTATGTGGAATGAAAGTTGATCCTTCTAGGAGTTTTAATTATAAAATAGACAATAAGACTTTCTATTTTTGTAGCAAGCATTGTTTAGGCAAATTTCAGGTTAATCCAAGCAATTATACAACAAATTCTCAAGAAGAATCTCATTCTTGTTGTAGTATCGAGAAACGTAAAACTAACGATGTGAATATAACTAAAAATACTATTTATACTTGTCCTATGCATCCAGAAATCAGAGAATCTAAGCCTGGCTCTTGCCCAAAATGTGGAATGTCATTAGAGCCAGAGATTGTTTCACTTGAAGATAAACCAGACCTTGAGTTTCTTAATATGAAGAGACGTTTTATTGTATGCACAATACTTGCTCTGCCACTCCTTATCTTAACTATGGGTTTTCATCTATTGCCTGCAAATATTCATAACATTGTAGATAATAAAGCCTCTAATTTTTTACAGCTATTTTTTTCAACTCCAATTGTTATCTGGGGAGGATGGCCTTTTTTTAAGCGAGGTTGGGAGTCTCTAGTAAATCGCAGCCTGAATATGTGTACTTTACTCTCAATGGGAATAGGAATAGCTTATATTTATAGTCTAATTTCTGTTTTAATAAATATTCATGAATCAAATGTATATTTTGAGGCCGCTGGAATAATTACAACATTAGCATTACTAGGACAAGTTTTAGAGCTTAGAGCTAAATCTAGCACAAATAATGCAATTAAATCTCTGCTTAATCTTGCTCCTAAAATTGCTCACTTAATAAGCGCTGACAATCAAGAAATAGATATCCTAATTGAGCAAGTAAAGTTAGGAGATATTTTACGAGTTAAGTCAGGCGAAAAAATACCTCTAGATGGAGTAATCATTGAAGGAAACGGATTTATAGATGAATCAATGATTACCGGAGAATCTATGCTAGTTGAAAAATCTCCCGGAAACAAAGTTACTGGCGCAACAATCAATAGCTCTGGTAGCTTTATCATGCGAGTTGAAAGAATTGGTAAAGATACTGTACTTGCGCAAATTATTGAAATGGTTTCTAAAACTCAAAGGAGTAAAGCGCCTATTCAAAAGCTCGCAGATACAGTTTCAAAATATTTTGTTCCTTTTACTTTAATTATAGCTATTATAACAGCTATTAGCTGGTATATATTTGGACCAGAACCTAGCTTAAATTATGCAATCTTAAATAGCATATCTGTTTTAATTATTGCCTGCCCTTGCGCTTTAGGGCTTGCAACACCTATGTCAATAATGATAGGAACTGGACAAGGAGCAAGAGCAGGAATACTTATTAAAAATGCAGAAAGTTTAGAGCTATTTAATAAAATTGATACCTTAATTTTTGATAAAACAGGCACTCTAACTGAAGGAAAGCCTAGTCTTACTTATATCAAAGCTTTAGGAGAATATAGGGAAGACAAGTTATTATATCTTGCAGCAAGCCTAGAGCAAAGTAGTGAACATCTATTAGGCAAAGCAATAGTTAATGCAGCTAAAGAAAAAAATCTAACTTTACAAAAAGCAAGTAACTTTAAGTCTATTGCTGCAGCTGGCATTACAGGAATTATAGATAAACTTGAAGTTGCAGTAGGTACGATTAAGCTATTTGAAAACACTTATCAGCAGGAACAAGGAATTAAAAAATTCTCAACTGAAATAGAAAAATTACGTAGCGAAGGTCAGACAGTGATGTTTATAGGAATTAATAATAAACTTTCTGGTATATTCGCTATATCTGATCCAATTAAAAGCAATGCCGCTGAAGCGCTTCGTAACTTACGAGATCAAAATATCAAAATAGTTATGCTTACAGGAGATAATAAAGCTACTGCATCAGCAGTCGGTGAAAAGCTTGCAATAGATCAAATCAACGCTGAAGTTACTCCAGAGCAAAAATTACAAGTAATAAAAGATTTGCAGCAACAAGGTCGCATAGTAGCTATGGTAGGTGATGGTATTAACGATTCTCCAGCTTTAGCACAAGCAAATATAGGAATTGCCATGGGAAATGGCACTGATATTGCAATGGAAAGTGCTGGAATTGTGTTAATGAAAGGCGATTTATATGGCGTAGTTAATGCTTATAAATTAAGTAAAGCTACTATAAAAAATATAAAGCAGAACCTATTCTTTGCTTTTGGCTATAATGCATTAGGTATTTTTATTGCGGCAGGAGCGCTATATCCATTTTTTGGTATATTATTAAGTCCAATGATTGCAAGTGCTGCAATGGCAGTTAGTTCAGTTTCAGTGATTTATAATTCTTTAAGATTAAGATCGATAAAGCTATAGAATAATGCTAGAACTAAGTAAATCTTAAGCTTTAGATTATATAATCATTTTACACAAAGAAAAGACTACAAATTTGGATCTAATTATAATCTATAAAGATAAAGATTTTTGGAATGAATTTAAATCAATTATTTAAGCTATGGTAGCAAAAATGTATAGTACTAAGGATAAACAAAATAATAATCCAGATCATGATCATAACCATGAACATACTACTACAGTAAAAAACAGTAAATTATTGCTATGTGCTCTCTTTTTTACAGTAAGTTTTATGCTTGTTGAAGCGGTTGTTGGTATATATACAGGATCGCTTACTATATTATCAGATGCTGGGCATATGCTTAGTGATGCATTTGCTTTATTTTTATCATGGTTTGCTTTATATATCTCAAAAAAACCGGCTGATAGTTTACGCTCATATGGATATTATCGGTTTCAAGTAATCGCTGCCTTTATTAATGGCATTATTTTGCTTGTTTTATCTTTATGGATCATTGTTGAAGCTGGTATTAGATTCACCAAACCTATTAATCTTGAGGGAGAGACATTAATATATATGGGCTTAACAGGGCTTATAGTTAATATGATTGTTTTTTATATAGTAACTAGAGGTTCTAAAGATGATATGAATATTAAAAGTGCTATTTTGCATGTTGCAAGCGATATGCTAGGATCGCTCGCTGCTACTATATCAGGAATAGTAATAATTTATACAGGTTGGATGAAAATAGATCCATTCTTATCATTATTTATATCAGTTTTATTACTAAGGGCGACTTATAGATTGATAAAGCAATCTGGGCATATTCTGATGGAAGGTACTCCGTATAATGTAGACATGCAATTACTTGAGAAAGAAATTAATAAAACAACAGGAGTATTAGGATTTCATGACTTGCATGTATGGAATATAACGGCAAGTATCGCTGCTTGTAGCTTTCATGTTGTGGTTGCGGAACAAAGTATAAAATCTGGACAACAAATACTTCAAATACTCGCAGATAAACTAAAAGACAAATTTAATATTAATCATACGACTATCCAAATAGAAGTTGAAGGATGCGCTAAAAACCAAATTTATTGTGAAATGCAAAAATTAGATAATCGCGGAGATGAGAGTCATCATTAAATTTTTAATATACTCATTATTTTTTAGTTGAGCAATTTATATCTATTATATCTCTAGTTCTGATCAAGTTATATATTCTTTTAATCTAGCTACTATTGTTGATTTTATTATATTCCTGAACTGAATGCTTAATATTAACAGTGGCTATCGATAATCCATTTTATAAATCTTAAATCGGCTTTGCTACCTTTGCCATCTATCGAGTAGATATAAGCTTCTCTAATAAAAAACAATATCTGCTCTGCTTGAGGTTTTAAGTTTTTGCTATGTAGATAGCTTTGCACTTCTTTTAGGCAATTTTCATATAAAGCAAAATCCCATACATCAATTATTTTTTGTTTACTTAGCTCTGATTTGCCTTTTCTGCTCTCTACTCCCAAGAGTTCATCAGTGGAGCAATCAAGTAATTTAGCTATAGCAGCTATAAGTTCTATCCCTGGATTTTTAGAATAACCATTTAGTACATTTCGTACGGCGCTTATTTTTAAACCAGCATCTCGTTCTAGATCTCTAGCCGTAAGCTTCCTATCTTCCATACGAGTCTTGATTTGTTCTTGTAGAGTTTCAATTAAATTTTTAGCTGCCTGCATAGATATTCCAATTTTCCTATTGCAATGTTATTTAGCTATGATATAACTATATATAGTCATAATACAACTATATATAGTTAGATATCGTTGTAATTATAGTTATAACATATTTTAGAGAAAGAGTCTATGAAAAATTACACTAAAATTACTGCTGAGGGTGTAAAACAAGATTTCAGCAGAATAGCAAAACGCTACATTGGTCCAAAAACCAATATTTCATATAAGCAAGCCGCTAGAGAACTAGAAGTAGAAGAACGCACTTTAGGTAGCTGGATCAGAGGTGAAAAACAAATGAATCTATTATCTCTAATCAAAATAATACTATATCTACCTCCAGAATTTAGAGAAGAATTTTTTAATCTAGTAAAAGATTATGAGTATAAATAGTAACAAGAGAAATATCATGAGTAATTTTAACTTAAAACTATCAATTAAATCATATAGCGAACGTGAGGCTTGGGCTTTTCTACAAACCCGCGGACCAGAGCTCACTTGCTCCATTAGAACGTTAGCTACTATCTGGAAATGGAATCGCTCTAAAGTAGAAAGATTCTTAAGAGTTTTGAAAGAAGAAATGCTAATCGAAACTAGAATCAAATCAGGCCAGACACTAATTATTTTAAGACAAAATCAAGACACTTCTGAGGACAAGAACGAAGTAGCTATAACCCCATTAAATCCTTGTATAGAAGAAAATATCGAGGAGATATCGAGACGAACCCAAGACAGTTTTGACGATTCCACAATTTTTAAAGAAGAAAAGCAAAAAAGAAGCAAAAAAAGAAAAGAAGAAATAAAAGAAAAAACCCCCCTAAAGGGGGGTAAAAAAGAAAAAAAGAATGCTTCTGGTCAAGTTGTTTTGAATAGCTCTGAAAGCAGCAATGAAACTCAAGTCCTAAAAGAAATCTTATCACAAAAGCCTAAGATTGGACCAACAAGCGTAGTTGCTGAAGATGTGATTGATTGGGCTGAGAAAAACTTACCAAAGACAATCGATCTGGAATGGGAGCTAGAGAAATTTAAGGATTATCACCGCTCTCGTCCTAAGAAGCCTCCAAAGGACTCTATTGCAGCTTTTAGGAATTGGCTCCGGAGAGCAACCGAATTACAAAACAAAAATTTAGGAGGATTTAAATATGGGCATAACAACAATAAAACAACAGAGAGCACTGACCTTGAACGATTCTTTGCCGGTGGAGTTAGAGCGCTTGATTATCTCTCCAGGAGTAGATTGGAGTGGAAAATTGATAGGGAGGTCTGAATATACCTTTAAGCCAATTCCGGTGATTGAGCAAACTTCAGTGATTTACAGCCAAGCACTAAAGTGGAGCAAGATTCTTCAAGAAGCTTTGCTTCCCGCTGATCCTAAACATATTTTTATGCATTTAACTAATTTACGAGTGCATTTTAAAGGTCATTCTTTAAGTGAAACTGAAAGCAGGATACTCATTCAAGATTATATCTCTGATTTATCTCATTTACCCTTAGATTTGATCGAACTGGTTTGCAAAGAATATCGTCATGATGGCAATAGTCAGTTTTTTCCTAAAGCAGGACAATTACGTACCGCTGCCAACCATCATCTGTGCGTAAGAGTTTCTAAATTGAACAAATTGAATGCGATATTACAGGCGAGCGAAAATAAATAAAACAACACTTAATTATAACTTTTAAAAGAGGACAAAATGAAAATAACTAACTTAATTAATAATCAGAAATTCAAACAACATGCAGCTGTAGTAGGTATCTTGGCCGCCACCATGTTACTACCAGAGCTTTCATTTGCAACTGATGCTTTTGCTGACATTCATACCAAAGTAACTGGATGGATCGGTGGAACTGCTGGTAAACTTATTACCTTTATTTGCTTTGCAATGGCAGGAATTATGGGAGTAGCAGGCTTTCCAACTAAATTTATTTTAGGAGCAATGGGAACTGGACTACTACTCTCATCATCTAATTCTCTAGTTAATATGATGTTTTAATTATGAATTATCGCATTCCAAGAACTTTAGATAATAGCTTTCGTTGCCTTGGGATACCAATGGATACGCTAATTGTATTCATGATGGTCTGGGGGAGTTTGATGATGTTCGATAAAGGACTTTATGGAATTCCCCTAGGGATATTTGCAGCTAATATTTTTGGCCGCTTTCGCAGTAGATCAATCATCAGAAAAATAATCAGAATGATCTATTGGTACTTACCCTGCGAAATGAACTTTATCAAAGGCGTGCAAGGACATCAAAGAAAAATGAATATGGAATTTAAAAATGCTGACAAATCTTAGATTACAAAGAAATATTTTATTAGTAAGTAGCGCTGTAATGATTCTAGCTAACAGCTTACTGGCATTGAAGTTATACAATCAAGAAATCATTACTCGTAACTTACCAATTACTGAAGCTGAGCTGGTCATCAGTAAAAATTATATCAATGATGCAGCACTAAAAATCAGAGCTGATCAAATCATTTCATTATTATTTTCAATGAAAAAAGAAAATGTAGCAGTTGTGACGGATCACTTGCTTAGACAAGTAGATAATGAATTTTATGAAGACTTCAAATCTAAAATCAAAAAATTAGCTGATGATATCGCTAACCGAGATTATCGTTATGTTTTTGGTGATATTCAAGGATATGAATACGATAATTATAACTGGACAGTAAAAGTATCTGGCCATTTAGACACCTATCTTTCTGATAAAAGAATAGCCAATCAACCAAAAGAATATTTGCTCTCCTTTACCAATAAATCTGGAATTATAAACCTTAAATCATTTGAAGAGGTCAAAGATGAACCGAAAAATTAGAATCTTGCTTTTTGGCATAGTGATGCTGATGAATTTTAATGTGAATGCACAGGAATTTACTGTTGCCAACAATGCAGAAATAAAAGCCTTCGCTTCTAAAGCAGAGATTACTCGTCTTGCTTTTGATAGTTCGGTTTTAGAAATACATGCGTTATCAGAAGAACTAGAATATGCCATAAATGGAAGAGATATTTACTTAAGGCTTACGGCAGAAAAGCCAGTCAATTTCTTTGTTAAAACAGAAGATGAGATGACTTACAAACTAATTTTAGTAGCAAGTGATATACCGTCAACGCAAGTTTTTATCCATAAGTTTGCTACGGTCGATAGATCTCAAACTGAATATTTTAATCAAGTATCGCCAGAGCTTAAAACCAGGATAGCTAAACTCATAGAAGTCACTTTAAACCCAACCAAATATCTAGGATTTAATATTACCCTTAAGCATTTAAACCTCATTAGCCCAGTAAAAGCTTTGAAAATGAGATTAGTAACTCAAGTAAGTGGCAATAAATTGATTGCAGAAAAAATCTACCTTAGAAACTCAAGTGATAAATCTCAAAAATTGAATTTAAAAGAGTTTATCTCATCAGAATATTTAGCAGTTTATTTGAGTAAAGCAGAACTACTACCAAAAGAAGAATGTATGCTCATTCGAATTTTAGAAAATTAATATAGGACAGGTTAAAATGAAAAGATTATTTGCCCCAATAAAAAAAATTAAAGAACGATGGAAGCAATATTTTATAGCTGACGATAGTGAGCCAGCGATGGTACGTAAGAAGCATCTACGCCTAGGAGCCTTCGTCACTTCACTATTCTTGCTTATTTGTTACCTAGTTCAAAATAGTGGCGATCAACTCAAGAACTTTAAATACCCAGAAACTACTAAACTTGACGCAAAAGATAAACTTAAAACTTCTCCAGGGCTAGAGGAATTAGCTCAAGGTACTAGTAATGAATTACTCTGGACTGAAATTGAAGGCAAAGAATTGGATGAGCTAAAAACTAAACAAGCCGATACTGAAAATGCACAAAAGACCATCAATCAACAGCTTGAAGCTGATAAAGTTAGTAAGGCCGAAATGGAGAATGTTATTCTTAATTTGAGCAATACGTTGGAAGCAAAATACGAGCAAAAATTAGCTGAAGAAATAGCTAAAGTAAAAGTAGAGGAAAAGAAGAAAATTGAAGCCAGTATCGAAAGCAAGTCGTTTAAGCAGAAGAAAAAAGCTCTTAAACTCGGTGAATATATTCCTGCTAATAGTTATGCGCAAGGGAAGCTCATTTCTGGAGTGGATGCAGGAGTCGGTATGAGCGCTGAAGCAAATCCTCGTAGCGCGCTTCTTCGTATAACAGGAGAAGTGGTTTCAGCTGGCTTTGGCGGCAAGTATCTAAAAACCAATAAATTGATTGGTTGTCAAATGTCCCTCAGAGCGGTTGGTGATATTTCTAGTGAGAAAGTCTATTTAGATGGCGTGTTAATGAGCTGTGCTTTGGATAGCCATAACTTCATTGAAATCCCAGTTAAGGCTTATGTTTCTTCTCTTGGTAAAACTGGAGTTAGAGGTGAGATCGTTTCGCGTGAAGGTGATATGGTCTTAAAAAGCTTTGTTGCTGGAATTGCTTCAGGTTTTGGTAATGGAGTAACACAATTTAGCCAACCGCAGCAATCTCTACTTGGAAGCAATACTCAAACTGATCAACAAAAACTTAAGAGCATTATGAATGGCGGGCTTGGCTCTGGTTTGAGCAATGGCAGTAACAGCTTAGCTGAATTCTTCATTAAACGAGCTGAGCAATATCAACCAGTGATATCAGTTAATGAAGGCGTTGAGGTCAATATTGTCTTCATTGAAGGCTTTAGTTTAAAGGAGACTCAAGAAGATGAAAAATCTAACTAAACTAGTTCTAATCTCAATAATGTTATCAAGCTGCACAGGCTATAAAAGTACCTGGGATTGTCCTAAGGTTAAAGGTATTGGTTGTAGCTCGCTTGAATATGCAGACGAAGTCGCTAGAAAACAGATCCTATTGAATACTGGCGAAAAACAACAGAAGAAGGTCATGATTAAGCAGAGTGAAAATAATTTTGAGGAAGCGGAGATTTATTAATGGATAGCTTACTTAATTTCCTTAGTTATCGAAGCTTTGATGCAAAAAACTCTATTTTTGATAATCAAAAGACAATGGGTTTTGTCTTAAGAGTTGGTCATTTTTCAGGAATGAATGAAGCAGCTAAACAAGCATTCAGAAGTCTAGTTACCAATGATTTGCCTGTTGATTGTACATGCCAAATAATTAACTATGCTTCCCCTAGGATTGGTAATCTACTGGAATTTTGGCATAAGAATAATAGTAAAGACCCAATATTCCAAAAAATGTCTAAGGCTCGGGTAGATTTTTTTAAAAATAGCGCCTTAGGAAATCAGAGTAATTTAGCTGTTCGTGACTATGAGCTTTATTTTTGTTTTTCAATTCCTAAAGGGCACGCAGATTCTACGGAGTTAGCAGTTACTCTAAGCTTAAAGGCCCTACAAGATAAATTCATTCAAGGACTTAAGGGGATTAACAGTGATGCATATGTATTAAACAACAAGGATTTAGCTAGCTTCCTCCAAGAAATTTTAAATCCATCTGACGGGATTTATAAACAACGTAATATTGAAGTTTTCCAAGATGTGCGGGAGTTTCTTAAGTCTGATCATGATATTGAGATGGAGAAGTCCAAGGTTAACTTTAGTAACCATAGCTATAGTATTTTTGAAGTAACGAGTTTTCCAGGGATTTGGGATTTAGAAAATTCTATTAATTATATTGGTGATTTTGACAAAGGCTTAAGTATTCCCTGTCCTTTCTATATCAGCATGGGATTTACCTTAAGCTCAAGGGATAGCTCACAAAGAATGGCAGATAAGCATCGAATGATTAAAACTCAGCAAAATGATTCTAAGTTGCCAATGTTTTTTCCTAAAATGCTAGAAGAAAATAATGATTGGCGATATGTCAGTGAATGTATTGGTGGGGGCGAACGTATGGGTAAATTAGTCATGCATATCGTTCTAGCTACGAATACAGAAATTGCGCAGCAGATGCTGCAAGATCACTTTGCAAGACTTGGGTTTAATATAGCTAAAGTTCAGCATGATTGCGTGAATAGTTTATTACAAACTCTGCCATTTGGCGTTAGTGAAAACTGGCAGATATTTGATCAGCTTAAGATATCTAGTAAGGCTCTATCTGGTGCATGCATTAACTTAATGCCCGTATTCGCTGATGGACAAAATTATACTAGTCCATTGATGCTTTTTGTTGGTCGACGTGGTCAGTTATTCTTTTTTGATAATTTTAAAACTGCTGACAATATTAACGGTAATTTCAATATGATTGTGGTGGGAGCATCAGGTCGCGGAAAATCAGTATGGCTTCAGGAATATAGTGTTTCATTGCTAAAAAATGGAGGACAAGTAGTAATTATCGATGATGGTCGTAGCTTTAAAAATACTTGTGAATTACTCGATGGTGATTTTGTTGATTTTGGTGGTGGAGAATTCTGCCTCAATCCATTTTCTTTATATAAAACGCCTGAGACAGAAGAGGATAGACAAGAATATAAAGAAAATTTTGAAGAGCCATTTATTGATCTGATTGTGTCGATTCTTTGTATTATTATCAATGTTGACAAAAATAATAACCTTAACCCTGAAATGGGATTATATCGCTCTATCTTGACTTATGCAGTTGTTGAGGTCATGAAAACATATGGCAATTTAGGAGGTTTTTCTGAAATTCGCGAAGAGTTACTGACTAACCCAAATATCAATAATGATGCTACTAAGGATCTCATTGATCAAATTGCTTATATTCTCAAGAATTATAGCGATGATGGTCGTTATGCTAAATATTTCAATGGCGTCGCCACGCTTGATATAAAAAATAAGCTTACGGTTTTTGAGCTTAGTGATCTTGAGCATAATGAGATCCTCCAAAGCTCAGCTCTGCTTACAGTCACCTTTTTGGTTTACGCCAAGATCAGAAATAGAAATACTCCAACCGCTTTAATTATTGATGAATTCTGGCGGATGGGTAAACATCCAGTGCTCAAGGGGCCAATCGGCGGCTTCTCAAGAAGAGGTAGAAAATATAATCTCAGCCTAATTGTTGCATCTCAATGCATGTCGGATTTTGAAGCAAGTAACAGTGAAGCGGGAAGCATAGCGCTTTCACAAGCAGATTGGCGAATTATTCTTTCAGTAGATGGTAAGGATGATGAAATTTTACGTAAAGAACTCATGATGAGCAGTGGCGAAATCGCCATTACTCATACATTACGTGGAATGAAAAACTCTTATTCTGAATTCATGATTCGTCATAAAAACAACTCTTGGCAAATTGGTAGGTTATTACTCGATCCATTTTCTGCTAAAGCCTATTCAACTAAGGCAGAAGACATGTCAGCGATTAAGACAATGAGAGCAAATGGCATGAGTGTCACCGATGCGATTGAGAGTCTAATGGTGGGAGAAACAAAATGAGAGTTTTTAAAAGTTTGTTTGAAATGATTATAATTTTTTGTTGGTTTGGAGTTTGCTACATTGGCGCATTACTTATTAATATTTCTGAAGCTAATGCTAAAGATTTTGGCACGCAAGGTCATGTATTTACCATTATCGAAGAAGATTTTCTAGAAGTTATAAATGCTAGACTTCAAAAAATAGATTGGGATGAATTTAATAAAAATACACAAAATAAAACCAAAGAATATGTAGAAAGACCAACCTCTGTAACAGGTATTAGTAAAGCTAAAGAATCTAAAGAGTTTTTCTATGATCCAACTTATGTTCTGACCCAAGATATTAGAGATCATAATAATCAATTATTACATCCAGCTGGAACAAGGGTCAATCCATTAGAATTTGTTCCTTTAAGAGAATCCTTGCTTTTTATTGATGGCGATGATGATTCCCAAGTGAAGTTTGCTCTTAAACAACAAGCTAAAATAATTCTAGTAAAAGGATCTCCTTTAAAATTACAGCGCAAAGAAAAGATCTGGATTTACTTTGATCAAGGAGGAATTTTAACCTCTAAACTTGGCATCACACAAGTACCTGCTCTTGTAACTCAAGAAGGTCTGCAATTAAAAATCAAAATATTTGGTGGTGATTTATGAAATCTCGCCTACTTATTTTTTGCATAGTGATAGGATTAGCAAGTCAGTCTCAGGCAAAAAAATGCACTGGAGAATTTGTAAACCCCTTTAATGATATTAATTGGGAATGTTTATTTCCAATTACCATGGGCTCAATGGAGCTTATTGGCAGTAAAGATGGCCTTAAAGATACACCAAATCCTGGCTCTCCAGTATGTCTTTGCCCTAAAGGTGGAGTACCAATGCCAGGTTTTGTTGGTGGATATTGGGAACCATCTAGAATGGTAGACGTCTCAGCAGAGCCTTATTGCTTTGTTAATATGGGTGGTTTGCAAATGGATATGGGGTTTGAAAAGCATCAAGGGGGTAGACCAAAATCTGCAAGTAGTAAAATATCAACTTGGTATGTTCATTATTATATTTACCCTATTTTATATTTGCTTGAGCTATTTACTGATTTCGTTTGTCTGCAAGAAAGTAATTTTGATCCTCTATGGATTACTGAATTAGACCCAACCGGTAATGATGATGAATTATCGATGATTTTTCATCCTGAAGGTTTGTTGTTTAATAACTTGATCTCACAAGCTGCTTGCGCCGCTGATTGCGTAAGCGCGACTGCTAATAATAGTCCAATCGATTCATTATTTTGGTGCGCTGGCTGTCAAGGCAATATGCATCCAATGAATGCTAATGTGAATGCACATATTGGTGGGGTTCAAGCATCAGTAAATGCGATGCAAAAGATCACCTTTAAACTTCATCGTCAACTTATGGCTCATGAAACATCATCTGATAATGTAAAAAAGATTTGCACTAAAAACCTAGCTCCAATGATGAAAAAGAGTCATTACCGTTATCATATGGTAAATCCAGATACCACTACTTGCGTACCATTTGGCAAAAGCACTAGCGTCTTTGAATCTGGTAAAGAAATTCCAGTAGTTGGTGAGGATTTTGGTTATCTATTATGGAGAAAAAAATCATGCTGCATATTTTAAAAATTTTCATTTTGTTTTTATCTTTTTCTGCTAGCGCTATGCAAGCTGATGTAATGGAGCAAATTTTATCTGGTTATGGTCAGATCAAAGATCATGCATGCCCTAATAATAAAAAAGATGGTTTGCGTATTTTTGTATCTTTAAGCATGCCTGAAAGCTTGCTTAAGCAATACGATGTTATCGCTAAAAAAATTGGCGCAAAGTTAGTTTTAAAGGGATTTAAAAATAATAGTTTTAAAGAAACGATTAAGTACACCCAAAAAATTGCTATTGAGGTTGATCCAGTAGCTTTTAAAAAATTTGGCGTTACTTCAGTCCCTAGTTTTGTTTTAAGTGATAACGATAAATTCGATAAGTTAGTTGGCAATGTTAGCATTAATTATGCTCTGACTAGGTTTAAAGATGAAGGTAATTTAAGTGGAATTGCGCAGGAATATTTAGAGAGGTTAAAATCTCATGAGACCAAGTAAGCGAAGACACATAATATTGATAGCAGTCACATTACCTATAGTGTTGATATTTTTATTATTATGGAGTTCTAAAAGTTTTGCATCACTATCTGCTGATGATTTAAGGAGTCATAAAGAAAATGGTCAAAGCATAGCTAGATCTATAGAATCCAATGTCGCTGAGGTCTTTAAAGACATGGAAACTCATGAGTTGAAAGAAATTGTAGGTTACGAGGGTAGCAATGTTAGAGGAGCTGGAATGTCAATTGAACAAGCTGAAAGCTCTGGTGAATATGTTAAACAACAAAATGATGAAAAAGCATTAAAAGAGTTGTTAGGAGAGCCTGTTGAATACACTTGCGAAAAGACTAATTGCGAGGTAGGTCATACTTTTAGCAGTTTGAGCGTAATAAAAAGGCAAGAAGAGCTAGAAAAACAAGGTTTTGAGAAAGATGAAAATGGAATGCCAATTAATAATCTAGGGTACCTAGATAAAGCTTTGTCGTTTGCCAAAAATAATAATGAGTTTGATTTTTTGAGCGATGCAACTAGTACTTGTCAGTCTAGTGAAGAAAAAATTACAACCCATACTGAAAAGACTTGTGATCAATATTATGATTTAAAGACTAATAGCTGTTTTCCAAAGCAAATAGTGGAAATAGATCCTGAGTATAAATATGCCTGCAATAAAATCAGAGAGGAAAAAATAAAGACCTGTCGTGAAGAAATCACTTCAATCACTTGTAAAGATAGCCATGAATGTGATTTAGGTGGAATTGAACCAGGCACAGTTGCTTCAGATATGAAATATGTCCATGAAGGTGGAATTTTAACTATAGGCACTATTGCTGATAATTATTGGCCAGGAAATTGTGGTGTCTATGACCGCAGCACAACATTTAATATCAAAAACAAAGACAAAATAAAAGAGTTTACGCTTTCTAGGGTTGGATTTGATGATTACATGCAAATCATTCTCAATGACAAGCTGATTTATATTGGCCCAGATGGCGGTAATAAATTAGAAGTAAAAACAATAGGATCTAAATTTTGGAAGACTAAAGTAGTGGATAATGGATACGGTCATCATGCTTGTGAAAGAGGAGTTAGTTGGGATCAACAGCCTAATATAGATCTAAAACCACATTTAAAGGAAGGAGAAAATATACTTAAAACTAGAGTAATTGTCGGAGGAGTCGGTGAAGGTTGGTTACAGATCAGAGCTAAACAAAATTGCTGTAGTAAATGGGATATAAAAAGAGAAGAAAAATGCGATATTTCCTGAGTTTATTCATGGTTTTTTATTTAGCCAGTAATGCATGGGGATTTGACGAAGAAAAATGTCAAAAGATTCAGGTCAAAACTTGTGTTGATAATGCTATACGAATAATTGATGGATTAGAAACTACTAACGTATGCTGGAAATATGAGGAAAAATTCCGTTGCATTTCTAAAGAAAAGAATTATTGCTCAGCTTTAGAAAGCAACCGTGGTTGCGATGAAAAATCCGCTCAATGCTTAAGTATGGGAAGTTTAGAGCTATGTAAAAATCTAGAAAAGCATTTTTCTTGTGGAAAGGCGCTAGAGCAAAAAGAGATAAAACACATTGAAACTGAATTTCATGTCAAGCGTGATGAAAAGGATCTATCCAGTTGCAGTAAGGAAGAGATCAATAAGCACTGTGAAGAAGTTGAAGAGAAATGCATAGAGCCAGCTGAAACTCGTAATATTAATGGCAAAGATGTTCATAAAGATTGTTGGAAGTGGGATAGGAAATATATCTGTCGAACCAATACTTTTATCGATGAATGCAACCATCTGCCAGAAAATTGTAAAGTAGTTGGGGAACCTATTTGCCTGCATTTTAATCAGGTTGATAAGACTTGCGATCATAAGGAAATAAAATATCAGTGCAATGAAACAAAAACGTTTCAAAGAGAATGTAAATCTAAAGAATTTTGCTTAGGTGGTATCTGCGAAAAATCTACTCGTCATCGCCACAATGACTTTGGATCAAGCATAAGTTATTTAAGTGTTTTAGCGCAAATGAAATCCAATGAGCTTGAAGGATGCAGATGCCCTAATGGAAAAACTACTTGTGAATCTAGCGAGATAGACCCTTCTAGCTGTAAGTTCTTTACTGGCGGCGCAAAACAATGCGTTAAGGCAACTTCACAATTAAATTGCTGTAGCGATAAAGGAGTATTTCGTGATTTTATAGGCTGCTCTCAAGAAGAAAAAGATTTATTTAAATTACGAAAATCTAAGCTTTGTCATCATGTGGGCAGTTGGCGAGGAAAAAAATGGAATAAATTTAAAAAATATCAATCTCATTGTTGTTTTAAATCAAAACTTGCCAAGATCATTCAAGTGCAAGGCAGACAACAACTTGGAATTGGTTGGGGCGATCATAAAAACCCTGATTGTCGATCACTCAATCTAGAAGAGCTCCGTCGACTTGATTTTTCCAAAATAGATTTCACAGAGTTATACACGGATATTGTGGATAAAGTATCTAGCGGCATGAACGCTTCTCAAGAAAAGATCAATCAAAAGATGGGGAGTTATAAAGATGGTGGTCCTGCTATTAACGATAAATCTACCTCTGAAATGATTAACAAAAAAATTAAACAATTTTATGAGCAGAAGAAATGAAAAAATTGCTTTTGATTAGCGTTATATGTGCTTTTGCGACTCAAGCTTTGGCTTTTAAGTTTACTCCTGAAATTTGTCAAAAATATTCTTTAGGAAAAAATTGGTATTGCGAATCTGCAAAAATAGAGGAAGAACAAAACGAACTTAGCGCTAAAGACATTATGAACGCAAATATAGCCCCTGAAGAAAAAGCAACTCAGCTAAATAACTTATGGGAAGTGCAGCGTAAAAGAGCGGTAATTACTGAGAAGAAATCAGAAATTATGAAATTTCTTGAAACTCATAATTTGATTATCAATAAAGGGATTGATTTTGCTAAAAATGCACAAAGCTTAATAGAATCAACGCCAATGCTTGCTGACTCAAGTAGTTATTATAAAAACATGCATGAGCAAGATATCAAGGATCAAGAACAAAGCGATATATTGAATAATGCTTATAAACGCTATGGTTTAGTTTTTATTTACAGTAGCAGGTGTCAGCATTGTCATCGTCAATTACCAATTATCTTAAAGCTTCAGTCAAAGCTTAAAGTCATGGGGATCAGCGTTGATGGTAACTATTTTGAGGGCTTAAATGAAAATATCGTAGATGAGAACATTGCTAATGACCCCTTGATTCAAGCTTATCCAACAATTTTGTTATTAGATAAAAAGAAGCCTGCCAAAATATTTATTAGCAAAGGCTTAACTAGTCTTTCAGAGTTAGAAGAAAAAATAGTTAAAAGAATCCAGGAGCATGAAAATGAAGAAAAGTAGTTTAGTATTATTACTAATGTTGAGCTCTTGCAATGCCTTAGCTGGAGGTATTGATACAGAGCTTAAGTCCGTTTGGAGTTCTCTTGGTGGCAGTAGCGTTAGTAATAGCGCTAATTATTACCAGGGGCAAAAAGCTGGTCATTATTCAATGGGCTCAATGTATTTTTCTAGACCAAAGAAGAATAGACCATTAGTTAGCGTTAATACTCCAGAAATAGATTTTGATAAAAGCTGTTATGCTCAAGGCGTCTTAAATTTTGGTGGCATATCTTTTATTTCAGGTGATGAATTAAAAAATAAACTAAAAGATATTGGTAAACAAAGCGGTCTTATGCTGGCCTATTTGGGAGCTAGTTCACTTAGTCCTGTTGTCAGTGAAGTGCTTCAAGAGGTTTATAGTAAGATACAGGAATTAGGTGGTTTTTTAAGCGATGAATGTCAAGCAGCTAAGCAAATTGTTGGATTTGCAGGTGATATGATGACGCAGCATACAGAACAAGCTAAAGGCATTTACGCCAAAATGAAATTAGCTAAAGGTGATAAGAATGACCTTTCTAGTTCATATAGAGATTTCCCTAAAGGTAAAAAAGATCTACTAGAAGAAGCTTCAAAAGATGATCATTTAATTTTAGAAAATGTAAATCTAGCTTGGAAATCATTAGAGAAGCTCAAAATGAACGATGCTACAAATAATGAACTAAAAGAACTAATGATGACAATTAGCGGTACGATTATTATTACCTCCAATCCTAAAAATGAGGGGATGCCGAATTACCAATATATTTCTTCTAAAGTTACTAATCCTAGTCTGCTTGAAGCTCTAATCAAAGGCGACCGTAATATGAAGGTCATAAGCTGTATTGATAATCATCAAAAATGTCTCAAAGTAGATGATAAAGATAAAATGATAGCCAAAGGCGATGGGTTTGAAGAACGAGTCTTAGGTTTCTTGAGTAAGATCAGGACTGCTCTTGAAGAGGATAAAGAGTTAGGAGATGCTGAGCAGCATTTCTTGGCTAACAGCGGAATTCCCGCTTATGCCATTTATGAAAAACTCTATCAATATACTAATGGTAATCCTGAATATGAACAAGGACTACTAGTCGAACTTATTGCTTGGAATATTCTATACAATTATCTCACCGAGATGATTAAAGAAGTTAATGAAGCAGCTAATAACCTACAAATCGCTGCTAATACTGAGCTTAAGGAATTTAAAGATTCAATAAAGAATGCCCAAAAGTTACTTACTGAGTATGAAATGAACGACCTATCACGTTATAAACTACAGCTACAAATGATTAAACGTGCCGAAGGAATGGAAGACATGATGGCGAGCGAAGTATCACAATTACTCAATATGGAGAGAAAATAATGGAAACTTTTGAAATCTATACTTTAGGCTCTGGCTATTATTTAGAAAAAATATTCAATGCGATTAGATTGATTTTAGATCCAAATAATAATTTTGTTTCAGCAATGAAACTTTCAGCTTTGGCGGCCATTGTAGTTTTAACTATTAGAGCTGGCTTGAATAGCGATTTCAAATCAGCAGCAAAATGGTTTTTTGGTGTTACGATATTAGTTGGGTTGTTTTTAACTTCAAAAGCGAATGTCGAAATAATGGATACTCTACCTGATTCTTATGGCAGGTTATCGGCTCCGCGGCGAGTTGAAAATGTTCCTTTAGGATTAGCATTTATTGGCTCAGCTACATCAAGAATTGGCAATAACATTACCCAGAAATTTGACCAAGCTTTAGCTGGAGTTTTTAATAATTCAGATTACCAGCAAACTGGACTCTTATTTGGTAGTAAGATTGTTGAAGATACCAGTAAATTTAGAATTGAAGATGCAGAAATCAAACAACTCATGTTGAGCTTTTATAAGAAATGCATCGTTCCAGATCTTAACATGGGTTATAAGCGTGCTAATGGCTATTCTTTAAAAGATCTTACTTCAAGTCCTAACATTCTTGAGTTTTTAAAGGATCATTCTTCAAAAGCGCGAATTATTTATGTGGGAGGAAAGCCTGGCGGTTATCAAAGCTGTCAGAAAACCGCTGAATATTTATATACCTCTTTGAATAAAGCTGTTGACTTAAGACTGCCTATTTTAGCTAAACAATTTGGTACTTTCTTTAGTCAAAATCAAGGCAGTAATTCAAGTGAGGCTTCACAAGTTTTTGCATCAGTATTAGAAGGTAGCTATGGAATTTTTCTTAAAAATAGTAGCAAGACGGCCAAGGATATCTTACTGCAAAATATTGCAATTAATAGCCTTGGCGAAGCAGCTGATTCAAAGCTTTATGGGAAAGTAGCTACTGAAAGCATGACTAAGCTTGCCTATAATTCAGTTGGACAAATGGCGCAGAAATTTATTCCAATACTACGCGCGGTACTCGAATGTTTATTCTATGGAGTATTTCCATTGGTGTTAATCTTAATGGTTACTCCAATCGGGTTGGATGTTTTAAAAAACTATGCTTTTGGTTTTATCTATTTGCAATTATGGCAACCAATGTATGCGATATTGTTTTGTATCGCCAGTTCTTGGGGCAAGCTTTATGCTAGTAATATTACTGACATTACTTTTGCCACTCATTCTTCAATAATGCAGATTAATGAAGAAATTTCTAGCGTTTCTGGCTATATGTTAACGTTAGTACCCGTGCTTTCATTATTCATCACTAAAGGCATGGTAGCTAACATGGGTAACTTAGCCAGCTCTATCATTTATATTCCTCAATCAACGGCAGTGCAAAATGCAGAGGCTGCGGTTAAGGGTAATTATCAAATTGGTAATACTAGCATTGACACTCATCATGCCAACACTAGCTCATCAAATAAATATGATGATAACTATAATTGGACTAGCGGAATGAAGTCATTTTCTATGAATAGTGGCGCACAAGAGCGGATTTATTCTGATGGTAGGTCTACTATCGATAGTAGTGGCGCAGTGAGCAACTTAGCAGGCTTAGCTAAGATCGATTGGAGCAAAGCAATCGGTAATCGTTATGATCAAAGTATTAATGATAATATCAGCAATAGTGAAAGACATGCTAGCCAAATACTCCAAAATACTAGCAGCGGATACTCTAAATTACTAGGATATGATCAAAACTTTAGCAAAGGCAGCTCTGCTTATGAGAATTGGAATAAATCTTTAAGTAGTGATCAAAGAAAAACTATTGATGAAGCTAGAAGCTTTGTTGAGAAAGTGGCTCACGATAATAATATCAGTACGCAAGATGCTATGAAAGTTGCAGTTACTGCAAATGCTGGAGTTGGTGGAGATATAGGGTTATTTAAAGCATCTTTAGGAATGAGTTTCGAGGGCTCTACATTAAGTAGTAAAACAGAAGGCTATAATAAAATGCTAGAAACTAGTAAAAATGAAAATTTTGCAAAAAGCCTGTCTCAAATTGAAAGCTTTACTAATACATCTAGTTATCAAGAAAATGACAATGTTAATAATAATATGCTTGAAGGTATAAGAAGTGATTTCAATAAAGCTAAATCGGCAAGTTTAGAGAGATCTATAGTCTTAGATCAAGTGCATAATTTACAAAAATCTAAAGCTGATTTTGAAAATAACACTAGTGCAATTAGCCAAGATCTGTCTAACCAGTTTGCTCAGCATTATATTAAGAAATTTGGGGCAGAAAAATTTGAAAATATTATTAGAACAGATCCAGCTAAAACTAATCAATTACTCAATGATTTTTTAAATAACAGAGTAAATATTAAAGTCTCATCTATTTCAAAGGAGTTTGCAAGAAATGAAGCTTCTATGCAAACTAGCAATATAGAAGATAACCATCAGAAGAATTCTAAAATAGTTGAAAATAACAATGTTGATAATCGCGCTAAAGTGACCTCTGAGGCTCCAGCTAATTTCAAAGGCAAAGTTCAGAATAAAATTACCATGGAATCTTTTAAGCAGAATGAAGGAGAGCATAGATTAAGTGACACCTCAACTGAGCTTACCTTAAGTGATGGAAATATTCAAAGTAAGGGACATAAATTAAAAGAAGAGGTTGAAAAAAATGGAAAATAATATGGTTTTTGTGAGTATTAGAGTTAGTAAACAAGAGAAGCTACAATTACAAGCTCTAGCTAGCCGTTTTGGTTATAGCATAAGTGATTATATTAAGCGTAAGATTTTTAATGAAAATGTAGACATAGATAGTAACGGCACGCGCTATGTAATTCCAAGTAAAGAGAAGAATAACCTTTTGACTGTCACTATGATTTGTAAAATGCTTTACCTGCAGCTTGAGATTTTAGAAAAACTAGGGTTTAACGCAGAGGAAATATCCGCACTTGAAAAAAAATCACTTGAATATGCAAGATCACAACGTGAGAAGCAAGGTTATAGAATTATAACCACTGAGCAGGAATAATGTAGTGGATGATTTAATTCGAGGCGGACAGGTCAGTTTTCATAAAATTAGAATGCTTATGCAAGTCAGTAAATTACTAGCTCGTGTTTCGATCTATTTGATTATCATTTCTATTGGCTATAGTTACTGGCAAAATATTTCTCTAAAAGAGTGGGAGATAGGCTGGGTTTATTTAAAAGCTGACTTTAATAAAAATGATCAAGATTATAAAATTACTTATCTTAATGAATATGGCCGGAGCAGAATTGTAAAAAATAAAGTATTTATTGTCGATCCTTATGTTATAAAAACGCTCAAGAAATTTGAAATTGCTCTTTATAAAGGATTAACCATAGCTGCAATAATGCTAAGTATAATTTTAGGAAGCCTAATACTATATTTTTGGTTAAAAGGAATGGGTATAAAAAAGAATAAACATTTACGAGGAATTTTTATTTTTGAAAGCAAAGAGCTTAAAAAAGAGCTAAAAAAGCATAATAAAATATTTCGTGATTATCAGCCATTTTATTTAGCTGATTTTTCTTATCCGATAACAGGCAGAAAAGAGTCTTGGAGCGCAGGAGAGCAATCACATACTATGCTGATTGGCTCAACTGGCGCTGGAAAAACTAAAATCATTCAGAATTTGGTTTATCAATTGCATAAGAGAAATCAAAAGGCAATTATTGTTGATGTTAAAGGAGATTATATTGAGCATTTCTATCGGCCTGATCGTAGCGATATAATACTCAATCCATTAGATAAACGTGCTAGAAACTGGTCGATATTTAATGAAACTACTCCACTAAAAGGCTTTTCTACTATTGCTAAATCATTATTACCCAAAGAATCAAAAAGCGACCCAATTTGGATAGATGCCGCTCGAGGAGTTTTTGCAGAACTTGCTAATTTATATGTAAGCGAAAATCTGTCGATGGCAGCATTTGCTGATATTATTCTTAAAAGCGATATAGAAACATTGAGTAAATTACTGCAAAAAACCGGTGCATCAAAAATTATCAATCCAGATATAGAAAAAGCAGCTCTTTCAGTTCTGATGGTGCTAAGTACTTATTTAAGACCAATGAAATTATACCAAAGTAGCGAAAATATATTTTCTATTACTGACTGGGTTAATGATCCATCGCAGAATAACTTTCTCTTTATTAGTTCAAGAGCTGACGTGAAAGAAGATATTAATCCACTTATCACTACTCAGGTAGATATTGCCGTTAACGCGCTTAGATCATTAAAAGAGCAGAGCAATATTCCAAAAATATGGTTTATTTTAGATGAAATTCCTTATTTTGATCAATCGATTCCAAGTCTAAAAGATGGTCTGGCAATGGCAAGGTCATATGGTGGCTGTTTTGTGTTAGGCACTCAAGATATGAGCTCTTTAAGCAAGATTTATTCTGAAGATACTGCCAGATCAATTGCAAATAACTGCAAAACTAAAATCTATATGAATATTGCTGGCAAGGAAGCCGCGCAATATTGCTCAGGATCGCTCGGTGAAGGAGAAATTGAAGAATGGCATGAGGGCTTATCTTATGGCGCACATGAAATGCGCGATGGCATTCAAGTTAATCGCAATAAAGTCATTCGATCAGTCGTTTTACCTTCTGAACTCATGATGCTAAAAACTGGAGAAGGCTTTGTTAGCTTTGCTGGTTTTAAGCCGGCTAAATTTAAATTTGATGATTGTATTTTTAAGAAAACCTCTCCAGCGTATGTTGAAAATAAAGATCTCCTAGAACTATTCACTAAAGAATTAGAAATAGGCGAAAAGCGACGTAAAGAAATAGAGGCCAAGCTTTTAAAAAATAATGATGATGAAAAAATCATAAAAATAAAGCCTAACAAGCTCAAGAAATTAGAGCATCCAGACCCGCCTGCTGAAGAAATAAACACAAAAGATATACCTGTAATGTATTGGTAAATTAGGAGATAAGAAATGTTATCAACAAGAGCTTTTTCAAGCAGTGGCGCAGCTGGTAAATATTATGCGCATGCCGATTATTATGGCAGTGAAGCTAAGGGTATATGGGCAGGAGTTGGTGCTCAAGAACTAGGTTTAACCGGAGAATTTAATGCTAAAGCTGATCCTAACTTTAACAATATGCTCAAAGGAATTTTACCTAATGGACAAATGCTAGGAAAAAAGACTAAAGATAAACTAGAGCATAATCCCGGTGTTGATTTAACTTTCTCAGTTCCAAAGAGCTTTTCTATTCAAATGCTAGTTCTATCCGGAAAGCAAGAGCGACAAGCAATGGAAGCGGCTTTAACTAAAGCGGTAAATACTACACTAAAATATATTGAGGAAAAAGGTTATGCGGTGGCTCGTAAGGGTGCTGGTGGTCATATAAAAGAGAAAATCCATAAACTAACTTTCGCTACTTTTTTGCACACGACCAATCGTAACCTAGAACCACAAGCACATGTTCATTGTTTTTTAGCCAATAGCGCTAGATGTGAAGATGGCAAGTTTAGAAGTTTAGCCTTTGAAAATATTCTCAAAAATAATAAATTTCTTGGTCAGGTATTTCGTAATGAATTAGCTCTTGAAACTAAGAAAATAGGTTATGATATTACGCCAACTGTGCTCTTAGATGGTAGTAGTGCATTTGAGCTGAGCAAAATCGATAACAAATTGATTCAGGCTTTTTCAACGAGACGACAAGAGATTGAAGAATTATGCAAATTATATGGGGTAAAAACCAAATCGGGACGAGATAATATTGTTATTAATTCCAGGAAATCCAAACGCTTAGCAAGCCAAGAAGAACTAAAAAATGCTTGGGGTTCATTAGAACAAAAAGTTAATCAAGAAATTGTAGATAACCAGACTCCCGTTCCTAGCAGCAGTCTATTTAAACAAGCCTGGGAATTCTTAACTAGCAAATTGAACTATAAATCTAAAACAACTGAGTTAAATCTAAAGGATCTAGCTACCCTATGTGTCGAAGATGTAACGCATCGTCAAAGCGTAGTCCCTTTAGAAGACTTGCTTAAAGCTACACTTAAATTTTCTATTGGTAAATATGGCATTCATGAGGTAGAACAAGAATGTCTTAAACTAGAAGCGACTGGAGTTATTATTGGTTATAAGGGGCTCTATACTAGTAAATCTCTTTTGAACCAAGAGCAACAAATTCTTGAAATTGCTAAGGAAGCCATCGGTGTTTCTAAGCCAATTATTAAAGATGAGCATTTTGTCGCTCATCTAACAAAATTTGAGCAGCAGCAATCTAATCTTAAAATGAACGATCAGCAGAAAAAAGTGCTATATCATATTCTCACCTCTACAGATAAAATAATTACAGTTGAAGGTCTGCCAGGCGTTGGTAAATCAACTGTGCTTGATGCAGTGCGTAGCATTTCTGGGCAGAAGATTCTCAAATTTGAAGGACTCGCTCCAACAGCGTCAGCTGCCAAAACCCTTAAGGAGTCAGCTCATTTAGAAGCTTCAACTACTATCCATCGCTTCCTTGGTCAATATCAAGGTTACCTTGAAGGTAGAGGCACAAAACAATCTCTACAAGAGCAAAGAAAAAATTTTAAAGACGTGGTGATTTTTGTTGATGAATGTTCTTTGATCCCAACTCATATCATGCATAAACTATTAACCTTGCAGAAGAAGTTTGATTATAGATTAGTACTCACTGGAGATACTAAGCAATTAGGTGCAGTAGAAGCAGGCAATCCTTTTGAACAAATCCTCAAAATAATTAAACCTGTAATTATGAACCAAATCGTTAGGCAAAAAAGCCATCAGCACAAGCAAGCAGTAATCACTGCTAGTCAAGGCAAAATTGAAAAAACTTTTGCTATCCATAAGGAAAATATAAAAGAGCTGGCAATGCTACCTGCCTTAGCTAAAGAAGCTGCAAATTTATATGTCAAGAAATCCCCCGATCAAAGAGAACAAACTCTACTCATTGCTCCAACTAGAAACTTACGTAATCAAATAAATCTAGATATTAAAGATAAATTGAATTTACCAGGCGATAAAATTGAATTTTCTACCTTAAGGCAGCGTGACCTGACCATTGCTGATTATCAATTTGCACCTTCGTTTAAGCAAGAAATAGACATATTAAAATTCCATAAGGCCTATAAAAAATTAGGCATAGAAAAAGATGAATATTTGACCGTCGAAAAAGTAAATCACATTAGCAATACCCTGATTTTAAAAAAGGAAAATGGCAAAGAGGTGCTATTTCAGTTACGCAAAGAAGTGGATTATAAAAGTAAATTTGAAGTATTTAATAAGCTTGGTCTTGAACTACAACAAGGCTTAAAAATTATCTTCACCAAAAATAATAACGATTTAGGCCTAATCAACTCTGAAACCGCAATCATTAAATCCATCAATAAAGATACTGCTACGCTTCAATTTGAAAATAAAATGACCAAAGATATACCGATGAGACAACTAAAGCATATCGATTATGGCTATTGCGTTACGGTGCATACTTCACAAGGTAAAACCTTCGATAATACCATCGCTGCGATTGGTAAGAATGTTCTCCTTAACAATCAACAATCATGGTTAGTTTCGTTATCCCGTCATCGCGTAGAGCTATCAATTTTATCTGAAGACATGAAATCACTGCAAACTTATTTAGCCAAGAATACTGGCAAAGAAATGTCAGCACTGGAACTGGTATCTAAAACTGCACTAAAAACTACTGGTCAGATAGAGAAGAATACTCAAGTAAATAAATCTCAGATAATAACTTCCATCTAAAAATAAGTAAGGACGAGAGGTTAGAAGTATACTTTTAAAACAACAAGATAGAAATTTAGTTCAATAAATAGACAAGTTTTACTTCTATATTCTACTTATTATCGCTAAAATTTAATAATCTTAAGCCATTAAATACTACTATTAGGCTCGCTCCCATATCAGCAAATACCGCCATCCAAAGTGTACTTTTTCCTATTAATGCTAAAACAAAAAATATTAATTTAATACTTATTGATAGGCTTATGTTTTGAGCTAGAATTTGAGTAGTTTTTTTACTTAAGCTTATAAAAAAAGGTAACTTATTTAAATTATCTTCCATTAAAGCAACGTCTGCTGTTTCAATTGCAGTATCAGTTCCAGCCGCTCCCATAGCAAAACCAATAGATGATTTAGCCAGCGCTGGTGCATCATTAATACCATCACCTACCATACCAACTACTTTATATTGCTCTAACAGTTTTGTAATTTCACTTAATTTGTCTTCTGGTAAGAGATTTGCTCTAATATCATTAATACCAACTCTTATTGCTATTGCTTTAGCAGTCATCGCATTATCACCGGTCATCATTATAGGAATAACTTTTAAATCACGTAAGCTTTTAAGAGCTTCTACACTAGTCTCGCGTAGTGCATCAGCTACTGCAAACACTGCTATTGCCTCTTTATCAGTACATAAGACCATAGTAGTTTTGCTTTCCTTTTCTAACATAGTTAAGCTTAATTCAACATTAATATTGCATATATTTTTCTCTTCTATTAAACGATGATTACCTAAAAAGTAATGCAATCCGTCAATTATCCCACTCACACCCCTTCCGGTTATTGACTTGAATTCGCTTACCTTAAATAATTCTTCCTGTTGTTTAGAATTATTCCAACGTGCAACTACCGCTCTTGCTATAGGGTGATCAGAGTGATTATTGAGGCTAGCTGCAATTTTAAGGAGCTTATGTTCTTCAAAATTATTTAAAGGAATTATATCAGTAACAACTGGTTTACCTAAAGTTAAAGTACCAGTTTTATCAAGAGCTATTACTTTAAGTTTATGTCCTAACTCTAAATAAGCTCCACCTTTAACTAAAATTCCTTGTTTAGCAGCTGAAGCAAGACCACTAACTACAGTAACAGGAGTAGAAATTACGAGAGCACAAGGACATGCTATAACTAGTAAAACTAACGCTTTATAAAGCCATATATCATAAGCTGCTCCATAAAATAAAGGTGGAACAATTGCAACAAATATAGCAATTATTACCATAGCTGGAGTATAGTATTTAGAAAATTGGTCTATAAACCGTTCAGTTGGAGCTCTTTCTGATTGAGCTTGTTGTATAGCTCTTATTATGCGAGCAAGCGTAGTATCATTCTGAGCTGTAGTTACTTTAAATTCAAAAGATCCTTGTTCATTTATAGAGCCAGCAAACACTTGATCTCCTATATTTTTACTTACTGGCATTGATTCACCAGTAATAGGAGCTTGATTCACGCTAGATTTACCAGTAATTATTATCCCATCGAGAGGTATTCTTTCACCTGGTTTTACCCATATTACCTGATCAATGGTAACAATGGATACTTCTTGTTTCTCCCACTCTCCATTTTCGTTTTTAACTGTTGCCGTCTCAGGAGTAATTTCAATTAAACTACGAATAGCATTTCTAGCTTTATCTAAAGAATATTTTTCTATCATTTCAGCAATAGCAAACAAGCAGGTTACCATTGCAGCTTCTGGCCATTGGCCAATTAAAATGGCGCCAGTGACAGCTATAGTCATAAGAAAATTGATATTAAGAGTAAAGTTACGTACAGCACGTATACCCTTTATAAATGTTTCTTTTCCGCTAAGTAAAATAGAAAATATCGATAAAATAATAACAATAGCAGAGCTTTCTTTAGAATACATAAAAGAGATTATTTCAGCACAAAAGGCCGCTATTCCAGAAATAGCAAGAAGAACCCATTTCTTGTTTGAAGTAGAGTTTTTAACGTGAAGTTGCTCTCTATGATCTTTAGCTTTATGGCCACAGTAGGAATCTTTATTTTCTAGTTCCATACCAATTTCTTTCAGAGCTTTTTTAATTGGCTCAATAGTTTCTAAGCTATGAGTAACAGTTAGTCTTTGTTGTAAAAGATTAAACTCTAAAAAAGAAATTTCTTTCATTGAAGATAGCCTATTTCTAATTAAAACTTCCTCAGCTGGGCAGTCCATTTTAGGTATATCAAATATTGATTTTTGCATTTTTATTCCATGTTTTTATAAGAGCAAAGTAATTAAAATTATTCTATCCAACAAAGATTAAATTAGAGTTAACATTGATAATTTTGGATGTATTTTAAATAATTGAAAGTATCTCTAAAATAAGAGAGATAGATATTGTCGGTCAATTTAAATTTAATGAATTTTATATTTTTCAATTTGCTTAAATTATGCTATATTTAGATGTTGGATAAATTCAAGAGAGCATATTTTATGATGAGTTTTGCTGTTTTTTTAATGTCTGTTATTTTACCAATATTTATTGTTGGGTATAAGTATTATGAAATTCGTGAAGTAATAAAAAAAAATAATTGCTCAGCCCTAGAGGCGGTTAAGATTTACGCAAAGCAACATAATAGCCGCATGCAGTTGAGTTCTTCTTCCTTCGATGGTAATCAAGGTCAATATAAATCTACTTTTTCAGATCACAATTACGGTTACAGCAGTTGTAACGATGATCACCGTCATTCACCAAGTTATAGTTATTTGCCTCAAAATATTCATCATAAGTTTTAAGTGTGTCGAAATACGTAACACGTCGTGTCACGCTAAAAAACCTTATTTATAGCCATTTTTATCATTTAGTCACACGCCGCGTTACAGATCGTTTTTCTTGTCTCACAACGTGTTACAGCCTAAAGCCCTTGATTTGCCTAAACTCTTGAAACCGCACGCATCCGTGCATATGGTGTGAGCTTAATCCCGGCTCTGCCGTAAGTTATTCTTGTCTAAATTACATTCATTAATCTATATTTATAGAATTTGCTACTGCTTAAAATAGCCATCATGGCGATTGAATTTCAAGCTATTTTTACTCTAGTTTAAACCCAAACTTAGTACAATGATTTTAGAGTTAATTGGTTATTAGAATGATTTTTTGGTAGATGCTCATTTTGCAATGCATGTAATTTTAATAAAAATACTTGCAGTATTCTTTGAATTCGAGTATTATATCTATATGAAAGCAAAAAATTATGAAACTCTTTATTCTCACCTAGATTTCGGCAAAGTATACCGTAGAGAAGAGTTATTGCCTTTTTCTCATAGCATAGATCGAGATTTAGCTCTTCTTAACTCTAAGGGGATGTTAGAAAAATTATCTGGTGGGATCTATTATAAACCAAAATTATCACGACTCGGTAAACTTCCACCAAGTGACGAAGAAGTCGTGGCTGCTTTTTTGAATAAAGATAAGTTTCTATTATATTCATGGAATCAATATAATTCATTAGGACTAGGCTTAACTCAACTTTATAATAAATTAGTTGTTTATAACTTAAAAAGACATGGGCAATTTAAATTAGGCGATAAAACCTATGATTTTCGTCGTCCAAATCGTGGATTCCCAGATATATTGACTCCTGAGTTTTTATTAGTTGATATGCTAAATAATATAGAAGAATTAGCTGAAGATGCTGATTTAGTAAAAACTCAAATAAAAAATAATTTATATAAATTTGATGTTAGCAAAGCAAATAATTATGCCTTAAGTTATGGTAAAATTGCTACAAAACATTTTTTTAAGGAGATGTATAGTTAATGTTATTTCTTCATCAATTACCAGATGCAAAAGAGCTATTTGAAATAGTTGCCCATGAAAAAAAGCTTGTGCCAATAATAGTGGAAAAAGATTATTGGATTATGCATTGCTTATGGGGTATGGGACAACAAGGATTAGAGTTTGACCTCAAAGGTGGCACGTCTTTATCTAAAGGCTTTAATATCATTGAGAGATTTAGTGAAGATATAGATATTCAGGTTTATCCTAAAAATGATGATGTAAAAATTGGTAAAAATCAAGATAAGGCATCTCATATTGACAGTCGTAGAAATTTTTTTGATAAAATGACAGCAATTCTTCAAATTCCTGATATGAAATTTAATCGTGACCATAGTTTTGATGATCAAGCTAAAATGAGGAGTGGTGGCATTAGAGGAGAGTATGAATCTTTCTTTAATACAATCTTAGGATTAAAAGAAGGGATTATTTTAGAGCTTGGATTTGATCAAACTGTGCCAAATATTCCCTGCGATATAAGCTCCTGGGCATGGGATAAGGCAAATATATTGAACCTAGATATAATTGATAATAGAGCTAAAGGAGTGTTGTGCTATTTACCGGAATATACTTTTGTTGAAAAGCTTCAAGCAATTTCAACAAAATATAGGTTACAACAGCAGCACGAAACTATGCCTGTAAACTTTTTGCGCCATTATTATGACGTATACAAGTTATTAGAAACTGACCGTGTTTTAAAATTTATAGGAAGTTCAGAATATTTAGCGCATAAGCTACATAGATTTCGCGATAGCGATGAACCAGAGATTTCTAAGAATTTAGCTTTTACAATGCCAGATTTAAATGTGAGAAATTTATATGCTAAGGCATTTAAACAAAAATCTGCCATTTATTTTGGTAAGCAAATAGAATTTGAAGAGATTTTGTCTAGGCTTAATCAATATATTAAAATACTATAATCAATGGTAAAAAACTCCTTAAATGAGAGTCATGATTCGTAGTCACACTACTAATATCAGCTTGCTTTTAAAGTGAGATAAAGAGCTCCAGTATAAATAAACATAGGTGAGTCACTTTGCTCTAAAACTCGGCCCCTCGGGGCCTAGTCTATCTTTATTAATTACATTCCTACATCAACTTTATTATCACCAAAATACTCCATCAGCTGTAGGCTTCTTAGATGTTTTTTACCAAAAATTTGACGATGAGTTTTAAACAGTTCTAGCGCTTTTTTTGGTTTGTGTAATTTAACATTAATGATGGCTAATTTAGTATAAAAGTAGCTCAAATCATCAGTCTTAGCATCACTCTGATTATCATAAATATTGGTTATTATTTTGAGACCTGTAGAATATTCATTTTCGGCTTTAAGGTTATTATTTTTCTTTTCATAGATCTCACCTAAAAATCTATGGTTCATAAATGCATGCCGGTTTTTATAATATCCTGTCTCGCCTAATAGCTTTTTATGCATAGCTTGAGCAGCAAGATTAGTTTGTATAGCCTTATCTATATTAATGCTACCTAATATCGCCTTAACATAGCTGCAATAAATCATAATATTAGCTTGATAAAGATGCTCTTTTGGAAGTGAATTGTCTATTACTTGTTTTAATAAATTTAACTTTTGCTCTGCTTCCTTCAGTTTTTCTAATCTAATGAGAATATCAGCATAAATTAAATGAGCTGAGATGTCGCTTAAAGGGATTATGCTTTTACTATCTAATTTATTATCTGAGGTAGCGGCTTCAGCATATTTTAAAGCTTGTGCTAAATCACCTTGATCAATATATATCCTGGCTATAATCCTATAGAAATCTTGTTTGTAGCTAAATAGATTTGAGTTACGTTCAACAACTTCTCTACCTAATTCAGCATATTTAAGAGCTTCTACGTTATTTCCCAATACGTTATAAAGCCTAGCTAAACGATTATAAATCATCAATTTCTCTTCCGGTTGTGTGTCAGGCAATTTTTTAATGATTTCATAAGCTGATAAGGCTTCGTCTTTAGATGCTGTATAGTTTGCTTGACTGCCTAAAAATTCACTTTTCATAAGGGAATATTTAAGCATTAAAGAATTATCTTGATTTCGTATATGTTTAGTTATTTCTTCAATTTTATTGATCAGCTCTTCTGTATTTTGTTTAGCTACAAGATTAGTAAGATTATACTCAAGTTCTGCTAATTCAAGGCGTAGAACTTCGTTGTTATATAATCCAAGTTCAGAAGCATTCTTGTTAAGTAGAGTAATGTGGTCAATTAGATGATACTCATTAATAAATTTATTTAATGAGTGAGGGTTATTGGCTAAAAGTTTATTGATAGCAGAAATAGCAGAATCAAGATAATGACTTTTTTCTTTAGGTCCAAGCAAATCTCGCATTACTAACTGGGTTAGTTCATGCGTTGTAAATAATGAAATTTTAATGCTTTTGTTTGTCGAGTGATTATTTGAATTATTATTACTGCGATTCAATAAAGAATATTTCATCAATGCAGATAAGGCGTTATTAAAATCAATATCGCTTAAATCTTTATTATGTTTAGTTTTAAAATATTCTTTCAGTATTAATTCTGGTATATTTTTATGGTCTAAAAATGAAATTATAGCCAGAAATTCATATGCTATAGCAGATTCTTTCTTGACCTCATCAATATTTCTAGCTTTAGTGCTAAATACCGTAGCTTTATAACTATTAAATTTGGTACGTTGCTTGCTGAGCTGATTTTCAGCATCCCATAATTTTTGTCTATCAGTTGTAAATAAACGATTATATTCTTCCATGTTAATAGCAGTATAAGAGGCAATAAATAGGCCAGCCCTAGAAACAGCAAGCGGATTATCATCTAATGTTGCAGCTAATAAATTAGCTTGGGTTTTATTTTCTTCGCCGGTTAACTTAAAAAGTAATTCAATTGATTCTTCTCTTTTTAAATTACCTAAATGCATTACATGATCATGAATAGTAGAATTTTTAGTGGAAATAATGATATGTCCATAACTTTTATTATTAGGTTTTTTAGGGCTATATTTTAAAGCGTCTGCAGTCTCTTGTACTTTATCTAAAATAATCAACCAATTTAATTTAGTGATTCTAAGCCGATCATTAACTTGTTCTATAAGTTCATCTTCATTTAAATTTTCGAAATTGATTTGTAATAAATTTTTTCTTGGATCATCATAGACTATTCTATTCCATTCTAGAGCAAAGTTTCTATACTGTTCTTTTAAGTCTCTTCTAACGTCAAGCCACCAAACTATATTGTATGTTGATTGATGCTGCTCAGCATATCTTTGAATAACTTCAGCTTTGCCGCTTCCTCCTTCACCAGAAATAACTAATAAGTTATTTTCCTGCTCAAAGAAAAATTTATGCATATTTTGAAGGAATTCTTTCCTTCCAACAAAATGTTCATTGAAATGCTTTAGGTTCCACATTAATGGCGCTGTTAAGCCATCCTTGTTAATAGAATTTGTATTATCAGTCGCCAAAGATATTTGATTTAAATAAATAGAAGTAAAAATTATAAGTATAATTTTACTTAAATATTTTGAAATTATCTTTATCATGACTCAAACTTTAGCTCCCACAAGAATTTTAGGAAAAGGAATAACTTTATCTTCTCTATCACGTTCAATTGGAAATAATAGTGTAATTTGATTGCCATCCCTGGTACTTACTATTTTTAAATCTCCTTCTAAACTTCCTTTTACTAAGGCTTCAATTGTTTTATGTTCAAGTTGGATATTATCTATATTTGGAAATAAATCGTTTTTATTTTGATAAGATTTATCTTGAAATAAGAGCTCATTAAAACCGATACCATTATCGCTAATTTCAATTACTACAGAATTTCTGCTTATATTTTTATTAGCAGAGATAGTTATATTGCTATTGGAAGGGATAAAATATAATGATCTACTAAATAGAGTGATTAATATTTGTCTTAGAATAAGTTCGTTAATTTGAATGGTAATATCATCAATTTTACTTACAACTGTGATTGAACGCTGTAAAATAATTGGTTTGAAAATAGTTAGCGTTTCTTTAAAAGTCTCAGCTAAATCAACTTCAGTTATTTTTTCTTCATCATAAGCAATATTATTGCGTAAGTTTTCAACGATAGCATGGATATCATCAAATACTTTTTTAACTAGCTCAATAGTCAGTTCATCATTATTTTTATGATGTTTAAATCTGAGTAAATCTTGAATTTTATCAATTGCACTGCTGTGAGTTTGCTTGATTTCCTGTTCTATACTAGTTAGTAGCTTAACCGCACTATGATAACTTTGTGTTTGTTTAGTAGAGGCATCATTCTTTTGATGAAGGTCAGTTAATG
Organism: uncultured Rickettsiales bacterium; assembly: GCA_964627795.1. Classification (GTDB taxonomy): domain Bacteria; phylum Pseudomonadota; class Alphaproteobacteria; order Rickettsiales; family CANDYO01; genus CANDYO01. The sequence goes on along the minus strand of CAZVLF010000005.1, from coordinate 52,276 downwards.
TAGTAGTTAGATCTTCTACTTGCCGCTTTAATAAAAATACTTCTTCTGTAAACAGTTGATCGCATTGCTTTTTAATTCTTTTGCGTTCAGCAAAATTATATATTAACAGCATAGCTATGCCTAAGCTCAATATAATTCCACATCTTTGCAATGAAGTTTGTATAGTATTTTCTATAATTGTTGCTGTATTTTGACCAACTGCAATTGTATAAGGAGTATTAGAGATGCTAACATCATTGGCAAATTGATATTTCTGTATGTATGGCTCATGAATAATATTAAATGAGTTTTGTTGTTTAGAAAAATATGCTGATTCATCTTTTCGAATAACTTTGAGCAAATCGTTGGCAGAAAAGCTATCATATAAAGTTTGAAGTACCATTGATGCTTTTATAGGAAGCGTTAAATGACCGACTAAGCTATTGTCTTGAGTGGTAATATTTTGTTTTAAGAGAGGAAAAACTATTACTAAACTTGCTTCGTCTTGTTTATCTAGTTTGTCATAAATAATAAACTGACTCTGGTTTTTATCTGGTTTTTCTAAAATAGTTATATCTGACGCACTTATAGTACTTCCATGAGCATTAAAGAATTTGTTAGGCTCGGCCATGGAGCACCAAGCAACAGGCAGTAGACTGATATGCTCATCATTAGTATAAGTAAGTTTTAACAATTGAATCACTTTATTCTTATCTAGATATCTCTGATCTTTTAATATTACTTGCGCTAGCGTATCTAACGAGCTTTGATAATTAGTGATGTTTTCTTCAATACGTAAGCTAGCAAACTTTGTTTTGCTCAGTAATTCTTGTTCAAACTTATAGCGCTGCTCATAATAGCTTAAAGTTATAGCAGCTAAACAAAAAAGGATAATAGTTGCAATAAAATAGGTATTAATAGTGTTGGTATAGGATTTGCTGACTTTATTGACAATATCAATTTTCAAATTAGTTGATGAACGATTTTTACTAGAGTAATGAGAGGTAAAGGCTTTTATTAAGGCTGTTTTAATAGAAAACGCTATTTTTTTAAAATATTCAACAATATCAATAAGTTTCCACTTGCTAACCATTTGTAATTATGATATTAGTATATATGCTAATATTAATTAGCATACATAGATTAAGATTCTTGATGGTTTTTGTTCAAGAATACTAACTTATAAGTACTGTAGCGTTGTTAGAATTTAAAAGCAACCGTAAAGTAAAGATATTTTAACTAATAAGAGCAATAAATAGCTAATGGGCATTAATTACGAGACATAAAGATGATAAACAATGATATTGAAGTTAATAGTCAATCTCATCCTAAATTAAAAACATTTATCTATGAGTCCAATAAAGTTCGTAGCATTTTAGATCTTAATGGTGATCCATGGTTTATAGCCAATGATATTTCTTCATTTCTTGGCTATCGCATGACCAGTGATGCAACTAGACTTCTAGACGAAGAAGAAAAGGGTACGCAGATTATACCAACTGCCGGAGGACCACAAAAATTTACTACAGTTAGTGAATCTGGATTATATTCTTTAATATTTGCAAGTCGTAGAGCGGAAGCTAAAAATTTCAAAAAATGGGTAACATCAGAAGTTTTACCATCTATTCGTAAAAATGGTAATTATAACAAACAAGTGGATTTGAATGATCCAGCACAATTACGTATTTTACTACTTGATTACGCTGCTAGAATAGAAAAAGATCAGCCTAAAGTACGATTTTATGATCAATATATAAACACTGACGGCCTTTACAATTTACAAAATGCTGCTAGAGCCTTAAACCAAAATCCTAATCTATTTATCGGCACTCTAAAGAACGGCTACTTATTTTATCAAGGTTCCGCATTAGTTCCATATCAACGTTATATGACTCAAGGATTATTTATAGTTAAATCTTCAATAGTAGATAATATCGCTCGCTATCAAACCTACATCACCCCTAAGGGCTTAGAGTATTTCTCTAATAAAAGAGAATATACAAATTGTGCAAAATCTAAGAAATATAACGACTCAAGAATAGAAGTATTAACTGATAAATATATAGATATATAGAAATGAGCAAAATTATAGAAAATATGATTCAGGATGAAATATTGAAAATAAGAAGTAGAGAAAAAATGCTTAGCAGAACTGAAGCAGCGCATTTTTTAGGTGTGCAAAAAAATACTCTAGCGGTTTGGGCATGCAAAAAAAGATATAAACTTCCAATGTATAAGGTTGGGAGACATATAAAATATAAACTAGCTGATTTGCAAAAATTTATAGATGAAAATGAAATTCTATAATTCTCAATAATAACTCAACTTAGAACTTCGTATTTAAATCATTTCCTGACTTAGCTTTATATGAAATAGTTCATACAAAGTCTAATGAACTCATTTTTGAAAGTAAAAAATTTTTATTAAAAACAAAATTAAAAGGTAGCACCAGGGTAGCTCCAGAATTTTTTAGAAAGATTTATTTGATTTAAAAATGGCGGATTTGTTGGTGTGCCCAGCTGGATTCGAACCAGCGACCCTTTGATTAAAAGTCAAATGCTCTACCGACTGAGCTATGGGCACCTCTTTAAAGATGAGAACTATATTTGTAAGGGTTTTTTAATTAAAGTCAACATAAAATTGTTCTCATCTTAAAAATTTTTTATGCGTTCGCAACTGGTGATGCTTTTCTTTGTTGATATAATGCTGCAAAATCAATAGGATCTAGCATTAAAGGTTGGAAGCCACCATCTCTTGTTGCATCAGAAAGAACTCTTCTTGCAAATGGGAATAAAATGCTTGGGCAATGAATTAAAAGAATTAATTCTTTTTGATCTTCTGGAATATTATTTAAAGTAAATAAGCCAGCATAAGCAAGTTCCACTACAAATAAAGCATTTTCTTCACTTGTTGCTTTTGCAGTAATTTGCAAAGTAACTTCATACACATTTTCTGGCATACCTTTTGCTTCAAGATTTAAATTCACTTCAATCTTAGGTGCTGTTTTAGGAGGCACAAGTGACATTGGCGCATTAGGGTTTTCAAATGACAAATCTTTTACATATTGTCCATTTATTGCTACAGATGGTATAGCTGCTTCATTTTTTTCTTCCATAAAAAGTCCTTATAATTATAAATTAAGTTTACAAAAATATATTTTGAATTATCTTGTTCAACAAAAATATATGATGTAAAATAATAGTTTTGGTAAGATAATTGTCAAGAAAACTATTTATAAGTTAGGAATTAATTACAATGTATAGTATATCACCAGATCTTCTAATCCTTGGTTTTATTGCCGGAGTAATTTTATTTAGGCTGTATTCTATTCTTGGCAAGAAAGATGATGATAATATTGACCTTGCTCAATTTAAAGATAATAACTTTAATGCTATGGTTGATATTTCAAATCAAGCTCAGGCTGAGGATATAATAGATTTGGCTGAAGCTGAGAAAGATCTAGTTAAAGGCTTTGAAAGTGTTGTAGAACAAATCCGAACAATTGACCCAAAATTTTCCTTAAAGAAATTTTTAGAAGGCGCTCAAAAAGCTTTTGAAATGATCCTCACAGCCTTTGCTGAGAATGATAGAGAAACTCTAAATCTTCTTCTGGATGATAAAGTCTTTGTACAATTCTCTTCTGAAATTGATAAGAGAATTAAAAACTCTATTAAACTAGACTTAACCCTTGTGGCAATTCCTCTTATTAAAATTAAAAATATTTATCTCAAAGGCTCTTTAGTATCTATTGAAGTTATTTATAACAGCCAACAAATCACCCTACTTAAGAATGAAGCTGGAAATATTATTGAAGGAAATAGCTCACAAATTGATAATGTAGAAGATTTATGGGTTTTTTCTAAAAAATTAAATACCAAAAGCAATTGGCTACTGGTTCAAGTAAATGCTAGCTAGAATATTTCTCCTTGTTATATTTTTTATATTATCTAATTGCTCTTCTTCTATTAAAGAAAGAATAAGACTAGAGAAAAAAGACCTTTCTTCTTTAACTTTATGGGAACAAGATAATCATAACAATGCTTTAAAAGCATATATAAAATCATGCTCACACACTAAAAGAATTTTAACGGCAAATATATTTAGTAATGTTCCTAAACATATATTAAAGCAATCATTAGTTAAAACTTGTAAACTTGCAAAAGAAACTAAAAATGCAAAACAATTTTTTGAAAATAACTTTATTCCATTCTTAGCAATGAGCAACAAAGGAGAAAGAGGTTTATTTACAGGTTACTATGAGGTTGAATTAGAAGGAAGTATAATTAAAACCAACAAATATAAGCATCCAATATATCTTCATTCTAATGCTATTAACACTAAAATACCTCGTTCACGTATCGAAAACGGAGCATTAAATGGCAAGAAGCTAGAGGTAGCATATGTGAAAGATAAAGTTGGCTTATTTTTCATGCATATCCAAGGATCGGGTAAAATAAAAATTTCTAAGAATAGTTACATTAAACTTGGTTATGCAGGCCAAAATGGCTATCCTTATTTCGCAATTGGAAATTACCTAACTAAAAATAATTTAATTGATAAAAACAAAGCGAGTGCCGAATCAATAATAAAATGGCTAAATGATAATCCTCGCCAAGCCGCAAAAGTGATGCATTTAAATGAATCATTTGTATTTTTTAAAGTAAGAAATGAGCATCATCCAGTAGGTGCAATGGGTGTGGAAGTAACTGCAATGCGCACTTTAGCGGTTGATAGGAAATTTATTCCTCTTGGACTACCCCTTTGGCTTGAAACTTCTTATCCAAGAGAAAATAAAAAAGATCCTTTAAAACCTTTTCATAGGCTAATGGTGGCTCAAGACGTAGGTGGAGCAATTAAAGGACCCGTAAGAGGAGATATATTTTTTGGTAGTACTAAAAAAGCTGAAAGATATGCATGGTATATGGGAAATATGGGACGTTATTTTCTTATGGTACCTAAGGATATAGCAAAATATCTTTAAAAAATAAGTTAAAGAACTAAAATAAAACATTGCCTATGTTATAGCTTTATACTAATTGAAAAAGACTAAAGTTACAGCATTGATTTTTGAATAAACATAGTTTAACATTCTTTTTTATTTTGCATATTAATTCTTATGAAAAATCAACAAATTGAATTTACTTCACAACATAAAGTAAAGTGCGAAGGGCAAGCATCAGATGGAACCGGACATCCAAGAATATTTCTTGAGATTAAAGATGAACATATAACTTGTCCATATTGTAGTAAAATTTTTAAATTAAAAAAGTAGATAAAATGAAACTAACTAAAGAAGTACAAAAAATCCTAAGCTATTATGAAAGTGATAATCCAGGAACCAAAAGAAATCTTGCCTCTATTTTGATGCATGGAAAGCTTGGTGGAAGTGGAAAATTGCTAATTCTTCCAGTTGATCAAGGTTTTGAACATGGTCCTGCAAGAAGCTTCGCTGCAAATCCAGAAGCTTATGATCCCCATTATCATTACCAACTTGCAATAGAAGCTGGACTTAGTGCTTATGCAGCACCACTTGGTATGCTTGAAGCAGGAGCTTCTACCTTTGCTGGTGCAATTCCAACTATTTTAAAAGTTAATAGTTGTAATTCTTTAGCAAGTAAGTCAAGCAAACCTTATCAAGCAATTACTTCATCTGTTAGAGATGCACTTCGTCTTGGTTGTTCTGCTATTGGATTTACTATTTATCCTGGTTCAGAATATGCTTATGAAATGATGGATGAAATTAGGGAAATGGCAGAAGAGGCAAAATCATATGGTCTTGCAGTAGTTATTTGGTCATATCCAAGAGGTGGAGACTTAACTAAAGATGGTGAAACAGCTTTAGATGTTATTTCTTATGGAGCACATATGGCGGCCTTACTTGGAGCTCATATAATTAAAGTTAAACCTCCAACAGATCATTTAGAACAACCAGAAGCTAAAAAGATCTATTTAGACAAAAATATTCCCCTTACAACATTAGCTGAAAGAATAGAGCACATTAAACAAGTTTGCTTTAATGGAAAAAGAATTGTTGTCTTCTCAGGAGGAGTAAATAAATCATTAAACGATGTTTATGAAGAAGCAAAGGCAATAAAAATTGGTGGAGGCAATGGATCTATTATTGGTAGAAACAGTTTCCAAAGGCCAAAAGAAGATGCATTAAAAATGCTTGATGAGCTGATAAAAATATATCTTTCTTGACTAATGCTTGACTAATTTAAAAAAAATTGTTAAATTTCAAATTCTAAAAAAGTACATTTAATGGGTATATATTATGAGTAAAGCAAAAGGCGCTAAAACAGCAAGTAAAAACAACCCAACAGCCCGTATTAAGGCTGCTGAAGTTTTCTATAATGGTAAAAAAGTTGATCCGGTTCTTGTTATAAACGGCACACGTAGATATATGGCAGCTGCTTACGAAGATGGAACAATGCCATCAGATGCAAATGGTTCACCACTACCATGGGCAGACATTGCTAACTAACAGAATTATAGGCTCCTTACTTATTATATGGAGCCTATTTTTCAATCTTTTTTATAAGAATAACGATCCTTTGATTAAAAAAATCAGTAGCTTTACTGAAATTTCCTCCCAACATTTTTCTCCAGACACGCTTATTTTAGTTGATATAGATAACACTCTTATTCGTTCAAGCACATATCATGGCTCAGTTGAACATATGGAAGATATATTTTATCAAGAATATCCTAAAGGAAAATATACTTATGCTCAGCTATGTCTTCAATTGGTAGATTTATGGAATAATTTACAATCAGAGATAGAAACTAAACTCGTAGATAATAAAGCACCACAATTTATTGAAAAAGCCAAAGGAAATAATATTGTGATTGGATTTACTAAAAGAGACTTTTCAATTTCTAGAATCACTTTTAACCAGCTTCAAAAACATAATCTCTTTCTAACTGCTTTAAATGGTTTTAATTTCTTTAAAAATTATTCTGTCCAAACTTTTCCTGATAAATGTGAATTAAATGCTCCAGTATGCAAAAAATCTAGCACTAAAGAATTTATAAATGTAAACGCTACATTCAATGAAGGAATATTATTTTCTCATGACTTAATAGAAAAAGGTAAGGTTTTTGAAGACTTCTTCTATACCCTAACCTCTTATCTTCAAGCTAATAAAAACGCACCAATTAAAAATATTGTATTTATAGATGATAAAAAATATAATCTTGAGTCTATGAAAAAAACTGCAAAAAAACTAAAACTTAACTTTTTTGGTTATCATATTATTGGTAAATAATACATTAATTTATTAGCTAGCTTACGATAAACAGGATTTTCCTCAGTATATTCAATATCATACTCACTTGTTATGGGTAAAAATATGATTAAATCTAGATTATTTAAAGCTTCCTTTACTTCAAAAAAATATTCTGAAACATCACTATCATTAATATCAATATAATTTTGTTCTAGAGTGCCCATAAAATAAGCTATAAAATCTACTGGACATCTATCGAAAATAATATTGTCTTCATTCTTGTACAGATTTAACTGCTTAATGCTATAATCTAATTGTTCTAAAAACTATCAAGACTTGGCTCTAAAAATAATTCTGTTGTTCCTTCTTCTTGTAATTGATAATAAGGCTCATCTTCTTTTCTATAATGATGATGAAAATTAATGATATCATCAACCAAAGTACTTTTTCCCATAAAGTGAGTGCCAGAAACAGCAATACGCATAATAACACTTTGATATTTACTTAAATCAAAAAAACTTTAGTTTTACATATTATATTTATTTTAATTAGAGCTTATAGACTAATTATTCTTGCTCTAATTCTTCATGGCCTGGGACAACAGTTTTAAGAAATTCATTATATCTATCTTGTTTTGGCAAAAGCTTATTCATAACCTCTTTAGTTCTGTAAGCTTGAGGCACTAAATTATTGGTAAAGCCAGAAAAACCTAAACCAAGCCTCCCTCCTCTCACTTCAAAGCCAATAAATTCTAAGATACTAGGAAATAAATCAAAATGAAGAATCTCTTCTCTATTCTTATATTTTTTATCAAGAGAAATGAATTTATTAAATATAGTTCTAGTTTCTTTTGGAGGCAACTTTTCTTTAGTTAAAGAAATTGGTGAAAGATGGTCACCTATAATAACCACATTAGTATTTTCTAACATCCCTTCATTCTTGATAAAATTAACAAATTCTTTCACCTGGTAAGAAGCACATTCTATAATATCTTCATAAGTTTCTGCGCCTCTTGCTATGCAAGTAGGTGAATAATATCCTTTAGGGTAATGCATTTCAACAGTTAGAAGAGTAAGATTAAAAAGCTCTTTTTTACTATATAATTCTCTTAATTTAACTTTTGCTTGAGCAAATAAATAATCATCAAATACTCCCCATTCATTCATCCTTGATCTATCTGCACCCAAATTTATCCATTCATCCCTTCCGTAATTTTCATCATAGCCATGACTTGAAAGAAATTTGCCTTTTCTCCCAAAATTAATGCTTGCTCCACCGAGAAAAACATTTTTATATCCATTTTTCTTCAATATATTTCCAAGGCATATTAAATTAGGATAATAACCTTCCTCTAGGTTTTCTTGCCCACTAAATAAGGCTACAACTTTAAGAGGCATTCCACATTGGGTAGCAATAATACCAGCTGTTGTCCAATCAGTTCCCGGAGCTTGCTTATATAGTGAAAAACTATATCCATCAATCTCTTCTAAATCTTTTATTAAATTTTTACCAAATAATTTTTCTTGGTTATAGGTATTTTCTAGAGATTCTACATAGATTAAGACAAGATTCTTTAGCTTTTCACTAGGTATAATTTTTATATCATTAGGATCAATATAGTTTTTGGAAATAAAATCTTTTTCTTCATTACTAAATTTATTTTTTAAATAATCAATTAATGCTAAATCCCAAGCTATATATAGAAAAGAAAAGCTAAATAAAATTAGATAAATTCTGTAATTACGTTTATAAAATCTTTCAAAGAAAGTGAGAATTAACGAACACATAAAAGGTAGAGCAATACATTGCCTAAAAAATGCTATTGCTAAATAAGAATCTGAATTTTTTATGTCAGTAGCAGTTAGATGAAAGATTATCTGATCTATTGATGGATGACCAAAATTTTCTTCTAAATAACCGCTCCAACAAATAAAAAATAGCGATAAAAAATATAATCCAAACTTAATGTAGACTTGCATACGCAATATTTTAAAACTATTTTTCTTTAAGAGACCTACGCATAACTTGAGTAACTGGGTCCAATAAATATTTCATTAAAGTTCTAGTTCCTGTAACAATTAAAACATCTGCATGCATTCCAGGATAAAGTTTAACATTATATAATTTATGAAATTCTTCTAACTCTTCCTTATAAATTTCAATTCTTCCTTTATAATATGGATAATTAACAGTATCACCATGAGTAGGATATATAACGTCAGCTGAAAGGCTAACTAGCTTTCCTTTCATTATAGGAACAATTCTTGATTTATAAGAAGTTATACTTAAACTTGTTTCTTGTCCAATTTGAACAGAAGCAATATCTTGTGCATTAATTTTCACCTCAACAACCATCTTATCATCTTGTGGAATAACTTCCATTAAAGGATGATGATGAGGCAACACTCCTCTCGGGGTCAGTTGGTTTGAAACATTTGAAATATCTCCTGATTCAGGAGCTGTTATTATAGTTCTAGCAAGCTTTTCATTCACTTGTTTTAAAGCTTCTTTTTCTAATAAAAGCTGATTCTTGACTTGCTTTAGCGTATCAGTAATTTCCTGATAAATTTTATTTTTATTAGCTTCTAATTCAAATTTAGCTTGAAGTACAGCATGTTCAGAAGCAGCCAAGTTACTCTCTAATTGACCTTTTCTCGACTCATACTCCGCACTTCTTGATTCAACTTCTTGCAAAGCATTCTTACTAACATTTCCTTTAGCATGAAGCCTTTTAAATCTTTCAACTTGATCTTTATAAATCTTAACTTGCTTTTCAGTAGCCTCAATTTGAGGAAGCAAAGAATTTCTTTGTTCTTCAGTTTGGCTAACCCTTTTTTCTAAAAGAGAGATTTGAGATTTATTTGTTTCAGATCTAGCTTTAAAAAGAGAAAGCTGATTATTTATAATATGCTTTATCTCTGAATCGTCTTGGTTATCTAATAATTCTTTATTAAATGTAATTTCAGGCAAATTGTCTTTTTCTGCAACTAAACGATTTAGTTCAGCTAAAAGAGTATAAACTTTATACTGATATTGCTGTTGATAAGCTTTAAGTTCAGTGTCATCTAATGTTATAAGAGGCTGTCCTTTAATAACATGATCTCCATCTTTAACTAAAACCTCTTTAATTACTCCACCATCAGGGTGCTGAATTATTCTCTTTTTTGATTCAAGTATAACAGTTCCCATAGCATGTGACGCACTATCTAGCGGTGCTAAAATTGCCCACATCATACCAATACCAAATGTAATAATTAAAACCCACACTCCAAAAATAGCTGGTGGCCTGGTTTCTTGAACAACATCACTTCTACCTTCTATTTTTCCTGGCGTTGTAATATACTTAATTGCAATATCCATAGCAGTAATTGTCTTATCAACATATGGAGAAAATTGGCGCGCTTTAGTAATAGCAGTTGAAGTTAATTCTTTTTGCTTTTCTCTTAATGGCCTTGCCTTTTCAATAACACCAACAGCTAATTGCTTTGCTTTAGCAATTTTCTTTTTCGTTGGAGATAATTCTTCTTCATTATGTAGTAAATCAATAGCTTCGGCAGTGGCTACTAATTCTTCCTGTTTTAATTTCTCATTTGGATCTACTATTTTTGAACTACCACTAATTTTCATAAAAATTCATCACTCAATTAAAATTACTTAAATTAAGAAGTTTTGGCTGGTGCAGGGCGTGCAAACTTAGCCATAATCTCATCTCTTGTACCAAACGCAGCAACAGAACCATCTTGAACTATCAGTATTTTATCAACTGAGGATAAAATTGAAGGCCTATGAGAAATAATAATTGTTGTTATCTTCTTCTCTTTTGCTTTGTTGATCGCTCCAACTAATGCTTGTTCGCCTATTTCATCAAGATTTGCATTTGGTTCATCAAGCACTACAAGTTTTGGATTACCATAGAAGGCTCTAGCTAAACCTATTCTTTGTCTTTGACCACCAGAAAGGTTAGAACCACCTATTCCAATATCGGTCTCATATCCATTTTTAAGCCTTAAGATAAGATCATGCGCACCTGTCATTTGAGCAGCTTCAACAATTAGCTCAGGATCGGCATCATCTTTAAGTCTCGCAATATTATCTTTAATTGATCCACTAAATAATTCTATATCTTGCGGCAAATAACCAACACTTTGTCCAAAATCCTCTCTGCTCCAAGTATAGACGTCAGCACCATCTAATCTTACATTTCCTTGAGATGGCTTCCACACACCTACTAAAAGCTTAGCCAAACTTGATTTACCAGCAGCACTCGGTCCTATTATAGCTAGCACATCCCCTGGATCAAGTGAGAAACTTAGGCCTTTTAAAGTATAAGGTATCGGCCCTGCAGCTCCAGGCAATGCATGAGCAAAATAAACATTTTCTACGCTTATAGCACCAGTTGGAATTGGCATTTTCATAGATTCTTGTCTATCTGAAAGCCGTACATAAGCTTGTTTTAAGCGATCATATGATTTTAAAGCTGAACTGATTTGTTTCCAAATTTCTATAGCATTATCAAACGGGCTTAATGCACGACCCATAATTATTCCACTAGCAATCATCCCTCCTGGGGTCATTCCATCTTGTCGATTTACAATTAAGTAAGCACAAAAGCATGTAACTGAAACTTGTAATAAAGCCCTTACACATCTTGAAATATTTGAAATTATTCCATTTCTATAGCTTGCAACTGAGATTAATTCTAAAGATTTTTGTTGGAATTTTTGCCATCTATTAGTAACCGCATTCATCATCCCCATTGCTTCTATAACTTCAGCGTTTCTAGAAGAAATTTCCGATTGATTCATACTTCTAATTGAAAACTCATTTGCTTCATTAAGTTTTGAATTAGTTGCATATGCATTTAATACAGCAAATATAAACAATAAAACAGCACCCACAATTGATAGCCATCCCATCCAAGGGTGGATATAAAATAAAACAATAATATATACTATTGACCAAGGCGCATCAAAAAGAGTATTAATTCCAACGCTTGTTAGAAATTGTTTTACAGTTTGTAAGTCCCTTAGGTTCTGTGCTCCACCTGCAGCAGCTTTAAGAGCAGCACTTCGTATAGAATTCATAAATAAATCAGGAGAAAGATTATTATCTAACCATTCACCTAATTTTATTAAAGTAAAGGACCTAGCCACTTGTATCATATGCAAAGAAAAATATAACACTACTATAATTAAAGTTAACATAAGAAGTGTGTCTTTATTTCCACTACCGAGAACTCTATCAAGAACTTGCAAAGAATATAAAGGGGTTACCAGATTTAGTAAATTTACCCCAAATGAAAAGGCAAATACAATCCAAAATACAGGCTTGCATTGTTCTAAAGCTTTAATAAGAGTGTTTTCTTGAATTGAGCTCACTAATTTTCTCCTCAAAAACTAATTCTTTTATAATAAATAACGCAAAATAGTTAAAAATTAACTAACAAATCTAATTCTATATAGAAAGAATAAAATATTTTTCAAGTGATATACTTAAAATTATGATTTAACCCCAGTTGATCCAAATCCACCTTCTCCTCTTTCAGTAGATTCAAGTTGATCAACTACATCAAACTCTGCTCTTGCATAAGGAGCTATTATCATTTGAGCAATTCTCATCCCTCGAGTTATAACAAAATCTTCTTTGCCATGGTTTATTAATATAACCCCAACTTCTCCTCTATAATCAGCATCAATAGTGCCAGGAGAGTTTAAAACTGTAACTCCATTTTTTAAAGCTAAGCCTGATCTTGGCCTAACCTGAGCTTCATATCCATCTGGTAAAGCCATGGCAATTCCTGTTGGTATTAATTTTATCTCACCATGTTTTATAGTTGCTTCTCCTTCAATTGCTGCCATAAGATCAATTCCTGCACTATGCTTAGTAGCATAAGAAGGAAGAGGAAGCCCATCAAAATTTGGTAACTTCTTTAAATATATTTTTGCTAACATGCTAAACTCTTCTGCAAAAAATGATTAAATTAAGTAGGAATATATTCGAAAATAATAAGAGCGGCATTTTAAACCGCTCTTAAAAAAATTATTAAGCTATTTGATCCTGAGATTCCTGATGCATTGAATCTTCATTAAAATCAAAACTATTTTCAGTTGGATTTTCTTTAAGCATATATCCTCTTCCCCAAACAGTTTCAATATAATTTACGCCGCCAGATGCTTCTGCTAATTTCTTTCTTAATTTACAAACAAAAACGTCTATAATTTTTAACTCAGGCTCGTCAATGCCACCATAAAGATGATTTAAAAACATTTCTTTAGTTAACACTGCTCCTCTACGCATTGCTAAAAGCTCTAAAATTGCATATTCTTTACTTGTTAAATGCACAGGCGTTGAATCAACTTCAACAATTCTTGTATCTAAATTTAAAGTTACTTTGTCAAATCTCAGAACTGATTCAGAATGTCCTTTTGATCTTCTAACAATTGCTTGGATTCTAGCTACTAATTCACCACGGTTAAATGGTTTGGTCAGATAGTCATCTGCACCAAATCCTAAGCCTTTAATTTTTTGCTCAGCACCTGAAAGCCCAGATAAAATTAAAACTGGAATTTTAATTTTAGCAGAACGAAGACGCTGTAATACTTCATATCCATCTATATCTGGAAGAATTAAATCAAGTATAATTAAGTCATAATCATATAATTTCCCTACTTCAAGACCTTCATGGCCTAAAGAACAAACATCACAAATTATTCCCTCAGAAGCCAAAGCTAACTGAACTGACATAGCTGTTGGACTATCATCTTCAACAAGTAGAACGCGCATCTTTTAAACACTCCGAAATAAATTTTATTACAATTGGTTAAGTAAGCTGAAAAACATTAAATTACTCAATTAAAATTAATTATTTTCTTGCTTCTTTTTCCATCTCTAGTTTAATATGTCACATAATTTACCATTTAAGCAACAAAAAAATTCCTATTATAGTATTTTTTATTAACTATTTTTTAAGTATATTAACATAAATGGACGTTTTTTTACAATTTAAAGAATGTTTTCTTAAGCTTATATCGCTCAAGAATGGCTCAAAATATGCTATTGCAACCTCTGGTGGTAGTGATTCAATGGCATTATGTATATTGTTGCAAAAGTTGTTAAAAGAATTTAATTATGAGTTTGAAGCTCTAATTATTGACCATAAACTAAGAAAAAACTCAACTGAAGAGGCAAATGTAGTTAAAAATGAGTTAACAAGAATAAATATCAAAGCTAAAATTCTAACCTGGACAGGCGAAAAGCCCAAAAGTAATATTCAAGAACTTGCTAGAATTGCACGTTATAATTTATTAACCAATTATTGCAAGTTAAATAATATAGAATATTTACTAACTGCCCACCACAAAGACGATCAAGTAGAAAATTTTCTAATACGTTTAGAGCATGGTAGCGGAATATACGGATTAGCAGGAATCCCTCCAGTCACCATCTATAATTCAGTAAAAATTCTAAGACCGTTACTGAATTTAACTAAAAATGAATTAAGAAATCACTTAATTGAGCATAATGTAAAATGGGTTGAAGACCCTTCAAATGAAAATGAGAATTTTACTAGGATAAAATTTAGAAAATTATTACAAGAATTTGCATTTTTGAAAGAACCAATTTACCAAGCAAGCATTAACTTAAGTAAAGCAAAAGACGCCATAGAATATTATATCAATTTTAATTTTCAGGAGTTAGTGTTTTTTCACAATAAAAAAGCTTTTGTTGATTTAGAAAAATTTAACCAACTTCCTCAAGAAATTAAATTTCGTTTAATTGGAAAAATTATTTGGGAAGTAAACAAAGTTCAACCCAAGCTTCGTGGCGAGAGAATTAATCGTTTGCTAGAAAAATTGCAACTTGGAAAAGAATTTAAAGCTAGCACTCTAGGCGGATGCATAGTAAAGCGGAAAAAAGATAAAATCATAGTAGAACTAGAAAATAAAAATTTATATTTATCATCTGCTTCTTGAAAATCCAGCTTATAAGAGATATATTATTGTAACTATCAATTTTTTATAAACTAAATCTCATGATGATTCGAAATTTACTTTTATGGGCCTTAATTATATTCGGTTCAGCACTTTTTTTTAGCACTATGGACGGAAATGGATTTGGTTCAACAAATTCTAATAAACTTTCTTTTTCTGAATTTCTTACTAAAATTGATGAAGGGGCTGTTAAAGATGTAACTCTTCAAGGAAATACTGCAGAAGGGCATTTAAACGATGGGAATAAGTTCAGCACTTACATGCCTTATTATCCTGAATTAATTGATAGATTAAGACAATCAGGAGTAAAAATTGAGGCACTCCCACTTGATACCAAAATGAATTCTTTAATTGGAATATTAGCTTCCTGGTTTCCTCTAATTTTATTAGTTGGAATTTGGATATATTTCATGCGAAATATGGGTGGAGGTGGAAAAGCAATGGGCTTTGGAAAATCAAGAGCTAAATTGCTTACCGAAAAAAATGTTAAAGTTACCTTTAAGGACGTAGCAGGAATTGACGAAGCAAAAGAAGAGCTTTCTGAAATTGTTGATTTTCTTAAAAACCCTAAAAAATTCCAAGATATTGGTGGAAAAATTCCAAAAGGATGCTTGCTAATTGGCCCTCCAGGAACAGGAAAAACTCTTCTTGCTCGAGCTATTGCTGGCGAAGCTGGTGTACCATTTTTTACGATCTCTGGGTCTGACTTTGTTGAAATGTTTGTGGGAGTTGGAGCAAGCAGAGTTAGAGATATGTTTGAACAAGGCAAAAAAGCTGCGCCTTGTATAATTTTCATTGATGAGATTGATGCAGTTGGAAGAAATAGAGGTATTGGCCTTGGTGGAGGAAACGATGAAAGAGAACAAACTTTAAACCAATTACTTGTTGAAATGGATGGTTTTGAAGCCAATGAAGCAGTAATTATTATTGCAGCTACTAATAGGCCAGATGTACTTGATCCCGCCCTTCTTCGTCCTGGAAGGTTTGATCGTCAAATAGTAGTATCAGTCCCTGATATTCATGGAAGAGAAGAAATATTAAGAGTGCATGCACGCAAAGTAAAATTAGGTCCAGATGTTGATTTAACCATAGTTGCTCGTGGTACTCCTGGTTTTTCAGGTGCAGATTTAGCTAATCTAGTAAATGAAGCAGCATTACTTACAGCAAGAAGAAATAAAAGAATTGTTACTATGGCCGAGTTTGAAGAAGCTCGAGATAAGGTGATGATGGGTAGCGAAAGAAAATCTCTAAAGATGTCTGATGAAGAAAAAAAACTCACTGCTTATCATGAAGGTGGACATGCTATTGTTGGCTTTTATTTGCCGGAGTCTGATCCAATTCATAAAGCAACTATAATGCCACGAGGAAGAGCATTAGGTATGGTTATGAGATTGCCTGAAAGAGATAGATTTTCAATGAGTTTTGCTAAGATGAAAGCTGATCTTGCAGTTGCTATGGGTGGAAGAGTTGCAGAAATGATTATTTTTGGTAAGGAAAAAGTAACAAGTGGAGCTTCTTCTGACATAATGCAAGCCACTAGGATGGCAAAAGCTATGGTAAGTGAATGGGGATTAAGTGAGAAAATTGGTCCTGTTTATCATGCAGAATCAAGTGATCATTATTTAGGAGCTAATAGCAGAACAAAGGCTGGTTCTAATGACACCGCAAATTTAATTGACAGTGAAGTTAAAAGATTTGTTGAGGAAGGCTATCAAAAAGCTAAAGAACTTTTAGAAGAACATTTAGAGAAACTTCATGCTTTAGCCGCAGCTTTGCTTGAGTATGAAACATTATCAGGAGATGAAATTAAAGATTTACTTGAAGGAAGAGGAATCAATCGTCCGACACCTAAAAGCGAACCTAAAATAAAAAAATCTTCTTTTCCACGAACAATATTAGATGAAGGACTAGAAGGTGGAACTGCGTAAACTTTTTGGCACAGATGGTATAAGAGGCACTGCTAATTGCGGCAGCATGACTCCTGAGATAGCATTAAAATTAGGCATGGCTGCTGGAACGCTTTTCACAAGAGGAGATCATAAGCACCGAGTAATCGTGGGGAAAGACACAAGATTATCAGGCTATATGTTTGAAACGGCCATTACTTCAGGCTTTCTAAGTGCTGGAATGGATGTCTTTCTAGTAGGACCTATGCCCACTCCTTCAATTTCTATGTTAGTTAAGTCAATGAGAGCAGATTTAGGTATTATGATCACTGCTTCTCACAATCCATATTATGATAATGGAATTAAATTATTTGGCCCCGACGGGCACAAACTTTCTGACTCAATGGAAAAGGAAATTGAACGCATAATGTTTAATCCTGATTTAATTAAGCTTGCCGATCCATTGAAAATAGGTCGTGCAAAACGTATTGATGATGCTCCTGGCAGATATATAGAATTTATTAAAAACAGCCTTCCTAAGGGCCTTACTTTAGATGGGTTTAAAATAGTTATTGATTGTGCAAATGGGGCTGCATATCACTTAGGCGGAAAAATTTTATGGGAGCTTGGAGCTGAAGTTATAGAAATCTCTATAAAACCCAACGGAGAAAATATAAATTTAAATTGTGGCTCAAATCATATTGAACTTTTGTCAAAAGCAGTAATAGAACATAGAGCTTGTCTTGGAATAGCTCTTGATGGCGATGCAGATAGACTTCAAATGGTTGATGAAAATGGTAATGTAATAGATGGAGATAAAATATTAGCCCTTATTGCATGCTATTTAAAGAAACAAAATTTACTAAATGCCAATAAAATTGTTGCAACAACTATGTCTAACTTAGCATTTGAAGAATATTTAAATTCCCAGGACATTGAAGTGGTTAGAACTCAAGTTGGTGATAGATATGTGGCGGCTAAAATGAGAGAATTAAACTTAAGCCTTGGTGGAGAACAATCTGGACATATTATTGTTGATGATTACTCAACCACTGGAGATGGTTTAGTTGCAGCTTTACAAATGTTAGCACTAATTAAAGAGCAAAATTTAAAAGCGAGCCAGGTTGCTAAAATTTTCACACCTTATCCTCAATCTATACGAAATGTTCCAATAAAAAATGAACATATACTTAATATACTTAAGGTAAAAGAATTTATTAATGATATTGAATCAAATATTACAAATAAAGGAAGAATTTTGGTTAGGAAATCTGGAACTGAAAAGCTTATTCGAATTATGGGAGAAAGCAAGGATGAAAAATTAATTAATTCCATCCTTGATAAAATAGAAAATTTTATTATTACTAATGATCAATAGCATAAATGCATAAAGCAAACAAACCGCCAAGATCTTTTATGCCGGCAGAAGAAGTACCTAAAGGATAACTATAGCAATTTCCTGAATTAGTATAGCTAAAATATACACTTGCCGAAGAAAGGGCTAAAGCGCTACCAGCTGTATCAGGAATTGCTCCATTTACAAAATTTGTATTTGAAATATAACTTCCAACAAATGAGGCACAGCCCCAAATCTGTAGAATTTTTGTCATAACTGGGTCTGTTGATTGCAATGCATCAACATATTTAGTATAAGTTGTACCAGTATTAGGAGCGCCTGTACCACTACACTTCCAAAGTTCTCTTGATGTACCTTTATTAATAGTTGGTCTTGCAGGATTTGAAAAAATTTCACTAGTTAATAAATAATTACTCATAGAAGCTAAAGCTGTATAGCTACTTGCAATCTCAGAAGTTTTTGCATAGCTTTCTAACATGTTTGTAATTTCTGAAGATAAAACATAATTGTTTAATGAATCTTGTAAGTTTTCTACAGTATCTTCTAGTAAATCAGTTTTATTTTGGTTTTGAACATCATTTAAATGATTTTGTGCAATTTTCAAAATTTCAAGAGCAGGTTTATTTTGACCTGTTTTCCAATCTAGAAAACTATTAATATTATGATCTAAATTTTCAATAAAGGTCTCTAAATTATCTGTAGTAAGTTCTTCCTCTTTAAGATTAATAAAATTTTTGATTATAGATTTAGTACTAGGTGCAAGATTAATTTTTTCTACAAGGTAAAAATCTTTAATGTGATTTTGTAATTTTAAGTAGGTTGTCATTTATGTAATCTCCTTTAAACTCATTTGAAAAAATTTTAAAATAACCCTATAAAGTTAATAAAGCGTTAATTTTAGTTGTAAAAATAAGTAAAAAATATGCTAAAATAAATATTTTTTTTACTAATCACCTTTTCATTCAAAGCTTTTATATGGACTGGTAGCATTTTTATAGAAGAAACAAACAAGTATTTTAATTTTTTTTAAAGGCTTTTAAGCTTAATTAAAGAATCTTAGCTCATATATTTTATCATTTGTGACACCTTTTTATTTTTGTATTTGTGATTATAGCGCATTAAATGTTGCACTTGATCTTTGTTTTTTTTCAATCGCCTTTATAGATTTTATTAACAAAGATTAATAAATAATTTTAATAAATTGTAATGATTATTAGGCTATACAATAAGTTAATGGCTTAATTTAAACTTACTACGAGAAGTATTATGAACACTATATATCATATTGAATCTTTTCAAGAAATAGCCCCTAAACCTCATGGTCACTATAGTGGAGGTATTTTTTTAAAATATAAAGGTGCACAAAATGGTACAACATGGATGATTAAAAATGTTGAAATTGGCTATGCTATAAATGAATACATCTCTAGCAAGCTATGCACAATCACTATTTACCTGATTATACACCGGAAATTGCTTTAATTAGAAATGACCATTATTTAAAAAATAACTACTTTATTACTGGTTCAAAAATTCTTGCTAATTATACTAATTTTATTGAGTGTAGGGGCGCTTGTTTTGGGCTTAAAGCCATGTTCAATAATAATCCTATTGTTAATCAAGAAATAATACTATTCGTGAGTCATTTTTTAGGCGAAACTGATTTTAGAGAGTCCAACATTGGCCTTATACAAAATGATAAAAATTATTCTCTTGCAAGAGTTGATTTTGATAGGTCATTTCATTATTTTCGCACATATTTTAAGGAGCAGCTATTATCTCAGAATTTGATTAATAATTTTCAAGTTAATCCGTATAAAATATGCAAAGCAGCACATTATGTTCTTAGTTCTGATTTTAAGGAGTTAGCTTATATTATTGATTCTGCATATCAAGATATTTTGAATTATGCCAAAAATAAAATAGATATTTTAAAGGTATATAAAGGTTCAACAGTAAATCTTAAAGACTTATCACTTTTCCAAGAAGGATTTAATATAAATGATTATCTTAAGTTTAAATTAAATACCTCGTATACTTCTTTACAAAAAATTGTCACTGTTTGTAATGAGCTCTCTGTAATCGGTGATAATACTTCGCTTCATGGAGTTGTTAATGATGATACGGCAGATTTATAAAAATATTATTAACGGACCACAATACAAGATCAATTTTGTGAAGTGATTTTCTTTAATTTTTTATTAGATAATTTATACATAAATGTAAAAGGATTATACCATCAAAATAATAATAAATCAAGTTTGAAGTGGAACGCTTTGTATAGTTACAATTATTCCAAGCTTCATTAGGAGTCAATAAATTAAGAATTTTTCTTGGTAAGTTGTTAAGTTCATCTTGAGCATTTTAAACATATAATGTAGTAATATCACTAAAATTAGATTACTTATTAATAAATTTATGCAATATAGCGTTAGTAGGTTCTACTTGCTCTTTTTGATAAGGTGCTTCTAGATCACAGAAAATCTTAGCTCCTCGCAAGAACAATAGGCAATTTATGCTTAAACTAAATTATTTTCAACAGTTACAAATTTCCTAAGTGTTCTTGGTGAATTAAAGTAGCTAGCTATTTATTAAAATTAAATAGCCAATTATGGATTTGGGATAAAACTCCACCTGCAGCAAGCTTAGCTCCATATAAAAATAGAACCACAATGAAAATGGAAACAATAATTCCTATCAAGCTAGTTATTATTCCAATTATAATAACTAAACCATCTCTACTCAGCAATCCAATCGCCATTATGCATATTCCTGCACTTGGAATAGCATTGCCAAACATTATAGGCATTACTATAGAAATAGAGCATAATAAAGATATAAAACCAATTATCTTTTCTCCTGAAGTAGAACTTAAATAAGGCAACCTACCTCTTAACTTACTTTCTAAAAATTTAAAATATTTCTCTGTTTTATTAACCGCAAAGGCTAAATGGGAAGAATTAATACTCTTATTTGCTAAAATTTTAGGCAATGCGGGTTTATCATACCCTAATAACATTTGCCAGGATAAAAATAAAAGCGGCAAACCAAGTATTGTTGTAAATCCAGGAGGATATGGCAAAGGAATTGCCATAGGAAATGCAAAAAGTATTATCAAAATTGCAAAACCTC
The DNA here is from genome assembly GCA_964627795.1 of uncultured Rickettsiales bacterium. Lineage (GTDB taxonomy): Bacteria > Pseudomonadota > Alphaproteobacteria > Rickettsiales > CANDYO01 > CANDYO01. The sequence continues at coordinate 30,702 of CAZVLF010000005.1, read as the reverse complement.
TATCACAAAGATGAGAACTTATTTCAATAAATGAAATCCTCTCTTTTTCTTTAGTTTTTTCAACTAATTCGGTTAATAATTCTGATGCTAATACTCCTTTTTTATCCATAACTAACTCTTGCTTTCTTTGTCCTCAGGATTAATTTCTTTTAAGTTATTTTTAGGTTTAGAAGTATTTTTTTTCTTGTTGCTTGAGTCTTCCTCGCCTTCATTTAAGCCATCTTTAAAGTTTTTTATGCCTTTTCCAAGATCTCCCATAACTTTAGGAAGCTTACCCGCACCAAATAAAATTAAGACTATGATTAATATTATTATTATATTTGCAAAACTTAAGCCCATTTAGTTCCTCACTAATTTTTTATGGCGGAATTTTTCTTGCTCATCACTAGAAACTCCATAACGTCTTTTTCTATCTTGCTCATAATCTTCATAATTACCCTCATAAAATTCAACATGATCTTTTTCAAAGGCGATTATATGAGTGGCAATACGATCTAAAAACCATCTATCATGGCTTATTATTATAGCACAACCAGAAAACTCAAGCAATGCCTCTTCCAAAGCTCTAAGTGTATCAACGTCAAGATCATTGGTAGGTTCGTCAAGAAGTATTACATTGGCCCCTTCTTTAAGCATTTTAGCTAAATGAACTCTGTTTCTTTCACCTCCTGAAAGAGATCCTACTATCTTTTGCTGATCTCCCCCTTTAAAATTAAAGGCTGAGCAATAAGCCCTGCTTTTTACCAGTACTTTACCAAGTTGAATTTCTTCTTGTCCTTCCGATATTTCCTCCCAAACATTTGCGTTAGGTTTCAAGCTATCTCTAGATTGATCAACATAACCAAGCTTAACCGATTCACCAATTTTAATTTCGCCTGAATCTGGGTTTTCTTGGCCAGTAATCATTCTAAATAAAGTTGTTTTACCAACTCCATTTGGGCCAATTATTCCAACTATTGCTCCTGGAACAATCTTAAAACTAAAATCCTCAAATAAAGCTTTTCCATTAAAAGATTTTGTTAAGTGATTGCCTTCAATTACATTATTTCCAAGTCTTGGTCCATCAGGGATAACAATTTGTGCCACCCCAACTGATTTTTCTCTTTCTTTATCACGAAGTTGCTCGTAAGCAGTTAATCTTGCTTTACTTTTTGCTTGTCTTGCTTTAGGTGACTGCCTAACCCATTCAAGCTCCTCTTTTAACCTTTTTTGTCTACTTGACTCAGATTTTTCTTCCTCTTCTAGTCTTTTTTGCTTTTGTTCTAGCCATGAAGAGTAATTACCTTTCCATGGTATTCCATCTCCTCTATCTAATTCTAAAATCCAATCAGTAACACGATCAAGAAAATAACGATCATGCGTAACCAAAATAACAGTTCCTTTATAAGCTTGAAGATATTCTTCTAACCATGAAATTGATTCAGCATCTAAGTGGTTAGTCGGCTCATCTAAAAGAAGTATATCTGGCTGTGATAACAATAATCTGCATAATGCTACTCTTCTTTTTTCTCCACCAGAAAGTCTAGTCACATCAGCATTTTTAGAAGGGCACCTTAGCGCATCCATTGCTATTTCAATTTCTCTTTCTAAATCCCAAGCATTTAAGTGATCTATTTTTTCTTGCAATTCACCTTGCTCTTCAATTAAAGCTTGCATTTCATCATCACTTAATTCTTCAGCAAATCTAGCACTCACTTCATTAAACTTAGCTAAAAGATCTCTTTTTTCTGCAACAGCTTCTAAAATATTATCAAAGACATTTTTATTGTAATCTAGTTGAGGTTCTTGCGGCAAATACCCCACCTTTACTCCCTCTGCAGGCCATGCTTCACCTGTAAAATCCTTATCAATACCAGCCATAATTCTAAGTAAAGTTGATTTACCAGCTCCATTATGACCAATAATACCAATTTTTGCACCAGGCAGGAATGATAAATATAAATCCTTTATTATTTCTTTAGTACCATATACTTTCTTAAGACCCTTAATAACATATACATATTGATATGATGACATTTTATTCTCCTATAATTTTGAGGCTTATACTATAATAAAGTAGAAATAAATTCAAATCATTAGTTCTAATGATCTTTTAATATTTATGTTGCTGAAAACCCAAAAACCAAATAAATTATTAAGCTCAATGGATTTTTTGTTTTTGTCATTGTAATATGATAAAAAATTAGGAGAAAAAAATGAGTAACGATCAAGATTTAGAAGAAATATTAAACCAATCTTACACTACTAAAAGAGCAACTGTGGCAGGCATAGAAGATCTTTTATATAAACCAATTCCAGTTTTAGATAAAGGGTTTGTGCGAGTAATAGACTACATGGGAGATGATAGCGCCATAGTGCAAGCAGCAAGAGTTTCTTATGGAAAGGGAACAAAAATGCTAAACCAAGACCGCGCGCTTATTCATTATTTAATGCGCCATCGCCACACTACTCCCTTTGAAATGTGTGACATTAAATTCCATATAAAACTTCCAATATTTATTGCTCGCCAATGGATCCGCCATCGTACAGCTAGCGTTAATGAATATTCTGCAAGATATTCGATCATGCGTGATGAGTTTTATATACCAAGACCTGAAGATATGGCCAAGCAATCCAAAATAAATAAGCAAGGCCGTGATAATATTTTATCAGCTGAAGAATCAGATAAATTACTTAAACTTCTTATTGACGATGCTGAACGTTGCTATAGTCATTACCAAGAAATGCTTAATGAAGATGAACATGGTAATGTTATTAATGAAGAAAACCCTTCTTTAGCTAGAGAATTAGCAAGAATGAACCTCACTCTTAACTACTATACTGAGTGGTACTGGAAAACCAATTTACATAACTTATTCCACTTCCTATCTTTAAGAGCAGATTCTCATGCCCAATATGAAATTAGAACCTACGCTGAAACTATGCTAGATATCGTAAAAGAATGGGTGCCATTTGCCTATGAAGCCTTTATGGAATACAGAGTTAAAGGAATGTCTTTCTCAGGCAATGCATTAAAAGCAATAAAAGCAATGGTAAAAGGTGAAAAAGTAACATTTGAAAATAGCGGAATGTCTAAGCGTGAATGGAATGAATTCACTTCAGCCTTAGAATTAGAAATAAACTAAAAATTTATTATAAGATTATTTCTTATAATGGATTTTAGCATATTGAAAATTATATTAATAAAAGTTATATTGTAATAAATATTTCTGGAGGAAATTATTATGTCAAATCATTCAGTTCTAATTGGGAAACCAGTTCCTAATTTTGTTGCAAATGCAGTAATGCCAAATAACACTATAAGAAACGATTTTGAGTTACAAAAATATTTAAATGGAGATGTTGGAGTTGTTTTCTTCTATCCACTTGATTTTACTTTTGTTTGTCCAACAGAAATAATAGCTTTTGATCATAGATTAGGTGAATTCACTGCAAGGCAAACTAAAGTTATAGCTATCAGCGTTGATTCTCATTACTCTCATTTAGCATGGAAAAAAACTCCTGTTAACGAAGGGGGAATAGGAAATGTTCAAATGCCACTAGTGTCAGACTTAAATAAAAACATTGCTCGTGATTTTGGAGTTCTTTTTAATGATAATATCGCTTTTAGAGCTTCTTTCTTAGTGGATAAAAAAGGTATTGTTCGCCACCAAGTAGTTAATGACTTTCCTTTGGGAAGAAATATTGATGAAATGTTACGTATGGTTGATGCACTTGCTCACTACGAAGAGCATGGTGAAGTTTGCCCAGCAGGCTGGAACAGAGGAAGAGAAGCTATGAAAGCTAATGCTGAAGGAGTTGCTGATTATTTAACTTCTAATGCAGATAAACTTTAAAATGACTCATGAACACCGTAAAATCATAATTATCGGCTCTGGACCTGCAGGTTACACTGCTGCCATCTATGCAGCCAGAGCTTCGTATGAGCCTTTGCTTATCACTGGAATGCAACCTGGAGGGCAGTTATCAATAACAACTGACGTTGAAAATTATCCAGGCTTTGCTTCTGCTATTCAAGGCCCATGGTTAATGGAACAAATGCACAAGCAAGCAGAGCATGTTGGAACAAAAATTATCAATGATTATGTTACTAAGGTTGATTTTAAAAATAAGCCTTTTACAGTTTCAACTGATTACACCTCATATACTGCTGATAGTGTAATTATTGCAACTGGTGCGCAAGCTAAATGGATGGGGCTTGAAAGCGAAGCAAAATTTCAAGGCTTTGGTGTTTCAGGATGCGCAACATGCGATGGGTTCTTCTTTAAAAATAAGAAAGTTATGGTTGTTGGCGGTGGTAATACTGCAGTTGAAGAGGCGCTACATTTAACTCATCATGCAAGCGAAGTGCTATTAGTTCACAGAAGAGATCAACTCAGAGCAGAAAAAATTATTCAAGAACGTTTATTTAAACATCCTAAAATTAAAGTTCTTTGGAACACAGTATTAGAAGAAGTTTTAGGCGAAGAAAACCCAAAATATGTAACTGGAGTAAGGCTAAAAAATATTTTAAATGGTAAAATTGAGACTATTTCTATGGATGGTATTTTTATCGCCATTGGTCATAAACCAAATACTGAAATTTTTGCTGGTCAAGTTGAGCTTGACTCTGAAGGTTATATAATAACTAAATCAGGAACTACACAAACTAACATTCCTGGCGTATTTGCCTGTGGTGATGTTCAAGATAAAATATATCGTCAAGCAATCACTGCAGCTGGAACTGGATGTATGGCCGCTCTTGAAGCAGGAAAAATTTTGGAAAATTAGTTTAAACTATATTTTTCTAGCTTAAGGTAATTTATTAAATTACCTTAATTCTTTAGGAACATTAAAATGGATATTTTCTTCAATAACAGTGAAATCATGAATTTGAATAGAGAATTTTTGTTGAAAAAACTCAATTACTTTTTTAACTAGCACTTCTGGAGCGGAAGCTCCAGCGGTAATTCCAATATTAGTAATATTTTCTAACCATTCAAGTTTTATATCTTTATAGCTATCAATCAATAAAGCTTTTTTTCCCATTTCTAAGCCAATATCTCTTAATCTATTAGAATTAGAGCTATTGTCAGCCCCAATTACCAACAAAAGATCAACTATTTCAACCATTTTCTTTGTTGCCTGCTGTCTATTCTGAGTAGCATAGCAAATATCTTTTAGCTCCGGTCCACTAATTGTTGGATATTTTTCTTTAAGTCTTTTTATAATATTTTTAGTATCATCAACGCTTAAGGTAGTTTGAGTAACATAAGCTAGATCATCACCATTTATGAAATTTAAGCTATCTACATCACTAATTGAAGAAACAAGCGCCACATTACCATTTACCCTACCTGATGTTCCCTCAACTTCAGGGTGCCCTTCATGCCCAATTAATATAATTTTTTTCCCTTTTTTCTCTTGGGATTGAGCTTCTAAATGCACTTTTGTAACTAATGGGCAAGTAGCATCAAATATCTTAAGATTTTGCGCTATTGCATCATTTTCAACTTTTCTTGACACTCCATGGGCACTAAAAATAACAATTGAACCTTCAGGTACTTCTGCAATCTCTTTAACAAAGATCGCTCCCTTCTCTTTTAAACTATCAACAACAAATTTATTATGCACAATTTCGTGCCTTACATATATAGGAGGGCCAAATTTTTCAAGTGCTTTTTCAACAATTGAAATTGCCCTTTCAACTCCTGCACAGAAGCCTCTAGGGCCAGCTAGATAGATGTTTAAAGTCATTTAATTAAATACTCTGCAATTTGTACTGCATTAAGAGCCGCACCTTTGCGTAAATTGTCTCCTACAATCCACAAATTTAATCCCGAATCAACGCTTGAGTCTTTTCTAATTCTAGAAACCAGCACTTCATCTTCTCTAACCACGTCTAAAGGAGTAGCATAATCCCTATCCATAACTCTAATACCAGGCATCTTTTTAAGCAAGCTTTTTGCTTCTGAAACTGAAATACTCTCTTCGAATTCAACATTCACTGCTGCAGAATGCCCTACAAAAACAGGAACCCTTACACAAGTTGCAGAAATTTCTATTTCTTCGCCAAGAATTTTTTTAATTTCTGCAATCATTTTCCATTCTTCTTTAGTTTCACCTGTTGGTAAAAACTCATCAATTTGGGGTATAACGTTAAAAGCTATTCTTCGTGGAAGAACTTTTTGCTCTACTTCTTGATACATCAATATAGATTTTGTTTGTTTGAATAATTCTTCCATAGCTGATTTTCCAGCACCAGAAACTGATTGGTAGGTTGAAACAACTATTCTTTTAATTTGAGCCTGCTCATGGAGCAACTTTAATGCCATAACTATTGGAGTAACAGAACAATTAGGGCTTGCAATAATATTACTATGCTCTCTTAATTCTTCAGAATTTACTTCAGGCACAACTAATGGAACATTTTTATTCATTCTAAAATAAGAACTTTTATCAATCACAATTGCTCCTGCATCAGCAAATTCTCTAGCATATTGCTTAGAAACTTCTGAACCAGCAGCAAAAAATGCCAAATCTATTTCTTTGAAATTTAATGAATCTATAGATACCACCTTCAATAGCTTTTCTTCACCAAAGCTAACTTCTTTCCCAAGAGATGCTTGTGAAGCTACAGCAAAAATATTAGCTACCGGAAAATCTCTTTCAGCAAGTATAGCAAGAATTTCTCGACCTACATTCCCAGTCGCACCAATCACGGCTACGTTATATCTCTTCATTAAAACCTCAATATGCTGATTATTTTATTTAGATAAAAAAGCCAGAGAATAAAACTCTCTGGCTTTTAAATTACATGTCAGAATTACGTTTACGTTCTAACTTTCTTCTTCTTCTTTGAGATTCGTTTTTCTCACGTTTTTTCTCAATTGAAGGCTTCTCGTAATGTCTCTTACGCTTTATAGCTTTGAAAACTCCTTCTTTTTGTAGTTCTCTTTTAAGCTTTTTTAAAGCTTCATCAACATTATTACCGTGAACAATTATTTCTACCAACTTAACTCCCCCCTTTCAATATTTTTAGGATTAATATATATTGGTACAATAAGTTACATAAAATATATCATGTTATGGATAAAATCAACCACAATAACGAAATATACCAAGAAAAACTTAAATTATTAGATATTTTTCTTAAAAACGCCTCTTTTAATGGATGGAACAACCAAACTTTAGAAAAATCCGCTCAGCAATGTGGCTTTAATAAAGGATATTTAAGCTTACTTTTTCCTAACCAAATAAAAGACCTAACTTCTTTTTTTTATAACAAAAAAAATGATGAATTAATTTCTCTTTATAAAGAAAAATCAAATTTAATTACTGCTAAAACAACTGAACGCATCATTTATTTAATTGAGCTGAAATTTTCATTATATAATCCTATTAGGGAAGCAATTAGAAGTTTATTTAGTTATAATATCTTGCCCCAAAATTTATTTTCTGCTCAAAAAGCTTTGTGGAATATTTGTGATTTAATTTGGTTCTTGGCTAACGACAAATCAACTGACTTTAATTATTACACCAAAAGAGGCTTACTTGCTTATGTATATAGCACAACAATGCTATTTTGGCTGGATGACACTTCTCCTAATTTTGAGCAAACAAAATTATTTATCCGTAAGCAGATAAATAAAGTATTAAAAGTGGGAAAAACTAAATCTGAAATAGTAGAAAGAACTAAAAACTTCTTTCGCGCTTTTCAATAACCTCTCCCTCTTGCTACCCCTCTAACTATATCTCTTAAATTGATAAGATGGTCCGTTGCTAACCTAGGTGTATTATAAACTCTTACTGTATTAAAACCATCGAATCTAGCTTGCTCACAGTTTTTCATATCATCATCAATTAAATAAACATTACTTTTCTCAACAATTCCAAATTCTTGCATTGCTTGCTTAATATGATCATTTTTATAAGCGTCCTTTCTTTTTGGAAGGCCTGAAAAAATTTTAATTTTTTCTAGCTCATCTTCATTTAAACTTAAACTTTCTAATGTTAATTTAATTGCTTCAGGAAAACTAGAAAAAGAAGTAATTGCCACTTCATGCCCTTTTTGGAATGCCTCTTTGAATATTTCTATCAATAACTCTGGATTTTTTATACCTTTATGTGAGTCATTTAAAAGATTTAGAACTTCTTCTCTTATATTAAACTCTTTTTCCCATTTTCTGGCCTCTCTTTTTAGATCATGCAAAATATGGTGAAAATGAGCTTTTACTATAGTTTCATCAAAATCAAAGCAAAACAGCAACCTAGGGGCCTGAGATTCATTGTTAATATGCTCCATCTATACTCCATGAGTATTTATTTTTCATATCTAATATGATATCCTAATTATAATAAAAAAGGAGAAAAAAATGAGCAAAAACTCGAAAGACAATTTTTTTATAGATACAAGCCAAAATCTACAAAGTGATTTTCCTCACTCTCCTAAAGGAGTTGAACAAGTAGAGTTTTTTGAGAATAAAAGTAAAAAGCGAAACCATCAACAATTAAGAAAATTGATAAAAGATAAAGTAATCGCTTCTTCTGAAGATTTCACACCAGTACAACAAAAAACGGAAGGAGCATCTGAAGGTGGGATAGAAAGAAGAGATGGTAAGCTTTATATGGTTAAACCAGTTAGAAAAGGAAGAATAGAAGATAAAACCCAGGTTGGTAATAAAGATGATATTTTAGCAGAATTAATGACAGCTTCATTATATAAAAGATTTTTATATGACAGGGCCCCAATAGTTGGAATTGCCAAGAATGATGCTCAAGAAAGTGACTATGTTTCTTCTACTTCAGAGTTTATAGAAGGTTTCAAATCTCTTAAAGAGCTTCGTTTAACCCCTGAACAAAAATCCTTATTAAAAGGATTTGAAAAAGTTGTCACTGTTAGTACTTTTTTAGGTGACGGAGATTATCACTCAGAAAATATTGGTGCTGTAAGATCAAATAATGAAGAAGATCATTATTTACATGCCGTAAAGATTGATCATGGAAGATCAAGAATATATCCCTCTAGTGAAAAAGATTTAAGAAGACGCCTATCTTCTTATATTGAGAAATGGAATTATCAAGATATGCCGCTTAATGTTGAAGAATTTATTGTTGCAGTTAATGAGGTTAATAAAATTAGCACTGAAGAAATTGAAGACTTTATTAGAAATAGCGCATATAAAATAAAAAGTTCCGGGCTAACACCTAACCCCCGCTTTGCTGGAGAAAGCATGAGAACAAATTCTGAAGTTATAAGCACTGCGAAGCTTGAGCAATTTTATATTAGTAAACTCTCTAAGCAGAAAGAAATTTTTGAGGAATTTAAATCAACTTTAGAAATCATTTCTAAAATTGACGCTCCACTAGAATGGAAAAATGGCAAATGGCTAACTGATATAAGAGAACAAGATCCTATAGAATGGCTAAAAAACAATAATCTAACTATTGAAGGTTTAAGTGCCGATGAATGGAAGTTAAAAAATCCACAATATCACATTTCTAAAAACCCTTCACAAAATTCTACAAATAGATATGATAATTTTAACACCAAACTTCATTCTGTAAGTACCCCTCTTTCTCCAATTCATATTCCTTTAAATAGCGCTATACAACAAAAGCTAAAACTTAGAGGTAGTTAAAAAATCTTATTTTACGTGAGAGAAAAGAATTTGCTTTTTAAAAGGCTTAAATATTAGTTAAAATTATTTTTATAAAGAATAAAAGATTATATTGAACGAGTTTTACCTTTCTTACTTAATCTTGAATCAAGCATTTCTTTAAAAGCTCCTTTGTGAGGATCTTTTTGCTCATTGATAATTCTTTTATTTTTTTCCTGATATTTTTTTGCTTCACTCTTTAGAGCTTGCTTAGCATAATCTGCTACTTGACTAAATAGTTCTTTAGCAGTTGGCTCTGCACCTAAACTTAAGCTGATATTTCTAAACATTGAAGATAAGAAATTTCCTAATCTATCTTTAAAATTATACCATGATTTTTTTTTCTCTTCTTGAGCAAGGCTATTTTTTCCTTGCTCAATTTCTTTGTTATATTGCTTTACTGCTTGGGTTACAATATGAGTAATTTTAGCTGAATATTTTTTATTGATTTCTTTAAGTTGGTTCTCAAAAATATCTCTTTTTGCTGAGTAATAAGGCGTATTTACTTCTTCGGAGTTAATATTATTATATTCCTGCTCAAACTGTTTTTTTTGATAACTTTCGATACCTTCTTTTGTTCTTCCTGCGGGGCCAGCATTTTCTATACTGGTATATTCTTCAACTTTTTTCTTTGCAAAAGCCTCAGCTCTTAAATTTACAACTTCTTCAGGCAGGTCTAAAATGCAAGATTCAATCACCCTTAAAAACCTTAGGGATAGAACATTAACAGCTTCCTCATTAATTTTACCATTTTTATCTATATATAACACTAATTCTTCTGAGCATTCTTCATATAGAGATACCCCTGTGATATCAATTTTTTTAATCCTTGGGTGTGTATCTTTTTTTCTTTTCATTTCTTGAAGCAGCTCTTCAAAACTCATAAGCTCTTCAGAAAACAGTTTTTCCTTTGGTTTTGTTGAGGCTAAATCTGGTTTTTTAGAAAATGAGAAAGCTGTATTTTCTAAACCTGATTGCTCTCTTTTCATTTCAGTCATTTAATGACTCATTCCCCTTGGTTTTAAGTTTCTAAACTTCACATCAGTTAAATTTTCTCTCATTTGGTTAAATAATTTTTGAGCTTCGTCATCTTTAGATTTTGATATTTCTTTTCCAAGATTATCTAAAGCTGCTCTTATAACCGGAACCTCTAGCTTAGGATAATAAGTGTTATTACCAATGGTTATAGCTTTGCTAAATAAAACTGTTTCCATTGCATCAACTAGCTTCTTTAACTTTGGATTTGAAGAATAAATACTTGTTTGTGGTATATCTTGGCTATTTTCATCTTTCTTTGAGGAATCTAAATATTTATCTAAAGATTGTAAATAAGACCTAGCAGGCACTAGCGGATCTCCCTGATAATCAGCAACTTCTATATTTTTATATCCTCTTTTACTAACTTCTGTTAAGGCTTCAATTCCATATTTTTTTTCTACTTTACCTGAAACTAGTTGCATCTGATTTAAGTGATGCTCTTGTAACTCTTTTTTAATATCTTCAACTGAGCGCTTATCATTCTCTCTTATTTTAGGATTATAAATAAAACCTGCTTTCCTTGCCGCTTCATAATTATTTTGGTCTCTTTCTATTTGATCAGCAGCTATAGTTTCTTTTATCTCCATCGCTTTTTTTGCAGCTTCTTCAAATAGCTCAGCTGCATTTGCTTTAGCTAATCCCAATGACTTTCCAACAAATCTGCAAAGCTGCCCTAAAGTATTAACAATCGAAGCCATTATAGATTTATTATTTAGTTCTTTTTCTTTTTTATCTAAAGAAGTCTTCTCTAACTTCTCCATCTCTTCAGCTAATTTATCTACTGCAATATTTATAAGTCCCTTAATGTTATTTTGATGCTGTTCATCAAGTACATCTACTTTATTTCTATCTTCTTGTTGTTCTTGCGTGCTTTCAATACTTGTAACAGTTCTGGTTAAAGTTTCAAAAAATCTTTTTTCTAAAGCTTCTTTGAATTTTTCTTTATCAAATTTTTCTTCTTTAGCACTTAATTGTGCAACTTGCTTAACTTCGTTAATTAAGTCATTAAAGAATCTTTTTCCTACTAAAGCAATAGGAGCAATTGTTTTTTTACTAACTTTTTCTTCTATTTTTTGCCTTTCTTCTACACCTACCTCTTCCTCTTGTTTTTCATCTTCATTTGTAAAAGGATTTTCAATATTTTGTCCCTCTTTATGATCCACCTCTACTTTTTCCTGCTTCTCTAGCAATGTTACAGCATAATTATTACCCTGCCCTTGCTCTTCGTTTTCTTCATCAATATACCCGCCATGTAATTGATCAAAAAAATTAAGTAGCGTTTTTCCAAAAGACATTTTCATCTCCATATAAATTAAAATAATTATATTAAATATTAGACAAAAATAATTAAAACTTAGTTAACAAAGCAAAAATTTTATTTTATAGTTATTAAGTTATATATTGCTTTTAAGCTACTAATTAAGTTGCTAGAGAATTAGCTCGATGGAGAAAAGCATCCATCATTTTTTTGGCATAACTATCAAATTTCTCTGATATTAATTGATTAAAAATGTTAGAATTTAGCTCAAAATCAAGCAAAAATTCAACATTACCCTTATTAAATTTCCAATGATTTTTTAAATACTTAAATGGGCCATTATCAAGCTCCACTTTAATTTCACTAAAAGAAGAACAAAAATTAACTTTAGAAACATAACTACTTCGAAAAAACTTATATTTAATAAGTAACTCTGCCAAAGCCTGGTTGCCATCTTTATTTAAGATTCTTGCTCCAACTACCCAAGGAATAAAAATAGGATAAGATTCTATATCTGCAACTATATTATAGAGAAATTCATCATTATATTGTGTCGAGATATTATAACTTAATTTAGGCATTGCTTATTCTTGCAGCTTTAAGTTTTTTGAAATCTTCTCCCGCATGGTAAGAAGAACGAGTTAAAGGCGAAGCAGAAACCATTAAAAAACCCTTAACTTTAGCCACTCTTTCATAATAATTAAACTCCTCAGGAGTAACATATCTTTTAAGTGGGGCATGTTTTGGCGTAGGTTGTAAATATTGTCCTATTGTTAAGAAATCAACTCCAGCAGCTTTTAAATCATCCATAACTTGCAAAATTTCTTCTTTGGTTTCTCCCAATCCCACCATTATGCCTGATTTAGTAAATATAGTATTATCTAATTGTTTAACTTTATGTAGAAGATTTAAAGAATGAAAATATCTAGCGCCAGGTCTAATAGTTTGGTAAAGAGAAGGAACTGTTTCAATATTATGATTATATACATCAGGCTTTGCTTTCACCACCATTTCAATAGCACCTTCCTTTCTTAAGAAATCAGGTGTTAAAACCTCAATGGTTGTTGTTGGTGAAGATTTTCTAATACGCAAAATAGATTCCACAAAATGAGAAGCTCCCCCATCTTCTAAATCATCTCTATCAACAGAAGTTATAACCACATGTTCAAGCTCTAATTCAGATATTGCATTAGCAAGCCTTTCAGGTTCATGAGGATCAAGCGAATCTGGCTTTCCTGTTTTTACATTACAAAAGCTACAAGCTCTAGTACAAGTAGAACCTAAAATCATAACTGTGGCATGTTTTTTTGACCAGCATTCTCCAATATTAGGGCAAGCTGCTTCTTCACATACTGTATTAAGTTTTGCGTTTCTTATAAGATCATGAGTGGATTTAAATTCTTTGCTTACAGGAGCTTTAACTCTTATCCAATCAGGTTTAGCTAATTTTTCATGCATAATTTTTTTAAAAACCTCGATTTGCAATATAGCAAACTACATAAGAAAAGTCTAGATTTGATTAAATTTAAAACTTTCTACTTTGCTTAAGTGTAAACTTACTATCTGCCACACCTTTAAACTGAGAAATCTCCTTTGCTTCAATAAAGCTTAATCTGTATTTCTGTTTTAGGTCTATTAATAGTTCTTTGTCTTCTTTTACTCTTATCCTTAAATAAATTTCAACATTACCATTTACTTTACTCAAGAGCCTATCTTTTAATAAATTTATAGCTTGAGCATCAACTATGATTAGCTCTAATTTTTCTAATTTATCAGCTAAATATTCCTCTAAAGGAATTATAGATTGCCCTGCGACCCTTATTCCTCCCTCATCCTTTCTAACTTCACATTTAAAAACAAGAGGTATATTTATTTCAAAGTAATCTGAAGCAGCTTTTAATACATTATCTTCAAAAAACGAAACTTCTAAGCTTCCGCTAGGATCAGAAACAACTGCTTGAAGATATCTCCCTTTTGGTGAAACTCTTGCTTTACTGCTTATTACCATGCCCGCAACTTCTACCACACTATATCCATGGACTAATTCATTTTTTAAATATTCGCTGTTTACAATCGAAGAATCAGTCATTATATCTTGAAATTGATCTAATGGGTGAGATGACAGATAAAATCCTATAGCTTCAAATTCATATAAAGTTTTTTCTTTTTTACTCCATTCAGCAACATTTGGTAAGGCAGGTCTATATTGTTCTTTTGCTTTAGCTCCAAATAATGAAAGTTGATTACTTGATTTTTCTCTCAACAAAATATTATTATAATTAGATAGCAAATCCACAGAAACCAAAAGCTGATGTCTATTAGGATGAATACTATCAAATGCCCCTGCTTTAATTAGAGTTTCTAAAGAACGACGATGCAGTATTTTAGGATTCACTTTACTGGCGAAATCAAGAATATCTGTGAATTCACCTTTTTCTTCTCGCTCTAAACATAGCTGCTCCATTGCTTGTACACCAATACTTTTTAAGCCTCCCAATCCATATCTTATTGCTCCATTTTCAATGGTGAAATAACTCTTAGATAAATTAATATCTGGAGGAAGTATTTTTATACCAAAGCTCTTTGCTTCTTGCTGGAAAATATTAATTTTATCGGTATCATCAATCTCAAGATTTAATGAAGCAGTTAAAAACTCAATAAGGTAATTTGCTTTTAAATAAGCTGTTTGATATGAAATCCAGGCATATGCAGTTGCATGAGCTTTATTAAAACCATATCCTGCAAATTTAGCTACTAAATCGAATATATAAGTTGCTTGATCTTCATTGATGCCATTTTTTAATGCTCCATCAACGAAAATTTGACGCTGAGCATCCATCTCTGCTTTAATTTTTTTACCCATGGCTTTCCTGAGTAAATCAGCTGCTCCTAAACTATAGCCAGCAAGAGTTTGAGCAATTTGCATAACTTGCTCTTGATAAATAATAACTCCAAAAGTTTCTTTTAATATTCCTTCTAAGCTTGGATGAAGATAATCAGGCTTAGAAACACCATGCTTACAAGCAATATAAGTTGGAATATTATCCATAGGTCCAGGACGATATAAAGCACCAAGAGCCACAAGGTCTTCAAAACTATCTGGCCTCATTTTTCTTAACGCATCTTTCATCCCACCACTTTCAAACTGGAACACCCCTGTTGAAAGTCCTTTTGACATCAAATCAAATACTTTCTTATCATCTATAGGAATTTTATTAATATCAAAATTAGGATTGGTTTTATGAATTAACCTCACTGTATGATCGATAACTGTTAAAGTTTTAAGCCCTAAAAAGTCAAATTTAACAAGACCTGCAGCTTCTGCATATTTCATTGAATATTGAATAACTAGCATATCTGATTTGTCATCAGAATATAAAGGTAGAATCTCATCTAATGGCTTATCAGCAATAACTATACCTGCTGCATGTGTTGATGCATGACGATTTAAACCCTCAAGCTTCAGAGCAATGTTAAGTAACTTATCAATTTCTTCCTCTTCACTTGCTGCCTTTTTAAGTAATGGCTCCATTTCAATTGCTTGAGCAAGAGTAACTGGATTAACCGCGTTAAAAGGAACAAGCTTAGCTATCTTATCAATCTGACCGTAAGGAAGCTGCATTACTCTTCCAACATCCCTTATCACTGCTCTAGCCTGAAGTTTCCCGAAAGTGATAATTTGAGCCACCCTATCTTCACCATATTTTTTTCTTACATAGTCAATGACTTCATCGCGTCGATGTTGACAAAAATCAATATCAAAGTCAGGCAAGGAGATTCTTTCAGGATTTAAAAATCTTTCAAAAAGTAAACCAAATCTAATTGGATCTAGATCAGTTATATATAAACTCCATGCCACAATAGAGCCAGCTCCTGAGCCTCTTCCCGGACCCACAGGAATTCCATTTTTTTTACTCCATTTAATAAAGTCAGAAACAATAAGGAAATATCCAGGAAATCCCATATTTTTTATAACTTCAAGCTCATATTCTAAACGCTTTATATATTCTGCATGATCAACATCTAAATCTTTTATTCTCTCATCTAAACCTTCTTGTGCTTTAGTAATCAGCTCTTCAAGCTCGTTTTCACCTGCTTTAGGTAACATAGGTTCACTTGGCATAGCCATTACTGAGCAGCGTTTAGCAATTTTGACTGTATTTATAATAGCTTCAGGTATATCAGAAAAAAGCTGCTTCATTTCGGCAGAAGTTTTAAAATAATTATGCCGCGTATATTTATTGGAATTTGGATCATTGATAAAAGTACCAGCAGCAATGCAGGTCAAAGCATGCTGCGCTTCATACATTGAAGGATTTGAAAACACTACATCATTTGTTGCAACCAAAGGAAGATTATTATCATAAGCAATCTTTATAAAAAGCTCTTCTGTCTTTTCTTGTTCAGGAGTTCCATGACGCATAATCTCTATATAAAAACTATTTGAAAATATATCTCTTAAAAGAGAAGCATATTTCTCAGCTAAAGAAGATTTATTTTCTAAAATAGCCTTTCCAATTGGTCCCTCAACTCCACCACTTAAACAAATTATTCCTGAAGAATATTTTTGCAAATCCTCTAATTTCGCATGAGGTGGTAAATTTTCATGTTTAACTAAATAAGTTTTACTTACAATTTTTAAAAGATTTTTATAACCAATTTCATTTTTAGCAATCAATACTAAAGAACTTAAACTAACTTGCTCTTCTTGTTTTAAATCAACCTTAACTATACATCCTATTATCGGCTGAATTCCTTCCTTAGCACAAGCCATAGAAAATTCAAGTGAGCAAAATAGATTTCCGCTATCAGCAACTCCCACAGCCGGCATAGAATTACGCTTTGCCAAATCAATTAAGTCTTCAACCTTTATAGCTCCCTCAGCAAGAGAATATGAAGTATGGCAGCGTAAATGAATAAATGAAGCTTCCATCAGTTATTAAATTTTATGTAGAATTTAAAAAAAACAATTATATATTGCTGTTGGTCAAAAGTCTATTCTTCAGGAAAAGAATTTTTAGTTTTCATATTGATAAATTCTAAAACAGGTATAATTTTAGCTTATTTTTATCTTTTAATTAATTGTAATTTTTAATTATTAATTAAAAATAATTAATTTTTGAATCTTTTTCTTTCGTTAAGATAAATTAATTATTAATAGCGAAGTCAAGGATTTTGCTGATGTCGCTAAAAAGTGTTTTTTTGTCAACAAATTTATTAGAAAAAAAGTAAAAAAAAATATTTTACTCCAAGCATTAAATAAGCGATATATATAGAACGTGGGTAATGAATTATTCAACCCGTCGGACTTTAAATCAATATAAAAATTGTTAATTTATGGATACTAATCAATTAGATATAGGGGAGATGTCTTCTTCTCATTTTTGGCAGCTTCTTCTAAAGGATAAGCCTGTATTTCATTTGATTGATGTAAGATCTCCTCAAGAATGGGAAGAAACCGGGATTTCGGACCTTAGCTCTATAAACAACAATGTTATATTAATTAGCTGGATGCTTTTTACTCCTTCTGTACATCAAAATGGTGATTTTTTGAGCGACTTAGAAAAACACGTCCCAAATAAAGAAGACCATCTATTTTTTATATGTAAATCAGGAGGAAGATCTTTAAAAGCAGCGGAAGCAGCAATTCGATATGGATATAAAAACGTCAATAACATTAATGATGGTTTTTGTGGAAATATACATGATGAAAATTTTGAGAATAAAAATATTAATGGCTGGATGAATTCTAATTTGCCGAGGAAAAATTATGAATAATTTAGCTCAATGCACTAATGTTGGATCAGATATAGATATTTGGCAAAAAGTACAAACCAAACTTCGTAACGAATTTGGAGAAGGAACTTATAAAAGCTGGCTTAGCAAATTAAATTTTGGCTCACATGATGCAAATAAGCTTACCTTATATGTCCCCACAAAATTCATGCGAGAATGGATTGTCACTCATTATTCAGATAGCATTAAAAATTATTGGAAGAACCATAATCCTAATTTGCAGGAACTTGAAATAAATATTGCTTCAACTCAAAACGGCTTTATTAGCAAAGTCGCCTCTAAAGAATCAAAAGTAGAAATATATGAATCAAGGTCTCCAAGTGATCTTGATAATTTTTATCAAAATTACAATCTAACCTCTGTTTTAGACCCAAGGTTCACATTTGATAATTTTGTTGTTGGCGCACCAAATGAGTTTGCTTATGCTGCCGCTAGATCAGTAGCAGAAAAAACAAAAACTGCATCAAAAATGAATCCTCTTTTTTTATATGGTGGAGTAGGACTTGGTAAAACTCATTTAATGCATGCGATTGCTTGGCATATTCATAACAACCAAAAAAATCGTAAGGTAGTTTATATTTCTGCAGAAAAATTTATGTATCAATTTGTAAGAGCATTAAAAAACAAAGAAATAATTTCCTTTAAAGAATATTTCCGCTCAGTAGATGTGCTAATGATTGATGACGTACAATTTATTTGCGGAAAAGACAGTACGCAAGAAGAATTTTTCCATACTTTTAATGCTCTTATTGATAATAATTGTCAAATTGTAATTTCATGCGATCGTTCTCCTTCTGATTTAAACGATATGGAAGAAAGGATAAAATCACGTTTAGGCTGGGGACTAGTAGCAGACGTGCATAGCACAACTTACGAACTTAGGCTTGGTATATTACTCTCAAAAATTGAACAAATGAAAGCAACAGTTCCTAAAGAAGTAATTGAATTCCTTGCTTCAAGAATAACTTCAAATGTTAGAGAGCTTGAAGGAGCCCTTAATAAAGTTATAGCTTTATCCAAATTAGTTGGAAGAGAAATCAACCTTGAAAATACTCAAGAAATTTTAAGAGATTTACTAAGATCAAGTGAAAGAGTAATTACAATTGAGGAAATTCAGAAAAAAGTTGCTGAGCATTATAACATTAAAATGGCTGATATGGCGTCATCTAAAAAAAGTAGATCAATAGCAAGGCCTCGACAAATAGCCATGTATTTATCAAAAAACTTAACTAGCAAAAGTCTTATGGAAATTGGAAGAAAATTCGGTGGCAAAGACCATACAACTGTTATGCATGCTTTAAAAACAATTGAAACTCTTAAAACTTCAGACAATGAAATAGCAGAAGATATACGTATTTTATCAAAAATATTGCAATCTTAAGCTTTAGCTTATACTATAAAATAGCCAAAAGACTAAAAATTAGGGAGAAAATATGTTCGAAGTTATAGTTCAACGAAGCGTCTTTTTAAAAGCTCTTTCACATGTTCAATCAGTTGTAGAAAGAAAAAATATTACAGAAATTGCATCTCATTTAAAACTTGAAGCTTCAGGCACCACAATAACACTTACTGCACTTGATAGTATATTGTCTATAACTACCACAATTGCAGCAGAAATTGAACATAACGGCTCTTTAACTCTCTCTGTTCATACTCTTTATGATATAGTGAGAAAATTTTCTGATGAAACAATAAGAATAAAGATAGATTCTCATCAAACATCAATGGTAGAAATTTCATCAGGATATTCTGTCTTTCATCTACCATATTTAAAAGCTGAAAAATTTCCAAGAATTGATATTGGAAATTTTGATTGCCAGTTTACTATGCCAGCTGCTCATATGCAAAAAATTATTGATAAAAACAAATACACCATCTCTCAAGAAGATAGTAGATATCACTTAAATGGTATTTTTTTACATCCTATATTTGAAAATAATGAGCTTAGAGGAACTGCAACAGATGGACATCGTCTTTCAAGTACTCGCATTCCATTACCAAAAGATGCAAAAAACATGCCGGCTGTAATTGTTCCTAGAAAAACTATTTTTGAAATTGCCAAAATGATTAATGATAAAACACCTGATCTTCAAATTGAATGCTCTTCAAGTAAGATTAAATTTATCATTGATGGGATCACTATTATTAGCAAACTTATCGATGCTGAGTTTCCTGAGTATTTGCCTCTCATTCCTTATAACAATAGCCTTCAATTCACTATAGCAAGCGCAGATTTAGCTCGTGCAGTTGATAGGGTAACAACTATTTTAATGGAAAAAACACAAGCTATAGAATTTACTATCACTTCAAGTATGCTAGAAATTCAAGTTGGTGGTGAACATCAAAGCCTTGCTAATGAAAAACTTGAAATTTCAAGCAACATGAATGATTTTAAAATTTCTTTTAATGCTAAATATGTTATGGATATAATGTCAGCAATAGGAAATAATACTGAAGTTGAATTTAAATTTAGCGATCAAATTTCTCCAACTTTAGTTCAATCAGTTGAAGATACCAATAGTGACTTTGTTATTATGCCAATGAGAGCTTAATCTCCATTTAGTAAGTATTTCAATAAACTCATGGCCTTTTTTAAGGCCATGCAAAAGTCATCCTGCAAGGATCCAGGAATTTAAAAATTCTTAGGTAGATTTTTTCCTCTTATAATAATTAATAAAAAATATGTATAAAACTTAAACAGAAAATCTCTAGCTTGACATTGATAAATATTAAGCCATAAATTAAAAAAGAATTATAATTATTTATTGTATGCGAGTAATAAAATCATATATTTAAAAATAAGGAAATTTTAAAATGTATTTATTTGCATTGATTCTTCTTCCACTAGAAACGTTTTTGGTTCTGATGCTTGGCTATTTGCCTCTTTACACCTCTAACTTAAGTTTTGAGAAGTTAGTCACAATTTATTTAAGCGTAAGTATATTTCATTTAGTTTTTGGTTATTGTGTAAGAAAGCTACATGTGCCTTGGTTAAAAAAAGAATCTATTGCAACTCAATTCTTTTTAAAAAACTTAGTCTCCTTTAAATTTAGTAGCCTATTATATATTATTTACGGAATCCTTATTTATAGCATTTCTTTTATGATTGCTATTGAAAGCTTAGGCTATAAAGACAATCCTCATAGATTAAACGCTAAGAAATTCAAAAACAAAGACGAGCAATGTATTGAAAGTCATACTAAAAATGAAGAGAAAAAAATAAAATTTGCTCCTTATAGCGAAATTGACCAACTGTTAGATGATCTTGATAAAAATAAAGCTGAAACTATTGCAATTAGTGAAGATTGTTCATGGTATTCTAATGCTATATACATCAAACATGATAATAGCATTAACAATTTCTATTTAATAGAATATGCTTATGCTGGAAAACATGATGATATATATTTTGCAAAGAAGAAATATAAGAAAGAAAAATTATTAAAGTTAATTGATAAAATATATCGCCATGATAAAAACTGGATAAAAAACCTAAAATAAGTAAGCTATTTTAGCAAAAGCCCGTATTTTTGAAGCTGAAGAACAATCTCTTCTTCTCCTTCTTTATTATTTCTTATAATTTGCGCTTCTTTCATAGGTTCAAAATATTGCTTCATTGACTCAGCATATTCAGGAAAAACCCAATCTGCCCTTTTAACCAAGCGCTGGTAAATAACTTGGTCTTCAGCTTCCATTTGCAAGAAAATAACATCACCCTTGCTACCAAAATATTGCTTTATTGCTTCTCTATTTTTTTGGCGATAAAGGGCTTGGGTAATAACAATATTTTCATATTTTTCTTTTAGCTTTTCGGTGTTAGTAATAATTTTATTGGTAAACCACTCTAACATTTCCAAAGTAAATAGTTTTTTTTGCGCTATATATTCTTTCATTTCTTGGCTAAGCCAATGATCTGCATCTTCATGATGAAAAGAAGAATGCTTAGCCAATGTTTTTCCAACAAATGTTTTTCCTGAAGCTGCTAATCCAAAAACAATAACTATCATCTAATTAGCTTTTAATTCTCATAGTTGGAAAAGCAATAACTTCTCTAATTGAATGAGAATCCGTTAGAATCATAACTAAACGATCAATTCCAATTCCAAGTCCACCTGCAGGAGGCATCGCATATTCAAGCGCTGTTATAAAATCTTCATCAATACGATGAGCTTCATCATCTCCCTCATCTCTTGCTTTATCTTGTGCTAAAAATCTTTGATATTGATCAATTGGATCATTAAGTTCAGAGAAGCCATTAGCAATTTCCCAGCCATTGATATACGTTTCAAATCTTTCAGTAATTCTTGAATCATGCTCACATACTTTAGCTAGAGGAGAAATCTCAGTTGGCAAATGAGTAATATGAATTGGGTCAATAAGAGAATCTTCCACTTTTTCAGCAAAAATTGCTTCTAGCACTTTGCCCCATCCAAAAGCTTTTTCCACTTTAACACCAAGTTTCACAGCTGCTTCATGAGCCTCTAGGTCAGAATTGATTTTCATAAAGTCAATTCCTGTTTTTTCATAAACTAAATCACTCATTGAAGCACGTTTCCATGGAGCCTTAAAGTTTAGCTGCTTATCACCAAAAGTAACTATCTCTTCTTCTTGAATTGAACTAACAATGTTATTAATAATATTTTCAGTTAAATCAATCATCTCAGTGAAATCTACATAAGCATGGTAAATTTCAATTGAAGTAAATTCAGGGTTATGCCTTGTTGATATGCCTTCATTTCTAAAGCAACGATTAATTTCAAAAAGCTTTTCTGATAATCCGCCAACGAGAAGTTTTTTTAAATATAACTCAGGTGCAATACGAAGATATAATTCCATATCTAAAGCATTATGATGGGTTACAAATGGCTTTGCAATCGCCCCTCCTGGAATTGGATGAAGCATTGGTGTTTCCACTTCTAAATATCCCATGCCTGTTAAATAGCTTCTCAATTTTGATAAAATCATTGAACGTTTACGTAAGATTTCTCTTGATTTATCATTAACTATTAAGTCCACATAACGCTGGCGGTATCTTGTTTCCACGTCATGCAAACCATGATATTTTTCTGGCAAAGTTAAAAGTGCTTTTGATAAAAGATGCACTTCATAAGAATCAATAGTAAGCTCTCCTCTTGGAGTCATTCTAATTTTTCCTTTAACCCCAATAATATCACCAATATCAAGTTTTTTAAGTAGACTTAAAAACTTTTCATCGAGATTACTTTTGTGCGAAAATATTTGCAGTTTTCCTGATTCATCATGTAAATCTATAAACATTCCATCATTACGAATAGATAATACCCTTCCTGCTACTGAAAATTCATGCTCTGTTTTTTCTCCAGGCTGAAGATTTGCATATTTCTTTACTAATTTTTCGGCTAACGCATTTTTCCTAAAATCTGAAGGATATGGGTTAATTCCAAGTTTACGAACTTCTTCAAGCTTGTTTAATCTATTTTGACGATACTCAGATTGCTCTTTAATTTCCATAATCAATAACTTTCATTAAAATATTTAAGGACAAAGTATTTTTATAATATAAAAATTCAAAATTAGCTACATTTATTATTTCCTTACACTTTATTCACACTCAAGCCTTTAATTATTTTTTAACTTTATCAACTTATATTATTTAAAAAAAGGAGAAATAATTATGGTGGATATTGCAAGCTTAGATAAAGATTTTAATAGCGGTAATTTTGAGAATTTAAAACAACAACTAGAATCAATAGAATTTAGTAATGGTCCTGCTCACCCAAAAGCAGATTATTATCGTGGTTTACTTGCACTTTACGGAATTGAAGAAGTAATTGATGAAAAAAAAGCAGAAATGCATCTTATCAATTCATTTAATGATGGTAAGGGATATATAAAGGCAAGCGAAGATTTAATTAATCTTTATAAAAAACAAAAAAATTATTCCAAGCTAAAAGAATTTCTAGAAAAAATTTCTAGTCTCCCTAACCTTGATAACAACCCTTATGCTGAATATGCAAAATATGAATTAAATTTGCTTAGAGCAAAGGATTTACTTCAAAAAAATCAATTAGAAGCAAGAAATATTGATGAAGATTTTATTCAAGCAGCAACTCGTATTGCCAAAGAATTAGAAGGTTTCATCAATAAGCTTGAGCCTGATTCTCCCTTATATGCTTATGCAATATATGAGAAAGCAAAAATCCATTTATATACAGAAAAAGCTGAATTAAAAACTTTCACTGAGCAGCAACATCAAGAATTTAAAAGTAGAATAAATCATTTTACAGAAACTCAAGCTAAATTCTATAAACACGAAATTGAAGAATTTGAACATACTCATCAACACTTAGATAAAAAGAAAAAAGATTTTGAATTAGAAAAATTAAAGCGAGTGTTAAAAACTAAGCAAGCTAATAAACTAGAAGAATTTAAGAAAACTTTAGAAAGAAAACAGTCAGAAGAATTAAAAGCAAAGCAAGAAAAATTATTTGGGTTTCTATTACTAAAATCAGCTAAAGAAAAATTTTATACTTTAGGAATTCAAAATAATCCGGCCCAAGCAGAATTAATAAATATTGAAGTAGAATCTTTAATAGAAAATTATTACTCTTCTCAGCAATATGGAGCAATAAAAAACCATAGAGATAATATTATTAATCAAGCTTTTTCTAAATGTAATGATGCATTGTCAACTGATTCAGAAAATATTGGCGCTCGCTTATTAAAACATGAATTATTAATGATAAAAGCTGATAATGAAGCATTAAGAACTCCTAATAAACCTAATCAAGAATATTATAAATTAATGGAAGAAGCCACCTCTGTTATAAGAGAAGCACTAAAACTTGAGCCAGATAATAAAATTGCTCAATCTAAGATGCAAACATTAAAATATTCGTTAGTCAGGCATTTAACCACCTCTATAATTTCTGAGCTAAAAACCAAAGCTATTCAACTAGATGAAGCTATATTATTGAGAAATATTCGAGGACAAGGAGATAAAAATATAAACCAATATTTTGAAAGCCTTAGTCCTATAATTGCTGATAATTTAGGCAAATCATTATTTCTCACTCAACAAATGAAGTGGAGTGAACTTAATAAAACTGGCAAATTACTGGGAGAACAAATTTGGCTTGAATCAGAAACTAAATTTAAAAAACTTGAAGGAAAAAACCAAGAAATTGGCCTAAGGGAAATAGATCAAGAAGCTGCTAAAGTTATAGGCTCTTGGAATGATTCAAATAATTCTGTTATTGTTGATGATCTCTCTCCTTATGAAAAAAGGCGTAAAGAATTTAGAAAATTACTGCGCGATAAGTTAGATAGATATTATAATCGTTGCATTGTATTAACTGATCCTGATACAGATTTAGAAGTTAAATTAAATGACTCATCTTTAGCATTAGATGCAGCAGAAGCAATTTTGCCAGTGGCAGCAGTTGCAACTTCATCTTATTCCTTAGCGGCTGGATCATCAGCACTTAAAACAATAAGGCATTTATCAAGAGAAGGTCAAAAAGCAGCACTTTATCGTGCTGCAGAAAAATTTGCTCAAATTGGTAATCGCAATCACGAAGAAGCTGGCAAACGTTTTGATTTTATTGTTGATAAAATTGTTGAAGAATATGGAATGCAAATAGATAATGTAACCAGCATTGATAATCTGGCTAGCATAGCAAGCGAAAAAATGCTTGATCATGTCGCCAATGCAAGCATGACTAAAGAATTATTTGAAGCTTTATCAAAACCTGAGTTGGCTGCAACTCAGCTTATTAAGGCTATCACAGGTTTAAAAATTAACAGTGAAGAACCACCAGAAAAAGCTTTATTAGACGGAATTTTTAAAGGAAACTCAAAATCTGCCAATAAGCTTAAAATTGATACAGCAGATGGAAGAGTTGGAGATGATGTTTGGAAAGGTGATGAAATTTTTGAAAAGCCAGTTGTAACTACAAATGGAAAAGAATTTTATTGTGAAGATAGTCAAAAGCTAGAATCCAATAAATATGGAGCAAGATTTAGAAAAGAAATCCCTGGTAACTTGGTTAAAAAAACTGTTTCAGAAAATGACCAAAATGCAATGAAACAAGCTTTTGATCGTCATCAAACAATGCACTATTCCCCTCGCTGGAGAAGCACTGATGAAAGAAAAGAACTTTTTAAAACTGCTGTAAATATAGATATTGAAGAAAAAGCTCAAGAAGAGCGAATTCTTAAAACCAGAAGAATGGTTGAAATAGCAAAGTTAATTTTTGGCCTGGGAGTAATGGGATGTGCAAAAGTAGTTGCAGTAGCTATTGCAGTTGGAGCCATAGCAAGTGGATTTGGAATTCCGCTTGCTGTTGGTATAGGACTGGTTGGCCTTTATTGCGCAATTAAAGGGGCTCATAAAGCACTTGAAATTTCATCAAAGGTTAAAGAAGTTTCAATTGAAAAACATAAAGCTGAATTTAACCAGTTTCTTTATCCCGAGCTTAATCCTGCTATTCAAAAAGAGCGAAAAAAGAATTTAATCAAAGATTATAAGAAAGGCGAGCTTTCAAAACAACTATTGCTTTCTCATGATGAAAAAAAACTACATATAGCTATGAAAGTAATGGGAAATTGGCAAAAAATGGTTGAAAATTCTAGAGAAAAACCATCTATATCCTCTAAAACAATCAAGGGAGCATGAATTCTTAACTCTTTATTTACTATTTATTAGTTAAAATTTAAATTAAATATCAAAAGGGGAAAAATATGAAAGAAACAAATAGCTCAACATCAACACTAAAAGAAATGCCATCTTTAGCTCCTCAGCAAGAGGAACAAGCTAAAAAAAAGATGTTTGAAATTCAGGAAGAACTTAAGAAAGAACTGGAGGAGAAAGAAACCAAGCTAAAAGAAGCTCAAGCAAAACTTGAAGAACTTAAAGAAAAACAAAAACAAGAGAAAGATGAAAAGAAAAAAAAACTTAATGAAATTGAAATTGCTGGAAAAAAAAAAATAATTGAAATAAGAAAAGCAATAATAGCTAATAAAAAGAAATTAAATAATTTTGCTAATGACTTAAAAGAAAAAGGGCCTGCCCAACAAAAAATTAATGCCATTGTTCCAGAAATAAGGGCTGATAAAAACTCAACAATTATGAAAGAAGAACTTATAGGCGAAGTTAATAAGCAAGTAACTCATGACCAAAAAATAGCATCATATTCCGCTCAAATTGAAAGCATTAAGAAAAAGCAAGCCCAATTGGATACAAATTTAGAAGAACTAAGAAAAAAAGAAAAAACTATAAAAGTGCCTGAAAAAGAATTCATTTTTTATGAAGATAAAAACAAACAAGATATTAGAAGAACTCAAGCATTTGAAAAAAAGAAAATTGAACTGGAATTAAAATCAGTTGAACTTGAAAAGAGAAAAACTTATCGTGACATAGCAGCAAGTAATGTTCAAATTAAAAAAGAAGAGCTACTAAGAGATTATGGTGCTTCTTCTAAAAAAGAATATGAAGCGAAGCAGAATGAAATTGAAAGAAGAATTAAAAATGCTGAAAAATACCAAAAAGATAGAGCAAAAATAGCAGATGAACTAGCAAAATTAGAAGGATCAGATGGTGCTAAATACTCTGAAGCTAGAAGAGAACGGCTTAAAAAAGAGATGCAATTAAATTTAGAAACTATTGAAAGGAAAGAACGCGAGCTTCTAATAGGTATAACTAAAGCAGGAAAACAAGAAGGTGTTCAAGAAGGACAATCTGTTAAAGATCGGCTTAAGGCAGAAAATGTTTTTCTTCTTGCAAATAAAGAAAATATTGAACAAGGTATAAGTGGCTTAAAACAACTAGAAGCAAATTTACAAAAAGAAAATAAAGAATTTGCTAGAGCTCAAAATAATTTAGCCAATGACATTCAAACATCTCTTAACAAGCAGAATAAAAGAGAACAAAAAACTACAAAAGTTGAAGGCAAGAAGATAGAAAAATTAGCAACCAAGAAGGAATCTTTAGAGCAGACCAAAGATAAGCTTGAACAAAGATTAGAAGCCTTAAAGAAAAGAGCAGATAATAAATGGAATCCTTTTAGAAAAATTGATGAAATGCGTGCAGAAAGAGTTCAAAATGCAGTTGATAATAGAGAGAAAAGCTTAAATAAAGTTGAAGCAAAAATAGAAGGAAAAGGAAAAATTATAGAAACTCATAAAGCAAGAACCCAGCATTATGAAACAACAAAAACTAAAACTTATGACAAAATTAAAACAGAAGCTGAAAACCAAGGTTTTAAAAAAGCATTACTTAAAGATGGAAAATTAAGTAGTGATCTTAAAAAGGAAATCCATGAAAATGTTGAAGTAACTTCTTTAGAAAAGGCCTCTAACTTTGGTTCAAGAAATGTTGAAAGAATAAAAGAAGGATTATCAAAAGGAGCATCAACCGCTATGTCAGTTGCATCTTACGTTAGCTCAGCTATAAAAACAAAAGGCAAAGAAGGACAAAGCCATTAACTGTGAGCTTAGTAAAAATACTGGCCTTTTTTTAAGGCCATTCAAATCGATCATCTTGGTACGGATTCAGAAAAAGTTATCAACAACTTCAATATTTAAATTTTACACGTGGATTATTATGGCAATGTTTTAAAAATAACGAGAGCTTTTAATTTATCCTTTATAATATCAAGTAGTTAACTATTTATTTACTATTATAAGAGTAAAATTTTAGATGCAGTATTAAGGTAAAATAAAATGCCCAAGCAAGAACAAAAATCAAGTATTGCAGATTATTATGAAGATAAAGAGAAGTCTGATTCTAAAAATATTAGTATGCAGAAAAATCCTATGCATAGCAAAGAATCAAAACCTTCTCAGCAACCAACTATTAATAATTCACAATTTTTAAATGATGATGAGGATGCTAAAAATAGAAAAAATAACACTAATAAATTAGCTACACTAATAATTAGTTATGGTCCTAAATCTAACCCTCTTTCACGTAAAAAATTATCTAAGCCTAAAGAAAATGCGCAAGCAAATATTAATATAGAACCAAATATTCAAACTCCACCAACAAGTCAATCAAAACTAGATAAACAAACAACAAGCCTTGTAAAAAGTATTATAGCAGAGAGCGGAGAAAAAATTGCAAATGCTGAACTAAATAAAATAAATAATCAGAACGAGGAACAAATATATTCTTATGCTTATAAACAGCAAAATGATTTTATAGATTCTAATCCTCTTCGCAGCCAGAAAAAACAAACTTCAAGCCTTTCAAATAAAGAAGAGAAACAATCTGAAGTTAATAATGAAAGAATAGAGTCCTTAAAGAAGAATTTCGGCCCTAAATCTAACCCTATTCGTCTAAGACCAAAACCTAATAAGCAAACTCAAATAGCTTCAGAAGCAAGCATACAAGAAATTAAAGAAAAGCCACAAGATCAGCTTAGGCAAAATCCAATTCAACAACCAATAGATAAACCAACGCCAGGACATGTAGAAAGAATTAAAAAAGAGTTTGGAGAAAAAATTGCAGAGGCAGAAAAAACTAAAGCAAACTTGCAAGTAGCTCAAGAAAAGTTTAAAGAACCAACTATACAGAAATATGTTCAATCAGATAAAATATCAACTGCTGAGAAAGATAAAGTAAGCAAAGAATCAAAAAGAAGTAATATTGATTTCTCCAAAAGAGATTTTGAAGCAGAATTAAAAAAAGCTAGAGAGCTTGAAGAAAAAACAAGAGAAAAATTTGAAAAATCAAGAGAAACACTTGAAGAGTTAAAAAAGAAAGAAAAAGAAAAGAACTTTACAAAAGAAGAAAAGGATAGCCTTAATAAACTTAAAGGGTTAGAAAAGACCTATGAAATTAGGCAAGCAATAACAAAAAGCAAAGAAAAATTATTAAATAAATCTAAAAGCATAGATGTAGATAAAATGAGAGAAGGATTGATAGATAGATCTGATAATGTAAATTCAAACCCTATTGTTATTAAAGGACAAGCACAAGAAAATTACAGAGGAAGATAGCTATCCTCTTCTTTTCATCTTGGTAAGGATTCAGAAACAACTAACAACAACTTCTATGTTTAAGTAACGACCTGATCCTTCGCTTATACTTACGATGACAACCTCAAACTAGAATCATATTTGTCATCTTGGTAAGGATCCAGAAACAACTACCAACAACCTCAATGTTTAAATAATAACTTGATCCTTCGCTTACACTCATAATGATAAGCTTAAACTTATCATACAAAACTTAAAAATTTATGATCTTTAAATGTTATATAAAGAATTCTAAATGCAAGAATCAGTGAGTAAAACATTAATGTTTAGCATAACTAGGAATGTGAGAGTAGATAAAAATAATATAAATAAGGAGAAATTTTATTTCCCTGCTTAAAAAACAAAAACCGCACTTTTTTTAAAAGTGCGGTTTGTATATATTGTGAATTTAAAAGAAGAAATACAGGTGGTGGAAATAAGTTATTGTTCATTGACTAAGCTTTAAGGTAAACCTTAAGCTTGTATATTGTCTTTGAAAGGAGGTAATCCAGCCGCAGGTTCCCCTACGGCTACCTTGTTACGACTTCACCCCAGTCGCTAATCTTACTGTGGTAGGCTGCCTCCTTACGGTTAGCTCACCTGCTTCGAGTAAAACCAACTCCCATGGCGTGACGGGCAGTGTGTACAAGGCCCGAGAACGTATTCACCGCAACATGCTGATTTGCGATTACTAGCGATTCCGACTTCATGCACTCGAGTTGCAGAGTGCAATCCGAACTGAGATGGCTTTTGGAGATTTGCTTCCCCTCGCGAGGTCGCGTCCCATTGTCACCACCATTGTAGCACGTGTGTAGCCCAGCCCGTAAGGGCCATGAGGACTTGACGTCATCCCCACCTTCCTCCGGCTTGTCACCGGCAGTTTCGTCAGAGTGCCCAACTAAATGATGGCAACTGACGATGAGGGTTGCGCTCGTTGCGGGACTTAACCCAACATCTCACGACACGAGCTGACGA
>CAZVLF010000004.1:86856-161757 GCA_964627795.1 uncultured Rickettsiales bacterium | reverse complement strand
CCCTACGGGAATCGAACCCGTGTTCCCACCGTGAAAGGGTGATGTCCTAACCGCTAGACGAAGGGGCCTTTAATTCAGCGAGCCATCAAAATATACTATCTAATTTTAAAAATCAACTATTCTTTTGCACTTTTTTAATTTTTATGCAGGAACTAGCTCTTCATAAATAAAATTCAGTTGATTTTTAGTAAAATCATATTCTATTTTGAACTTAGAGTTTTCTTTTAATCTTTCAGATAAAATCTCTTCAGCTAAAGGCTGTTTTAATTTTTTATCTATTATTTTCTCCAGCTCTCTTGCACCACTATAACTGTTAAATCCAAAATCAGCAAGAAAATCTCTTGCTGCTTGGTCAACTATAATACTTATATGCTTTTCAGCTAACTGATTTTCTAGCTCTTTTATATATTTATCAACAATTCTATTTATTACAGCTTCTGAAAGCGAAGAAAATTCAATTATTGCATCCAAACGATTACGAAACTCAGGAGAAAAACTTCTATTTATATGTTCATTAGACTCTCTTGTATTGTTAACAATCTGCTTTAATTCATTAAAGCCAATATTATGCTTATTGATTGCAACTCCTGCATTGGTTGTCATAATAATTATAGTACTAGTAAAATTTACAGTTACCCCGTTACTATCTGTTAATTTGCCATAATCCATAATCTGCAAAAGAATGTTATGAATATCTGGATGAGCTTTTTCAATTTCATCAAGCAATACCAATGAATAAGGTGCTTTTCTTACTCTTTCTGTTAATAAGCCAGCTTGATCAAAACCTATATATCCTGGAGGTGCTCCAATAAGACGAGAAACAGAATGCTTTTCCATATATTCTGACATATCAAAACGTAATAAGTTCATTCCTAAAGCTTTGGCAACTTCTCTAGCTAATTCAGTTTTACCCACACCTGAAGGTCCTGAAAAAAGATAACATCCTGTAGGCTTTTCATGGTGTCTAAGCCCTGCTTTATCTAATTTTATAATCGAAACTAAATCATCAATAGCTTTATCTTGACCAAAAATAACTGTTTTTAGATGGCTAGCAAGATTTCTAACTTGTTCAGCATCTTCTTGAGCAACAGTTTTAGTTGGAAGATGAGAAATTTTAGCAATTATATTTTCAACAACTTCTTCACTTACAACTTTAATATTATTAAGTTTACAGTATGCACCTGCTTCATCCATAACATCTATGGCCTTATCTGGCAATCTACGATCATTAATAAAACGATGAGATAGCTTTACACATTCTTCAATTGCTTCTTCAGTGTAAGTGACATTATGATGTTTCTCATAAAAAGACTTAATTCCCTTAAGCATTAATATAGATGTTTCTACGGTTGGCTCATCAACAACCACTTTTTGGAATCTTCTTGCTAAGGCAGCATCTTTTTCAAAATAAAGCTGATATTCCTTAAAAGTAGTTGCTCCCATACATCTAAGGTTACTTCTAGCTAAAGCAGGTTTCAATAGATTGCCTGCATCTAGGGAACCTCCTTGGTTAGAGCCTGCTCCTATTATGGTATGAATTTCATCAATAAATAATATTGAAAGTGGAATTTCTTGAATTTTCTTTAAAACCAGCTTTAATCTCTCTTCAAAATCACCTCTAAATCTTGTTCCCGCAACTAAAGCTCCTAAATCAAGAGAAAAAACCGTAGCACCTTTTAAAGAATCTGGAACTTGATTTTTAACAATACTAAGGGCTAAGCCTTCAGCAATAGCTGTTTTACCTACCCCTGGTTCACCTACAAGAAGTGGATTATTTTTATTTCTTCTACTTAGTATTTCCACTGCTCTTTGAACTTCGGCATCCCTTCCTATTATTGAATCGATTTTATTTTCTTCAGCAAGCTTATTTAGGTTAGTACAATATAAAGATAAAACATCTTGATTTGGCTCAGTCTTTTCTTCCCCTGTTTGCTGAACTGATTGAATACTTAATGATGACCTAGCAGAATTTGGGGAAAAAACAGTCTTTTTTAGTATTTCTTTTTTATTTACATTTTGCTCTTTTAAAAATAAAGCTGCGAAAGAATCTGTTTCATCCATTAACTCTGCCAGAACCCATATTCCATTCATCTCACTAAAACCTGAAGCTTGTGCTGTTGATGAAGCTCTATGTATAACTTTACGTAAAACTAAAGAGGGCTTACTTTCTTGAACCTCTTCTAAAATGATTGATTGCAGTTCACTAGCTAAAAAATTATTTATCTTTTGAGTTATAAGAGCAATATTTGCAGAAGATTTAAGCAATGCACCATTAGCATCTGGATCTTCAATTAATGCTAATAAAAGATGCTCTAATGTTGTATACGCATGCTTATAAGAGATAGCTATATCAAAAGCTTTTCTTAAAGTTATTTCAAAGTTTTTAGAAAACATTCAACTTTCCTATTTTATTATAAGAGTAATATATAGCAAAATAGTTAGTAAAAAGTTAATTTTAAGACTTTTTTATCATTGACTGAGCTGCAGCAATAATTGCCACCGGAACTCGATAAGGAGAACATGAAACATAATCAAATCCTAGATCATTAAAAAATTCAATCGAGTCAGGATCACCTCCATGTTCACCACAAATTCCAATTTTAAGCTTAGAATTAGTTTTTTTACCTTCTTTTACAGCCATCGCAATCAGCTTACCTACTCCTTCTTTATCAATACTTGCAAATGGATCTTTTTTTATCAATCCTTGCTCTTTATAATCATTTAAAAAATTTGCTGAATCATCTCTTGATATGCCTAATGTTGTTTGAGTTAAATCATTAGTACCAAAACTAAAAAATTGAGCTGACTTAGCAATGTCATCTGCCATTAATGCAGCCCTAGGAAGCTCTATCATTGTTCCAACTTGATACTCTAAGATAACGTTATATTTTAAGTTAACTTTTCTAGCAGCATCGTCAATTATTTGCTTAATATTTTCAAATTCTTTGAGATCAAAAATTAGAGGTATCATAATTTCTGTAACTGCATCTTTTATATTTTCTTGTAAAGCCATAGCTTCAAAAACAGCAGTTGCTTGCATTTCATATATCTCAGGATAAGTTATACCTAATCTACACCCTCGATGACCAAGCATAGGATTATGCTCTTTTAATTGAGCTGCTCGTTGTTTAACTTGATCAACTGATATATTCATTGTAATTGCTAAATCTCTAATATCCTGCTCTAGAACCGGTAAAAATTCATGTAAAGGTGGATCAAGAAGGCGTATAGTTACAGGCAAGCCTTTCATAATTTTAAAAATTTGGTCAAAATCTTGTATCTGCATAGGAAGAATTTTATCTAAAGCTTGCTTTCTTTGATTAGTATCTTTTGCCATAATCATCTCACGCATTGCATTAATACGAGAAAGATCAAAAAACATATGTTCAGTTCTGCATAAGCCTATTCCTTCAGCCCCAAAATTTCTTGCCACTTCACTATCTTGTTTTGTTTCAGCATTTGTTCTAATTTTTAAACGTCTTATTTGATTCGCCCATTGAATAATTTGAGAAAATTCTTCAAATAATTCTGGCTTAACCATAGGAACTTCACCTAAAATAATTTCGCCTGTGCTGCCATTTATAGTTATTACATCTCCTTCCTGTACGGTTATTCCATTAGCAACAAAATTATTTTTATAATAATTAATATTTATACCTTGTGACCCGCATACACACGGCTTACCCATTCCTCTAGCGACTACAGCTGCATGCGAAGTCATCCCTCCGCGAGCTGTTAAAATACCTTCGGCAGCATTCATTCCATGTATATCTTCTGGACTGGTTTCAATCCTTACCAAAATAACTTTTGTATGTTGTGATATTTTTTCAGCTTTATCAGCAGAGAAAATAACTTGCCCAGTTGCTGCTCCTGGAGAGGCAGGGAGCCCAGAGGCAATAACTTTATATTTGGCCCTCTCATCAATAGTTGGATGAAGAAGCTTATCTATACTTTTAACATCAATTCTATTAACAGCTTCTTCTTTTGTAATTAAACCTTCTTTCACCAAATCCACTGCAATTTTAATTGCTGCTCTAATTGTTCTTTTTGCACTTCTAGTTTGCAAAATCCAAAGCTTTCCTTCTTCAACTGTAAATTCTATATCTTGAGCATCTTTATAATGTTTTTCTAATTTTTGACAAACATCTTTAAGTTCTTGATAAAGCTCAGGCATAACTTCTTCCATTGAAGGAAGTTTGGATTTAGAGTCTTCTTTACCTTTAATTGTTATATTTTGAGGAGTACGAATTCCTGCAACAACATCTTCTCCTTGAGCATTTATTAAATATTCTCCATAAAGAAAATTTGTTCCGTTTGTAGGATTTCTAGTGAAAATAACTCCTGTTGCGGAATTATCTCCCCTATTACCAAATACCATTGCCTGAATATTAACTGCAGTTCCTAAGTCTTCGCTTATGTTATTGATTTTGCGATATGTTATTGCTCTATTACTCATCCATGAGTCAAAAACCGCCTCAATTGCTGACCATAGTTGTATCATAGGATCTTGAGGAAAATCTTTTCCAGTTACAGATAAAACTATTTTTTTATATTCAACTATAATTTCTTGTAAGTCTAAACTAGAAAAATCAGTATCATGAATAATACCTAAATCTTGCTTTTTAAGATCTAAAACTTCTTCAAATAAATAATGATCTATTTTTAACACTACCGAAGAATACATTTGAATAAATCTACGGTAACTATCATATGCAAATCTATAATTATTACTTTTTTGTGCGATACCAACAACAGTATTATCATTCAAACCTAAATTAAGTATGGTATCCATCATGCCTGGCATTGAAACTTTAGCACCGGATCTTACTGAAACAAGTAATGGATTATCCTTATCACCAAATTTCTTATTTAATTTATTTTCAATTAAATTAAGCGCCTCATATACTTGATCCCTAAGATCAGAAGGAATATTTTTCTCATCTTGATAATATTTTTTACAAACCTCAGTAATAATAGTAAACCCCGGAGGAACATCAACACCCAAATTAGCTATTTCAGCAAGATTAGCCCCTTTGCCACCAAGCAAATCTTTCATTTGGCTATTTCCTTCACTTTTACCAATACCAAATTTATAAACTAATTTTTCCATCTATATTTATCCTTCTATCAAGCTAAAATCAGCTATCTTACTTGCAACATTCGCCACATTAAAAAGCAGGTTTAAACGATTCTTCTTTATGTTTGGATCAATGTCATTAACCATTACCTTATCAAAAAACAAATTAATATCTTCGGTTATAGAAGCTAAGCTGCTAATTTCTTCTTTCAAACCTATAACTTTATTATAAAGGCTTTTTTCAATATTGTTAAAAAAATCATAGTTAACTTCTAAACTAACTTCATTATCTCCTATAATGTTTAATATTCTCTTTATTGAAAAGAGTAGATTTTTGGAGACATCGTCTTTAAAATAATTTTCTAATTCTATTATTCTTTCTATTGCTGAGTTAATATTATCTGCATTATTTGCTAATGAGGCCATTACTAGGTCATGACGGAAGTTTTCATTTTTAAGATAATATTTCAGCCTTTCATTTATAAATATAATTATTTCTTCTTTTTGCTCTTTATTGATTGAATGACCAGCATAGTTTATAAGCTCCTTGAGTGAGAAATTCAATTTGTGAAACCTAATCAGCTTAATAATTCCTAAAGCAGTTCTTCTTAGAGCAAAAGGATCTTTTGAGCTTGTAGGCTTTTCCCCTGCTGACCACAAACCTACTAAACTATCCATCTTATCTGCAATTGAAATGATGGCTCCAAGCAATGATATATTTCCCTGATCATTCACATCTATTGGACGATAATGTTCAGCAATAGCATAAGCTACTTCATTTTCAACGCCATCATGCAAAGCATAATATTTACCCATCACCCCTTGAAGCTCTGGAAATTCACCAACCATTTCACTAACCAAGTCAGTTTTACATAGCAAAGCGGCCTTTTTAATTAATTCATCATTAAGTAAATCTTCACCAATAAATTTAGCTATTTCAATAATTCTATTTACCTTATCAAACATTGAGCCAAGTTTACTATGAAATGTCATTTTGGCAAGTTTAGCTAATGCTTCACTAGAAGGAAGTTTTAAATCTTTTTCCCAGAAATATTTAGCATCAGCTAACCTTGCTTTTAATACTTTTTCATTGCCAGCAACTATAGCTTCGTCACTATCTAATTTAACATTTAAAACTGTAAGAAAATATGGACTAATCTCACTCTTATTATTTTCTAAATAAAAATAACGCTGATGCACTTTCATAGCTGTAACTAGCACTTCTTTAGGAAGTATAGTATATTCAGGGTCAATTTTTCCAAGGACCACATTAGGATACTCAACTAATCCAACAACCTCTTTCAGCAAATCTGGCTCGATTATGGGGATAAGGTTTAATTTTGTTGCAATTTCATTTATTTGCTCAATAATTATTGCTTCTCTTTCTTTACTCGATAATATCACAAAAGATTTTTTCATCACTTGCTCATAATCTACAAATGACTTGACTAAAAACTCATCAGAGCACATAAATCTATGTCCCCAGGTTTTATTATTTGCTTTAAGTCCACCAAATTCTATTGGTAAAATCTCACTACCAAAAATACATAAAATATTTCGCAGAGGACGAACCCACCTAACTTCAGACTGAGCTGAGCGCATTGATTTAGGCCAAGTAAACGTAAGAAGAAGTTTTTCTAGAATTAACTTTAACTCACCATCTATATTTTTAGCTTTCTCTATTTTTTTGGCATAATAAAAGCCATCATTTATAGTTAGTTCTTCAAGCCTCATCTCAACAGCTTTTAAAAATCCTTCTATTGCTTCAGGCCTTGCATCTATTTTAGGCCCCTTACGATTAATTTCTTGCTGGGGAAGTTGTTCTGGTAATCCCTCAATATGGATCACAATTCTTCTTGGGGTTACAAGATATTTTGCTTTAGAATATGTAATTCCTTGTTCTTTTAATGTATTCTCAAGCTCACTTAACATTATAGATGAAGATTTTTCCTGCATTCTAGCTGGTATTTCTTCTGAAAATAATTCTAATAATAACTCTTTCATTGGCTTTCCATCCATTTTAAACAGCAGGCTTTAGCTAAACCTCTAACTTTCGCCATATAAGAAGCTCTTTCAGCAACACTTAATGCTCCTCTTGCATCTAAAAGATTAAAATTATGGCAGGCATTTAATGCTTGGTGGTAAGCGGCTAAAGGAAGTTTTCTTTCAAGCAATCTTGTGCATTCAAGTTCACTATCAGTAAAAGCCCTTTTTAATACTTCAACATCTGCTAATTCAAGCGCATAAGCTGAAGTTTCTTGTTCTTGCTGCAGGAATAAATCTCCATATAAAACTGGGTTATCACCTTCATTCCACCTTATTTTGGTAAAATGATCAACATTCTGGATATACATTGCAAGCCTTTCAAGACCATAAGTAATTTCTGCTGGAATTAATTCACACTCAATGTCACCAATTTGCTGCATATAAGTAAATTGAAGAACTTCCATTCCATCACACCATAATTCCCAACCTAAACCCCATGCACCAATGGTAGGATTTTCCCAATCATCTTCAACAAAACGTATATCATGTTTTTTATAATCTATTCCTATTGCTTTAAGACTTTCTAAACAAAGGTCTTGAACGTCTTTAGGAGCTGGCTTAAGTAAAACTTGATATTGATAATAATGAGATAAACGGTTAGGATTTTCACCGTAACGACTGTCTTTTGGCCTTCTTGAAGCTTGAACATAAGCAACCTTCATTGGTTTAGGACCTAAAGCTTTTAAAGCAGTTACAGGATGAAGAGTTCCAGCTCCAACCTCTTTGTCATAGCTTTGCAAAATAGCGCAACCACGCTCAGACCAAAATTTTTGTAAAGCAAAAATAATTTCTTGAAAAGATAAAGTCTTCATCATTTATCACATTAAACCATTGTAGTGACAATTAAAATACATAATTAATGGTAGTTTTGCAAGAAAACTTTATTTTTTCACCAAGTAGAAATACCTAGATTCTATTCCTAGTGCATCTGCTTTAAGACGATATTTCGTTTTGGTAATTGGGGGATAATTATCATATTTTGTTACAAATAGCTCTTTACTTTCATCAACAACCTCAGAAATATAATCAGCATAATCTTGGTGGTCAGTTATAATTAATATCTCTCCACTTCTAGCCATTTTAGTCTCTATCAATGAAAGAAATTCAAAGTTGATTAATCTTCTCTTATTATGCCTTTTTTTAGGC
Organism: uncultured Rickettsiales bacterium; assembly: GCA_964627795.1. Taxonomy (GTDB): domain Bacteria; phylum Pseudomonadota; class Alphaproteobacteria; order Rickettsiales; family CANDYO01; genus CANDYO01. The sequence goes on along the minus strand of CAZVLF010000004.1, from coordinate 153,488 downwards.
CAAGGATCAGGGTGAAGAATATAAACCAAATCAAGGCTATTTTTTGGCAATCGAGTAATAAGCTCTAAAGCATCATCAAACCAAATTTTTATATTTTCTATCTTATTTTCTTCTATTTCTTTTAATAAATCAACAACTCCACCTGCAAAAACTTCACATCCTACATAGGCAAAATTAGGGTTGTTTTTAGCGTTAAATATAATATTTTCTCCAGCGCCAAAACCTATTTCAAGAACAAATTTAGTAAAAGCTTTATTACTTTTAAAAAACATATCATTCGGTTTTTCAAGCATTCCTCCATCTTCAGGAACAGTTACAGCATATTTAGGCAAATATTCACAAAGAAATTGTTTTTCTTTTTCAGGATTTCTTACCCTTTTACGTGCAAGAGAAACTATCCTTTTAAATTTAGTATTTAAAGATAACATTATTTTAAATTCCTATTTGTAATCCGATTAAAATAGAATAATTGTTTGCTTAAATTTTGATTATATATTGATTTTTCAAAAACCATATCTACCTCATTATCCTCAGTTAAAACAGTAAGCTTCTTTAATTCTACAGCAGGATATGAAAATTTTAGAGTTGCCGCTAACTGTTGCTTAAGTTCTTTAGAATAATCAATGAATGTAAAAGAAATAAATCCATATTCTTTTTCTACTTCAACTAGCTTAAGATTAGAAAACTTAATTCGTTCTAATGAAAGAATTTTAAGAGCATTGATATCTGCATTTGCATGGCTAATTTCATCCAATTCTTCATCATAATAGGTAACTTTATTTTCATTCATAATCAATAAGGTAGGGGTAGGATTAGAATACTCACATCTAATTTTTTCAGGTTTACTTATATAAATTTTACCGTAACTAATTTGCCCTGACCTGTTTGACTGCTTGAAGTTAGCAGAATAAGTGTAAAAGCTATTAAGATATTTTTCCACTGCTGCGATCTCTTTTGCATAAGTAGTATTTAATGAAGGATTAACATCCTTATCTCCATAATATTTTTCTTCTGGCTCTACAACGATAATATCTCTATTTTTATTATTTTTTATACTATCTTTAGCTAATGCAGAAAAAGCACAAAAAATAACTATTAATATTCTAAGCATTATCACCCTGTAGTCTTTTTAATACTTTTTCTTTTCCAATTAATGGAAGCAAAACTTTTAACTCTGGGCCATTTTCTTTTCCTGTTAAAGCTAACCTTATTGGCATAAATAGATTTTTTCCGGTTCTTTGGGTATGTCCCTTTAAAGAATTAGTCCATACTTGCCAAGTATTTAAATCCCAATTTTCTTGAGGAAGAAGTTCACAAGAAAGTTTAAGGAAGCTTATATTTTCTTCTGAAATTACTGGTTTTATCTTTTCATTGCAAATCGATATCCATTCTTTTAAATCTAAAACTTTATTTATATTCCCTCTAACTGATAACCAAAATTCTTCACTAATTTCTATTTTATAATGCTTAAGACTTGGAAGTACTTCTTCATAAGATAAATTACTGACTAATTTATGATTAAGTTGAAATAATTCTTCAATATCATAATTAACTGCTGAAAGACTAAATTTTTTTATGTCAAATCCTTCTATTAACTGTTTTATGTCTTTAACCACTTCTATAGAATCTGAAGTGCCCATTTTTGCTAATAAGGATTTTATTGCCATTGGATCTACTGAATCTTCACGAAGTGACATAATATCAAATCCACCCACTCTCTTTGAAATTTTTTCAACTTTACTTTTGAGTAAAGAAATATGACCAAGAGTTGGAGGAGTACAACCTAAAGCCTTAGTTATTTGTATACCTATTGCCGTATTAGTTATGTGGTCTTCTCCCCTTAAAACATGAGTAATTTTAAAATCTATATCATCAATAGCGGAACAAAGAATATAAGTCATTGAGCCATCTTCCCTAATTACTATTGGATCACCTAAATTTTTAGCTTTAAAATGAATCTTACCGCGAATAAGATCTTCCCATTCAATGTCACCATCTTCAAGCAGAAAGCGATAATGCGGTTTTTTTCCTTCAGCAAGCAATTTTTCAATTTCTGATTTTGATAATTTTAAACTAGCTCGATCATAAATTGGTGGCAACCCTCTACCAAGAAGCAGTTTTCTCTTCATATCCAAATCAGCTTGAGTTTCAAAGCAAGGATATAACCTACCGGAAGCAATTAACTTTTCCTTTACTTCTTCATATCTTGCTAAACGCTCAGATTGCTTAGCAAAACTATCCCAGTTTAAACCTAACCAGATAAGGTCTTCTTTTATTCCTTCTTCATATTCTATCTTAGAACGAGCAAGATCTGTATCATCCATGCGAAGCATAAATTCACCGTCATGTTTACGCGTAAAAAGCCAATTAACAAGAGCAGTTCGAACATTTCCAATATGTAGCATTCCAGTAGGACTAGGAGCAAAACGAGTTTTAACTTTCATAACAAATTATCTTAATCATTAATTTTTTTAAACGAGAATATCTAATAAGATTCTATTTTGCAAGCTGCAAGTAAATTTAGATTTTTTATTTTATTTTGCTATAATTATTCCACTATTATTTAATCTATTTTTTAGGAACAACAATGTTTAGTAAGTGGGCAACTGTAATCTTTGCATTTTTTATGATATACTCCATTCTGCTTTCTCCGGGCAAATTTATTAACCCACTCAAACACGAAGAATTATCTCCTAAAACTAAAGAAATAACTGAGAAAATCAAACAACAGATAAAAACTTTAACTGAAGATAATGATAATAGAATAGTTGCAAATAAAGAAAATCCACTTATTAAAGAAGAATCCACCTCTAACCTTAATGAGAATAGCTTTGACTCATTCACTTATAGCAATCCTTCCACTCTACCTAAACAAAACTCTATGCATAATGTTCAAAATAAAATCCTTAATTTTGTGTATAAAGCCCTTCATACCAAGCAAGGACAAGACTTATTAGAAAAATTATTAACTAATCCACGCGCAACACACGAAGAAGAAAAACCTACTTTCAATCCTTACAATAACAATTCAGTAGTAAGCATTTTAGAAGGCGAAGGAAGTGAGATTAAATGTGGTGATAAAGTAACTGCTCATTTTACTACTAGACTGGTAAATGGACAAGTTATTGAAAATACAAGACTAAATAATAAACCTAGAACTTTTCAAGTTGGTAACAACGATGTGATACAAGGAATTGAATTTGCTACAATTGGGATGAAAAAAGGAGGTCAAAGAAGGCTTATAACTTTACCTAAATATGCTTATACCAAAGAAGAATTTTCTAAAAACTTGGTAGGAAATAATGAATTTATTACAATTGATATTGAAGTTCTTAATGCAAATTATGCAATTGATAAAATAGCAAGTTCAGTTAAGGTTCTTCAAGATAAGAAAGAAAAAGACGGTATTTATTTGCTTTGTGGCGAGAGAGTTTATTTCCATTATAAGCTTTATGATAGTAATGAGAAAATTATAGCTCAATCTAACCTTAAACAACCTGCAAATATTATTATTGGAAGCAATCAAGTCCCTCCTTCAATGAACTTAGGCTTTGATCTTATAACAAGCCGATCTAAAAGATTAATCATGTTTCCTGCAAGTTCTATTTATAATCAGATAATAAATTTCTTGCCTAAAAATGCTAACATACCTCCTAAAGGAATTCTTATGTTAGAAATAGATACTAACGTTAAAAAATAAATCTTATAGCAAAAAAATATTTTTATTAACCTTTTCTTAACTCATGCCTGCTAGCCTTAAATAGGAGCATTCTAAAAACACCATAAAGTTAGGGTAAATTTCTTAAACAAAAATTAGTTTTTTGTAATAGATTTTTATCCCTTAAATTATTAAGGAGGCTAACATGCGTAGAATATTTAATCCCACCTCAGATAAAGAAGTAAGAGATTACTACAAGGAAAAATATATCGGAGGTTTTAGTACACATGATCCACAATTACTTGAAAAATTTATTCTTCCCCGGCTTAGGATTACTTCAAGTGAAATAACCTTACTACCTGCCACTTTAGTTAGACAAGATTCTTATTCTCCTCAAAATTCTTTGTCTTTGTCTGATAATTTTATTGAACTTGATAACCTTTTTATGCGTTATGACCTTAAAAGGAAACCTATAAAGATGATGTTAATTGATGACAATAACATGTTATCTCAATATATAACTTATAAAATTTCTCATCAAACTTTATGGTCTAATCATTTTAGCTGCGCTTTAAATATTGATATCCAAGAAATTTTAAGCTCTACAAAAGAAAGTCTTAAGAATCTAAAAGATAAAGAATCACTTATTGCCCATTTTCTAAAAATTGAAGGTTTAAGAAAAGAAGATTTTAAATCTATTTTGGAAAATAAAGATAAAAAACCTTTATTTATCCTCGAAAATTTTGACAAATTCCTTCCTTATTTAAAAGACCCTGAATATGAGCGTTTATGGTCATTTTTAAGCCAACAAAATGTACTTTTATTAGGAAAAAACTCAAGTTTAGATCTTATTAATAAATTTTTTCGACCTCACATAATTGTTAAAAATGAAGGCTATCTATATCTTGATATCAAAAAAACTGTACATAATTTTATTGAAAATGAGGTTTTACAAAATAAATTTTTAAAGTTTTTAAATGATAATAAATTGATATCAACATTAGCACATCATCCTAAATATCTTCATATTATTATGAAAAAATGGCAATTAGAGCAAGGATCTGTTACTTCAGCAGATATATTAAATCATTTAAGTTACTCCCTTTTATATCCTTTAGAGGAAGTATCTACTAAGCTTAATTTTTCTGAGAATCTCCTTGAAATATTTAAAGAAATTGCTTTCAAGGGTATCCTAAATGCTAACACTGAGATTTTTCAAATTAAACCTTCTTTATATTCTAATTTAGAACCAAATATGGCAGAAACATATTTTTATCAGGAAAATAAATATCCTTTAAGTAAGCAAGAGGTTCTAGAAATAATTAGTAAATATACAAGAACAAAGGCTGATTCAGAAATTGTTTTTAGCTCACTTATTTTATCTAACTTTTTATCTTTACCCTATACTAACAACTATCAGGAACATATTGGTTTTACTGATCCAGATTTACAGTTATTTTTAGCTGGATCTTACCTTACAAATTTAGTTTTAAGTAAAGAAAAAAACCTACAAGAAGAAGCGCAATCTTTCATTTCGCAACATGCATATAATCCACTTTATCTTGAGATAATTAAGTTTGCTGCAAACCTGGTTTCATTAGAAAAAAAAGAGGAAGCGAAGATAGATGGCATATTAAGTATTTTAAATAGCGCTATTTCAAGTAATGTGGAGATGTTAAAGTTTACAGATAATAAACAAATTCAAGTATTAATGCATTTGATTGCTAGCATTAAAAATTATGAGAAGATTGAACAATTAGAATCTTTCATTGAAAAAATTGATGTAAAAATAACTTCTAATATTTTTAAATGGAAACACGTTATTATTAGTAGTGGATATCTAACATCAACAGTAACAAATAAATTACTTGAAATTATATCAAGCGGAAATAAACACGGTATCTTAACTGCTATGAAAACTCTAAGATTAAGCTCTTATAGTGATAGCCATAAGAATATAATCTCAAGGTTGATTGTAGAAACAGAAAACTCAGATCCTTTAATTGTCCAAAAAGCAATTAAAGTATTAAGAGAAATAGATTGGAGTAAAAAAACTTTAGAAGCAATATATAAGAAAATTGATGATGAAAAACTTGTAATATCGCTTATTGCTATTGAATCATTAAATAGATTTCCTACTAAAAAAACTATTGATATTTTAAAAAATAAGTTTATTGACTCAAAAGATAATATGATTCAGCTTGCCTGTATTAATAGCCTTAAAGATATAGCTCATATAAATTCATTTAAAGACAGTATTTTTTCTTTTTTCTTCGAACAAATTTTAAATAATAATCACCTGACCTTTATTATCTTTAAAGAGTTGGCCAATACTTTAATTTCTATGGGAGAATCCGAAAAAGAACTTATAACTAAATTTATAGATAATTTTAATAGCAAAACCAACGAACAAGAGCTTCTTTATCTATTAAAAAAGCTAGACTTCTTTTCAGATTTTTCAAGCGAACCTTCTCTTGATATTATTGCTTCTTCCGCTCTAGATAAATATAAAAGCCTTAGAAATCCATCTATGCTTATTATATTTGGACCTTCTACACCTAGAAACTTTGGAGCAAAAAGCAAAATTATTTATCTAATGGCAAAAAATTTTTTTTATTCTTCAAAAAAAGAAGAAATATATAGATTTTTTTTAGAAAAAATAAATCATCCTAATTATGATATTTACTCATCAGCTATTAAAGGGTTAGCTTCAATTTATAATTATAAAGATGATGAAATTTTTACTTCTTTAAATGCCTTTCTTGACTCAACTACTGTTGAAGATAAAAAGATTATAACATTTCAAGCTATTGCAGATATTATATCTAAAGAACAAATCTCAATGGAAAGAATTAAAAGTTATTGTAATAAACTACTTGAGTTAGTTAAGAATAATCAAGCATCAAAAGTAAGTTCAGCTTTTCTAAAAGTTGTTGAAAAAACTTATACAAAGTTTGGTCAGGAAGAGAAATCTTTGCTTATAGACTATATAATTAACTCTAGTGAAGGAAAGCACTCAAATGACGATATTATATCTTTATTAGCAGATTTATTTGCCGAGGGCTCAATTGATGATAGGTTAAAAACTTATAATTACTTATTCTTAACTCTTACAACTACACCCGTTCTTAAAAGAAAACTTTTAGCAATGGAAAAAATAAAAAATCTCTATCAATTACTTACAACCGATCAGCAACAAGATTTCTTAAAATACTTAGAAACGCTTTCTCATTCCCCAAGATCAACTTTAAATGAGTTATTAAAGCAAGCTAACTTAATTTTAAGTAGCCTTACTGAACAGGTAATTTTAATAGAACAGAATTTTGATAGTATCATAGCTTCTTACGCTGAGGAGAATTCTATCCATTCAGAAAAAAGCTTAGTTGATAATTATTTTTCTAAGCTTGATAGCCATCATCCTTATAAACCAGCAACAGCTATGTCTATGCTTCTAACTTATCTAAATACATTTTCTTCTACAATTCATCTAGTTTATGGCGAAATTATTAAAAAAATGGGAGTAGACTCTAATTTTATAAAATATGTAATTAATTCTCATGATACCTGTCCTTATCAAATAAAACTTGCATCAAAGATAATTCCATTAATAGACCATTCTTTGCTTCTTTCTAACTCGAGAGAGGTTAACAACCCTTTTACTAATATTGACGATATAGAAGAAAATCTTGATTCTTTTATAGAATTTATTATTTCAAATGATCTTACTTTATCAATCACACAAAAAACATTAACTGTAGGAGAAAAAATTTATACTTTTAATAAAACGCCTGATACAATTAATTCTATAATTAATAAAATTGTAAAAGCTTTAAAAAATTCTCCTTTAAAGCTAGTTAAACATGGATATGATACAGAAAGTTTTACTGAAAAATATCTTGGCTCATTGACTACCGATCAAATTAGACTAAGTATCATTACCCCTATTCTTGATAAAACCAATTTAATGTCAAAATTTATATTGATCGAAGAAAAAAATCATTTTGGTCATTCTATTTATCGAAAAATCTCTTTTTCTGACAACAGTCAAATTAGTAACTATTACTCTAGTCAAGATAAAGATCACCTAACCAAGATTTTTGGAAAGTCAGGAGAAGGAGTAGAATATAAATTTAAGAGTATAATTATTGATGAACAAGAAAAGCTTGAATTTTTAGGCTCAATTTGTGATTACCATAATAGCGCTCAACTGACTGAAAATGTTTTTTTAAAACTAAAACATAATTGGGATAGAAAATTAATTTCTTATAACACCCTTACCCAATATTCAAGCCTTGAAGAAAGAGTTTTGAAATTAGAACAAAATTATCAAGAATTAGAAAATAATTTAAAAGCATTTGGGGCCAACCAAAAACTTATTGAAGAAACTATTAGTTATATCTCTCTTGCAAATAAACCTAAATCTTTGATTTTTGATGAATATAGTGAAAACTTATATTTAACTGTAAGAAGATCTCTTAATGAAATATACCTAGCTGCTAAAGTAGTTCATGCTCAAACAGGTATGGTAGAAAATGTTAGAAAAGGAATGATTGGATATTTAGGTTCTTTTTTTGAATTTATCTCTCCTCATGTCCCACTAGCCGGAGCAGGTGTAGATATTTTAGGCAAAATCTTGAACGCTGTTGATAGAGCTTCTCAGGAAAAATTAGTAGAACGAATTGCTAATTTAGCTATAGATTGCAATGAAATGGCAACTTTAGCAGATGAAATAGCAACACTAGTTGCAAACCGAGGTTTAGTTGAAGCTAAATTAAAACAAAACTCTATTTCTGATTTCACGAAATCTGTCTTTAATCTTGCTCAAGACCCTCAATCTTTTCTTATAGAAGCTGTTATTAGTATTGAGCTACCTTCTAAAGTTAATGACATTAAAATTAAAGCTAGAGAAGATGCACGGGCATTAGTTGATATTTTAATCGCTTTCTTTTCTTCTGAGAAGTTTACTCCTTCTACTGATTTGAACTCTAATTTCTTAAGTATTGAAAATTTTTTAAATGCTGGTTATTTAGAACCTCAAAAAATATTTGTTAACCAACCTGGAGAATTGTTAAAAGCTAGCTCATTTGATTCACCTTCTAAGTCTATTGATAATTTTTCTCCTACTCTAGGCATTAAGGATGTTCATAGTAGTGATAGTTTTTACATACAAACCCAGCTTTTAAGGTCCAGTTCTAACGAAGAACAATCATATGATATTCGGGCAATCATTCCAGCAGTAGAAATAGATTATGATTTTGATTTTATGGAAAATCAATCGCCTAGGGAAAAATTATCTTTTTACACACCAATAGGAAATCACGAAGAGAACCAAGAGAAAATTCCACAAATAAGCTATTTATACCCTACTGCTTCATTAAATAATGCTGGTATAATTGGTGGTATTATTATGAATGGAGCATCAGTTTTGAATCAGGCTGAATATCTTTTCTGCCAATTCTGTAAATGGTCTAAATTTTGCAATTCATTAGAATTACAAAATAGTACTTTTAATGTTAAACATTATCTTTCTACAGCTATACATGCAGCTGGAAATGCGGTTTTCTCTTATAATTATAATATTAATCCTGTAACAACTTTTGGATCAAGTCTGGTATTTTTTAGCAAACCTCTTTTTTATGCTAAAAGAGATGAGTTAATAAATTCTTTTGGGTATGAATTACCAGAATGGTTAAAAGCTTCTACTTATATAACATCAGATGCTATAATATCATTGGTTACTAATCTTCCATTTATGTATGCATCTCCATATACTGTTGGGTATTCTCTCATCCAAGGAGGATTAAATGGAGCAATAAATTATTATCACCACAATTATAATAAAGATAATATTATGGGTGATATAACAGGAGTAATTGCAACAGGAGCAACTGCCATTGAATGTTATAATTTTGCTCAAACACAACCTAATATTTTAAGTAAAATAATAATTGCCGAAGCTTGCATTCCTGCAATGGCTACCTCACATTATTTTTCTAAATTGACTGGGAATTTTATAGGAAACATAATTCCACAATGGGAAGAAAATGATAATTAAAGATTTAAAGGGTAGAGAATTTTCTCTACCCTTTTCTTCTTGCTATAAAGAAATTTTTAAGCAGGATACTACATTCATCTTCCTTGATTCCACCATAGATTTCGGGAATAAAATTATGATTAAAAATTTGAAGTTGAGATTCATAATCATATGCACCAAAATACACTCTTGAAATCTTTGATAAGATGATAGCATGCATACACATTGTACAAGGCTGCAAAGTGACATATAAATCTTTACCGTAGAGAAATTTCTCTTGTACAAAGTCGCATGCTTGGTTAATAGCAAGTACTTCAGCATGAGCAAGAGGATTTTTACTACATTCTATAAGATTATGTTGTTTGGCTAATATCTTTCCACTTATCCTGTCAACAATTAAAGCGCCAACCGGGACTTCGCCTTTTTTACCACCTTTCTTTGCTATTTCAATAGCTTCATCCATAAAATGGTTAAACATATTTATTTAATCTTTATAAAACACTTTCTCTTCAATACCTGCTGGATCTTGGTGAATGAGGATCTCAGCATTTGGCATTTTTAGAAGAATTTTTTCTTCAATTTCATGAGCTATTTTATGAGCTTGCTTAATTGTCATATTTTCGTCAAGCTCAATGTGAAATTGAATAAAGGGCTTAACACCTGCATACCTAGTTTTCAAATCATGGAACCCTAAAACTTGTGAATGAGAACTAATAGATTCAACAATTAGTTGCTTTTCGCTATCTTCTAATTCATGATCCATAAGATTTTTAAAAGCCTTATTAAATAATTTTATTGCATTAAAAATAATATAACATGCTATTAATATTGCAGCTAAACTATCAAACCAATTTATTTTAAAATATGAAGCAAAAAAAATGGCAATTATTGCACAAATATTAGTTAAGAAATCAGTTAAATAATGTAAAGAATCTGCTTCAATCACTTTAGATTTAGCTTTACTCATTGCAACTCTTTGAAAAATTACAATCGCTAAAGTTATAGTAATTGAAAAGATTAATATTAATATTCCTTCATTACTATTATTTAAAGAGTAATCTTGAAAATTATATAATCTCTCAATAGCATTGAATATAAGATATAGCCCTGAAATACCAAAAAAGCTCGATTGGATAAAAACTGCAAGGTCTTCTGCTTTTCCATGACCGAATCGATGCTCATGATCAGGCGGTGTAAGAGAATAATGAATAGTTATTAAGTTCATTATTGAAACACATACATCAAGCAAAGAATCTATAAGGCTAGCAAGCATAGTAGCTGAGCTTGTGATAAAAGTTCCATAAACTTTTGCTATTATTATTAAACTAACTCCAAAAACTGTAAAGTAAGAAGAAAATCTTAGAAGTTTATTTTGATCTAATTTCTTTTTATTGCTAAGGTAATTTTCCACCCTATAAAACCCTTAATTTAAATATTGCTAAATAATCTCATTTCACAAATAGGATTTCAATCATTTTATTGCAAAACAAATATAAAATTGATATGGTACTTGATTGATTTTGTTTAACTTCAATAATAGGTAAATCTATGAATCTTGATCAAGAAATTTTAGATAACTTACCTCAAGGAAATTTACTTAAGGGTAAAAAAGGTTTAATTATGGGCCTTGCCAATGATAAGTCAATTGCTTGGGGAATTGCGGCAGCTTGCGCTCTACAAGGCGCTGAATTAGCAATTACTTACCAGGGTGAGATCATGAAGAAAAGAGCTGAACCTTTAGCTTTATCTTTAGGAAGTAGTTTGCTTATTTCATGTGATGTGATTGATGATCAAAGCTTAGAAAAATTATTTAAAGAAATTGAAGAAAAATGGGGAAAACTAGATTTTCTTGTTCATGCGATTGCTTTCTCTGATAAAAACGAGCTTAAAGGAAGATATTGTGATACAAGCCTAAATAACTTTCTTAACACCATGAATGTCTCTTGTTATTCTTTCACAAAATTAGCGAGAATGGCAGCTCCTTACATGAAAGATGGTGGCTCTATGGTTACCTTATCTTATTATGGTGCAGAAAAATATATGCCGCATTATAATGTTATGGGCATAGCAAAAGCAGCACTTGAAACAAGTGTTCAATATTTAGCAAATGATCTTGGTAAAGATAATATTAGAATTAATGCTATTTCAGCAGGTCCAATAAAAACTCTTGCTGCATCAGGAATAGGTGATTTTAGATATATTTTAAAGTGGAACGAATTTAACTCCCCATTAAGAAGAAACACTACTATTTGGGATGTTGGAAAAGCATCATTAGCATTACTTTCCGATCTTGGTAGTGGAGTTACAGGGGAAGTCCTGCATGTAGACTCTGGTTACCATACAGTAGGAATGAAGCAAGTTGATGCCCCTGATATTTCTACAGGTGAATAACTTTATAGCATTAGGAGATGGTAAAACATCTCCTAGCTTCTTAAATACTTATATCAATTGAAGCTAGAAACCTTTGATGTTCTCCTTCATTTGGTGTTGCATGCGCTGCTTGAGTCCAGCCTTTTTTAAATATAACTCCATTACCAAATGAAATATTTCTATATTGATTGCCAATAATATCAGCAAACTGACTATAATTTTTAGCTAAAGAAATTTGTTTATAAATTTCAGGAACATTATTAGCAAATTTAGAAGTATATCCTGTAAAATAAACTAGTACTCGTACATCTTTTTCTTTACCTCTATCTGAGTGCCAATCAATGGATGCAAATTCCACATCATAATAAGACTTAGCAACAAAGCTTAACATAAAATTTTTCATTGGCTTGTTAAAACAAAAAGACATATTTTTTATTAGTTGATAAGTTTTATTAAATATAATTTGAGAAATAAGTATATCGCTGGTAAGATTTTGGCTATAATTTTTAAAGCTGTTTATATTTTCTTCAAAATTTCTAAAAAACTTCTTGTGTGAGTTTAAAACCGTAAAATTAGCAAAATAGCTTATTTCTTCATTAGACAAAAAACTAAATTCTCTATATTTAATTACGTCACCAAGTCTTTTATAAGCAGAACATACATCCAAAACAGCTTCTTCTTCTATTAAGCCTGCTAATTCGACCATTTTATCCCCTTTTCATTTTAAAAACTTTTTCTATTACAGCATATTCATCGTAACCCAGCCTTGCAATTGGCTTAAAACGAGTGACATCAATTTTTCCATCAGCAATATATTCATCTTGAATATGTATTCCTATAACCTTACCAATAACCATTTGGCTACTTACCTTCTCTTGATCATGGTCTAAACTTACTATTTTTACATATTCACATTCTAAACTAATTGGTACTTCCTTAATTCTTGGCGTTTTTATAAGCTTACAATCAGCTAAATTAATACCAAATTCCTCAGCCTCACTATTATTATAAGGTAAATTTTGTGAAGATAATTGCATTTTATCTTTCAATGAATAAGGAACTATATTAACCACAAATTCCTTTGATTGTTTAATATTACGGATTGTATCTTTTAATGCCCCATCTTCTTTAAATCCACTAGCAAACATCACCATTGGAGGAAGGTCTGCAATGGCATTAAAATAGCTGTATGGAGCAATATTAACAATTTTTTCTTGACTTATAGTTGAAATCCAAGCTATTGGCCTTGGTATTATGCAAGATTTAAAAGGGTTATGGCGTAAATTATGATTATCTAAACTTGTATTATAAAACATCAATATATTCTCTTTTTACTAAAAATATCATATTAATAAAATCCATGCAAAAAATTAAACAGCTATTTGCAAATATCTCTTGACCTAAATAATTATTATTGATAAAACTACTTCCGGATAGATGTCCGAGCGGTTTAAGGAACCGGTCTTGAAAACCGGCGTATGTTTACGCATACCGTGGGTTCGAATCCCACTCTATCCGCCACTCTTAGAAAATTTAATCTTCATATTTTATATTATTCTTTCTATCACCATAGATCTTATTTGAATCTAGTAAACATTTTATCCAAATATCTATACATATTTTCATATACATAATTTTCAATTATTAGTTATGAGCCTATAATGAAGGAGTTTACTTAAAATTATGATGAACCCTGATGAATCCAATGCTTGACAGTAAGTTTAGATCCTTACGATAGTTGTTTTGTTACATTAAATGGTATGTATATAACCTTAAATATAGATTTTAATAATAATATATAAATAGTTGTTATAAAAAGAAGCTCGTAAACTTCAGCTTTTTAGCACTCCACACGAGCTTCTTTAAAACCACCCAATAATTAAACCTAAGTTTTTAAAGCAAGCTATGTGCTAAAGAGAAGATGCTTTAGTTACTACAAAATAAAAGACTTATAGATTTAAATTCTTATATGCTCTTAATGCTTCATTTCTTGATTCATTTATATCAACTATAGGATAAGGATAATTCTCCCCTAGAATAACTCCAGCCTCTTTTAAAATATTAGAAGGAGCTTCCCACGGCCTAAATATAAACTTATTAGGAAGTTTTTTTAGTTCAGGAACAAATTTTCTGGTATAAATTCCCTCTGGGTCAAATTTTTCTCCTTGGGTAATTGGATTAAAAATCCTAAAATAAGGTGCGGCATCAGCTCCACAACCTGCTACCCATTGCCAATTGAAACTATTGCTAGCCATATCTGCATCAAATAAACAATCCCAAAACCAGTCTTGTCCCTTATGCCAGTGTATGCCTAGGTTTTTAACTAAAAAAGATCCAACCACCATTCTAATTCGATTATGCATATAACCAGTTTGCCATAATTGTCTCATTCCAGCATCAATAAGTGGATGACCTGTTAAGCCTCTTTTCCATTTCTCAAAAAGTTTATCATTATTATCAACCCAAGCAAAATTATTGAATTTTTCATTGAAATTCTTGCTAGGCAAATCCTTAAAATGATAAAGTAAATAATATGAGAATTCCCTCCAGGATATTTCCTTTAAAAAATTTTCTATTCCTGGGTTGTTTTTATGCATTTCTTCTTTTAACTTTGTAGCATGCCAAACTTGATTAGGAGAAATTTCTCCAAAACAAAGATGAGGAGAAAGCATAGAACTAGAATTAAGATATGGGTAATTTCGCTCATTATCATAATTTAAGATATTATTATCAAGAAACTCGAATAATTTATTTTGTGCTACTTGTTCTCCAACCTTACATCCTTTCATTAAACTAATATGCCAATCTTTTTTAGGCAATAATTCTAATTGTTCAATAGTTAAGCTACTACTATCTTTAACTAACCACGAAAGTTCAGGTGAGTCTAAAACCTCTCGTGGAAAACTGCTTTGATAGCCCCGTCGATAAAAAGGAGTAAAAACCTTATAATAGCTTTTATCATCTTTTAACACTTCCCAAGGCTCAAACAACAAGCTCCCATTATAGCTTTCTGCATTAATTCCTTTATCATTAAGAAGAGATTTTATTTGACTATCTTTATTGATTTGCTCTGCCCAATAGCGTCTATTCCAATGAACTGATTTTATATTTTTTTCATTCACTAATTTATCTATTATTGATAAACTATCGCCCTTATAAATATTTAATTTTCCACTTAAAGACTTATTTAAACTATGAAGTGAATGATATAACCAAACCTTGCTTGCTCCACCTAATTTAAACTTTTCATCTTCTTCATCTAATATATATATTAAAAAGATTCTCTTACTTCTTGCCGCTTGAAATAAACCTGGGTTGTCTGAGATTCTTAAATCATTTCTAAACCAAAAAATTGCTGCATCTTCCATTTTTTACCTATAAAAACGTTGGTTTTTATAAAGAATATCTCCTGCTAGATATAATGAACCACAAATAATAATTCGTGCAGGATCGTTTTCCTTTTTTGTAATTTCAAATAAAGCCTGGTCTACATCTTCATAAGCTTGTGCATCAAAACCTGCCTTTACTGCTTCTAACTTTATATACTCACTTCCATAGCTTGATGGCTCGGCTTCAATTAAAACACCACCAATATGTTTTATTTTACCTTTAAAACTATTTAAAAATTTCTGGCAATCACGCCCTCTTGTCATACCAAAAATCATATAAGTGGGTATTTCCGGGCTCTCTTCTAACCACATAGATAATACATGAGCGCCTGCTTCATTGTGCGCACCATCCACCCATATTTCCCAATTCTTTGGCAACTTATTTATTATTTCCCCATCAAGCAACCTTTGTAATCTTGCTGGCCAAGAAGCTTTAGTTAAACCAGAAATAATATCTTCATCTTTTATTTTAAAATCTTTTGCTTGGAGAGCTGCTGTAATCGCATTGCCTGCATTTATATATTGATGGTCGCCAATTAATCCAAGCCTAGGAAATAAAAGCTCTTTGTCCTTACTACGATAAGCGGGCAAGTTATTCTCATTTTTTAAAACCATCCAATCATACTCAAAAGCATAAGACTTAGATTCAAGAGCATCACAAAATTTTAAAATTACTTCCATTGCCTCAGAATATTGTTGGCTAATAATAGTTGGACAATTTTTTTTAATTATTCCTGATTTTTCACGGGCAATTAAGTCTAAAGAATTGCCAAGATATTCAGTATGATCAAAGGAGATGGAAGTAATTATCGAAAATAGTGGATTATCAATTACGTTGGTTGCATCTAATCTTCCACCTAAGCCTGTTTCAAGAATAACTAAGTCAGCCTCTATTTTACTGAAAGCAAGTAAAGCTGCAACTGTAGTACCTTCAAAAAAAGTAGGTCTTATGTCTATAGCTTCAGAAGCCAGCCTACATTCTTCACAAACTTCATAGAGTAGATCATCATCAATATTAGTTCCAAGAATATTTATTCTTTCATTAAAACTAACTAAATGAGGGGAAGTATAACAATGAACTTTATAACCTGCTGCTTGCCAAATTGACTTCAAAAAAGCTGTAGTTGATCCTTTTCCATTTGTCCCAGCAACATGAATAATTGGCGGTAGTTTTCGCTCTGGATTACCAATCTTAGATAATAATGATCTAACCCTTGTTAGTCCTAGATCTATTGGCTTATTACCAATTGGTACTGGCCAATGAGGCATTTTTATCACTTTAAAACCCCTCGTATTTAATTAATAACTAAAATATCAGGAGCTTAACATAACTTAAAAATTAATGAAAGGTAACTTGTAAATCTTTCAAAATATTGTTTTTAGCTGCAACACATAATATCACATTTAAATGCTTAGAAAGGATTTTTTCTCTTGAATAATCATTATATTCTAATATGGTTTTAGCCACATTAGTAAGCTTATTTTCAACAGCAATCATCAATAATCCAGTAATAATTTTGACTGATATTTTTTCTTCAGCATTAAGATTTTGTTCAAGGATATTTTTTACTTCATAAACATTATTTGAAATTACCGCATCATAAAAATCTAGTGATAACATTTGATGAGCAAGCATATATGTTCTCCTAAAAAGCAAATAATTAAATTATTAATTTTTAGGTTAACATATTTTAACTTTTTATACAAGAGGATATTTTAACAGCAGTTAATTACCTTTTTTACTTTTTATTAATCTTTTTAAAATAAAATTTTTAAAAAGGAGAAATATCATGAAACAGTCTTTTTCTATAGAAATCGGTAGCATACTTAAAGATGAAAAAGTTACAAAAAAATTTAATACAATACCTCAGCTTTTAAGAGAGCAGTTAATAGAAACTTATAACCCTGTAATTGATCACCTTGTCAAACTATATGAGAAAAACCCAAAAGGACATTTTCTTCCTAAAGAAAGAGAAATACTTATTGATGAAATAGATATTTTACTAAAAAAATCCCTTCCTGAAGTAAAAAATTTTAGCAAATATTTTACTTCTAGCGACAGTTCTAATTCTAACTCGTTAACTCACCTTTATAATTTACGTAAAAAACTTCACGCCAATAAAGATAAAGAAGCTATTGTTAGAGAATTAAGTGAAGCTTACCAAGGGCAGTTTAAACGAGACTTTCCTTTTAGACATGCAGTAAAAATTGTTGATGAAAATGGAAAGATACTCCATGAGAATCTAAACAAAGAAATTATTGATGGTATAATAAATAATAGGCCTCAAAGTCAGCAAACCGAAAATAAAGAATATCTTTCGCCAGCAGAATTAGAGATTTTTAAAAAAGAATTTATGAAAAAATCTGGTGCAAATGAAGAGCAAATGAATTATATAATTGCACGATATAATCAAAGATCTATTGGTTCATTTTCAGCTTCGCTTGGAATTCAAGAAGAAAATGGAATATTTAAAAATATTCAATCAATTTCCACTCATCCTAGAGAAGAAACATGGACTGTTAAAACAAAGGAAGATGGAAGACTTACTCTATCAAAATTAAAAATTGAGTCAACTATATATAATCCAGAATATGAATTAGATGATAAAAGAAAAGTTTTAATTGATGAGTATGGAAATAAGAGCCCTACAGGAGAATATCTTCCATATGCAAAAATGGCTATTGAAGTTGACATTGAAAAACTAAGTCGAAATAAAGTTAAAAAACTTTATACTCTACCAATTCATAAAGCTCCTGAAATAATTACTGCCTCAATTATTGATCACCCTCAAAATGAAGAATATGAATTGCCAGAATGCATTAAGCATAGAACGTTAAATAATCATTTTGTAGCTAAAGAAAAGGCTATTTCTAAGGAAAAACTGGTGGTGCTTTTAAACACTCCTGGGTTAACACATGAACTTTCACAACAAAACTTACAAAAATTGTCAGGTAATTTAAAATTAAATGAATTAGAACTTCTGGTGGAAAAACTTAGTGATAATGGTTTAAAAAACCTTGCTCAGCTTACAAAGCTAGAACCGCAGATGCAAGAAGAAGTTGTTGGCTTTATAATCAAGGCTAAAATTGATAACACCCTTAAAAGCACAACAAAAACTTCTGGTAAGCCTAAATATGCTCAAAATATACAGGAATCTCTTGCTTTTATAGCTGGTGATGAAGCTTTAAAAACTAACCCTCAACTCAGCAAAGATATTAGATCCTACATTGAAAATAGGCAGCCTAGCATGTTTAAAAGAATAAAGCAGCTTATATATACTACAATAACTGGCAAAGATTTTCAAAATTATAAGCTTAAGAAACTTACTAAACACCTAGATAAGATATCAGGAATAATGTCAGCCTCTTCTAAAAAGCCTATAAAACCTGACTTTACTCCACCATCTATTGGAAATAGAGCAAACTCAAGGTCACAGTGAAGCAGTATTTATAAAAAAAATATTAACCACTATTGATATTTAAGATATCCACCTTATATAAAATTTGATTATTAATATTTTGCTAAAGGTAAATCTATGACAACATCTTATAAAGAAGAACATATTAAATTTGATGCCGAAGTTGGAAAAATACTTCAACTAATGATCCATTCACTTTATGCCAATAAAGATATTTTTCTTAGAGAGCTAATCTCCAATTCTTCAGATGCCTGTGATAAATTAAGATATTTATCTATAACTAATCCAGAACTTACTAAAAGTGACACTGATTTCAAAATAAAAATAACTATTGATGAAACAAATAGAAAATTAACGGTCACGGATAACGGAATTGGAATGAACCGTATAGATCTAATTGAAAATATTGGTACTATTGCTCGCTCTGGAACTCAAAATTTTGTTTCTAAATTAACTGGTGATGCAAATAAGGATTTGCAATTAATCGGCCAATTTGGGGTAGGATTTTATTCAGGATTCATGGTTGCAGAAGAAATTCAAGTAATTACTCGGAAAGCTGGTGAGAAAGAAGTATGGCAATGGAATTCTAAAGGTGATGGAGAATATACTTTAAAGCAATTAGATGATGAAAGCCACCCACGTGGAACATCTATTATTTTATCGTTAAAAACAGATCAGGATGATTTTCTTGATAAATTTAGAATTAAACATATAATTAAAACTTATTCTGATCATATTGCTTTCCCTATTGAAGTGATTCCAAGCGAAGGCGAAGCAGAAATAGTCAATAATGCTTCTGCAATTTGGATGCGCCCTAAAAATGAAATTTCATCAGAACAGCATCAAGAATTTTATAAACAAGTTTCTCATCTTCCAGATAGCCCGTGGCATATTATTCATAATAAAAATGAGGGTATGGTTGAATTTACTAATTTACTTTACATACCATCTTCTAAGCCATTTGATTTATTTAATCCAGATAGAAATAGTAAAGTAAAATTATATGTAAAAAGAGTATTTATTGGAGCTGAAGGTATACCATTAGCACCTTCATACTTACGTTTCCTTCATGGCGTGGTTGATTCAGAAGATTTACCACTTAACATAAGTAGAGAAACTCTTCAACATAACCACTCATTAGAAAAAATTCGCAAATCAATCACTAAAAAAGTTATTAGCGAGCTAAAATCTAAACTTGAGAAAGATCCTGCAAGCTATAATGAATTTTGGAATAATTTTGGTGCAGTTTTAAAAGAGGGTTTATGTGAAGCTCTTCCTGCAGATGAGAAAGAAAAACTTTTAGAAGTATGCTTATTTAGAAGTGCACTCCATGATAAATATATTAGCTTAGCAGAATATATTGCAAATATGAAGGAAGGCCAAGAAAACATCTTCTATTTAAGTGGTGATTCATACGAAAAGGCAAAGAATAGCCCTCAATTAGAAGGATTCTTAAAGCATGATATAGATGTGTTACTATTTACTGATACAGTTGACGATTTCTGGGTAAATGTGGTTCATACTTATAAAGATAAGGAATTAAAATCTGTAACTAGAAGTGGAATTGACCTAGAAAAAATAACTGATCCAAAAGATCAAAATCAAGACACTACAACAGAAGAAAATGAAACTAACGATAATAAAACCATCATTGATTATTTTAAACAGGTTTTAGGCTCAACAATCATGGATGCGAAAATATCTGGAAAACTTGTTGATAGTCCTGTATGTTTAGCAGTAGCAGAAGGTGCTATGGATATTAGAATGGAACGCTATCTTAAAGATCAAAAACAAATTGGTAGAAGTTTTGCTAAGATTTTAGAAATTAATATCAATCATCCAATTGTGGTTAAATTAAAAAATTCTTTAGCTAAAAATGACTTTAATTTTGCTCAAGAACTTGTTCTTGCTCTATATGACCAAGCTTGTATCATTGAAGGCGAGCCAGTTGCTGATATCAGCGCTTTCTCAAGAAGGATGAATAACTTATTAGCAAGAATAGAAAGCTAAAATGAGGCAATTATGACTTATGTTGTTACAGAAAATTGTATAAAATGTAAATATACTGACTGTGCTGTAGTTTGCCCGGTTGATTGCTTTTATGAAGGTGAAAACATGCTAGCAATAAATCCAGATGAATGTATTGATTGTGGTGTTTGTGAACCTGAATGCCCGATTGAAGCAATAAAGCCTGCATCAGAAGATAATCTTGAGATGCAGGAAGTTAATCGGCAATATTCTGCAGTGTGGCCAAATATAACTACAAAAAAGGAACCGCTTCCTGAGGCAGAAGAATATAAAAACTTACCTAATAAAAAGAAATACTTAAGCCCTAATCCAGGATCTTAAAAACAAACTTTATAAAGCACTGAACTAAATGGTTCTGTGCTTTATAATATTATTTATATTTAAAAATTTCTTATAAGAGAAAATTCTATCATTTCCAAAGTAATTTTTTTTAATTCATTGTCAGGAACAGAAGATAAAGATAATTTTGCCTGATTTGCATAATATTTAGCAATTTCATAACATTCTTCAATAGTCCGATTTTTTTTCAAAATCCCAACTGCCTTTTCTAAATCTCCCTCATTTTGAACTTTATCATTAAAAATTCTTTGCCAAAAATTTTTTTCATCTTTATCGCTAACTTTATAAGCTTTTATGATTGGTAAAGTAACTTTTGATTCCCTAAAGTCATCCCCTATATTTTTGCCTAATTGTTTATTTTCAGTACTATAATCAAGGATGTCATCAATTATTTGAAAAGCTATCCCTAAATTTAAACCTAGTTTATACATTTCATTTTGAGACATTTTATCAGCCCCTGCAATCACTGCTCCCACCATACAAGAGGCAGCAAATAGCTCTGCTGTTTTTGCCGAAATAATTTTTATATAATTATCAATGTTTAAATTGAGGTTAGCTATGGAAGATAGCTGTTTTACTTCACCTTCAGCAATAATAGAAGAAGCTTGAGATAAAATTTTTAAAATTTCCACATCTTTATCTTCAGCCATCAGCATGAAAGCTTGGCTAAATAAAAAATCTCCTACTAATATGCTTGATTTATTATCCCAAAAATAATTCGCTGTTAATTTTCCCCTTCTCAAATCACTGTGATCCACTACATCATCATGAAGAAGTGTAGCCGTATGAATAAATTCAACTGCAGCAGCAAGATTAATATGTCTATCACCATTGTAAGAAAATAACTTTGCTATTAATATAAGCAAACATGGCCTTAGCCTTTTTCCTCCAGACTTGATTATATGATAAGTAATATCTTTAACTAGTTTATCTCTTCCCTGCAGTCGCTGGTCAATTAATTCATCCATAATTGACATTTCATTTGAAAGTAGATTTTTAACTTTAGCCAACGAGCTAAATTCTTTTAGCATAATCAAATAACCAAAATTTGCTTATTAAAAGCCTTGATCATAACAAATAGCATCAACAATAACAAATGTAAATTCTTAGTAGTAATAATTCCTATTTTAAAAATAATGTCCTAACTAAAAAGAAATAAATTCTTAACTTTTTCTTACGTTGCCCTCTTGATCTATTATTAAGAGGATCTTATATGTAAATTGTTAGCAAAAGGTATAAAAAATGAAAAATATTTATAATCAGGCTGTAAGATCATTTAAGGAAGCAGGCATTAAATCTGCTGAAATAGATGCTAGAATCCTTCTTTTTGATGCGGCAAACATTGATTTTAATAATTATATTTTATATCCTGAGCTTAAACTTTCCATGGAGAAAGAAGAGATTTTTAAAAATTATGTTAATAGAAGACTAAATAAAGAGCCAGTAGCTAAAATTATTGGAAAAAAATATTTTTGGAAAAGCTCTTTTATTGTTAATCAATATACCTTAGACCCGAGGCCTGACACGGAAGTTATAATTGAGCAGGCATATCAATTCTTAGAAGATAAAAACAAACCATATAAGTTTCTTGATTTAGGCACAGGAAGTGGATGTATTATCCTTTCTCTTCTTTTAGAATTTCCAAATGCTTTTGGTTACGCTACCGATATTTCAGATAAAACACTTGAAATAGCTAACAAAAATGCACAAGAATTAAAATTAAGCAATAAAGTTAATTTTTTTAAAAGTGATTGGTTCGACAAAATTGATGGAGAATATGATCTAATAGTAAGTAACCCACCTTACATACCAACCAAAGATATTGATGGATTAGATATAGATGTAAAAAATTATGATCCTCTTTCTGCTTTAGATGGTGGAGAAGATGGTCTTACTCCATATAGAATAATTGAAAAAGATTTAAGAAAATTTTTAAAACCAACTGGTATAGCTATATTTGAGTTTGGATATGGTCAAGCTCAAGATATTAAAAAGATTTTTTCTAATTTTACCATAGAAAAAATTGCTAAAGACCTAGCTGGAATAGAAAGAGCTATAATATTAAGGAGATAATCATATGGATCTTAATAAATTTACAGAAAACGCTAGAAAAATTATAGCAAAAGGGCAAAACTACGCTTTAAGTAAAGGACATCAACAATTTTCCGGCTTACATATACTAAAAGCATTACTTGAAGACGAAACCGGTATTAGCTCAAGATTGATTCAAAATTGTGGAAATTTTTTAGAAAAAATTTCTTTTGAACTTGAAAATGAATTAAATAAAACTCCTTCTGTAAGTACTTCAAGTGTTAGTGATCAAATTTATCTTGCTCCGGATGCAGCTAAAATTTTAGAAGAAGCAGATTCATTAGCTAAAAAAATGCAAGACCAGTTTGTTGCAAGTGAAACAATACTTTTAGCTATAGCAAGCCTGAAATCCACACCTGCTGGAGCAATTATCAATAAAGCAGGACTTACAAAAGAAACTTTACAAAATGCAATCAATCAAATTCGTAAAGGAAGAAATGTAGACTCTCTAAATGCTGAAGCTAATTATGAAGCATTAAAGAAATATGCCAAAGATATCACTGAATTAGCAAGAGAAGGAAAGCTTGATCCAGTAATTGGTCGAGATGAAGAAATAAGAAGAGCTATTCAAGTTCTTTCTCGAAGAATTAAAAATAATCCTGTGCTCATAGGTGAACCAGGTGTAGGTAAAACAGCGATCATTGAAGGAATAGCACAAAGAATGGTTCATGGAGATGTTCCAGAAAGTTTGCGTAATTGTAGATTAATTAGCCTTGATCTTGGCGCATTAATTGCAGGAGCAAAATATAGAGGCGAATTTGAAGAAAGGTTAAAAAGTATTCTTACTGAAATAGCAAACTCTGAAGGAGAAATAATATTATTTATAGATGAACTTCATATGCTTGTTGGTGCTGGCGCAACAGAAGGATCAATGGATGCTTCAAATCTTTTAAAACCTGCTTTATCAAGAGGAGAACTTCATTGTATTGGTGCCACCACTTTGGCTGAATATAGAAAATATATTGAAAAAGATGCAGCATTAGCAAGAAGGTTTCAATCCGTATATATTTCTGAGCCTACAATTGAAGATACAATAGCTATTCTTCGCGGCATTAAAGAAAAATACGAAGTACATCATGGAATAAGTATCACTGATAGTGCCATTGTTGCTGCTGCAACTTTATCTGACCGATATATAACTGATAGATTTCTTCCTGATAAAGCGATTGACCTAATTGATGAAGCTGCAAGCAAGCTAAGAATGGAAATGGACAGTAAACCTGAAGAAATTGATAAATTAGATCGTGAGATAATTATCTTAAAAATTGAGGCTGAAGCATTAAAGAAAGAAACAAACCAAAGTGCTATTGAAAGATTAGAGAAAATTAAAGCTCAGCTAGCAAGCTTAGAAGAAAAAGCTCAAGATTTAACTAGTAAGTGGAGCGCTGAAAAGCTAAAAATTACTAATGCACAAAAGCTAAAAGAACAATTAGAACAGGCTAAAGCTGAATTAGAAATAGCAAAACGCCAAGGTAATCTTGCACGCGCAGGACAGATAACTTATGGAGCTATTCCTGAACTTACTAAAAAACTAGAAGAAAGTGAGGCTTTGCAACATAACCAAATTATTAAAGAAGAAATTACTGAACAAGATATTGCTCATATTGTTGCTCGCACTACTGGCATACCAACTAATAAGATAATGGGTAGCGAACAAGAAAAATTGCTTAATATGGAAAATGAGCTTGCTAAGCAAGTAATTGGACAAGAAGAAGCTTTAAGTGCAGTAAGTGATGCCATTAGAAGATCAAGAGCAGGAATACATGATCACTTACGCCCTCTTGGTTCTTTTCTGTTTTTAGGTCCAACTGGTGTTGGTAAAACCGAACTTACCAAAGCTCTAACCCGCTTTATGTTTGATGATGATCATGCCATGCTTCGGTTTGATATGTCTGAATATATGGAAAAACATGCTGTCGCAAGATTAATTGGGGCCCCTCCAGGCTATGTCGGTTACGAAGAAGGAGGAACATTAACTGAAGCTGTTCGCCGGCGACCTTATCAAGTTATTTTATTTGATGAAATAGAAAAAGCCCACCCTGACGTATTCAATATTCTTCTTCAAGTGTTAGATGAAGGAAGGCTTACTGATAGTAGAGGAATTGTGGTAGATTTTAAAAACACCGTAATTATACTTACTTCAAATTTAGGTTCAGAAAACTTAACCTTAGCTACCGAAGAGACTTTTTCTTCAGCTAAAGAACAAGTTATGAATGTGGTAAGAAATACTTTTAGACCTGAATTTTTAAATCGACTCGATGAAATTATTATTTTCCATAAATTAATGCCCAAACATATAATAAAAATCGTTGATATCCAAATAGGCAAACTAGAAGCTACACTTGAAAAACACAAAATTAAATTATCATTAGAAGATAGCGCTAAAGAATGGATTAGTAAGCAAGGATATGATCCTATTTATGGTGCTCGCCCTCTTAAACGACTTATTCAAAGAGAAATACAGAATAAGTTAGCAAAAATCCTTATTGCTGGTGAAATTAAAGAGGGAAGTGTAGTTAGTGTAAAGCTTAAAAATGATGCTCTAACTATTGAAATTTAGTTTGAATAAATATTTATAAAAGGCTAATGGTAATTTAGCCTTTTATAAAATTTTTTATTGTTAATTTAACTACCATCTTTCTTATTTAACTTGAAAATTTTATTTCTCCAATAATATACTATTATTGACTAAATTTTTTAAATGTTAAATTATGCATCCAAATAGCGAAAATATTGATGAGTATAAAGAAAAAATATCTATTCTTTATTCTTCTTTAAAAAGGCTTAAAAAAGATCCTTTTAATTCTAATGAGATATGGAGAGTTAACCTTCATATGATAAACTTAAAAAAGGTAGAAACCCTCATCAGTAATAAGGATTTTACCGATCCTAATTGGTTTCAATATGTTGAAAATTCAATTGAAAATACAGAAAAATTTATTAGTTTACACTCACCAAAAATTTTAACTCAAGAAAATTCTGTGTCATATAGGTTAACATTTAATACAGAAAGCTCAGGTAGTGGATATCTGCCAGACCATGAAATAGAAATAAAAGAAGGCTATGGAATTATTAGCTTTTTTAGAAAAATTATAAATAGTGCTTGTCATATTTTCTGCCTACCTGATGAAACGCAGATTGCATATGCTTACAAGCCTGAACCATTTATAAGAAATACAGAAGAAGATATATAGTTGATTTAAATGGTGGGCGATGACAGATTCGAACTGCCGACCACCTCGGTGTAAACGAGACGCTCTACCAGCTGAGCTAATCGCCCTAAATCATTTGAGAAGCTACTTATATACTATTTATTTAAATGCTGCAAGCATTTTATTTATTTGTAGCATAAGTTTTTTTCATTAAAAGCCCAATTAATGAATTAAATCCTTTGGATTCCATAATGTTATTTATTTCGGCTCTTTGGGTTGTTATTAAACTAACACCTTCAGCTATAACATCAAAGATTACAAAATTTTCTAAATCACTTCCTTTTTCTGTAAGCATATAATTGATTTTAATATTTAATTTATTAAGTGGATCAACCAGCTCTGTTTGTACAAGAAACTCTCCTTTCCTAATTTCAGATGCTCCTAAAATTTTCACTTCATTGCCTGTATATTTACGAAAATTAGGAACATACATATCAGTCAGATAAATACTATATAAATCAATATATTGTTGTTGCTGAGAAGGAGTTAAAGTACGCCAATATTTCCCCATAGCAAATCTTGCTATCCATTTAGTATCAACATATTTTAAAAATAAATTATTAAGCTCTCTTTCTTTCTGAGATTCAGGCATGTTAGTGTTTTTAATTAAGCTTATAACTCTTTGTGCTAAATCATTTACAAAATCTGCAGCATCTTTATTAGTACCAGCCGAAGCAGTAAAGGAAAACAAGATAGATATGATTATAATAAATTTTTTAATTCTAAGCATTTTAATCCCTAATTTGGTTTTCACGATTTTGAATATATAATAACTTTGCTGTTTCATATGGATCAAGGCTATTATTGATAGTTTTAATAACTCCATTAGCACTTGCTCTTTTATGAAGCACCCACATAGCATTAAGCTGGTAACGTTGTTCTTTGTTCAACTCATATTTAAATGGGTCCATATAGAAATCCGCTACTTTACCAGTTAAATCTCTTGCTGTTGTTGGCCCTAAAAGTGGTGCAACAATATAAGGTCCTTTTTGCACTTTATAATGCCCCAATGTTTGACCAAAATCCTCACCCTTATAATTCATACCTGCATAAGAAGCAACATCTATAAGCCCAAAAAAGCCAAGAGTACTATTGGTCATAAATCTTCCAAGGCTTATACCAAATTGTTTTACCTTACCTTGCAGAAGAAAGTTAAAGAAATTTATTGGCTCACCAATATTAGTAACGAAATTACCAATATGTTTTCTTGCTCTTTGAGGAACAGCAAAAAGATATATTTCTGAAATTGGTCTTAATATACCTGCATCAAGAATATAATTAATGTTAAAAATATGTCTATTTATTGGTTCAAATGGATCTTTTATCAATAACTCACTATCCATTCCATTTCGTTTATCTTCAAGAACATCCTGATTATCATACATGTAAATTTCAGAATAAGAATAATGAACTGTTTCTGTTGCTAAAACTATATTTCCTTTTAAGAATAAACAAATAAAAAAACAAAACTTATATAAATTTTTCATGATTTTACTATGACATATAAGAGAGCCCCAGGACCTTTCTCGTATAAGTCTATCTCCTTACGTTTAATAACTTTCCATTTATTTTTATCAAAAACCTCTTCCCATTTTAAAGCTGGTCTAGAAATAGAGTCCCACTCATAATTATACTCAGCTTCTGAAGTTTCTGATTTTAATCCGACTATCCCAAATATTGTACCTTTTTTAACGTAATTTTTTAAATTATCAAAAAATCTGTCAAGATTATTACTAAAATCAAGACTAAAGCAGGACAAACAAATATCAAATATTCTTTTGTTTAAATCAACTATGTGATAATCAGCTTCTATAATTTCATTGTAAATTTTTTTGTTATTTTCTTCTAGCGCAAGTGCAAGGCTAAGCATATTTTTAGATAAATCTACTCCAACAAGTGACGATAAAGACACAGCTATATTTAGCATAGCACCAGCTATTCCTGTTCCACACCCAAACTCTACACAGTTAAATTGCTGATTAAGAACATTCTTATTTTCTAAATAGCTAACAATTTCTTCAACTAAAATTTCTGGAGCTTTATACTCTAATTTTTGAAGCATGAATTCTTCGTAAAATTTTGCCTTATAGTTATAATCTTCTTTAATAACTTCTATAGGTATAGATAAATCTTTAACTGCTTTGTTTAATATATTTAATCTATATCTTGCATTAACAAAATTAGGCTCAAGGATAACTGATTTTTCTAATTCTGCTATTGCCTCTTTAATTTTTGATTCATATATGTAGCAACGAGCAAGATGATAATGACAAAGTGCAACATTTTTATTCATCTTTATGGTAATGAATAAACGAAATTTTGCATCTTTTAAGTTTCCTTGGTTAATATGGAATAATCCTAAATTATAATTGGTTTGTCCAATATCTTTCATTTTTTCTTTTGCTTCAGCAATATGATTTAACGTATCGTGATATAATTCTTTTATTTTTTGCGGCAATTTTATTATTGCTTGCTCTAATTTTAGTAATTTTTGTTTCATTAAATTAGCTTTCGTAATATAGTTTATTTGAAAGAATACTATAATTAATAATCACATAAAATAGTGCTTTTATCAACTATCTATTTTGAGGATACCTATGAGTTTTATTTCTAACAATATAACAAATAATATAAAACCTTCGATAACCCTTTTAATAGATGCCAAGGCTAAAGAACTTAAAGGAAAAGGTTTTGAAGTTATTAGCTTAGGCGTTGGAGAACCTGATTTTGATACACCTTTAAATATAAAACAAGCTGCAATTAAGGCCATTGAAAATGGCTATACAAAATATACTGCCGCAGGTGGAGCACTAGAATTAAAAAAAGCAATTATTGGAAAATTTAAACGTGAAAATAACCTTGATTATTCTCTTAATCAAGTAATGGTAAGTAGTGGAGCCAAGCAAGTTATTTATAATGCTTTAATGGCTACTCTTAATCCAGGAGATGAAGTTATAACTCTTGCTCCTTATTGGGTTTCATATCCTGAAATGATTAAAATTGCTGGAGGAAAGCCTGTAATTGTTGAAACTAATTTTGATGATAATTTTAGTATAAACATAGAAAATATTGAGCAAGCTATTTCTCCTAACACCAAGTGGATAATTCTTAATTCGCCTAATAATCCCTGCGGGAGCGTTTACTCAAAACAAGAGCTTATAAAGCTTGCAGAAATGTTAGCAAAATATCCGCATGTCCATATTTTATGTGATGATATCTACGAGCACTTACTTTATAATAATGAGAAATTTTTTAACTTGGCTGAAGTTGTTCCTCATCTTAAAGACCGTATATTAATTGTTAATGGTGTTTCTAAAGCATATGCAATGACTGGCTGGAGAATAGGTTATGCAGCTGGGAATGAAGAGCTAATTAAAGCAATGGGGGTTGTTCAGTCACAAAGCACTTCTGGTGCTTGCTCGATAAGCCAAATGGCAGCAGTTGAAGCTTTAAATGGACCTCAAGATTTTATTTCCTCTCATAAGCAAATTTTTCAAAATAGACGAAATTTTATGGTTGAAAAAATTAATTCAATCCGTGGGTTAAGCTGCTTATCTCCAAAAGGAGCTTTTTATCTCTTCATTAACTGCCAAAAACTATTAAATAGTAAAACTACTGAAGGTGAATTAATCACGAATAGTGCTGATTTTGTAAATTACCTAATGGATAGAGCTTTAGTTGCAACTGTATCAGGTAGCTCTTTTGGTGCTGAAGGTTATTTTAGAATTTCTTACGCAACGAGCGAGAAAAATCTCGCTCAAGCAGTAGATAGAATTAAGAAGGCTTGTGAAGAGCTCCAACCCAATGGTTAAGTTGCTCTAAAGCTCTTTTAGAGTAAGCTGCTTTTCTTTCTGTTTTTTTGCATCTAAAAGATAAGTCAGGAAATAAACCAAAATTAATATTCATTGGTTGGAAACATTCTGCTTCTGCTCCACCTGTTATGTGGTTTAGCAATGCTCCGATAGCAGTTTCAACTGGTGGCAATTTAACTACTTCTCCCTTTGCTTCAAATCCAGCAAATAACCCTGCTAATAATCCACATGCAGCACTTTCTACATAACCTTCAACTCCAGTTATTTGGCCAGCAAAACGGATATTAGGCATTGGTTTAAAACGTAGATCTTGTTCTAAAAGTTTGGGGCTATTAATAAAACTATTTCTATGAATGCCACCAAGCCTTGCAAATTCCACATTTTCTAAACCTGGAATTTTAGTGAAAATCTCTTTTTGTGCTTGGTATTTTAATTTAGTTTGAAATCCAACTATATTATAAAGAGTTCCAAGCTTATTATCTTGCCTTAATTGTACAACTGCAAAAGGCCTTTCCTTATTATGTGGATTAGTTAATCCAACTGGCTTCATAGGGCCAAAGGCTAAAGTGTCTTTTCCTCTTTCTGCCATCACTTCAATTGGCAAACATCCATCAAAGTAAGGAGTATCTTTTTCCCATTCTTTAAATTCAGTCTTTTCTCCGTTAATTAAATCTTCAACAAATTGATAATATTGTTCTTTAGTTAGCGGGCAATTTATATAATCTTTACCCTCACCCTTATCATAGCGAGATTGAAACCAAGCTTTAGAAAAATCTATTGTATCTTTATAAACTATCGGTGCAATAGCATCAAAAAAGGCCAAATTTTCTGCACCACTTAAACTTATTATTTGATTAATTAAATCGCTTTCAGTTAAAGGGCCTGTAGCAAAGATCCACTTACCTTGATCAGGAATTTTATTAATTCTTTTTCTTACTATATTTATGTTAGGATGGTTTTGAAGCTTATTTTCTATATATAAAGAAAATTGCTCCCTATCAACAGCCAAAGCACTGCCAGCTGGCACTTTATTTTTATCTGCTGCATCTAATATAATTGAATTAAGCCTTCTCATTTCTTCATGGAGTAATCCAATCGCACTATTAACATCATCACTTCTAAGAGAATTTGAACAAACAAGTTCAGCTAAATTTTCAGTTTGATGAGCAGCTGTTTTTTTGTTTTTATCTCTCATCTCATAGACATTAACTTTTAAGCCTAAATTAGCTGCCTGCCATGCTGCTTCACAACCTGCTAAACCACCACCAACAATATTTATCTCTTTTGTTTCACTCAAAGCACCCTCTTAAAGTTTGATTATTTGCTAGCTTTAAAAATAAAAGCTGATTTGATCTTTATAAATATGTGAGAATATATAGATAGGCTAAATTTATAGTTTTTGCAAATAAAAAAGGCCCCCTAAATTAGGAGGCCTCGAAAAAAACTTAGTTTAAAATGTCAAACTAGAATTTTAATTTAGTACCAAGCATAAATACTGTAGATTTATGTGATTCTGAATCTTCAGCTTTAAGCCCTGTTACTTCAGCAAATGTAGTCATACCAGGGAAAACTTGGTAATCAGCACCTAAAGAAATTTGCTTATTTTTAACTTTATTACCTTTTGTACCTTTATTACCTTGTAAGTATGTTAAGCTTGTTGACCATGCATCTTGACCATAAGCTAAACCAACAGTCCACCAATCAGCTTTAAACCCTTTATCTTCAGTATCTGCATTTTTGCTTGTTAAGCTTTTACCATCATTTTGGTAAGAAGCAGCAAAAGAGAATCCTTTTGAAGCAAGGCTTAAACCTAAAGCATATGTTTGAAGATTATTAAGTTTATCTCCAGCCATATTATTGTTTTTAGCCTTATCACCAGTTGCACTTAAACCAATAACCACATCATTCATAGTGTGAGTAAAATTTAAACCTAAAGACACTAAATTTTTTACACTAACTGATCTACCTAAGTACATAAGGTTATTTGCAGAACCTGTACCGCTATTTTGCATATCAGGAGCAAAAGAAACAGCTAATTGCAAGCCAGAGATTCTTGGTGAAAGGTAAGTGATCTTTCTTGAGCTTTCGCCATTTTGGTTGTCAATACGGTTTGCAAGAGTATCAACTCCACCAATAACAAGATTGGTAATATCAGTATATTTTACATCATTTAAAGTTTCAACATAACTAACTTCAGCGAAGTTTGACCAATCACCGTCAACACCACCTGTTGCTGATGCAATTGTTCCAGCATCAATTTTTAACATTTTACTTGCAGAAACATTGCTTCCAAGTTGAACTGAACCAGCATCTGTATCCATGTAAACATAAGAGCGACCAAAGTTGCTATCAGAAGTGTCGTTATTTGCTTTTAAATTTAAATTTAAAACAGCACCATATGTTACGCTTTCTGATTTTCCTTCAACTTTTAAAGCAGCTTTATTCATAGTATAAAGTGCTGAGCTTTTTTGATTAGGGCTATATGTAAAACCGTCGTGAGTTTTATCTTTCACATAACCTGCTTCAAATGTTGATGAACCGCTGAAGCTAACTTGTACATCACTACCAGCTTGAGCAGAAAAAGATGCTAAGCCAAATAGAGCTGTAGTACATAATAATAATTTTTTCATAAATTTCCTCTTTGTTATTAGTTATAAATTATCAGCTAATGACAAATTCAGGATAATGGCGTTTTTTTAAACTATCAACCTCATTTGTTTTTTCTGTAGCTAATTTTATAGTTAAAATCTTTTGTAGTTGCATTTATGAAACAGCTGCCACTTAAGAATAAGAACTTTATAGAGCCTTAGACTAAGCTTAATCTTTGATAAATTTCACTTAAAGCTTTCACTAATTGATCTATCATAACAAAATTATGAAAAGGAGTTGGAGTAATTCTTAGCCTTTCTGTTCCTTTTGCCACAGTTGGGTAATTAATATGCTGAACAAAAATATCATATTCATCAATTAAGATATTTGATATTTGGCGGCTTAAATAGGGGTCATTCACCATCACTGGAACCATATGGCTATCATTTTCAATAAATGGAATACTTGCCTTACTTAGTTGCTCTCTCAAATAATTTGCATTTTTTTGTAAAAGCTCTCTTTCTTTAGAATTTTCCTTTAAATACTTAATGCTTGTTGAAGCAGCTGCAGCTAACGACGGTGGTAATGAAGTGGTAAAAATAAAACCTTTAGCATGACTTCTTATTGCATCAACTAAATTATTAGTAGATGCAATATAACCACCAATTACACCAAATCCTTTAGCTAAGGTTCCTTCAATAATAGAAACTCTATCCATTAATCCCAACTGCTCACAAATTCCACCACCGCGTGGACCATAAAGACCAACTGCATGGACTTCATCAATATAAGTTAGCGCATTATATCTATCAGCAAGATCACAAATCTTTTTTATTGGAGAAATTCTTCCATCCATTGAATAAACAGACTCGAATAAAATTACCTTTGGTCTATCAATATCCACATGCTTTAATTTATTTTCTAAATCTTCAACATCAAGATGTTTATATATATATTTATGAGCATTCCCGTTACGTATACCTTCAATTATTGATGCATGGTTATCTTGATCTGAGAACATTACACAATTTGGAAGTAATTTAGCCAACGTTGAAATTGTTGCATCATTTGAAACATAACCTGAGGTAAACACTAAAGCTGATTCTTTTTGGTGTAAATCAGCAAGTTCATTTTCTAATTCAATAATAGTATGGTGTGTTCCACCTATATTTCTTGTTCCTCCTGAACCAACTCCCATTTTACTATTAGCAGTATTTGCTGCATTAATCACTTCAGGATGCTGGCTCATGCCTAAATAATCATTAATGCACCATATTGTTATATTTTTTTTTCTTTTATGGTCATAGACTATAGGATGTTTTCCAGCTATACGCTCAAAATCACTAAAAATTCTATAGCGACCTTCATTTTTTAACTCTTCAATGGCTGAAATAAAATATTGATCATAATCTATTTTTTTGTACACAATAATTCCTAACCTTTTTTAAGTGACATAATGGCAACAAATAGCAACATTACTGCAACAAACTGATGTAGCAACCCTAGAATAAGAGGAACTTGATAGATAAGCGTAAGAATTCCTAAAGTTACTTGGATAATTGATAAACTTGCTATATATAAAGCCACTTTTACATTTTTTTTAAGCTTAAATATTTTATAGGAATATGCAAGCAGATTAACTAGGTTGATTATAGCTAACACTCGATGATTAAACTGAACCATAGTAATATTTTCAAAAAAGTTATTCCATATTGGTTTTTGGTTAAACAATCCATCTGGTATTAAATCTCCATCCATTAAAGGAAAACTATTATATACCAACCCTGCTTTTAACCCAGCCACTAAAGCACCTGAAAAAATTTGAAGAACAAGCAAAAATATTGTGAAGCCTTGATAAAAACTAATACTTAAAGCTTGTTTGTTTAATTTAATTGCAAGCAAAGAAACTATTAAGCAAGCCAATAGTAAATGAGCAGCTAATCTATATTGGCTTACACTTGGATTATCAATTAAACCACTTTTCACCATATACCACCCAACTACACCCTGAAGCATTATTAGGCCGCCGATAGAAAAAAAATATTTTTGCTCTTGTTTGTTAAAAAACCCTTTTGCTGAAAAAATAAGTAAAGGAACCAAAAATATTAATCCAGTTATTCGGCCAAGCAACCTGTGAATATATTCAACAAGAAAAATTCGTTTAAATTCTGTTAAAGTGATGCCTACATTAACTTTTTTATATTCAGGACTTTGTTGATATAGCTGAAATTCTTCTTGCCATTCAAAATCATTAAGAGGTGGAATAATTCCGCTTACTGGCTTCCACTGAACAATAGATAAACCTGAATGAGTAAGCCTTGTGTAACCACCTACTAGAATCATTGATAAAACTAGCAATATTGTAAATAATATCCAAGTTTTTATTAGATTATCCCTAGTAGTCATAATAATAGCCATTCTTATTTGGGTTTAAATTACAATTATATCTTAGTAATAACAACTATTTTTTTTACCAAACATCTAAGTATAAAACAACCAATCAGCTTTAATATAATAAATTATTTTTCTATTTTAAAATATTTATTTTGGTGCATAAACTTATTAATTCAAGCAAACTTTAAACATTTATAGTATTTTATCTATTCCAGGATCTTTAGCAAGATGACTAAGTGTTTAGTAGCTGATAAATCTCCATCAAATCAGTTCATCTTAAAGCGCAAGTTTAAATAAGCTAGTACTGTTTTAAACACTGAAAGTTATTGAATCCATTATAAACTTTTTTAGGCGCGTTTTAATATTATTATTTAAACTAAACTTAATCACTACCTTAAAACTAACTATATTGCTTAGGTTTTCTTTAATAATATTACTGTATTATTTATATAAAGTTACTGATAAAGATTAGTTTAAAACAGAAAAAGCATCTTTAGTTCTTTCTTCAGGTGGGATGATAAGAATTGTATATTAGGTTATCAAGTCGTTCATTCTTTATGTGGAAAATTTAATTATAATTTTACTTTCTGATTCTCAGCTATTAAGCTTATCATTAGCTTTGTAACCTCGTTTTTTAAATGTATAATGATTGGATCGAATTTTCTTCTCCCACTCTCTAATAATTTAATCACCAATACTTATATTTCGACATAATAATATTTCTGGTATGTATTGGTATGTATATTAAGCTTAATTTATACTTATGATAAAATGTTATTATATAACTTATAATCTGCTTTAGAAATCTATGTTTCTTGTATATAGAAATTTTGGTTATTATAAACAAACTTACTTAAATATCTCATATACCCTGTTATAGGAAAATCAAATTTCAGGACTCGCTTAAACTATATTATGTGAATATTTCCTTGAAAAGTAGCCTCACAGTAATGTTTGCCACCTGATTAGTTGGATTTAATTATTTTTGTTGAATTAGAAACATTTATATTTTAGTCTCCTAAAATATAAATATATAAAAAGATATATATATGCTTGAAAATTACTTACCAGAAAATCATGTAAAAATTCCTAACAAAACTGGAATATTGATAATAAATCTTGGCACTCCTGATAACTATGATTATTTCTCTGTTAGGAAATATTTAAAAGAATTTCTATCTGATACTAAAGTGATTGAAGTCAACCCTATCTTATGGAAACTAATATTAAATTTATTTATTCTTACTTTCAGGCCAAGAGCTACTAGCGCAAAATATAAAAAAATTTGGTTAAAGGATAAAAATGAATCCCCTTTACGCTACTATACCAGTTCTCAAGCAATGAAACTACAAGAAATAATCGATCATAAATATAGTAATATTGTTGTTGATTATGCAATGAGATATGGTAATCCTTCCATTGAAAATAAAATTAAATCTTTACTTAACCAAGGATGTAATAAAATTCTTTTTATCCCATTATATCCTCAATATGCTGCGGCTACTACAGCCACAGTGAATGACGAAATTTTTCGCGTTATGAAAAATATTAGATGGCAACCTAACATCAGGATTGTACCACCATATTATGATAATCAAATTTATATTGAAGCTTTAGTATCCAGTCTTATAAAATATAAAAGCAATTTGTCATGGGAACCAGATACTATACTTTCTTCATACCACGGAATACCCCAAACTTATATGGATAAGGGAGACCCTTATACATGCTTCTGTAAGAAAACTAATAGGTTATTTAATGAAGAGTTGAAAAAAAGAGGTGTAGAAATTCCTAATTACATAAGTTTTCAATCGCGTTTTGGTCCAAAAGAATGGGTTAAGCCATATACTGAAGATGTAATAAAAGAGTTACTAAAAAAAGGAGCCAAAAATTTATTAGTAATCACTCCAGGATTTTCTGTAGATTGTATAGAAACACTTGAAGAGGTTGATATTGAATACAGAGAATTATTTATTAAGAATGGAGGGAAGAATTTTGCATTAGTTCCATGCCTTAATGATACTGAAGAAGGAATTAGACTTATTAATAGTTTATATGAAAATAATATTTGGTCTTAGTAAAATAAGTATAAAGCTTATATAAGATAATTTGGATATTAATATTTTAAAAGTGTATATATGATTAAAATAGCTATCATTGGTGCCGGTATTTCTGGTTTAACAGTTGCAAATCAGTTAAAAAAATATGCTGATATTACAATTTTTGAAAAAGCAAGAGGTCCTGGAGGTAGAATTTCTACAAGGAGGGTTTCACCAAGTTATAGTTTTGACCATGGTGCACAGTTTTTTAAAGCAAATTCTCAAGAGTTTAGAATATTTGTTGATATTTTGTTAAAAGAAGGCGTCATCAAACAATGGTGTGGGCACTTTGCAGAGATCAAAAAGCAAGGCACTCTTTCTCAACGGACCTGGGATGAAAGCAATGCGCATTATGTTGGAGTTCCCAGCATGAGCTCAATTTCAAGATATTTAAGCGAGGGAATGAATATTTGTTTAAATAAGCTTGTAAAACCAATAAAACAAAATGATATGTGGCAAATCATTGATGATCAAGGCGAAAAACTCGGTAACTTTGACTGGGTAATTATTACCGCTCCAGCTGCGCAGTCCTTAAATTTAATTCCTAAATTTTTGAAAGAAGAATATGAGTATATATCATCAATTAAAATGGCTTCATGCTATTCATTAATGTTAGGCTTCGATAAACCTTTAAAGCTTAATTTTGATGCAGCCTTGGTTAAAGAAGCAGATATAAGCTGGATCTCTGTTAATAGCTCTAAGCCTGTCAGATTAGGTAATTTTTGTCTTTTGGTAAATTCTACCAATTGCTGGGCAGAATCTAATATAGATAAAGATAAACAGCAGGTAATGGAATATCTTTTGAACCATACAAGCAATATAATTGGACATGATATGAATACAGCAAATTATAAAGACCTTCATCTTTGGCGATATGCAAATATAAAGAAACAAAAAGGAAAACAATATTTAATTAACTTGAAAGAAAAACTTGGTGTGTGTGGTGATTGGTTTATTCAGGGAAGAGTTGAATCAGCATATACTAGTGCTTTTAAGCTTTCTAGAAAATTAATAAAAAATATTACTGAGTAATTTATTTATAATAAACAACCATACTCTTTAATTTACAAATAAACTGGAGTAATAACCTAAATTTTTTATGATAGATAATTCAGACATTAAAACTATACAAATTATGTGGTTTAAAAGAGATTTGCGTATTTATGATAACAAAGCATTATCACAAGCAGCACTAAAAGGTCCTATTTTACCTTTGTATATTTTTGAGCCTAACCTCTGGAAACAACCAGATATGAGCTTAAGACATTTTAAATTTTTAACTGAATGTTTAAAAGATCTTGATAAAGAGTTAAAGTTGTTGGGGCAAAACTTAATTATTAGGGTCGGTGAAGCTACTGATATTTTAAACAAAATAGTAACAGATTATGCAGTAGATACTATTTGGTCTCACCAAGAAACATGGAATGATTGGACCTACCAACGTGATCAAAGAGTAAGAAAATGGATAAAAAATAAAAATATAACTTGGAATGAAATGCTACAAAATGGTGTTATAAGAGGAATTAAGGATCGTAGTAAATGGGTAAATCATTGGTATCAAGAAATAAATAAGCCATTAGAAAATCCACCAAAATTTCTGCCTAAAATTGAAATATTGTCTGAGCCATTTCCATCTGCAAATGAATTGAATTTAGTAAATGATGGGCTACTATATTTTCAAAAAGGTGGTCGTAAAGAAGGATTAGAATTAATAAATAGTTTTTTATATGAAAGAGGTGAAAAATATAGTAAAGAGATGTCTTCTCCTGTAACAGCATATGATAGTTGCTCCCGTCTTTCACCTCATTTTGCCTTTGGTACTTTATCAATAAGAGAAGTTTTTTTTAGAGCTAAACAACGTTATCAAGACTTGGAAAATCAAACAGTGAAAAATTCAAGTGCATGGAAAAGCTCGATTTATTCTTTCATGAACCGTTTAAGATGGCATTGTCATTTTATACAAAAACTTGAAGATGACCCAAGAATAGAATTTGAAAATATGCATTCTGCCTATAATGGCTTAAGAGAAAATGAATTTAATACGGAGTATTTTGATGCTTGGAAAATTGGTAAAACAGGCTATCCTATGGTTGACGCATGCATGCGCTCTCTTATTGCTACTGGTTGGTTAAATTTTCGCATGAGAGCCATGCTAGTGAGTTTTGCAAGTTACCATTTATGGTTAGATTGGAGAAAAACAGCAGTTTACTTAGCTAAACTTTTTACCGATTATGAACCTGGTATTCATTATAGCCAGGTTCAAATGCAATCTGGAACTACAGGAGTTAATTCGATTAGGATTTACAATCCTATCAAGCAAGGCATTGATCAAGATCCCGAAGGAAGTTTTATTAAAAAATGGATTCCAGAGTTATCTGAAATTCCTACAAAATACATTCATGTGCCTTGGCTTTTTCTATCAAGTGCAAAAAATTACCCTAAGCCAATTATTGAGGAAAGGGAAGCACGTCAATATGCTAGTAAAAAAATTTACAGTTTAAGAAAAAATGCATTACACCAAGAAGAAAGTA
Source organism: uncultured Rickettsiales bacterium (assembly GCA_964627795.1). GTDB lineage: Bacteria > Pseudomonadota > Alphaproteobacteria > Rickettsiales > CANDYO01 > CANDYO01. The sequence goes on along the minus strand of CAZVLF010000004.1, from coordinate 113,523 downwards.
AAATAATTTTAAAAAAGCACGCAACCAGAAGCCATAAAGCTGTTGCTAAAAAGAGCATTCTAACAAAAGAAACAAAAACTCAACTCAATTTATTTGGAAACAATTTATGAATAAACCTAAGGTTATACAATGGTTCCGCCAAGATTTACGTTTATCTGATAATCCTGCTTTATTTGAAAGCTCTAAACAGGGCTGCGTATTACCTATTTATATTTTAGATAATGTTAATTCAGAAGAATATTCAGCAGGTAAGGCCAGTAATGTTTGGCTTCACGAATCACTTATCTCTCTTGATAAAAGCCTAGAAGATAATCTATCTTTATACGTAGGAGATCCTCTTAAAATAATTCTTAAATTATGTCTTGAATATGATATCAAAAAAGTTTTTTGGAATAGATGCTATGAGCCATGGCAAATAAAACGTGATGCAATCATAAAGCAAGAATTAAAGAAAAATGGAATTGAAGCAAAAAGCTTTAATGCTTACCTACTTTGGGAGCCATGGCAAGTAAAGAAAGCTGATAATACACCATATAAAGTTTTCACTCCTTTTTTCAAAAAAGGCTGTTTAAATGCTGAAAAGCCAAGAAAACCTATTTTACAACATAATACTGTTATATTTAGCAAAGATCTAAAATTTTCATTAGATTTAAGTGCATTAAATTTATTACCCAAAATATCCTGGCACAATAAATTGCTTAACAACTGGGATATTTCTGAAAGTGGGGCCCAAAAAGCTTTTTACAATTTTTTAGATTTTGGTCTTAGTAATTACAAAGAGGGAAGAAACTTTCCTAGCCAAAAAAATGTATCAAGATTATCTCCTTACTTACATTTTGGCCTGATATCTCCTCATCAAATATGGCATAAGCTGTCTTATTTAGAAGATAACGTAAACTTATCCCATTTCCGCAGTGAATTAGGGTGGAGAGAATTTTCATACAACCTACTTTATTTTAATCAGAATTTGCCTAAAGAAAACTTGCAACTTAAGTTTAATCAATTTCCTTGGCAAAATAACTCACAAAATTTAGAAGCTTGGAAAAGAGGGTTAACAGGAATTCCAATAGTTGATGCTGGGATGAGAGAGTTATGGGAAACAGGCTATATGCATAATAGAGTCAGAATGATAGTAGCTTCCTTTTTAGTTAAAAATCTCTTGATAGATTGGCGCTTAGGTGAAAGATGGTTCTGGGATTGCCTTTTTGATGCTGATTTAGCCAATAATAGCGCTTCATGGCAATGGGTTGCAGGATGCGGTGCAGATGCTGCACCATATTTCAGAATTTTCAACCCAGTAACCCAAGGACAAAAATTTGATCCACAAGGCATATATATAAGAAAATACGTACCAGAATTAAAAAAATTGCCGGATCAATATCTTTTTAGTCCATGGGAAGCTCCTCCACTGATTTTAAATAGTTTAGGGATAAAATTAGGAAAAACTTATCCTAATCCTATAGTGGATCTTCACAAATCAAGAGATAATGCCCTAAAAGCATATGCAATGATATAGGAAAGGTAAATTATGAGTGTTTTAAGAATTATTCTTTGGGATCAATTATCGCATAATATATCCTCATTGGATGGCTGCAATAAGCTAGATGATATAATTTTTTTATGTGAAACAGTAGAAGATGTAACTTATGTTAGACATCATAAAAAAAAGATCGCTTTTTTACTTGCAGCAATGCGACACTACGGATTAGAATTAAAAAATCAAGGCTACAATATAAAATATATCAAAATTGATGAAAAATATAATTCTGGGTATTTGCAAAAAGAAATAGATCAATTTTTAAAAATTCATAAAATAAGTAAAATTATAATTACTCATCCTGGTGAATTTCGCATCTTAAAACAAATCAAAACCTGGGAGAAAATTTTTAATATTCCAGTAGAAATAAAACCAGATAATCGTTTTTTATGCTCTTTGGAAGAATTTAGGTCTTGGGCGAATAACCGTATACAGCTAAGAATGGAATATTTTTATCGTTTAATGCGGCAAAAATACTCAATTTTAATGGATGGAAGCAACCCGGTAGGCGGAGCATGGAACTATGACTCTGAAAACCGCAATCCCCCTAAAGCTGACATGTATATACCAAAGACTTACCAAATTGAACCCGATATAATTACTAAGGAAGTTATTAATTTGGTAAATGAGAAATTTTCTGATCACTTTGGCGATTTAGAACCATTTCATTTTGCCGTAACTAGAAAACAAGCTTTAGAAGCGCTTCATCAATTCATCAATCAACGCCTTAAAAATTTTGGCCAATATCAAGATGCCATGTTAGAAAATGAACCATGGATGTACCACTCACATATTAGTTTTTACCTCAATTGTGGCTTATTAACTCCAATTGAATGTGTTGAAGCTGCACAGAAAGCATATTATGAGGGGAAGGTAGAATTAAATGCTGCTGAAGGATTTATTCGTCAAATCATAGGTTGGCGTGAATATGTTCGCGGAATTTATTGGCTCCGCATGCCTGAATATAAAGAATGTAATTTCTTAGACTCTCAAAACCAACTGCCTGAATTTTATTGGACAGCTAATACAAAAATGAATTGCATGAAGCAATGCATAAAACAAACAAAAGAATATGCCTATGCTCATCATATCCAACGTTTAATGGTGCTTGGAAACTTTGCTCTTCTTACCGCAATTCACCCAGACTATATCAATCAATGGTATTTAATTGTTTATGCTGATGCTTATGAATGGGTTGAATTACCAAATGTGACAGGGATGATTTTATTTGCAGACGGTGGCTATCTTGCAAGCAAACCTTATGCGGCAGGTGGTGCTTATATCAATAAAATGTCTGATTATTGCAAAAATTGTAGCTATAAGGTAAGCAAAAAAAATGGAAAAGATGCTTGCCCTTTTAATTATTTATACTGGAATTTTCTTATTAAGAATAGGAAAAAGTTTTTTTCTAACAAGCGTCTTAGCATGGTTTATAATACATATGATAAAATGAGTGAAGATAAAAAGAATGCTATTGCTAGAGATAGTAAGAATTTTTTGACTTTAATGGTAAAAGGTGAGTTGGTATAAAATTTTAAGTAATTTATATATTCTAACTTTAGTTTTACATATAGTTATAAGAAAATTAACTTAACAGGTATATCCTAGTTCTTTCTGTAATAACCTTAAAATAAAAAGGCCCAAACATTAAGCTCAGGCCTTAAAAAAACTATCTATATATAACTTAAAATATTAGTTTTTAACAGCAATTGTTACAGCTCTACGATTTAAAGCCCATGCTGCTTCGTCATTACCCATAACAGCTGGTCTTTCTTTACCGTAAGAAATTGTTTCAATTTTATCAGCAGGAACACCGAATTTTTCTAATTCTTTTTTCGCTGCATGAGCTCTTTTTGCACCTAATGCAAGGTTGTATTCAACAGTTCCTCTTTCATCACAGTGACCTTCTACAACAAGAGTAGGCTTACGATCAGAAGCAGCCCACATTTCAGCTTGTTTTTGTAATTTTGATTTAGCTTCAGCATCAATTTTCATGCTATCATACTCGAAGAAAACAACGTTAACAGCGTTTTTTTGATCACCAGTTGTTGAAGATCTATCACCATCTAACCAGCTACCAACACCTGCTGTATGTGTACCACTTTTACATGCTGCTAGCATGAATAATGCGAATGCTACTGCAAATATTTTTTTCATTTTAATACTCCAAATTTATTTCAACAAGCTTTAAGAAACTTGTTATTAGGTTTATATTTCTTGAAAACTATTTTCTTAAAACATCGTAATTATACACTACTTAAAACATTTTTTGCAACTATTTTATCACTATTATTGTTGCTAGCCTAAAAAAATTCGCAATAATTCAGGTATTTATGCAACTGTTGATTTTTCTAATATGCTTTTAACATAAACTAATATTTCCTCTTTCTTGTTATAATCAAACCCACCCGCTTGGGCTAATTCCTTTCTTCCTCCACCTCCTTGGCCTCCTCCAATTTGATTAGCATCCATGATAATTTTAGCTGCATCAAACTTTTCCACCAAATCAGAAGTTAAACCAAGTATTAAAGAAGTTTTTCCACCATAATTTGAGCCAGCTATAATAACTGCTGATGATTTACTTTGCCTTAAATAATCAACAAAATTTCTTAGGTCTTTCACCTCAATATCTGCCTGGAAACTTTCAATAAAATTCAAATTACCAATTTTAATTGAGTTACTTTCATTTATTAATGATTTTAACTTGAGCTTTGTTAACTCATCTTCTAAAATTTTTTTATCTTTTACCAAAGAATTGAGCTTCTCTGATAAATCTGTTTTTGGACATTTTAAAATTACTGCTAAATTATTTAATTTACTCTCAATATCATTATAGTAATCAATTGCAAACTGGCCGCAAACTGCTTCAATTCTTCTTACTCCTGAAGCAATTGCAGATTCAGAAATAATTTTAATTAAACCTATATCACCTGTGTTTCTAACATGCGTACCTCCACATAATTCAATAGAATCAGCCATGGAAATCACTCTAACTTGTTCTTCATATTTTTCTCCAAATAAAGCCATAGCGCCTGATTCCATCGCCTCTTCAATTGACATAAGCTTTGTGGTTGAACATGAATTATTTCTGATCATCTTATTTACAAGATTTTCCACCTCTTTAATTTCTTGCTCTGATAATGCTTTATTATGGCTAAAATCAAAACGCAAACGATCAAAAGCAACCAGTGAACCTTTTTGAGTTAAATGTTCTCCTAAAATTTTTCTTAATGCATAATGAAGTAAGTGTGTTGCAGAGTGATGGATACGTAGGTTGTCTCTATGAGAAACATCTATTTTAAGAGTAACTGTTTCCCCAACCTTTAAATCACATTGAGCCACATAATGAGCATGAATTTTGCCAAGAAATTTTTTAGTCTCTAAAATATTGAAAGCTTTTGTGTTTGATATAGTTCCCACATCGCCCATCTGCCCGCCTGATTCAGCATAAAATGGAGTTTGATTAGTAACTATGATTTGCCCTTCTTTACCATTATCAATAATTTCTAAAATAATAGCTTGAGCTTCATTACTTTCATATCCAACAAATTCAGTTGCACCATATTTTTGATAAATATCAAACCAGATTTCTGAAGTAGCCTGCTCTCCAGAACCTGCCCAAGCCGCACGAGCACGTTTTTTTTGCTCTTCCATGCAACTATTAAATCCATCAATATCAACCTCAATTTGCTTTGATTTTAAAATATCTTGAGTCAAATCAAGTGGAAATCCATATGTATCATATAATTTAAATGCTACATCCCCTTTTAAAGTTTTTGCTTCTTTATTTTTAACTAACTCATCATCCAACAGCCTTAATCCTTTATCAAGCGTTTGTTTAAATTTAACCTCTTCCTGCAAAAGCACATCATTGATTAATTTTTCTGCTCGAACAAGCTCTGGGTAAGCTTGCCCCATTTCCTCAATTAAGCTTGGTATTAATTGATACATCAATGGGTCTTTACATCCCAATTGATGAGCATGGCGCATTGCTCTTCTCATAATTCTTCTTAAAACATACCCTCTTCCTTCATTTGAAGGCATTACTCCATCTGCAAGAAGAAAAGCAGAAGATCGTAAGTGATCTGCAATTACACGGTAAGATATTAAAGCTTTATCTTTAGGCTTTACTTTAACAATCTCACTAGTGTAATCGATGATATTTTGAAAAAGATCAATTTCATAATTATTATGAAGATTTTGTAATACTGCTGCTATCCTTTCTAACCCCATTCCTGTATCTATACTTGGTTTTGGTAATTTTATTTTTTCTCCATTAGCTAATTGCTCAAATTGCATGAATACCAAGTTCCAAATTTCAATATAGCGGTCACCATCTTCATGTTCTGTTCCTGGCAGCCCACCAAAAATTCCTTCTCCATGGTCATAAAATATTTCTGAGCATGGTCCGCATGGCCCTGTATCACCCATTGACCAGAAATTATCACTAGTACTTATTTTTATTATTCTATCTTCGTTCAATCCAGCAATTTTTTTCCATAAATTTATTGCTTCTTCGTCATCATAATAAACAGTGACATAAAGTTTTTCTTTAGGAAGAGCAAAGTCTTTAGTTAAACAATTCCAGGCAAAATTTATTGCATCTTCTTTGAAATAATCTCCAAAAGAAAAGTTTCCTAACATCTCAAAGAATGTGTGATGACGCGCAGTGTAACCAACATTATCTAAATCATTATGTTTTCCTCCTGCGCGAACGGACTTTTGAGCTGATGTAGCTCTAGTATAAGGCCTTTTTTCTTCACCTGTAAAAAGATTTTTAAATTGAACCATGCCTGAATTGGTAAACATTAATGTCGGATCATTTTGAGGAACCAAAGGAGAAGAAGGTACAATTGTATGGCCATTTTTAGAAAAATAGTTTAAAAAAGTTGAACGAATATGGTTAACACTGAACATAATTAACTCTTAAGTAAGAAAATAAATATAGTCTATATTACATATATATTTATATTTGTAAAAAAAAAATAGAATGCTAAAGTGTATAAAAATATTTTTGTATAATATCAGCTATGATTTTAGAAAAAATTAAAAATAATAAAAAACCTATATTAATCTCTATAGCTATTTTATTTCCCATTATTATATTTTCAATAATAAACAAACCTAAAGAGATGCCTCCTTTAGTAAAAGTGGTTGAAGTAGAAGAAATTACTAAAAAAGATATACACCAAACTATTAGCCTTATAGGAAAAATTAGAGCTAAATTATCTGCTAGTTTAACTGCCCGTGCGCCCGGTATATTTAATATCCTCATTCCTGCTGGAACAAAGGTCACTAAGGATACGGTAATTGCTAAAATCAACAGTATTGAAGTAGAAAGAAGATATATATTAACTAACTCTGCTGAAATTATTGCTAAGGAGCAATATGAAAGAGCTAAAAATTTATTTAAATCTGGTGCATATAGTAAAGCTGATATGGAATCCGTCCTTAATAAATGGATATCAACCCAAAAAGAACTAACTGATGCTAAACTAGCTTTTGAAAAACTTCAGATTATTGCTCCTTTTGATGGAATAATAGGCACTTACAAAATTCAAGAAGGCGCTCAAATAAATGGAAATGAGGCTGTTGTTTCATTTTATGATCCAACTAATGTTTCTCTTGATTTTGATATACCAGCTTCAGCATTGCAATATATTGAAAATGGCCAAAATGTAACTGTAAATAGTAAAAATTATAAGTTAAAAAATGTTCAAAAGATGCTTGAAGATGATAAACATATGAGCCCGGCTTCTGTTGATATTATTTGTGAAAAATGCATAATTGGCGATAACTTAGACCTTGAGTTAAACTTAGTATCCAAATATGACGTTATTGTTATACCTTTTAATGCAATAGTTATAAGAGCCGGAAATCCATATGTTTATGTAGTTAAGGATAATAAAATAGAATTAAGACAAGTTGAATATGGAATTCGCCAAAAAAACTTAGTTGAAATAAAATCGGGTCTTGAAGTTGGAGAAATTATTGTATCAAGAAGTGTAAACAGGCTAACACCTGGAGCTAAAGTTAAAATTGCGAATCAAAAAAATGAAGCCAACCACTAAATCTGAAAGTGAAATTAAGAAATTTGAGTTAATGGCCAATGAGTGGTGGAATCCAAATGGTAAATTCAAGCCTTTGCACCAGCTTAATCCTGTGCGTATAGAATATATACTCAATCAATGTAAAAACATGTTTCCCTCTCTTAATTTCCAAGATATCAAAACGCTTGATATCGGCTGTGGAGGAGGCTTAGTATGTGAAAATTTGGCTCGATTAAATTTTAATGTCACTGGCATTGATGCAAGCAAAATTAATATTGAAGTTGCTAAATCTCATGCTGCAAAAGTTGGGCTAAATATAAATTATCAAGCAGTGCTTGCTGAAAAAATTAAGGATAAGAAATTCAAATTAGTACTAGCATTAGAGATTGTTGAACATGTGGAGAATTTAGAATTTTTTGTTCGCACTTGTTTTTCTTTAGTTGAAGATGGTGGAATTATTATATTCTCCACTATGAATAAAACTATCAAATCTTACCTTGAATCAATTATTGCTGCAGAATATATACTTAATTGGGTACCGAAAGGAACACATGATTGGTCTAAATTTGCTAAGCCTTCTGAAATTGTTAAAATTGCTGAATCTATAGGAGGTAATTTGATAGATTTACAAGGTTTAGGCTTTTCTCTTATACATAATAAATGGCACTTAACTAAAAATGTGAGCAACAATTATTTTATTGTATTTAGAAAATAAAGCTTATTATTTATAGATACACCCTATTTTAGCATAAATTTACTATTTACAACAATCCATCCAATATGGCTAAAATTACTGTGCCATTTGTGTAATTAACTGCTAGATTAAAACCAAGAAGAATAAATCATATTAAATATAGCAACCAAGTCTTGTAACTCTATCGTAGATCCTTTTACAGTAGCAATCTTATGAGGAGTGATAGGAGGAGCAATCGGCAATTCTGCAATCTCATCTTTAATAGGAGCGGGAGTTGCTATTTCTGCATTTGGATTAGGAAATATTTTAGATAACCAAGCTATTTCTAATGAAAACGATGTGTGGTACTTATATAAAAATGGAAACATCCGTAGCAATTCTCGGAGCAATCTTAGGTGGTTTTCCTGGAGCCGCTATTAAAGTAGCAACAACTTTTATTGGTGCTAATTTAGATCTTATCTAAAAACGATAGTTTATACTATATAGTTAAATTATAGAAAATAAGGGAAGCGATTATCACTCCCCTTATTTTATGCTAAAAAACCTCTTTATGCATTTAGTGAAGCTTTATGCAGCACTTGCATCCATAGCTTCAAATACTTCTTCCCAAGTACCTGTAGTTGCAGCTTTAGTATATTCTGTTACTCTATTTTCAAAGAAATTTGCATGTTCCACCCCATTAAGAATTTCGTCTAACCATGGAAGAGGGTTATTTTCTACCATATAAATTTCTTTTAAACCTAGTTGCATTAAGCGGCGGTCAGCTATATATCTTATGTATCTCTTAACTTCTCTTGCAGTTAGACCTTGAATATCTCCTACCTCAAAAGCAAGCTCGATAAATGCATCTTCAAAATGAACAATAGTTGCACAAGCTTCATAAAGCACGCTTCTTAACTCTTCAGTCCATACTTCAGGATTTTCCTGAATGAAAGTTTTAAATAAACGAATTATTGAATTGGTGTGTAAAGTTTCATCCCTCACGGACCAAGTAACAATTTGTCCCATTCCTTTCATTTTGTTAAAACGTTGGAAATTAAGAAGAATTGCAAATGAAGAAAAAAGTTGCAAGCCTTCAGTGAAAGCACCAAATACTGCTAAAGTTATAGCAATATCTCTAGGAGTATTGGTGTTAAATTTATGCATGTAATCATATTTGTCTTTCATTTCCTTATACTTTAAGAATGCTTGATATTCTGTTTCTGGCATTCCAATTGTATCTAACAAATAAGAATAAGCAGCAATATGAACAGTTTCCATATTAGAAAAAGCTGATAGCATCATTTGCACTTCAGTAGGTTGGAACACTTTTGCATAATGTTTCATATAACAGTTATTAACTTCAATATCTGCTTGAGTAAAAAATCTAAATATTTGGGTTAATAGATGCTTTTCACCTGCAGTAAGATTTTTCTTCCAATCTTTTACATCATCAGATAATTGTACTTCTTCTGGCAGCCAATGAATTTTTTGTTGAATATGCCAAGCTTCATATGCCCATGGATAATCAAAAGGTTTATAGATTGGTTTTGCATCTAGTAATGACATGGTTCCCCTCATTTTTGTCAATTTTGTTTACCCATATTATAAATTCAAACAAAATTATTGTCTATATAAATCAATATATATTGTGTTTATTTTTCATATATAACACAATATATAGTATTTCTGCTGCTTTGAGAGGGAATAAAAATTTTCTAACTTAAATGCATCATGTCAGAGAGGTTTTTGCTAAAACCAAAAAGATTGATAAGGTCATGATATTTTCTATTAATAGGCATTTTAAGCTGACTATCTTGGCTTAAGATTCTTTTTGCTTGAGCATTTGCTGCTGCTATTAAATTATGATGAATTAAAAAATCTACCGTTTTAAAACTTGGCATTCCACTTTGCTTAGTTCCTATTATATCTCCACTACCACGAATTTTTAAATCCTCTTCTGCCAATAAAAACCCATCCTCGCTTTCTTTCATAATTTTTAGTCTTTGCCAGGTTACATTACTTATTGGAGGCTTAAAAAGAAGAATACAATGTGAAGGTTTATCGCCTCTTCCCACTCTTCCTCTAAGTTGATGTAGTTGAGAGAGGCCAAAAGTCTCAGCATTTTCTATAATAATTACTGTTGCATCTGGAACATCTACTCCCACCTCAATTACGGTTGTGGCAACCAAAATTTTATATTCACCTTCAATAAATTTTTTTATGGCTTCCTGCTTGTTATTAGCATCAAGCTGACCATGAACAATCCCAACCATTCCAGGAAATTTTTCAGATAATATCTGCATTCTTTTTTCTACTGAAGTTTTATTTAATTCAGATTCTGGCTGATCCTCATTTTCATTAACTAATGGACAAACCCAGTAAATCTTACCTTCTTCATTTAAAACTCTCTCTAAAGATAGAATAATTTCATCAACTTTTGCTTGAGATAAAACTGAAGTTTTTATTTTTATTCTATTTTTAGGCTTCTCAGTTATTCTTGTAACATCCATATCTCCATAAAGAGCTAAGCTTAGGCTTCTTGGAATAGGAGTAGCAGACATAATTAATAAATCAGCTTCATTTCCTTTACTAACTAATGCCATCCTTTGATTTACACCAAATCTATGCTGCTCATCAATAACAACTAGCCCTAAATCTTTAAATGCTACTTTTTCCTGAAAAACTGCATGAGTTCCTATAAGGATATCAAGCTCGCCTGATATTAAACCCTCAAAAATCTTCTTTCTTTCCTTGAGTTTAGTCTTACCCGTGAGTAATGCATATTTTAAGGGTAAATCTTTACAATATTTATCAAAACTTAAGTAATGCTGGGTTGCAAGCACATCGGTAGGAGCCATAAGAACTGATTGAATTTTTGCTTCTGCTGCATTAATCATTGCGGCAAATGAAACTACCGTCTTTCCACTTCCTACATCTCCTTGAACCAATCGAGACATTCTTCTTTTTTTCTTCTGATCAGTAAATATATCATTTATCGCTTGTTTCTGCGCTTGTGTTAACTCAAAAGGTAAGTTTAATAAGAATTGCTGATAAATTTCTTCTGTTCCAATCACAGATCTTCCGCTATGGCTTTCCTTATATTGGCGAAGCATGTTAACCATTAATTGGGTAGCAAGCAACTCATCATATGCTATTCTTTGTCTTTCTTTAGAATAAGGTAGAACTTGATTCATATCTTCGGAATAATGAATTTTCTTAAGTGCATTATAAAAACTAGGCCAATCATTTTCTATTAAAACACTAGCATCTATCCACTCTTCTAGTTGAGATAAGCCTTCTAAACTCCACTTAATAAATTTTTGTAGCTGCTTATTTACTATGCCATAGGTAAGAGGATATATAACTTCCGTAGGTGATATCTTAATATTTTGATTTAAAGGATTTAAAACTTCTGGATGAGCAATTTGCTTAATCTTATTATATATATCTACTTTTCCTATAACAATAATCTCTTCCCCTTTTTTAGCCCAATTTAAGAGATACTGAGGAAAATAATTAAAATAACAAAGATTAATTCTGCCAGTTTCATTTTCGCAATATATATTAAATGCTTTTTTTCTAGATCTATAAATGTTATTTGGCTGATCAATATCTAATATTCTTAGCCTTAAGATTACATTATCATCATGATTAATATAAAATATTGGAGTATATAGTTTCTTTTTAAGAATTTGACTTGGAAAATGAAAAAGCAAATCAGCTGGAGTATATATATGAAGCCTATTTAGTGCTTCAACAGCTTTCTCTCCAACTCCTGGTATACTCGTTAACTCATTTTTGTAAAAGTACATTTAATTTATTCTTTGCTTCAAGTAGCTTATTTCTAACCCCTGTAAGAATATTGAGGCTATCTTCAGTATCATACTTATGGCTTTCAAAAAGAGTAAGCTGCTGTAGTTGATTACTTGAATTAGCTTTATTTTCAAAAGATTTTTTCTTTAATAAATCAGCTGCTTCGCTAATTGTTAAATTATCTTCATAAAGTATTTTTTTTATTGTAGCAATTATTTCAATATTTTTTAAATCATAATATCTACGGTTATTATATTTAACCGGCTTAATATTACCAAATTTGGTTTCCCAAAACCTAAGCACATGCGTTGGAACTTCAACAATCTCTGCAACTTCACCTATTGTTTTTAAAGCATTATCAGATTTCTTCATTGATCACCTGCTTTAAATTTAAAGAAGGCCTAAAACTAACTACCTTTCTTGAAGTTATCATTACTGATTCTTTAGTGTTTAAATTCCTCCCCAATCTTGCTTTCTTTTCTTTAGCAGAAAATGTACCAAAATTTGCTAGCTTTACTTCTCCCTCTTTAGCGGTATGTTCAATAATTAGCTCAAACATATTTTCAACAATATCTTCTGCAATACTTACAGGTATACCTGTATGATAAAAAACTTCTTTAGCAAGGGTGTTTTTAGTTATAGTTTGATTCATTGTTTTTAAAATAATTATACTATTTAACAAATTATACTAGATTTAATTTAATTATAAAGAGGAACAAGTAAATCTCAATAATTTAGCTTTTAGTTCGGGCATACATATAAAAATCATAAGTTTTACCACCTAAAATTCCATATTTATGTAAAATTCCTTCTCGCATATAACCACTTTTCTCAAGTACTTTTATTGAAGAAAAATTATCTATTGCTACAGTTGCCTGAATTCTTTGCACTTGCATGTTATTTAAAGCAAAATCTGAAATTGCTTTAATAGTTTTGGTCATTATACCTTTTCCCCAAAAGTCGTAATTAAGGTCATAACTTATTTCTGCTCTTCGCTGCTCGTGATTCCAAAAATTAAACCCAGCAGTTCCTATTATTTTATTAGTATTTTCATCTACAATTGCCCAGTATATGCTTGAGCGGTAAGTAAATAATTTTGCCCAGTAACCAAGCTCTATTTTGGCATTATCTTCATTAGAAGGAATATCATCAGCGGGCAAGTAATGAGCTACTTCAGGGTGAGTAATATATTTATAAAAGTCTCGATAATCGTGATCGAGCTTAATTTCACGTAATATTATTCCATTATCTAATCTTAGAGTAGGAAAATATGCAAAAACCTCTATTAACATCTTATCCATTTTTTCTTTTCTTCAGCAAGTCTATCTTCTTTGATTGCATTCCTAATACTTGCCATTAATCTATTGATATAATTTATATTATGAATTGAGATCAAACTTGCTGCAAGCAATTCTTTAGCTTTAAGCAAATGATGCAAATATGCTTTAGTATGGTTTTTACAAGTATAACATTCACAATCAGGCTCTATAGGTGTATAGTCTTTTTTAAATTGGCTATTATTTAAATTAATATGCTCTTTTACACCATTATTATTCTCAGGCCTTGCTAAAGCTCCACCATGTCTTGCAAGACGGGTTGGATGAACACAATCGAATGTATCAATTCCTTGCTCTACTCCATTAAATATATCTGAGATTCCTCCAATCCCAAGTAAGTGAATTGGGCGTGATTTATCAAGAATTTCCATGGTTAAAGATACCACTTCATGCATTTGTTCTTTACTAGCTCCGAGTGAACCTCCAATAGCATGCCCAAAGAATGGCTGGCTGTTAACAAAATTACAACTTTCTTTTCTAAGGTCTGTATATACTCCGCCTTGTATTATTCCGTAAAGTTTTTGGGTGTTATTATCAAATTTTTTAAATTCTTCTAGGCTTCTAACTGCCCATCTATGGCTCATTTTCATAGAATTATAAGTATATTTTTTATCAACATGAAACGGAGTACATTCATCTAATACAACCACAAAATCAGGCCCTAATTTTCTCTGAATTTCTATAGACCTCTCAGGGGAAAGAAAATATGTCTTACCATCGATATAAGAACGAAATTTAGCTCCCTCTTCAGTAATTTTTAACAATGTTTTTGGACGATCAGTAAATCTTTTCCCTTTTATTTCAGATGCAACTGATCCATGACCAAGACTAAAAATTTGAAATCCACCTGAATCGGTAAGCATTGGGCCTTTCCAACCCATAAATTTATGCAATCCCCCTGCTTTTTCAATAATATCAGGCCCTGGTTGAAGCATTAAATGATAAGTATTAGAAAGAATAAATTGAGTTCCTTCTTCTTTCATTTGTTGTGGGTTTACTCCCTTAATAGCAGCCTTGGTTGCACAAAAAATAAAGGCTGGGGTCATTACATTCCCATTAGGTGTATTAAGTTCACCTAAGCGTGCTTTCTTGCTAGGATTAGGATGATAAAATTTAAAGCTAAAATTAGTCATTTTCCCTCTAATTTAAAATAGTAACTCCAATAAATAATTGGTGTTGAGAAGATTGCAAACACTACACGAAGCAAATAAGTTCCAAGTATATATGTGTAAATTAAACTTTCCATTGATACTGGCTGAGGTGATAAAACCACCCATGCTAGTCCACTAAATATTATATTATCTATTAATTCAGAAACCATAAGAGCAACATTACTTCTTAACCATAGCATTTTTTCTTTAAAATAATTAGATATTCTCTCAAATATATATATATTAAATAATTGGCTCACCACAAAGGCAGCTAAGCTTGCAATTAATAACCTTGGCGCTGGCATAAACAATAGACTCATTGCTTCATGAGCTTGGTCTTGTTTAAAAGGTGGAAAACCAATTGCTGAAATCATCGTTATTGTAACTAATATTTGAGTTGTAAAACTAAGCCAAACATTTTTTTTAGCTGATTCTTTGCCATAATGCTCGGTAATGATATCATTACAAAGAAAAATTGTTGAAAAAGTTGCAGTACCTAAAGCAACTGGCTCAGAGAGAGTTGAAAAGGTCATTAATTTAAGGACTTGAATATTTGCCGTGATTGTTGCAGCTGAGCTATAAACATAAAGCCCTACCAGACCAAAAATGCGCATCATAAGCAACATTGTAGTAACGCCAACAGCAAAAGAGATAAGAGATAAAGTCTCTCCGCTTAAAGTCTGCAAATAGCTAACTAAAGGCAAAATAAGAAAATCATCCATTATTTATAAACCAACTAACATTTGGGCAAAAGTTTTACCATCAAATGGCCTTAGGTCATTTATTCCTTCGCCAACACCTAAAGCAATGATTGGTAGTTGATATTTTTGGGCAATTGCAACCAAAATTCCACCTTTTGCTGTTCCATCTAACTTGGTCATTATTAAACCATCTATTGAGCTTATTTCTTTAAATTTCTCAATTTGAGTTAATGCATTCTGGCCTGTTGTGGCATCTAAAACGAGAATAATTTCTGGATCAATTTCTGAATCAACTTTTTTGATTACTTTTATTATTTTAGCTAGTTCTGCCATCAAGTTTTCTTTATTGTGAAGCCTACCTGCTGTATCAATAAATAAAACATCTATATTTTCTTCTATTGCTTTTTTAACTGCTTTAAAAGCAACACTGGCAGGGTCAGTATTTTCTTCCCCCCTAACCAACTGAATATTTAATCTTTCTGCCCAAACTGCTAACTGATCAACTGCAGCAGCACGAAATGTATCACAGGCAGCAAACATTATTTTTTTATCTTGCTGTTGGAAAAAGTTAGCTAATTTTGCTGTACTTGTGGTTTTACCATTCCCATTTACACCGCACATTACTAAAATCTTAGGTTTTGTAGGGTAAGAAAAATCTTTTGGCACACAAGGATTAATTATATTAGATATAATTTCACTTAAAGTATTTTTAATTTCTTGTTCGGTAACATCAGGTGAAAATTTATGCTGCTCTAACAACTGCTTAACTATTTTCTGAGCATTTTCTGCTCCCATGTCAGTAGTAATAAGAAGGTCTTCAAGTTCTAAAGCAGTATCTGCACCCAGTCTTCTTTTATTAAATATATCATCAATTCCAGAAATAATTTTGCTAGATGTCTTGCTAAGCCCTGCTTTTAACTTGCTTATCCAGCTCATGCTTTATTTCTTTATAGATTCACGTTTAGCTATTACTACGTCTATAAGTCCAAATTCTTTTGCCTGTTCAGGACTCATAAAATTATCACGCTCCATAGCTTGCTCAACAACCTCTATACTTTGTCCAGTGTGGAAAGCATATAATTCATTTAAACGTTTTTTCACTGCTAACATTTCTTTTAAGTGAATTTCAGCATCAGTTGCTTGTCCTTTAAAACCACCAGAAGGTTGGTGAATCATTATTCTAGAATTTGGCAAAGCATAGCGCATTCCTTGCTCTCCTGCCATAAGAATAAATGAACCACATGAACAAGCTTGACCAATACAAATGGTTGAAACTTTAGGCTTTATATATTGCATAGTATCATATATAGCCATACCTGAAGAAACAGCTCCACCAGGAGAATTAATATATAAAGCTATATCTTTATCTGGGTTTTCAGCTTCTAAAAATAATAGTTGTGCCACTACTAAGCAAGACATTGCATCATCAAATGGACCATTGATAAAAATAATCCTTTCTTTTAAAAGACGAGAGAAAATATCATATGCTCTTTCACCACGGCTTGATTGCTCAACAACCATTGGTACAAGATTCATTGCATGGCTAAAATGTTCTGACATATGATATCTCCTTCAACTTAAAAAAATTTATTTTATTGACCTAATTCAAGAAGTTTCTTAACTTCAAAAGCTTGCTCAGATAATGTAACATCTTTTAAAATTGCAGCTACTGCTTTTTCTTCAAGAATTGGACCTCTTAAAGCTTCAACAGCTTTAGGGTTTTTACTATAATAATCTATAATAGTTTGAGCTAATGCAGGATGCTGGCTATCTATTTGAGCTCTCACCGCATTAATAAAATCTTGCTGATCTACTTTAACATCATATTTATTAGCAAATTGAGTTAATAATAACCCTAATTTAACTCTTCTTTTTGCTAATTTTTGATATTCTTCTTTAAGCTCAGCTTCAGTTTTTTTATTATCATCTGATGATTTTTGCATTTCTTCTGCTTGTTTCCACATAAGATTAAATTCTTCATCTAATAATTTTTGTGGTAATTCAAAGTTACATAATTCATCAAGCTTATCAAATAGTTCTATTTTCATTTTCACATTTGCTTTGCTTAAGCATTCTTTGTTAAGAGAATCTTTTATTTTCTCTTTTAATTCATTTAAATCTTTAAATTGCATTGCTTTTGCAAGATCTTCATCATTCTCATATGGCTTTGCTTCTCTAACTTCAGTTACATTAACTGCAAATTCAGCTGCTTTACCTGCATATTTTTTCTCATGATAATTTTCAGGAAAAGTAACTTTAACCGTAACTTCACTTCCTTTCTTATGGCCTACTAGTTGATCTTCAAAATTATCAATAAAAGCTTTACTACCTAACTCTAATATATGGCCTTTAGCTGCACCTCCAGGAAATGCAACACCATCAATTTTGCCTTCAAAATCAATTACAACTTGGTCTCCCATAGCTGCTTTTTGGGTATCTTTTGCTGGTACAAAATTCTTGCGTACTGAGCTAAGTTCTTTTATTCTTGCATCAATATCTGCGTCTTTAATTTCAAAAACAGGCTTAGCTAAAGATATCTTCTTTAACTCTGGTAACTCTATTTTTGGCATTAATTCTAAAGTAACATCAAACTCAAGCCCTTCTTCAAATGAAAACTTCTTTATTTCAACATTTGGAGCGATAGCTAAATCAGCTGATTCTTTTGTTCTAATTTCTTTAATTGCTTGATTAATAAATGCATCAACTAATTCGCTAGTTACTTTATCTTGATATTGCTTCCACACCACTGATAAAGGCGCCTTTCCAGGTCTAAATCCATTTAAGTTTACCTGTGGAGCTATTGAAGCTAATTTTGCTTCCTTAGCATTCTCTAAAACGTCCTTTGAAACATTTAAGTTAAAAGATTTTTTTAATTCTTCATCAACACCTGGGCTGATTATTGCATCATACTCAACTGTTTTATCATCTCCAAATTTTAGAGCCAGTTTAACTTTTTGATTTGCTTGAAATTTTTCTTTACTCATGACAATTCCCTGAAAATATTACGACTTAAAAGTTAATGGTGCGGGTGAAGGGACTTGAACCCCCACAACTCTCGTTACTAGATTCTAAGTCTAGCGCGTCTACCATTCCGCCACACCCGCAAAATCAACTTTATTTATAGCGAAATAAAGTGAAGATAAGTTTTTTACCACACCAAAAATATAATTGCAAGAACACAAAATAAATATCTTGAATTTTTGTTAAAAAAAAAGCTCTCTTAAGTTTTTTTTTCCTAAGAGAGCTTTATTGTTGGTTAAAATAATTTTTAACCAATATTGATAGGATCTAAACCAGCTAAGCAGAACTCAAGAGCATGAACTCCAAGTAATGCAGAACAACCTTCATTAGAATTTGTATAGCTTGCATAAAGATCAGCACCTGGATTATTAGACCACATACGGCATTGACTTTCCGCATACATTCTACCTGTAATTGTACAATCATTTGTAGAGATTACATATCCAACTTGTCCTTCAGCATTACAGCTATATACTTTATGAGGCTCTCCATCAGCACAAGCAGAATATGTACCAATAGCACTTCTATCTGTTTGAGTATCATCAACATCATTAGCAGCCTTAATGTCTGCAGCAAGTGCTGTATGATCATAAGCTGTAAAGCCTTCATATACGGCTGAAGCTATTGCTAAAGCTGCACCTTCAGAACTATCAACACTAACTGTTCCAATTCTGCTGGCAATAGCTGCTAGCAATTCTTGGTTATTAGTTAAGTCATTTAAGAATGTACCTTGTGAAATTCTGTATGTTGATAGGTGTGGTAATGAACTTTCAAATTCATCAACAATTAATACTGGATCTACAGATGACACAGTAGTTGTAAGTTGAGACTTAATAGTTGGGAATTCATTCATGCCTTCAAGTGTATTTACAAGATCATTATAGAAGTTATTTGCCTCATCAGTTGCAGCAACAATTCTTCCGCTATGATATAATACATCCTTAACTCCTGAAGAAGTAGTAAATGTTGATCCTTCAAATCCAGCTCTAATACTACTTGCTAATGCTGAAATAGCATCCGTATTAGCCATGCTTGAATATGGAGCAAGGCTTAATGAATATTCAATATCTCTTGCAATATTGCTTACTACCAAATCAAGATCTGAATCTGTTTGATAATATGGAGTAACCGCACTCACAATTTGTGAGGCCATAGCCATATTATCAAATCCAGGATTACTTAAAGAATCATATATTAATTTGGCAATATATGTATAAGTATTTGGTTTCATTCCTTGAGCATAAACTGATAATCCATTTTGATAGCCATAGCTTACATCTGCCACCAAGTTTGTTTTATCAGTTGGAGCAACTAATAAAGCATTATTAGAGAAAACCGCATCTTTAATAGTTTCATCAGAATATAAACCTAAACTATCTAATGCATTTTTAACTGCATCCATAATTTCTTCAACTGAAGAACTATGCTGAGTAGCTGTATAGTCAATATCAGCTGCTAATCTTGAAGCAAGAAGCTCTGTTTCCTGCCCAAGCTGGCTAACAAATGAAGCTGCAACCTCACTTGAAACACTTCCTGCAGCATTCTCCATTAAATCATTAGCAATAGCTTGATAATAAGATGCTACTCTTGAAGGAGTTGTTGCATAATTAGTTATATCACTTACTAATTGATTTCGGTTAGTTCTACCATCTATTAAGTGATCATATATAGCATCAGCTATATCTTCAGCTGATATGTAAGTATTAGACTGCAATAAACTTACAAGAGAACTTGAAACAGCCATTGGAAAGCCACTTGATTGTGCATAGGTTGCTTGTAAATCAGCTTTTAGCTCAGAAGGCGATAATGTTGTCTCTACATTATTATCAGCAAGAATGTTATATACAACTAAATTTCCTAAGCTATCTATGCTTGATGGATGGTTATAATGGTAAGGTATTCCAAATATATTTGTTAGCTCCATTGCTAAACCTTTATATGAATAGCCCTGGGTCACTGCATTAGCAATATCTGCCATCATCTTATTTTTATTTGAATCAGATGAAATAATTACATTACTAGCATATATTGCATCTACTAATCCACTAGCAGTGTGAGTGCCACCTTGAATATAATTATAGAGACTTTGTTGGATATTTGATTTTAATTGGCTTAAATCACCTGAAGTTGATATATCAGCAAGAACATTAGATTTTAAAGTTGTTCTTTCACTTTCTTTTAAATAATTTGAGGCACTAGTACCCATTGAAAGATACCAAGCACCATTAATAATTATATCAGCCAATTGTGATGCAGTTGCCTCAGATCCTGGAATTTCTAATTCTGTTTTAATTTTAGAGGCAATTGCTACATAAGAATTAGTATTTGCAACAGAACTATCAACATCATATGCAAGAGCATCTTTATTAACTGTATTTGTAGTTGGTAGAGTTTGATAGAAATTATTTACCAAAGCTCCGGCCGTAGTAAACCCAAGGGGCACAAATATTTCACTACTTCCTCCAAAGGAATTAAGGATATAATTATAATTTAATGTGTTTAAATCTAAATCAGCCTTAAGTTCACTGCTTAGTAAAAGCGGCGAAGAAAGTCCCATAGCATTTACAATAGTATCAGCAATGTTTTGATTATTTGTTCTACTAGCAGAACCTAAATTATGTAAACCACTCCAAATTAATGATGCAACAGTATCAATTTTTGGCGAAGAATTAGCTAAAGAAATTCTTCTAGTTATAAGATCATTTCTAAAGCTATCCACATCACTACGGCCAATAATAGAAGGGTTTTGAACTATTAAATTACTTGCAAAAATTTTTGCACTAATTACAGAAGGAGCATTAACATTATTTATGCTATTCAAACTATCATAAAGAGCAGATGCAAGTGAATATGACTGGGTAGGATTAACAGCAAAAATACGACTCGTTGCTCTTAAGTCATCTTCGGCAAATGTATAGCTTATATCATTTATTAAGTTTCCTTGAGTTAAAGTAGCTGGATATGCATTAACACCCTTAACTATGGCATAAGCCACATCTGAATCACCAACAGGATTATCTTCACTTGCAGAATTAATAAGATTAAGTAATTTTGTTTTTATCTCATTTACAATTTGTAGTAACTGAAGTTCTGCTTCTTTTTTCATCACATCTTTCTTCATATCATACTTATTAGCATCAAAAATTCTATTTGCATTATACAACGCCCCTACAATGCTATTTGTATTTAATTGATCATCGGATAGACCTTCAAGAGATGCTTTTATAGCATTTGCAAGACTGTTTAAAGTTGTTCCATCAATACTTGCAGTAATATCTTTAGCAAGCTTAGATGCTGATAACGCACCTGTCCTATTTGTAAGCGCTGCAGCGATTGCATTTGCAAAACTATCTACCGACATAGCTGGTGCTTGATTACATACAGAGATCAGACTCTTCTTTATATCTACATAATTTATCTGTTGTTCAGTCTTAGTGATATCTTCTTTTAAATTATGCGGTGTTCCTGGAACAATCTTCCCTTCTCCATAAAGTGCTTCTGCAACAGTTTGCGCATTAGCTGAAGCAGGTAAAAGAGAACTAAGAGCTGTATAAATATTACTTGCTAATTGAGCCGAATTCCCATCATTTTCTTCATACGCTCCTCCTACCATGTCATTTAAAAGTTCACTATTAGGAAGGGTGATTGAACCTCCAAAATGTTTAATAGCATTTTGAACATTTGACGCAAATGTAGCAAGGTCTGGATTAGTATTACAAGCACTACTTGCAGCTTTTAAATCATTAATTAATTTTGCATAATCTCTTACTTGCTCTTGCGTTTCTAAATCATTCTTAAACTCAAATTTATTTGCTGAAATTAAATGATCATATACTGCATCAGCAATATTAGAAGCATTAAGACCTTCACCTTCAAGACCGTCAAGTCTACTACTAATAGCAGAAATTAGAGCATTTATATCTGGATGAGGATCTGTATTTACTGTAGCTTCAACATCTTCTATAAGGTCAATTAAACTAAGATTAGAGTTTGGCCCAATTTTTTGTTTTATGGCATTAGCCAGATCATAATTAGATCCACCAGTAAAGACTTGTGTAACTGAACTACTAAGTTCTGAAGATAGGGCTCCATAATTTCTTACCCTTTGTGCATTTTGAAGATCAGAAATAAAGTCATATCTATCTGATTGTTGAATTCCATTGTCATCATTAAATATTGCACTAACAATTCCTTCAGCAGTATAAGGATATGAAAGAGCACTCAGGTTTGCTAAAATATTGGAAGCAAGAACTTTAACATCTGTATTGCTAACTTCTATATCATGCTCTAAAGAATGACCATCTGTATTTTCTACTACATCAAGATAATTTTTAGTTGCATCAATAATTGCATCAGCTAAATCATCGCTTTCCATACCATTAGTTGAGGCTTCTTCAAAAATATTTTTTAGATTATTATAAATATTTTCTAAATTTCTATTTTGTTGTGCATCAGCAATATCAGCTGTAAAATCATATGGAGCAGCAAATACAACCCCATTAGCAGTAAATATAGCATTCTTAATATCATTTTCGGTAATAAAACTTATATCAAGATTATCAAGATTAGATTTGAGGTTAGAAACTAAATTTTCTAAAGAACCCTGTACTGCTGCAGAAGCGTCAGCGTCATTTTTAAGGCTTTCTATATTTAAAGTATAAGACTGAAGACCAAATGAAGAAAGTACATTATATAATGAACTTGAAAATTCATCTGAGTTAACATATGAAGAAGAACAAACATCAATTAATGATGAAAGAACTTTATCCATTCTTATCCTTTCTTCCGATTCAACTAAATCATTAACTAATTGCTCAAAGCCAACTGATAATAGGTGGTCAGAATCATTACCAAAAAAAGCATTAGATAGGCTTGTTTGAGAAAGCTCTGCTTGATCTACATTATTAGCCAACATATTTCTTAATGAGCTAGCACCCATATCATTGATATTCACAGTCGCTTGAATATCAGAAACTAATTGATTATAAGAAAGTTCAGGATTCTCAACTTTAATAATATCATATATATCACTTGCTAGTAATTCTGCTGAATCATTTTCTGGATAAGAGCGTAATACTGATAGTAAATCATCTTTTATTGTAGAATAAGTTACACCTATTTCCTCTGCAGGGAAATGTGAATTTAATGGGATAAATCCTTGCCTGTTATAGCTTAAAATTTCCATTTCAAGATTAATAATAACTTGATTAATGGCATTATATTGCGCAGCTGATGTAGTTTTTGCTCTAGCTTCATATAATGCATTTAATGTGTCTCTTGCTTTTTCAACAGAAGGCACTGTTTGCATAGAAGTATATGAAGATATTGTTGAAGCTGCTCCTTTAGCTGCATCATTTCCTAAAGGGCTAATATAACCATAATTTTGGTTAATTTTACGAATTCTAGAAAGCTTTGTCTGTAAATCAGTTGGGGTTTGAGTTAAATGTTTATATGGTATGTCATAGGTCATTGATAATACTCCTTTTATCTTGATTACTTAAAAATATATTATTGTAAAAAAAATATTTATATTTTAGTTATAAAATAACAACTTTTGATTGTTTGATTGTAGATTAGATCATTCATTAGTTAAAATTTCGTTAATTTAAGAATATTTTATCAATTTAATATTTTTCTCTCGATGCAGCCCTTAGGCCATAACTTCAATGACAATAAAGTCACAGTAGCAAAATATTTTCTTTTTCAACCAAAAGTATTACTTGAATTAGGTTTGAATATTATGATACGATGAAAAAAATATTAATAAAACTGACTTGTTAACACTCAAGTCATTTAAAGAGAACTTAAACATTAAGGATTAAGACTTATGACAATAAACAAACTTGTGAAACCTTTACTCGTATCATGTTTCCTTCCGTTAGCTTTTTCTGCAAATGCAGAATCAAGTTTTCTTGATAAAAATAATTTTGTCACTATTAAGGCTGGAATAGATCAACCTAGTGTTGGCAACAATAATGCTAACGTTGGCAGCGCTAAAACTGCTTTTGTTGGTGGAATTGAAGTTGGTAGAAAATTTTCAAACCGCTATTCTTTAAGTCTGGAATATACTTATTTTGGCAAAAGTGATTTAAATATTTCTGAAGATTATAATACTCAATCAAAAACTTCATGGTCCGTTAGAAGTGATGTGTTAATGGCTAATGTAGCTATGGATCTTCTGGAAGAATCAAAAATCACTCCTTTTATTCAAGCTGGTGCAGGATTTTCTAGAAATAAAGCTTATAACTTTACCCAGTCGACCGCCACTAATTCTAATCAAACAGGAAATACGCAAACAAAATTTTCTTGGAAAGTAGGCGCTGGTGTTAACTTTAAAACTCATGAAATGTTTGAAACTGAATTTACTTATAATTTTGTAAATAGAGGAAAGTTTGAAACTAAAAATGGTTCTGTTGCTGATCCAACTACTCCTGCAAGAAATGTTAAATTGCAAGATCATGTATTCATGATTGGTTTAAAAGTTAAATTTTAAGAGAAATTAAAGGAGTAAATCATGACTAACGAAAATATACCAACCCCTCTAACCGAGAATCAAAAAAAATTCTATCAAGATGCAATTTACGGTTTAAGACTAATTAAAAAAGATGAAAACAATTTTTTATATTATTTAAACAACGAAGCTGAATCTGAACAAGATTTTCTTAACTATATTTATGAACACTCAGGTAACCGAAACCCATTTGCTACTTTAGCTGCAGCGGTTGGTTTAACAGCAAGTAGTGATATTAATGCTGAATTTGGTATAAGCTCTCAGATAATTGCAAATGGAAATTTAAGTAATAACCTTAGCACAAGAGTTGATCAGCTTGAACAAAACTTAAATACTGTAGAAGGCGATTTAAACAGCGCATTAAATTTATTGATGTCTTCACAAATTGAGGAATTACAAGAAAAAATAAATATTCTAAATAATGTTGATGTTTCATTTTCTTCTCAAGTAATTTCAAATAAAAACGCAATTGAAGAAATTCAAAATTCTTTAAGCTCTTATGCTAGCTCAGAGGACTTAAATAAATTAAAAGATCTTTTAAGTGAAAATTATGCTAAAACTTCTGATATTGAAGCAAATTACCAACCTAAGGGTGATTACGCTACTTCTTCAGACGTTACTGCAGTTGTAGCTGACTTAGCTAATTATGCTACAGCCTCAGATGTTAATGCTATTCTTGGTATAATTGCTCCAGGAACTGTTTCATCTTTTTATTCTTGTAATAATGATCATGAAGAAGGAGGAGAAAAAATTTCTACACCTGTTGTTATCGGATCGAACGACTATGCAGGCAAATTTATGGCAATTCAGGGTTGTGCTGCATGGGCATTCCAACCAACAAATACTTTATATGGTTATGATAGCTCAAAGTCAGAATGTACCCCTGCACTTGACACGGGACAAGCTTTCGCTTTATGCTTAAGAGAATTAAATCTTGCGCCAGCAACTATAGATGAGAACGCAACGAAAAAAGTTTGGAGTTGTACAACAGATCAAAATGATGAAAATGTAGTTTTAGGTGAAGTCGTTGCAACTGGTGGTAGCACTTATGCTGACTTTATTACTGCTGTTTCTTCATGTGCAAATATGCTTCCGCTAGGACAATCAGGAAAGTTTACTACTTCTTCAGATGTTTGCTCAGATTTAATGGATGTGGGCCAAGCTTTTACTTATTGCTTATCTTCTTTAGCATTTTCTTTTTCTGGTCGTTAAAAAAAGGGAGGTAATACTCCCTTTTAATTTTTCTTTATTTTTTTCCCATTATTAACACTTTATTAATCAACTATTGGTTTAATTGTAAATAAACCTAACCATTAAGGGTTATCAGCATAAATTTAAATACTTATTTACGCAAATTTTTAAAAGGAGCAAAAAATGGCAACATACTTAGAATTACAAAATGAAATTAAAATTCTCTATAATGATAAAAAAATTAACCTTGACCCTAGCACAAAAAATATAATCAAAGCTTTTACTAAACTTCCAGAAAATGAACTTACTCTCAATAGTTTAAAGAGCTTTATTAATGATCTTAATGCTAATATTAAAAGCTTCCCAAGCAATAAAGCAGGCCAAGCAAAACCTGCTCTTGAGATTCTGGAAATGGCACAAAACCACATTGATGATGCTCAAAACCAAGGTGAAACTGATTTATTGGAAGTAATTGTTGAAAACTTACAAGCTTCACTAAATAATTATGTCTTATCTTCAGACCTTACCAATACTTTAGAAAACTATGCACCTCTTTCTTCATTGACTTCTTTAAGCGCAGAATTGACCCAATTTAAAACTGAAGCTGATGGTAAATACCAAGCTATGGGTGACTATGCTGTTTCTTCAGACGTTACTGCTGTAGCAACTGACTTAAACG
>CAZVLF010000004.1:0-86756 GCA_964627795.1 uncultured Rickettsiales bacterium | reverse complement strand
TTAAAACTGAAGCTGATAGTAAATACCAAGCCATGGGTGACTATGCTGTTTCTTCAGACGTTACTGCTGTAGCAACTGACTTAAACGCATTTAAAACTGAAGCTGATAGTAAATACCAAGCCATGGGTGACTATGCTGTTTCTTCTGATATTGAAGCTATGGGCTTTGCTAAAGCTTCTGAGCTAGATGTATTTGCTACAACTTCTGATGTTGAAGATACTTATGCAACTAAAAACAGCTTAAGCCTTTTAGAAAGCGAAGTTGATACAATAAACACAAGTCTTTCTACTTATCTTACAAAAATATCAGCTGCAAACACTTATGCTCTGGCTTCTTATGTTGGTAATCAAGACCTATCAAGCATTAACCCTACTAATTCTCGTCATGATATTGCAACTATATTGCTTGATATCCATAGTTCATTATCTAACTACGCTCCGTTAACAAATAATAAAGTTTCTACATCTAATCTTCCAGATTTAAGTAGCACTTATATTCCAGTTTTAAGCTCAAACTTGTTTCAAGCTGCGGGATCTTATGCATTGCAAGAAGATTTAACAAGTACAATCAGCTCTCTTAGCAATTATGCAACGAAAACAGATGTAAGTGGTAGTTATGCTCAAGCATCATCTTTAGATGCTTTAGAAACAGCTATTAGTGATGAGGGAGGAATTGCTTATTATTGTAATAAGTCTGGTGAGAATTATATTTCAGTAAGTGCAATAACTTCAACATTTACTGATGTAAAGGGGCATCTAAGTGCTATTAAAGCATGCGCAAATCATATGAAATCTCATGTTAATGACGAGGGAGGTATATCAATTACCCCAACAGGTGATATCAATGATTGTTCAGAATATACTTTTGCTGATGCATTTGTATATTGTCTAGGTGCAATTTCTGAGAAACTTTAATAAGTTAATAAAACCATTGCTATCTTTTAAGCAATGGTTTTTCTATTACCTTTTGCATTTAAAAAATATCCGAAATTATTTTAGATATTTTTTTATAAATTTACATTTGCTCAATCATTTTTTGATTTGATTATAGATAGACGAAGTAATTTAAGGTTTTAAGAGCAATCTTTATAAAGGAATAAAAAATGTCTACAGATAATTACTCAGAGCTACAAACTAAAATTAGATATTTATACACTTCAGAAAAGATTAATATTGATTTTAGTACTAAAGCAATAATTGAAAATTTCCTTAAGTTAGATGAAGATAAATTAAATAAGTATAGTGTAACCAACTTTACTAGCGAGCTTAACATAAATATTAATGGTCTTTCTTTATTTAAAGCAGTCCAGAAGAAAGCGGCTCTGCAAATATTAGAATTGGCATAAAATCAATTAAATGATGCTAGAAATTAACATACTAACAGCAGAAGTACAGGATTTAGAAAATTCTTTAAATAATTATGTAAAGATCATAGACATAGAAACCTCTTATCTTGGTAAAACTGAGGCATAAAATACTTATCTCCTGCCAAACTCGCTTAGTAGTTACTTAGGAAAAACCGAAGCAGAACTAACTTATCTTAAACCTTCAGACATAGAATCAATTTACCTAGGAAAAACAGAGGCGGAACTAACCTATCTTAAACGAGAAGAGGCCGAAAATATATACCTTAAAAACGAAAATGCTGCAAGCGCTTACCTTGGAAAAGATGAAGCAGCACTTACTTACCTTAAACCTTCAGATGTAGCAGCAACTTACCTAGGAAAAGTAGAAGCAAAAGCAACTTATGCAACAACTACTGCTTTAAATACATTACTAAATTCTGTAAATACATTAGAAACCTCAGCAAGCACCTATGCTTTAGCTTCTGACTTAATAGCAAGTACACCTCAAACTTATATGCCTGCTATATGTAATGTTATTGCCCATGAGTCTTTTAATGAATATTTTATAGGCTCTTATTTAGCTTCAAGCTTTACCACTATAAAAGGTCATCTTGATGCTATTTCAACATGTGCTTATCATTTAAGTCATGCAGCTTTAAATGAAAACAACCAATTAGTCTTTAGCCCAACGGGAATAGCTAATAATTGTGATTTGTATGATATACCTACAGCTTTTGTATATTGTGTTGGGCACTTAGTTTCTACACCAGCATAATAGAATAAAAAACTTAGTAACTTAACAATTATTTTTTTTCATTACTAAAGAAGGCCATTCTAATTCAACAATTTCTTCTACTAGCTTAAATCCTAAAGACTCGTATTTTTCTAATACTTCTTGTTTTTGCTCTTTAAGGAACCCTGCTAAAATTATTATTGCGCCTTCTTTAAGGTTAATTGATGCATCTTCTGCCATATTAATAAGTGGCTTAGCAAGAATATTTGATACAATTAAATCATAAGGTCCATATTCTTTAACAACTGAAGTCTTGTATCCATCTCCACATTGCAAAATAAGATCTTCAACTTTATTTATTTGAGCATTTTCTTGAGTCACATTTATGGATTCAATGTCTATATCAACTGCCACCACTTTCATAAAATTAATTTTTGCTAAAGCTAAAGCCAATATCCCTGAACCACATCCCATATCAAGAGCTACTCCACTTTCCGCATAAGAAGAAATAGCTTTTAAACAATTTGAGGTAGTTTCGTGCTCACCCGTACCAAAAGCTCTTCCAGCATTTATTTCAATTGGAATTAAACCATCTGGTATTGGGCTCCCATAACCGGTATAATGGATAAAAAATTTACCAGCTCTAATTGGTTTGAAACTTTTTTGAACCTCACTGACCCAATCAACTTCTTCTACTCTTGATACAGTTAAAATAGGTGATTTTAAATTATTAGAGTTAGACAGCATATTTACTTGGTTCTGCAACTCACTAAGCTCAGGAAAATTTTCTAAATATACATCAATTTGCCATAAATCTTCTGGCTTACTATCAATAGATTTGGTATCCTCTGCTTCAAAAAAAACTATAGACTGGCTAATATTCTCAAAAAAGCTTGTATAAATTTCTAAGTCTTTGTATTTAACTTGGGTGTGTAAGCAATATGAAACTGGAGCTTGTATAAATTCATTCATTTTTTTTAATTAAATAATAGGTGGTTTAGATTTGACTTATAACAAAAAAATATTTGATCAACAACATCAAAAAACTCTTTTACCAAACGGACTCTTAATTCTTAGTAAAAAAAACGAACATGTCTCATCTATTGCAATTGAGGCGTGGGTGAAAGTGGGAAGTAGATATGAATCTGAAAAAGAAAACGGCATAGCTCATTTTATTGAGCATCTTAACTTTAAGGGAACTAAAAAAAGAACATCTAAGCAAATTGCAGAAGAATTTGATGCAATTGGAGGATATCTTAATGCTTATACATCAAGGGAACATACGGTATATTCAGCCAAAATATTAAAGGAATTTCTTCCTCTTACGATTGATATCTTCAATGACATAATGTTTAATTCTACCTATAATGAAGAAGATATTGAAAAAGAAAAAAATGTAGTTTTACAAGAACTTGCTCAAGCTTTTGATAATCCAGAAGATTTATCTTTCGAACTATTTTACGCTGATTCTTTTAAAGATCAAGCTATTGGAAAAAGCATTCTTGGCACTGAAGAAAATATAAATTCTTTTACAAAAAATGATGTAGTTAACTTCGTTCAAAAATTTTATACTGCTCCTAGAATAATAATTTCAGCTGCAGGAAATGTTGATCATGAAGAATTAGTTAAACTAATTAAAAATAATTTTTTTCCTTTCGAGGAAAAATCAACTCCCATCCCTGCAGTAAAAGCATTTTATACTGGAGGATATAGATTCAAATTGGACCAGGATTTATCTCAATTTCATCTTCTTATAGGATTTAAAGGAATTTCTTTGGAGTCACAAGATTACTATAAACAAGAGATGTTAGCAAATATACTTGGTGGTAGTATCTCTTCAAGGTTATTTCAAGAAATTAGAGAAAAAAGAGGACTCGTTTATTCTGTTGGATCATTTTGCCAATATTATAGTGATACAGGTTTATTTGGTATTTCAGCTGCTACCTCTATTGATAAATTAAATGAATTGATACAAGTATTAGGTGATGAAGTTAAAAAAACCACCTTTGACTTGAAGCAAGAAGAGTTAAACAGATGTTTAGCTCAAGTTAAATCTGCACTTTTAATGGGTCGTGAAACTGTAGATAACTGGGTTGGAATTTTAGCAGGAAACTATTCATATTATGGTAGATATATTCCTAAAGAAGAAATTTGGGAACAATATGCAAAATTAACCATTGAAGATATTCAACTTTTTGCTAAAGAGGTTTTTTCTCAAAATAAACATATAACTATTACAGCAATCGGAAATAAAAATATCCTTCCCTCTTATGAAGAAATTCTTCAATTAACCACTATATAAAAGAATAATTAATGAAAATAGCAACTTGGAATATAAACTCTGTAAGAATAAGATTAAACCACATAGAAAAACTTGCTTTAGAAAGTAAGCCTGATGTAATTTGTTTGCAAGAAACAAAAGTAACTAACAATGACTTTCCATTCAGAGCGTTTAAAGACTTAGGCTATAAATATATTGAAATTCATGGAGAAAAATCTTACAACGGGGTAGCAATATTATCAAAAATCCCTTTTGAGCAAAGTTTTGTTCTTAATTTTGTTAGTAATAAAGACAAAAGACACGTAGCAGTAAAATTATTTAATGAAATTGAAGTACATAATTTTTATATTCCTGCTGGGGGAGATATTCCTGATCCTTTAATGAATCCAAAATTTAAGCATAAACTTCAATATTTAGATGAAGCAACTCAGTGGTTTTTAAATACCAGAAAGTCTTCGGATAAAATTATTCTTCTAGGCGATTTAAATATAGCTCCTCTTGAAAATGATGTATGGTCTCACAAACAACTAATTAATGAGGTTAGCCATACACCAATAGAAGTAGAAAAATTGGAAAAATTGGCAAGCACATTAAACTGGCATGATGCAATTAGAAAATTTACTCCTGCTACAGAAAAACTATATAGCTGGTGGAGTTATAGAAATTTTGATTGGGCTAAATCAGACCGTGGAAGAAGGCTTGATCATATTTGGGTAACGCCAGCTCTAGCAAATCATGTAAAAAAAGGATATATTATAAAAGAATTAAGAGGTGTGGAACTACCATCTGATCATGCACCTGTAATAATGGAATTAGAGATATAAAATAGGAGAAAGAGATATGCAAATTTCTTTTAGTAATAAAATAAGCAAAAACTGCTTGGTTATAGGACTTGCTGAAGAGTTTAATCTTAAAGATAATCTTAATCTTGACTCATCAATTATTATGGAAATTAAAAAAGCATTAGATTTTCATAAATTTGAAGGAAAAGAAGGGCAGTTAGTTAGTATTTCTACTCCAAGCTTTGCAGAAATCAAATATTTAAAAGTAATTGGTTTAGGTAAAAAAGAAGACTTCAATTTATTAAATGCTACAAAATTTGGAGGGAAAATTATTGCGGGACTAAAGCAAGCAAAAATCACCCAAGCTTCTGTATGCATTGACAAAAAATTATTCTCTTACTCAGAAGAAATATTAGCATATATTGCTTATGGCTTAGAGCTTAAAAACTATAATTTTGATAAATATAAATCACCAGAAAAGTTAAAAGATAAAATCATTATAGAACAAATTGAATTAGTTGGTGAAAATTTACATAGTACTGAAGAATTATTCTTAAAAGAGTTAAATCCAGTGGCAGAAGCAATCTACTTTAGTAGAAATTTAGTTTCTGAGCCACCGAACGTAATTTATCCAGAAACTTTTGTAAAAGAAACAATTAAAGAACTATCCAATCTTGATATTAAGGTTGAAGTTCTTAATGAAAAGGAAATGAAAGAATTGGGAATGAATGCACTTTTAGGTGTAGGCCAAGGAAGCAGCAAAGAATCAAAACTATTGGTTATGCAATATAATGGTGGCAAACAAAATGATGCCCCTATAGCCTTCATTGGCAAAGGTGTAACTTTTGATACAGGTGGTATCTCTATTAAACCATCTAATAATATGGAAGACATGAAATATGATATGGCAGGTGCTGCAACAGTAACCGGCCTTATTAAGGCTTTAGCAGCAAGAAAAGCTAAAGTGAACGTAATTGCTATAGCAGGACTTGTTGAAAATATGCCTGATGGCAATGCTCAACGACCAGCAGACATTGTAAAAAGCATGTCAGGGCAAACAATAGAAGTTATCAATACAGATGCTGAAGGAAGACTGGTTCTTGCAGATTGTTTATGGTATTGCCAGAATCGCTTCAAACCTAAGTTTATGGTTAACCTTGCCACACTTACAGGAGCAATTGTAATATCATTAGGCACTCATCATGCCGGTTTATTTTCTAATAATGAAGAATTATCTGATAAGTTAATTCAAGCCTGTAAAATTACAGAAGAAAAATTATGGCCTATGCCACTTGGCAGTGAATATGATAAAATGATTGATTCACTAATTGCTGATGTTAGGAATACAAGCACTGGGAAAGGAGCAGGAAGCATAACAGCAGCTCAATTCTTGCAAAGGTTTGTTAATAATACACCATGGGCCCATCTAGATATAGCTGGCGTTGCATGGGCAGATAAAGATACTGATATTCACCCAACTGGGGCTACAGGCTTTGGCATTAGACTTTTAAATGAATTTGCTAAAAACTATGAGCAATAATATTACTGAAGTAAGTTTTTATAATTTAACTAGGCTGCCTATTCAAAAGGCAGCCCCAAAACTTATTGAAAAAATTTACTACTCAAATCAAAGGATTCTTGTTATTTTTTCTGATCACGATTTGATGAAATCTGTTGATGACTGTATATGGTCATATAGTACCAAGCATTTTATCCCTCATGCCACAGAAAATGATGATTTTATAGACCAACAACCAGTTCTTTTAACTACAAAGCTTAATAACTCTAATAATTCATCCATACTAATGACAATTGGAGCTATTGATCTAGGCAATTTCGCCCTTCCTAAAGTTATTCATATGTTTGATGGCAATGATCAAAAGCAACTTGATTTTGCTCGAGCAAGATGGAAACATTATCAAAACCTTCAAATAAACATTATTTATTGGCAGCAAAAAGAAGACGGTAGCTGGGAAAAAAAAGCTAATTAAAACTTTTAGTTTTTTAATAACCTATCCTAAATTTTAACAGCAATTAGCTGCGAGACTAGAGTCAATGAATTGTAAAAAACATTTTTTATATTATTCAATCTATTCAGCTAATAAGTGGTGCATAATATCTAAAATTTGTTGCCTTTGATATGGCTTTCTAATATAAGCCTTAGCACCTAATTTAAAACTTCTTTCAATTTCCTTAGAATCATTTGTTCCACTTTGAATAACAACAGGAACCTCTCTAGTGCGAGGGTCAGCCATAATCTCAGTTAACACATTTAACCCATACATATCTGGCATCATTAAATCAAGAAGAACCAAGTCTATTTCATTATAATGCTGTTTTACATATTCAAGCCCTTCAGTACCGCCACTAGCAGAAATTAAATTAAATTCGGTATTACTTAGCAATATATCCATACTCATACGACAAGTATCTTCGTCATCAATCATAAGTATATTTCCAGTTCTAACTTTTTTTGCTTCAATTTTTATTTCATCTTGTTTTTCTTCTGGAAGAGAAACAAAAATTGTTGCTCCTTTATCTTTATTATTTTCGGCCCAAATTTTTCCTCGATGCCCATCTATAATTTTTTTTGATATGGCTAGCCCTAACCCTGCTCCACTAATTTTTGCTTTTGTAAAGCTGCTTTGAGTAAAAGGAGAAAATATAAATTCAAGCTCGTCTTCAGGAATTCCTATCCCTTGATCTTTCACTGAAATTATATATCTTTTACTATTTTTATCATATTTAACCTCTACTTCAATAGTCCCCGAAGAAGTAAATTTGATCGCATTAGTAATGATATTTCTTAAAACTTGAATTATACGTTCATAATCAATTAAAATTACAACATTTTTTGGGTAACGTTTAAATATAAGCTTAATATCCTTATCTATTAAATATAGGTTATTACATTCATCTATTATATCTTGAATTAATCTAATAAGATCATTTTCTTGAAAATTAAAATATACCCTATCGTCATTAAAAATTGAAAAATCCAGTAAGTTAGTTACCAAAGAAAATAATCTCTGGCTGTTTTGAGCTACTGCTGAAGCAAGTTCTAATTTTTTCTCATTTTTATGCTTGGTCCAATTTTCAACTAACCCTTTAGACAATGTTGTAATTCCTTGAACAGGCGTTCTAACCTCATGACTAATATTATTTAAAAATTCTGTTTTAACTGCTAATGCTTTTTCAAGCTCTATAGTTCTTTCTTTAACTTTTTGTTCAAGGTTTTTATTAGCTTGATCAGCTCTTTTTTTTGCTTCTATTAATTCAAGCCTAGTATTTTGAATATCTTTAAGTTGATCAGCCAAAATTTTTACTTCAGGGTAATGAGCAATATAAATTTTAGGATTTACTTTTTCATTTTCAATTTTTCTAGCTGCATTAGCAAGTAACATAATTGGATTCACTATATGCCTTCTAAAATAATGAAGTAGAACTATAAAAAGCACTCCCATTATTGTTAGTTCCGCAATTCTAGGAAAAATTATTTGCCAATATTCTTCATTTACTACCCGGAGATTTTCACCAACAATGAAATAAAAAGGATATTTTTCTGAATGTTTGAAAAAACTAAATTTAAACTGATGAAATTTTATATCATCCTTAAAAAAGGAATTTTCGAGGTGAGCCCTTTTTATTTCTGTGCCGACTTGTTGAAGCAAATTTTCTGGTGGAAGAACTGAATGATATGATAAACCAAGACTACTTGATGCAAGAATAAATTTCATATTTTCATCAAGCATCATAAATACTAAATTATTTCGATCAAAAGTATTTTCCAACTTTTTTCGCAATTTTTCTAGGTTGAAACCTGTATTAATTATTCCTAAAAATTTTTTGTTTATATTTGATACCCCCATTCCAGCAGGTAAAATCCATTGGTTACTTAGTATTCCTATGGCTGGGTGAGAAAAAAATATCTTACCAGGATGAGTCATCGCCCTTTCTATAAAAGGTCTCATTGAAAAATCCTTTTCTTCTATTATTCCATCTTTATAAATTAATAATTTTTTCTCGTTATTAACCCAACCAAATTTAGTCCATAAATTTTCATTCTCAGAATCATAATAATTTTGATTGGATAAAATATCTCTTAAAAAAACATGATCAACTTTGTCCTCTTGAATGGCTTTGTTAGAAAGGAATTTGGTGTAATGTGTTGCAACGCCAAAGGCTTCAGATAAGTCGCGGTCTAAAATATGGGCTTTCTCGATTATATCTGCAACTTGCTTATTATGGTATGAACGATGAACAATTAACCCTACACAAAGCGAAGTAATAAAAACCGAAAGCAAAATTATAAAGGAAAATATTTTAAAATCTCTGGCTAGAGAGTTTTTTTTTATCATAAATCAAATCCCTATAAACTGTGAATATTATATATTATAAGCTTTTAAATTACTATATAATTAAATTGACTTTTTAGATTTTTAGAGTTTAAAATAAACACTACATTTAGCTTAATCATTTAATAATGCACAGCATAATCAAAAATAGAAAAATCTTTGCTTTAGAAGGTAAAGACAGATGTAAGTTTTTTCAAGGGCTTATTACCAATGATATTAATAAGGTTCAAGAGCCTAATAGGATGATATATGCTTTAATGTTGACTCCTCAAGGAAAATATTTTTGTGACTTTTTTATCACTAATTATAAAGATGTAATCCTATTTGATATACCTTTAGCAAGATCTGAAGAAATTCTTAAAAAACTCAATATATATAAATTAAGAAGTATAATTTCATTCTCAGAAAATCCTGATCTCTCAGTTATATTTTCCTCTGAAGCTATTGAAGAGGAGTCCCTCTGTTTTAGGGATCCAAGGTCTTTTGATCTTGGTTGGAGAATTTATTCTAAAAATTTAAATAACTATCACACAGATAGAGACTATTATAATGAACAAAGAATAGAACTTTTGATTCCTGAAGGAGATCAAGATTTAATTGAACAACAGTCATTTCCTCTAGAGTTTGGCCTAGAAAATTTTAATGCTTTTGATTTTAATAAAGGATGTTATGTCGGGCAAGAAGTTATAGCTCGAACTTATTATAAAGGAGTAATAAGAAAAACTATTGTTAAAATTATAAGCGATGAGGAAATTTTTTCTCCTCTTGGAGCCCCTATATTTTTAAATGACATTCAGGTTGGTATAACTTGCTCAATCATCAATAAAAAGGGACTAGCACTCATAAGAAATGAGTTTATAGACTTAGTAAATGATGATAACATATTTAAACTCTATGATAAACCTGCTAGATTAAAGCTTAAAGGAGAGTAACTTAATGGTAAAAAAAATCTTTGTAATTTTATTTTTGCTTGTTAATTTTGCTTATGCTGCTTCCAATGATAATGATGAAACCATACAACAATTAGAACAGAGAATAAATGAGCTTACGGATCAGATAGAAAAAATCCAACATAAGAATGATCTTTTGATAAAAAAAATAGATGCTTTGTCTAAGGACATAGAATTTAGGTTTAAAGAGGTTGAAAAAAATAAAACTTTTGGCGAAGCCAACAAAACTACTTCAAATCAAGAAACTAAAAAAGTTGATCCAGCAAAAGCTAAAGAGATATATGACAAAGCTTACTCTCTAATTAAAGAACAAAAATACAGTCAGGCAGAAACCTCTTTTAATAACTTTATTAACACTTATACTAATAGTGAATATACAGGACCTGCATATTATTGGCTTGGTGAAAGCTTTTACTTAAGAAAAAAATATGATAAAGCAGCAATTAACTATATTCTTTCTTTCAATAAATTTCCTAAAAATAGCAAAGCTGATTTAAGTATGCTAAAGGCTTCTATTTCTCTAAACCAAATGAAAAAGAAAAAGGAAGCTTGCGAAATAATGAAAGTACTAAAAGCTAAAAGTGCTTCTCTTCCTGCTAACATACAAAAATTAATGCAAAAAGAAGCTACTAATATGGGATGTAAATAGCTGAATTATTAAATACAATCAGGAATTACAGTATCTTTATCAACTTTACCATTTACTGCAGAGCTTGAATACCACTCCAAACAATCAGACCAAAAATTGCAATTACTTGGATAAAGTGGATAAGGCCTGGAATCAAAGTAGCTTAAAAAGCTTTGCGAAACTATATCTTGGTTTTTTAAATAAATTTCACTTGCTACAATTGTGTTTATATCTCCTCTTGAATCATAAATTATAAATAAAGGTTTTTCATTGGGAATCCAAGGAGAAATCACCTCTCCCTCGTAATGATAGTTATTATACCAATATTTAAAATTTTTCCATGCCCAAATAGGGTCATCAAATTTTGATTCTTTTTCTTCTGATATAAAGTAATCCCATCCCTCTCCGCTTGACCAGCTTTCTTTAATAGCTTTACATGAGCTTGATTTATCTGCAAGCGGGAAATTAGCTTTTATAGTTATAATATTTATACTTTTCCATAACAAATCCATTGGGAATTTTCCTTCATCGGAATGGTGGTATTCTCCGAAATTTGCAATATAAGTAACAGCTACTTTAGAAGAAACTAACTCCTTAACTAATTGGCTTAAATTAGCAAGCGCTTTGATACCAGGAAATTGAGAATACTCATTATATCTTTGTGTAATTCCCTTGAGTTCATAGCCTATTGAAATTATATCCACACTATCTTTTAATAATCTTGAGTAATGCAATATAAACTTGTTATATCCAAAATTATCATTCTCAAAAAAATATTTTATTTCTTTATCTATAAACTTTGGGTGTGATAAAGATTTTATCATTCCTCTCCAACTTTTTTTCGGATCATCAACATATAATATTGGAGAAAGTAATATTTTATAACCTTGGTCTTTTAAATATTTGCATAGCTCAACCATGCTTTCATCCGACGGGGTCCCACTATAATTAGGATTACCTTGAAAATCCTTAGAAACTTCAAGTGTATTTTCTTTATCAAAGCTTGACACTTTCCATTTAGCTGAGTTTTGCTTTGATTCAATTTTAGGAACTATTTTAGCCTGTACAATATTAGTTGAAGTTGAAAACCAATTAACTTCAAGTGCAACATACTTAAGATTAGGAAAATTATCTTTTAGATAATTTAAAGATAAAATCATGTCCGTCTTTTTCGATCCATGAACGTTAACATGATAACCAAGATTATTTTTTATTGGTGAAATAGAATAAGCATTTTCGCCAGATGGAGTAATAACAACAGCAGTAACTAATTCTGTAATTTTACTAGAAAGCATAAGTTATAATTTCTCTACTTAATCTCGCTAAGTCTATTTGATTTGATTTTTGTGTCAATGATTAAATAAATCATAGCTTATATGCTATTTTAAGCTTAATTTTTAAAGTTATTTTTATGTGTTTTATTTTAAACCATATTTAAATTTACATTTTGAGTTAAATTAAATTTAAAAGTAGCATCTTATAATACATCTATTCCTTATCCTTAACCTTTAATTCAGTCATTATTATCCATTGCCAAAAAATAATTTTAGTGTATACTGAGCTGCTATATTAATAGGCTTAATTAGAGGTATAATTATGGCAAGAGTAACAGTAGAAGATTGCAAAAAAATAGTTCCTAACCATTTTGAATTAGTAGTCTTGGCAAGCCGCAGAGGAAGAGATATTTCTACCGGATCTCCTATTTTAGTTGAAAGAGACAATGATAAAAATGCTGTTATTGCACTTCGTGAAATAGCTGGAAATAAATTTAATATTGAACAGATGAAAGATAATCTCATTCATGATTTTTGTAAAAATAAAATCAATGATGATAGCTTGGAAGATAATAAGCAGGAAAATTATCTTGAATTAGAAGGGGATGAAGAAACTAAATTTTCTGATTCTTTTGAAGAAAATTTCTTTGATGATGGTGAATACCAGCTTGAAGAAAGCGCAATACTTGAAGATATGTCATTTGAAGACGCTGATATTGATTCAGAAGACTAAGTATGAGTTTCTATAGGTTTTTATTAATTTTAAGCCTATTGATAATTGGAGCAACTTCTCAAGCAGCTCTACTGGATGTAGATTTTGATAAGTCAAGCGGACTTGATTTAATGAATAAATATTCAGCCAAATATGCTGAATCAGGCTCTTCAAAAAAAATCCAAATACTTAAACAAAACTATAATAACCTTATTCCAAGTAAGGTTCCTTATAGCTTAACTCCTCTTATCCCTAAAATAATCCACCAAATTTGGCTAGGCCCAGAAGAAATTCCTAAGAATTACCGTTATTATCAACAAACCTGGAAATTATTCAATCCTAGTTGGCAATTTAAATTATGGACTGAAGAAGAAATTTTAAAAGAAAATTTTCCTAATATTGATTTATATTGGTTGGCAAGGAGCTATCACGAGAGATCCGATATCATAAGGTATGAAATCTTAAGAAAATATGGTGGGTTGTATGTTGATTCGGATACTGAATGCTATGCCAACTTTGATGAGTTGCATCATAAATATGATTTTTATACTAATTTTGAACCTCCCTCTACTAATAAAAAGAGAGTTAATATTCTAAACTCTTTAATTGGAGCCGCACCCAATCATCCTATCTTAAATATTACTCTGGAAAGGATTAGAAAAAATTGGAGTAAAGTAGAAAATATGTTTGAAAATATCTACGGAACCCAAAGGACCAGCTTTATATCATCTAATCATCATTTAGCGGTTCAACGCACAATGTATGCTTTTGCTGATTCAGTATTTCAATACCTTACAACTATTGATCCAGAAAAAAATAAATCTATTGTATTTCCTTCTGGTTATAATCTTCCGCTTTATTTTATTAATGACGTGCCTATTGTTAATTTCCTAAGCCGCATTTTTAGAGATCAATCAAAATTATCTACAAGAATAATCAAACAACCAGAAACCCTAAGTATTCATTTTCAAGATAGACATAATTCATTATTATTTGATGATTTTTTTGCTAATTCTTTATTTAATAATAGCGAAATTAAAGGCATATTCTATATGCTATTAAATTTACGCGATAAATATTACACAGCATTTAGAAATATATTTAAAACTAATTCTCCTTCTAAAGTTGAGTATAATGTTTTCTCTTTAATTCCTAAAAAAATATTCATTCAAACATCTTCTAAAAGTGACTTTAAAACATTAAGTGATGAGTGGCAAAAACTTAACCCCTTATGTGAAATAAAGATTTTAGACAAAGAACAAATATATTCTTATATTCCACAGCAGTTTAATTTTCTTTCAGAAAAAGAAAAATCAATAATAGCAAAGTTCTATCTATTAAAAACAGAAGGTGGAGTATTTGTTGATTCAAGCTTTACACCTACTAACTTAAGTGAATATATTCAGAAATACGGTTTTTTTGGAAAAATTGATAAAGTCACTAAATTTTCTGATAAAATTTCAATAAATCATGATATTATAGCTATTCATAACATGCATAGCATTATAAGGAATTTTATTCTTTTACTTGAAGAAACCTTAACTACAAGCAAAGAAATAAATGACAATGTAGTTAAAAAACTATTTAAGGAAAATATTTATAAATATAGAGATTTAGATGGAAAATCTATATTATTACCTGAAATTTATTTTGCGCAGAAACGTTAAGTTATATAAAAATTATGATGATAGAAAATCTTTCGAGTAAAAATTATAACTCCTTTGGTTTTTTATGGAAGTACCTTGCTCCATTTAAAAAAGAAATATGCATCATTTTAATATCAATTTTTATTGTTTCTTCAGCAATTTTAGGATTGGGTTATGCTTTAAAGCATGTGATAGATAAAGGATTTGTTGAAAAAAATTTAGAGAATTTAAATCAATCTTTCATCCTTTTGCTTTTATCAATAATCGCAATTGCTTTCGCAAGCTATAATAGATCTGTTAGAGTTAACACTATTTGTGATAAACTAGAATCTAATATTAGGTCAGATGCATTATCCAAAATTCTAAAATTTTCTCCTGAAAATATAGATTCTTTTAAAGTTAATGATATTGTATCTCGCTTAACTACTGATTTAGGAATCTTAAGCAATAGTTTAATGCTTATAACTTCTTATTCATTAAGGAATATTCTTATGGGTATAGGGGCTTTAATTCTTCTTATATTTACAAGTATAAAGCTCACTATATATGTTTTTTTGATACTACCTTTTAGTATTGTACCTATAGTAATTATTGGGAAAAAAACCAAAAATTTATCTAGGCTTAGCCAACAAGAAATTGCTAAAGTCAATTCTTATATTGAAGAAACTTCCTTTTTTCTTAAAACAATTCAAAGCTATAACCAAGAAGAGGAAGAGTTTAAAAGATTTAGCCAACTTCAACAGCAATCCCAATCTATAGCCAATAAAAGAATTAAGTTAAGGTCATTGTTATTTGCGCTTGTAATAGGTTTAATATTATCCTCTATTGCTATTGTTTTACTTATAGGCGGATATGATATAGTAAATGGTAATATGACTGCTGGAAATTTATCCTCCTTTATTTTTTATGCTATATTAGTTGCTACAAGTATTGGAAGCTTAAGTGAAATATATAGCGATTGGCAAAGAGCACTTGGAGCATCAGATAGAATCTTTGAAATAATTAATGCCAAACCTCTTATTTTTTCCCCGATTAAACCTACATCTATTCCTAATATATTTGATATAAGATTTTCTTCGGTAAATTTTAGTTATCCTAGCAGACTTGAGAAAAGCATTTTAAAAGATTTAAGCTTTTTTATTCCTCAAAAGCAGGTAACTTCCATAGTTGGACCTTCTGGCTCAGGTAAAACTTCTATTCTAAACTTGTTGTTAAGATTTTATGATCCTAATTCTGGAGAAATCACCATTGGTGAACAAAATATTAAAAATTTTGATTTGCAACATTTAAGAAAGTTATTTGCTTATGTATCTCAAGATCCTGTTATTTTTTCTGCATCAGCAAGATATAATATTGCTTATGGAAATCCTTCCGCTACTGAAGAAGAAATTATCAAAGCCGCAAAAGCAGCTGAAATATATGAATTTCTAATGTCATTAGAAAATGGGCTTGATACCAATTTAGGCGAAAAGGGTAAAGAACTTTCAGGAGGACAACGCCAAAGGGTGGCTATTGCTAGAGCAATTCTCTCTGATCCGAAAATTCTTCTTTTAGACGAAGCAACTAATTCTCTTGATAACGAAAATGAAAAGTTAGTTCAGCAAGCATTAGCAAGACTTAAAAAAGATAGAACCACCATAATAATATCTCATCGATTATCTTCAATAAAGGATTCTGACAATATTATAGTTATTGATAATGGAAAAGTGGTTGATCAAGGCAAACATAGTTACTTAATTAAATCTTGCACCTTATACCAAAAACTTATTCACCTTGAAGAGAGTGCATCTTTTAGTTGATTGAGTTATTGATATTGAATATGATATTATCAATAACCCTTTTTCCTTCTTATCTTTAAATGAAACTAAGTTTTGCTTTTATTTTAAAGGGACTAACGCTTATGAGAGAATACGCTCCGCTCTTGGTTGGCAGCCCAACTTCAACAATTAATTATTATAATTTTATTTTGCAAAATTTTCATGGAAAAGAGATAAATATTGATCCCCGGCTTTATCAGCCAAAATCCTGGGAAGATTTTAATGAGATATAAAGAATACTTAAACCAAGTATATGAAACTCTTGGTGGAATTAATAAATCTTATGCAAATTTTAAGAAGCGCAGCTTTTCAAATAACATTGTATGGAAAGAAGGATCTACTGAAGTAATAAATTATTCTGATAATAATATTTCACTGCCTACCATCTTTTTCATACCCTCTTTAATCAATAAATCCTATATATTAGATTTAAATGAGCAAGTAAGTATGGTTAGGCATTTTGCTTCCTTAGGTTTTAAAGTATATTTAATAAACTTTAAAGAGCCTTTAGAAGAAGAATCAAATATGGGCTTTCAAGACTATTCTTACAGAATTGAAAAAGCTATAGTTAACTTGTCATCCGTTGAGCCAATTATCTGTATTGGATATTGTTTAGGTGGATTAATCGCTTCTAGTATTGTAGCCAGAAAAAAAAGAAATTTTATAGGACAAGTATTACTAGCTACGCCTCTTGATTTTTCTATTTTTCAAAAATCATTTATTTTTGATTCTTCTAATTACTTTAATTCATTTTTGAAAGAGCAAAAAAGTATAAAGAAAATATCTTCTTCATTAGTACAACTATTTTTTAATTTGCTAGATTTAAATAAAACATTTTCTAAGTATCAAAAATATTCAAGCTTAACTTTAGAAGAATTTGATAACTACATTGAAATTGAGAATTGGGTTAATGATGGAATTTCTTTAACCCACAAATTTTCTTACGAAATGTTAAACTTGGTATCTTCAAATAAAATTCTACTTAATATTCAAACTGAAATTCCCACTTTACTCATTTTTGGCAGTAAAGATCCTATAGTTCCTTTACCTGATATTTCTTTAATTGAAAAACTATTTTTATGTAATGAAATTTTAGCATTTAATACCGGTCATGTTGGCTTGGTTACCAATCCAAAAATTTCTTCGGCTAATAATCATGCTATTTTTAATTGGATCAAAAAAACAATCATCCAAGATTAATTCTTAAAAATAAGAATAGTTTACTAATCTTTAGTTGAATTTTTCTTTCCTTTTAATACTATTAACTATGCAAACTTAATTTAATTCATTTAAGAGGGAAGAAAATGAAAACAAAAAT
This sequence comes from uncultured Rickettsiales bacterium, assembly GCA_964627795.1. GTDB lineage: Bacteria > Pseudomonadota > Alphaproteobacteria > Rickettsiales > CANDYO01 > CANDYO01. The sequence continues at coordinate 68,915 of CAZVLF010000004.1, read as the reverse complement.
TTTTTTAACAATGTTATTAGCTTCATCAATATCACTTAGTGCAATAGCTGATGATAAAACTTATTATGCCCAAATTAACGCGGGTGGAGCAGCTGGATCAAAAGTTTCATTTACTGGACTTTCAGGCGGAACTCAAAAAGTAAAAACCGGATATACTGGTTATATAGGAGTAGAGGCTGGAGGAAGAATTAATGATTACATTAAATTAGGCTTAGCCTTTGACTATTATAATAAATTTTCATTTGATATAAGAGATGAAACTACTCCTGAAATTAATGGTACTAGCTATACAATTAGTAAAAAACCAAAAATATCTTCAACAAATATGTTGCTAAATTTAAGTATATTTTGTGGCGAGTTTAATGGTGTGAAACCTTATATTTTTGGAGCAGTTGGTGGAGCATATAATAGTGCTGATAGTATAATGGGAACAGATAGTGCAGGAAATAGCAAAACTCTTTTAAGCGGAGACAGCAATGTTGCACTAGCCTATAAGTTTGGTATTGGAACAAAATATATTATTAATGATGATTTTGATGTCGATTTTCATTATTCCTACGCAAATCTAGGAAAACTTGCCTATAAGAAAAATACTTATAGCTCAAGCCAAGATTTGAAACTTAAAGCAAATGTAGTATCCTTAGGAATTGCGTTTAAATTTTAATAATTGAGATATAAAAACAACAATTTTATAATTAAATAACGTTAATTTTTGAAAATTAATAATTTTTTATTGAAAATATTTTATTTTGGATTTAATTTTTACTAGAATTTTATGTATTTCATAAGGTTTTATAACAATTAAATTTAAGAAGGTACATTATGAAAAAATTAGCTTTAGCAGTTTTACTTGCTTCTACAGCGCTTTCAGCTTCTGCAGAAGAAGGAAAAGATTTCTTTGCAAGACTTAACGCTGGTTATGCTATAGGTCAAAAAGTAAAGTTTAATGGCGGTAGTAAAATTTCTTTAGGTAATTCTCCTGTTATTGGAATTGAAGGTGGTGCAATGGTGCATGAATATGTAACTGTTGGCTTATCACTTGATTACTTTACTGGTTTTGAATTTAAAGCTATTAATGCTTTCCAAGCAGCAGCACCAGAAAATTTAAAAGTAAGCGGCAGCAATCCAAAAATTAAAGTATTAAACCCAATGTTAAATCTTTATATTACTCCAGCAGATTTAAATGGATTTAAGCCTTATTTATTAATTGGTGCTGGTATGTCTTTTGCAAAAGCAGATAGCTATAATTACACTTTTACAAATACTTCAACTAATGTGACAGGAACTCTTAAATCAGGAGCATCTGATACTGTAAATAAATTTGCATATAAATTAGGTGCAGGATTTAAATATTCAGTTAATGAAGATTTTGATGTAAATTTACATTACTCTTATACAAATTTAGGAAAGATATTTGATGAAAATTTAACAGATAAAGCTTTAACAGCTAATGTAATTATGGCTGGATTTTCTTACAAATTCTAATTTGTAATTATCCAAAATATATTAAGCCGGCTTGGACTTTCAAGTCGGCTTTTTTATTGTCTTCTCTTTAAACATTTAAATTGCTAATATATTTTCTGGATCCTTTATTGGATGACTTAAATACTAAAACTCTAAGCAAAGCAGCCATCCTTAAGTATAAAGAAGAATTCAGTAGAATAACTTTTAATCTTTAATAAACTCTAAAATTCTGTCTATAGAATGAACTTCTTCTAATATAATCTTCTTTAAAGTAGGGTCATTAAACTGATGCTTAAACCAAGTAATTTGCCTTTTAGCATAATTTCTAACCACCTGTTGGGTTTTTTCTATAGCTTGATTTAAGCTCATTTTTTCTTCTAAATACATCTTTAATTCTGGCACGCCATGCGATTTCATTATTCCTTGGAATGGATTATGATTATGCTTGATTATATTTTTAACTTCTTCTATCGCTCCATTTTCAAGCATAAGTAAAAATCTTTGGTTACAATTATTATAAAGAATTTCTCGGGGGGGGGTTAAAATAATCAGCTTAAACTTTTCTACAGGAAAATATTTCTTTTGTTCTTGTTGCCAAGTTAAAATAGATTTGTTGGTAGTTAAAAAAACTTCATAAGCTCGTGCAAGTTTATGACCATTAAACTTATCGATATTATTTGCAATTAAAGGGTCCTTCTTTAAAAGGATTTTATAGAATTCTTCTATGCCTAATTCATTAAGTTGAGTTCTAACTTTAGTTCTTATTTCCTCAGGTATTACTGGTATGCTGCTTATGCCAAAAATTAAATGCTTAAGGTAAAAACCTGTTCCCCCAACAATTATGAACTTTTTGTCACTTGAGTTTATTAAATGAACAACATCATCTAACCATCTTGCTATATTATATTCTTCACTCCCATTAATATAGCCTAAAAGATGGTGCTCTATTCCTTCCCTTTCTTCTAGAGTGGGCTGCGCTGAAATTATTGGGTTTTCTTGATATACTTGCAGTGAATCAGCGTTTATTATCTCTGCCCCCATTTCTTTTGCAAGCTTAATTGCAAGGCCTGTCTTGCCACTTGCAGTTGGCCCACCAATAACAATTATCTTATTTTGATTCATCTGCTTTAGTCCTAATAATATGTACAAATTCAAGCTTATTTATGTCAATATTTGGTTTAACAAAATAATTATTCTCTTGCTTAACAATATGACCAACCATAATACCTGAAGGAATATTTACATCTTTACCATCAGTAACCACCAGCTCTCCCTCTTTAAGCAGGGCTTTTTCATTTAAATATTTACAGGAGAAATAATTAAATTCTTCTCCTGCTATAACAAATTTCTCTCTTGTATCAACTGTAATAACGGGTATTCGAGAAGCAGGGTCCGATAACATTAAAACCCTTGAAGCATTTTCTCCTGCTTTAATCACCCTTCCAATTAGCTGATTTTGAGCAACAACTAGTTGCCCCTTTTCTATTCCGTTTTTGCTTCCTCGATTAATAATTATTTGCTGCCCTGTATTATTATTTGAGGAAGCGATTATTTTTGCTGTATAATATTGATAAGGGCTATTCTTTAATAAATTCAATTGCTCTCTTAAAATATCATTTTCTGATTCAACTTGCTTATAAAGATAATAGTAATATTCTAAAAAATTATTACGCTCCTTTAACTCAATATTTTTTGCTCTTAGCGCAAATAGGTCTTTCATATTATCTTCTATATTGATAATAAAATTCCATGATGAACTTATATATTCAAGCGGAATTGCTAGGATGTCTAAAGCATCAGATTTAATTTGATCATAAAAATCTTTTCGAGAATTATTTAGCGATAATATAAATAATGAAATAATTACCGATATAAGGATCCAAAATTTTTTCTTTAAAATTTGCTTCATTTCAATTTCTTTAAAAAGCTTATTACTATAGATATAATATATTGCTTTTTAAGGCAAATTATAAATAATATTTAATTTAAAGCTATTTATCAGCTAATTTTGATGACCATTTACAAAGATTATTATAAAATTCTTGAAGTTAATCGCACTTCTAGTAAAAAAGAAATATCCTCAGCTTATCATAAATTAGCATTAATTTATCATCCTGATAAAAACTTTAAGGACAAAGAAATTTTAGAGAAAAAGTTTCTTGAAATCATTGAAGCCTACAAAATTCTTAAAAACCCGCAAACAAGAGCTGAATATGATAAAAATTATCAAAATCCTAGCCTAAGCTTGTTTAAAGCTTTCATTCAAAGAAAGCTTTCTATAAGTGAAATAGAAGAATATATAAAAGCAGGTGCAAACATTAACTTCACTAACAAACAGCAGCAAAATATTTTAATGCTTGCTGCAAACCGAGGTGAGGTTGAAATTGTAAAATTTCTTTGTAAAAATGGTGCAAATCTTAACTCTTATGACATTAGAAAAGTTAACGTGCTGATGTATGCTATTTTAAAACCAAACTTCCCATTTGAAGTTCCTGAGGAAGAGAAAATTGAAATTGAAAAAAACTCAACTTCAGTGAATCTTAATAACACTAAAACTATATTAGATAATTTTTTGCAATTTATTATAGAATTTTATAGTGATTTAAATTACAGCAATATTTCTAGCATAATAGAACATTTTTTTAATGTAACTGAAGAAAATAAAAATGAGGAAAATATTTCCAAACTTAAACAATATTTCATAAAACTCAAAAAACCCACATTAGAAAATAAGCCAAATATAACTTTTTTGCTCACCTCAGGAGAGAATTTTAATTCAACCACTAATAAAACTTCTCACGACGAACCACCAAGAGCAGAACCTGCCAATGAACAACCTAATTTATCTGCTGAAAAAGCAGAAATAGTGAAATATTTACTACAAAATGGTGTTAATATAAGCCATATAAATATATATAACGGCAATGCTATTGGAATAGCGTTAAAAGAAAAAATAGTACCAATAATTAAAGAATTAAAAAATTTTATTTTATCTCAATCTGCTATTTCAGCAAAACAAGAAGAGATAGATATTTCTTTAAAAAACCAACCTGCATACATAACAGATATTAGCTCTCATGAAACCTCTCAGCATGAATTTAATTTATTAAAAATTATAGGCGATTTTTGGGCTTCTTTTTATCACTAAAAGCTTTATTTTATTAATTTTAAACTCAATAAATTAGAATGAGATTGAACTTTTGAAAATGTTAGTCTATAAATTTATAGGGTAATTTTTAGTTAAATTAATTATATGTATAGGTACATTTTAGGAATATTATTTTCAATATATCCATTCGCAGTCTTTTCTTTGCCACAAAATTGGCAAACTTACTTTCAAGAGTCTGCCTCAACTGCTATGGAAAAATTTGTCCATTTCCATAATTTATTACTATATATCATATTTGGCATAGTTATTTTTGTTTTTATCTTACTAGCATATACTTGCATTAGATTTCATCATAAAAATAACCCTGTACCGAAAAAATTCACTCATAACGTGGCAATTGAAATCTTATGGACTTTGGTTCCTTTCATAATTTTAATAATAATTGCTATACCTTCATTTCGCCTTTTATATTTTGTAGATACCATAGGTAAAATGGATATGACGGTTAAAGTAGTTGGCAGACAATGGTTCTGGCAATATGAATATCCAGATGATAAAATAGCTTTTGATAGCTATATGATACCAGATAATCAATTAAAACCAAATCAGCACCGCTTACTGGATACTGATAATTCTTTAGTATTGCCAGTAGACACCGACATTAGAATTTTAGTAACCGCAGGAGATGTTATTCATAGTTTTGCAGTGCCAGCTTTAGGTCTTAAAATTGATGCTGTTCCAGGAAGAATAAATGAAACATGGGTTAGAATCACAAAACCAGGCCAATATTATGGCCAATGTTCTGAGTTATGCGGAATTGGGCATGGATTTATGCCAATTTCTCTTAAAGCAGTTACAAAAGAAGAATATAAAACATGGCTAGATTCAGCCAAAAAACAATTTTCAAGCTAAAAGGTAATTAGTTTATGAGCGATAATCATCCAACAGGCATAAAACGCTGGTTATTTTCTACCAATCATAAAGATATAGGTACTATGTACTTAATATTTGCAATAATTGCTGGTCTAATTGGGGGAGCATTTTCAGAAGTATTAAGACTTGAACTAGCTCAACCTGGGGCTCAAATTTTAAATGGGGACCATCAACTTTATAATGTTTTTATAACCGCACATGCCTTAATAATGGTATTTTTCATGATCATGCCTGCAACTGTTGGAGCATTTGGTAATTGGTTTGTTCCATTGATGATTGGGGCTCCGGATATGGCATTCCCAAGAATGAATAATATCAGCTTCTGGCTTCTTATTCCTTCTTTTATTTTAATGCTAATGTCAGCATTAGTTGATGCAGGTCCTGGAACTGGATGGACTATTTATCCTCCATTAAGTAGTATGAACTTTCATCCAGGCATGGCTGTTGATTTTGCTATTCTCTCACTTCATCTTGCAGGTATATCCTCTATTCTTGGTTCTATTAACATGATAGTTACCATTTTAAATATGCGAGCCCAAGGTATGACTTTACATAAAATGCCTCTTTTTGTTTGGTCAATTTTAGTTACGGCATTTTTATTAGTTCTAGCTTTACCTGTGCTTGGTGGAGCAATCACTATGCTTTTAACAGATCGTAACTTTGGAACTCACTTTTTTGATCCTGCAGGCGGAGGAGATCCAGTTTTATTTCAACACTTATTCTGGTTCTTTGGTCATCCAGAAGTTTACATCATAATTCTACCAGGATTTGGAATTGTTAGCCAAGTAATTTCAACCTTCTCTAAAAAACCTATTTTTGGTTATTTAGGAATGGTTTATGCAATGGTAGGTATAGGTTTTGTTGGCTTTGTGGTATGGGCACATCATATGTATACAGTAGGTTTAAGCGTTGATGCTTTAGCTTACTTTACTGCTGCAACAATGATTATTGCGGTTCCAACTGGAATTAAAATATTTAGCTGGATTGCCACAATGTGGGGTGGTTCAATTGAATTTAAAACGCCTATGTTATTTTCTGTAGGATTTATTCTTCTTTTTACAATTGGTGGTGTAACTGGAGTGGTTCTTTCAAATTCTTCTATTGATCGAGTATTTCAAGATACATATTATGTTGTTGCTCACTTTCACTACACGATGTCATTAGGAGCATTATTTTCACTTTTCGCGGGATTTTATTATTGGTTTGGAAAAATCTCTGGAAGGCAATATCCAGAATGGATGGGGATAGTGCATTTTGTTACAACTTTTATTGGAGTAAATTTAACTTTCTTTCCTCAACATTTCTTAGGACTTGCTGGAATGCCAAGGCGTATACCTGATTATCCTGATGTTTTCCAAGGATGGAACTTTGTTTCAACAATAGGATCTACAATTGCTTTAGTTAGTAGTTTTTTCTTCGTCTTCATCGTTTTTTACACTTTAAAATGGGGGAAAAAATGTCCAAACAACCCATGGGGCGAAGGAGCTACAACTTTAGAATGGACCTTGCCTTCTCCACCTGAATTTCATAGCTTTGAAAAAATTCCGGTTTTAAAGGATTAATTTAAAAAAAGAGGCTTAAATTGCCTCTTTTACACGTATCCCCACATATTTTTTAAGTAAAAATCTCCGTTAAAATTAAAGTTAAGTGAGCTAATAAAGCTATTTTAGATAATTATTCTGGAAAAAATAATCTCTATTTATCTATATATAAAAAACAATTAAATTAGGAATATATAATTATGTTTGATTAATATAATTTTGAAATAAAAATTATAAGATTTTTAAAAATGGTGGGCCTGGATGGAGTTGAACCATCGACCTCACGCTTATCAGGCGTGCGCTCTAACCACCTGAGCTACAGACCCCTCTTTATGAGGAACTTGAAATTTAGTATATCAAACTAATCTTGTCAAGCTGTAAATTAATGGTGGAGTGAATGACACCTTTTTCGGACTTTTTTCTGCGCAATGATTCTAAGGTTTCTACTGCATCCAGAGCTCAAGACAATTTTTTAGTGTTGACAACCGAGTAGGTGGATAGTGCAAATTGCAAATTATAACTCCACGCCTATATTAGACTGGATAGTTTTATCTAATTCCCCAAGAATTACAGTATTATAATTTAAATCAGGATTTTGATATAAATCAATTAAAGTGAAATTATTAATTGCTTGATGCTCAGGACTGGAAATATTTCTCACCCTAGAGCTATACAATACATCATCTATTTGAGCTTGAGATAGTCCTTGAGGTAAGTTTTCTATTGAAATAGGTTTATTGGCAAAAACTGCTATTTTATTTACTGTAAATCCTCTATTTTCTAAAACTTCTGCAATACCATGATGCTATAATCCCACCAAAAGCACCTGCTTATTTCCACCATCCTGACAGATTGTTTGAGCTTGATCTGCCATATATTCGTTTCTTTTTTCTATATTTTCTTTAGTCTGAACTTGATCATCAGAAGCATAAAGCTCTTCATGCTCATTTCTCATAACCATAGGCATATCAATATTATAAATTTTAAATCCTTATCTTTGTGTGTGGTATAATAATTTTAAAGTAGCATCATAGGATTCTTTTATTTCTCTAAATTGCTGACCAATTTCCTCTAGATCCGGTATGTTTCTTGAATTTGCTAGTATTTCTGCTAACTCTTTATTATTTAGTCCTATATAAACTGTGTTTTCTATGCTCGACCTAAGGTCCTCATCCAATAACACATTTAAGTAATAATTTTTGGCGATTTTAAGCGCATTCGTTGTTGCAGCATAATTTTGGTCACTTGGTTCTTCGAATAAATAATTAATATAACCTCTAGCTTTTAACGGAGCTAGAAGAGACTTAATGGTCTCAGTGGCTCCCTTATCGTCATGATGCTCTAAAAAAATTGTAATTTCACATTTCGTCATATTAATTATAACTCCTCAAAATGATTACTATGTATGTTTTCTCTTACCGCTTGTTTGATAAAATCACATGTTAAAAAATGATCACCAACACTATATGAAAACTTTTCTGTTGCTTCAGAATTTTGTCGTGCTTCTTTACCTAAATTTAAACTATATAAGCTGTGATAAACAATATCTGAAATAAGTGATTTTGATTTTGCTGCTATATACCACATACCTCGGTAAGAGAATATTTTTGGTATCTAGCGCACTCTGCCTCAGAATGTATAGAATTTCGATCTCCGTTTGGACCATTAAAATCATAGCCAAAGTAATGGAATTCATAATTACCATTATCATTTTCTTTAAGAACAATGTTTCCAGCATCTCCAGTGATCTGTTGAAACCCATTTAATACTATAGTTGCAACATCTCGAACTAAAGGTTTAATTGGTTCTTCCCAAACTTCATAATTATACCCCCAATGACCTTTTTTCTTTAGCTGAAATGAATGACGATAGAGGATTTTTAACATCCCTCATAAACAAACCTTTTTCTGCATATTGCGCAAATAAATCAGATAATAACACTGGAAGCTTGTAGGTAATATCATTACTTTGAACTTCAAGATAAGCTTTTTTTCTGTTTAACCCAGGCACATTGATATCTTCTATAAACTTAGCGGTATTAGCTTCATTATCTACCGTAATGGTCCAAGCATAAGTTCTGGATTCTAGTGAATTAGTATCAATATTTGGAAACATTAATACGGTGCTATCATCAAGAAGAGCTGCTTTTTTAAATCCACCTTCTCCAATTGTTTTAATGATGGTAATAGTTTTGTATTCTGTATCTGCGGTTTGTAAGCGAAATGTTTGACCAATGCCATATTTATTTTGTTGAACATTTTTCAGTTCATACATAGCGCAATAAGTGTTCTTTTGATCTACTGAAAAATTTTTAAAAACCTCATAATATGAAGATGATAAACTTTTTTCACAATATTTATATATGTTGTTTGATGTAATTTGCATATTCATAAATTTTACTTGCTACCGTTAAAGTTATTATAAAATAAATATTAATCATAATTAACATACTTCCTGCAATAGATTGACTCTAATTTTAATGAATTAACTATTATGCAATAATTAATAGTTTGTTACTTTGCTAATAATCAATACCTTAATTAGAGTTTGGAGACTTAAATCGTACTAAAACTTGAGCAAAATTTATCTGAATTTGATAAAATAAACGCTATTTCAGAGTAACATAGAGAAACACGAAAGCTAGCAACTACGTTATGTTAAGATGGTTATTTGGTAGGATAAGCTGGGTTGTGTGAATGTATCGCTACCATTAGTTATGGTGGGCGGTAGAAGACTCGAACTTCCGACCTCAGCGATGTCAACGCTGCGCTCTAACCAACTGAGCTAACCGCCCCATTAAAATCCAACCGCAGTATATATCTATAAATTGTTAATCGCAATGATAATTTAAAAAATCCAAGTATAAAATTTTTTCCTTTATTTACTATTAAAGTTATGTTTTTTTGTTCCTAAGAATCGCTTTATACTCTCATACTTCATTTTATAATATTAACCTTTTATTAATCATATTTAGTTAAAATAATCCAAATAAAAATGTGGTCTTAATAATTAGATGAATTTTAGTAGTAAAACTATAACTAGTAATATCTTAAAAATTTCGATTTTAATCCTAGTTTTTGCTTGTGCAAAAGAGAAAGAGCTTCCTCCAAGAAGAAATCCATCTGATAATCCCAATGCCCAATCCTATGATTTAGCTAAGAAAATTCAGCAAGAACAATTAAAAAAAGTAAAGAGACAAGATAATAATTTTGACACTTATCAAAATTATCAATCTATTGATGCACCTATTTCTTTAAAAGAAATAAAGCAAAACCGCAGAAGACCTGTTCTAAATGTTAGAGAACTAAATAGCCTTATGGATAGAAATTTTAAATCTCGTCCAAGTAAAACTACTCAAGAAATGGATGATTCACTTTCAGAAAAACCTACCTGCAGTGATGAATCATGTGACTTACAAAAAGTTATCAAATATAACAAAGCTATTGCCAAAAAACAGAAAACTAGCGACAAGAAGGATGCTAAAACAAATGTAACCCCTTCAAACTCTAATATTGAAAGCAATAATAAAGCTAATGGCAAAGTAAATCTCACAAGCAACCTAAATGATAAGAAGGATTCTCAAAACTCTAAATCTTCAAACACTAATCAAAAAACAAACTTAAACGTTAGCAATACAAATTCTAGTGGCTCTAAGTTAACAACTAGTGGAAATAAGAGTTCATCTAATAACAGCTCAAATATTAAAGAAAAGCTAAGCAGCACTCCTTTAAGCAAAGCTGAAAACCTTAAATCTACTGGATCATTGCCAGTAGTTAAACTTAACTCAGAAGGTTCTGAGCCAATTCTTAGTGATGGACAAACTATAAACAATAATCAACTATCTGTAGGTTCAAAACAGACAACTAGTTCTTTACCAACATCTAAATCAAGTTCTGGCAATGGAGCTAAAACTGCTTCCGGTACGTTACCAAAAACTACAAGTGGCGGAAGAATTTATGACCACGCAGCTTTACTTCCTGTTTCATTACCCACAACTAATTTAGATGAAGCATCAAACAAAAACTCATCTGGTAAATCATCTATTAAAAATGAACCTTCTAAAGTTTTAAATTCTGACTTTACTCCTAAATTTTCTAAGGACTTTTTGTCTGATTCTGAAATAGATAAGAAACCTGAAATGCCACCAATCCCACAGCCTGTAGTTTTTCAAGATCCTACTACTACTAGTAAGGCTGATCAAGTTATTGCCAATCCTTTAGAAAAAACTCAGCAAGCTACTCAAGGCTCTTCCTCGGTGAATAAATTTTCTAATAGTTCTGGTAAGCAGCTTTCTGATGTATATTCAAGCCAACCTTTATCCACTCAAACTTCTCAATTTGCAAAAAATGAAAATAAAGAAGGACGTAAAATAAATATAGTTAATAATATTCTTATTCGCTATTATTATGCTTTAAAAAATAAGCTTGTAAATATATTTGAGGAGGATGAATAACTCAAAATATAAAAACAAATCTTCTTATTTATTTTCGCTTTCATTATTATTTTGAGCTTCTTTTCTTCGAGTTAAGTTTTGCTTTAATTTTTCAGCTAAACGATCAATATTTCTATTAGTAAAATTTGTTTTTTTTATTACTTTTGTTTGCTCAAGGCTATTTTTTGTTTCCATATTGATAATTATTTCTTGCGGTTTAAAAGATAATATGTCATTTTATTCATCTCCTGTCTAGGAAATATTGCCGCCATGGCTCAGTGGTAGAGCACATCATTGGTAATGATGAGGTCGAAGGTTCGATTCTTTCTGGCGGCACCACTAAACATAATTATACTAGAAATCAAAATAATATTAGTTATAAGTAAGTAGCATTTTTGTAAGCAATACTTTAGTTACCAGTATCCACATCACCTATAACAATAACCTTTTCCTCTTTATAATTATTTATTTGTTGAAGGCAAGATTCAAGGTTTTCTAATTTTTCCGCTGCTTCTTTATATTTTTTTTCACAAGCCTCCTTCTCTTGGCTAAGGTTATTTACTTCTTCATGGAGCTTGGAATTCTTTTCATTAACTCTTTGATTTTCTCCTTTATCCTTAAAAACATTTACCACATCATCACGCGCTTTTCTTACTACTTTTTCTACTTTTTTTCCTGCTTTTTGAATCTCTTTCTTAAATCCCATTTTATCCTCCTTTTGGCGTGTAATTTAAAACAAAATTATATTTACTTTATTAATAAATCTCTATATTAAGATAGTTATACTAAAGAAATATAATTAAGTGATAACTATAAATTCATACAATAAATTTCTGTAATATTTACAATTCTGTCTTCTCTTCACCAGCTAGTGTTGTATCACTATTTATAGAGCTTTCATAGTAACTAAGCTTAGTTTCACATTGAAATAACCTTTTTAAGGCTATATTAAAATCTTTTTGACATGAATCTAGCTCTTGCTCTAAAAACAATTTTTTTTCATCATCAATTATTGAAAATTCTTCATTTTCTGCTTTACTTGAAGAATCTTTAAAGAACGTAAGTATTTGATTTTGATATTTTGAGAGTGTTTCTTCTAGACTTTTTAATGTTTTTTTTACTTTATCGCCTTCTTTAGCATCTTCAACGAAGTCTATAAAGTTTTCTATTTCATCTGCAACTTTAAATAATCCATCTTGAATAGCTTCTGTTGCTTCATTAAAGCTATCTTTTAAAAAATTCTTTGCCATATGCACCTCCTTAGCAAAAGCTTCACAAAAAGTTAAGACTTTAAATTTAATGGTATCAATATATTAATAATTGTCAATGCTTGTGTAAAATGAAATCAAACCTTTAAAACTCAAAGGTTTCTTTTGCGATATTAATTGCTTACAATGTAGTCTATAAAACCCATAAAAAGATGGATTGATTGATAATTTTATATCATTCTCTTATAATTACTATAATTAAATTAAAAGAATAACTATATTTAATGTATTTTGAATATTCTAAAATCATGATTTTTGGACGCCCTGGCAGTGGTAAATCAACTTTTGCTTTAAAGCTACATCAAGTTACAGAGATCCCTCTTCATCATTTAGATAAATTTTTTTACACAGAAAACTGGATAGAACGAAACTATTATGACTTTATTTCTATCCAAAAATCTTTTATAGATCAAGATCAGTGGGTTATTGATGGAAATTGCATAAATTCATTGGAAATGCGTTTTGCTAAAGCAGACTTAGTTTTATTCTTTAATTATCCAATATATATTTGTTTTTTTAGAATTCTAAAACGCCTAATATTCAAAGATAAGCAAATAGATGATCGTGCCTTAAGGTGCAAGGAAACTATAAGCTTTAAACTATTAAAATACTTATGCAATTTTAACAAAAGAGTTTCCAAGCAAATCTCAATTTTAAAAGAAAGGTACCAGCATTGTAGATTTATTGAAATAAAGTCAAATCAAGATCTTAACGATATATTGCATGAAATTATAAAATAGTTGTGGTTTTATATGTTTTCTTCCATTTTATATATCCAACTCTTCTAAGCCTCCTTTTCTATATAAATCTAACACTAAAACTTGCTCAAGTTGAGTCATGCTATGCCACGAAGCATTCCACAGACAAAAACCATAAGAATCAGGATATAATTCAAAGCAGTCCCACAAACCATTTATACATTTTTGCTTAATTAAAGGTTTATTTTTTTCAATCCAATCGAAGGGAAGTAAAGCGTCTCTTTCAAGCACTATTACGTCACTAGATCTATTATTATATAAACTTATAGTATTCGTTAAGAAACCAGGTCCTGTTGCTTCAAGTACATACATATTTTTACTTTTAATCATGCGAGGAATTAAAACATCCCAAAACCCATGTTGGGCTGTGCTAGCTAAAAAACCATTTGCGACAGCTCCCTTCACTAGTTCTAAGTTGATTTGTTTTGTGAAAATTATATTTCCATATTCAAGAAGTGCTTCTATATTTTTTTGAAGTACAAAGCTATGTTGAATAAAAACCCCGCCGTAATGCTTTAAAATCAAATATCTTGCTGAATCACTTCTTTTCACAGGTACATCATATGGATAAGAATGTCTCAAGAAAATCATTATAATTTAGCTTTATAAATTCTAGAACTGTTTTGTCATTCCACTCTATGAATTTCCAGTCAGAATGTAGTTCTTTTAATTTTAAATCTAGCTTTTTATACTTTTCTGGAATTGATGGCTGATTAATATCAAAAACCATCCATATACGATGAAATATTTTTAGTATGTTCATTTATGTTGTTCTTAAAGTCACTTCAATTGTATAGTAACTTTAAGATCTTAAAAAAGTGTTAATATGAGAATAATTCTATATAATCATTCTAGCTCAACAAGCACAAATTTATTATATAGCTTATAAAGCTATAGCATAGCTTTCACCAGCTACATTAATAGAAATATCTTCATCTACTGTGAATGAAGGAATAGTAATATCTCCTGCGGCACATTGCGCAAATTGGTCACTACCAAATTTATAAAGAACCTTACAATTATTGATAGTTTCTATTTCTGTTTTTAGCTCTTCTAAATGACTAATTACATCTAAATGAATTGTCTTAGCAGCTGTTTTTGAGCTTAAAGAATCAAAAAATTCAGTAGGATAATGGGCATAACCCACTAAATACATTGTAGATTGTGGAGATACTTTTCTTAATTCTTTCATTTTGGAAATTACACTCTCTTCGCTTTGAATGCTTCTATTATCACCACCGTCGCTAAGTGTAAAAATTACAGAATTTGTTTTATCTGATGCCATTCCTATCTCTTGGTTATAAACTTTATGCATTGTATTATATAAAGCTGTATAATCACCAACTTTTAAGCTCTTAATATAAGAGGTTATTGAAGCTAAGTTAGATCTAGCACTTGAAAAACTTACTGTATCACGGGAAATAGTGTCGAAAGGGGTAATACTAACCGTCCAATTGTTAGTGCCTTCTATGGCTTTTGCCACTAAATCCACTAATTTATTTTTCATATCGGTCATTTCCTTACTCATACTACCACTTACGTCTACTATAAAATTGAAATTAGTACTTTGGAATTGGTTTGGTTTATCTGCTTTCAAAGACTGAAATAAAATTGGCTGTAATTTTCCATTATCAGCTTTTGTAAATATAACACCTGAAGGAAATATTCTTTGTGCATATCCTAATAAATCATGTTTATTTACTTTACATTCGTTCTCACTATCGCAAATGACATCCAATTTTTTATTTGATAATTCTTCTTCTGCACTTAAGGTAAGTTTTCCATAGTTAAATATTATTTTGGCTTTTTTATTCAAATTGTCTAAAGAAATTCTTATTACTTCTTTTCCATAAGAAGATACTATCCCTGTAAAATCTTCTTCTTTTAATGTTTTTCTATCACCTAGCATCACTTCGGTGATTTGCTTTTCATCACTAAATAAAATTTGTAAATCTGAAAACTTACTTACTTCTTTCTTTAATTGAAATGGTGTATTTGCACTAATCTCGCAAGTCATAATATGATGGGTTATATCGTCTGTACATATATCACCACCTATATTTAAATCTAAAGTCTCAAGAAATTTTGGGTCTATTAATTCAGCAATAACTTGGCCTCCATTTAATGTCAAAAAGGAGCTTTTTACAGCAACATTAGAGTAGCCATGAATAACTTTACCTTTTATGGATTCATGGTCTTTAAATAAGTCGCTAATTTTGCCAGGCAATATTTTAAATGTTATATATTGATTATCTATTCCTACTACAGTTAGTTCTGGCTCACCTGTAAAAGCCTTTATAAATACTTCCCATATTTTATTTTTAGAAAAAGATACTTTAGACATAATTATAACCTGCTTTATATATTAATTCTATTTGTTAAAAAACATTAACTAAGCAAGCTATATAGTTTATCAGGAACTTTGTCAATAAAGATTGTAGGATAATATAAGTAAATCAAGAATCACTAGCTTCGAGAAAAACTATTATATAATTTAGAAAAGAGAATTTGATATGAAAAGTGAGCTCTTAATAAAAGCTCACTTCTAAAATAATTACTTTTTAAGTAATTCAGCCATTGTACGACCAATTAAAGCGGGAGATTCAGACACAGCAAAACCAGCACTTTTCATTGCTTCTATTTTACCTTGTGCTGTTCCCATCCCTCCAAGAATTACAGCTCCAGCGTGACCCATTCTTTTTCCTTCAGGAGCAGTTCTTCCTGCAATGAAGCCAACCATTGGTTTTTTTACTTTACTATGTTTAATAAAATCAGCTGCTTCTTCTTCTGCTGACCCACCAATTTCACCAATCATAATAATAGCATCTGTTTGATCATCCTTAAGGAATAATTCTAAAACATCGATAAAGCTTGTGCCACTAATTGGATCCCCTCCAATACCTACACAAGTACTTTGCCCATAACCTTCTGCTGAAACTTGAGCTACTGCTTCATAAGTAAGAGTTCCTGATTTTGATACAATACCAATTCTTCCTTTTTTATGAATATGACCAGGCATAATACCAATTTTGCATTCTTCAGGAGTAATAACGCCTGGGCAATTTGCACCAATTAAGCGAGTACTTGAACCTTGGAGTGCTCTTTTTACTCTAATCATATCTAAAACAGGTATACCTTCGGTTATACAAACAACTAAAGGAATTTTAGCATCAATACTTTCTAAAATTGAGTCAGCTGCAAAAGCTGGCGGAACATATATAACTGAAGCATTTGCTCCTGTTTTGGCTATTGCTTCTTCAACAGTATTAAAAACAGGTAATTCAAGATGTGTTGTTCCACCCTTTCCTGGTGTAACACCTCCAACCATTTTTGTTCCATATTCAATTGCTTGGGTAGAGTGAAATGTACCTTGTGCTCCTGTAAAACCTTGACAAATAACTTTTGTATTTCTATCGATTAAAATTGACATATTATTTTCCTTCTACTGCTTTAACTATTTTTTCTGCTGCATCTGCTAGATCACTTGCTGCTGTTATTGCTAAACCTGAATTATCTAAAAGCTTTTTGCCTAATTCAAAATTTGTTCCAGCAAGTCTAACAACTAAAGGAACCTTAACATCAACTTCTTTAGCTGCAGCTATAATCCCTTCTGCAATTACATCACAACGTGTTATTCCACCGAAAATATTAATTAAAACACCCTTAACTTCAGGGTCAGAAAAAATGATTCTAAAAGCTTCAGTAACTTTTTCTTTATTAGCTCCCCCACCTACATCAAGGAAGTTTGCTGGTTCACCACCATAAAGTTTAATAATGTCCATTGTTGCCATTGCTAGCCCTGCACCATTTACCATACAGCCAATTTGCCCGTCCATTTTAACGTAACTTATTTCTGATTTTGCTGCTCTTAATTCAAAAGCATTTTCTTCATCTTCATCTCTTAGTTCCGATACTTTCTTCTGTCTATAAAGAGCATTATCATCAAAATTAAATTTTGCATCTAAAGCTATAAAGTTTCCTTCTTTAGTTAAAACAAGAGGATTAATTTCTAGCTGGCTTGCATCATGATCCATGAAAGCTTTATATAAACCCAAAGCCATTTTAGCAAACTTACCTACATGATCACCACTAAGACCAAGTAAAAAAGCTAATTTTCTTGCATGGAACGGTTGCATTCCTGTAGCTGCATCAATACTAACTTTAAAAATTTTCTCAGGATTGGTGTGAGCTACTTCCTCTATTTCCATTCCTCCTTCACATGAAGCCATAAATAAAACACTATTTGTGCTTCTATCAATTAGCGCACCAAGATAATATTCTTTTTCGATGTTTGATCCTTCTTCGAAATATACTCTTCTAACCTTTTGCCCTTCAGGACCTGTTTGTGGAGTAACCAAGGTCATCCCAAACATTGCTTTTCCTAAAGTTTCTGCTTCTTCCTTAGATTTAGCTAATTTAACTCCACCTGCTTTTCCTCTACCACCAGCATGAATCTGGGATTTAACAACAATTATAGGCGTTGAAATTTCTGCAACAGCTGCTTTAATTTCACTTTCATTTAATGCAACTTTTCCTTTAGGAACTGGTACATAAGATGAAAGTATAGCTTTCGCTTGATATTCATGAATATTCATATTTTCTCCAGTTTATAATTTAATTGTATTGATTAAATTTTTTACAGCATCAACAGATTTGTTAAATGCTATTTTTTCTTCAGCATTTAAATCAATTTCTATGATTTTTTCAACCCCTTTTGATCCGACCACCACAGGTACACCAACATAAACATTGTTAACTCCATATTCACCATTTAGGTTAACTGCACATGGTAAAACTCTTTTTTGGTCTTTTAAATAGCTTTCTGCCATAGCAATTGCTGAAGCTGCTGGTGCATAAAAAGCAGATCCTGTTTTAAGCAATCCAACTATTTCTGCCCCACCATCTCTTGTTCTTTGAACTATTTGGTCTATTCTTTCTTGTGTTGACCACCCCATCTTAATTAAATCAGGGACTGGAATTCCAGCTACGGTGGAATAACGTACTAATGGAACCATGGTATCTCCATGACCACCTAGTACAAATGAGTTAACATCTTTAACTGCAACATTAAATTCTTCAGCTAAAAAGCAACTAAATCTTGATGAATCAAGAACTCCTGCCATTCCAACTACCATATGATGATCAAACCCTGTAACTTCTCTCATTACCCAAACCATTGCATCAAGAGGATTGGTAACAACAATAACAAAAGCGTTAGGAGCAAATTCTTTTATTCCTTTTGCAACAGATTTAATAACTTCAGCATTTACAGCAACAAGATCATCTCTACTCATTCCTGGTTTTCTTGGTATGCCAGCTGTTACTATCACAACATCAGCGCCCTTTATTTCAGAATATTGATTAACTCCTTTAAGTTTGATAGATGACCCATCTACTGAGTTTGCTTGATAAATGTCTAAGGCCTTTCCTTGAGGAACTCCTTCAGCAATATCAAAAAGAACCACATCTGCTAATTCCTTTGACGCAATCAAATGAGCTAAAGTTCCTCCAATATTACCACTGCCTACTAAAGCTATTTTTTTTCTGTTCATATTTGCTCCTTAATTTTATTTTTAATTATTCATAGAATCAAAAAAGTCTCCGTTGTTTTTCGTCTGCTTTAATTTTTCTAACAAAAATTCTATAGCATCTAATGAACCCATTGGGTTAAGTATACGACGCAATACCCACATTTTTGATAGAATATTTTTATCAAATAATAATTCTTCTTTTCTAGTTCCAGACTTAGTAATATCAATCGCTGGGAAAGTTCTTTTATCAGAAATTTTACGGTCAAGAATAATTTCTGAGTTTCCAGTTCCTTTAAATTCCTCAAATATAACTTCATCCATTCTAGATCCAGTATCAACAAGTGCAGTTGCAATTATGGTTAGTGAGCCTCCATTTTCAATATTTCTTGCAGCACCAAAAAATCTTTTTGGCCTCTGAAGAGCATTTGAATCAACCCCTCCTGTTAAAACCTTACCTGAAGATGGTACCACAGTATTATATGCCCTTGCAAGTCTTGTAATTGAATCTAATAAAATAACGACATCGTGCTTATGCTCAACCAATCTTTTTGCTTTTTCAATTACCATTTCAGCTAATTGAACGTGTCTAATAGCTGGTTCATCAAAGGTAGAACTAACAACCTCTCCTTTAACTGATCTAGCCATATCAGTTACTTCTTCTGGCCTTTCATCAATTAAAAGAACTATTAAAGTCACTTCTGGATGGTTAGTTGTAATTGCATGAGCAATATTTTGCATTAAAACAGTCTTACCTGTTCTTGGTGGAGCAACTATAAGTGCTCTTTGGCCTTTTCCAAGCGGACAAACTAAATCAATTATTCTTGTACTTAAATCTTTACTTTCTGGATTTTCAACTTCCAATTTTAACCTAGTATTAGGATATAAAGGAGTAAGGTTATCAAACTTCACCCTATGAGAAGCTTTTTCAGGTGTATCAAAATTTATTTCTATTACTTTTAATAAAGCAAAATATCTTTCGCCTGGCTTTGGTGCTCTAATTTGCCCTTTAACTGTATCGCCGGTATTAAGACCAAACCTTCTAATTTGGCTTGGTGATACATATATATCATCTGGACCAGCAGCATAATTAGCATCTGAAGATCTTAAGAACCCAAAACCATCTTGGAGAACTTCAATTACACCTTCTCCTACGATAGCTATGTTCTGTTCCACTAATTTTTTTAAGATAAGAAATATAATATCTTGCTTAAGCATCATACCAGCATTTTCAATACCTGATTCTTCTGCAAGTATCCTTAGCTCTTCAGGATTTTTTTTCTTTAAATCCTCAAGGTAAACTACCTTCTGCTCTACTTTTTCTTCAACTAATTCTTCTTTAATTTCTTCGTTGTTTTCTGTCATAATTTTTTAAGATTAAAATTGATAAGATAAAGCCTAAACTCATAACGTATAAGTAAAATTAAGCTTTAAAGGAAAAATTTTAGATTGATGCGATCACAGCATCTTATATTAGAACAACTAACAGCTTTTTATTTTCATTTCAACATATTTTTTTTCTAAGTTTATTTTTTAGTTTATTGAAAAGGTTTAACAATTACTAAGATAACGGTAAATATCATTACTAGAGTTGGAATTTCATTAATCATCCTAAAAAATTTTGAAGAATATTTATTTATCCCTTTTTCAAAATTTTTTCTTATCCTGGCCAGGAAATGGTGAAATACCAATAAAATAAAAACTAAAAACATTTTTAAATGAAACCACATGCCTAAATTCTTATAACCATAGATGTGAGCTAGCATAAGTCCTAAAACTATGCTAAAAACCATTGCTGGAGTCATTATTATTCTTAATAATTTTTTCTCCATGGTTTGAAAAATTTTATCTTGTTCACTTCCTGCAATAGCTTCACTATGGTAAACAAAAATTCTTGGTAAGTATAATAATCCTACCATCCATGAGATTACAAAAATTAAATGAAAAGATTTAATCCATTCATAATATTCCGCCATATATTACCTCCTATAACATTTACAAAACTCTTTTGAACTATTTGCTTTAAAATACTTTGAATTTAATACTGATTTCACCTCTTTTTCAATGCAAGATGTAAAATTTTTGTTTTCATTAAGAGCTGGTACTCTGATGAAATCTTTGCTACTCAAGCTTTTAAAAAGTTCTTTATATTCTATATCCAACTCTACTAAAGTTTCAGAATGGTCTGAAACAAAAGCTATTGGTACAATAACAACTGACTTTTCTTCTTTAGCTGCATTAATTAATTCTTCTTCTGTAGAAGGACCAATCCACACAAGAGGACCGACTCTACTTTCATAACATATTACGTAATTTATGTTTTTATCAAGTTGATCTGTTACTAATTTTACAGTTTGCTCAACTTGCCATTGATAAGGGTCTCCTTTTTTGATTATTTTTTCTGGAAGACCATGAGCGGAAAATAAAATTTTAAAATTATCATTAGATAGATTTACTATAACTTTATTGATTTCTTCTACATGAGCTTTTATAAAATATTCATCAGAAAAGTAACAACAAACCTCTTTTGTACTACCATTATATAATTTTTTAAATTCTTTTAAGGTTGACTCACCTGTAGTGGTTGAATGTAGAGAATAAAGTGGAAGAAGTACAACTTCATCTGGTTCAAATTCCTTTAACTCCCTAATAACATTTAAAGCAAATGGATGCCAATAACGCATTGAAACGAAAACTTTATAATTATTATCATTCTCCTTATTTAGCTTTAGCTCTAATTTATCAGCTTGTTTTAATGTAGTTGTTA
Organism: uncultured Rickettsiales bacterium; assembly: GCA_964627795.1. GTDB lineage: Bacteria > Pseudomonadota > Alphaproteobacteria > Rickettsiales > CANDYO01 > CANDYO01. The sequence continues at coordinate 47,115 of CAZVLF010000004.1, read as the reverse complement.
ATATAGGTGATTTTCCGCCTATTTTATCATAAATTTCAATTGCTGTTTTTTCTCTTGTTGAATAAATTATTTTAGCTAATGTCCATCTATAAGGGTTAGGAAGATTTATTATAGATCTATCATAAAAAAGGTTAAAAAGAAATTTTTTTACTGATGATATATTATCAGGATCACATAAGTTGAATAAAATAACCGCAATATTTTTATTTTTCACTTTCTTTCTTTTTTACATAATCTACAAGAAAATTTACCATATCAGGTGATATATTAGGCACAACACCATGCCCTAAATTGAATATAAAACTTTCTCCTTCCATTTCTTCAAAAATTTGATCAACCTTATATTTTATAAGCGATTTATTTTCGCTAAGTAAAATTAAAGGATCTAAATTTCCTTGAAGAATCTTTCCATTGTTATTATTTTTTATAATATTCATTGAAGTAAATTGATCCACTCCTATAGAATCACAATCAACCTCTGTAATAAAGTTAAAGTAATTAGTTCCGCTAGCTCTTGGAAAACAAATAATTGGTACGTTAGGATAAATTTCTTTAACTTTTTTTACTATTTTCTGATTAGGTTCTATTATTAGTTTTTTATAATCATCTCCTTTAAGTGCGCCTGCCCAACTATCAAATATTTGAATAATATCAACCCCAGCTTCTATTTGCTTAATTAAGTGTAATGAAATATTTTCAACTAATATATCAATTAACTCTAATATAAAATCTTTATCTTTATATAAAATTGTTTTAATTGTAGAAAGATCTTTAGAGAGTTTTCCTTCCACTATGTATGAAGCTATAGTCCATGCTCCACCTGCAAAACCTATCAATCCCTTACTTTTATCAAGTTCATTCTTAACTATACTTATCGCCTTGTATATATTTTCTAATTTCTCAGTGTCCAGATCTTTAAGAGAGGATCTAAGCTGATTAGAATTTTGTACAGGACAGATATATGGTCCATGATTTTCTAAGAAATCTACATTCAGACCTAAGCAATTAGGAATTACTAATATGTCAGAAAAAATTATAGCAGCATCCAAATTAAATCTTTTTAGTGGTTGTAAAGTTGCTTCGCTTGCCATTTCAAAATTATAACAAAAATCAAGAAAATTTTTCGCTTTATTTCTTAAGATTCTATACTCGGGTAAATAGCGTCCTGCTTGTCTCATTAACCAAATAGGATTTTGTTTTTTTAATTTTTTAGAAAAAATATCAATAATCTTTTTTGTCATTATATTATTAGGTTTTTGATAATTGATGTATTATGTATAATGTGGATAAAATTATATCCACAAAAAATTATACATTAATTGATAAGTTTTTTCTTTTAAAATTGCTAGTAAAAATGTTACTTTTACGAAAAAATCCACAAATTAAAATTTTTAAAAATGATAAATTCTACATGTTATTTTTTTTTGTAGTAGTATTTGGATTGAATTGTTAGTAAAATATCCACAATATTATACATATTGTTATACCGTATTTTTTCTTAGATTTATCAACAATGACCGAAACAATACAATTATATCTAGTATCCGACTCCACTGGAGAAACAGTAACTAATGTAGCAAGATCTGTATTTGCCCATTTTGAAAGCATTAAAGTGGAAGAGCATTTATGGGCTTTAGTAAGAACAAAAGGACAAATAGATAAGCTTGCTAAACAAATTGCTCATAAAAAAGGAATAATAATGTTCACTATGGCAAATAATGAATTAGAAATTTATTTGCGAGATATGTGCAGTAAACTTCAGGTACTTGCTATTCCAGTTTTATCACAAGTTGTGTCCACAATTTCAAGTTATTTATCTATAAAACCTTCTGGCCAAACCGGTAAGCAGCATTTAATGAATGAGGAATATTTTTCTCGGATAAATGCAATTAATTTTGCTTTAAATCATGATGATGGACAGGCAAATTTTGATGTTAAACATGCTGATATTATTTTGGTTGGTCCTTCCAGAACTTCAAAGTCTCCTACTTCTATATATCTTGCTTATCGTGGATATAAAGCAGCTAATATTCCTTTTGTTTTAGGGCAAAATTTTCCTGAGATAGAAAAGGGGCCCCTTGTTGTAGGTTTAACCATTAATCCAGAAAGACTTATTGATATAAGAAAAAACAGATTGCTAAATTTAAATGAAAGAAATGACTCAAATTATATTGATTATGATCATATAGTTTTAGAAATAAAAGAAGCTAGAAAATTATATATTAATAAAAACTGGCCAATTATTGATGTGACAAGAAGATCTGTAGAAGAAATATCCGCAAATATTATTAAGTTATACGAGCAACAATAAATGGTTAAATTACTTGGTTTAACAGGATCAATTGCTACTGGAAAAAGCTTTGTAGCAAAATTTTTTGAAAAAAATAATATAAATATATTTTTATGTGATGATTATGTTGCTTCTTTGTTTAGCCAAGATATGGTTATAGAAAAACTAAAATCTAATGATATATTATCACTATCTATTAAAAATAATCATGTAGATAAAGATAAACTTTCATCTATAGTATTTAAAGATGTAGTATATTTAGATCAATTAGAAGAAATTATTCTTCCTTTAGTTCATCAAGGAATGATGGATTTTGTAAATAAAAATTATAAAGAAAAAGCGATTCTGCTTGAAATTCCCTTACTTTTTGAATGTGGTTATGAAAAAATTTGTGATAAAATAATAACTACTTTTTGTTCTTATAAAACTCAAGAAAATAGAGTGATAAATAGGCCAAACATGAATAAAGACAAATTTGAATTCATTTTAAAGCGACAAAGATCAATTACTGAAAAATCTAAATTATCTAATTTTTTAGTTTATACTGATATATCTTATAATTACACTGAAAAACAAATTAAGCAGATTTTAGCTAGGGAGGGATTGTGAGAAAAAGGGAAATTATACTTGATACTGAAACCACAGGTTTAAAGCCAGATCAAGGTCATAGAGTAATTGAAATTTGTGGGATGGAAGTTATTAATGGTATAAAAACAGGTAGAGTTTTCCATAAATATATCAATCCTCAGCGAGATGTTCCGTATGAAGCTTTTTCTATTCATGGAATTTCAACAGAATTTCTACAAGATAAAGAAATATTTTCTGATATTGCAGTTAGTTTTTTAGAATTCATAGAGGATTCAATTTTAGTAATACATAATGCGAAATTCGATGTGGGATTCCTTAATCATGAATTAAAAAAACTGTCGCATCCATTGATCAATTTTGCTAATGTGGTAGATACACTTGCACTTGCTAGAAAAAAATTTCCTGGCGCTCCTGCAAGTCTTGATTCATTATGTAAAAGATTTAAAATCAGCTTAGCAAAAAGAGACAAGCATGGAGCACTAATAGATGTAGAGTTGCTTTATGAAGTATATAAGTTTTTAGTTGATGATAGATTTTTAATAAAACCTGAAGAAAACAAAATAATAAATTCAGACAATCTTTCTGCAATTAAAAAAGAAAAAAAATATATTGAGCCACGAGATTTTATAATTGAAACTATAGAATTAAACGCACATGAAGAATTTTTAAATAAAGTAAAAAACCCGTTATGGAAAAATTAAAGAGTAATATATGAACAAAAACTTACTAAACACACTTTTTTTATCATTTATTTTAATATCTTGTGCTTCTACAAAGAAAGAAGAGGATAAATTTGCCAATTATACTCCAGAAAAATTATATGAAGAAGGTATGAAAAAGATGAAATCCGAATCATACAAAGAAGCTGTTGAATATTTTGATAGAATTAATCAAGAATATCCATATTCAACCATAGCGGGAAAAGCTCAAATTTTAGAAAGTTACGCATATTATTCAACAGGAAAATATGAAGAAGCTATAGCAGCTTTGGATGATTATATAATGCTTTACCCAGGAGAAAAAAATGTTGCTTATGCTTTTTATTTAAAGGCTCTTTGTTACTATAATCAAATAGAAGAAGTTAGCTTAGATCAAAATATTACTGAAAAAGCAAAGGATGCATTAATAGAAGTAGTAAATAGATTCCCCGATTCTGATTATGCAAGGGACGCAAGTTTAAAGCTTAATCTTGCATTAGATCATTTAGCAGGAAAAGAGTTAGATGTAGGTAGATTTTATCTTAAAAAAGGAGAAATTATATCTGCTATAAATAGGTTTAAAGAAGTGGTAGATAAATATCAAACTACTAGCCAAATAGAAGAATCTTTATATAGATTAGTAGAATCTTATAATATTCTTGGTATAAAAGAGGAAGCCAAAAGATATGCTATTGTTCTTGGTAATAATTATCCAAATGGCAAGTGGTACAAGCAGGCATATAGCTTAATTAATAAAAATTGATAGCTATACATATCTTTTGCTTTTTAAGCTTGGGTTAGTGTTAAAGTTAATTAAATATATAAAAGGCTTAATTATATAAAAAGCAATAGGTTATCTAGTTTAATTTGAATACTAAAATTTTGTGATTTTAAAAGGAAGTGGTGGAGATGAGCGGAGTCGAACCGCTGACATCTTGCGTGCAAGGCAAGTGCTCTACCAACTGAGCTACATCCCCACTATAAGTTAGATCTAAACTTATACAACATTATAAAATAACGTCAATAGAAAAATTATAAAAAAAATAAATTTTATGATTTTATTTCTAAACCAAAAATAGAATTAATGTTTTCTACAATATTCTTATGGATCTTATCTACATTTTGAGTTGCATCAATTACTATACATCTATTTTTAGCTAGATTTGCTATTTCTAAGAAGCCTTCTCTAACTCTTTTATGGAAATCTATACCTAGTTGCTCATAAATATTATTTTCTTCTCTTTTTAAAGTTCGTTTAAGACCTTCTTCCGGTGATATGTCTAAAATAAATGTAAGATCAGGAGCTAAGCCTTCCATAAGTAAATTATGAAGAAGAGCGGGGTTCTTTTTCCCTAGTTTGTGGCCAAATCCTTGATATGCCATAGTAGAATCAACAAAACGATCACAAATAACATATTTATCACTTTTTAAAGCAGGAAATATAGTTTTCTTTGCATGTTCATATCTTGCTGCATTATGCAATAAAAGCTCGGTCATTGGAAGAAATCCAGTAGTACTATTAAGTATTAGTTTTCTTATTTCTTCAGCTGCTTCATTTCCACCTGGTTCTCTCGTAAGGATTGAAGGAATAGTGGACTTTATGAAAGACTCATGTAATAACTTAGCTTGTGTAGATTTGCCTGAACCTTCTCCACCCTCAAAAGTAATAAACTTCATTTATTTTTTCCTTATCTAAAAGTAAATTAAGTATATGAGCTTTTATCAAAGCTGCAATATCTTTTCAAGTTCTTTTATTTCATCTCTGAATTTTGCTGCTTGCTCAAAATTTAAGTCAGAGGCAGCTTTAAACATTTTTTTACTAATTTCTTCTATTTTTTTGGTTATTTGTTCTGTGGATGCTTTCTGGCTTATTGGCTCAACCAGATGAGTTTTATCAATATTGTAAAAATCATCTTTTAAATTTTTAACAATAGATTTAGGCGTGATGTTATTTATGTTATTATATTCTATTTGTATTTTTCTTCTTCTTTCATTTTCATCTAAAGCTTTTTTGATTGATTTAGTAATTTTATCTGCATAAAGAATTACTCGTCCATTTACATTTCGTGCAGCCCTACCAATAGTTTGAATAAGAGAAGTTTCAGACCTTAAAAAACCCTCTTTATCAGCGTCTAATATTGCAACCAAACCGCATTCAGGAATGTCTAATCCTTCTCTTAAAAGATTAATACCCACTAAAACATCAATTTCACCCTTTCTTAAATTTTGAATTATCTCTATTCGTTCTAGTGTTTTTATATCTGAATGAAGGTAAGAAGATTTAATATCATTTTCCGTTAAGTAATTTTGTAAATGTTCGGCCATTTTTTTTGTAAGAGTTGTTACAAGGGTTCTTAAACCTCTGGATATCTCTTTTTTTACCTCAAATAGCAAATTTTCTACTTGAGTTTCCGTTTCTTTAATCTCGCATATTGGGTCAATTAATCCTGTAGGTCTAACAATAAGTTCTGTTATTAAACCGTTCGATCTTTGTAGCTCAAAGGGGCCAGGGGTTGCAGAGACAAAAACAGTATTGGGCCTCATGTGATCCCACTCTTCAAATTTAAGAGGTCTGTTATCTAATGCTGAGGGCAACCTAAATCCATGTTCAATTAGCGATGATTTCCTTGCTTTATCACCATTATACATCCCACCAACTTGAGGTACTGTCACATGGCTCTCATCAATAAATAGTAAGGAATCTTTTGGGAAAAACTCAAATAAGGTTGGAGGAGGAGATCCTGGGCTTCTTCCAGTCATATAGCGAGAATAATTTTCAACCCCTTTGCAAGTACCTGTTGTTTTAAGCATTTCAATATCATATAAAGTTCTTTGCTTTAGTCGGTGAGCTTCAATGTGCTGATTATTATCTTGTAGCTCGTAAGTTCTTAATTCTAAATCTTTAAGTATGTGATTAATTGCAGATTCTATAGTTTCTTGTGATGAAATAAAATGGCTATTAGGATATATTGTTATTTCATCCATTTTAGAAATTTTTTCTCCTGTTAAAGAATCAATTTCATAAATTTTCTCTATTTCATTACCAAAGAAAGATAATCTCCAGCATCTTTCTGACAAGTGAGAAGGAAATATATCTAATATATCACCTTTAATTCTAAATTTACCACGGCTAAATTCAAAATCATTTCTTTCATAAAGCAATATTATTAATTGTTTGGCAACCATAGTTAAAGAAACTTTTTCATTGCAAGATAAAGTAAGTTTTGACGAGGAATATACTTCAGGAGATCCAAGTCCATATATGCACGATACTGACGATACAATAATAACGTCGCGTCTTTCAAAAAGAGATCTTGTAGCCGAATGCCTGAATTGATCAATTTGTTCGTTTATAGAAGCATCCTTTTCAATATAAGTATCTGTTTTAGAAATATATGCTTCAGGTTGATAATAATCATAATATGAAACAAAATATTCCACAGCATTGTTAGGAAAAAAATCTTTCATTTCTTGAAAAAGTTGAGCTGCTAAGGTTTTATTATGAGCCATAATTAAAGCTGGCTTTTGCATTTTTTCTATAATATTTGCTATAGTAAAAGTTTTTCCCGATCCTGTTACGCCAAGTAATACTTGGTTTTTTGCTTTATTGGTATTCAAAGCATTAGTAATATTTATTACAGCTTCGTTTTGAGCCTTAGTAATAGGAAAGGGAGAATTTATTGCAAATTTATTCATGATTATTTTCCTTTTAGAGGATTTTAACATTTTTTTTCCTATTGTTGAAGAAGTTTAAAAACTTGACTTTTGGCTAGTTTTAGTTATATTAAATTGTCTTAAAAATATTATCATAAAAATTTTATGTCTGCTTCTTATCAAGTTATTGTTATTGGTGGTGGCCATGCTGGCGTTGAGGCGGCAGCTGCAGCTGCAAGAATGGGTGCAAATACTCTTCTTATTACAATGAGTAAGGAAAATTTAGGAGAAATGTCTTGTAACCCTTCAATTGGGGGGGTGGCAAAAGGTATTATAGTAAAAGAGATAGATGCTTTTGGCGGAGTTATGTCACGAGCGATTGATCAGTCAAGCATACATTCGAAAATATTAAATGAAAGTAAAGGGGCTGCTGTTCATGGGCCAAGAGCTCAAGCTGATAGGAAGCTTTATAAAATAGCTGTGCAAAAGATTTTAGCTGAAATTCCTAATTTATCTATAATTTATGATTCAGTTGAAGATCTTATAGTAGAAGAAAACATTGTCAAAGGTGTTGTACTTAGAGGCGGAAGGAAAATTTCTGCTGCTGCTGTTATTTTAACCACAGGAACTTTTTTAAATGGCTTAATTCATATTGGTTTGAATAAATTTTCGGCTGGTAGGATGGGTGAAAAGCCTTCAATTGCTTTAGCCGAAACTTTAAAACGTTTGCAATTTAGTGTTGGAAGGTTAAAAACAGGAACGCCACCGCGTTTGGCTGCTGAATCTATCAATTGGTCTATTCTTGAAGTCCAAGCAGGTGATAATCCGCCTAAACCATTTTCAGTTATGACATCCGATATAAAGGTTCCACAAGTTAATTGTTATTTAACATCAACTAATGAAGTAACTCATAAGGTTATTAGGTCTAACTCTCATCTTTCTCCTATGTTCATGGGACATTTTGAAGGAAGAGGGCCAAGATATTGTCCCTCTATTGAAGATAAAATTACTCGTTTTTCTCACAAAAATTCTCATCAAATTTTTTTAGAACCAGAGGGTTTAGAGACAAATGTTATTTATCCAAATGGCATTTCTAATTCTCTTCCCGAAGATGTACAGCTTCAATTCCTTAAAACAATTAAGGGACTTGAAAATGTTGAAGTTATAAAATATGGATATGCAATAGAATATGATTATATTCAACCTCAAGAGTTACTACCAACACTTGAAACTAAAAAAATAAAAAATCTATTTTTTGCAGGTCAAATAAATGGAACAACTGGTTATGAAGAGGCTGCAGGCCAAGGCTTGATTGCTGGCATAAACGCTGCGTCACTTCAACCTTTTATCCTTGATCGATCTCAAAGCTACATAGGAGTTATGATAGATGATCTTATAACTTTTGGTGTAACTGAACCTTACAGAGTTTTAACATCTCGTTCTGAATATAGACTTTCATTAAGAGCAGATAATGCTGATTTGCGCTTAACACCTCTAGCTATTAAATTAGGAATCATTTCTTCCGTGCAGGAAGATTTTTTTATTTATAAAATGGAATGTCTCCAGCAGGTTCGTCAAACATTGAATAGTTTGTCAATAACTCCGGTTAAATTAGCAGCTTTTGGTTTTAATATTGCTCAAGATGGTGTTTCCAGGTCTGCTTTTAAGTTATTGTCTTATCCAAATTTTGATACTGATAAGTTATTTGCTATTTGGCCAGTTTTAAAAGATGTTCCGACTTCTATTTTAAATGTTGTTATTACTGAAGCTAAATATTCTTTTTATCTTTCTCGTCAAGAAGAAGATATAAAATTATTCAAACAATATGAAGACTTGCCAATTCCTCTAGCATTTGATTTTAAAATTGTTGATAGTCTTTCTTTAGAAGTAAGAGAAAAATTAAGCAGCTTTCGCCCTTCTAATATCGGTGCGGCTTCACGTATACCTGGTGTTACTCCAGCTGCAGTTATGGCTTTAATTGTTTTCTTGAGAAAATTTAATGGTAGTTAAAAATAATGTTCCACATGGAACAATAGATCGTTTTATAGATTTACTTACACAGTGGAATAAAAAAGTAAACTTAGTTTCAAATTCAAGTATAAATGAACTTTACGACAGGCATATTAAAGACTCTCTTCAGTTAACAAACTTTATAAAAGAAGACGAAATTATATATGATTTAGGCAGTGGAGCAGGCTTCCCTGGAATAATCTTATCATATGTAGGCATAAAAGAAGTCAACCTTATAGAGAAAATTACAAAGAAGGCAAATTTTTTAAGAGTTGCAAGCTCTTTATCCTCGAACAAAATTATAATACATAACTGCGCTGTAGAAGACGTTAAGAGCACTAAATGTAATGTTATCACAGCAAGAGGATTTGCAGAATTAAATAAAATATTTGAAATAAGCTATCATCTAATATCTCCAGTATCGCGCTTCGTGCTTCTTAAAGGAAAAAAAGTTGAAGATGAAATAAAAAATGCACTAGAAAACTGGCAATTTGAGTATATAATTGAACAGAGCCAGACATCAGAAGATGGAAAAATTTTAATTGTTAAAAACTTAATTAGAAAATGAATTGCAAACGGATAGCAATAGTAAATCAAAAAGGTGGAGTAGGTAAAACAACCACAGCCATAAATTTAGCAACAGCTCTAGCTTCAATTGGAAGAAGAGTTCTTCTTGTAGATTTAGATCCACAAGGAAATGCAAGCACAGGGTTAGACATTTCTCAAGAAAGTAGGGAGCTTAATTCATATGACCTATTCACACATGGTTCTTGCATTAAAAAAATAATTAAGCAAACTATAATACCTAATTTAGATATTATACCTGCAAATATAGATTTATCAGGTGCTGAAATAGAGCTTTTATCAAGAGATAAAAGAGAATATGCTTTTAAAGAGCAGTTAGAAAAAATTACAACAAGTTATGAGTATATTTTTGTAGATTGTCCTCCTTCTTTAAGTATACTAACAATAAACGCATTAGTTGCAGTTGATTCAGTAATAATACCGTTACAGTGTGAGTTTTTTGCTTTAGAAGGACTTACACAGTTATTAAATACCATACATTTAATTCAAAAAAAATTAAATCCATTATTAAAAATAGAAGGAATTCTTCTTACTATGTATGACAGAAGATATAACTTAACTAGCCAAGTGGAAGAAGATGTTAGAACTAACATGAAAGATATAACATTTAAAACGATAATTCCAAGAAATGTAAGGTTATCAGAAGCTCCTTCACACGGAAGGCCAGCAATAATTTATGATCATAGATGTATTGGGTCTTTGGCATATATTGATTTAGCTAAAGAAATATTAGAGAGGGAAAATGATAAAGTCTAAAGGTTTAGGAAGAGGTTTATCCGCTTTGATAGGAGAAAGTACTTTTGTAGAATCTTCTAACTCTTCAGGCTTAAGCTACATATCAGTAAAAGAGATAGAGCCTAATCCTGATCAACCAAGAAATTTATTTTCACACGAAGAACTAAATGAGTTAGCAAATTCAATTAGTAAAAACGGAGTATTACAACCTCTAGTTTTACAACCAATTGATTCAAATAAATATAAAATTATAGCTGGAGAAAGAAGATGGAGAGCTGCAAAATTAGTAGGCTTACAAAATGTTCCAGCGATAATAAAGGATGTAACAGAAAAAGAAGTGCTTGAGATAGCTCTGATTGAAAATCTTCAAAGAGAAAATCTTTCTCCATTAGAAGAAGCTGAAAGCTATCGTAAATTGATAGACTTACATAGTTATACTCAGGAAAAAGTGGCTGAGGCAGTAAGTAAAAGCCGAAGTCATATAGCTAATCTTTTAAGATTAATTAACTTGCCTCAAAAGGTAAAAGAATATCTTTCTAGTGGAGCAATTTCTCTTGGGCATGCAAAGCTGTTGGTTAATTTAGCTAATGCTGATGAGCTAGCGGATGAAATTGTAAGAAGAAATTTAAGCGTTAGAGATACTGAAGAGCTAATAAAACATAATGAAGTTTCTAAAGTCAGAATAAGAAATGGCTCTTCAGAAAACGCCTCAAAAACAAACAATAATGAAGATTTAGTTGCTTTAGAACAATATATAGCAGAATCATTAGGCATGAAGACAAAAATAGATAAATTTCACGGAGACGGCAATAAAGTAACCATTTTTTGCCATGATATCGAGCATTTAGATATTCTAATAAAAAAATTGACTTCTTCTGTGGGATAGTCATTAGTTCTAATGTTTAAGTGATGTATAACTATTAGTTTAGAAGTTTTCATTTTAAAAGGCTTAACTGATAATTATATTGACAGTAAAACTAAAATGTTGTAAATATATCTTATCAGAAAATATTAATTTTTTACTCCTTTAATTAATTTTTCTGATAAAAGAGTCTGCTCAGGTATTTTGCTCCAATTACTCCTTTAAACACTTAGCAGACTCTACTTATTTATAATCCTGACATTATCCTATCTACAAGCTGTTTTACAGTAGGAATGAAACCATCTTTATAAAACTCATCTTCGCCAAACTTATAAGCATTATGGCCTGAAAACATTAATTCGTTTTCAACATCGCTGCCATGCGCAATGTTTTGTAAAGTTTTTTGAATACAAAAGCTTCTTGGATCAGCTCTCTTGCCGGTTGTAAAGTCGTCATGATCTTTCCAATTACTAAACCTGCAATGGCTAAGACATCCCATACAAGCTATTTGATCAGCTATTATTTGTTCAGACTGCTCTTTAGTAACAAAAACTACAGTAGAATCAGGAGTTCTTAATATTTCACTGAAGCCCATATTGATCCAGTTCTGAGATTTTTCATAATCAGCTTTAGTAACATAGATAGGTCTTCCTCTAGGTCCTACAGAAAGAGCAGTATTTAATATTTCACTAGGTTCTGAAGAATAAAAAATTTGTCGCTGTTCTCTAGCTTGCAAATCTTTAATAAAAAGATTTTCTACAGCAGATGAATAAAATCCAGTAGGACTAAATTTATTTAGATAAACATCACCTTTTTTCAAGGTGAGAAGCTTTTTTTTCCATTCCATTGAGACAGGGCTTTCTTGTGTTAAAATTGGCCTAGTTCCAAACTGAAAGCCTATTTTTCCAATCTCTGGATTATTTAACCAATGTTCCCAATCTTTTAAATGCCATACACCCCCAGCCATAATAATTGGAGTTTCTTTTAATCCAATTTCATTCATAAAAGAACGTATTTCTAGAACTCTTGGGTAAGGATCTTCAGGGTTCTTTGGATCTTCACTATTTGATAAACCATTATGTCCACCAGCAAGCCATGGGTCTTCATAAACAACACCACCAAGTAAACCTGCGTATTTATAAAAAGATCTTTTCCATAATGCACGAAAAGCTCTCATAGAAGAAACTATTGGATAATAAAAAATATTATATTCAGCAGCAATTTCAGCTAATTTATAAGGCATTCCTGCACCACATGTTACGCCACTTATAAGGCCTCTTGAATTTTCAAGAACACCTCTTAAAATTGCTTCTGCTCCACCCATTTCCCATAGAATATTTATGTGTATAGGACCCTTTCCATTAGCCATTTCATAAGCAATTTTGGCTTGAGTAGTGCCACCTCTAATTCCCATTTCAATAAGTTCTAAGTGGCGCTCTCTTCTAGTCTTACCTTTATAAATATAGGGTATTCTATCATTATTGCTGTCATAAAAATCTGGATTTACACCTGAAAAAGTTCCTACAGCGTTAGCAGCTGCAAAAGAGCCACTTGATTTTCCACTACTTACGGATATACCTTTGCCTCCTTCAACTATAGGAAGAACTTCTTTGTTGGAAATTATGATAGAATCTAAAGAAAAAGCCATTATTACCTTATAAATTAAATTTTGGATTATTATAAGTATTTTCAGCTGTTAAGTATAGAAGTTTTTTATGATAAAGATTCATGTAACAAAAAATATTTTAAAAAAAAATCTTCTCTGGTAAACTTATAAAGTTAAAGGAGGAAAAATGTTAGAAAATTCACTTTTTGCTTTAGTTGCTAAAGCATTAAACCCATTTAAGATATTAGGTTATATCAAGAATTCTATAGACCCAGGCATAAGTGTACTAGATTCAACTTTAGGATATAATGATTTTGAACTAAGCTATGGTGGAAGACCAATTTCTGATAATGTAAGTTCAAACAAAACCTATTTTTATAAAATTGACAATGAAATTTATTATATAACAAGAGATCATATAAGGCAATTTGATGAAAAAGAGAAGCTTTCTGAACAAGAAATAAAAGATAATAGTCTAGGAATAAAACTTGAAAAAAAAGAGGTGGGTGAAAAAACTTACAACGAACTGATAAATACTCTTGATGATGAAAAAGCTAAGAAACCATTAACAACATATGCCAAAGTAGATCTTTATAGCTTTTTAGAAAAAAAAGAAAAATATAATTTTGGCTATAGACATTACTTAACCTTTAAAATACTCAAAAAATATAGAGACTTTGAAGAAAATTTTATTAATAAACATCCTAGAATAGTTAGATTCTACAGGCTTGGTAAAAATATATTTAATAATCTTTGCACATTTGCAACAAGCCAAACAGGTTTAAGAATAGCAAGTATAGCAACAATGGCATCTTTATCAATTGCTTCTGGAGGAACAATTCCAATAGCTATGGTAGGATTATATACATTAGGAATAGGTGTTTCCATGCTTCAACAAGCAAACAGCAGGATGAAATTAAATTTGCTAGAGGAAGAAGCAGATTTATTATTAAAATGTATCAATTTAAACAAAGAGCAAAAATTTGAAAAAGCTAAGCAAAAAATTCTAGAAAAAACAAAGATAGGGGAAAGTTGGAAGTGGGTAAAAGCAACTTTTCTTCATATATCAACCTATATTTTAGAAACAGCAGTGCCGCTTGCAACTTCAATAATGTTTCCTTTTGGTGGGGCAATTTCGACAATACAAATAGGAGCTGCTATAGCTGCATCCAGCGCTTCAATGGGAATAGGCTCTATATCAAGAAAAATCTATGAAGATAGAAAATTGGAATTATACGATATAATTAGTAAAGTGAAAGAAAATGAATCTATTCCTAATTATAAGAATATAGATGAGTTAAGGAAATTTGTTGCTGATTTTGATAATTCACAATTGTCAACTTCAAGATCAAGAGCTTCTAGGTATTTAGAAGCTTTAGGTGAAACAATAAATCCATTTGCTCCACCAATGCAAGTTAAAGACCCTCAAAAATATAAACAGCTTTACGCTATTTCTGCAATGGTACCAGCTATGGTTGCTGCCTCAAATCCTTACTTAGCAGTTGGTAGTGCGGTTGGTACAGCTACAGCACTTGCTATAAAAGAAGCAGTGAATAAAAAACCTAATCAACCATTTATAACGATGGAAGAAATAGATAAAGCATTAAATAAAAATAAAACTCAAAGAAAGAATCAACATACTAATAGTTCAAAAGAGCATACTTATGCTAATTTTGTTAATAAGATAAATAGGGAAAGAGTAGCTAAAGACCATCCACTAAGCCACTAAAAGGAGAAAAATAATGAAGGTATCTGTAATAGGTTCAGGAGTAATGGGAGCAGGCATTGCTGAGCTAATAGCAAATTATGGGTTTAAAGTTAAGCTTTTAGATGTGCCACAGGAAGAAAATCGTAATATACTTGCTCAAAAAGCGAAGGCTAAAATGTCTTTATATTTTCCTGATAATTTAGAAATAGGAAATATAGAAGATAATTTAAATGAATTAGTAGATTATGATTGGGTTATTGAGGTAATTATAGAGAAAATAGAAATAAAAAGAAATTTATATGCAAGCTTAGAAAAAATTTGTAATGAAAATTCTATCATTTCTTCTAACACTTCAACAATTCCGCATATTCAGTTAATAGAAGGTAGGTCAAATAATTTTAAAAATAGATTTTTTATTACTCATTTTTTTAATCCTCCTCAAATAATGCCGTTGGTTGAATTAGTTACAACAGAATTTACAAACAAAAAATTAGAGTCCAAAATAGTTAATTTTTTGGACTATAATTTAGGAAAAACTGTAATTAAAACTAAAGATACACCTGGTTTTATAGCTAATAGACTTGGTTGTTATTGGTTGCTTACTTCAATTAATATAGCAATTCAAAATAAATTACCTATTGAAGAAATAGATAGCTTACTCAGCTATTTTGGAATTCCTAAGACTGGAGCATTTGGATTATGTGATTTGATAGGAATTGATGTAATGTGTTTGATATCAAATTCTTTAAGTAAGTCTTTAGATAAACAGGATGAATTTAATTCAACATATTTAGCTCAAGAATTATTGTTAAATCTGATAGAAAATAAACTTATAGGTAGAAAATCAAACAAAGGTTTTTATAAAATAGCCAAGAATATAGATGGAGAAAAAATAGTTGAGTGTCTTGACTTAAGTAGTCTAACTTATAGACCAGAGAAAAAACTAAAAAAAAGTTACTCTAACATAATTTCGCTAATGGATGATAAAAAATACATATGGGAAATAGTATCAAATACTTTATTATATGCGGTTAGGCTTTTAAGAGAGGCAAGCGATGAAATATATTCAATCGATCAGGCTATGAAGTTAGGTTATAATTGGAAATATGGACCTTTTGAGCTGCTTGATAAAATAGGAATAGAGTATTTTTGTTCCAGGCTTAAAAAAGACAAAAAAGAAATTCCTAAATTGCTTGATAAACTTAAAACAGAAAATTTTTATAAAGAAGGAAAATGCTTCAATGGAAAAAATTATGAGCCTATAAAGAAGCCTGAAGGAATTATTTTTCTCAGTGATTTAAGTAAAAATAAAGTAATTTGCCAGAATGAATCAGCTAGGTTTATTGAGTTAAAAGATAAAATAGCTCTGCTTGAATTTACAGGAAAGTTAAATATGGCAGATCATGCGGTGTTTGACATAATTTTAGAATTCTATCAACATTATGAAGCACAATTTAGCCACCTCATAATATTTAATGAAGCATCTTTTTTTTCTGTTGGTGGAAATTTAAAATTTATGCGGGATAATAAGGATAAGCCTAACCTTATAGAAGACTATCTACAATTGGGACAAAAAGCTATGCTGGCTATAAAATATTCACCTATTACTGCTATTGCAGGACTTAAAGGAAAAGCTTTAGGTGGAGGCTGTGAATTCCTTCTTCATTGTGATTATATAATTTCTTCTATGGATAATATGTCTGGTTTGGTAGAATCTGGAGTAGGACTAATCCCTGGCTGGGGAGGATGTAAAGAGTTAATACTTCGTTCTTCTTCTAAAGAGCAACTCAAACAAGCTTTTATAAATATCATATCTGGGAAAATTTCCAATTCTGCATATGACCTTAAGCATATGATTTATGAAAATAATTTTGAAATATGTCCCAATCCAAATAGAGTTTTACAAAAATCTATAGAAGCAACAAAGTTAGTAACCAAAAAGAAACAAAAATTAGCTAATTCATTAGCTCTTGATTGTAAAGAAATAATAAGCACATTTAATAACTACCAAAAAGTAATCGCTAAAGAACTTAGTTCGCTTTTTGAAGGAAATTTCAATGAAAAAGAATTATTAGAGATGGAAAGAAATGTTTTTTTATCCCTTCTTAAAAATAAAGAAACTCAAGAAAGAATAAATTTTATGCTTGAAACAGGGAAGAGATTAGAAAATTAGGTTATTTAATAGTTTATCTCTTCCTTGTTCTATTAGTTGATTTTTTTAATGAAGATGGATCTAAACTAATTATTTCTTGGAGTTTATTTTGTTTATTTATCAATTCTTGTCTGAAGGTTGAGGTGTTTTTATCATAGAATCTTTTTAAACCTAAATTCCTAATTTCTTTTCCTAATTCTTTTTGATATTCGCGAGCTTCTAATTTTATAGTTTTCTCAAGAACTTTATTTCCTTTACCATAACTCTTTATTAATTCTCTAGCTTCTTCAAAGGCCGAAAGCTTACCTTCTTTTCCATCTATTTTATATCCATTTTTATCAGCCCACATAATAGGGTTTATTCCGTCAATCTTTCTGGAAGAGATAATAGCCCACTCAACAGGATCTTGGTTTAAAGGTGGCATTAATTTTTTTTGCTCAATCAAAATTAAAAGAGAATCTTTTTTTACTAGATTTTCTCCTTCTTTAATAATGATTCTTTTGCCATTTTTTGCTGCCCAAATCAGTGGATCCTCGTCTTTAATATTAAAGAGCCATTTTCCATTAAGCCATTTTTGTTGAACTTCTTTATTTTCGCTAAATTCTATTTGGCTAATAGTTTCTAGTGTATCTTGAAGCTTTGAGAAAATCTGTTTATTAGCTTTATAAGCGGAAATATAAAAATTTTCTAAATCTTGGAAATTATTTAGTTTTATTTTTATAAGTTTTTGCCCATCATAATATTCAATTGTTTCGGGCAATTTGAAATTTTGTTTTTTTAATATGTCTATCTGCTTTCTAACTAATTTTTCTATTTCTTCATCAGATATTGAAATTATACTTGCTAAACAGTTTCTGAATTCTTGAGCATTAAACGGGAAATCTTGATAACCAAAATCTTCAAAATTTTGAGCCATAGTTTTTCTTAAATAAGATTCATCTTTAAAAAAATCCATGCCTGATCTTCCATGATCTATTTTCACAATTTGACCATTAACAATCCCTAAATTTTGAGCATGATAATCAATTTCTCCTAAAAACAAGCATGCAGAAATAGTTTTTTGAAATCCAATAATTTTAGCAACCTTTTCATGGCCGAAACTATCAAACTCAGGAGATGTATGTCTTAAGGCTTTAAATAAAAACTTATCAAATTTTTCTTCCTTATTTTGGACAGGAATTTCTCCATTATTTTCAATCAACTTATTACAAGTATTTTTAACTTTTTGAAACTCATCTATTGAAATAGGTAAAATTTTGGTTTTTTTATTGCCAGGGAGCTTAAAGAAGATTTTTTTAGCCTTAGTATCTTCTAAAATTAATATAGAATCAGTATTTTTAGAATTATCAATATCAGTAGTTATGGTTGCTTTAGGCATTAAATAAGAGGATAAATCTTGAAATCCTTCTAAAAACTTTGATTTTAAGTATAAATCTCCTTCTTTGGTAGTAGCTAAACCAATAACAGGAGAATTATCAAATAAAATTCTTTTATAAAGGGGCGCAGTAATAAATTCCTGCATTAAATCTCTTTTGTAAGTTGATTCTTTTTTAGAGTGGGTGGTGGAGTCAAGCTTTGCTCTTTTAAGCATATATTGTGAATTATCACTAGTTTGACCTATAAATCCATCTGAGACGCCTTGGGTTTTTGATTGATTGCCAATATAGTCTTTAACAGGAGTTGCTAATCTATCTTCAAAATGCTTGGCAATAATTTCTTTATTACTAATAGTTATATCATTCATAATATTAATTTAATTAAGGGCTTAATTTATTATAAAGAAGATAATGTTAATATTATGTTAATGGAAGGATTGAAAAATTATCTTTTTTAAGAATAAATTTTATCAAAAAGCCCACCAGGCTTAAAATGTTGTGCTTTAAATTCCTTCCAATTTATATATTCTTCTGGATTAATAAGGCTGTAAATAGAGTTATCTAGATTATTATAAAAATGCTTAGAAATGATAGACTGCCCTTCTTTGGAATATAAAAATTTTATATACTTATCTGCAAGCTCTCTTTTTTTAGTTCTACTAGTTATTGCAATTGGAATCTTTATATCTAAAGAGACAGAAGGAGTGATAATTTCATAATCACTATTTAATTTTTCGACAATAAATTTTGCTTCACAATTCCATGTTACTAATACGTCTCCAAGCTTTCTTTTCATAAAAGTAATTGCTGAATTTCTCGCTGTACTATCTAAAACAGGTGCATTATGATAAAGCTTGTGCATAAATTCTTCAATTTTATCAAGTGATGTATAGTTCTTTTGAGCAAAAATCCAAGCAGCTGCATAATTCCATAAAGCTCCACCTGAAGTTTTAGGATTACCTATTATAACTTTTATATCAGGACGAATTAAATCAGACCAATCAAGTATTTTTTTAGGATTATCTTTTCTTACAACAAACACAATATGAGTAGACATAGGAGATGAAGAATTAGGATATAAGCTTCTCCAATTTTTAGCAACTTTCTCTTTTTCCGCTAAAATATCCATATGAAGAGGTAAAGCAAGACTAACGATATCAGCTCTTAACCCATGAATTATAGCTAAAGTTTGTTTTCCAGAACCAGCATGAGATTGAAGAACTTTTATATTTTTAGAAAATGAATTATTAATATCTCGATAAAGTTCGCGAGTGATATCAAAAGAAGCATGCATCAAGCTTTCTTCAGAATAAGAAAAATTATGCGCAAATAAAATTGATATAAGAAGAAATAATCTCATTTTCCTTTACCAATTATTATTTTTCCTGCAGAGTCAATTTTACTTATAAAAGAGCTTTTTTCTTGATTTAATTCAACCTTTAAATTTATATTCTTGATAGCTTTTTTAATATCGCCTTTCATCATAGGATTAATAATGTTAGCTTGAGTTATAGATTCATCTTTTGGTTGAGAGAGATTATTTATTTCGTTATTTATAAAATTTTCTAACTTGCTAAGCTTTGCTAATTCTAATTTATCATAAGAATGAGATTTTTCTTCTAAAAAAGTAAAAGAAGTTAGTACTTTAATAACTAGTGAATTGATAACATCCTCTACATTTTTTAAGTTTTTACTTTTAATCTTAGTGCTAACTTTTTTAAAGTGCCTTAAAATTTTATTTTTCTGGTATTCAGATAAATTATCAAATGAAATAATCTCCTCAATTTGATTGGAAAAAAAATTAAGCATATTTATCATTAACGGAATAAGCAAGTCATCAATATCTTGCTCTTCCAAAATATCTGACTTAGTAAGTAATTCAGAAATTTTTAATTTTATTTGGTTGCTATTATTAATAATGTCAAAATGCGAACCAAGTTTGCTATCTTCCATAATCACTTTTAAGAACATTATATTTAAAAATTATAAGATAAAACTAGCTTAATTAATAGATAAATTTTTTAAAAAACAAATCTATTATAATTAACTTTTTGTTAATTCTCTATCTATATTATTGCCGCACGTTCAAATTTAATTGAAAAAATATATGATGATTGAGCAAGAAAATAATAGTGAAGCAGTATTGGAAATAAATCAATTTTCAACAATTAATGATATTATTAAATATAATAATTTTTTAAGTTTAATTAATCAGCAGTATTTTTCAAATGCTCAACAAGCTAGTACTGAGAATGAAAACACTTCTTTTTGCATAGTTGTACCTTCATATAATAATATAAAATATATAACTCAAGCTTTAAATTCAGTTTTTAGGCAAGAATATCATAATTGGAAAATGCTTTATGTAGATGATGCTTCAAATGATGGAACATATGAATTGGTAGAATCAATTAAGTATTTAAGCGGTTTAGATGACAATAAATTCAAGCTTGATCGACATGAAACTAGAAAAAGATCACCTTTATATGCTTTTGTCCATGCTTCTAACAGCTTTTGTGAGGCTAATGATGTTATGGTTCATTTAGATGGTGATGACATGCTTGCAACTTCACACGTTCTGACTAAGTTAAATAACATATATGAACAAGAAAATATATGGATAACATATGGTCAATTTATTGATAATAAGGGAAACATAGGAAATTACTGTAATAAAGAGATATTATTACATGATTGGCAAAATTTAAGATTAATTCCATGGAGTACTTCTCATTTAAGAACCTCTTATACATGGTTGTTTAGGAAAATAGACCAGAAAGATTTAAAATATAATGAAGAGTTCTTTAATACTTCAGGAGACCTAGCTCTTATGTTTCCTATGCTTGAAATGGCTGGAAAAGAAAGAACTAAATTTATAAAAGATATTTTATATATTTATAGGTGGCACCAAAATAATGATGAAAAGCTATATGGTAAAGAGCAGAAAGAGGCAGCTACATATATTAGAAATTTGCCAAAATATTTGCCGTTACCTTCTAACTATAATTATAAATTGGATATTTTATCTTCTAATAAATATTGCTTAAATGATTATCAGCAACCTCTCGAGGAAGAATTTTTTATTGCTGGAGACTCAATAATTTTTCGAACTTAAGAAATATTTAGAGATAAACTATTTCAATATGCTGCTACATATTCTTTAGCTAAAAAATAGGAAGAAACTTTTATCTTTATATAGATGAAGAAGAGAGGTCTTCCATAACTGGATTCGAAATAAACCGAGATAATATTATTTATGCTAATGAAAGTAATAGTAGTTTTTTCAAAGCTTTCAATAAATTATCCAAATCAGGCAATGAGATTAGCACTAGATTATTAGAAAACCCTTAATTTTGATCATTGAAAGAGAACTAGAAGAATTTGTATCATATAAATTGAAAACTAATTATAAATATTTTGCTTCAATTGATCCTGAAAAATATCATACTCCTGAATTATACATGGTTTGGGCTGAAAAGGTGAAATTTGTAAATGATGCTATTAAGATGGATTATTATGGTTCTAATTTTTTTGTTTGGTGTGATATCGGCGTATTTAGAGATAAAAATTATATAAATAATAATTTTATGTCTGATAGATATATGATAAATAATAAAATTTCGTTAATAATGATCAACTAAATTAAAAAAACAGATATAAAAAGAGGTTTTATTGATTCGTTAACCGATGGAGTACAAGCTGGTATTATAGTGGGTGATAAAGGAGCAGGAAACTATACGACATTCTTTTTGATTACACTAGATTAGATTTGATTCAAAAAAATATTTTGTCTGGTAATGAACAAACTTTTATGTCAACTATGGTAATTAAGCATCCAAATTTATTTAATATAATTTACCAAGATCCTAAAGATAATGGGAATAGATTGTGGTATGCATTAAAACACTATAACTAACCAAGCTTTAAAGATAATAAAGATTATCATTAGTTTTTTATAATAATAATCTTTATGCTTGGTTTAATTTAGCAAGATATAATATATAATGTTATTTTTTAATCATCGCCTATCTTAAGTGCAGCAATAAAGGCAGATTGTGGAATTTCAACATTACCTATATTACGCATACGTTTCTTACCCTTCTTCTGTTTCTCTAAAAGTTTACGTTTTCTTGTAATATCCCCGCCATAGCATTTTGCAAGAACATCTTTACGCAAAGCTTTTACAGTTTCTCTGGCTATTATTTTTCCTCCAATTGCAGCTTGAATTGCAATTTGAAATAGCTGCCTTGGAATAAGATCGGAAAGGCGTTTACATAATTCTCTACCTCTAGTTTCAGACCTACTTTTATGCACTATTCCAGATAAAGCATCTACAGGTTCTTTATTTACTAGAATGGTTAATTTTACCAGATCACTTTCCTCATATCCATCCATTCTCCAATCAAAGCTTGCATAGCCTTTAGAACAAGATTTTAAGCGATCATAAAAATCAAAAACAATTTCGTTTAGTGGGAGTCTGTAAACAACCATTGCTCTATTTCCTACATAAGTAAGATTTTTTTGCACACCTCTTTTATCTGTGCATAATGAAAGAACTGATCCTAAAAATTCATCTGGTACAAGAATAGTAGCTTCAATCCAGGGTTCTTCCATATATTCAATTTGGGTTGGATCAGGCATATCTGCTGGGTTATGAAGCTCAAAGTTAGTTCCATCTTTAAGATATATTTTATAAACAACACTTGGAGCGGTAGTTATTAAATCTACATCAAATTCTCTTTCTAATCTTTCTTGAACAATTTCAAGATGAAGAAGTCCAAGAAATCC
The DNA here is from genome assembly GCA_964627795.1 of uncultured Rickettsiales bacterium. Taxonomy (GTDB): domain Bacteria; phylum Pseudomonadota; class Alphaproteobacteria; order Rickettsiales; family CANDYO01; genus CANDYO01. Next base: position 24,063 of record CAZVLF010000004.1, on the reverse strand, counting down.
GCATCTATAACCAAATCCTAAAGCAGTTGAACTTTCCATTTCATATTCAAAGCTTGAATCATTTAAACTTAATTTACCTAAAGCTTCCCTTAAGGAGTCAAAATCAGAAGCATCGGCTGGGTATAACCCACAAAATACAACTGATTGAGTAGGTTTAAAACCAGAAAGAGGCTCCGTTGTGGAGGCAAATTTTTCTTCAGTTATTGTATCACCTACTTTACAATCTGAAATTTGTTTAATACTAGCTGAAATATAACCAACTTCTCCAGCGCTTAGGTTTGCCACAGGAGTTCGCTTAGGGGTGAAAACTCCCACCTCATCAATGACATGAGTAGCTCCTGAAGCAAGCATCCTAATTTTCATCCCTTTATAAATTTTTCCATTGATAATTCTAATTAGATTAACCACCCCTAAATATGGATCATACCAACTATCTACTAAAAGAGCTTTAAGAGGAGCTTCTGGTTCTCCAACAGGAGATGGAAGACGAGTTACAATTGCTTCTAAGATATCTTCTATTCCTTTTCCTGTTTTTGCTGAAGCAAGTATAGCATCACTTGCATCTATACCAATTACATCTTCAATTTGGTCTTTAACTCGATCGGGTTCTGCAACAGGAAGATCAACTTTATTAAGGACAGGAACAAGTTCATGATTATTATCAATTGCCTGGTAAACATTAGCTAAAGTTTGGGCTTCTACTCCTTGGCTTGCATCAACCACCAATAAAGATCCTTCACAAGCAGCTAGACAACGGCTAACTTCATAAGCAAAATCTACGTGTCCTGGAGTATCCATTAAATTTAATTGATAAGTGTTATTATCTTTAGCTTTATAAAGTAATCTCACTGTTTGAGCTTTAATTGTTATGCCTCTTTCTTTTTCAATTTCCATTGAATCAAGGACTTGAGCTGTCATTTCTCTTTGTTGAAGTCCTCCACAATGTTCTATTAAACGATCAGCAAGAGTAGATTTACCGTGATCAATATGTGCAATAATAGAGAAATTTCGAATATTAGGAATTTTTTGAGTCATATCTATAATAATTCTTTAAGGATTACTTATTTTTTCATTTAAAAATTTTTCTAGCTCTTTAACCTCTATTGCTCCTTTCCTTAAAAGGTAAGGGGTGGGTTTAGTTAAATCTAAAATAGTAGAATGTATACCTATATTTACCTTTCCAAGATCAACAATTAAATCAAGCTTGTCTCCGATAGATTCAATAACTTCCTCCCCTGAAATAGAACTTGCTTGAGAGGAGATATTTGCACTTGTTCCAACCAAAGGCTTTCCAAAAGATTGTAATATTTTTAACGCTTCTTTATGATTAGGCATTCTAATTCCAATATTTTGTTTTCCATCATTAACATTTCCAGCTAAATTAAAAACCTTTCCAATATTTAAAACAAGAGTTAAAGGCCCTGGAAAATAATGAAGAGCAAGTTTAAGTGCTTTCTCATTAAACTCTGCTATTTGTTTAGCCTGGTTTATATCACCTACTAATATGGGTAAAGACTTATCTTTATTTCTTTCTTTAATTGCATAAATCTTTTCAACTGCCAATCGGTTTGTAGCATCAGCAGCTAAAGCATATACAGTTTCAGTTGGAAATGAAATAACTCCACCGTTATCAAGGAGGTTTATAATTTTCTGAATAGATTTTTCATCTAATTCTTTAATAATATCAACCATTAGCTTCCTAGAAAAGTTTCCTATGCATCTTAATGCTAAAATTTAAATTCTTCAACCATCAAATATTTCTTTTTTGTGCTTCAATAAGTAAGTCTCGCGCTGTTTTAACTGCAAGCAATGGAGTTCCGCCATGTTCTATTATACCGCAAAATGCATATTTAGGTGAATTTAATGGTGCATATGCAACAAAAACACCATGGTTTCTAATTTTTTTAGGCACTATTGCCTTACTAAGGTCATCATTAGCATGTCTTTTTGAAATAACCTGGCATGTTCCTGTTTTTCCTGCCATTTCCATCCCTGAAATATTAATGCGGCTATTGAAGGCTGTACCTCTTTCCCATCTAGTAGTCATTTCCATTCCTCTTTTGATTATCTCTAATTCCTTGCTAATATTTAATGAGGAAGATGTATTAATATTATTATTTTTAACTAAGAAGGGAGTTACATTCTTGCCACTAGCTATTCTCATTATCATGGTTAACATTTGAATAGGAGTTGCTTCTATATAACCTTGTCCAATTGCAGAGTTAAGGGTATCTGCCATATTCCATGAAGAATTTTTATTCTTTCTCTTCCACTCAGGGTCAGGAATTAAGCCTTTTTGTTCCCTTGGCAAAGAGTCTTGAAGGATTTTTTGATCAAATCCCATAATTCTTGCCATATCAGCAAATGGTTGTATTCCTAAAATTTTGGCTACATTCCAAAAATAAACATTACATGATCCTGCAATAGCTTCATAAAGGTTAAGTGAGCCATGACCATTTTTATGCCAACATTGGAACTTTCTGTTACCTAAAGTATAGTAACCTGGACAGAAAAATCTGGTTTCTGGGCTGAAATTATTTTTAACTGCTGCAATTGCAACATTAATTTTAAAAGCAGACCCAGGAGGGTAAGTTAAGGCAACAGTTCTATCAATAAGGGGTAATTCAGGGTTGTTAATTAGTTTATCCCAGGTCTCAGCTGAAATTTTTTTGCTAAACAAGTTAGGATCATATGATGGTAAAGAAACAGAGGCTAGTATTTCTCCTGTTTCTATTTTAGCTAATAAAGCGACCCCAGTATTTCCTTGTAAAAGTTCAGTGGCTTTTTTTTGCAAATCTAAATCTAAGGTAAGCTTTATATCATTGCCTGGTGCGCTTGGTGTTAAGGATATTTCTCTTATAATATGTCCTTTAGCATTAACTTCTAGTTTTCTTTCTCCAAGTTTCCCTTTCAAATCTTCTTCCATAGTTTTTTCAATGCCATTCTTGCCTATCTTTATTTTAGAAGGAAGAGATGATACTAATTTTTGGGGTGAGCCAAGATATCCTGTGGTATGTCCAAATAGTTCTGCATAAGGATATGTTCTATTGAAATTTACGGAAATTTCACTTCCTAATAAATCAAATATATTTAATTCTAATTCTAATAGTTCCTTCCATTTGAGATTTTGTTCAATTAGTAATTCTTCACCAACTTTAAGTGGATAGAAACTTTCTCGAAGCTCTAATTCCTGAGTTTCTGGATAGCCAAGAATATCACAGATTTTCTTTATTATTTGGTCTGAATCCTGCTCAATGCCGAGTTTTTCTATACTTAACTGGTAGCTCATAATATTTGCGGCTAATTCTTCATTATTACGGGCTAAAATTCTACCTCTTGAAGGGACTATCAAACTGATTTTAGAGTGGTTTTTTTCTGATAGTTTAGAAAATTGAGTATGATTTAGGATCTGTAAGTGAAACATTCTCCCTAAGAGCCCAGAGAAAAGTATAGCTTTGCATGAGCCTAAAATTAAAGACCTACGAGAAAATGTTTTTTTATCCTTTAAATATTTATTTGTCATTTGCTAATTCTAACAAGGTCAAATAATAAGTGAATTGTCATATATATAAATGCTCCTAAAAACCATCTTATTAAAGATGTGCGAAAGTCTATAATAATATGGAAATCAAACAAGTTTTTGATTAATAAATGAAGTAAAGTGACCATACCTAAGCATATAGAATATGTAAACACAGAATAAATAAATTTATTATTTCTCACTAGTATTTTTCTTGTAGAGTTGAAAAGCAAATAAAAAAAGAGAAATGATATTGGGGTAAATCCTAATGGAATATTACTTATAATATCTTGGACTAAGCCAAGAATAATTAAGGAAACAAATGTGAAATTATGAGTATCATTCTTAAAAAAATAAAATAACAGACAATATGGTAAATTGATCAAAAATTTTGAAGGATAGTTTATTTCATATGGTAAACTAGTCAAAAAGATTGAAACTAAAACGATAATACAGGGAATAATATCCCAAAAAAATGTTTTTATATTAAGAAGTAATTTTTTAACCATTTTTCGTTTTTTAAGTTACGATATAATTATTTGCTAGACAAAATAGGGGTAATTTTGTTATAATGCCAAAAAATATTAATATTAATTAAAAACAATTTACTCCTAACATCTTAATTAGCTATTAAACATAAGTTTTTAAAAGCCATAAAACTTACAGCTGATTATGGTTGTTAGAGATTAGCATAAGAGAGAGTACAAATGCAAATAAAAACAAACTTTTTAAAGGATGCTTCAAGCAGCTTTAAGGAAAATAAGGAATATATTTTGAAGAAAATATTGCCCACTTCACTTATGTTGCTACTTACAATTTTTATCTACAGCGTTGTAAGAGGTGCAAAAGACACTTTACTTATACCTGTTTTAGGTGCTGAAGTAATTAGTACAGTAAAGCTTTTTGGAGTACTTCCTTCTTCTGTTATATTTATTATTGTATATTCAAAATTAGCAAATATTTTAAGTAGGGAAAAATTATTCTATTCAATAACTATATTTTTTATTACTTTCTTTGCTATTTATGCATTTTTAATATATCCAATGAGCGATTACTTAAATCTTAATTTTAAAGATTTAATAGAGTCTCATCCTAAATTTAAATATCCTTTATTGATGTTAGAAAATTGGGGAGCAACATTATTTTTCATTATGGCAGAACTTTGGGGAAGCGTGATGTTGTCATTAATGTTTTGGCAATTTGCTAACCATATTTATACTGTTAGTGAAGCAAAAAAAACCTATACCATTTTTGGTGCATTAGGGCAGGTAGGTTTATTCTTAGCTGGATATTGTCAAAAATATTTTTCTGTAATTAATGCTGGACGTGCAGATCATGCTGCAGCTTGGCAAGATACATTACAGCTTATGATAATTGCAGTTGTAGCTGCTGGATTGCTTTTAATGTTAATCTTCTGGTACATGAACAGATTTGTTATTACGGATTCCAGGTTTTTTGATGCAAGTGCAGTAAAAACTAAAAAAGCTAAAGTAAAAATGTCTCTTATTGAAAGCTTTAAATATATTTTTACTTCAAAGTATATAGGTTTAATAGCAGTTCTTGTATTATCTTATGGTGTAAGCATTAACTTAGTTGAAGGTGTATGGAAAAATCAATTAAGACTCCAATTCCCAATTCAAAATGATTATAGTGCTTTCATGGGGACTTTCCAAATGTGGACAAGCTTCATATCAGCAATTGGCATGGTAGTTGGTGTTTATATTTTAAGAGCATTTAAATGGGGTTTTGCAGCAGTGTTAACACCTTTAATGATCTTAATTACAGGCGTATTATTCTTTATTTTAATTCTTGCTGGCGATAGATTTGAAGCAACTATGGCAATGATGGGAACAACTTCATTAATGATGGCGGTTATAATTGGAGCAACTCAAAATATTTTAAGTAAAGCAACTAAATATTCGCTTTTTGATGCTACCAAAGAAATGGCTTATATTCCACTTGATGAAGAGCTTAAAGTTAAAGGTAAAGCTGTTGTTGACGTTACTGGTGCAAGGCTGGGCAAATCAGGAGGTGCGATAATACAATTCCTATTATTAACCTTCATTCCAGGTGCAACTTTAACTACATTAACAGAAGAGATATTAGCTACATTCCTTATAATAATGGTTTGTTGGATTGCCGCGGTATTTTCTTTAAGCAAGTTGTTTGAAGAAAATATGAAGCAAGCTAAGGAATAGTTGCTTACAAATAACTTCTTTAAAACCCGTCTTTTGGCGGGTTTTTTTATGCCTAAAAAGCTTGTAGATAAAAGTGTTAATATATATTAATAATTGGATTTATTAACAATTTCTCTTGCATAAATAATAAAAAAGATTATACTAACTGCATTGGTACTTGTATGCTTTAATCCTAAATTTGTTGGTTTAAATAAAGATTTTGTATGTAGTCCAAAATAATTCTGTCTTTCGTGTATAAATCTCAAACAAAAGGTATAATAATGACTAATGAATTGATATTTAATGTAGGTGATTTAGTTGTGTATCCAGCCCATGGAGTTGGTGAAATTATTGGTGAAGAAAACCAGCTAATCGGTGGAATGGAAATAAAAGTATATATCATTTCTCTAATCCGTGAAAAGATGATTTTAAGAGTTCCTGTTAGAAGAGCTAAAGCCGTTGGTTTAAGACCACTAAGTTCAGTAGATACCTTTAGAGAAGTTTTTGATATTTTCCAAGCAAAAGCACGAACATCAAAAGGGATGTGGAGTAAAAGAGCTCAGGAGTATGAGACAAAAATAAATTCAGGAAATATTGCTTCTTTAGCAGAAGTAGTGAGAGATTTATACAAAAATTGTGATGATCCAGACCGTTCATACAGTGAAAGAGTTATTTTTGAAGCAGCTCTTAACAGGCTTGCTGGCGAATATGCAGCAATTAAAGGTATCGCTATGGATGCTGCAATAAATATGCTAACGAGCACATTAGAAGATAGAATATTTGCTGCATAACTAGTTTATTATATCAAGCTAAAATGGCATAAGATTTACTGAAAGATAAGATGTCTCTAGGGACCGACCAGTAATTACATTTATTTAACGGTACACTAATCAAATCCTATTTTAATACTATAAGTGGAGAAATATGCATTTGTAATAACTTAAAATAAACCAAGTTGAATTTATAAATTTCTTTTCTTTAAAAAATCTTACTTTTCTTGATCTCTTTTAGATATAATTTACTTTAAATAAGAAACACAAAAATTAGCAATTTTCCTATTTAACACTACTTTGCTTTATTGAATGTGACTTGGTATCTATCACCCTGATGTTTCATTCCATGAATTTTTATATTTTCAATACCCCATTCTTTTGAATTTTCTTCAAAGAAAGATGGTTCAATGCGTGATATAATGCTACCAACTCTTTTACCTTCTGGTGCAATAAAATGAGTAAATAAAAAAGATCCACCTGGTTTAGTTATTCTTACAGCTTCTTTTATTGCTGTTTTCATTTCATTTTTAGTTAAATACATTGCTAAAGCAACAAAGCTTACTACATGATCATAGTAATTGTCGGGGATATTATCATGTCTTTGCATCATATCGGATACAAAAAAATGATCAGATTGTTTAGGGAAGATTGCTTTTACTCGGTTTATTGCATTTTCAGCAACATCTAATCCTCCTAGTTCCAATTGGTCTGTACCGATATCATTTTCAATTAATTTTAGAGCTGCTCCAACTTCTACACCTAGTTCAAATATTTTTTCATGTTTACTAATTTTAGGTTCCATCTTCGATATACCATCTAAAATTACTTCTTTAAATTCTTCGGCTGTTAAATAGTCCCATGCTGAGCCATGGTAAAGTTTCTCATTGTTATATTCTAAAGCCTCATTATTAAACCAATCTTTTATTTCATCTTTTTTTATCGAAAGCTTATATATACTATAAAAATAATAGGCAGGTAATATGAGCATTAAAGTTAATAAAATAAGCTTAGTCTGCTTGTTTAAATGTTTAATAAATCTCATATAAAAAACTCATTTGAACTATTATAAAATGATGGTTTTATATTGTTATGTGAAACAGTCAATTTTTAATCTTTTAGCCTTAGATTACATATGAAACTATATTTGATAAAAGGCTTGTTTATTATAATTCATAAAAAAGTAATTTTTGTAAAAATTTTTTTTATCAAAATAATTTAACAAAGTTGTTATGTCAAAGTTGATCTTATTGTTTGAAATAATTCTTTAGATATTGCTAACAAAATTTTTTTCAGTTAAGGATTTCTTGCGAACTTTGCTTAGCTTAATTCAAATTACTAACCATAGCTAAATCATAATTTAGGGGGTTTGCATTAAGCTAAAATATAATATACAAAATATTTTAATGGTTACGAGATAAGAACTATGTTTTTAGGATGGATTAGGTTTATTGGCGCGTCCTAAGAGATTCGAACTCCTGACCCACAGATTAGAAATCTGTTGCTCTATCCAGCTGAGCTAAGGACGCATAAAATTGGTAATCTCTAAATTAAAGAAAATTGCATAAATTTCAAGCTTTTTTTTAAGTTTTGTTCATTTTAATGAGAATGGTCATGATGATGTTCATAAAATGAGAAATTTGCAAATGCTTCATTAGAGAAAATCTTAGCTAGCTCAGGATTATTAGTAAGCGAACTAACTGTACCTTCACAGCATATGTGATGATTTAAACAAATTACATAGTCTGTAGTTTTCATAACCATATGAAGATCATGCGAAATAATTAAAAAAGCCATCTTTTTTTCAAGACGAAGCTTTTCTATTAAACTATAAAATTCTGTTTGCCTATTAATATCTATTCCTTGAGTCGGTTCATCTAAAATCAATAATTTAGGAGCTTTAAGTAGAGCTTTTGCAAGCAAAACAAATTGCATTTCCCCGCCCGATACTTTCCTTAATTGTGTATTAAGTATTGGTTTTATTTTTGTTTGTTCTAAAACTTCATTAAATAGATTTTCACTAATATTCACTAAATAATTTCCTAGGCTTAAGAAATCCATAACAGTTAAAGGCAAATTTTCATTTAAAGTTAAATGCTGAGGCATATACCCAAGTTTTATATGAGGATTTATATAAATAGAACCAGAAAATTGTTCAATTAGGCCTAAAATTGTTTTAATTAAAGTGCTTTTCCCGCTGCCATTTGCTCCAATAATTGTTACTATTTCATTTTCATGTAACTTTAAAGAAATATTTTCAAGTATTTTTTTTCTTTCAATAGTAACATTTAAGTTATCAACTTTTAATATCAATTCAGCCATAATTAATCCTTTGGAATAAACATAGTTTCACCAGGTGTAAGAGGTTTAAAACGATAATCTTGGATATTTTCTTTGCTAACTTCTGCTTTAAGTTCATTTAAAGGCTCTTCATATTTTTCATCAGACAATTGAAAAGTATCATAATGAAGTGGAATGGCATAGCTTGTGTCAAGAATATTAAATATTTTAACTGCCTCAGTTGGAGATATATGCATGGATGAGAAAAACCAATTAGGTTTATAAGCACCAATAGGAAGAAGAGCTAAACGAAAACTTCCATATTTTTCTCGTATGAATTTAAAAATTTCACCATCAGAAAATCCTGTATCACCTGCAAAATAAACTTTGTCATTTTTATTTTCAATAACAAAACCTCCCCATAAAGTTGTATCTTTATCAAGAAAATATCTACTAGACCAATGATAAGCTGGAACAAAATGTATAAGTAAATCAGATTCCACTAATTTAACATTTTCCCACCATTCTAGTTCGTAGCATCTATTTTTTTTCTTACAATAATCAATATACTTAGTAACTCCTTTACCAGTAAAAATTATTGGTTGATGTTTAGAAACTAGCTTTTCTATAGTTGGAAGATCAAGATGATCATAATGAGAATGAGAGATTAAAATAATATTTATAGGTGGTAATTTCTCAATGTCTATTCCTGGATATATAGTTCTTTTTACTCCAAATTTACCAAAAGGGCCTGCATATTCAGACCAAATAGGATCAGTTAATATATTTTCCTCTCCCATTTGGATAAGAGTGGTTGAATGATTTACATAAGTTACAATTATTTCGTCATCTTGACCTTTAGCTGGAATAGAAGGTGCATTATTAATTCTATTTACAGGTAGAGAAGGCCAAACAGGTTTTTCGCGTGTAAATTTCCATTTTAGAAGTTTCAAGAAATTAGGATCACCTACATCACCAATATTTTCAAATTTATGAGAAAATACTCCATGAAAAAATAAAAATATAAATAACAAAAAAAAGGTGGCCCTAAATGCTCTATACATCTTATTTTATTCTCCTTGCGCTAGGGAAAAACCTAATTTATCGCCAAAAACATATAAATTATTACTTCTAACAAAATCATACCCAGCTTTCTCTAAAGCTTCTAAAATAGAAATAATAGCTTGATGAGTAGTTACTTTATCAGATGATTTAGGAACAAATCTTAAACTCCATTCATCACTTTTAACCTTTAAATCTCCAATTTCTGGCCAAACTTTAAGTCCTTTGACTGAAATCATTTGTAAGCTGAGTTCTTTTAACTCACACAACTTATTAACTTCTTGTGCTAGCTTACTAGGGTAGTCTTCATTCCAATTAACCACAATATCAACACCTACTAAAGTTTTCTTCTCATTTATATTAATTTCAAAGCTTGCCTTTTTATCTTCATTTTCAAGCATAGCATATTCAACCGCCTTAAAATTAGATGGTTTTTGGCCCAAGCGAGAGATAACTTCTTCAGTAAATTCTTTAGTCGATAATTTCTTTTTGCTAGTTTTATCATTATAAATATCAACAGTATGCATTCCATCTTCTATTGTTTTAAGCAATGCATTGTGAATTAACCCGGCAACATCACCTTGTCCAATATGAACTAACATCATTACAGCAGCATTAATTAAACCGGAAGGATTAGCAATATTTTCTCCAGCAATATCAGGTGCAGATCCATGGATAGCTTCAAATAAAGCATAATCTTCACCAATATTAGCAGAGCCTGCTAATCCGACAGATCCAGAAATTTCAGCTACCACATCAGAAATTATATCACCATATAAATTGCTGGTTACTATAACATCAAAAATTTGCGGTTTATTAGCAAGTTTAGCTGTTCCAATATCAATTATGTAATGATCAGTTTGTAGTTGAGGATATTCTTTAGCAATTTCATCGAAAACATTATGAAAAATTCCGTCAGTAAATTTCATTATATTGTCTTTACTGAAGCAAGTAACTTTTTTACGATTATTTTTTACTGCATATTCAAATGCATAACGAATTATTCTTTCACATCCAGTTCGAGTAATTAATTTAAGTGATTGATATACATTATGAGTTTGCCTATATTCAATACCTGCATATAAATCTTCTTCATTCTCACGAACAATCACCACATCCATGTTTGGATGATTAGTAGCTATAAAAGGAGAATATGAAGTGCAAGGCCTTACATTTGCATAAAGACCTAACATTTTTCTCATCGTTACATTTAGGCTTTTATATCCTCCACCTTGCGGTGTAGTGATCGGGCTTTTTAGTAATATTTTATTATTGTGAATTGTTTTCCATGCTTCAGGAGGAATTCCACTTGAAAATCCTCTTTCATACATTATTTTTCCAACTTCAATGGTATCTATTACAATTCTTGCTTTTGCTTCTTTTAATATAGCAAGGGTATAATCCATTATTTCAGGACCAATTCCATCACCAAATGCCACAGTTATTCTTCTAAAATTTTCCATACAGATACTCCTTTAGATTTATACTTTAAGTATCTTAACCTAAAACTTATTTTAAAAATAGAATTTTTTCTTATTTTGAATCGCTGAATATTGATCCGCTTGGTGAAGGAATTTGACCAATCATTGTAGGTGCTGGGTGTGCATAATTAGAATTATAATCACGAACAGCGTCATTATGAGAAGAATTACTAGGACGCTCATCGTCTAATTCTATATCAAAAACTTCAACTTCGTTATATTCTTCATCGCTTGAGCAAGCTGAGTTTTCTTTTTTAGAAGAGACAGATCCGGAATCTTCAAACTGCCCGTAATCTTCGGAGTATTGGGATATATCCTCTTCATCATCCTTATCATTTTTGATTGTTTCTCCTGAACCAATTGAAGTCCTGCCGCTCATATAATCTTCTAGGCCAGGCCTTTCATCTCTATAACTTCTGCTCATTTTCAAAGTAAGAGAATCATTTCCTTCATTATGTGGTATTTCAACGTCTAGAGATCTAGCAATTATGGGAGTTGCACCTTTATTAGATAGAGGTTTTTTTAGAAAAGAAAAGTTAGAGGGATCAGTATTATTTTTCATTATTTTTATCAGTGATTTTTCCTGTAATATAAGAAGTATGTCATAATAATCAAGAAAAATCTCTATTCTTCATCACTATGTTGGCGCTCATAATTTTCATGCCTTTCTTGTGCCTCTATAGCTAAAGTGGCAATAGGCCTTGCTTCCAAACGTTTTAGCCCAATTTCTTCGCCAGTTTCTTCGCAGTATCCATATTCAGAGTCTTCTATCCTTTGAAGGGCAGATTCAATTTTTTCAATTAGTTTTCTATATCTATCTCTGGTTCTAAGTTCAACTGATGCTTCAATTTCAACTGATGCTCTATCATGTAAGTCTGGTTCTTGGAAATTTTCTTCACGTAAATATTTTAAAGTATCCATCGATTCAGATAATAATTCATTTTTCCATTTTAATAGCTTGGTTTTGAAATACTCAAGTTGCATTTGATTCATATATTCTTCATTTTCAGAAGGCTTATATCCCTCAGGTAATCTAACTTTGTCCATATACTCCCCTTATATCAACTATTAGTAAATATACATATGCCATAATGTATTTTCAATATCAAGAAAAAAGTTAATTTCCGCGATAATTAATTATAAAAGGTATTTTCAGTTTAAGTGTTAATGAAATTATTAATAACAGCGGATATTGACATTTAAGCATTTTTACTTTAACTTATAATTATTAAGCTTATAAAAATAAATTTCGTTCCTTTTACTTATTCTATTAAATCTTCTCTTATTTTTTCTTTTAAAAAAAAATCGTTATTTCTTAAATTAACATTATCATTCAACTTATATTTTATATGAATAAAAAACTTATAAACTACCTTATCAAGGGGCATTTACCTGCCTTTGTAGCAAAATGTTTCAAACATACTACGCCTGGAATTAAATTAGAATATAATTGGCACATAAACATAATATGCAATGCGCTAGAAAGAATTAGAAAAAAGGAAATAACTAGGCTTATAATTAATATTCCGCCACGCTATCTTAAGTCTATATGTGTATCAGTTGCATGGCCTGCATGGTTATTAGGTAAGGATCCTTCACAAAAAATTATGGCTTCTAGCTATTCTCAGAAGCTAAGTAATAAGCATTCTCAAGACTGTAGGCTTATTTTAAGTAGCCAATGGTATAAAGAAATTTTCCCCCAAACTATAATAGCAAGAGGAGAAAATCAAAAGTCCAAGTTTGTCACTAATAATAGGGGTTTTAGATTTGCTACATCTACTGGTGGAACAGCAACAGGGGAAGGTGGTGATGTTTTAATAATTGATGACCCTCAAAATCCAACCAATATTAATTCAAAAAAGTATCGTGAAAAAACAATCGAATGGTTTGAGCAAACTTTTCTTTCTCGGCTAAATTGTAAAAAAACAGGAGCAGTAGTGCTTGTAATGCAAAGGCTTCATGAAGAAGATTTAAGTGGATATCTGCTTAAATATAAAAAAGATCAATGGAATAAACTAATTTTTCCAGCTATAGAAAATGAAGAATTAGGTATGGTTCTTCACCATAAACGAGAAAATATAGATGATTTAAGAAGGTTAAGGGAAGAAATGGGAGAGTATAATTTTGCTGCTCAATATCAGCAAAATCCGGTATCATTAAAAGGTTCAATGATTAAAAAGGAATGGTTGAAATATTATGAAGCTCAATTTACTCCTAAATTTGAAAAAATTATCCAAAGTTGGGATACTGCAATTAAAATAAAAGCAGAGCATGATTATACTGTGGGTATTACAATAGGATTATATGATAACAAATATTATATTTTGGATGTCTGGCGAGGCAAAACAGAATTTCCTAATCTTGTTAGTATAGTTAAAGAGATGGCTTTTAAATGGAGGCCTGGCATAGTTTTAATTGAAGATAAAGCAAGTGGGCAATCTTTGATTCAAACTTTAAGCAATATGCTTCCAATTATTGCAGTAAAACCTAAATTAGATAAAATCTCGCGTTTTGCCGCACAAACAATAAATTTTGAGGCAGGCAAAATTTTAATAAAGGAAAATGCCAGCTGGAAATTAGAATTTGAGCAAGAGCTTTTATGTTTTCCTCATTCTTCTAATGATGATCAAGTAGACGCATTATCACAAGCATTAGAATATCTACAGCGACATTCAAAAAACTTAAATTTGAGAGTTTTCTAAAGCTAATAAACCAGGTAGTTTTTTACCCTCTAGCCATTCAAGAAAAGCACCACCAGCAGTAGAAATGTAAGAAAAGTTTTCAAATACTTTACTTTGAGTAATAGCAGCAATAATATCTCCTCCACCTGCAACACTCACTAGTTTTCCTTTAACAGTAAGTTTTGCAGTTAATTGCACTATTTCTCTAGTTCCATGGCTAAATTGCTCATATTCAAAAACCCCTACAGGACCATTTAATATAATTGTAGAGTTATTTTTAATATCATCTTTTATAAGATTTAATGTCGCTGGACCTAAATCAACAATCAGGTCAGAATTTAAAATTTCATTTAAATTCTTTATAATAGCTTTTCCATTTGAGGAAATTGAATCTGTTACAATAACATCTAAGGGAAGAATGATTTTACATTTAGCATTATTCATTATAGCTTGAGCTTTTAAGACAAAGTCTGCTTCGAAAAAAGAAGCACCTATATTATATTCTTTTGCCTTTAAAAAAGTATTGGCCATTGCCCCGCCTATCACTAAGCAATCCACCTTTTTAGACAACTCTTCCAACAATTCTAATTTTGTTGATACTTTACTTCCTCCAATAATTGCCATCATAGGTTTTTGAGGATGTAATAAATAACGAGCTAAATTTTCTAATTCTTGTTCAAGCAATAATCCAGGGTAAGAAGGTAAAATTTTAGCTATTTTATCGATTGATGCATGTGCACGATGACTGCAAGAAAAAGCATCATTTACATATAAATCACTTATTTTAGCAAGTGATTTAGCAAATTCTTCACTGTTGTTTTCTTCTCCTGGGTAAAATCTAAGATTTTCTAGCAATATGATTCTAGCTTCAGTAAATAGTTCTTTAGAAAAATCTTCAATATTAGAGAATAATATTTTTTTTTGAAGTAAGCTTTGTAATTTTTCGGTTAAAAATTGAAGCGAATATTTTTCATTATATTCACCTTTTGGTCTTCCAAAATGTGAGGCAACAATAATTCTTGTATCCTGACTTAACAAAAATTTTATGGTGGGAATTATTTTTTCAATTCTTGTGACATCTAAAATTTTACCATCTTTAACGGGAACATTTAAATCCACTCTTAAAAAAACAATTTTATCTTTAAGATCAGCTTTCTTTAAATTATTCATAATTTTCCACATATTTCGGCAAAAAGCTTTGTAATATCCAGCATTCTGTTAGAGAATCCCCATTCATTATCATACCATGCCACAATTCTGCAGAAGCGGCCACTTACAACTTTTGTTTCAAATGGATCAAAAATGGAGCTATTACTATTATGGTTAAAATCAATAGACACTAATTTTGCTTCTGCAACAGTTAAAACTCCTTTCATTTGGCTATTAGCATAAGAAGAAATAATATCATTTATTTCACTAATATTCGTGTCTTTTTTGGCAACAAAGCATAAATCAATCATTGAGACATTAGGTGTTGGTACTCTTACAGCAGAGCCATCTAATTTACCTGATAATTCTGGTAAAACTAAACCTAATGCTTTAGCAGCGCCTGTTGAACTTGGAATCATAGATATAGCTGCAGATCTTGCTCTACGCAAATCCTTATGGCTTCCATCTAATATTCTTTGATCATTGGTATAAGAATGAATAGTGGTCATAAAACCAGATTCAATGCCTATATTATCATTTAAAGCTTTTGCTACAGGAGCCAAGCAATTAGTTGTACATGAACCTATAGAGATAATTTGATCTTCTTTTTTAAGTACATTATTGTTAACACCATAAACAATTACATTATCTGCATTAGTGCAAGGAGCTGACACTATAACTTTCTTAGCGCCTGCTTTTTCAACTAATTCTTTTGCTTTTTCGCGATCAGTATATTTACCGGTACATTCCAAAAGGAAATCTGTTTCGCTCCAATCTAAGTTCTCTACTTTACGATCTTGAAAAAGTTTTATTTTTTTTCCATTCACTATAAGTGAATTATTCTCATAAGTAATGTCGCCAAAAAAGGTTCCGTGCACTGAATCATATTTAAGAAGATGAATATGTTCCTCAACTGAGGCTGGTCCATTTGCAGCAATTATTTCAAATTCATTATGCCTGTTAGTTTCAAATAGAGCTCTAATTATGCATCTGCCAATTCTACCAAGTCCATTAATTCCTATTCTTATAGTCATTTTATACCCAATTTTTAATTTTCTGGTGTTTGATTAATTTTTGATGAAATTCTTTTTTCTAGCCTTGCCATATCATTCTCTAGAATTTCCCATGCTAAGCTAGGAGTTGCTTCTCTTGCAAGCAATATTATAGCAACATTATCAAATTTTGGAATTAAAAACTTTCTTAGCAACTCTCTTAAGCGTCTTTTGCATCTATTTCGTTTCACTGCATTACCAACTTTTTTGCTAGCAATTATAGTAGAGCTGAATGTAGATTCATAAATAAAAAAAGCGACAAAGCCTTTAGAAACTAGCTTGTCGCCTTTATCAAAGATATATTTGAGTTTTGATTTTAGTTTTGTTTGTCCTTTAGACACAAGAAACTAGCTCACGCAAAGACGCTTACGTCCTTTTTTTCTTCTGCTACTTAAAACTTTTCTTCCGCCAACTGTTTCCATTCTAGCACGAAAACCATGGCGATTTTTCTTAACTCTTACACTTGGTTGATATGTACGCTTCACTTTACTTTACCTTAAATTTAGGTTAAAATTAGAATTAAACAACTTAATAACTTTCTTATCATAAGTCAACTTTAAAAATGAGTTTTATTCTTTTTCTTGCTATTTTTTTTATTTTGCCCCGCTGCGCTTTAGCTTCAGATGATTCCCATACACTGGATTTTGCAAGGGTTTTATCAGAAGCTGTTTCAATTTTTAAAGATGCAATCGCGATCATTAATAAAGCTCTCCATTATAAAATTGTAGCACTAGAAAATCAATCAATCACTATTGAAAATCTTTTTGTTGGTTTAGTGTGCCTTATCATAGGGCTGAAAGCCTCCAAATATATTAGTGCTAGCTTAAAAAGAAGATTATTTGCAATAGTATCACTTGATTATAGCTCACGTAACCTTTTTGGCAGAGTAATAGATTATTTTATTATGGCTATTATCGTTCTTATAGTTTTAGACATAGCTAATGTGCCTATTACTATTTTTACTTTTATTGGTGGTGCTTTGGTGGTAAGTATAGGTTTGTCATCTCAGCATCTTATAAATAACTTTATAAGTGGTGTAGTTTTAATTGTTGAAGGCAATATAAAAGTTGGTGACTTAATTGAATATGAGAATATGATAGGAAAAGTTGAAGCTATAGATGCACGTTCTATAAAAATTAAAACCCAAAATAATATTGAACACATAGTTCCTCATAGTAAGTTGATGCAAGAAAAATATTCTCATTGGACGTCTAATGGTGGTAGAATAAGAATCAGTACAGAAATAAGCATAGAAGAAAAAGATGTTGTTAAAAATGATCTTGAGAAAATAATCCTTGCAGCCGTTGCTCAAAATAGAGAAATTTTAACTACTCCTAAGCCGCAAATGTTATTGGTTAAATTTAATAATAATATTCTTCATTATGAGGTAAATTTTTGGGTAAATTTAAATAGTTCTGATAGAAGATTAGTGCTTAGCAATGTTAATAACAGGATATTAAATACTTTAAAGTCACACCACATACCTTTAGCAATTCCAACTGTAAGGCATATAAAGTAAAAAATATGATTAATGAAGTTATATTAGATCTTATTAAAAAAGGAGTTTATGATCAAAAACACTTAATTGATTTACTAAAGCAAAGAGGATTTGAAGTAACCCAATCTTCTATTTCAAGAAAACTTAAAAACTTGAATATATCTAAAGTGGCTGGGAAATATGTTATTTCTCATCAGTCTAAAAACAAAGAGCTTGAAATTAAATTTTGCTCTCCTAACCTAGTTATAATAAAAACTATGCCTGGTAATGCTAGTATGATAGCTGCAAAAATTGATTCTACTATGGTTAAAACGGTCCCTGAAATAATGGGTACTATAGCTGGTGATGATACTATTTTTGTAGCCATTAAGTTGAATAATCAAAATCATTCTAAAATAATCAATCAAATCATTAACTTGCTAACCTAGGTTATTTCTTAATAATTAAATTTCTTAAAAAAAATTAATATGCTTCTTGATATTAAAGTGTTATGTTATATAGTAACATTTGTTCAAAACTATTAAAGTTAGCGGTTTAGTAATGTTTAAAGAGAAGATTTTTAATATTAAAATAAAAATGAAAAACTTTATATCAAGAGTATATAAAGGTTATCAATATTTACACAAATCATCTTATGAAATTATTAAAGATCATGCTTTATTAGACTCATTTAATGACTCCTTATTAAGCGTAATATATGGGTTTTGGATCAAAAAAATTACTAATAAGAATATAGAAAACCATGATTGCTCACAACACGCACCTAATTGGCTAGTTAAGAAGGTTGATGATTCATTAAAATATATATTTCAGGTTTCTTTTTCTAATAAAGCCAACCAAAAAATTGATACAACTCCGACTGATTCAAATATCCCTTGTTTAAGAACTTGTTGTAGCTCAGAAAATATGATGGTTCAGTTTATAACTCCTAAAAGTCCTAAAAGACGTAAAAGAGTAGAATCAAAAAAGCCTAAAACTTCTTCTAATATTATAGAAGTTGTGGAAGATAAGTTGTTATACCTTTGCGCTAGGTTTTTAGCAATTAAGAGTATAGAATTTGCTTATTCTTTCCTTTATCACTTTGTTATAAAGGGTAGTGCTATAATAGCATATCCGATACTTAGAGAAACTTATTACGGTTTTAGCAAATCAATAAATAACCCTATCTTTAATCAAATAAAAAATTTTTCTTGGGAATCATATAAATTTATCGCAACATGGATTAGTGTAGCACCCAAAGAAGGTATATATGCTGCAGATACTGCTTTAAATATGGAGAATAATCTTATTAAGTCATATTCTGCAAATGATATTAATCTTAGAAAATTAGATCATGAATTCTCTAACTATATTACTGAGTTTAATAAAGATTATATGGAGGCAATAGTAGATTTTTCCATTCACGGGCCTGAGTATTTTATTTCTACTATTAAACATATTGATGTTACCGCTTTGTTAAAGAATCCTTTTTATAATGCAGAAAGTATGGAAAACTATAAATTTATTATTGCTCAAGCTAGCTGGATGGCGGGAATGTATTGGCTTAAAAATAATAGTGATGCAAAAGAGGAGTCTCTTGGAAGTTTATATCAAAATACTTGTAGTTCATCTATGCTAATTGAAGAGAAAATAAATTACATGGAATACCCATTATCTTTTATGACTTTAGGTGTTTGTGAAGAAAAATATGTATGTTTAATAGACGAGCAATATTAGTCAAAAAGCTTGATTAGAGCATTTTGAGCATACACCTAAAGCCTCAACATGTATTTTTTCAATCGTAAAAGATTTATTTCTTAAATACTCATTTAATTTAGTAAGCATTGAGCTTTGACATACTTCCTCTACATTATTGCATTGCTTGCACATTACAAAACAATATTCGTGTGAGGAATCAGGCATAGAACATTTTAAATAGGCATTCTGGGACTCAATTTTATGTATAATTTCTTTTTCTATAAAAAGATCAAGTATTCTATAAAGAGTTATAGGTTTAATGGATTTATGTTTTTCGTTAAGTTTAGATAGCAAGTCATATGCTTTAATTGGTCTTTCATTTTTATAAATATGAGTTAATATTTCATTCCGAAGACCTGTTAATTTTATTTTTTTCTTATGAAAAAGTTGCTCATTAGTGTTGAAGGAATCTAGTAGCATTTACTAAGGCTTTCTCTACTTTTTATTGATTTTTCTTAATCTAACATAATTTTTTTTTTTAATAAACAACTAAATAGTCTTTTTAAAAAATGATTATCTAAAAGTTAATTTTAATTATCTTTCTTGACTAATAGGTTCAAGTTATATTATAAAATAATAAAACCTCCTTAGGTATTAAGATGCCTTCTGATTCAACTAATCAATGTGAAATAAATGAAAATAAGGGATTAGTTGATATAATATATTTATCAACTAGCTCTTTAAAATCTTATCATTTAACTTTTATTACAGCTTCAACAACTTTAAGTACTTTAGGCTATTCGAATTTTGGTGTACACGGGCTGATTGGAGGAGGATTATTAGGATTTTTATCTGCATTGATTGATGAGTTTTGCATTTCACAAAAATATGTAAATCAACATATATTTTCTATTTCCTTAATGTGGTTTTATCTATTAACGCCATATAAAAATTATTTAGGAGTAAGTAATTTTTATAAATTTCCTTTATTAGCCGCAATAAGCGCTGTTATCGCTTCTAAAAGTATTGATTTCTTTGATATTAATAAAGTTGTAGAAGAGCCAATTAAGTCACGTAATATTTTACATAACTTTCTTGGTAGTAAATATGATATCCCATATGTTAGCTCTTTACTGTTAAATACCGTGCCAACAGTTTTTATAAATCTTCTTTCAATATATATGGGTATATTTGATGAAAAAAGCCTGATTTATAAAATCATCAGAAACTTTTTTGATAATACAATTGGATTTAATAATTTTAAACATACTTCAGCTGAAAACGCTCAAATTGATGAAAATGATTTTGAAACCGAAATTATAGACATTCATTACTTAAATTATTTTTTTAAAGAGTTTATACCCCTACAATTACATGAAATTAGTACATTTATTAATTCTATTCCTCTTTTATGCACATTATGTTCGGTAGGGTTCCATGTCTTCACTTATTACTTACTCCCAACAAAAATTAAAGACTTTATTAACTTTGAGTCTAACAATTTAAATAGTGATATCATAAAACGTGGAAGCGTATATTTAAGCAATTATAGTAATTCTATGAAGCTAAAATCCTATGGTAGTGAAGGGCAGGCACTAGAAAGTAGTTTTATCAACGACCTGTTCGTTTCTAAAAGAGGTGCTCTGCAGTTAAGCAATTTTATAGTTCAACATGTAAATTTTCTTTTCTCACTTTATATGGTTGCTAGTAATTCTCCTGAATGGATCATCGCTTTTGTGCTGCCAGATTTATATTATAAAAATATATTACATGATCTGATCCAAAATATAAAAAATAAAGAAAAAAATTTACGTCAATTTTATAACGAAGCAGAAACTAATCTGAATTTCTTTAAATTTAATGCAGATCAAATTGGGCTTAGAGATACTGAATATTTTATAAAAAAGAGGTTTGATTCTTCTCTCTTAAAATACGATGAATTATCCAGCAAAATAAGAAATTTAAAAGCTGAATACTCATGGAAGGAAATTTATCATAAAACAGTTAAGCTAGTATTTTATATTATTTATGCATCTTACGATGCTTTAAAGCAAATAAAATCTCATAAACCTAATCTCTACGAAGTAAATATTTTTATCAATAAAAAAATAGCTATTTGGAATTTAATAGATAATATTTCTCAATTTTTTTTAAGCAATCCAGAGCTTAAAAAAAAGAATATTGAATTAGAGCTTAGTAATGATAGATTGAAAAAATACTTTGAAATTATAAAAGTTAATAGTAATAGCGAAGTTATTCGAATGGAAAACAATGATAATATGATAATTATTGAAGATTATTCAATTTCCATTCATCAAAAATTTGAAGATAGAACTTATAGTAACCCTTTTTTATATTCTAAAACTGAAGATAAAGTTTACCGTGAACTTTTAAGAATTGAAAAGCTTAGTCTTCAAACAGGATGCCGCTACCTACTTTCTGGAGATAATGGGAGTGGAAAATCAACTTTCTTAAGAGATTTAAAAGCAGGTCTGTATGGAGAATTAAAAAGCAAAGGTTTGATTTCCTTGCCGGTGAATTCCACCATATTGATGTTAGATCAAGCTATGTTCTTACCAATAGGATTGCCTTTAAATAAGGTAATTACTTTCCCTATTGATGTTGAAAGTCTTGCTGAAGATCACCAGGACCTTATAAAATCTACAACCAATAACCTAATACAAGAATTATCAGTTTTTGGGTCTAATCTTTTAGATGCTTTAATGGATAATTCGAAAGTAGAATTAAGTGGAGGGCAAAGAAAGAAAATAGGTATAATTCAGATTATACTTCAAGCAAAATTATCTATGCAACTAAAGAAACTCAGTCCATCAGATTTTATTATTATAATGGATGAAACATTTGCTGAGCTTGATCAAAGATCTAGAGCTAAAGCTAAAGAACTATTGAAGGAGCACTTGCCAGGAGCAACTTTTTTAATTATTGATCATGACGTTATTGATAGCAATCAAGATGATTTTTTTGAGCAACAAATATATTTTTCTAGTTATAAGTTTATTTGCATCGATAATTCTACAGATTTAATTGATGAAGAAACTTTTGGTTGTTATAAATATGATAGTCAAATTTTTTGTAAGACAACAGAGCGTCCTGCTCCTATACATCTTGAAGAAGATAAGCTAAGTCCTAAATTATATCATAAAATTAATTCTTCTTTTTTTAATGTTTCAGATACTGAGATAAAACTTACTAAATCAGAACAGAAAGAAATAAAAGATTATGCTTATAGTACAGGATATCCTATTAAAAATTCATGGATTAGCAAAGAAACAAACTTAACTCTTTCCATATATAACAACCACAAGCCAAAAGATATAATTAATTCTGATGTTAATCCAAATATGCCTGAGATAAGAGCTTTAATAAATTGTAATGAAATTTTAAATATCGCCCCTCATAATATTGCTAAAGAGGATGCAGTTTTATATCAAAAATTGATAGGTTTATGCTCAAATCAAGAAAATACCGTGTATGCATAATATGTTTTATTTTTATATATTTAATAAAGATTATAGTAGCGGCAGTATAACTTTTTGGTTATAATTAACCTTATTACTTTAGGAGGTTTTGTGAAAAAATTTACAGTTCCATGTGATTTTGGTGGTCAGAAATCACCATTTACTATATATATTGGTGATCCAGAGCCAAAACATCATCCTTTGCATTTTCAATCAAACTGGTTATCTAAAGAGCGTGGGGGAACCATTCCAGGCGAAGTCATGGAAAGTATAGCGAAACTTAAGGATATTGCTGATAAAAATAATGTCTCGTTTGAAGATCTTTGCGTTTATGCTTTAGGAGCAGCACAACAAACAATAGAAGAAGAATCCGATTCCGATGATGAAAATGAATCAGAGGAATAAAATAGCCAAAGTTTCATCGTCAATTCTATCTGCAAACTTTGCTAAATTAGGTGAAGAAATTTCCCTTATCAGTAAATATTCTGACTATATTCATATTGATGTAATGGATGGTAGTTTTGTTCCTAACATTACAATAGGACCTGAGGTTATTAAATCTATTAGGCCCTATTCTAATTTGCCATTTGATGTTCATCTAATGACTAATAATGTAGAGCGTCATATTATGCAGTTTGCAGAAGCAGGAGCAGATATGATAACTATCCACGTTGAAGCATGTACACATTTAGACAGGAAAATAAGTTTAATTAAGTCTTTAGGTAAAAAAGTTGGAGTATCTCTTGTTCCTTCCACTCATGAAAATGTTCTTGACTATATTCTAGACTCACTTGATTTAGTTTTAGTTATGACAGTAAACCCTGGTTATGCCGGACAACAATTTTTAGAAAGCCAAATAGAGAAAATCCAATCAATAAAAAGAAAAATAGATGCAAGAAATTTACCAATAGAGCTTTTTGTTGATGGCGGAATTAATGATAAAACAGCCAGCAAGGTAATAGAAGCAGGAGCAGATGTTTTAGTTGCTGGAAGCTATATTTTTAAAGATGGTCCTAATACATATCAAAGTAAAATTGAGCAACTCAAATTATTTCATTAAATTAGCATTAAATAATAAAATAATCTTGGAAAACTAAGAATTTTTCTAATTAATAATTTTGAACATTAAAAGTTATTTAATCTCTAATTGTTGAAGTAGTAAAAGTATTTTTAAAGGTTCTATCGCATTTGTTGCAATCAGATAGCACGTCTAATATTTTTTAGTAAATATCTGGAG
>CAZVLF010000003.1:172678-200339 GCA_964627795.1 uncultured Rickettsiales bacterium | reverse complement strand
TCCAGGTAGTCCTGGAACCTGTCGAATGTTGCCACAATAAAATTTTTAGATTTACTATTTTGAGCAATAATAATTCCATCATAGCCTAAAATAAAATGATTTAAATTTTTAACTCCCTTCTCATTGCAGTAATTTAATTCACTATTTTTAATTAGCCTTGATGCATTAACAATATCTGGGTATTTTAACGAATTTCCAGAGCATAACAGATGAAATCCTGCTCCAGTTCCTGTAGCTTCCACGATTGGTGTATAACCATGAATTTTTCCAAATCTTTCAGCTGCTATAGTAACAAATGGATAAACTGTTGAAGACCCAACAGCTCTTATATAATTTCTAGAGTTTGCAGAGAAAGATATAGTAATAGTAATTAAAATTATAAAAAATCTAGTCATTAGTAGTATGTTAACTCTCTAGTTTTGCCCCAAAAAACCCTATAAGAATATATTGTATAAGCAATAATAAAAGGAAGCACAAAAAGTACTCCTATTAAAATAACTTTAAGTGATTCAGGAGAGCTTGCTGCCTCCCATATTGTTAATTGATCCTGAACTATATAAGGATAAAAACTATATGCAAGTCCAATAAAACCAAATAAAAATAAAATTACACTTCCTATAAAAGGAACCCAACAATGTTTGTCATTTTCTTTAGGTAATTTTTTTAATATAGATTGTAAAAATAATATTGTAATAGCTGTAATAAACGGAATTGGAACTAAATATAAAAAATTAGGAAAACTAAACCATTTATCAAATATTCTTTTGTTTAAAAGAGGAGTGGATATAGAAACAATAACCATTCCGGTTGCCACAAACCATAAAGAAAATTTTGCCCATCTGACTGATTTTAATTGAAGTTCATGTTCAGTTTTCATTATTAGCCAACTAGCTCCTACAAAAGAATAGCCAACAACCAAACATATACCAATCATCAATGAAAACATAATAGTAAATATGTTATAGTTAAACCCTACTATATACATACCTAACATAAATCCTTGCGCCATTGATGCTAAGAAAGATCCAAAAATAAACATCTTATTCCAAAAATGTTTATGATCAATTTTTGCTTTAGTTCTAAAATCAAAAGATACGCCTCTGATAATTAGTCCTAATAGCATAAAAGCTACCGGCATATAAAGAGAGGTTAAAATTATTCCATGGGCTTTAGGAAAGGCCACAAGCAAGATTCCAACACCTAATACTAACCATGTTTCATTAGCATCCCAAAAAGGTCCTATTGATGAAATCATTTCGTCATTTTCTTTATCACTTGCTTGGCTCATTAATATACCAACTCCTAAATCATAGCCGTCAAGAATTACATATATTAACATTGCTAATCCCATAAGGAAGGCAAAAACTAAAGGTAACCATTGTCCATTATTAAAAACTTCCATTTTTTACCTCCTTGTTTCTCTTAATTTAGGATCTAAATCTTTTGCTTTTAGAGCCATTGTATATAAAACATATATAAAAGCTGAGATTAAAAAAATATAGATAAATAAATACATAAATAATGTAGATGAAATCATATTCTGGCTTACATTTAACGCTCTTGCATCAATTGTTTTTAAGACATTATAAACTAACCATGGTTGCCTTCCTATTTCTGTAGTATACCAGCCTGCTATAGTTGCAAACCATCCTGAAAAAGTCATTAATAGCAAGAATTTGGCAGAAAATTTAGAAGGAGCATTGTTCCTATAAAATTGAAAAGTTGCGTAATAAGAAATAAAAAGCATTAATATGCCAATTCCAACCATAATTCTAAAACTAAAAAATACCGGTTTTACAGGCGGATGGTTATTTATAAATTCATTTAATCCTCTAACTTCTCCATATCTATCATGAGTTAAGATTAAACTTCCTAGATAAGGTACTGATAACTCGTAAAAATTCTCTCTTTTTGTCTCGTCTGGAATTGCGAAAAGATGAAGGGGAACAGATTTTTTAGTATTCCAACATGCTTCTATAGCTGCAATTTTAGCCGGCTGATGTTTTATTGTGTTTAAACCATGAAGATCTCCAACATAAATTTGCAAAGGAATAAGAAGAGCTGCTAGATAAACACCTGTTTTCATAGCTGCAATAACACTTTTTGATGGATCTCCTTTTAACCATCTATATGCTGAAATGCCTGCAATTAAAAAAGAAGCTGTTAAGCCAGATGCAATAATCATATGGATAAAACGATATGGCATTGAAGGGTTAAAAATCACTTCAAACCAGCTGGTAACATGTGCTTGCCCATCAATCATCTCAAATCCTGATGGGGTTTGCATCCAAGAATTCAATGCTATGATCCAGAAGGCTGAGAAAGTTGTTCCTGCGGCAACTAAGAAAGTTGCTAGAGTATGCACTTTATCTGAAACACGATTTATTCCAAAAAGCATTATTCCTAAGAAAGTAGCTTCTAAAAAGAATGCAGTCAAAACTTCATAGGCAAGTAAGGGGCCAGCAATATTTCCAACGGTAAGCATAAATCCTGGCCAATTAGTTCCAAATTGAAATGACATTGTAATACCGGATACAACTCCAAGGGCAAAGCATAAAGCAAATATTTTTACCCAAAATTTATAGGCTTCCATCCATTTGTAGTTATCCGTTTTATTATATTTTAGTTTGAAGTATAGTAGTATCCAGGCTAGAGCAATTGTTATAGTTGGAAATAAGATATGAAAAGTTATATTTGCAGCAAATTGAATTCTTGCAAGCATATACGGATCCATTATTACACCTCATTTTACCGTTATTGATTTTCGGAATTATATCATTTTATTAAGATTATGATATAGATTTTTTAAAATTTATAATTGGATCTTAAGCATTAATGATGTAATATACTTACTAATCTCAATACTTCACATTCCAATGCTTGATATACCTGACGAAAAGAAAATAATACTGAATGCAATTAGGGCGAAAAACAATATTTGTATAGCGGGAGCTGCTGGAACTGGAAAATCTTTTATGCTAAGTCTAATAAAAGATTTTTTCCCCCACGTTCATATTACAGCTTCTACTGGTGTTGCAGCTGTTAATATTGGTGGAGTTACTATTCATTCTTGGGCAGGAATTGGCAATGGTTCTTTGCCAATTAATGAAATTGTTAAATTTATAAATTCTGGGCCCGGGACCAAAATCCGCAGGCAAATAAAGAAAGCAAAAATGCTGGCAATTGATGAAATTTCTATGATTTCAGCTCAAACTCTAAATTTACTCAATGAAGTATTTAAAGCTGTGAGAGAGAATGAACATCCATTTGGTGGAATCCAAATGATACTATTAGGAGATTTTTTTCAATTGCCTCCAGTTACAAAAGAAGAGGAAATAGACTTTTGTTTTGAAGCAGAAGCATGGGAAGAGGGTGGCTTTAAACTATTTGAGCTTACGGAAGTTTTTAGACAATCAGACCTTAAGTTTATTCAATTACTAAATAACATAAGATTTGCAGCTCTTAATAATGATGATATTGGTATCTTATCTTCAAGAGAAATAGTTCCAAATACAGAAAATGTGACACCCACTATATTAGTAACTCATAATTTTCAAGCAGAAAAAATTAATAAAGAAAAGCTTGAAGATTTGATTGGGGAAGAAGAATATATTTATAATATGGTTGAAAGTGGAAAAGAAAATGCCATCTTAGCGCTTAAAAAAGGTTGTTTAGCTCCTGAGAAGCTAATTCTCAAAAAAGGTGCTCAAGTTATGATGCTTAAAAATACACTACAAAAGCATGGTATAATTAATGGATCAATAGGAATTATTACAGGTTTTTACAAAAATAAAATTCCAATAGTAAAATTTAGAAACGGTGAAATTCAATTAATAAGCCCTGAAGAATGGTGTATTGAAGTTTTTAATGAAATCACTCAACAAAATGAAGTTATAGCTTCAATCAAGCAAATTCCCCTAACTTTAGCCTGGGCATTTACTATTCACAAATCTCAAGGAATGACCTTAGATTCAGTATTTTGTGATTTAAGCCAAGTATTTGCTGAAGGACAATCTTATGTAGCAATTTCAAGAGTTAGGAGTATAGAAGGGCTTTATATTAAAGGGTTCAGTCCAGAAAAGATGAGAATTCATCATAAAGTACGTAAGTTTTATTTAAATAATTTTGTTAGTCATTAATCCATTCCAGCCCTGATAAGTCAATTGCTAATTCTTTTTATAACACTTCAGACATTAATGATATATTTCCAAGCCTTTGGTTTCCTTTAGGTAATATCAAACTAAGTTAGATGTCATTTAAAGGATAAGAAATTATGTATGGGTTTATCACTAAAATATAATTTTTCTTTTTAGAAGAAAGTGTTATTTATTTATATGCTCGAAAGCCTGGGAGGTGAGCATTCTTCCTCGAGGAGTTCTTTGAATAAGACCAAGCTGAATTAAGTAAGGCTCGATAGTTTCTTCAATATTATCTTTTTGTTCGGCAAGACCTGCAGAAATAGTTTCAATTCCAACTGGCCCACCTCCATAATTATCAGCAATAAAGCATAGATATTTTCTATCACCGCTATCAAGGCCAAGATGATCAACATCCAGCTCATTTAAAGCCCAGTTAGTGATTTGGTCATCTATTAAATCAGAATTATAATGCATTGCATAATCTCTTACGCGCTTTAAAATTCTAAGAGCAATTCTTGGCGTTCCTCTACATCTATGAGCAATAATATTTGCAGCTGAAGGTTCAATATTTGCTTGAAATATTTTTGAAGCACGAAGGATTATTTTTTCTAAATCTTTAGGCTCATAAAATTCTATTCTAAATGGAATGCTGAACCTATCACGAAGAGGGTTAGATATTAGCCCTATGCGTGTAGTAGCTCCAATAAGAGTGAATTTAGGTAAATCAATTTTGATGCTTCTTGCTGAGGGGCCTTCGCCAATCATAATATCAAGGTTAAAATCTTCCATTGCAGAATAAAGAATTTCTTCTACGTTTATATTAAGGCGGTGTATTTCATCAATAAAAAGTACGTCATTTTCGCTTAAGCTGGTGAGTATTGCAGCCAAATCTCCAGCTTTAGATAAAATAGGTCCTGCAGTAGATCTAAAATTGCTGCCTAATTCATTAGCAATTATTTGAGCAAAAGTTGTTTTTCCAAGCCCTGGGGGTCCATAAAGAAGTACATGATCAAGGGACGTTTTTCTTTTTATAGCTGATTGAATAAAAATAGAAGCATTATCTTTTAATTTATCCTGACCAATAAAATCCTTAAAAGTTAGCGGTCTTAATTTTGTTTCATTATCATCTTTTAAATTAGGATCAAGAATATTATTAGTCATTTGGGTAAATATGTTTTTTTCATAAGTATAGTTAAAGCTTAATATGAAATCAACCTATCAATAAAGATAATATTAGTAAATATGCTATACTTACTTAATATAATAATTTATATAGGTCGGTTTTCCAAAAAGTTTAACAAAAGCATCATATTGCGTAGAAAAATGACTTTTGCCATAAATAACCAATATATTTTTGTTTGTTTTGCTTTTTTCTTTTATTAAATTTAATGCGTGACAATCTATTATAATTACAATGCGACTAAAGATTTTTTGGAAAAAATTTCCATTTAAAATTGGAGCTGTAAAATTTGGGTCAATTAACTTATTAAAACCAATCGAATAAACGGAATTTATTTTTAGTCACTGCTGATAATCACTAAACTATTTTAGAAGCATTTGATGATTCTAAAAAGCGTTATGTTGAGAATTTTTCTGTTTATCCTCAAAGTTGGTATAAAACGCTTAAAAATCAGGCTAACTTGAATGATCTTGGTAAATTAAAACTTAAAGCAATAATAGTTACCAACACTAGTTTAAGAAAAATGCCAACCATGAAGCCTGCATACTATGACCCAAATATTGCAGGTGAGGGCTATCCTTTTGATAGTCTGCAAGAAAATTTACTGCATATTGGTGAACCAGTTTTGATATCACACTATACTAAGGATGGTAATTTTGCCTTCGTTGAGACTAATTCTATGTCTTTTGGATTTGTAAGGACTAAAGATATTGCTTTAGTTGATGACCAAATGGAGTCTGCATTAATGAGAGCAAATTATATTATGGTTATAGAAGATGATCTACATTTATATTCACCATTTCATACATACGTACAGACTGTAAGTTTAGGTACATTGTTACCTATTAATAAAGAAAATAATATTATGATTCCTTTTAAAACTACAAATGGTTTTGCAAGATTAAGAGCGATATATGCTTATAAGTCTAAAATTATAAATAAGCCTCTTAGATTCGATTCAATCAATGTTGGAAAAATAATCAATAACCTAATTAATAAGCCTTATGGTTGGGGAGGTTATTTAGAAAACAGAGACTGTGCTCAATTAGTAAAAGATTATTTTGCCGTTTTTGGTACACATATAAATGCTTTTTTAGAAAATCAAGTTAAAGTAGAGAAGGTTGTATCTTTAGAGGATTTAAATAAAGAAAAAAAATAACTAAAATAAAGATTGATGCAGAACCATTTAAAACTCTTTTATATAGAAACGGACATGTAGTGCTTTATATAGGGACATACAAAAATGTACCTATTATTTTTCATTCAATTTGGGGAATTAAAATCTTTGATCAACATAAAAATGAATATAGACACATAATTGGTAAATCAGCAATTACTTCTCTTGAATATGGCAAGGAAGTAAAAGGATTTGATAAGGAAAAAAGCAATTTTTTAAACCTATTAAATTCTATGATCATAGTAGACTAAATTCTAGAGTATTTATAATAATTTAAATATTCTACTCATAAAAAAATAATTGAATTTTAATATTCTAAACTTTCTAAAGGAAGACACATATTGGAAGCTATGCCATAAAAGTCACTTACTTCTTCTGTAAATGGATGAATAACATCTAACCAGAAATCTTCCAGTGGCTCTAAAATATGGACGATATTTTGCTCAAACTGATGTTTAGCAATTACTTGTACAAAGCGAGCAATTACTTCATCATCAATTTTACCTTCTTCGTATCGATAAGACGATAGGAGGTCTTCAAAGTAATTAAATTCACTTAAGAATTTATCCCTTTCACACGGTTCTTCTATCAATAATTGATCATGCTTAGTTATATTTCGTTCATTAATTTTTATAAGATAATTATGATTATTAATTTCTAACTTTCCTGTATTTTTATTTATCCACTCATGAGCAAAGGAGTTAAACAATTTTAGCATATTAATTTCTCTTGCGGTGCCAGTTAAAGTTGCTCCTTCAGTAAGAAGAGCATCTGCTAAAGCTTCATTGTCATAACTTAGTGCTTGCATTAATGGAGTTTTATTAGATAACCAACAAAAATTATGGTTTAAATCTAAATCAGCATCTCTAATTTTATCAATATATTTACTTATTTCATTTGCTGATAAATATTGAGGAAACAGCCAATAAAATAATTCCTTTCCCATTTCATAATGATGTTCATTATCTTTAAAATCAAAATTGCTTTTTAAATTTTGGTTTAAAAAATTTTTAATATTTATTAGAGTTCTTTTTATTGCGAGATAATATTTTTGCTTTGATAAGTCAGAATTATAAGGTTTAGAATCATTTTCAAAAATTTCCATGTCTGCATGGATAATTTCATGAATTACAGTGTCAAAAGGATATTTTCCCTCATAAAGCGGCACGACTATGTAACAATCAACTTTATCGTAGTAAGCTTTAGTAGTAGAGTCTATTGTTGGATTAAACTCTTCAAGTAGAGTATTTAAAAAAATTATTTTAGGCATAACTTTTTTTGTTTGAATATTTTGAGTATATAATAAAAGGGCATCATGAAGCACATAAGACTTTTTAGCTAATCCTATTAAGTTCTTAGCTATTTCGTTTTGATTTGCAGTTTTGCTATAGCATACGGAAATTATACGATCAATAATATTATGTTGATAATTAAAATTATAGCTTTCTTTAGCAATAGAATAATTTAACATTTCCTGTATGTTTTGTTCCCTTATTTCTAAGTTTTGTTGAAACTGTTCCATCCATTTTTCTGACTCAGCTAATTTCTCTCTTAACTTGTTCACCTCTTCAATTTGTTCCTTAAGAATTCTAGTTTCTTCTAACAAATGTTCATATTGTTCTTGTTGAAAAGATCTTTCTTGTTGATCATTTAAAATATAAAAACGGTAGAGAAAGTGAGAAGAAAGTATTAGTGTGATATATCTCATAATTTTTAAAACTTATATAAATTATTAAATATATTAATAGTTAAAGCCAAGTAATATTAAAATATGATAACAATGAATATTTTTATCTTCAACCCCTTTACTAAGGTTAAAATTTATATTGCAAACCAATAAAAAATTGGACTTGCTTTTTAAAATTTCTTGTTACCCATCATTTAAGCTTGTATATATTGGTGTTACCAAATTTTATTAGGGCTAAATTTTGACTTTATTTTCTTCGCTATTAACAATATTTTGTATTGTTTTTCTAGGTATTATTTGTCAAAGAAGGCAGATATTTACTAAACCTCAAAAAGAGGGTTTTGAAGTCTTATTATTTAAGATAATAATGCCGTCTTATTTGTTTATATCAACCTATCAACATGATTTAAGTTCATTATTAAATTTTAAATATATAGCTAGCTACCTAATAAATTTTACTCTTATTGCCCTAATAATTACAATTTTTTTCTATAAAAAAACATCTGCTAGTGCAATATATATACGAATATTAGCTTCTGGTTATATTAATGCTTCAATGTATACGTTGCCAGTTATAACATTTTTATTAAATAATCCAACTGCAGGTATTGTTGGGAATATTTTGCAAGTTACTGTTATTCAGCCAATTTTTATTATCCTTTTAAATATTGAGCATGAAAAACAGAAATCTTTATCTAAAAAATTAATCAGTGTTTTTTCTACCCCTCTAATAATAATGCCTTTTATTGGATTGTTATTAAATTACTTACAAGTTGATATACATCCTATATTAATTTCTTCCATAAAACAGCTTGGTAATGGAGCTTCAGGTATAGCATTATTTATTTTTGGGTTGATTATTGGAAGCACTAAAATAACGTTAAATTGTATGAATAAAGATTTATTAATAATTATCCTTACTAAGATTATTCTTCATCCTTTAGTAGCATATTTTATTGCTTATATTATGAACTTAAATAACTATTGGCATAATTCTTTAATTATTGCATCTTCAGCTCCGCCTGCTTTTATAGTATATTTACTTTCAAAGCAATTCTCTATTGATGAAGAAATAATTCAAAAAGCAATTACAACTAGTTCAGTTTTATCTTTAATTTCTTTAATCGTAATAACATATATTATTTAGCAGCTAGTAATTTGTAAGTATTTAAATTTATTTATGTATATATTAAATTTTATGCTAAAATATTTAAATATATAGATATTTTTACAATAATTAAGTTCAATAAACGTTTTAGAGGCGCTTATGAAGGCTTATCATACAATTTATCAACTAGCTTATGAGTATGAATTTCTTGTTTATCCTTTAGCAGCAAGTAGCGTTGGCTTTTCAAGCATTGGCCTATACGGAGCTACTGGAGGAACAATTTTAGGCCTAATTGATGCGTTAGCTTTGCAGTATAATTTATATGATAAGCTATATTTAAATTCAGCTACACTGTCAATAAGCGCTGCTTATCCATTTAGACTACCTTACAAATTAAATCAATCAATTTATAGGTTTAACGAGCTTAATAGACTTATGGATGAATCGCATATGAAAGTTTGTTATTATTACAATCAATCAGGCCAACTAAAAATATGCTTTAACAACTTAAAATTAAGTAGAGCAAATATATCAACAGGAATAGCGGAGCCTTTCTTATACATAGGTGATTTATGCTTAATAAAGCAAAAAATAGCAATTACATGTTCTTCAGAGAGTGGAAAGATAAGCTTATTAAAATAATAAAGCAAATAAAGCATTAAGAAATAATAAGTAGTGAGCTATAATTTTGTATACTAACGATGCTCATTCTCCAAAGTTAATCATGCTTAGTCAAAAAATAAAAGAAATATCAATTAATGCTGGAAATCCTATACTTGATATTATGTCTCGATTAAATAATGAAGAGATATGGGAAAAAGTTATAAGTAGTGGCGAAATATAGTGGATGTCCAAATTAAGAATAATTTTAGCAATGAAACAGCAATTTTAGGAGAATTAAGTGTGGAAAGCTATGAAATATAAATACTTCATAGCTTAAATACATTTCTTATAATATTTAAATTTCATCTGAAAAAAAGTGAGCTTGTTGTCCTTAAGATTTTAAGGCCTCTTGAGAATCAATTAAAATTAATTCAACTTCTTCTCCACTTCTATTCCCGCTATATTTTTCCTATGATTGGCATCTTTATGTGAAAATCCATTTATTAAAATGATTCTTGATTTATCAAATTTATTAGGCAAGCTATAATGAACTAAAAGCTGATTCATTCATATTGTATCACCAGGTTTAAGATCTAATGCATTTAGCTCTTCATTAGATAATACCCTGCCAATCTTGTGAGAAGAGGGGAATACTTTTATTCCACCATTTTCTTCCGTCATTTCATCAATTGCTGTTATGCATACAACATAAGTACGATCATTATTAACATTAACCCATTTGGAATCAAAATTTCTTCGATGAAATTCATCTTGATGCATATCAAATTTAACTGCATTTCTTGGTAATTTAACATGAATGGAGTTAATTAAATGATCTTTTTATTATAACATAAAATGAAGAAGTATTAATAATATTGAGTGTAATAAAACCAACTTATTTAATTATTTACTTTAACGGATATTATTTTATAATAAGCGTTAAGAAATATTAATAAATTTTATAAATGGTTGCTTTATTAAATTAGATAGATTGTTTTGCAAGGAGATATAAAATGAAAACAAAATTATCAAAGTTTATTTCTGAATCAAATCTTTATATTTCCAATAAATTCATTTTAAAAATACTATTTATTTTAATTCTTACTTGTTTTTATAGTAGGGCAGATGATGTGGTTGTGGAAATTTTAATATCTAATGAAGATAATAAAATCTGGAGCCCTAAAAAAAGTATGCATCTTACTCTTGCTCATATTAAAAACGTTGAAGGAGCTATGATCCAAGAAACTATAGAGATTTTTAATAAAAGAAATAAAAAACTCTTAGAAAAAACTTTATTAGACGGGTTTGTAGTTGAGAAGTTTAATACTAATGGATTTGAAAAGGGATACCATATATTAGAAGCTGACAATAATAGTTTTAAACAGCTAGCAAAATTAAATGATGTTTTATACCAATATTTGCATAATTCTTACGGTATTGAATTTACTAACATAACTTCACCTAAGTATATTTATGCTAAAGGTTATACACCGCATATTGAATTTATAGAAAGTTCGGCTGATAAAATACCTGTTAACAAAACCACTTTAAAATTTTCAAGTCCTAAATTGTCTGTAAGAATACTTAATTTTAATAGGGAGGGATTAAAGGATTACATTAAATAATAAAAATTATCTGTATTTTTAATTTTTTTAAAGCTTCATTATCAGGAGTCATATATGCGTAAAAATATTTCTAACTTATTTCATTTAACTTATATTTTTTTAAGTGTTATTAACGTTCAAGCATTTGCTGTAGATAAAGAAATTCCTGAAAAGTTTATTTCCCAAATTCTTGAGAGAAAAGTTCCTTATCAAAAATCATTACTTAATTGTAGTTTTACAATAAATAATATTAATGTTTATGCTCCAGATAGATTGCAAGAAATGTTTGCCACTTATCTTATTAATGAAAATCTTATAACGGATAAAATTGTTGCAGATATAGGTTCTGCTTGCGGTAGTATGGGAATTATGCTAGCCAAGAATGGAGCAAAGCAAGTTCTGATAACTAGCTTATATAAAGATGTTGCAAAATGCGCTATGGATAATGCTAAGCTCAACCAAGTTGATAAAAATACATACATATATTTTGATAAAGGTGTTAGACCTTTGCTACCTACTTATGAAAATAAAGTAGATATAGTTGTTACAGGAATACCATGGGATAGTATAACTTCTTTAGAATTTGATAAGATAAGCTTAGAGCGTCAGATAATTAGCCAAGCTTTTTATGATTTAGATGATAGGGTTATTAAGGAGATATTGTTATATGGATGGGATTTACTTAAACCTAATGGTAAAATATATATTACTTCATCAAAGAAAACTTTAGATAGAATACATCAGTTATGCACTCACTTTAAGGTGAAATATAAAATTGTTAGGTCAGAAGACTTTCATAATGATGGTAATGAAAATTATATTGTTGAGTTACAAAAGCATAAGTAATATTTTATGCATAAAGGAGGCTATATTATATAGTCTCTTTTATGATTAAGTAATGTATTTTAAAAAATTATTTTAATTTATATATAAATAAAATAAAAATAGCCCTATATATTTAATTCTTTCTAATAAGCCTGGTGATTTATAAAGCTCTTTTCTATTAATCATATTAATGCTATTATATGAGTTATAAAAAGAGATGGTATAAATCATGAGATGGAATTGGCAGCAAGAAAATTGGCCTAAATTTAAGTATAAAGAAGAAGAAATCAAAGAATTGGAAAACTTAATGATTTATAAGGCTGGAGTGTTATTTGGCACATTTCAACATCTCTCAAACGAAAATAAAAATTATATTAGAATTGAAATTATTTCTAATGAGGCTTTAAAAACTTCTGAAATAGAAGGAGAGTACCTTAATAGAGATAGTTTACAAGCTTCTATCCTTAGACAATTTGGATTGCAAACTGATAATCGTAAAGTTAAGCCACAAGAAAAAGCAATATCAGAACTAATGGTAGATTTATATAATAATTATCAATCGCCTCTTTCTCACAATGTTTTAAATAATTGGCATAAAATGTTAGTACAGTCACGCCAAGATCTTCAAGATGTAGGATGTTATCGAACCTCGAATGAACCAATGCAGGTTATATCAGGGCCAATTCATAATCCTAATGTTCATTTTGAAGCTCCTCCTTCATCATCTTTAAAAATAGAAATG
Organism: uncultured Rickettsiales bacterium; assembly: GCA_964627795.1. GTDB lineage: Bacteria > Pseudomonadota > Alphaproteobacteria > Rickettsiales > CANDYO01 > CANDYO01. The sequence goes on along the minus strand of CAZVLF010000003.1, from coordinate 187,274 downwards.
GAAAAATTTATAAATTGGTTTAATGAGACTTCTCCTCAGGGTAAAAATCCTTTAACTTGCTTAACCAGAGCTTCTATTGCCCATTTATATTTTGTATCTGTACATCCATATGAGGATGGAAATGGTAGAATAGGAAGAGCTTTAACTGAAAAATCACTTGCTCAATCTATTGGGCAACCAACTCTTATTGCTCTTGCTACCATAATAGAAAAGGATAAAAAGGCTTATTACAGAGAGTTAGAGTTAGCAAATAAGGGGATGGAAATTACAAGATGGATCAATTATTTTTCTAAAGTTATACTTGCTGCCCAGAATTATACGCAAGTTCGCATAGAATTTCTAATTAAAAAAACAAAATTTTATGAACAGCATAAAGAATTGATGAATGCTAGACAAGAAAAAGTTATAGCTCGTATGTTTGAGGAGGGGCCTGAAGGATTTAAAGGTGGATTAAGCGCAGAAAATTATCTAAAAATTACAGGAACTTCTAGACCAACGGCAACAAGAGATTTATATGAGCTTGTTACTAAAAAGGCTTTGACAAAAGTTGGAGAGAAAAAATACACAAGATATTATTTGAGCGTATAAAGTAAATTTAATTCTTGCCTAATAAGTTATAGCTAAATATATGAACAAATTATGCAGAAAAAAATCAGTTTTTTTATCTGAATTATTTTATTATATAATTAATATAACATACTGATATAAGTCTATAAATAATATCTTTTGTTTTATATTTAATGCCCAAGCCATCAGTTTTGTATAAATTGAATTAGGTAAACATCCAAGTAATTTTAAAGGTAAACTAACAGTTTTTGGAAAATGTATTTCAGTTTTATATGAAGATATACCTTTAACTATAATTTTTGCAGCATCTTAGCAGAAATTTTTGCTGGCATATAAAAATCATTTTGGTTAGAAATTTTAGTTTTAACAAATCCTGGACACACTAAGGATACATAAATTTTTTTAGGAAGAAAATCAATACGTAATGCTTGAGATAGTTTTCTTATAGCTGCTTTAGCAGCGCTATAAGCTTCATGTCCACGAGGAATACCACTATAAGCTGTAATGCTACACATTAAAACTAGATGTGCAGAAGATGATCTTTCAAGTAATGGCAGTGCTGCTTCAGTACCATAAACTGCACCTAAATAATTAGTTTTAATTACACGTTCAAAAACTTTACTAGAAAAATTATCTACATCAAAAAATTCCAATATTCGAGCATTTAAAAAAACTATATCTATACCTCCAATTTCCTCTTCTATTTTTTTTGGCAGCAAGTAGGTTAGCTTTTTTGTCAGTTACATCAAATGGAATTAGGATAGGTTTTGGGTCTCTTATTAGTGCATGAAGGTCTTTAAGCGCTTCTATATTACGACCTGACAAAACTAACTGAGGATTATATTTTGATAACTCTAAAGCAACTGCTTTGCCAATTCCGCTTGAGGCACCAGTAATCCAAATTTTTTCGTTTTCAAAATTATGCTTTTTAACCATATAGTTTTCCTTACTTTTTTATGAAAAGAAAATTATATCGTTAATATTATTTAATATATCTGATACTCTTAAGAAAAGCAAGATTTTGCTTAAGTTACTAAATAGTAACACAAGCTTATTCTTTTAAATATAGTAAACTATAACTTACTTTGGTCATATCAAGTTTTAATCAGTAATAATTTTGTTATTTTTTTATCGCCTTAGCAAAAAACTTATAATTTATATACTAAAATTATTGATTCATTCTAAAAAAAGCTGTAATTATAGTAGAAATAAATTTAATTAAAGAAAATAAAAGTATAAATCTTCCTTTTTAAAAAAGATGTGAAGCCCTCAAAGAATATAAGTATTTTTAATTTTCTTTATTATTGAATCTATTATTAGATCAATAAGTGTGGTTTTTAAAATGGGTATTATATCCCAATTAAATGTAAGAATTTTATGTCAGAAGAAAAGCATATAATATTAATTGATGATGATCCTATAATACATATGTCATGTGAGCTTATGTTATTCGGTACTAATTATAAAAAAACTTCAATTACCGATCCAGATGAAGCGCTTCTATATCAAAAGAATAAAAATAAATACGAGAAGCCTGACCTACTCTTGGTAGATTTAATGATGGGAAAAATTTCAGGAATAGATGTTATAAGGTCAATAAGAACTGATACAGACTTTAATAATATACCTATAATTTTATATACTGGCTATCCTCATGAAATGATGCAGGAGCCAAAAATACTAAAAGAATTAAATATTACTGCTGTTTTATCTAAGCCAATATTAAAAGAGCATTTTTTATCTAAAATTAATGTTTATATTAATCTTTAAATCCATAAAATAATTTCTATTTCAAATAACTAGATTAACTATGTGTTAATTGAGGTGATAAAAAAAAAGCAAGAGGATATAAAGAATATCCTCTTAAATATAATAATTAAATTATTTTTAGTATACTTCAGGTAAGTCAAAGCTAACCAAACTTCCTAAATATTCGGATTTCAACCCTAATGAACTAGCATAATTTTTTGCTTGATCAGCGAAGTCATTCAAAATTTCGCCAATATATTTAGTTGATTCACTAAAATGATTTCCAAAATATTGTTTTATTTGATCGATATTACTTGATGTATTAAAATTATCTTCAAGATACAAATAACCATGTTTTGCCAAACTAACAACCTCAGGTAAAGCGGTTTCTTGAGTATAGTTAGAAATTTTGCCTGTTAAATTAGCAATTTCAGGTATAGTAGTTTCTAATATATAGTTAGAAACTTTTCCTGACAAACTAGTGACCTCAGGTATTGTGATTTCTTCAGCATATTTATAAGCATTGGTTGATATGTTAACAACTTCACTCTTGAAGGATTCTAAGCTGTCATTATAACTTTGGCTGAACAAATTAACCACTCCAGGTAGAATAGTTTTCATATTATATGTAAAAGCCATAGCTGATAGTCTAACAACTTCAGGCAGAATAGTTTGTGCAGTATATATAAAAGCTGTGGCTGATAATTTAACGATTTCAGGTAAAGTAATTTTTACTAAATATTCAAAGGTTTGAGCTGCTATGTTTGCAGTTTCAGGTAAGGTTGTATTAGTAATATATGTATAAGTTTGACCTGACAAGTTGATAACTTCAGGGGCAATTGTTTGACTTGTAAATTCATAAGCTTGGCTTGCTAAGCTAAGAGTTTTAGGGGCAATTGTTTGACTTGTAAATTCATAAGCTTGGCTTACTAAACTAAGAGCTTTAGGGGCAATTGTTTGAGTGGTGTATTCATAAGCTTCGTTGATTAAGCTTGCTGTTTTATTAGTAAATATATCCGTACCACTAGATATGCTTGTAGAGTTTAAATAAAAATTAAATGTTAACATGAAATGACCTTTTAATTAATTAATATAAATAAGTTAATATTCTACAAATATATATATTTTTTAATATATTTTGTCAATTATATTTTCGTATTGATTAAATAATATTAATCTTTCTTGGCTGAGTGTGATTTTACACAACAATATAATTAACGAATTTTAAGGTGAGTTTAAGCTTATTAGTGTTGATTTATTTAGCTATAGCTGAAAAGGGTTTAACTCTTCTATAATCATGATCTTTAAACAAAAAATACATTTTTTCTAGCATATTAAAATTAGCTTTTTAGGTTTTTAAATTAATCTTTTCTTAAAAAAATCTATTATGTATAACTATAAAAATTATGGCTAACTCTGCATTTAAAAAATACTTTATTTTAATCTTTTAAATCAGCTTTTATCTTTAACAAGGTACGTAATTTACACGGATTTATCTATTTAAAAACTACCTTTAAATTTAATCGAAATAACTTAAAAGAGCTTATAATGGATATATTACAAATAGAAGAAAATAACTTAATAAAATTTTCTTTATATGAAAATAACTCAGCAACTTATTATAGTGGAGAAAAAGAGATAATAATTGCAGTTAAAGGAGGGCAGGGAGGTTTAACAATTAACGGTGATAGTTATAAAATTATGAATGGCGAATATTTTCTTATTTCCAAAAATATAGTTTTTACTCTAACTAATATAAATAAAGAGGAATTAACTTTTACACTAAGGGCCAAAAAACCTTTATACAATATTTAACGTTATATTTGTGTTATAAGCTTCTAAATGATTAAAGGTTCTTGATGAATATTAGTTATTGTTAGAAGAACTGATGTAAAACAGCAAAGATTCTACTGATGTTTGAATTATAAATTTTATATTAAAAAGAATTTAAAATAGTAAATGGCATGTAGGAAAAAATTAAGCACATTTCTTTATCCAAAATATTTATAGAAAGGTAATCAAGATAACAATATTACTACAACTAATAGAGCAGAAATAGAAAGACCTAATATTACTGTGCAAGAAACTCCAAACTTTAGTAATAATATAAATTGTATTAGAAATTACTATTATAGTGTCTACATATGATATGTAATAACTAACTATAATAGTTGAATTTTTATCAATACCAATAATATTAAAGTAAAAGAAGTTATAAAGTTCGAAACGACTTTTTAGAAATATTATTTCCCATAATATTTCTTATGCGACATTTAATTGTTAGCCAAAATAGAGGTATCTCCGTTTTTCAAAGTTAAAATATTTTAAATACAAGCTACCTTCCTTCGCAATAAATCAACCTCCTTTACTAAATAGTAACAAAATCTTTAGTTAAGTCTATTGCGACATTTTGAGAAAATATACTGTTTTCTATTAATGAAGTAATAAATTCTCTAAAGATACCTAACAGGTCTTGATTAGTTATTACATCTACTTCTAAAGTAAAATGCTCCTTTTTTGTAAACTTTCAGATGCTTATTAACTGAATAGATGAAGATATTGATTGGATAATGGATAAGGAAATGAGGAAGCTATTTTATTACAAGCTTAATTGTACTACATTAACCTATAAATAAAACTATACAATAATTAAATTATTCTATTGACTAATTTTAACTATATATTAATGTATCATAAATAAAGTTACCCTATAATAATTTTATATTACGGTGACCAAGAGAGTTATTCAAAAAAATGTTTTATTATAACTTTTCTTAACTCTAAAATAAATTAGATAGCGACATGAAAAATATATTATCTAAGTTAATTATAACCCTCTCCTCTATAATAATTCTATTTGATTTAGGATTTATAGCGTTTACTAAAGTTGATAAAAATTGTGAATGTGATGCCATAATACAAAATGATTGGATAAATTCATTAATAATCCTCTCTGCTTTCTTGATACCAGCTTTAATGATTATAGATATTTTCCTTACTAAAGATAAAAGAGTAATTTTATTTTTGAAATACCTTGTATTGCTATTATTATCATTCATTCTTTCGGTATATGTTGTTTCCGGAGTTTAGATAGAACTTACTTTTGTTTATCAGTCATTTGGGGATCTCTTATTTAGTAGTGACGTTGTAGATGTTCTGATAAGGATTATAGCCTTTTATGCCCAACTAGTTTTTTCCCTAAGATTACCTGGTTCTTTATTTACTTTATTATGTTAATAACTCTATACGCTAGATTTAAAGGTAAAGCAGCTTATATTAGGATAAAAATAATTTTCAACAAAGAAATTTAAAGCACAAATTTCTGCTTATGAAACTACTCCTATTAGGTATATTTTTAGAACGGAATGATCAAACAAAGTTAGCTCTTAACGCTGTAGATAATTTAGAATCTCAAAAAGATTTGACTCACTTGCATTCTATAATTTAAAAAACTGAAGATTGCTTAGCCTATCAATCAACAAAAGTTATTGAGGATTTAAATATTATATGTGGTAAAAATGGCTCCTTTTATAATAATTTAAAGTTATTATATAAAGATTTTACCTTAGGATATAGCGTACTATAACCTTTTCCCTTACATAAAGTGTTAAGTAATATAAGGATAGCAACCTGAATACCCTGCCCTACTTTAAGAACCACCTGTATTTGTAAATAATAATAAGGTTGTTATTCCCAACATTGCTAAAGACGAAACTTCTATATTAGGTTTACTGTGATCATTAAATTCATAAATTTCAGATGAATTATTTGTTATATAAGAAGCAAGAGGTGGTGTAACATATACAAACTCACTAGCACTATATGCTTCATGAATTGCACCATTTTCTAAATCTGGGTGTCCTCTAACTGACATAAAGTGATTGCCAGTAGCAGCAATTCTAATAATTATTCTATCATTTGGCACTACTAAACTAGGATCACCTATATTAGTAATAACTTCTCCGTCATTGTCCACATAATAAAGAGTAAATCCAGAATTTGGGTTTCCGGTGTTAATAACAGCTAAGATAACATCAGGAAATTCTTGCACGAACTGGTCAAAAGTTTGGTCATCTGCCCATTGTCGATCACGAAAATTTTCTCTTTGTATAGCAAGTCTTAAACTATTATTAGGGTCTGTTCCAAGAGGCACATTATGCACAAAATCGTGATTTATAATCTTCATTTGATTAGCAATAGCGTGATAAAAACAATTTCCATCATCTGGGACATCTTCCATATCAAAATTTGGAAGTTCACGAGGACCCACCTCTCCTCTCGTTTCTGCATCCTTTCGTGAATTATATTTAGCCTCTTTTAGAGTTTCATCTTCTAAAGAGGATTTATTAAGTTGTTGAGTTGTTTTTGCTCTCTCAGATTTTTTAGTATGGCTTGCTGATTGTTTAGATCTTATTGACGGTGAAGAAGTAGTAGTAGAACTAGGCTGATGTGCTGACCTAAATAAATCACTAATCCCTTCCGCATTATCAACTGACTCTTTTCCGCTTATGCATGCAATACCACCAAAACCTGTTGATTCAATATCTACATCTAAGTTTTGTTCAATTAAACCGCAATATTCAATAATATATGGCTTATAATACATATCATCTTTTTGGGATTTTTTTAAACGAGGTTTAGATATATCTATGGCTTGATTTGGTAATATTAACTTTGCTTTAGGATTATGAGCATATTCTGGGGAGGTAAATTTATTTCTTATGGGATTATCTGCTAAATCATCCGCTTGGTTATGGCTATTAGTATCAGCATAAACTATTGTATTAATTTCCAATTGGGTGAAATCCTGTGTTTGGGACTCAAGGTTAAACCCTTGTGTTCTAAGACTTAGATTATTTTCAAAGAAACTATTAATAATATTGACTAGCATCCCTAAAGGTTCATCTTTAGCAAAAGAATTTTGCAACCACACCAAAGCAGGCCCACATAAAGAACAAGGAGTTTTAGAAGAAAACCCAAGAAAATTTATACTGTCAATAGTAAATAAATATAAATCTTCAGGGTTATTAATTTCAAATTGTTCAATTATTTCAGCAACAAGAAGTTTAACTATATCTTTAAGATTTCTTTCATTCTTAAGCAATTCTATAAATATTCTTTCACTACATTGAAAATAGCTGAGATCAATATATCTTATATCTTGTATTTTCCCCTGATATTCAAAATCTGATCTGTCAATTTCATCAAGGGTTGCCTGCAGTATTTCCCATCCATTCGTACTATCTTCTCTAGATTTTGTTTTGTGTTGTTCGTCTTGATTTTGCATAACTTTATCATTATTATGCCTAGATAATAACCTTGCTTGGTAATTTAAGTCTAACTCTATGGCAATAAATTTATCTAAGCTATCCCTTTGCACATGAAAAACTATTTTAGGAATAAAAATGTTAGGTTGTTGTTTTTTTAGCTTCTTAACTTTCTCTACTAATAGATCTTTAGTTTTTCTAGCAACTTTTGCTAACTCTTGAACAGATGGCAATAAGTCATATTCACTATTTTTTGTAGAAATTTTAGTTACCTTATGACTTGGGTAAAATCTTAAACTATATTTTTTCTGTTGATCTACTGCTTTTTGAATTAAACTTAAGTCTATATCTTCATGATTATTTTCAAAAAGAGCTTTTCTATATTTAGAATAAACAGACCATATTGCTTGCATTTCAATATAGTCACCTCTTTCAGAGGCTTTATTAAATTCTTTCTCAATAAAGTCAAGTTTTAAATCTTTAAAGGAAAATAATAATTCTTTTTTGATTGGTTCAGAAAAGCTTGCTAAAATGCTATCATAGACTGGAGAATTTCCTAAAAATATTGGATTTAGTATAGTTCTAATAACTAATATAATATTTTTAATAGACCTTACATCATTAAAAGTAAAATTATGTTCTTGAAAAGCAGCGTTAATAAACTCTTTAAAAGCATCACTTACTAAATCAATATTCTTAAATAATAAATTTATTAAGTCAGAATTTTGGATTGCTTCTGCAATCATAGAATCTATTTTAGTTTTAGAAAATAATTTCTCTAGTGGTTTACTAATATCTTCACTATCATCCCAATATTCTTCTAATTTTTTTCTTGCCCAAAATCGATAATTATCATTATCATCACAGATGTTATCTATATAAATTTCAAGGTCTCCAAGTAAGTCATCAGAATATTCTCTTATAAATCTATCATCAACCATATCTGGAAAGCTATCATCTGATTCGCTTGAGTCATCTTGTATGTCATCATCTCTCTTTGATGAACTGCTGCTGCTAGAACTTTCACTTTCAATATATTCATCGTAATAGTCATCGTCTTCGTTTGATGAGCTGCTGGATGAAGTACTGCTAGAGTTTTCATATTCCGATCCTGATTCAGAATCTAATCCTTCTTCATAGCGCATCCATTGATTATCGGCTCCATCGAGCCCACCGTAGTTTGCTTCAAAATCATCTTCTTTTCTTTCTCTAATCAATCTTTGCTTTTCTTTGTAATCATCTTTATATTGAGTATAGGACTCAAAAGAAAAAAGTTCGTCATCTCTGCTTAAAATTTCTTGATATATTTTCAGTTTTAGTTGAGCAATAATTTTTTGCCATACAATATCTAGGGTACGATCATCAATTAAGTGCCTTATATTTTTTTTAATTTTAAGGTAAAGCTCATGAAATTTTTCTAAACCAAGCGAATGAGCATCATTTAATAATTCTTTGAAATATTCCTGCTGCTCTTGAATTTGCCATCTAAAAGGATTTTCTTCATATTGATAATTTGTAGGACCCATTAAAGACGATAAAGCAATTTTATTTAAACTTATTGGATCTTTTCCTAAACTTTGACTATTTTTATACGCTGATAAAAATACTTCTGCTAATTTTTCTGCAATTTTTTTTGAGGCATCAAATTTATTGGTAATTTTTTTTAATGAGATAAGAGGTGTGTTATTTTTTAGGCACACAAGTAAATATATTAAAAATAATCCTGAATTTAACTCATTACTAGCTTGAATAGCCCCTTCATAAATAAAATCATCAAAATATATATCAAATTTGCGCTCGCTTTCATAATCATCTTCATAAAATTCTTCTCCTGTTAAATGATCAATATAGGTATGAGTCACATAATTCCAGTTAGATGCTTCCTTTTTAAAAGCTGCTTGGAAAGCTGTTTCTATTTGATCTTTTAGTTCTTGATTTATTTGCATTCCTAAAGGATCAATATAAGTTATTACACAGCTTGAATACACATCGGTAAAATTAACATCTAATTCAATACTTAATCCAATATAACGAGAGCCTGTAGGTCCTGAGATTTCTATAATTACAAAATGTTTTGTTCTACGAAGTATTATAGGTCTTTCACCGGCAATTATATCACGAAAAAATTCTTCATTGGTTAATTCTCTTCCTTGATCCGTTAGGGTATTTAAAAAAACCTGTGCAAGTTGACTAGTTGTTGTTGCAATATGAACCGCAATATGATCATCATCATTAATGAAGTATCTTAAAAAAGCAAGAGCTGCAGCAGGAGAAATTAATGACTCTACAGCAAGTGAATCTAGGTCTTCTTCCGATATATTTAAGCTTGGCATTTAATAATCTATTAGTTAAAAAAAATTATTTTAATTAAAAATAAACCTAAATCAATTAAAATTTTAGCTATTTTTCATACCCAATTCTTGTATCCAGAAAATGTACTTTTCGGAAGCCTTTCCTCTTGATTCCTCGTCTAAAGCAAGTATTAAGATTCCAGCCATACAATGGTAATGAAAGCAAACTTTGTATTTATATTTTTATTAGATCTATTTTATAAATGTTTCCTGTAAATCTTTGTCATCCTTTTAAAGAACTTAATACCGTAGCTATATCCTCTAGAGTAAAAGATTCTATATCTGAATTCTCTAAAATAGCTCCATAAGTTTTAATTTTTTTAATACTAGAATCTTTTATCACATCATAATTTTTATCTACTATAACTTTAGAAGTCATTAAGAAATATTCAGTAGATTTTCTTGCATCCACACCGTTTGAAACTTCACTGTTTATAAATTGCTTTGGCCAAATTAACTTGCTGTACATCAATGCCAAAAAATTATATGTTGTCATCCAATGCCTATCTCCACTAAATTCCTGCAATAAGGCCCCTCCCCAAGCTTCACGTGAAAGACCAACGGTTTCAAAAACTTTTAGTGATAGTGAGCAATAGTATTAGTTGTAAGATATCCTTTTTCTTGAGAATTAAACGCTCTTAATCTTAAATATGCGTCTTGGTAGACTAGATTTGCTACAATTGATGAACGAATTTCTAGCTTTTTAGTTTCGCTCCATTCAGGATGTTCCTTGGCCATAGCATAACTTAAATATATGTCAAAACACTCTCCAGAATATCCCTTTCCTTGAGACATATCATATGCTATCTTTCCATAAGTAAAACCATTTTTTTTAAGATACTGAGAATACTCATATATACTTGTATTTGCTCATATAACTGCTTAAACATAATTATTAACAAGTAATGACATATTTATAATTTATCCTTAGCTTCAAGTTAATAGTCTTTTTTGCAATAAACAATCCAAATAGAAAAAATAATGACTAAATATAAATTAATAGAAAAGAGTGGTGGTCAATGGACCATAAAAGATATAGATAGCAATGAAGAAATAGTGATTGATTATAATTACTTGGCTTATTATAAGTTATGAACAATAAAGCGTATATTATTTGATATAGCATGGCATTCAGAAGAACTAATAAGTTATATAAAGTTCTTGATATCTTTATATGGTGCTTATCACACTAACCCTAATAATATATCAAGAGAAAGAATAGAATATGCATTTACTTTTACTAGTCCCTGGCATACCACTTAAAGCAACAATATCTTTTCCTCCTAGCAACTTTCTAACAGCTTATTCCTGCTCTGCAATTAAAGTATGAGTATGATTTTTCCCTAATATCGAGCTGGCAATCTTCTCTAGTAAATTCTTAGCATCAACTGGTGACATCCTAGATAACTTAGAAGACAAAGATTTAAGGGAAGCATTATTGTTAGATATTTTTGTAGTATTAATCGGGTGAGAGAGATCTATACTATGATAACCGCGGTTCTTTAACTCTTCAATATTATTTAAAAACTCTTTCTCAAGTATAATCTGTGATTTAGTAATATATATTTCATTTTTACTCAAATCTTTATCAACAAGTTTTATTAGTTCTTGAGAATGGAGAAATTTAGATAATATATTATTAAACTCATTTGTAATTTTTGTATCAATAAATTTTTGCTATAAATTGAGCCATAATTTAGGTGTAATACATTTTCTCCACTACTAAAATGCATTTCATTTAGTCCTTGAAGCTGAGCATTAGGTGCTATATAAATTTCTGCTTGCTTGTTAGCAGAAATAGAAATTCCTGGAGCATATACTGAGCCTTGGATGTTAATACAATTTACATTATTAATTGATAATTTTGAGCTTATAGTTAAAGTTGATTTAGTACCATGGTTAAATGTACAGTAATTTTCAGGTAACAAAGGAAGACTAGTGCCAATAATCTCTATTGAATTTGCCTTAATATCGCCACTAAACCATATATTATTTACATTATGCAAAGTAAGGTAGTTAAGATCACTATTTCTAAAATATCCTAAAGTATGTTTATATTCTTTATAATCAGGATTTAAAAATAAACTTCCATTTCCACTAAATTTTGCATTATCAATAATAGAGGTTTTACAAAATAACTCTATTTGGTTATTTAATTGGATATTTCCTATAAACCTAAGATCATACATGCAGGTTCTGTAAGTTCTAGAGGAGTTATTATAACTTAGCTATATTTTCTCTTATATCGGCTAAATGCGGTGCTACCCAACTTCCTCCCATAATTATCCTCTAGCTTTTCTTAAAAATTAATATTTATATGATAAGGTTAGTATATTTTATAAATAAAACTATCCGTATAGTATACGTAGAATAGCCCTTTGTTTTGCACTTATAGTTTTAAATACGCTTATCATAGATGAAATGCTGTGCAGTGAAAATAAGCGAAATAAATGCTATAGGAACTAAGCCTGAAGATATATATCCAAAAGAACTTGTGAAGTAACTGCACATAAAAGGAATTGGTGCAGAAAATAAAATCCTACCTATACTATCACTAAAAGCCACACCACTATATCGTATAGAGCTAGGGAATAAATTATACACCAATAAATTGCCTCCTCCCCAGCATATCCCAGTAAGAAAAGATAGCATTGATATTGAGATCAGCGAGTAGAAAATACTATTTAAATTTATTAAATATAAAAATACCAGGCTGTATTATCATATCGTTAAGTTTTTTTCTAAAACGGATAATGATTTAATTAATCGACTTAACCCTATAGAAATCTAGAATATAGTTAAATTTTATGAGTTTATAAAAGTGATAAAAAATCACTTAAGTTAGATTTAAATAATAGCAAAAGAAAAGAGTTTTTATTGATCATAATTTTTATTTCTAATTAACACTAAATTAATAAGTTTATCGTATTATTTAAAAATTTGATAATGCATAGAAGGAACTTATGGGTAAAAATAAGAAAAATGATAGCAGGCCACCTAAATTAACTAATGAAGCATTAAAACAACTGCGTACATTGAATGAGTCATCTACTTTAGAGAATTTTGAAACATTTATTGACAATTTAATAAGCAATCCTAAACATAATATTTCACCCCAGCATGTCCTGGAGGCTCTTTTAGCCGTAAATCCTGAACAAATTCCTCAAGGTATGGAAGGAAAGCTACGATTGGCTAATTTTTGCTTATCTCGCGGAGCTGAAATTAAAAATGAAATCACTGTATACCATAAAACTGGTCACGCTTATTTGGTGTTATCATGTAAAAATTGTCAGAATGGTAATATTGCATTTGTTGGTGTTGGAATGTATCCAAAACTTTACCCAAGTGCAGAAAAAGACTTAATTGCATATAATCTTGCTCTTGCAAATGCAGCAGGCCTTGGAACAATTGTTAGCCTTAATCCCAGCTGGATAACTTCAGCCATTGCCTACCCTTTAGTTACATCTTCAATTCATGGAGTATTAAAGGATAGAGAACTTGATCAGAATAAAGGTAGAGAGCCATACATTTTGTACAAATTAGGTGCTGCTATAAGTGGCTTAAATTCACGAGAGCCTAATTCAGGCCGTTATGAAATTAGAAAAGAATCTGCATGTGGTATATATCCTAAAACTTTACAATATGGAGCTGAGCCTCATTCAGTACCTGATGCATTCGAAGATTGCTTTGAACGCCAAACAGTTGCTTCTAAGAAATATACTTTAACAGAACAAGAAGCACATAAAGTTTATTCTTATATTGAAGATGCTTCTCTTGGCAATATAAAAGGGTTAGAATATAGATTAATTGGATCAAATTGTGCTGATTTTGTTGATAAAACACTTAACGCCGCTACAGGACTACCATCTAATCATCTATATGAATTTTATGGTAATAATATGTATCCCGGGACAAGAATACAGGCATATCATTTATCCAAATCATTATCTAATATATTTTTAGCTCCTTATTATGGCATAAAGTCAGTTTCTCAGCAAATGGCTACCATTTCTGAATATAGCACGTTCCAACCTCATCATGATCAAAACTATAATATGTCATATATAAATAATAGCCCTACTCAAAAAAATAATAATATTAAAACTCAAAGCGACATGAATTATAGGGATTTAGCAGCAACTGCAGCTCTAATTATGGTAATAGGAAATATGATGGCATACAGTATTAAAACAGCGAAAAACATATTGTCTCCTAAAAAGAAAGGTGTTTTTTTAAATAGTCATAATAAATAGAAGAACTTTACTAATAGCTTAACCATGATAAGAATATTGTTGTTAGATTTTAAAAAACTAGCTATCCTAAACTAAACAAACATCATTATTTAGGCCATATAACAAACACTTATCATAAACTTCATATAAGTTAACTGCACCTATATTAGCTAAATCGCAATCAACTCTAGAATTAACAGTTCTTAGTTCTGCTAAAAATTCTAAATTATTTGAAGTTATAGCTTCAGATATTTCAAGAATATCTATTCTATTTAATTTGCTAAAATCAATTTTAGCTTCTTTTAAAAATTCAATTATTTTAAGGCTATGATTTCCTGAATATTTTATTATCCTTACCATATCAAATTTACCTAATAAATGTAATTTTGCCTTTTCCGTTCATTTTACTGTTTAAAAATTATGCCTCTGC
>CAZVLF010000003.1:0-172668 GCA_964627795.1 uncultured Rickettsiales bacterium | reverse complement strand
CTTAATTGATAAGCTTGAAAATTGCTCAATTTTAAAATTTTTAATTGCACTTGCAAGTTCATATGCTAATACTTCTTTTATATCCTCATCAGAATACGAAGAACTTTCAAGTATATGAAAGCCAATATTATAAGGGGAATAAAAAAAACTTTTCTTAATAAGAGAAGTAATTTTAGAGGCATTATCAGAATTTTGTAATTTATTATATTCATTTAATACAGCTAAGTTACCAAGAAAACTCACTTTGTCAAAAATAGAGTTTCTTCCTTCTATAAAAAAATATTTAATGCCAAAATTTTGAATGTAATCTACATTTTCTTTTTCAACTTTTAAGGCAAATTCTGTGCTTTTACTAATGTTTAAACCAATTAAATTACTTATATATATTTTTAAAGATAAAAAATTATAATAATTAAACAGCTGATACATTATTGAAATTGAGGTCACCAGAGGTATACAAAAAAATGCTGCAAAGAGACCAGCACTTAGCTCAATTATGTCTTTATCAATTGATGAAAGACCATTATAGTTGATAGTATAGTCTTTAGCATGTTTAAAACCTTTAACATTATCAAAATTATAATCTATAATGTCATTAGCAAGCTCAATAAAATTTTGAATTCCTATTTTATTTATAAATTGAATATCATACTCAGTTGCAAAGTCTTTTAATAAAATTCCAAACTCACTTATTTTATTTGGGTTATATGAATATTTATTAAGTTCTTCATAAAATTTTTGTGAGCTCAAAGAGATTTTTCCAAATAAAGTAACTGCATGTTCAAATGATATTTCTGGTGATCCACCACTTAGTGCAAAGGTAAAATTTGTTTTTGAAACTTTTAACACATAATTCATTGCACATGCTAACATAGATAATGAACTTGAGAAAATAACAACGTTATATAAAGAAGGTATAATCATATTGAATAATTTATTAATTATTTCAATAAATAGAGATAATATAAAATAATATTTATGTAAAGTAGTATATTTTAAGTTCTAAACATATAACTAAAGCAATATTAAATTAGTAAATTAGCTTATATATTCAATTTATTCTCATAAAATTTCTTCCCTACAAATTATGGATATGATGTTATGAATATAATGAAATAGAATATATTTTTGCTAGGATTTAATTATAAAGCACTACATTTTAACTTTGAAGAAAATCTAAATTTTAAAATAGAGTTAACATTTATTTTTATCCCAAAACCCTCTAACAATTAGCAACGCTATTATAAGTTAGAAGATAAGGAATTGATCTTTAAATTTGATCGCTAAATACATAATTTTCATAAGTGTTTGTTAAATAAATTTAGATTAAATAAAATTACAATATGCGCAAGTAGAACTAAGTATAAAGTACAAAAAACCTTCATGAGTAAAACGGCTTAGAATTAAATAGTTGAGATATATTCTCTCGTTCTTTTAATTTAATTTGAGTATATTTTATCATTTGCAATCTCTTTGATGCTCGTATTTCAACTTGTCAATCATTTGGTATTAAATTTCATTTTTTTTATAAATTTGCACAGCAATTAAATTAATTTATTGACGAAATTGCATTAAGACTTTAATATGCATTAAAACCTTAACTTATTAGAGATAATATGACCAAAGAAAATTGTCCAATAGTGATTGTATATTATGGTATACAAGATAGTTACTCGAGAAATATTTTATTAAAACTTCTTCCAGCTTTAAAGGAACTTAATTTTAATAAAGTTGCTATAGACGAAGCAGAAGATAAAGAAAACATTGAATTACTAGATTTTTATGGATTGCGTGCAGTAGGAGCTATTGTAAATGATCAAACATCTCACAATAAAGAATCTAATACGCATCAAAGTATCACACGCAAATTTTTTACTTCAACTTATAGCTTTTTAAAGATGGCAAAAAATCTAAATTTCTCGTTAAATTCAATAGATATGCAGGATTTTGGTGCTTACTCAAGCTTAAAGAAGAAATTCCATGATTCATATAAAAAATTTTCTAGTATTACTTCACATAAGTTTTTTATGAATAAAAACCTAAATGAGGTGATATCAACTAACGAAATGGATAGCTTTTCTTACGGTAGAGGTACAAAGCTTTTTGTAAGTATGATTCTAAAGCATAAATTTATTACAGATAGAAACACAGTATTCGCTTCAAATATAAAGAAGCTTTGTTCTGAGGGGGATGGAGGAATAATCGTATTATTAAAAGATTTGCACACCGAAGTTTCAACTATATTATTAAGTGAAGACTATGATGTATATTCATATTGGTTAACTAGGGTTATGACTCCAGAATCCCTTATTCTTAAGAAGTATGGAGAAGTTCTTCCAGGACACTTTAATGATGTTAAAGATTTTAGTAGCACTATAGATAGTCAAGAATTAGCTATCGAGTTAATTAAGCTAGATCTTGGATATTATTCAGTAGATTAATATTTATAATTTTTTTATGACTTATACTTATTAAATGGTTTATTAAGATTGTAAAACCACATAAAATCACTTTATCTAAATTAGTTATATCGCTCTTATACATAGTAATTTTAATTTTAGATTAATATTATTTGCAAATAGAAATGAAAGTTAAGTATTTAATTTCATAATACAAAGTGATTGGATATTTTTATTAATAATTATTCTAATATTTTGAACCTAGAGAATTACATAAAATATTATTGGTTGCAATACATATGACGATTTTATACTATCATATAAATAGGATAAAATTTAATATATTGTTATGAAATCTATTACTAAGTACATATTTATTACCAACTTTTTATCGATCTTTAGTTATGCAACAGTTTTTAACCAAGCAACTAACAAGAACAAATTTGATTATCACGATAAAAATAAATCTTCTATAACATCTAAGAAAATAACTCAGATTTCACCCTTAAATCATGCTAATTTGAAGACTATAGATAAAAATTATTTTGTAAAAAAGATAGCTATAAATGTAGAAGGAGTTAATTATCAAGGCAATTTTGATTTTATCCATAAAGAATATTTAAATAGTTATATTAATAATGAAAGAATTTCAGCTTTAAATAAGCAATTAGTAAAATATTTTATCAATCAAGATTACTTACTTCCGCGCATAATGATCAACGAAAAAGATCTTAATAACGGGATACTAAATATAACTGTAAAAATATCTACTCTTGATAATATAGTTATTGTTGGAGATAGTGATGAATTAATTCAGACTTACGCTAACAAAATTTTAGATGAAAAACCTTCAAAGGTAAAGCATACACAAAAGTACCTTGCTTTAATAAATAAAGTTCCTAGTTATAAAGTAAGCTATAGAATTAGAGAAGATCTTCAAACTAATAAAGATGATAAATCTATAGATCTAGTGTTAATTTCACAAAGACTTAAAGGAGAAGTTCTTGCTCATGCTGATAATAATGGCACGGATGAATTAGGAAAAGAACAAGCTCTTATTGAAGCGCAAAGATATAGTTTATTTAAAGATGGTGATTCTTTAGCTTTTACAGGGCTTGCTAGCAATCATCCTAATCGTTTATATGACTTAGGCTTAAAATATGGAGTACCAGTAAATAATATTGGTACTTATGCATATTTAGCTGCTTCATATGCAAAAGATAATCCTAATAAATCCAGCTCCTTAAGCATTGAAGATAATCATCAGAGTAGCTTTAGTTTTATGGTTGCTCATCCTTTATACTTAACTGCATCTCAAGAATTAGAGATAAACCTTGGCACCCATTTTAAAACCCTAACTAATTATGGCTTAAGTAACTATAATTCTTCGGTTAAAACTGATAGCTCAAAATATTGGTCTATTAACATGGGGTTAGAGTATTTATTTAAAGATAAACTAGATGGATATAACATAATTAAAACAAATTTAATCCAAGGAATAAATGGTGATTTTAAAAACTATCAAGATCAAAATGATATAGCGGATAAGCATTTCAATTTAGCAACCTTAGATATTTATCGAGAACAGCTTTTAGTTAATGATTTTAGCCTTTTTATTCATCTTTCAGCTAATTATTCGAATAAAAAATTACCTGAACAAGAATTATTTATTTTAGGTGGAAGGGAGTTTGGTCGTGGATACCAGTTTTCCACTATAGATGGAAACAAAATGATGGCCGCTTCATTTGAAGCTAGATATAACAGGAATTTAAAAAATCAATTTCTTGAACAAATTCAACCATTTGTATTTATTGATACTGGCCATATAGGAAATCAACCGTCAAACACCAATATTTCAACTCTTTCATCTGCAGGAGCAGGTTTAAGATTTAAATTTGCTAATGACATTAATTTAAGTACTGAAATTGCACAACCATTTAAACGCAATTATGTGGTTGATGGGAATAACATAAAAGCAGGGACAAGATTCAATATATTTTTAAATAAGATATTTAAATTCTAAAAGTAAGGTTAAAATATGCATAAATATCAATTTTCTTATATTCGCAGCATAATAACAATATGTTTAATATTATTTTGTAGTAGCATCACATTAGCCCAAACTCAAGATATTGAGCAACTAGATAAGCAAGAAATTGAAGAGGGTCAAAATGACATAACAAAGAGGCCTGAAGATGTTGTTGCCTGGCTAAATAATAATATTATGTATTATTTTCCTAGTGGGCCTAAAGAACGCTGGCAACAATTTGTTAAGGATTTTTATAAAAGTGGAGCAACTATAATAAGCAATGTTAATAATGCCCCAAAAAAAATAAAAGATAATGCTGATAAATTTATTAAAGATGCTAGCGATAGCAAGGCCACACAAAAAATACTTACATTATTTGGATTAAGTAGCCCCTCACCTAAAACAACAGATGGAAATATTACAAAGCTATCGGGAACTGATTTTGCAAAAACCATAATCGCTCCAAGAGTTAATAAATCTATGAACTCTACCAATACTTACATTAAACAAACAGAGATTAGTTTAAAACTAGAAGCCTTGTATTTATCAAATGAGGCATTAACCCAATAAAGAAGATTTTTAATGAATTTAACCTTTTATTAAAGAAACTCATATTATAATAAAAATTTATCAAAATATAATAGGTAAGCATTATGAAAAAATCATTATTAGATGAATTAAGAGAAAGATTAGGAGAAAGGGAAAAAGAAGGTAAAACAACTCCAGATAAAAAAGTTATGGAAGCTATTGAAGACTATCATAAAGCTCCCCCAGCTAAAAGAAAACCAGAAACATTCTTAAATGCAATAAAAGCAAGACGAGAAGAAAATAATGAAACTGCTCTAGCTGAACAAACTAAAGTAGAGTTAGAAAATGATGATCAAAAACCACCGACTCCTGAAATCGAAGAACCAGAAGAAAAACTTTTTAATAGTACTAGTATTATTGCTAAAAAAATACTTTCAGAAAAATTTAACTTAAGAAATTGCCAATTAGTTTGGAGCGGTCCAGAACCTAAAAAAGATTTAAATTACACTTTACTACATCATTTATGTGCACAACAAACATTAAATGCTGAAGTGGCAAAAGGTAATTCAACAGAATTAGAAAAGTATAATTTTAATGACTTTAAAAAACAAATAAATAAATTGGTTGGTGCAATGCTTGAGGCTGATTTTAAAACAAAAGATGCTATGCTTGATGAAGAACAATTTGTGGCAGCTGATGGTTCTACTCCAATGAAATTATTGTGCAAGGGATGCAATAATATTTATGTTTACAACCAATCAATTGTAAACGGAAAAGAGACTTATAAAAGAGAAGCTCTAGCTCCTGAGCAAATAGTAGATTTAATCGAGACTTTATCCAGTAAAGGTTTTTCTTTAACTAAAAAATATAATGGAGTTAGTGCGCTAGCTTTAATTCGCAATAAAAAAAATCTAACAGATATTTTAATTGAAAAAGAACTTATTAAGCAAACTGATCTTGATGCATTGGAGCCTACTGAACTTGTAAAATTTTGTTTAAGCTCTTCAGATATGAGCGATGAAGAGTTCAATGCTCAACTTAAGGA
Source organism: uncultured Rickettsiales bacterium (assembly GCA_964627795.1). Taxonomy (GTDB): domain Bacteria; phylum Pseudomonadota; class Alphaproteobacteria; order Rickettsiales; family CANDYO01; genus CANDYO01. The sequence goes on along the minus strand of CAZVLF010000003.1, from coordinate 166,667 downwards.
TATGTTACTACAACACCAAGATTCAATAAATGACAAACCTGAAGGAACAAGCGCTCTTGAAGCCCTTTGCATAGCAAGGCTTGAAAATAGTACAGATAAGGGATTTATAGAATCTCTTCATCTACTCTACAGACATGGAGCTGATTTTAATAGCCTTACCCTAGAAGGAAAAACATGTTATGAGAAGTATAAAGTTTCTGCAAGCCTAGAATCTAATAAGATGTCTATAAAATGTTTAAATCCTCAAATTGCAGAATTAGCATTTAAGGATCAAAATTTTCATTCTGCGCATCTAGAAGCAGAGATTAAAAAAACTCCTTTAGAACAAGCAATAGAGGATCAAGACGATCAAGCATGTATGGAATTACTTGATCAATCTGATGAATTAAAAGCATATCATGAACAGCTTCAAGCTCCTGAGAATTCATTAGGTGCAGGTGCATTAGCAGCAATATCTACAGCTGTAATTTCTTCTCTTGCAATAGAAGATCTTCCATCAAACACTGCTGATGCTGCAATTAAAGCAGCCATAGTTGGTGGTTCTGCTGCAGTGGCTGGTGCAACTATATGGGGGGTAGGACGACTAGGATATGAGTTCTATCATCAATATAAAAATTATGGTGATGCTAACATAAGTAGAAATTTTTCAACTGCTATGCAAAATCTAAAGGATTTAGAAGCTAGGCATCTTCAAGGAAAAGAACATGCTTTAAATATTTTAAATAGGCTAGAAACTGGAATAATTACTGAAACTAGTAAATCTTCGCCTGATTTAAATAAAATTGGTGAAGATTTAATAAAAAGTCACTTGCTAAGAAAAACTTTATTTAAGTCACTTCCGCAAGAAGATAGAAAAGCTATTATTACCCAAAGTCAAGAATTGATTGAGTGCTTTAATAGATGGAAAATCATTCAGCAAGGAAGAGAAACCTCAACAGGCTTAAAACTAGTTTATAATACTATAACGGGCTGCATTCCTTCAGCTATGGTTGCTGTTGGGGCTCATATTCTTACTGGTAATAATGCTGTTACCGCTGGTGCAACTGCTGCAACTGCTGCTGCTCAATCATGGATTAAACGTGCTGAAAAACCTCCAGTAAATACTGATAGGAATAGATAAATTAGGCTGAGTTAAGTTTTGTGATAATTTTTATTAGTAAAGCTTTTATAAAGATTTTACTAGTTTAAAAAATAATGAATTAGCAAAAAAGCTTTTTAAAGGTGAAATTTATTTTTCATTAGATTTTCCCTTAGGTGAAGCATGTCTTAATCTGGGTGTATTTAAAGGAGTATAGGAGCTTATTACACTTGAGATAAGATTTGTTTCTTCAGTACTATGTACGCTAATTCTTTGTGAAGATTTAGGTGTGCTTCTTACTGTAACCACTCCTTCTTCAGTATGTATAGACCTTGATTGAGTAGAATAATTTGAAGGGCTTCTCACTGTAACTACCCCTTCCTCTGTTCTAACTGAGTGTACTGAATTTGACTGTAATGGACTTCTTACCGTTGCAACACCTTCTTCTGTAGTTATAGTTTTTAAAGAAAGAAAAGAGTCAGGCGTTCTTCTTCCTTCTATTACTTCTCTTTCTCTATGCATTAAAAACTGATATTTTTTACTATTTTGTGAATCACTTGAACTTAATTTCACTTTTTTAAAATATTCTGAATTATGGGTACTATCAGATGAGTAGGGAGATGAAATATCTGAAGATAAAGGTGATAAACCTTCAAAATTATTTGAAATACTTAATGATTTCCCTTCTCTTTTTCTTCTTTCTTCAATTTCTCGTTCACTACTACTTGATACACTTGGAGCATGACGCTCCACCCTATTCCATTCTATATCATAATTACTATAACGATTGGCGATATTATCTAGTGATAAAAAACTATTTCCTGATGACCCATCAAATACACAAATAGGCGGATATACTTCTGCTCCATCCTTTCGTTTTCTTCTTCTTAAGGCACTCTGAATACTACTTTCTAGAGTAAATCCCCCATGAGGATCCTTAAGGACTTTAATTTCATACCCCTCATCTTCTAATATATCGATTGCTGTTGTTGTGTCCCCATCTATTGTTCTTAAAGAGAATCGATTATTTTTTCTTGATAACAATATACCATACTGTGATCCGGCATCAGTATTATGAGTTTCAATATCTATGTGAACTCCCGTTTCTTTCTCTAGTTGATCTAAACTTCTTCTAACTTGCTCATAAAATGTTTTACCCTGCCCCACATCATAAGTATTATGTCGTGATTCATTTTCTTTTTCTCCAATATTGACAATTATATTTTGATAATCACCTCTTTCAGAACAGGCTGCCTTTATCCAGGCAACGATACCGTGATCTTTATCTGTTAAATCCATTTGGCTATCAGCATGGCATAAAAACATGTGCTTATTGGCTTTATTAGCAACAATTATATGGCAGCAAGGCCCCATACCTGAAGTCATTAAACCGGATATTTCTCCTGGTGTTTTACTAGAAATTTCTGCATAACAGCCTTGTGGTACATAAATTAAGGTACTCATATCTTGCGGGATAATTTTATGTAATGGGGTAATCTCACTACTTCTTATATTATCATTTAGGTATGTGCGTCTTAAATGCCTTCCTATTCTTATAGATTCTTCCTCACTTTCTGCAGTTGGTAATGATTGTTCATGTGTAGCTCTTGTTAATAAATAAACTAGCATAGGACCACAATCATGGCTATTTCCTTCAATTCTTCTTGTATTACTTTCTTCTACAATTCTTGCATGCTGTAAACCACCTGAATATTCTTGGATATTACTTGTTCCTAAAGAGTTATTTATTGCTTCTCTTAAATTATGATTTATTCCTCCTCCCATAGGGTCAATATATTGTACTCTATACCGCTCATTATCTTGTCTATTTATCCTTAATCCAACATAATGATTATTTTCCCCTTCACTAAATCCACTGCTTAAAGCATTAACATGCAAAAGAATTATTCTATCTTGAATTCTATTACCCTGCACTGTTAAAGCATGATTTAGTTCTTCAATATTAGAAACTATTCCTTGTTCAACATTATATTGACTTGGATTATAATGTTGCATTAGCTGACTTATTCCAGTTCCAGCTACAAAAACTCCATCTCCTAGAGAATTTTTTTCTTCTTCTGTAAGATTTAAGGGCATAAATTGCTTTGACTTAGTTAATATAAATTAATATAATATTAATAATTATAATGTTATAAGGTTAACTTTTTGTTAAGATGAAAGTCAAATTTGAAGAAATAAATCTTCCAATTATAATTTATGATAAAGATGAGTTTAAGAAAAACTTAAGAGACAAATTTGCTCAAGTTTTGGTTAGACGAATTTCTCGTAAGTTAATCAGCGAGTATGAAAAAACTCAAAAGCTTATCCAAATATTTGAAAATGCTTTAAAACCTAAGCTATCAAGTAAAGAATTAGCAAAAATTGAACCTTTAGTACAAAAATTTGATTTCCTTGAATATAATAACCCTAAACCAGGATCTGTTTCTACTGACGATATAATTCATGAAATGGCTTACAAATTTATGGCCTTATGCAGTGAAGATAAAAAGACTATAATGAGTTCTCTACCTTCTTGGAATATTTATGATGAGCATGGAAACCAATTTGGATATCCTTTAAATTATGAATATAGCAGAGCACTATGTATAGATGTAGCTAATCTTACAAGAGAATGCACAAAAGAATTTTTACAAGAATTAAAAGAATTTGGTAGGATATTTACTTCAACTGAGTTAGCTCAATTTCTTCAAACCTCAGTTAAAACTGAAGATATTGATGAAGATTATCCTGATGATTTTGAAGAATATATAAGTGATGAAGAGTCATCTACCCTAAAAGTTAGCGGCGAAGATAATAAAATTCCAGATACAACCTCTAGTAGTTCTAACAATGGAAATAATGGAGTTAATGATGCGACAAACAATGAACAACCTGAAAACTCTTTGCAGCATTATAATTCAAATTACACCAACTTTATAACAAAAGAACCTTATGAATTAATATTATCAAAACCCCTAAAACCATATGAACACCCTGATGTAACATCAGAAAAACAGGTTTATGAAGAGATAATAAAAGAAATAGAAAAGCAATTAGAGGAAAATGTTGCAATAACTTATATTTCTATAAAAAAAGAAAATAACACCAATGAAGATGGTTTAGTTTTTGAATCTACTGGAGCCTTTTACCCCATTTTACATTCTGAAATGCAGAAAGAAGTTAAAATTCCATTTTCTATAATAGCTGATCCATTAATGGTTAGTGACGTTGATGCAATTCTTGGATCTCAAAATCAATTTAAACTAATGTTTACTGGTGCTGTACCAATTTTATATTAATTATGTATAAAATATTTTACCTACTAAATATCAAAATTTATACGCTCAAAATGTGAGAATATATTTAAAAACTACCTCACATAAAATCTTCTTTAAAAATATTCATAGACGGTGACTTTTAATAAAAATATATTATAGTTAATAAACTTATAGTATAATAATATTTATTGAAGGAATTATATGTTTAATAAAAATAAAGAACAAAACAACGCAAATACAGATAATAAGCCCACAGATTTAGATTACGTAATATTTTCTTTTACACCAGCCTTAATTGGCTCATTGGGCGCAACTCTTTTAGTTAAGCTTCAATGTGGGCCAATTAAAATAACCAGTTTATCTGCCATAGCGTTTGCATCTACTGCATTAGGGGCAACCGCAGGAGCAATTACAGAATATTTATCAGAAGATAATGGAGCCAGCTGCATTACTTCATCTCTTACTTCAATGTTTCTAGCCTTCATGGCTCCTAGCTTGCCCCAGCTTATGCCTTATGCGGAAAGCTCATCTTACTCAACTATTCTTGGCGAACAAGCTGATCCGTATATAGATATTACATCTATATATGGGAAAATGTAATTTAATGTTGAATATGCTTTAGAATTAACCTATAACTTTTGAAGTGGATGCTAGTATAAAATTAAGATTGTAATATATTTATGATAAGAAAATATTCAAAATTAATTTATTATATAATTTTTTTATACGCCTTAACTGCTAACGCACAGGATGATTGCTTTGTTGCACTAGAAAATAGTAAAATTATAAAGCAAATAGGTAAATGCAATATACGACATACACCAGCCTCAACATTTAAAATAGCCCTTGCTTTGATTGGATTTGATTCAGGAATTTTAATTTCTCCAAACGAACCATTAATAGAATTTACCAAAGAAAGAAGAACCAGATTGGGCAATATATATAATCCAGAAAAATATCCTACTATGTTTTGGTCAGAATTACCGCAAACCCCATCTTCTTGGATGTTTAATTCGGTTATATGGTATTCTCAAGAAATAACTGCTCAACTTGGAATGGAGAAATTTGAAGGATATATAAAAAGATTAAATTATGGCAACATGGATGTTTCAGGTAGTCGTAATAAAAATGATGGATTGCTTAGTTCATGGATATATAGTTCTTTAGAAATCTCGCCGTTAGAGCAAGTAAGATTTTTAGAAAAATTAAGTACCAAGAAATTATCATTGTCAAAACAAGCTCAAGAACACACAATCTCTATTATTAGGTTAGAGGATTTGAATGATGGATGGTCACTTTATGGCAAAACTGGTGGAGGAAAAACTGGCTGGTTTATAGGTTGGGTTGAAAAAAATAATAGGCGTATAGTATTTGCTCAATATGTTGAACCTAAATTTAACCCTCTTACCTCCGCTGGAAAAATAGCTAAAGAAATTGCTAAAGAAAATTTAATCAAGCTAATGTGTATTAAGTGTATTAACTCCTTTAAGCAACCTTTATAAAAATATAGGAATGCGTGAGTTAATATGGGTTTTAGAAAACAGATATAAACATAGTAAAGAACATCTTCAAAGCTATTAGATCAGTTCTGTCAAATGAAGGATTTGAATTTTAAGACCTCGGTGATTATGAATTACTTTAAACATCATAACTAAACTAAATTTATTTTTTCAATTCATTATAGGAAAAGTTATTTAAAACTTAGTTCTTGTGTAAATATTTATCTTTAATTAAGTTTATGTTAAATTGCCCCTCTTTTAAAACAGCAAGCATTCTGAATTAAGAACACTAAAATAAGTTTTCACTTAAACGAGTAAAGCAGGCAATTCACTATTATAATTAGCTATTAAAAAGATCATTACAAGTTAATACAAACTCTAATTGAGGCTGTTATAGATTTAGATACTATATATTAAAACGTCAGCACAGCTCTACATCTCGTGATTCAAAAAACTTGCAGGTTTAGCTTAATATTTAATTGAAGCTGAAGCTAAGTTAGATATTGCTGATGCTCATGGCAATAGGGCTTTGCATTAATTTTAGGAAAAGGGTAACCACTAAATAATAAAAAAACCACTTACTAATGATGTAAATCCGACCATAAAAATAAGCAAGGAAAGTTGCCAAAAGGATTAAGGATCGAAATGTATGAATTAAAACAAACTTAAGCATTTAACTAATCTTCAAGTAAAAGACGTTGACAAGTATAAGATTAAACTCTTCATTTACCATTATATTTAGCAGCTGCTTTATTGAGACGGTCATTTATATAAGACCAATTAGAGCTATTCGGAGGTTTTTCTATTAAGATTTTCCTAAAACCATTTTTATCAATTTTATGCAGTGTATCATACATAAGTTTTGCATAACCTGATCTATCATGTGGTATTTGATATAATCTAACCTTGTTATTACTATTTAAAGGAGAATAATGCATAATCGCTATATCATTATCATCTGTTTTTAGAATATAATTTTCTATTTCACTTAATGCCATTAGAAAAACAGGGGTATTAGGTTGATAATGTGCATAAATATTTCCTGGCACTTGCTCGGTATGTTTTTTATATTCTTCAATTTTAATTTGAAGAGCATTTTCAATCATGTTTTTAGTAATAGATCCAGGCCTTAGTATTTTAGGGATATTAGTAGTTACATCAATAATAGTTGATTCAATACCAACACTACAAGCTCCGTCATCAAGTACAGCAGCTATTTTGCTATTAAGATCGCAAATCACATGTTCAGCTCTTGTGGGACTAAGTTTTGTATATGTGTTAGCTGAAGGCGCAACTAATGCGCCACCTACCCTTTTTATAACCTCAAGCATTAAAAAATTATTTGGAACGCGAAGAGCAATTTTTGATGAACCTCCAGTTATAACACTCCTAATATTATGATTTTTATTAAATAACATGGTCAACGGTCCAGGCCAAAAGCATTCTGCTAATCTATAGGCGTTAGACGGAATTTCATTAGTCCATTCTTTAACTCTGTCTAATGAGTTAATATGTACTATGAGTGGATGGTTTTTGGGTCTATTTTTAGCAATAAATATTTTTTCAATAGCTATATTATTTTTTGCATCTGCTGCCAGTCCATAAACAGTTTCAGTAGGAAGAGCAACTATTTCCCCCTTTTTTAATAAAGAGATCACTTCTTCTAACTGAGTTGGTTTTAATAATTTTGTTTTCATATGCTACCTATTTTTATGGATTACAACATTGACATTGCCATTGATCAGCATATTTTACTCCATCAGCACGTTCTTTTACTTCTTCATATTTGCATTTTACACAACCAAATATTTCATGTTTTATCATGGAGGTTTTTAAACCGCATTCTTTGCAGATTAAACCTTTTATAACACGCACTTGTCCCCAACCAGGTGTAGCACAAACTGGGCAACTTTCTGAAAGTCTCATCGCCATTTTTTTAGCTAATTCACTAATATTAGACATACGTAAAGGATTCATATGTGCACGCATATCAGTTTCTACCCATATTTTGCCATTGCAAGATAATTTTAATGACTCTTTAAATGCTTGCTCTAAACCCTCTTTTGTGTTTATTCCTTTGAAAATTATTGAATTATTGTCCCTTGATTCAGGCCTTAACATTAAGGCATGTGAGGGAAAATTGGCTTTAATTGCAAATAATTGTAATTCTTCGAAAGAGCTAATTTCTTGCATCTGAAAATTTGTCTTTTCATTTAATAATGAAATATGTAGATGAAAATCTCTCTTTCTATCTATAAAATATAATATTTCATGATTTATTGGCATAAATGGAATTAAAGGATGTGGTCCAAAACTTCCTTCACTAGCAAGAATAAGTTCAACTTTTGGGCCAAGCATTTTAAGTGACCATTCACATTTGCGTCTTGCACATTCTTGCTCACTACCTTCACGTTCTATTTCTTTAGAGAAAGTGCCAAACATATCTGTATCAACTGAATATTCCATTACGCTTGCACCCAATATATCCCAAAAAGGATTTAAAATTGCTTCTGATTTACCATGCTTGGTTGGAATAATAATACAGCTTCCAGAATAAAGCGATTTGGCTTTTAGATGGCTTTTTCCCATTTCAAATCTCTCTTTAAAAAGTAAATTTTATGATCATGCGGGTCAATACAAGACAAAGTAACCCAACCATTACCGAATAGTTTTTTAAGAATATCTTGTTTAACAATAATTTGATCAATCATGGCTCTTGGAGCATATACTACGGTCATTAATCTTTGCACCTCATGATATTGCTTGGTGTCCGATATATAAACAGATTGCAATGGTAAACCTGTCATCAAATCACTTGCATTACCTTGCATTATTCCTATCTTTCCTGTGATATTTTTAGTGATTTTGCTACCAGCTCCATAGGCTACATTATCAAGTGTAGAAAATAAATATTGAGCATTAATCCATTGCGCCACAATCATTGGAGCAGTGAGAATGGTGTTCAATGAGGATCCATCAAGATCTTGGTTATAGTCGTAAGAATGTAAAAAGCAACGCCCCTCAAGATTAATATTTTTTGATAAATTTCTTGGTGCAATTATAAAAGCACTATTTCTAGCTAATCCCCACTCTGGCCTAACCTGAGACCAATCAATACTTCTAAGATTGGTATGAACACTACTAGATAAAGAATTGGTTTTAATGCCCATCTGCTCACATCTAAATTGACTATTTATATTACGAGCTATTTTAAGGTCTTGATTAAGTTGAGAGATTATTTTTAGATCATTATAATTATATAGCTTAACTTCATCATTTGTGGTGTTGTGTAAAGATGCAATAAATACGGTTTTATTAGGAATTAATATTTGTTTTTCTGCTAATATTTCACGCACTTTTACATTATTTAATATTGCAGCTAGAATTCGTGCATTACTCGCTCCATGGCGACCTCCACATGCTCCACAATCTAAAGCTGTGGCAAAAGCATTATTTTTGGTGGAACTTCCATGTCCGCACAATACCACTAAAGGAGCAAAATTTTTAGTTAGACCTATCATCCTTAATGCTGATTCTGCATAGGAACATTGATCAGATAAACTAATATCATCCAAAGAAGGAATAAGATCTTTATCAGCTTTAATAATATTACTTGTAAAATCAGCAAATCTTGGAGTAAAGGCTCGAAGTAACATCCAAATAGCACTAAAAATTCCAATACCTTCAACCAATGCAAAGGCTGTAGTGAAATTATATTTTAGTGACTGATAAAATAATTTTAAATTTTTTAGTAGCTGATATTTAGAATGCTCTTTTTTTGGACAATTAGATGACTCTTTTATTGTATGTTTAGGCTTAAGCAATACTGGGCATGAAGAACAACTCTCACCTGTAACAGTATTTTCTATTTTAGCTGGAATGCCAAAGAAACCAGCAAATCCAAAGGTTTCATAACGCCCGGTATTTTCTAATGCACGACGAAAAGGTTCAGACCGCACATCAATACAAAATACTAATTGTGCATTAGGTTCATTTGAATTAGATAAAGCTTGAGTACTTAATTGCTTTAAAAGAGATGTTCTATATTTATTTTCATTACTTTCTATTTCTACAATAGGATTTTTCTTTTTTTCTAAAGATTTATGCCATTGTAATAAATTTTTTGCTTGAGGCCATAATAGATAAGTTATTACTATTCTAATGGCTAAGTAATCTTCTTGAGAAACAGGGTATCTTTCTTCTGGCTCACTCCATTCACAGCGGTATTTAATATAAGATGCCCACCCTGGAAGAGTTGTTAGAAGTAATTTTAAGAATTCTATTTGGTCTTGAGGTTTAATTTCTAATAGATTTAAATAGTCAATAATTGCCTCTTTTGAAGAAGAAGCTAATTTTGATAGAAATAGATATTTTTCTTTATTTTTATCATATAGCTTTGTATCAAAAATAGCTAATTGCTTCCATGCTTTATAAAGCCCCTCTTCTCGTCCTGGCATTGATATTGTTGCCTGCCCTTCATCAAAAAAGGCTTGTAACCACTTTATAGTTTCAAGGTTAACTTTTTCCATAAATTCTGGTAATTCTTTTGCCTCAAAATACGCAGATCCCTTAATTAACCCTTCTTCAAATGCTAAATCTTCTAAACCTTGTAAAGGATTAACTGCAATAAGGTTTTTTAATGGCCAAAACGGGGCTATAATTTTCCAACTTTCTTTTATATCAGATTCAATTTGAATATTAGATTTCATATTTTTCTCTTATACATAATTATACTTATTGCGATGAGCGGTAATAGTTTTAGGATGAGGCTGACTTGCGTTAAGAGCCTTAACATATAACCACATTTTTATTCTAAAAGGTATATAGCCCTGGATATAATGACCAAATATAATACTCAGCCATAAAGTAAATAGTAAAACTAGACCGCTAATATGAAGAATATTTAATGGCTGTGGTTTAAATAGACTAAGATTTAATAGCATAGATTCTACTAAATGCATATTAAACCCATAAATAGCTCCTGCAAAGGTAGTTATAACTATGGCTAAAGGAAGTCTAATCAAAGTATTTTCTCTTAGTAATGTTATGGCTAATTGTGTTGCAGCAATAAATACAATTGATAAAGATAGTAAACTAGTGTCTTTTACTAACCAATCTTTACCGCTAATTAATGTGAAGCTATAACTACCTACAGCTCCAGATACCAGCGCACATAAAAAGCATATGAAACTAGGAGGATAATGAAGATCCAATCTCTTTTCCTGTCCAATATTTGCAGATGAAAGGAAAAGATAAGCTTTAAACATACCATGTAAAATAATATGAGCTATAGCAGCTGAGAAAAGCCCGAGTCCACATTGAACAATCATAAATCCCATTTGAGCTAATGTAGAACAAGCAAGCATCCTTTTTATGTCATTTTGCATTAATTTCCAAATAGTTCCCATTATTGCTGCCGTTAAGCCTATTATGAATAATATATTTAAAATTTCTGGGTAATTAAGATAAAGAGGAGCAAATCTTGTTATCAAGAACCCTCCACCATTAACTAATCCAGCATGCATTATAGCTGATACCGGTAAAGGTGAATTAAGCGAGCTAATAAGCCATTTATGAAAAGGCCAAATAGCTGATTGAGTGATTGAAGCTAATATAATAAATATCAAGGCAGCTTTAATTAAAGGTGAAGAATTATTTTCATTGATAGTCGCTTTAATTGAAGTGTATCCAGTTGCAAGATATAATAAGATGAAAGCAATAAGAAGTGAGATAAATCCAAGAGTATAAAATTTGGTCGTTAGCCATCCTGATTCTTGTGCTGCTTGCCAGTTTTTGCTGTGAACCATCATCTTAACTAAGATGAAGTTGCTTAAAACCCAAGATATAATAAAAATCACCAAATTATCAGCTGCTACCATCAGTATTATAGAGATTATCAATAAAGTAAAATTAATAAAAAACCTCTGGTAATGTTTATCACCTTTCATATAGTTAGTAGCAAATTTAGCTACAATTGCACCAATGATTAAAACTAACATTATCATTATTTTTGCTAGCGAATCTAAATTAAAATAGTTATTGATAAAGTTTAAATGCATTTTTTCCTTCTTTTATCATTTAGCACTTGTTTAAAATATATAAATCACTATTATAAGTAAAATTCATATTTCTTATATTATTCATTAGTTTTTCTTATGAATATAGATTTTATAACGATACAATGTTTCCTTTCTATAGCTGAAACTAGGAGCATTACTAAAGCAGCAGAACGGGTGGGACGAACTCAATCAGCAGTTAGTCAACAAATACTCAAGCTTGAAAATTTATTAGGAAAAACTTTAATTTCTCGTGATAAATCGATAACACTTACGCCCGAAGGAGAGATATTTTTAAGCTATGCAAAACAAATGTTTTCACTTCATTGTGAAATGATAGATCGCTTCAAAAACCCTGAATTAGAAGGTGAAGTGCGCTTTGGTGTACCAGAAAATTTTGCTAGCCTATTCTTAACCGAAATATTAATTGAATTTTTACGAATTCACCCACGCATTCTTTTAAAGATAGAATGCGATCTAACCCTCAATTTATTTGATAAATTTAAACAAAAAGAATTTGATTTAGTGCTAGTTAAGATGAACCGTCCTGAAGATTTCCCTAATGGCGTAGATGTTTTATCAGAACCTTTAAGATGGGTGGGAGATGCTAATATTGTTTGTAACAATAAGCCATTACCACTAGTTCTTTCACCACATCCATGCGTTTATAGGGCTTCAGCAATTAAGACTTTAGAAAATGCTGGTAGAGCATGGAGGCTTGTTTTTTCAAGTCCAAGTTACGCAGGAACTATAGCTGCAGTTAAAGCTGGCATGGGAATAACAGTTATGCCACATACTATGATACCAAAAGGGCTTGAATCGTTAGACTCATTAAACTTACCAAAATTAGAAGATACGCATGTATCTCTTCTAAAGCATGATAAAAACAATGCAGCAATAAATAGCTTGGAAACATTTGTATTACAAAAATTAAATAGGCCTTTTTCAAATAATAAAGCAGTCTAACTATTTTGGCTTTTTTATAACTTTCTATGAATAAAATTAATATAGACTGTTATTAGTCTCACTTATATAAACTTATTGAATAACAGTAACTTAAGGTATATAAGTATAATATAAACAGAAAAGACTTTATGTATTAAAAATAATTTCAAAGTCTTCACTCTTACCGAAATAAAGATATCAACATAATTTTTAATTTTGCTAATTATTCTTTTTTATAAAAATGTTTAGATAAGCAAAAATTAAACCCAGATTAAAATGGAGAAAAATTATGGTTAAAAAATCTTATGAAGTTGAAGGAATTTTTAAGAGTAAAGATGAACTTGATCAAGCTGTTAACGAGTTATTTGTGCATGGATTTGACCAATCATCTTTAAGCGTTCTTTCAGACAAAATAATTATTCACCAAAATTTTCAAAAAAAACTTAAAGATATATTAGATCTTGCAAATAATTCTAGTGTGTCTAGAACTTTCTTTCTAGCTGAAGAAAATATTGGTTTAGCAGAAGGAGCAATAATAAGTGTATTAATGTATGTTGGAACATTAACTGCAGCAGGAATTATAATTCTTAAAGGAGGAAATGTAAAACTTACCTTAACTATAGCTGTTTCAATAGGAATTTTATTTACATTAGTAGGTATTTGGTTAGCAAATATTATTAGAAAGCATCATAAAGAATATATTGAAAATCAATTAAAGAAAGGAGGTTTACTTTTATGGGTTCAGCTTAAAAATAAATCTCAATTAAATATAGTTAAGGCTGTTTTAGAAAAAAATAATGCCATAAATGTTCATTTAAATAGATACATTGCTTACACTAAAAAAGTTTAATTCTAGGATTTTATCTTTTCTTAGTATTCTGTATTTTTTCCTTATGTTGTTGTGATTTAAACTTTTTATTATAATTTAGGTGCCATAATATCGCAATAAATATACCTTTAGACCGGGGAAGAATAAATAAAGTAAGCATACTGCCAATACATAGAAAAATTGATAGGCACATCCAAGAAGGAAGAAAAGTATAAAGCTCTCTAATTAAAAGAAAAGGAGCAAGTAGATGCCCTACAATTAATATAGTAAGCCATGCAGGACCGTCATCTGCATGGATATCTCCAAAATATTGGTTACATGAACTACATGATTCCACAGATTTTAAATATTTATAAAATAAATTTGAACCACCACAATTTGGACACTTTCCAAAGGCCCCTCTAATAATTGATTGCCATAAACTCACCATATATAAAGCATCCATTACATTTAATTATCAAGCAAAGCTATTTCTATTTAAAATTTCTTTTAATGTATATTTCCATAGTATAACTTTAATTGTTATTAGCAAACTAAACAATAAGTTATTTAAATGATATAGATTTTTATAAAACTATTTCTTATCAAATTTATAAGTATAAATTATATAAAATATGTTAATCTTTAATTAACAAATTTTTTCTATAATAAAATAAAAGCATTATAATTTGAGGCATTAAATATGATAGAAGATAACAAGGATTTAGCCATACAATATAATATAATTTATATTCAATATATTAATAAAGTTCAAGCTTATTTCACTGATGAATATGCAAAAGAAGTTTTAAAATGGCTTAGTGAAGAAATTATGGATGATCCGGTGAAATATGGAGGACCAGATAGATCTGCTAGAACCGAAGAAAATTGGAGTAATAGGATAAGTCTATTAAATGAAAAAATTCAAGAGTTTGATTTATATAAGAAAAATGCTGAGCAAAAAGAATACCAAAAAGCCCTTGATAACTATAACAGACGTAAAGAAGAATTATTAGATAAACTTAATCAAGCACTTAAAAGTGAGATAGATGATAATAAAAAAAATAGTTCTTTAGAACTTATTGATTATTTAGATAGATATTTCTTAAGTAAACCTAATCTTTATGGAACAAGTAATTTTAGTTTAAACTCACCAATACCTAATTATTATATACAAGATAAAACTAATTCCCTAAATGCACGAGAAGATTTTTTAGCTTCATTACTAGACGAGCCTGATATAATTAGAGAACTTGAAAATTTAAAGATGCTAGTAGAAAATACTATAAAAAATACAACAGAAATATTAAAAGATATAGATAAAGCTCATTTTTTACCAGCCACGAAAAAATTAGGAGGAATAAATAAAGAGTCCTCTGAAGATGCTGAACTTGATATTTATAAAATGTCTGGTGTGCATTTATACCTACCTGAGGAAGGCATGCCTAAAAAACGAATATCAGAGCAAGCACAATATGGCAAAATGATTGGAAAGGAAAATATAACTGATAATAGTAAGGAGCGTAGCGTAAGATTTATAGATGATAAAATTTTACAAAGACATAAGGAAGAAATAGATCAAATAAGAAAAGAGATAAGATTTTTAGAGGAATCTCCTAAAAAGAGAAATATTGATCATCTAACTTCAGATATTCTTCCTAAAAAAAGAAAAGTTAATGATAGCAAAAATTCACCTATTCAAGCTAAATAATTATTATCCTTATCTATTTAGTTTTGGCTTTCTTAACAAACTCGGATTTTAACATCATTGAACCTAAACCATCAATTTTACAATCAATATTGTGATCACCGTCAATAAATCGGCTTATCTTCACTTTAGTTCCTACTTTTAAGATCGAGGAAGAGCCTTTAACTTTTAAGTCTTTAACTAAAGTAACAAAATCTCCTTCACTTAATAAGTTTTTATTCACATCATAAACTAAGATCTCATTCTCACTAGAGTTTTCTAATTTTTCATCTATTGCCCATTCATATCCACATTCCGGGCAAATATACATTACCTCATACTGATAAGTATATTGAGAACTACATTTTGGACATAAAATTGAATCACTCATAATCAACCTTTTTTAAATTTATCAAACATATTTGAAGTTATAATATCTATGAACTGAAGTCTTAAATTAAAAACATTTAATTGTTTGGCTTCAATTTATCAAAGACTGTGTTTCTTTCAATCTACTTTCAAAGTTAGATTTAAGTCAATCATTTAATTAGAGTCATTCAATATTAATAAGAATACTAACTACTTTAAAACTTAAATAAATTCAATTATAACTAGTTAAATAAAAAGTTAAGGATGGTAAAAAGTGGAAAATAATAAAAGAATAGAATGCAATCCTGAGAATAACAAACTTTTTATTTATGGAGAATATGCAGAATTTAAAGTTTCTATTAAAAAAAGCTATATTTCAATTGAAGGGCTAAAGCTAAAATATTAAGTCAAAGGATATTGTTGAAGTTATAGATCTTACTAACAATCAAACTTATCATTATATGGCAAATTACTTACAATATATGTTAGATATAAAAGAAGTTCCAATTACTAGAGAAGAGCCTTTGCCTGTTAGGATAATTATTGATATCCCTAAAATTAACAAGGTTATAACCATTGATACTGAGGATTTATTGAAACATCAAATCGATTTTCAAACTAATAAATTTAAAGTTTTAGGCATATTGGATGCTCAAGGTGGAAGTGCAATACTAGAAAATGATCAAATAATTTTTACTCCCTTCCCTAATGGCAATAATTTGATGAAATTAATTTTATATTTGAAAATGAATTTGGGCACTCTCCAGTAGAAAAAGTGCCAATATTACTAATAACTCCAGATTTACCTAAAGATAGTAAGTTTTTCCGACAATGGTATTTAGAATATATTAACGTAACTATAGTCTGGTCTAAATATACAGGCAAAGGAATAAAAATAGCTGTAACTGATTCTGGCTTTCTTCCACGCCATTCTGATATAGAGAATAATGTTATTTCACAAAATTTTAGCACTTATAATACTAATCACCCACATTATAACTTAAGGTTAGACCAGCATGCCTTACAAGTTGCAAGTATTATAGTAGCAGAGTGAAATAATAAATTTTATATTGGTGTAGCCTATAATGCCAAATTATCTATTTATCAAGGATTTGGATTAACTCAGTTTGAGCCAATTGCCACAATTTAAATGGGAATATAATAATGCTAGCTGCTTTAATGGTGGTGGGTACCACTTTAATTATCAATATGGCTTTGGAAGAATAAATGCTTATGCAGCAAGTAAACTCGCAGAATCTTGGCCTCTACAGCAAACAGCAAGTAATTTAAAAACTATTAAAGGTAGGTTCATTGAAAATAAAGCTAATCCAACAACTGAATTATGTAAAGTTTATGTTGCCAGAGATATTACAGTTAAGCATGCTCAACAATCTGTAAATATTGAGATACAAGGTAATCCTCAAGATGTAGATATTTTCTTAATATCACCAAGTGGAACAAGCAGCCCACTAATGTATAATTTATTTAATAACACATTAGAAGATAAAAATTTATCTTATGAAGATATTACTAAAATTTATAGCTCTTCGGAAGCACTAAGACTAAATTCTTTAATTTGGACATTTGATAGTACTAATTTTCGTGGAGAGTCAAGTAAAGGAACTTGGCAAATATTTATAAAGATAAATGCAGAAAACAAAGAAAAATCAAATAGCAAAACTAAAGTTCAAGTAAATGGTTTAGAATTAACTCTATATGGCAAAGCAAACCTAATTAAACAAATCATTGGAACTTATAGTGATGATAGATTTATTATTGGCAACAACTATAATATTTCATTAACTTTAAATGAAGGCCATGATAATATTGATTTTTCGGGGTCAAACAGCACTGTTTTTATCCAAAAATCTGTAGAACATTATTAGTGACAAACATCAATTATAAGTCTTGTGATATAGCTTATAGAAAATTTTCTTATGATGAGTCTATAGAAAGGTCTTTAGAAATTGATATAAATAAACAAAATTTATATAGCCAAAATTGTTCTCAACAATATTTTAATGAAAACAAACAAAATACGCTTATTATAGATATATGCTGCAATTTAATTAGTTATTTTGAATAAAATGTAATTTTTTAAGGCTTATAGGTGTGTTGTCAAAATTTAACTTAAAAAAAATTACTCTATTTAATAAAAATAGAGTAATTTTAGTAATTATATAAAGCTTAAGCTAATTATAAATTAGCCAATAACTTTTAAATTTACTGCTGAAGTTTTTCCCTTTTCAGTAGCAAGTTCATAATTTATTTTTTGCCCTTCATTAAGAGTGCGTAAACCAGACTTTTCAACTGCAGATATATGCACAAACACATCAAGATTACCTTCATCAGGTTTAATAAAACCAAAACCTTTTGTTGAATTAAACCATTTTACATTACCAGTAGCCATAAATATTTCCTCGAATTATTTTATAAAAATTTAAAGTTTATTACCTATAAAAAGAAACTTCTTCCTCAAATTACTCACTTGAGAAAATATTTAGTAAACGCAATCAAAATCAATTTTTAGAAGATTTATTAGTGAGCTTACAACTGTCACTTTATTTATACTCAGCGGCATATAATATAGGTATTAACAAAATAAATTTACACTTTATCAACTAATTTGTCAATCTTGTTTTTTATTTTCATCTATAATCTTACAAAGATAGTGAAGATTCAAAACTTAAATTTTTATAAAAAGAGAAATAGATAGGATTATTTTATAGGTCTTAAAATTTTATCACTTAGGCACAGCTTGTGATATTACCTTTTCAATCTCAAGACTGTTCTTGTGTATTGCTCCATTAAGAATAAAATTTGCCCCATTTAAATCATTTCCTATTGGCTCACATTTTCCACCAAGAATTTTAGCTAAAAACTGCTCAGTTAAAGCATAAAAAGAAATTCTATTTTACGGTCTGGCAAAGCCGTGTCCTTCATCAGCATGAAGAGCATAAACTACCAGTATATTCCTTTTTTTATAGTTTCAACAATTTGTGATGATTCAACTTTAGTAACTCTTGGATCATTTGCGCCTTGAGCAATTAACAAAGGCTTTGTTATTTTTTCTACATGACTTAGTGGAGAAACTTGTAACAGCGCTTGTTTTTGTTCTTCTGTATCCCAGGGGCCCATTCTTTTTTTCCAAACATTAAGAAAAGCATGCCAATATGAAGGAAAATTATTCACTAAGGTTAATAAATTTGAAGGACCTACAATATCTACAGCTCCTGCAAATATATCATGTGTTAAAGTTATACCTGCTAGAGCAGCATATCCACCATAACTTCCACCCATTATCACTATTTTTTTAGGATTAGCTATTTTATTTTCTACTGCCCAATTAACTGCATCTATAAGATCATCATGCATTTTTTTTACCCCATTGGAAATTTCCTGCATCGTGAAAATTCTTACCAAATCCAATTGATCCACGATAATTAACTAATAAAACTGCATATCCGCGATCAGATAACCATTGACTAATAGCATTATACCCCCACACATCCCTTGACCATGGGCCACCATGAACATAAAGAACTAAAGCTAAAGGATGTTTAGGTTGCAAAGCTTTATTCAATTTAATTGTTCTAGGAAGTATTATATAGCTAACTAAATCTAAATTATCTCTAGACTTAATAATAATCGGGTTCATTTTAGCTAAACTATATTGTTCTAAGGCTTTATGATATTGCTAAACAAGTATTTAGCTTTCTTAATCTCACGATCATAAATGTAAAATTTAATTGGCGCATCATCTTTTACAAGCGCAACAGACCAATATTTATCGTCTAGACTAAGCTTAGTGATATAAAACTCACCATCTTTACTTATAGAATTTAGGTAAGAAAAATCTTCTTCTAAACTTTTATCTATAACTTTATACGTGATTTTTTCATAATTAGTTGCCACTGCTTGAATGGTATTCTCAGTTGGGTGCATAATAAACATGGCTACATCAGATCTATCATCTTTAGCTAGAATTGTGGTTTCATCTGAATTTAAATCAATAGCTTTAAGAGCTGCTGTATTAAGCCCCCTGCTATCTCGCATATATAAAATCATACCAATTTTATCAAAGCCTAGTATTGAGGTGTTAGCACTATCTTCTAAACCAATTTTCATATAAGGTTGCCAATTACTGTTTTTTTTATATTTATAATATTCAGTTTCTCCTGCATCATTTACTATGCTTGCAAATCTAACATTAAAGTCTAAATCAATAATGACATCTCCAAAATTACTATTTTGTAAAATTAACTTTCTATTACCATTACTAATATTATAACTATAAATATCAAAAAACTTGCTATCCCTTTCATTTGTTCCAATGACAATTTCATCAGGAAATTTATAACTTGCTTTAAACACTACAGCTCTAACTCCTTTTTCTGGAGTTAACAGAATTTCTAGGCCATTATGTATATTTTTAGAATAAATACGGTAATTTTCATCCCCATACCCATCTATTGAATATAAAATATGCTTATTATCATATGCCCAAAGGTGATTTCTTATAACTCTTTTTTTATCATGAGTTATAGGTTTAGAATTTTTAACATTATCACGCGGATCTATCCAAATGTTTAACACTCCATTTAAAGGAGCAATATAGGAAATATGTCTACCATCATAACTAATTTTTATTTGCATTTTATCAGGATTACCAAATAAAACTTTTCAGGAAATTAAATTAGTTATTTCATTAACAGAAGATTTTTTTTAAAGTATGAATACCCAATAATCAAAAATATCAGAATAATAGCAATAGTAGTTATTTTTGAATCCATAGCAAACCTCTTATTTCTGCTATACAAATTATATTATAGAGGATAAATTCAAAATTAAGAATTAAAATATTTTAATAAAAACACCCTTTTTTATTAATTAACTAGAACTATTCATTTACTTTTAGTAATAATGATGAGCAAAGAATCAAGTCAACGAGGTTACTAGCCTCTTCACTGTTAGAATAATTTGTACAGTAAGATTTCATTTCTGTTTTAGCTTGTGAATATTCTTTATAGCTGTTCATCATACGAATAGAGTAATCTTCTGTGTAAGAAAGCTTCTTTTCGCACGCTAATACCTCGCTTATAATATTCATATCGTCTAAAGTGATGGATGAAGAAGATTTATAGTCAAGTTTATTATTGTAAATGTTACTAGAACACTCCATTGTTTCATTAGTTGCTAATGCAAAACCATCAGCATTTTCATATAAAAATCCTAGCGTCTTACAAGCTTTTTCAGCAAATTGAAAAATCTTAGCTGAATCAACGAAGTCTTTATAAAATTCGTCATTACTTAAATTTTTATAACTTTGACTAATTTCTTTGCATCATTTATATTTTGGTTCAATTATTTGTAATTCATTTAAAAGATTGTCATTATTTTTTTCCATTTTATTTACATTGTTAGATTTCATAGTAGCCTCTTAAAATAAATAACTTTCTAGACAATTTAAAATTATACTCCTTATTATCTTTATACAACTTAATTAATTTTATTTAACCGCCCGTAAAAACTACTTAATAAATCAAAGTAGGCTCTTTATAATCAACATAAATTATGCTATTTTTTTATGTAAATCATCCTGCAGTTAGGAAATAAAATATGACCCCACAAAATAAGATGGTTTGAATGGATATACCTGTTAGAAACCTTGAAAGAGCAACAGAATTTTATAGCAATTTGATGGGAACTAAATTTACTATTGAAGAATTTGGTAATATGAAATTTGGCCTTTGTCCTCACGAAGGATAGGAAGCTGCATTTTACTTAGTAAAGGAAGAAAATTTTAAGCCTTGTGGTGACTTAGACCACCACGCTCCACTAATATATTTAAATGTTAATAATAGAATTGATCAAGCTATGGAAGCAGCTAGCAAAAATGGTGGCAAAATTATAGAACCTAAAAAGCAAATTGGCCCTTATGGATTTAGAGCAATTATTTTAGACTCAGAAGGAAATAAAATGGCACTTCACTCAAATTAATTAAGAGGTTTTTATTTTAATAAGTGATCCTATAAAATTAGCCCAACTGCAAAAAGAAATTGAAAGATATTCTTTGAATAACTTTAACTTGCCATCTAATATAAAACCTATTCTTCAACTAAGTAGCACCTCATCTATATTAATTATTGGACCAGCACCTGGTATAAGAGCCCATAAAACAGGCATACCCTGGAATGATCCATCCGGAATTAAATTAAGATCATGGCTAAATATAACAAATGAAGAATTTTATAATAAAAATAATATAGCCTTAATATCAATGAATTTCTGGTATCCTGGTGTTAGTAAACATGGAGGAGATAATTCACCAAACTTAAAGCATGCAGAACTATGGCATAGACCATTATTAGCATTAATGCCTAATATCCAATTAACCTTATTGATTGGTTATTCAGCGCAAGCTTACTATTTAAAGAAACGCATTAAATTATCTTTAACAGAAACAGTTAAATCTTGGAGAGAATATATGCCTGAATATATGGTGCTTCCCCACCCTAGCTGGCATAACCAAGCATGGATAAAAAAACATAAATGGTTTGAAGATGAAGTGATCCCTCAATTACAAAAACAAGTAAAACTTATACTTGAAGATAAGCATAAAAACATCCTTTTAACAAATGGTTAAAAGAATATTTTCATATAGAATATTTATTCTTCAGCTTTGGATAATAGTACTAATCCTACAGCTCCAGCTATAATATATAGAGAAGACTCCAGAAACATTGACTTAGCATCTGAAATACTTTCCTTTGCTTCATTTTCAAGTTCATTTAAATCATTTAATGCGCTATTTAATATATTAAATTCTTCTGTTTCTTCAGTTATAAATACTTTATGTTGTTGCATATCTTCCAGTGTCTTAAACATATTAACAACAAATTTAGAAGAGTCATAACTTATAAGTTTTCGATCATAATATTTATATTGTGACCATCCTTGATAAAGTCTTGAAGCTCCATAAGCAATAGCTATTAAGGAGGAAGTGCTAACCATAACTTTTGCTTGGTTATTAGAAATGTAATCTGTTATTTGATTGAAGTAAGTTTTGCTATTTTGACCATGAGAAATGTTATCATGCATATTATCTCTCCTCATAAGGTTTATATAAAACTATTTATTAGGCCTTATTTTAAAAAAGAACTAAAAGATTTATGAAGTTCTTTTTAACGTGTAAACTAGTAAGTATATACCTGATAAACCAACTAGAGAATAAACTAACTTAGATAAAAGCGTTTGGTAACCAAAAAAATATCTCACAAAATCAAGGTCAAATATTCCAACTGAACCCCAATTTAAGCTACCTATTATAGTTAATGCAAGAAAAGTTAAATGTAGTAATGGCTTCATATTATGCCTCCATATCAAAGTGGATTTAAATATTTTAGTAGAAAGCACATTTAATATATTATCTTTTTAAAGTTAATATACATTAAGCATTATGACAAATAGCAATTAATAAATCAAGGATTATATTTTTTAAAAGCATAAATATTGATGTTAACTTCATGTTTGTTAGGCATATATTAAATATGATATTTACAAAAGTTCATCTACTTTTATCACCCAAGCGTAACATTTACAAAAAAGTTATAATATGATAATACTTCTATAAAAATAATATTAATTATATCTCAACTTCATAAATGAAAAAAATAACCTTATTTATAATCTTCTTATTAAAAGCTTCAATAAATCTTGCATCAGAACTTAAAGAAGTATCAGCAGACCAATTTATTGCAGAAGCATCTTCTCTTGAGCGCATGGCTATTACTGACTTTATTATACATCAGTTTGATGATAAGCGTAAAAAAGGAGTTTCTCAGGTAATGCTAGATAGCTTATGGAATGATATAAAAGCCAGACAAGCGTTGAATATGATAAGATTTCAAATAGTAAATCAAGAATTATATGTGGATAGCTTTTCTTTAGAACATTATTATTTCAAACCACTATTAGTATATTTTCAAAATTTTGTAAAAAAATATAAAATTAAAGATGTTGATTTCATTATTTATGCTCATGACATCATCCCTCCAAACAATCAATACTCTCAAAAAACTATAGGCATTCCTGCATTTATGATGTCTAAAAACATAAACTCTGTGTATGAAAAAGATAAATTATTGATGCCAGATGAATATATGATTGATAAAGAAAAGTGGGCTCCTTTAATAACTCAAATAGAAAAAGCTAATTCTAATATTTTATGGGAAGAAAAAGAAGATAAAGTATTTTGGCGAGGTGGAAGCCATGGAGCAGAAAATAAAAATTATTATAATATAACTAATTTTAGTAAACTAGCACGCCTAAAAATAGTTATGTTCTCAAAGCTTTATCCCAATTTAATTGATGCTGAATTTGCTTCTTATGGAGAGTTTTCAAAAGATCAAGATGGTAATAATCTAAGGCATATATTGGATTTATTATTTGGTTCTAAAAGAAAACGCGTTAAAGAAATAGATCATTTAAAATATAAATATTTAATTGCTATAGATGGTAATACATGCCCTTGGCTTAGAGTTCCATGGATTTCACTATCAAATTCATTATTATTAAAGCAAGAATCAAATTATATGGAGTGGTTTTATGTAGCATTAAAACCTTATACACACTATATACCAATAAAAAATGACCTTACCGATATTTTTGAAAAGATAGAATGGCTCAAAGCTAATGATTTACAAGCTAAAGAAATTTCTATAAATGCTCAAAATTTTATAAGAAATAATTTATTACCTGAGCACATTGACACTCATATGGCTTTAATTTTAACTGAATATAGCTCTATTCAAAAAGATGACCAAATTATACCAACCTTACCAAAAGCTGAAGAAGTTATAAAAAAAATAAATGATATTGAGATTAAAAAAAATAATAGCTTAAAAGCATTCTCAAAAAAATATTTAAGTTTATAAAAAGTTTATTTAATAAAGAAGAAAATTAAAAACAAAATTCTTTTAGGTAAAGATAAAATAAGCTATTAATAATCTAGTTCAAACTTTCGTATAATCATATCAAGAGAGATATATTATGACAATTTTATCTATACAATCGCATATAGTTTATGGATATGTAGGAAATAAAGCAGCTGTATATCCTTTACAGTCCATGGGTTATGATGTATGGCCTTGCTAGTACAGTGCAATTTTCTAACCATACCGGATATAGTGAATATTCCGGTGAAATATTTAACCCAAAACAAATAAGCAATTTACTGCAAACCATAGAAAATTTAGGCTTTGTTCCTCAATGTAAGGCTATATATAGGAAGAGACCGCTCTAACAGTATATGAAGCAGTAAAGAAATATAAAGCTTTAAACAACAATATTTTATATTTATGCGATCCAGTCATAGGAAATAATAATTGTTATGTAAAACCAGAAGTTTTAGAATTTTTTAAAGAAAACTTACAAGCTGATATAATAACACCAAACCAGTTTGAAGCTGAAATTCTTTCTGGGATTATTATTACTGACACTAATTCCTTAAAAAAAATTGCCAGCTATTTTCATAATAAAGATATATCAGTTGTTATAATTACTGGAATAGAAAATTTAAAGATAAACTCTTCACCTCTAAATGTTTTTGTTTCTGATAAAAATGGTCAATATCTTATCTCATCACCTAAACGTCACTCTACTATTAACATCAATGGAACAGGGGATTTATTTTTAGCTGTATTTTTAGGAACCTACATTAAAGCGCATGATGCTCTTTCTTCAGCTAAAAATGCTGTTTACTATGTAAACCAAGCAATATTAAAAATATTAGCACAAAGAACAATCGAATTGCAAGTAATAGGCCGATATTATGGAATTAAAGAAAGAGATTTAGAGTTTATTATTTTATAAAATATTCATTATTTTAAACCTTGTATATATCATTCTTGTTATAAAAATTAATTGATTATTTATTATTACTAGTTTATCTTTAGATAAGATATTCTTAATAAAATAAATATTCCTCAAAAATGGAGGGTTTTATGAAAAATATCGAATATATTGGCCTCATAGCAGTTTTTTTTACAACTATCGCTTTTTTGCCCCAAATTTTTAAAATATTCAAATCCAAATCAGCAAAAGACATCTCGCTTGTAATGTATATTATTTATGTTATAGGAATAATATTATGGCTTATATATGGGTGTTTGATTAAAAGCCACTCAATAATAATTGCAAATACTGTAACCTTAATGCTTGTTTCAATTACAATTTTTATCAAAATAAAAAAAGACTAACATATTAGATTTGTAACTATTGCTTTTACAATTTAAAAATTAACTTGCCTTGTTTTATTTAATAATGAAAATATAAAACTTTACAAAGAGGCTTTACTTATGCGTGAAAAATCCTGCGACGATATTTTTAAAAAACCTAAAAGTGGTTTTGCATTTAACGAACAAATTAAAAATCATGCAAGGGATAAAGTATATTATGATCATCATAAAGAATTTTATTGCAACTGTGATTTTCTGCCCGTTGATAATAAAAGAGGCTCTGGTAAAATAGATCCTACAGAATGTGGGTATATTATAAAAAGCGATCACATTAGAGGAGCAAGACTTGAATGGGAACATATAGTACCAGCATCTTTTTTTGGAAATTATAAAGATTCTTGGAAAAAGTATAAGGAAGTTTGTGGGGAAGAAAGCTTAAAGGGAAGAGATTGCGCTCGGAAAACTAATTTAGAATTCAAAATGATGGAAGCAGATCTTCATAATTTAGTGCCTGCGGTAGGAGAACTTAATAAAGATCGTAGTAATATACCTTATGGAATAGTAAGTGGAGAGGAAAGGAAATATGGGGAATGTGATTTTGAGGTCTCAAAAGGTAAATCAAAATTTGCTGAACCTGCTGATAATATTAGAGGAGATATTGCTAGAACATGGCTATATATGTATATGACTTATGGTAACAAAACCTTAGCCACCTTAACTAACCAATTAAGTATGTTTTGCCAATGGTTTAAAGATGACCCAGTCAATGAATGGGAAATAATTAGGAATTCAAGAATTTTTTCAATTCAAGGCAATTCTAACCCTTATGTTGATGGAACTTATAAAGAATGCCTTGAAGTTTGCGGTGAAATAGAATTATCTTTATATGAACTTTAAAACATACCTAGATTCTATCTTTCAATATTACCATTGGTTTTTCCCCTCGAAGATAAAGGTGGAAGAGCAGGTTTTTCAGAAAATAAGATATCTCTAGGTGATGCTTTACTTAGCTCAGAAGGACTAATTCTTGATAAATTAACCCTGCTACTTTTTAAAGGAGGTAACTCTCTATCTCCTCCTGAATATAAAATTAAAGAATCTATAGAATCAGGTGTAACATCAGCAGTTTTTTCTGTTTGAGAAGATGATGGGCGTTTTATGTTAGAAATATTTAAACTTGGAACAATAATTCTATTAGACTTTAATTCATTATTTTCAACAACTATTGTGGGTTTAATGTCACTAATTGGCCCTTCTGATAAATTTAAACTAGCTCCCATTTTATTAGTAATAATAGATAAAGTCTCATCATATTTTTCAGCTCCTATAATTGCTCTTCTTCTCCTTGAGTATGGCTTAGGTTCAATTTCTTTTTCATCAATGGTAGAAGATAGTTTTGCCTTTATTAGAATTTGATCTTTATTAGAAAAGCTAGAAATTATCTGGTTTTGCAAATCTTCTTCTAATAATTTACAAGCATCAACAGCCACTTCTACTTTTATTTCTTTTGGTAGAGCTTTTATAAACTCCCTTACAGGATAATTTGCTGGCATCTCTTTTAGAAGCTCAACCATAGTTTCTTTTAATTCACCTACTAACAATTTTTTAGGTACATAACCTACAATGCTAGATATATCAACATTATCCTTAATCATTGCTTTCATCATTTTTTTCGCTAAATCTAAATTAGGCACATAATTTTTTGAAGCTAAGCTACGATTATCCATAACCTGTTCATTAGAATATAAAGTAATTGCTGTACATAGTATATTATCAGCCTCACTTTCTAGCTCTTTCTTTTGTAAATTTGAAAGCACTATAGGTTTTAGAGCTTTTGTGGGATTGGTTTGCACTTGTAATTCTGCCTGCTCTTTTAAAGCTTCAAAATCAATTTGTTGTCCATTTGATTTAGCTTGATAATAAAGTTTAGTAAATTCAATTTCTTTAGCATAAATTTGTTTTAGTAGGTCTCTTCTTGTTTTAAGCTCTTCAAGAATAAACTCTTTTTTTGCTTCAACCCTTTCTCCATTGATTACATTTGGTATATTATATTTAACTAACTCTTCAAGTTCTTCGTCTGCAGTATTTGCAATTGAAGTAATTGTTTTAGCCATCTGTTTATAGGGCTTAAAATGCTGAGAAATTTCCTTATAAGTCATCTCCCCCATAAGCAAATCACGAGTATCAAAATTAGGGTGAATATGCTCTATTGCATCTTTTACTAATCCTAGCTCTGGCCTAAGTTTTGTTATGTCATTAGGATCAATATAATCAAGTGGAATATGAGTATGAAATGTACTTTTGTTAGATAAAATATTTTGTAAATTAGTGCTAACACCTAAAGATAATTTGCTAAAAGTTTCATTTTCTTCAGGAAAATATAAAGGCACAAACCCAAAAGAATTTCCAGGATCAATTTTTGCACTCTTATATAGTTTACGTCCATTCTTTTGTGCAGCTTTGTTTATTAAGCCTGAATTAGCTCCATATCCCACTGCATCAAAGTCTTGAATAAATCTAGCTACAACTAATGTTGGAATAAATCCTTTGACTTCACTTGTATCACGCGCGCCATTGATTACAACCTTATTATTTTGAAGTTTTGGTATAGAATGATTTTTTCCATAACTATAGTAATCAGCATAATTTTCCATAATGCGTGAGCCGGTTTGCATTTCTTGTTCAG
Organism: uncultured Rickettsiales bacterium; assembly: GCA_964627795.1. Classification (GTDB taxonomy): domain Bacteria; phylum Pseudomonadota; class Alphaproteobacteria; order Rickettsiales; family CANDYO01; genus CANDYO01. The sequence continues at coordinate 138,023 of CAZVLF010000003.1, read as the reverse complement.
GTTCGCTTACCAACCTTGTTTTTGCAGTTACAACACCTTGCTGTCCTCCAAATCTTTGATAAAATCTTGCTCCAATCACTTCAACTAAATGCTCAGTAGGCGCTCCTTTTTTTACTATATAACTTAATGATTTAGAAGAATTAGTGTCTTGGCTCAATATTTTTCCTTCGGCAGAGCCAGAGGTTTTTACTTTAGTAACATTTAAACCTTTCTTTTCCGTACTAATATAAGTTCTTTCTAATTCCGCTCTAGTAAATGCTCCATCTTTTTCCTTACCAATAATTCTCATTTCTTGCATAGTTTTAACAACTCTTGAATAGAGCTTAGGATTTTCTGCTTTAATATTTTTAGGCTTTTCTCCCTCTATCAAGCGGACTGCAATTTCATCAAGAATGTGAATATCCTTTGTTTCATTATAATTTAAAAATAAGTCATCTATTCTAGCCATAAAAACACTCAATTATTGGTTATATATTAAGTCTATAACTTAAATATTAATAACTTATTAATTGAAAAGATTATTTAGAAAAAAAAAGGCCTGGTCCTTATTATTAACCAAGCCTTGAAATATATTCTGTTTTATAGCTTCTTAAAGATCAAAATCATGATGTACTACTCCTAACATGCATAATTTTAAACCTTCAACATTTATTATTCCTCTTGCTTCTCATTCAAACAACTCTTTACATTCCTAATGTCTTTTTTAATGAAAATATGTTGAAATCGTTCTTTAACTCTTGCAAAAGCTTCTATAGTTTTTTAAGGAGGATCATTATTATTTAAAATATATTTAATAGGATTATTTTTGTATAACTAAGATTATAACATACTTCAGCTATATTCAAAGATTTTGGCTAAAATAATTCTTTTCATTAAAGATCATAAACATCTTAAAAAACAATAAACTTTACTTAAGATTAATAATTAAAGCCTTAATTTCCTCGAAAATTCCTTCTGCATCAAGTTTAGATTTTTTATGCATGGAATCTTGAGAATCTTGCTCTAAAAATTGATCAGGATAAAAAAGATTTAACAACCTAACATTTAAATTATTAAGTAGATGATTAACTTGCGCTGAAAATCCTCCAATCGCCCCCTCTTCAACAGTTACTACTAAATCATGCTTACTAGCCATATTTATAAAAAGTTCATGATCTATAGGTTTTGCAAAACGAGAATCAATTATTGTTACTCGGAATTTAAAATGATTCTCTAGTAACTGAGCAGCTTTAATAACTTCTTTTAACCTGGTACCAAGCGAGAATATTGCTATTTTCTTTCCTTCTTGAATTATTTTTGCTTTTCCAATTTCAATATTTTCAAGTTTTTTTGGCATTTCAACACCAGTTGCAACCCCTCGTGGAAAACGAATAGCACTTGGTTGAGAGTTAATGTCATTAGCAGTTTTAAGCATTAGAGCTAATTCTGACTCATTACTAGGGCACATTACAATAAAATTTGGTAATGCACAAAGGTAAGTAAGATCAAAAGAACCACTATGAGTTGGCCCATCAGCACCCACATACCCTGCTCTATCAATTATAAACCTAACTGGAAGAGATTGAAGCGCAACATCATTAATAACTTGATCATAAGCTCTTTGTAAAAATGTTGAATAAAGAGCCACAAAAGGTTTCATCTTTTCACAGGCAAGACCTGCTGCAAAAGTTACTGAATGTTGTTCGGCCATACCAACATCAAAGCAACGATGAGGAAATTCTTTAGAAAACTTATTTAATCCTGTGCCTGAAGGCATTGCTGCAGTGATAGCAACGATTTTATCATCATCTTTTGCAAGATTAATTAAGGTGGAAGAAAAAACATCAGTATAATTAGGTATAGGGCTGATGAGTTTTTGTTGTTTACCAGTTATTATATCAAACTTACCCACAGCATGGTACTTTTCTTCACATGTACTTGATGAATCAAAACCTTTTCCTTTTTCTGTCACAACATGAAGTAACACAGGTTTAGTTATGCTGTGATCTTGTTTTATATTATCTAGTAAGTGAACTAGCTCTTCAACATTATGTCCATTAACGGGCCCTATATAATAAAATCCCATTTCTTCAAAGAAGTTACCATCATTTATTAGGTCTTTTGTGTTTCTTTCACATTTTTTGAAAAATCTTTTAATTCCAAATGGTAATTGATTAAGAAGTTTTTTGCTTTTTTCACGAAAAGTTAAATATGGTTTAGATGAAATTAACTTAGCCAAATATGTAGTTAAAGCACCAACAGCAGGAGCAATAGACATTTTATTGTCATTTAATATAAGAATCATTTTTGTTGCAAGGCTTCCAGCATTATTCATAGCTTCATAAGCCATACCAGCACTCATTGCTCCATCACCAATTATAGATATCACATGATAATCTTCTTTTTTTAAATCACGAGCTATTGCCATTCCTAAAGCTGATGAAATAGCTGTTCCACCATGCCCACCAATAAAAGTGTCATATTCACTTTCTTCTCGCCTTGTAAAACCTGATACCCCACCTGCCTGTCGTAGACTAAGCATTTTTTCTCTTCTATTAGTTAAGATTTTATGAGGATAAGCTTGGTGCCCAATATCCCAAACGATCTTATCATGAGGGGCATTAAATACATAATGTAGCGCAACCGTTAACTCAATAACACCTAATCCAGCTCCAAGATGTCCGCCAGTAAGAGATACTATTTCAATAGTTTCTTTCCTTAACTCTTCACAAACCTGATTTAATTGATTTACTTCCAACCTCTTAAGTTCTGTTGGACTATAAATCTTATGTAATAATTTTTTTGGCGTTATATTCATTAAACTAATTTAAAATTTTTATTGTTTATTTTTACCATAGGTTAGTCTAATAACAACCTAAAATCAAAAAAATAAAAAAAAATGTTTTTTTTTGAAAAAAACTCTGGAAACTTAAAAAATAATCTGCTATAAAGATCCACCTAAGCAACTATTGCTTGTTATCGTTCCTCGGTAGCTCAGTGGTAGAGCAAGCGGCTGTTAACCGCTTGGTCGCTGGTTCGAATCCGGCCCGAGGAGCCACATCTTCAATACACTTTTCAAATAAGCTTACAATTAGTTTATCTTCTTCGCTGATCTCTTCATATTGATTCATATTATCTTCTTTAACTATAACTTCTATTTTTAGTAGTGATTCAATTAATTTAGTATAAGCAAAGATAGCTTGAGAATCTATTTTATTGTGAATCATTTTATCCTCAATTCCCTTCCCTAAAGAAGAAATTAGGATAAAAAGATCATCTTTAATGATCTTTAGTTTATTATCATTATTAGACATTGATTATATATGATTGAAGTTTTTAAAAAAAATTATTCTTCAGAATTATCAGAACTTCCTTGCTTTCTTCTTTCAAAATTTCTTTTTACTTCCTCTTCTAGCTTATTGCTTTTCTTTTTCACCAAGTTCATTAATTTGGCTCTTTCTTCTTCGGAAAACGCAACTCCTATGAGAGTATCAGAACTTATTTTGAGGAGTTTATATGATTTTGCTTTTGCAAACCAATTAGGGAATTTTTGATCATTTAGAGCATATAAAGCCATATAAGTAAGCCAGAATATAGTACAGGCAATAATACCGCCTATCATAGCTCCAAAAATACCACCAGTTATTTTATCTGTGGAGCTTCCACCAAATTTAGCAGTAGTTTTAGAAACTCTTTCTCCAAGCATGGAAAAAGCTATAACTAATATTATATAAAAGCCAATTGTTGAAATAAATAAGCTAATAAACTTACTATGGATTAAGCTATTGACAAAGTTAAACACCACATTATGGCTATCGGCTACAATTATCAATGAACCAAACCAAGCAAAAAAACCTATCATACTTCTTATTAAGCCAGCTTTCCAACCAGCATAAATAGATAAACCCATTACAATAATTATTGCATAATCAAAATTTTGCAGTTCTGAAAAATCCATATAAATTTGCCTTTACTAAGCTTGCTATTAAATTGTATATTATGTTGTAATTATTAAATTTGCAAATAACTTTTATGTCAAGATCTTTAATTATAGTTGGCGCTGGATTAAGTGGCCTATTCACCTCCCTTGCTTTAAGCGCTAAAGGAATAAAGTCTATTTTAATAGATCAAAAAGAGATTATTCTAGGAAAAGCAGAAGATGGAAGAGCAATAGCTTTAACCTATGGTTCTAAACAATTTCTTGAGCAAATTAATATTTGGGAAAAAATTGAACCATTTGCTGGTAAAATAGAACAAATAAGAGTAACAGATAATCATTCCCCACTTTTTTTGCATTTTGATAACCAATGTACGATGGGATATATTGTTGAAGGTGGAAATTTATTGAACCTAGCATTAGAAAAAGTAAAAGACGATTCAAATATTACAATTATTGATAATTCTAAGTATGAATTGCTTGAGAATGATTTAGACCAAGCAAAAATTAAAATTAATAATAAAATCTATCAAACAGACCTTATTATTGCTGCTGATGGAAAATATTCTAGCTTAAGACAATTATGCAAAATTGACTTTGCTGAAAAAAGCTATAACCAAAATGCTTTGGTTTGCAAAATAAAACACTCAATTCCACATGGTAATATTGCACAAGAAATGTTTTTTAAAGGAGGACCTTTTGCTGTTTTACCTTTTAAAGACCAACATAAATCAGGCATTGTATGGGCAGAAGAAGTGGAAATTGCAGATACTATTGCTAAATTAAGTAAAGATAAATTCAATTTTTACATTAATGAAAAACTTGAATGTTATCTTGGACAAGCCGAATTAGATAGCGAAATAAGTAACTATCCATTAAAAATAATTATGGCAAAAAAATATTTCCATAACCATGTTGTTTTAGTTGGAGATGCAGCTCATGCAATTCACCCCATTTCTGGACAAGGGTTTAATATGGGCATTAAAGATATAGAAGCGCTGGCAGAAATTATAAGCAAATATCAACAACTTGGATTTAACTATGGATGTTATCAAGCTCTTAGTGAATATCAAATATCCCGACAAAATGATAATCGTAAAATGGCTATCATTACAGATAGTTTAAATAAACTTTTTTCAAACAATATAACTCCAATTGCTAAAATAAGAAGAGTTGGTTTAAGCATGATAAATAATATGCCCAAATTAAAAAAATTTTTTGTTGAGTATGCAATGGCAAAAAAACATTAAATTTAATTAGAATAAACTTCTGCTTCAATAATTCTTCTTTTTATTAAACCAGGAATTATTCTTCCTCCAGCATATACCCATTTTTGTAGCTCTTTGGGAATTAAATCATGTTCACTTCTATTTATTTTTTGTCTTAGCGTAGATCGTTGTAAGGCCGCCCCTCCAACATTAAATGTAAAAGATACTAAAGCATCAAATTGGCATTGCTTTAATTTTATTTCTATATTCCTGCAAACAGATTCTTTAGCTTTAGCAATATCTTTAAATAAAATAACGTCTGCTTCGCTTTCAGTTATTACATCATATTCATTACTTAAAATAACATGCCCATAACCTATTGTTTTATAACCGCCTGAACATATATAGGGTTCAGCTTTAAATCCTTCTAAACTTTTAATTAAACTTATGCCTTCTAAAGATATATCCATCATTTACCTCTTAGCTTACTAACAGCTCTTTGACCAAAATAAAAACTTATTATTCCGGCAAAAATTGCTTGATCATCCACACTCCAAAGCACATTTATTATTTCGTTAATACTTATTGTTGTAGATATAATTTTATATTGTAAAAACTTAACAAAAGTATAGATTGCAAAAAAAGAATAAGCCAATACAGGTCTAACAGTCCCATTTAAAGCATCAACCCAACAAATACCTGTTTTATAGGTTTTATAAAGCGCCTGAGTCTCTTTATAGTCATTATTAATCATAACTTCATCCAAATAAGAAATCCCTACTTTTTTCATTCTCATTTGTTGTTCTAATATTTTTATCTCATGTTTTTTATCATTTCTATCCAAAAAATATTTCATTATCTCCGGAATTAATGAACTGATAAAACCCACCAATGAAGCAACAAGAGTTATCATTTAAAACCTCCTAAATATTATTTATTGATTAATTAGATTTGTAAGTTCTTGCTATCTTCCAGTATGTTGGAAGCGTTTGTTCAACTACAGACCTTACTTGAGCATAAGAATGTATTATTGATATAAGTGGGGATATTTGGCTAATAACAGCTAAATGCTGTGTAAGATCATTTACTTGAAGAAGAACTATATTTCCTGGTTTGATATTATTATTATCAACTTGGTGCAGAAGCAAATCTAGCTTCTCCATTAAATGATTACTTAATTGGATTTTTGGGTAATTAGTTTCATCATAATATTTTAATTTTTTGCCATTTTTACATATTATTTCTAAATTCATTATTAAACCTAAGCAATCACATCCACTCTTGAGTCTCCCTTGGTGTTTAAATTTAACTCCAATCCATGATCTTGCTTGCTCAACTATATTATTATTTGTCATTGAACTAATTGAGTTTTAGAGGGAATAAAAGACTCACCTCGAAAATTTATAGCATTTGCGAATTTCGAAATACATGTTTGTAATTCCTTATCACATCCCGCAGTGATTATATATTCATCTCCTACTTTAAAATCTAGCTTATAATGACAATCAATATAAATGCTAGAGTTTAAGTAACTTGAAACCTGAAACTCTTTATCTTGAAATTTTCCACTAACAAATTTTATTTTTCCATAAGTGAAATAATCATCTGGTTCTAAGCGATCTTTATCACTAAATGAATTACCTATATTTACAAAGCTTATTTGCCCTGGAAAACTATATTTAGAAGCATCTATTTTACAATTCATATCACCAAAATTTGCCCTACAAGTTCTAAGGTAACATTTTCCTAGTGTATTTTTAGTTTTACTACTTAATGATTCGATTTCAGCCGTGAAAAAATTCTCAGCTTTTATACTAATTACTCCTATAAAGCCCGTTTTTAACAAAATTTTTTCTTCATTATTATTAACCAACCATACTTCAAGCATAGCTTGATTGAATCTTCCTTCAATTAAATCCTTATATTTAAAAAAATTATCATCAATAGCACAGTTAAAATAAAAGTTATCTTCTCCTAATTGCTCAGAAGTTGATATTTTACTTATACTAAGACCTCCTATTGGATAAAATATTTGTTTGTTATACCTAACTTCTTCATCAGAAGTAGTTAAGTTTATTTGATTTCCATCCATTAGCATAATGTTAATGCATGTAACGTAATTAGTTATATTCATAAAATTTTATTTAGAAAATAATTTATTTTGAAGAGTTTTGATAAGCAATATACCAAGAAGATATAATAATCATACTATAGCCTATAATTTGGATTAGTGAGGGAATTTCACCAAAGAAAATATAACCTAATATTGCGGCAAACACCACTTTAGTATATCCAAATGGAGTTATTATAGATAAATTTCCTGTTCTAAACGACTTAAACAAAGATGTAGAAATAATAATATAAAGAAATGCACTAAAAATAAATAGTATTAATTGATTGCTAGTAAATGCTTGTTTAACAAAATAATCTTGTTTATCTAGAAAATAACTAACAAAAAAAGATAATATTGTAGATAAAGCTACTGTATAAAATGTTTGACACTTAAAACTATCTGTGTCACCTAAATATTTCACTGTAAGGCAATATAAAACCCATAATATTATTGATAAAAGAATATATGTGTAATAATGATTAAACTCTATTTGATGGTTAAATTTAGGAATAACAATAATAATTGCACCAGCAATGCATATTATTATCGATAAAATAATAGTCCACGATAATTTTTCTTTAAAATAAAAAATCCCTATTAGTATTAATAATACTTTTTCTAAATATCCTAGTATAGTTACATTTGCCACAGGAATAAATTTCAGTCCATACATTAAGCATAATGTTGCTGAAGTTCCTAAAATTGATCCAATAATATAAATAGAGATCTTTTTAGTGTATAAATTGCTTAAACCGCCTTTGCTTAATACCCATGGCAAAAGAAAAAAAAGAGAAATGAATTTATAAACGAATACTGCAAAATTAGAACTTATTTCTTTAGTTAATAACTTCATTAACACAAATAATCCAGCTACAGCCAGAGCATGCAACATCATCATTGATATAGCTAATTGATTATTCTTCAGCTGGGGCATTTTAGTTACTTAAGTCTAATTAATTAATATCACTAATAATGCAAATTAACTTCAAGTGCAAGTTTTTTTAAAGTTTCAACTCAATAAGAGGAATCTCATAATGTGAGTAAATTAAATGATTTTCAATTGAAGTGGTTAGTTTATCTATATCAAACCTGACTGGAATATCAAACTCTCCTTCAACTAAAATTTCACTTCCCTTTGCAGGAGGAGTTTCAAAGATAATTTTTCCGGTGGTGTAATTTATATGTGGTTTTACTTGCACATTATTTACATAAATTTTAAGTCTGTCCTTGACTGGCTTAGCTATTTTTCTTTCTATCTTGATACTTTCTACTATATAAGTTTTAATAACTTGAAATTCTGTTTTGTTTCCATCACCCATATCAATTTTTTGTTTTGATATGGAATAATCCATCCAATCCTTAAACCTAAAACCAATTGCCTTTCCTTTGCATATTCTAAAAAAAGTAACTATTATATCTAGCTGATCTTTTGTTTTGATTGCTGGTGCAAGATTATATCTACATCTAGAATTATTCCAATTAATATTTCTTGTTTCAATTCCACTTGAAGCTGTGTATATATCAGTTAAAAACTCAGGTCCACCTGTGGCACCATAAGCAATATCAGAAGGAAATTGTATTTCGTAAAAATTATTCATATGTATATTTGATAGTTTTTTTTTGAGTAAAACTTGAGAAACAAAATAAAGTTTGCATCAATATTTAAGCAGCTGATTAAATTTATTTTACTATAGAAGTTATTTGCAAGATTGAGAATTATTTGAAAAAATCACATCCCACAGGCGCTCTAAATAATGTCCTTCAATTGGTGCTGCATTATCTAGAGTGTTAAAAAGAGTTTCATAATATTCTTTACTGTGAGATAAAATTTTGCATTTATCCACAGAAAAATTTGCTTGGTAATTGGTATAAAAATATTCTTTAGAAGAACCATTTAAATCAACAAACCTCCTTTTAAAATCAATAAAATCATAACTTTTATAAATTACATCTTTCCATTTTGTATTGCTTAAGTTTAAGAGTAATTTTTTTTCTTTATTTTCAGTAGTTAAGAAACAATCTTTTGCAATTATGGCTTTACAATTGGTTTCTTTAAGTATTTTATATTTTTTTAAAGGCAGAAAAATAAAATGCATCTCATGATTAGTATATGGATTCCCTTGAAGAAATAATATTCTGTCGCTTAAATTATCATAATTATTAATTATGTGATAAAGATAAGTATGCGCTTCTCTACCAAGGTTAGGAAGTTTTATAATTTTATAATTGGAATGAGTTTTAAGATTTTGTTTTCCTTTGTTGTATATTGTAACTTTATCATGCGGAAATTCTTTTAAAATCCAATCAATATTTTCATTGTATCTAGCAACTACAACCTCAAAAGAGCCTATTTCTTTATCTAAATATTCTAACTTTTCTGAATTTACATAGTGAGATAATTCATAAAGAAAAGTTATAAAAGCAATAAAAAAAATAAAAATTATTGTTAGAAATCTCATTTCATATCTTTAATTAAGCAACTGGTTTAATATAAAACTTTTAGATGAATTTTAAAAGAGTTAAAATTTATATTTTATTGATTTTTCTTGACTATGCCCAACACTAGTTACAATAAATTCAATTTTTTCATCTGGGTAGCTGAGTGGAAGTGGAAATTTATGTAGTTTATGCTCTATTAAAATAAATCTTTTTTTATCTTGCCTTTTAGATCCAAATAATTCTCTTTTTACATTAGATAAACGATATTTATCTTTTGCTATATATTCTGCAATTTCAAATTGCACAACTTCGTCGCCTATAGCTGCAAGATTTGCATATCTTTTTAATTCTTCTTCATTTTTGCTAGATAATTCACCATTGAATAACTGAACTATTAATTCCCCGTCCTCATCTATTTCAATTATTCCATAGGTTATCTCATAAGGAAAAAACAATAAACTATTGTCAGGACAAATTACACAAGCTCCTCTCCAATCTTTATCTTCCCCTATCACCCCTAAATATATAATGTTATTCATATGTTCATAAGGTAATGGAGGAATTTTTAAAGCAATTAATTCAGTGGCTCCAGGATCTAAATTTGTTTTATTAAGAAGTACATTATAGTTATTTAAATTCAATGAGGAATATTGTTCATAAATCTCTGGATTAACCGATGAAGCTTTAATTTTGCATATTTTTCCAGCACCAAATTCTAATTTTTCTACTCTTAACGATAAAGTCTTTTTGTGATCATTCAAAAAAATTATATCATTAGGAACAATTTTTGCATACTCAGTTGAAAGATAAAATTCATAAGTTAATTGTTTATAGTATAATTCTTTTAAAATTATTTCTGCTATTAAGCTAGCACTAGCTTTATCTAAATTTATTGGAATCTGAATGCATAACTTTTGTATTCCTTCAACATTATAATTATGCCTTATCTCTAAAGTAGGATTATAATCATAAAGATAGTCATAATAATAAATTTCAACCGATTTAGGTATTTCGTTGATAGAACTTTTTTTAATTTTAGTTTTATAATTATTCTCGTTATAGCTTATAATTAAACTATCATATTCAATATAATGAGTTTCAAAATTTTTCTTTTTAATAAATTTAATTTTTCCATCGCGTTCATAAGTTGTAAAACAATATGCAGATTTTAGAATATCTATAATTTCCTTTGCTGTATCTTTTGATGTTACTATAAAACCATCTACTATATCAGTTAATTGCTCAACTTCTATATATTGATCATTTATACCAACTCGATTAAGCACATCTATTATTATAGAATTTAATGATGTTTTTCCTAATTTTCCATTCACCCAATGGCCTCTAGACCAGCATCCACCATCACTCCAAATCTTTAACATATCGGGCCAGAATGGAAAAGGCCTTGCATCCCATGTCCAAACAAACATTCGCTCTAGAAAATTGCTGTTTCGCCAAAATTTTTCACTTGCTGAAAGTGCTTGGCGCTGAGAAACGAAATCAACTCTCCCTTTAGAATGAATAGGAAACTTGCTTTCCATTGAATCTGGAGCAAAAAAAACATTTGGCTGATTAGAAGCTAAATCTACCGAGGGAAATCCTATCTCAGTAAACCAGATTTTTTTGCTTTTTGGTACCCAAGAAGTTTGCTTTCCATCTGGATTAACATGCTTATTACTCCACCAAAATTCAATATTTTTCCAGGCATATTCTGGTTTTAGGGGCTTTTTAATTGTTTTACTTTGATCTTCATAATAATAATCCCAACCTTCTCCACTATTCCATCCTTTTGAAATATCTTCTTCATTCTTTATTGAAAGAGTGGAGTTGGTTAAAGGAAAATATGCATCAATGCCTATAAAATCTATATAATTACAAGCCCATAAAGGATCAAGGTTATACCAACCATTTTCACTATGATGATATTCGCTCCAATCTGCAGCATAACTTACTTTAACTTTATCTCCCATAATTTCTTTTACTTGCTTTGCAAGATCAATTAAACAATCAACACCAGGAAATCTATCATTTTCATCTTTTATTCTAGTTATGCCAATTAGCTCAGAACCTATTAAAAATGCATCAACCTTATCTTTCACTAAATTGGCATAATGTAAGATAAATTTATTATATCCTTGATTCTTTTTAAAGAAACTTTCAACTTGGTTTGCTCTACCTGTAATTCTTCCTCTCCACGGCTTATTTACATGGTCAACAAATAACATTGGGTAAAATAAAATTTTATAGCCTCGGGCTTTTAGTTCCTCAAGATATCTTATTATAGAAAGATCATTTACAGTTCCTCCATAATTTGCCCCTCCATGTTTTGATCTTGAAATTAAATAAGCATTATCACGTGTATAAAAATTTACTTTCCAAGGATCAGGGATTGTATCACCATCTTTATATTCAACTCCTGGCATAATCTTACATCTACCTAGATCAAGGCTCGTTGTAAACCATCCAACTACAGGTGCAACCCATTCTATATTTGGGCAAGTTTTTTGTAGTTGATCTAAAGAGACCAAACTATCTGCTTTATTTTCTCTATTATTTTGATTTATTTTACTTTTATGGTAATTAAAGTAACCAAAATTTGGATTATATTTGTTAGGGACTTTTGATTGAATAATAGTATCATAAACAAATTCACCTGAACCGGGAATTATTACCATAGATTTAATTCTATCTTCAATTGGTTCATCACCATTATTAGCTTTAGTTTTAATATTTCGAACAACCTCAAAAGTAAAATTAGGTATATGGTTTCCATATTCTTTTAAAGGTAAATCTTCTATAACTACGTAGCATAACCCTCTAAAAGCAGGTGTCATTCCAAAACCTTGATAAGCTTCAATTAGCGGGTCTGGTGTTTGGTCTTCACATCCTTTATAAAATCTATAATTAACCATCTTTAAATCAATTAAGTGATCATCCGCCCACACTCTTAAAATCTCATCAACTTCTCCTTCAGCTAAAGCGATTGCCAGTGATATTGAATAATTAAACTGGCTTGCAATCAGCGACCTTCCTCCAAACTTGCTTCTTTTTTGATAAAAGTCTTCCTTTTGTTCTTTTATTTTAGAGGACCATATTATATTTCCTCCTAGCTTTACCTTTCCATAAATTATAGGAATTTCTCTTCCATAAACTGCCGTTTGCAGAGTAAATTCATTAATTCTTCGTCCTTGTTTAGGAGCTACTTTTGGTGAAAATAATTCTTTATCAAGTTCACTACCAATCATCCCTCCAATTGGCCCTGCAATTGATTGACCTAAAAATTTGCCAAATCCTCCAAAAAAAGTAGATGACATAATATAAGTTTTCCTCTAAATTATTAGTTACTGTGCGAATTATGATTTTAAACCTATGGCTAACATATTTTCTCAATTAAAAAATATTCTTTTAGGAAAAAGCAGCAGTAAAGAACAATCTCAACAACCAATTGTATCTCCTATTTCTGAGCCCGTTAAGTATAAATCTTCTGATAATACCCCTTTTAAAAAGGAAGAAAAAAATAGTTTAGAACAAGTAATATCTTCAATAAGTGATGAAGAATATCAATCCATAATCAATAATGGAAAAAAACTTTATTATGCTGCCACTGGTCAAAATGAAAAAGCTATTGCTGCGCAAACCAAACAATCAAAAACGATAAATAAAAATGCCTAAATATACAGATTTTCAAATTGAATTAGATCCTAGTAACTTATTCAACTTATCAACAGAATTACATTCAAAGGAATCAAGCGCTAAGGATTTTAGCTCTCAAATTCAATTAGAATCATTTGCTGAAACGGTAAATTTAGTTACTCAAACCTCATTATATAAAGATCCTAATTTTAGGGAAAAAGTTATCTCTCAAGCAGAAAGCAAAAAAAATCTTAATGAAGAATCTTTAACAAGTATTTATTCTAAAGCTAAAGCCTATGATCAAAATCAACAGCAAAATATTGAAGAAAGCTATAGAAGTATATCTATCGCTGATACAGACAGATTAAGTAAACTTCATCTAGTTAAAGACGGGGTTGAAGTAGTTATTGAGGATTTAGGTTCTAAGGTTGCTAACCATCACCCCAAAAGAGATCCATCAGAAAAAATTACTATGGATATGGTTGTAAATTATCTTCAAGATCAACATAATGTTTCAATATCTGAAGAGCAACGAAATTTTCTTCGCAGTCAATGGAACCAATCAGGCCCATTAGGTAGTGCCAGCAGTATAACTGATACTGGTTTCTTTCAAGATGGCCAAATAATAGCTATGGTTGAACCTGATCCTGCTAAGAAAAGGGTTGACTATTTTCATTTTGAAAAAGGAAAGCTAACATATGTTGAGGTTAAATCCTCTATTGTAGAAATTACTGACTCACAACCAAAAAAAGCTACATCAGCAGTAAAAGCTGATCTATCAAATCTTGCGTCTTCGGAAAAATCTCAATCAATAATTGAACCTGATAAAAACGACTATATTCCTAAATTTAATCCAAATAAAATAACCATTTCATACTCTTCTAAAGATGGAATTGGGTGCGAAATTAGTGAAGATTTACTTAAATCTATTAAAGAGCATGCTTTATTTAACTCACAAACAACTGGCTCAATTTTATCTAAATTTACAAAAATGGTAAAAGGAGTTCAAAAATTTATAAGCAACTTAAGAAATAATATAAAAGGATTTATTTCTTACTTTAGCTCTAAATCAACTACTAATGAAAGTAATATTTCCAGTATAGAATTAGAAAAAACTAATAAAAAGCATTCAGTGACTAAAGAACAGCCGAGTGTTCACCAAGCACATCAAATCGAGCGTAAACCAGTTTCTAAATCTTCAATCCAGAAATTTTCTGCTAAAATAGGTTATCCACGCCCCACCCCTTCAAAAGGAAATTCAAGCACCCAAAGTATCAGACATTAAAAGATATAATTGACTAATTCACAATATCTATATATCTTCTGACAAAATTAGAATTTATTTTTAAAGGTTGGAAATGAAAATCAATGCAAATTCAATTAGATTAGGAACGGTTTTAGAACATAATAATCGTCTATGGATTGTGGTTAAAAACCCTGAACATACTCAACCAGGTAAAGGCGGAGCATATGTTCAAGTTGAAATGAAAGACATTAAAACAGGAACTAAATTAAATGAAAGATTTAGCTCTTCTGAAACAGTAGAAAAGGTTCGTCTTGATGAAAAAGAATTCCAATTTCTCTATTTTGATGAAGACAACCTAACTTTAATGGATAATGAAACGTTTGAACAAATCTTAGTTAACAAGAATATTTTAGGAGATCAACTTCCTTACGTTCAAGACGGAATGAATTTAACCGTAGAATTATACAACGAAGAAATTATTACAGCTAGAGTTCCAGAAAGAGTAGTAGCCACTATCGAACAAACAGAACCTGTAGTTAAAGGACAAACCGCTGCGGCTTCTTACAAACCAGCTATTTTAGATAATGGTGTTAGAGTTATGGTGCCTCCTTTTGTGGACCCAGGTGATAAAATTGTTGTTCGTACTACTGATTCAACATATGTTGAAAGAGCAAAATAGCCGTGAGTACAAATTTTACCCATCAAATGACTATGCTTAGGGATGTGCTTCACGAATCTTCGCACTTTATGCAACGTGATTTTGGAGAGATTACTCTTTTACAAAATTCACTTAAAGGTACTCAAGATTTTGCAACAAAATGTTATGAAAGATTAAAATCAAGACTAACAAAATCAATTCAGGAAAAACGCCCTAATTATCCTATTATTTTACCTCATGAAAAGCCACCTCTTAAAGGTGATTATTTTATTGTAATTGAACCAATAGCTGGAATTAACAATTTTAAAAGAGGAATTCCATTCTGCGCTATTTCAGCTGCTCTTTTTAAAACTCAAGAATGTGAACCAATAGCAATAGCAATTCATAATCCAATTTTAAGAGAAACATTCTACACTGGTAAATTGCTTGGCGCCTGGTTTGAAAACTACAATGATACAATCGTTCCCAAATCAAGAATGAGAGTTTCAAATCAAATTAATTTTGATAATGCTTTTATAAATTCTTCGCATAATAAATCATTACAACATTTAAATTTATCATGTGATATTCTTGAAATAGCTTATTTTGCAGGAGCAAGATTTGATATAATTATCAAAAAGCTTGATAATCTGATGTCAAAAGCTGCCACAATATTCGTTACTGAATCGGGAGGCAACATTAAATATTTTGATGAATATTTTTTAGCCTCAAATGATAAACTATTAAAATCAGCTATAGAGCATCTAACTTAAAATGAATAAAGGTATAATTACTACTGGTTTTGCTGTATTTGCAATGTTTTTTGGTGCGGGAAATATGGTTCTTCCCCTTCATTTAATGCAAGATTGGCATAACCATTGGTTCTCAGCCTTTACTGGATTTTGTATAACAGCAGTTTTTTTTACCCTACTTGGCCTTATTGGCTCAGTAATGGTTAAAGGAAATTTAAAGAATTTTTTTGCTCCTTTAGGTATATTTTCTCTTTTTATTCAAATTATTCTTATTTTAATTGAGGGACCATTTGGTATAGTGCCAAGAAGTTTAATAGTCTCATATGGTGGTATAGTAAATATATGTCCTTCATTTAACCAAGAATTATTTTATTTTTTATGCTGTGTATTAATTTACTTTCTTGCTCTAAATAAAGGCAGAATTATTAAGATAATAGGTAACATCTTAACACCAGCAATGCTTATTTTTTTAGTTATTATCGTTTTTTCAAGCTATATGACTTTTGGATTAAAAAATATAAATTTTGAACTTTCTAACTCCAATGCTTTTATAGATGGTCTTTTTAAAGGATATTTAACTTATGACCTTCCTGGGGCTTTGTATTTTACAACAATCGCTATGTTTTATCTTAACTCTATTAGTAAAGATGAGAATGAAATTTTAAAAAACGGTATAAAATCAAGCTTAATAAGCTCAGTTTTGCTAATTGCGGTTTACTCACTCTTTATTTATTTAGGATTAGCATATCAGCATCTTCTTCATAATGTTTCTCCAGAACTGATATTACCTACTATTGTTAAAGGATCTTTAGGCAGTAAGTTTTCAATTATATTTGCGTTGCTAATTTTTTTAGCTTGCATTACCACAGCAATTGCTGCAATAACTGTATGGAGTGATTTTATTTCTTCTTATTTCCCTAAATTTACCTATAAATTAATATTATTTTTCAGCCTTTCTATTTCCTTTGTTGTTTCCTCAATTGGATTTTCTTCTTTAATGAAAATTCTAGGGCCAATTTTAAATGTTGTTTATCCAATTTTAGTCTGCTTAGCTATTTTTAATATTATAATGCAGTATTATAGCTTTAGAAAAAACATCGTTGTAGAAAAATAAATTCCCACCTTCTAGCAATTTTTCTTTAATTTCGATTTAAGTTTAGGTTTCTAATCTTATTCTTTGCTTACTTAAATCACCTAAAGTTAAAGGTATATCTAGTATTTTATCTCTTTCTGGATCACTAGCTCTTGCTTCTTTAGCTATTTTCACAATGTAGTCATAAGCTGAAAAGAGATTTTTATCCTCTTTAGATATATTTATAAGGTCTATATTTCTTAAGTTTCTTGCAGAGATAGACAAATTAACTTCTGCTTCATTATCAAACCATATATCAAATTCATAATATTCTAAAGCTTCAATTAACCATCTTCCTTTTTCAAGGGTTATTTTTTTTCCCGATTCAATCATAAAGCTACAAGGCGCTGTTATCCTATCTTCTTCTTTACCAATAAAATGAATTACACATTCAGAAGGTTTAATATTAATCTCTTCTAATTTTGATACAATACTTGATCCCCACTTGCTCATATCTGTAATATCGTCAATTGATATAAAGATAGGGTTAGCATCAGGAAAAACAAATTTAAACTGCTCTATTTGCTGATTTAAATTAAGAGGATTAATAAAAGGATTAAAAAGAGCGTCACCGCCTTTATTTGATGAACCAATCACATAAATAAGCTTTAAAGCATCTAATGATAAAATCCTTTCTAAAGAACGTTTATGTCCTATATGCATAGGCTGTCTTTTGCCAATGGAAATTAAATATTTAAAGTTTCCATTTTTAACGTTATCAAGACTAAAAATTTTCATAAATTATAAGTTTGTATCCATGTGTTTCCTTATAATAATATATTTTTTTGCGAATAAATATTATTTTTTATAATTAAATGTGTTAATCCATTCTTGGTTTTCTTTTTCTTTTTGTTTTTTTGCTGTTTCAGTGATTGGGATATCATCTGGGCCAGAAGGTATTTTAGCGTTTTCAGAGCTAAATCTTAGCTTTTTTATCATTTCTTCTTGATAATCTTTTGCTGCTTCAGTTCTTAAATCTAGCCCTCCCCCATGATTATAGTCAATTTCATTAGCTTGAGACCATGATTCAAAGGCTCTACCGCTTTTTAAGGTTGATAGATTTGAAATAGTGCTATCTAATGCTTGAGTAGAAGTGGCAATTTTTGCCCTTACTAATTTCGTAGAGAGCCCTCTAACTGATTTACATTTATTTCCAGTTAAAGCAGCAACCTTTTGATTAACAGCAATCGTATCTTCAATTAAGTTAATAGTATTAACATCACTATCAAAGCGTGAAGCACTAACCAGCTTAGAAATGGCTCTATCTAAATCATTTATCATTTGTTTTACCATATATCCTGGTTCATGATTTTTGTTTTTATTAATATTATTTTTTTTATTAGCGTTATTCTGAGCGAAAGTTCTTAAAAGCTGTTCCATAAGCACTTCAAGAGCTGTTTTTTTCTTAACTTTATCTTTTTTAATTTTTTTTTCTTTTTCTCGTGATAATCTTCTTAATATTAATGCAAGATAATTAGCCAATTCTTTGTCACCAATTCCACCATCTTCAATTAATTTTGCTAACTCAATGATAGAATTAGCAACTTCATCAGTCATATTTTTAGTAAATTCATCATTACCATATTGACCATTTTCAATCTGCTTTGCTAATTTTGCTATGTCCTCTTTAACCCCTTCATTTACCTCAGGCTTAAG
Organism: uncultured Rickettsiales bacterium; assembly: GCA_964627795.1. GTDB lineage: Bacteria > Pseudomonadota > Alphaproteobacteria > Rickettsiales > CANDYO01 > CANDYO01. The sequence goes on along the minus strand of CAZVLF010000003.1, from coordinate 119,291 downwards.
GTTAGAATTTTTTTTCATTGGAAACTCCCTTTTAGCAATATATTGAACTTCATTGTAATTAAAAAAAAGTTAATAAAATCTATTATTTTATAATATTTAAGCTTCCACTACTAATAAGAGTCATAAAATATTCCTCTTCTTCATTTACTGTTCCAGATCTTTGGTAAAAATTTATGAAAAAATCACCTTCAATATTTACTCCTCCATCAAATATAATTTTATATTTAGATTTTTCACCACTTAAGCTTAAATAATGAATGAACTCTTCCGCCTTAGATCTCGTAACTATACCTTTTAAACTTATTTCAGCTGATTTTTCTCCTGCAAAAAGCTCTCTCCATTGGCTATTGATATTATTTTGTTCAACTACTTTGTTATTTAGAGAAATTTTTGTATATTTCATTCCTCCAATTGGATAGAATTTTTCATCTATAAGAACTTCCACTAATAACAAAGATCCATCAGAAATCATTATTATTTATACCTCTTCAATCAATGCCTTATATAATAAACATATATGCTCTGTTACACCATCTGAATGAGAAGAAATTTTTAGACCCTTATACTTGATCTTTATAATTTCAGATAAAAGCAAAGTATTCTCTACTTCTTTAGCAAATCGAAGATAATATTTTCCCCTTTTATCACGATAATATATAAAAATATTAAAGTTAATTTCAGTTATTCTTCTTAGTTTAACTGAAGCATCCTTGCAAACAAAATCTCCAATATAAATATATGGAAACTTACTGTTTGAGGGAACTGAAAAATAAATTCCTAATTCATTCGCAATAGACTTATTTGAACATATTTGTTCTCTTAAATAATCTTGGAAATCCCATATCATATTGTCTCCTGAGCAATTATACTAAGCGAGATATTTAATTCATTATTATTTGTAATTCTTTTGATAATAAAGATTCTATTATTATAAATAATTCGCATATTGATGCTTAAATTTGGAATAAATCTAATGGTAAATTTAGAATAAGCATTCTCAATTAACTGCATAGCAGAGTAAATTTCTCCAATTTTATTATCGTAAAGAGGCTTAATTGCTGCTCTAACTACAGCAAAACTTTCCCAAACTTCTATATCTATACCATCATTTATTGCAGCTAATTTGTTTTGAATAATAATAACATGGCGCAATGAGGAAGCTAAGTTTTTTATACTCACTATAACCTTACTCTTCTATATTTTTGGTAAATTGTTCTTGCTGAAAAAGGAAGTGACTGATCAGCTCCTCGTAAATCATACATTTTTACTAAATGTTCAAGAATTGCATGAATAATTAGTGAGGGGATATCCTTAAATCCTATAATATAGTTTATTTCAGCGCTTTTTATGCAATATTCTCGGTTAAGAATTAGCTCTGATTTGTGCTCATTTATATAATAACTTTCTTGGTTAAGATAAACTTCTTCTTGATTATGCTTTATAAGTTTAATGCTGTTAATTTTAAGTAAAGGATATTGAGTAAACTTAACAATTCTTGAAAGATTATTAAAAAAGGTCATTTTCCAATTTTGATTAATAAGGTTCATACCAAGATAATTCTCACCAGCTATAACAGCAATGTTGAGCATTTCTTGAATTAAATCATCATCATAACTATGTTCAACTCGTAAAAATTTCTTAGCCCTTAATAAGCTAATAACTTCTTTACTTTCTTGGCTAATTAATTCTATTTTTTTATTCATGCTAAATCATGCCTACCAATCAAAATCATTCATCACATTAGGCAAAGAATTATGAAACATTTTGTAAATCTTATTTAAAGTTTTCATATCAGATAAAGTAGGATAATTTTTCTCATATGAATAAGATTTGTTATTTCCTTTTTCCTTTTTAATTAAATTAATTTCTTCCTTTAACAACCTGATTTCTAAGTTTATTTTTTCAATCTCAGAATCGTAATTCATCATAACCTCACTTTTGGTTTCTTGATAAATATTTTTTTCAAGAAGCCTTTAAAACCCTAAATATCTAAGCCGCAAGCTTTAATAATTTTATTGCTTCAAAGTTGGTTACATCACCACCAACTCTTTTAGTAGTGTAAAACTTAACAAAAGGCTTAAATGTATATGGGTCTCTTAAAATTCTAACTCCCATACGATCAACAATTTTATAAGCTGCTTTAAAATCTGCTAAAGCTATTGATAAAGAGTTTTTATCTGGAATAGGCATATCAGCAACTTCATAAACTGGCAAACCTATTAAAGTATTAGGGTTTTTTTCACTTATAGAAGGGCTCCATAAATATCTTCCACTATTTTTATCTTTTAAAGTTCTAATAGCATGTAAAGTAAATCTATTCATTATAAAGCTTGCGTTTTGGCAATAATGTGATTTTAGCTGGAAATATAAATTGAAAATGGCATCTGCATCAAATCCACTATCTATTCCGCTTTTTATTTGCTGAACTTTACCCCATTCCTTACCATCGGCATAAGTTAACATACCTCTTGGACAAGTCACCCCATCTCCATTGATAAAAGCTTGAGACTCAAGTTTAGAAAAACTACTGATTAACTTTTCAGCCAACCATTGTTCAATATCAACTGAAGAATCATCTATTAATTTTTGAGTTGCCGCTGGTTGTGCATAAAGCTGAAACACAGGAATATTTCGTTTATTTATTTTGGGTGTTTCAGTATCATTAACCTGCTTTACTTCTCCACTCCAACCAGCTTGAGCATTGTCATAATCTTCAATCACATCTAGCGAGGCAGAAGAAATTTGCTCTTTAGAAGCTAATTTACGTAAAGGTGATATTTCATCTAAAGCCTTAATTAAATGTGATGAAGTCTGCTTAGTTAAAAGAAAACCTCCATCTTGCTCACTAATTGATGAGAGAGACTTTTTCTCATAGTTAACGAGTTCTTGCTCAACACCTGTGCGAAGATAATTAGTAAAAGCATTTTTATGTTCTTGTTCTATCCATGAAGAAGAAGCATTCAAACTACCAATAAATGGCCTAGAGATAGTCGTTTCTAAAGAATCAATTCTTGATTTATATTCATCAAATTGTTCATTAATTCTTTGTAATTGCTGAGTTAATAGTGGATCAGCAAACCCTTTATTTTCTTTTGCTTTTAAAATTTCCTCATTAACTGCTTTAAACTCTTCCCAGGTTTGTTCTGTGTTATTTTTCATATTGCCTCGTCTAATTGATTGTTGTTTAACTTCTAAAATATTTGCATGGATATTTGCAGGAAAAGTAACTAAACTAATTTCCCATAAAGCAACCTCTTTAATAATTCTTAAATCACCTTCGTAGTGGTATGAAACCGGAACAAATCCTATGCTAATTCCAGAAATAGCTTTTGCTTTGATTAATTCATATGCCTGCTTTGCTTGTGGAATTTCGATTAAGAGTTTAGCTTGAAAAAATAGCCCATATTCATCCTCATATATATCTTCAATAACTCCTATTGGTTCTTCCGGGTTATGTTGCCATAAAAGTTTAACTTGATTGACATTTAAATTGCTAAATGCTCCTTTAACAATAATATCTTTATGATTATCACAAACATTAAATACGCTTGCATAACCTTTAACCAAACCCTTATCATCCTCTAACATTTCAAAATTGTAACTTTTTTTATCCATCCTCTTCCCTGTTAACATATTATTAATTTATTTGGTCTATATTTATTTAATTAAAATAGGAGTAAAAAATTATGTTTTCATTTATAAACATCGCTATTGCGCTTAATGCATTACTACTTTCTTCAGTTTCAACCCGCTTTTTCACGCATGCTGACCCAGATTTACGTGAATATAATGCGCATACCCCTCAAACTAAGGAGCAAATTAAAAATAGTATTAAAAATACTTTTGAATCCATATTATATATTCTTAATCAAGATGATAGCCAATCAGCCTTAAGCTTTATTGCTGATGTAAAAGAATATATAACTAATGATAATACTGAATATGCAGATTTAATTGATTTGCGTGAAACAACTTATACCTACCAAAACCAATTAACTGATAAAAAAGCTATTCATGAAGCTGTTGAAAAGCTTTTACTTAATATAAAATCATTTATTCATGACAATCAAATTGGTGATACTTATAATCTAAATCCAACCATATCAAGTTATATCTCATTAAATTTAATCAAAGATAATCTATTAAACTCTTTAAACGAAAATTTAGCTACATATACTTCAGATATTAGTGGTAGCAATGCTCTAACAAGTGATTTACTTAAAAATTTAATAACAATTCCAGGCTCACCTCATATGATTGATGGTAGTGACTTAAGGAATAATATCCTTTCATTTGAAGGAGGACCTTCACAAGTTGCATTAGCAATCATAAGTAACCTTAATGGATTGCCTGAGACATTTACATTGGATGAACTTGAGTTAAAACTTAATGTCTTTAATGACCATGACACCAACTTTACTCCTGATTTAACCAATGAAGTAATATATAGAAACTCAAATGCTAATTTAGTTGATCATATTAACTTTTTAGCTAATCAAATAACTAATATCCAACAAAGTCTTTCAAGCAGCTCTGGCAATGCTCAATTAGGAACGCTTGGATCTTTTTATTCTTGTCCAAGCGCAAGCGCAGTTGCAAGTGAAATCACTCTCATTGCTGAAGGCTCTAATACATTAGAAGGAAGAGATTTAGCCAGACAAAAATGCAATAACTGGGCGTTCTTAACTGAATTTGAGAATTTTGGTGATTATTCACTTGCTATCGATGGAACTCAACCTCATGTTTATGTATCAACAAGTCCCGAAGGTCCTTGTTTTGATGCTGTCGGCGGTTTTTTTGTTCCAAAAACAAGAATTACAGGTTTGGGTGACTCTAATTTCGAACTGCTTCACTACAATTTACCTGTATTCTGTGAAGATCATTCATGCCATAGTTATGAATTTAATTATCCTTTTTATATGTTTAATTTTGTATTTCCTTCAATACCTTTCGCTTGTGCAAATTCAGTATGCACTTCACAGCAAATTAATTTAGCATGTTCTTCTTCAATAACTGCTGCAAACACTTATACATGCCAAGATATTTTATATGCTGCACCATCGGATATATCTTCGTCTGATATCGCATCATCATTAATTATACCTGAACTAATTGCATCTGCAGTTCCAGCAAGCGCAGGTTCGTTAGCAACATTTTGCATGTATGAACTTGATCATGTAGTAGGAGGTGCTTAAAACACTAATCACAATCTACCTTTTAGTTTAATTTATCTCCTCCATTAATAGGAGAAAGCCCCACCATTTGCCTCTTTTCATTAATAGTAAGAAAAGAGGCATTTTCAATTCTTGACCATATTTTTTCTCGTCTGGTTGATAATCCGCTTATATCGTTGATATCATATTTTAAATTCAAATCTTCACCAAACATCGTAACCAACCAGTTATTTAAACTATCAGTTAAATGATCAAGCAATGGTATAACCGTTTCTTCCCATAAAGCTAATCTTGCTTCTTGCATATTACTATAAGTATTATCTCCAGGTATACCAAGCAACTGTGGTGGAACCCCAAGAGCAAGAGCAATATCCCGAGCTGAACTATTTTTAGATTCAATAAAATCCATATCTTTAGGAGAAAGGCTCATTTCCTTCCATTCAAGCCCACCTTCAATTAACATCGGTCTTCCTGAATTTTTACTTCCACTAAAAACATCTTCCATTTGTTCTTTTAATCTTTCATATTGATCATTAGTTAAATTTCCTTCAAATGGCCCATTATTTTTAACAATTAACGCACCACTTGGACGAGCAGCATTTTCAAGCAAAGACTTATTCCAAGCCGATGCTTGATTATGCTGATCAATGCTAAATGCAGCAGCTTCAACTGAAGAAAGCCCACGGAAATCATCTAGCGGATGGAAATTTTTAATATGAAGAATATGCGATTTACCATTCTTATAAGGGTAAAATTTTTCATATTCTCCAACTTTATAGATATAACCAATAACTTTACCAGACTCATCAGGAATCACACTCACTCTATCAGGCCTTAAGATAAATAATTCATGCGGTGCCCTATTTTCTTTAGTGATCGAAAGAATAAAAGAATTTCCACTAATTAATTTATAGGCATAAATATTTTCAAAAAACTCAGCACCAGCTATATATGGATTTGGTCTTTTTAATAAATTTAATAATGGGTGAGATATAATTTGAGTTTTATTTTGCTTAAATAAAGACCAAGGCACACTTGCAGCAGCTTGAGCAACAATATTTATTGCTCTATGAGCAATAACGTTTTTTACATAAGCCTGATCTGCAAATTGCTCATATCCTCTTAAGCTCCAATTTGGCCTTTTGTCATTAAAGAAAAAAGCCTGATCTGAGAAGCTAAAACTTAAGCTATTTTTTTTAAATAAATTAGAGATAAAGTTTTTTTTCATATGAGGTAAGCCAAATATTTTTATTGATTATTGGTTATATTTTTAATTTATCACACATAAAATTAAATGTCATATCACCAAAATTAAAAAATTTTATTTTCTTTGCTAGCAATATATAAATAATATTAATTTTTTATAATTTTGTTCTTGATTATTTAAAAAAGTTGATTATATCTTGTTTAGTAGTTAATTTTTATTAACCTTGGTATTATTTGGAAAAAATTATGAAAAGAAAATTTAATGAGGAATTTCCTCAAGAATTAATTGGAAGGGGTATCAAACCTATACCTGACCAAAAATTAAGCGGCAAAAAAAGAAAAAAAGTTATTTCTTTTGAAGAAATTGAAGACAAAGAAAATGGACCTATAAATAAAAGAATAAATATTAAAAGAGATGATTTCTTTGATGAAGCTACAACTTCTGAAGAAACTAACACTTTAAGCTCTCAATCTCCTATAAAAACGAGCACTTTAAGTTCTCAATCTTTTGAAGAAGATTTTAATTTAAACTCTATTTTAGACTCAGATGGAGAAAGCACAGAAACCAGCTTAGGAGGAAGCACAGAAACCAGCTTAGAAGAAAGCACAGAAGCCAGCTTAGAAGAAAATAATGACCCCTTCTATATGCTTAGAACCCCTGCTTGCATAATAGAAGAAGATCAATCAACATCAGGTAGTCTTGAATTTTCTCCTGATAGCGTTCAATCATATGAACAGCAAGATGATAATGTTGGTATTGATTTAGATGATATGTTTGCATCTATTTCAATAAATTCAGCATTAGGCCCAAGGAATTTTTTCTTTTCATCTTCTTTAAATAATGAAGATGATGATATGATATTAAGCACTCCATCATCTAGAATTTTTCCTAGCCTTATTAGATATCAAACGCCTTTAAGTGAAGGTGCTATGTCAATAGAAAGCAGCGCTAATAATAGTGCCTCAACTATCTATTATACATCACCAGCTAATTCTTCAATGTTAGTTACTCCTAATCAACCTACCAGTGGAATAATTCCTAATACCACTATGTCGGTTGAAGAAGGTGGTTATTTTTCATCATCGTATATTGGTGCGTTTAATATATTCGATGAGGAAATGAGCTCTTAAGTTGAAGAAGTTATCTAATAATTTTTATAATTAACTACAAATTTTGCTCCTGTCACTTTATTTGCAGGAGCTTTTTTTTAACATTGAGGTAAAATAGCTTTTTTCTTAAAAGGATTCATGAAGATAAGAATTGCTATTGTTGGTATTAAAAAATCAAGTAAACAAGTATAAATCATTTGATTAGCAATATTCTCATATATCCCTCTTTCAACAATAAAAATATCGCTAATTATTCTTTTTATTATCCTTCCTCCTGAAACATAAGCCAAACTCATTAAACTCATGGTCAAAGCAAACCAAGTTCCTCTATTATGCTCTGGCGCGTGGTAGGTAATAACTGTGCAAAGTAAGAAAAAATTAAGCTGAACAAAAGGCGATTCGGCAACCACATCAATCATAGCTATTTCTTTAGCCCCAAAATTAAAATTTTGTATAGTCCATTCATGAAGCCCAAATGCCATACCAATAATAGGAAGTTGCAAAATAACATGTAAAGTATTAATACCCAGTAATGCTAAACCCATATTAAACTTAATTAATCTTTTACCGAAAAACCATAATCCTAAAAACCCTAAAACTAAACCAACCTGCCTTAGGCGAACGAAAAACTCTTGGGTAAACCCAAGCACATCAATTTGCCACCATTCCACTACTGGCCCATGCTCAGGCGCCACTCTACAAGCAAAAATCACTACTAAAATAGCTAAAATTTTTTTTCTTTTGGCAGGAGTAAAATCTTGACATAGTTTTTTCAGCGAAAAACTAACAACAATAATTCCGATTAAAAATAATATTTCTTGGGAATATTTTATATCCATTATAACTGAAAGGAGAATGAATAAAAGATATAATGATCCAAGCTTAAGCAGATTATAATTTAAAGGCTCAAGCTTAATTTTAGGCTCTTTTTTACAAAAAAAAGCTCCAATAATGCTAATAAAAGCAATCGAAGGAAGCATATAGCAAACAGCCACAAAATCATATTTTTTAGCAATAACACTACTTAAATAAACTGAACATAATGACGCAAGAGGAATGCATATAATCCTTATTAATACCTGAACATTTGCCACCTCTTCTTTAATTTCTTCCTCAACCCTTTTACTTCCATCTTTATTTTTTCTATCAACTACCTCATAGCACATAGTGTCTGCAACTAAGTCCTGTAACACAAAACCAGAATTTGCAATAAAATCAGCTATTACAAGCATAATATAAATATATTCATCAGCAATAAATTCTTTTACCACCAGCAAAGTAAGAAAGTTATTTACTAGCAATAATATAGCACCAATAAATATATAACTTCTTCTATTGCTTCCAAATATTTTCACCCCATCTATTAATTGGCCAAAAAATATTTTTAAGGTCCATGGTAAACTACCTAATATGGTGATTGAGATAATTTGGGAAGCAGAAAGGCTTAAGCTCTCTTTAATCCAAAATTTTTCTGCAATTTTATAGAAATTAGAAAAATTGAAAGCAAAATATACTGACAATAAGGGAAGATATTTAGGTTTTATATAAGATTGTAAATTATAAAAAATTTTCTTTATTTTATTTTTTAACATTAATATTTGTTTTTTATTTATTGTTATAAAAAACAATATATCTTTTAAATTAATATGCAAATTAGAAATATTATTTTAAAGCATTTAGCTCTTATAGAGCTTTAAAATAATATGTTCATCCTGCTAAGGATTCAGGAATATATCAACAGCTTTAGAATTAGAGATTTATACTAGATTCTTTCGGCTAGACCAAGGATGAAGAGTCTAACACAGCATATAAAACTTGGTCATTCACCTAAGGATCCAGGAACATATATTAACAGATTTGGCTTTAGAAAGTTATTATTAGATTACTGTCTTCCTTGCCCTTTTCTATCAAATTTACCTCTTAAACTAGCTACGCTACCAGGTTTTATAGTATCAACATTTTCACTAATCATTTGTTGCTCTTCATTAGTTAATCCTCTGCCTTGTGGTCGTGCAGGAACAGGTCCTCTAACCCCAAACCTTTTTCCTTCAGTTGTTTGTACTGTTGCTTTTGGATTGACTCCGCCATTTCCTTGAAATGCTTTCGTCCTATCTTTAACACTAACATTTTGAGTTGCCTCCTGAACCTCATGTTTAACATTATTTACTGGAGTTTCAGGGCGAGAAAAAGACTGAGCAACAGAAGTAGGAGAAATTCTTCGCTCACCTGCAGTTTCTAAAAGAGCTGTATCAATATTAAGCTCTTTTTTACCTTTAGTTCCAGCAGAAACAGCTACTTGCTCTTTATTCTCAGGCTCATTTTTTATCATTAAAGGCATTTTTCTTGATTTAAGATCTTCTCTACCTTCTAACTCAATTGATTGAGGAACTTTGCCTAATTTTACAGTTTGAGGTATTCTTGCTGGGGCATCTTCAATCATAAGAGGCATTCTTGCTTCATGAGCCTTTAATAGGTCACCCAATAGCCTTTTAACTAATTCTTCATCCTTCATAATATGATTAATTAGTTTTTTCCCTTGATCTGGATTTTCTAAGGTTTTTTCTATTACAACAGTTTGCCTTTCTTTATCTAATTTTAAAAATTCCTTATCACTTTTAATACTTAAAGGATTTTCTAAAACTTGAATATCTTCTTGGGATTTATAAATATCACCATATTTATATTCTCGGTCGTTTTCATCAATCAAATCCTTAGTCTTAGTTAAAAAATCTTTCTTTAGTTTAAAGTTTTCTTTATTTTCAAGACTTTGAGTCTTAGAAGATTTTTCTTTATAAGGCTTATCTGAAGATTTAAACTCCTCTCCATTATATTCGTAAATCTCTTCATATTTTAAATCTATTTCGCTTTGCTCAGCTGGCTTTTTTCTTGTTGTTTCACTTTGTTTAAAAAAGGATGCAACAATCTCGCTTCCTTCATTAACTAAGTTAGTAGCAAAAGCCTTTGTATCAATTTCATCGATCCCAAAACGTTCAGCTATATACTCAGGAAGCCCTTCTCTTGCCCATTCTTCCCATGTTCTTCCTTGGCTTTGTTTACCTTGTTGCGAATCCTTGGTCATAATAAACTCCTTTATATTATCTTGTTTGTCCTTTATCCCCTTCTTTCATTATTGGTGTAGCATTGATATTTATTCTTTTTGAGCTTGCTTCTTCAAAAAAATTTATAGTTGAAACAGATTTTGGTGATTCTGAAAGAACTTCATTACTTTTATCCGGATAAATATCATCAAAGCTAATTCTCTTTGTTTCCTTTGCCTTTGTTTCTTTTTTCTTTAACTCTTGCCTATAAGTATTAATTCCAGAAGTTTCTTGAGTTTTCTCAGGATAAATTTTATCCATTCTTATGATTTCATCACGCACTACTCTTGATTCTAGTATTTTTTCTTGATAAATATCTTGAATTTCTGATCCCTGCATAGATGATTTTTTTGTGGTAGCCTCTTTATAAGCTTCAGCCATAGAGCCCATCATTTCTGTTGCAGATTGTGCAGCTTCTGTAAAAACTTTATATAAAGAAGATTCTTTAGATTTTTTCTCTTCTGAAGCTTTTTGTTGAATCTCTCTAAGATCCATCATCTGATTATGATAATATTGTTGATTGTGTGAGGATTCATTTTTTTTATTAGCCATATTTTATCACTCCCTTTAAAACTAATAGATAGTTTACCCTCTATAAATTAATAAAAGATTAACAAGCTAATTCTAATTTTTTTAATTTAAATTAAATTGCTTATAATAAACTTAAAAAAGATATTAGCTTAAATTAATATTTTATGCTAATTTATCCCAAAAATAATGAAGGTTGCATGTTAGATTTTCTATATAATATAGTTTCAGCAGAATCGCAAAAAATTAATCAATGGTTTAAGGATAAAATTGGTAACAGAATTATGCTTCCTTATTCATCAGTTGATATACGTTTTTCTGGTAACAAACTAGCTCCTATTGACACTAATTTATTTCCTGCTGGCTTTAATAATTTAAATGAAGAACAATTTAATTTAGCTAAAAATATATTTGCTAATTACATTAAGACTTATTATCCAAAGGCTAAAAAAATTCTGCTTGTAGGAGAAAATCATACTAGGAATGAAAATTACCAAGAAAATATTTCAATTATAAGTAGAATAATTGAATCATCTAATATCAAATGCCAAACCTTAAGTCTTGATAGCTTAAATAACTCAATAGAAGCTGATCTTATCTTTCTTAATAATGATTTAATGGCAGGTTTTCCTTTAGCTTTAGAAAATATCAAGCAACCAATAATACCTAATCCTCTTAATGGATGGTTTAAGCGAAGAAAATCCAATCATTTTGCAGTTTATAATTCTTTAGCTCAAGAATTTGAAAGAGAATTTAACTTTCCTCATGAATTAATAACAACTAAATTTGAAGTATGTAAAAATATAAATTTTAAGGAAAAAATTGGACTTGAAGATTTACTAAGCAAAACTCAAAATTTATTTGAAAATTTAAATAATCAAGAAGATCCATTTATTGTAATTAAATCTGACTATGGCACATATGGAATGGGAGTTACAGCTATAAGGTCAATAGAAGAAATTGAGAATATAAATAAAAAAATGCGTAAGCAAATGCACATTACAAAAGGAAATGTAATAAACCAGCAAGTAATATTACAAGAAGGTGTAAAAACAATTGAAATTATAAATGGTGAAACAGCTGAACCACTTCTTTACTTAATCAATAATGAAATTGTTTCATTCTTTTATCGAACTCATTTAGAAAAAGATAAATATAGCAACTTAAATTCAGTAGGGATGAAAATCATTAACAACGCTAAAATTGAACATAAATATAAAATCTGCTGTCACTTCATTGCCAGGTTATCCACTCTAGCAGCTTTATATGAAACAGAGTTTAGCAATGAAAACTAAGAATTTTCTTATAAATTCACTTGAAGATCTTGAGCATTTTGCAAAAAAACTAGCTAACCATTTAAAACCAGGCGATATAATCACTTTTATAGGTAATTTAGGTGCAGGAAAAACAACTTTAATTAAGTCAATAGTTCAGGCTCTAAACATTGTTGATGTAGAAGTTACAAGCCCCACTTTTAATTTAGTTCATATATATGATTCACTAAAATGTAAAATTTGGCACTTTGACTTATATAGGCTTAAAGATAAAGAAGAAATATTTGAACTAGGGATTGAAGATGCTTACGGAGTAGCAATATGTTTGATTGAATGGCCACAAATAATCAATGATATCTTGCCAAAGAACAAACTTGATATTACTATAGATTTTATAAGTAAAGATAATAGTAGAAATATAAAGCTAGAGGGACATTACGAATGGGTAGAGAGACTTTAAAAGAACAATTTTTAACAAAATGTAATCTTGGAAATTTTGAAAAATCATTGCTAAAGAAGGACGCCTCTCATCGCCTATATGAAAGAATTATTAAAGAAGATAAATCCACTTTAATATTGATGGATGCTCCTCCTGAAAAGGAATGTGCTAAAAGTTATTTAAAAGTAGCTAATTTTCTTACATCAAATAATTTTTCTGCTCCTTTAGTTTATGAGCAAGATACTGAAAATGGATTTCTTTTATTAGAAGATTTTGGAGATAATTTATATACAAAAATTTTATCTCAACCTCAAAAATCAACTGAGTTAGAAGAACAAATGTATGAAAAAGCAATAGATGTTCTAATTGAGCTTCATAAAATTCCTACCAAATCTTTAGCTTTTGAAGCTTACGATGAAACAAAACTCATAAAAGAAGCAAAAATCTTTGTTCAATATTATATTGAAATATTAAATAATGACGTGGTTAGAAAAGAAACATTAGAAGAATATATAGTAATATTCAAGCATTTACTCACTCTTGCTGATGCCTTTTCTAAAGTAGTTGTATTAAGAGACTATCATGCAGATAATTTAATGTGGTTACCTGATAGACAAGATATTAAAAAAGTTGGTATACTTGACTTTCAAGATGCAGTAATTGGCTCTCCTTTATATGATCTAGTGTCTCTTCTTGAGGATGCTAGAAGAGATGTAAGCCCTGAGCTTGCTGAAAAGATGAAAAATAGATACTTAAAGGCCTTCCCTTTAATTCCTAAAAAAGAATTTAATATGGCTTATGCTATTTTAGCACTTCATAGAAATTTGAAAATTGTTGGAGTTTTTGCAAGGCTTGCAACTCTACATAAGAATAATTATTATTTAACTTTATTACCAAGAGTATGGCGACATATTAATAATGGAGTTAAACATCCAATGTTAATGCCAATAAAAAAATGGCTTAATAAAGTAGTTCCATTGCAAATGAAATACTAAAAACATGATAATTAAACAGGCAATGATATTGGCTGCTGGTCTTGGCAGCCGTATGTCTTATTTAACTAAAGATCGCCCTAAACCTATGGTTGAGGTTGCAGGAATTACTTTAATTGAAAGACATTTACGTTATCTAGATCAAAATAATATTCATAAATTAGTGATAAATACTTTTTATATGGCTGAAAAATTAGAAAGATTTATCCTTTCTCTTCCTATTTCAAATAAATTTGAAATTTATTTTTCTCGAGAAAAAGAATTACTTGGAACTGCTGGAGGAATAAAAAAAGCATTAAAGTTTTTAGGCTCACAACCATTTTTTGTAATAAATAATGATTCAATATTTATTGACGAGAAACCAGCTTTTAAACTATTAGAAAAACATTGGCATCCCGAAAAAATGAAAATTTTAATGCTACTTACCAAAAGGGATAATTCCTTTGGATATTGGCTTGCTAATGGTGATTTCGACATGGATAAAGAAGGCCATATAAACCAAAATAATCCTAAGCGTGAATATATTAATCCAGGTATGTATATAACAGATTACCGTCTCTTTGATAATTATGATGAAGAAAAAATTGAACTTTCTCCCACTATTCTTAATGACTTAATCAAAGAACAAAAAATTTTCGGCTGCCAATATCACGGTAAATGGTATCATATTGGAGATTTAAAAGCATATGAATTATTTAAAGAACAGATTAAATATTTTCATCACTGATTGAATGATTACTTATTATTCCAGAATAATAAGCTAAAGTTTCTATATTAGTAATAACTAATTTTGATATATAATCAGCAACTACAACAGCATTTATAGTAAAAAATGCCTCACTAGTATAAATAAATTTTCCAATTGGAGAATTTGCATCTATATTAAAATCATTATTTAATTTATAAAATGAAAATATAGTGATTCCTGCTATAGCTCCATCTATAACATAAGGAATCTTCTTGAGATAGTTAGAGTTAATGTTCTTACTCTTAATCAATCCATTTAAATTTAGGCAACTTAAAGTTTCAAAAACCATTTGAGATCCATAATAACCGTCATTAAATACTTTTACAGGCTTGTTAACTAAATAAGACAAGTCATTATCATCTATTGTTCTTCTATAAAGATAATTATTTGCTGCTATAGCAGTGCATTTCATAGCTTTAAAGTTTCTTATAGCTATAGCATCTAGAACGTAATGCAATAAACTATTTATAAATTCAGTAGCAAGGAATTTAGTAGATCTTTTAGTTAGGTTAATATAGTCAGGAGACATATCTTTTATATCAAAAGCATTCATAAGTGAAACGTGATACATAGTAGTTTTAATCAATGGCCACATTAAACTATTAGAAGTCCAAGATACTAAAGAACTATTTTTAAATGACGCAGGAATTAACTCTCCTATTGGCACTATTTCACTAAAAAAATATTTAATATTATAATAATTATGAACAAAATTAGAGAATCCAAAACATGCTACTTTAAAGCTATTTTGGTAGAAATTATTTTTTATTGAAGGATTTTCTTGGTTTAATATCTTTTCTTCTAGGGCCTGATTTATAGTAACCACCTGAATGGAGCTTTTCTTTTTTTTCTTCTTTTTTACATTTTTACTCTTAGTAGTAATTAAGGTTTTTCCAAAAGAAAAAAAAACACACCAAGAACTTAATAATGAAGTAACCTTATTTAAGGAGAAAATCTTCCAACTACTATTATTAGATTTTGTATTATTTTTAATTGATAAAACTGGCTTAAAAAAATTTATACTTAAAAAAGGCAAAGCATTTAATAACCATGGTGTAAAAGAAAGATAACCATTGTAATTATCTATTGGCGCAAATCTTCTTATTTGAGCAGTTTCAATGTGATTTAAATTTTCTTCTACCCGCTTTCTTTCATCACTATTTAAATCTTTATCTATCTTATTTTTTTCATCTAGTTTTCCCAGTGATAATATTCTTTTTTTATACAACAGAGTTTCATCATAATATTCTCTTGCCTTTTCAAACTCTATACCTTCATCTAAAAGTGCTTCTGCAATTTTTTCTTTAATATCTATAACAAATTCTAAAAAATCTCTCTTAGTTAAATTATTTTCAACCATGTATTGTTTTAGATTAGATTCAGCTGTATAAAGATAAGTCATAGCAACATCATAATTCATTAAAAGATAGTAACAATAACCTATCTCTTTTAAAAAAAAGATTCCCATTATGCTTTTTAAACTATATAGCTCCAATTCTGACTTTAGGTATAATATATGTTGCTTGATTATAGCCTTATCTTTTTTATTCAATTTATTGTCTCACTGAGTCGCAGTTTTACGCGGCAACTTAACAAAAATAATATTAATAGTCAAATAATATTAATCTTTTTCTTCAAGTAAGCGATTCATATTTGATAAAGCAAATAGGCAAATCACCAATAAAACCAGCCAAGCAGGAAGTGGGCTTTTAAGAGATCCAGATATTTTCCCTACAAAAACTGGAACAAAGGAAATTAATAAATAAGTGATATTATAGGTAAAGGCAACTAAGGTAAATCTTGCTTGTTTAGGAAAAACCTCATTCATTAGCGGAAAAATCAACACCATTAAACTTGTATTAATTGATTGATATAAACATAATGCTGTAACAAGATGCCAGTTTTCTCCTCTTAGAAGAAGAAAATTTATTACAAATCCTAATATCATTGCAGCAAAAATAATAGATCGAACATAACCTAATATTTTTTCTGTAGTCAAATTCTTAAGATCAAATATATAACTACAAGTAGGCGCGAAAATAGCTGACCACATTAATGATATAGTCATGGCAGAAAATACCTGGGTAGACTTATAACCATAAAAGTTAGGAATATAGCCAGTGAAAAACACGTTCATAACAATTAAATAAGCAGGCACAGCAATAATTAAAACTAAAGGAATAACTTGATTAACTTGAGAAAAAACCATGGTAAATAACTTAGTCTTGTTCTCTGCATTATCTTCTTTTACAAAAGAAATATTTTTTCTCATGTAAATCCCAATAATAAAAAGAATAGTCCCAAATATAAAAGGTAATCTCCATGCGTAATTTAAAATTTGCTCATTAGTAAAATTATTTTCAAGTATATACATGAAAGAGCTTGCTAAAATTGCACCAAGAGCTGAACCTGATATAACAAAACTAAATCTTTTAAAATAATTTTGCCCCTGTTCTTTAAGTAAAATGGAAGCACCTGGAATTTCAGCTGCAAAGCTTACGGCCTGAACAACTCTTAAAATAATAAGTAGAATAGTTGCAAATACACCTAATTGTGAATAATCAGGAAGAATGCTTATGCCTATCATGGTTAAACCAAGAAAAATATTACTTTTAATAAAAGCTTCTCTTCTTCCTTTTACATCGCCTATTGCTCCCCAAATTAATGCTCCAGCAGGTCTTGCAACATAACCAAGAGCAAAAATTGAAAAAGCTTTTAGCTGCCCCACCAAAGGAGCATCATTAGGAAAAAATAAAGCCGCAATATAATTGCTCATCAAGCCATAAATTATAAAATCATAATATTCAAAGGCTGCTCCCAAAACAAACAACAAACTGTTTTTTTTTGTTTTTTCCATGGCGCTTATTCTCCTTTATTGCAGCTTTTAACTATTAATTCCTTCAAGCCTTGCTAAGGCTGTATTTAACTTTTCTAAATTAAGATTTCTAAGAAGGTTATTTAGTTCCTGCTTAGCAGTAATATGAGATAAATTAAGAGTAATTTCACCAACTCCTGGCTTTATATCAAGCAAAGTCAATCCATGAAGGAATAATTCTCGATAAATAACTCTTTCATTAAACCCAACAGCTACTCTAAACCCTAATCTTACTGATAATTTTGATAAAACTTCCGTCATTTTTTGTTTGTTTCTAGCATCAACGGAGCTCATTCTATTTCTAATAACTAACCAATTTATTTCACCCTTATCTCTCTTTGCTTTATTCATTTTTTGCTCCCAAATTGCCTGCGCATAGAAACTTGGTCGAATAATTTTAAGGGTATCCGCTTCAATTTGAGCAATAACATCAAGATCAAGAAAGCTATCATTTATAGGGGTTATAATACTATCTGCTTTAGAATGAGCAAAACTTGAAATAGCCGTATTATTTCCGGGAGTATCAATGAGTATAAAATCACATACTTCCATTTGGCTCTCAATTAAGTCAGATAATTTAGCAATATCTGCACTAGAATCTACCGTTTCATCAAAAGGAAAATGATTAGGTTTATGCAAGTCAAGACCATGCTTTAAAGCATAATTATTTCTATTTTCAAGGTAGCGTGAAAGAGACTTTTGTCTACAATCAACATCTATTGAAGAAACTTTAAATCCTAAATGTAGAAGGCTTGTAATTAGGTGCATGGAAGTTGTGGTTTTACCTGCGCCACCTTTTTCATTACCTATAACAATAATGTGAGCTTTATCCATTTTTTACACACTCTATACAAATCATTTCATGAGCAAGAGCAGATCTTCTAAGATCGTCCGTACCAAGGTTCTTATTACAAGAACCGCAATGTAAGTTAGTATCTGTTTTAAGATCTTTATCAAGAGCAACTCTTTCATCAAAAACAAAACAACTTCCCTCCCAAGCCTTAGCTTCAGTATCCTCAAAATATTTAAGTATACCTCCCTCTAAATGATAAACATTTTTAAAACCAAGACTTTTTAAATAAGCTGTAGATTTCTCACAACGTACACCTCCAGTGCAAAACATTGCAATTTTTTGATCTTTATCAGCTTCAGCAAATTCTTTCTCAAACCACTTAGGAAACTGCCTAAAATTATTGGTACAAGGATCAATAGCTTTTTTAAAAGTGCCAAGCAAAGTCTCATATTTATTTCTTGTATCAATTACAATAACATCATTTTGAGAAATAAAATCATCCCAGTGTTTAGGATTTATATAATCACCTTTTAAATTTTCTACATCTAAATCAGGCATGCCTAATGCAACCAATTCCTTTTTAAGGCTAACCTTCATTTTTTTAAATGGCTTTTCATTATTAAAGCTTTCTTTGTAAACTAAATTTTTTATTCCAATTACATCTTTTAAATAAATATAAAGGTTATTGATCCCTTCTCTTGGACCAGAAATAGTAGAATTAATACCTTCTCTTGCAAGTAAAATAGTCCCTTTTAAATCATTTTGGTTACAAAATTCTAGCAAAGGAAATTTTAACTCTTCAAAATTTGGTAAGTTAATAAAATGATAAAAAGTAGTAATAACAACTGTGTTCATATTCGCCAATCAATTAATCCTATATGATTTTTTAAATATTATAATAATTAGGGATAGCAATTTGTCTAGATAAAATTGGATTTTATTCTCTTAACCGTTTAACAATACATCTTAATAATTGATTATTCAAAGCAAAAGGAGCAAGTTTTGCCTTGTTTTAAAACATTAAATAAGAATGGTAACTATTAAGCCATAAGTATATTATTTGCTGTAAGCTTTCTAATATTATATTTAAAGTTAGAAAAGAAATAATAACTTGCAGCAAATAAAACTCTTATCTTTTTAAAAATTAAGCTTATTTATTACTTATTCTCCACAATCAAAGTAATTATCTTTATCATAATAATAAAGATAGTTAGGTAACTTTAATCCTGTATGCATATATGTTTGCTTTAGTCATTAATGTTATTTTCCCTTTATTTTGATAATAGATTTATATTATAATAACTACCGATAAGTATAGCCAAAATAACTCTCTTAAAGCTTAATCTCTATATTAAATGTTACTTTAAAATAAAAAGTATTTTTTAATTATGCTTCTGCAATTAATTTAAACCAATCTTCTTCATTTAAGATTTTTAGCCCCAAGTCTTGAGCTTTTTTTAGCTTACTTCCTGCCTCCTCTCCAACAACAACAAAATCTGTATTTTTAGATATAGATGATAGAACTTTTAAACCTAAACTTTCAGCTTTAGATTTAGCTTCATTTCTTGACATCTTTTCAAGACTACCAGTGAAAATAATTGTTTTACCAGCAAACTCATAATTTGCTGTAGTTTCTTCATAAGGATTAATATTAACTATTTGGCATAATTTTTCTATAATAGAGCAATTTAAATCATCTAAGAAGAATTCTTTTATCATAAAAATTGTTTTATCTCCCACCCCGTCAATATTATTAAGATCGTTTTCAGCTTGTATAACTCCATCTTTAATCATTAGCATATTATTATACCAATTGGCAAAATTAGCGTAATTTTTTGCTAAAAGTTTAGCAGTTACAATACCAACAGTTCTAATTCCTAAAGAATAAATAAACCGGTCAAAGTTAATATTTCTTGATTTTTCAATAGCATCTAAAAGATTGCTCACAGATTTTTCGCCAAAACCTTCTAATCCCTTAATTTTGTCTGCATAATTTTTTAATGAAAATATATCTAACACATTACTAATCATTTTTTTTTCAACAAACAAAATCAATTGTTTTTCTCCTAAACCAGCAATATCAAAAGCAGCTTTAGATACAAAATGAATTAAATGCTCAATACTTTGGGCTGGACATAATAATCCTCTAGGGCATCTTATAACCGCTTCTTCTTCCTCTCTTACCACGCTTGCTCCACAAGATGGACAATGCTTAGGAAATTTAAACTTCTCTAAATCATCTAAACGTTTCTCGATAACCACTTCAACCACTTGTGGTATCACATCTCCTGCTCTTTGTACAATAACGTAATCACCAATTCGAAAATCCTTTCGTTCAATTTCATCATAGTTATGCAAACTTGCTCGTGAAACAAGAACTCCTCCAATATTTATTGGTTCTAGTTCAGCAACAGGAGTTAATGCTCCTGTTCTTCCAACTTGAACAGTAATTTTCATCAACTTAGTTATGGCCTGTTCTGCAGGAAACTTATGAGCTATAGCCCATCGAGGATTTTTTCCTACAAACCCCAGTCTTGATTGAAGAGATAAGTCATTAATTTTATAAACTAACCCATCTATATCAAAGCTTAAATTAGCTCTATCTAATTCAGCTTGCTTATAAAACCTCTTCACATCTTCTATAGACTCAGCAAGAATTTTGGTATTATTTACTTTAAAACCAAGATTAGATAAACCCTCTAGTAACTCAATCTGAGTATTAAATTTCTTTTCACATTCACCAACTGCATATACAAAATAGCGTAAATTTCTTTTGGCCGTGATTGAACTATCTAATTGCCTTAAAGAACCAGCAGCAGCATTTCTTGGATTAGCAAATTCTTCTTCTTTATTACTTTTCTGAGCTTCATTAAGTTTATAAAAATCTCTATGATCCATGTATACTTCTCCTCTAACCTCAAGAACTCCTTGATAGTCAATAGTTGAAGGAAAATCTATAACTTGCTTAATATTATTGGTTATATCTTCGCCTACATACCCATCACCTCGAGTAGCAGCATACAATAATTTGCCTTGCTCAAACTTTGCAGCGAAAGATAAACCGTCTATTTTAGTTTCACAACATAACTCAAAAAAATCATTAACGCCTAAAAATCTTTGTATTTTTTCGATAAAATCAATTATATCTTCTTCATTAAATGCATTAGCTAGAGATAACATTGGTTTACTATGCTTAATTTTATTGAATTTGCTGCTAACTGAAGAAATTTTTTGAGTTGGGCTATTCTTCTCCTTTAAATGGGGAAATTTTTTTTCTATTGCAACCAGCCTATGGTATAGCTTATCATATTCGGCATCAGAAATTTGAGGTGAATTTTTTTCAAAATATTGAATATTATGATATACCACCAAATCACTTAAACGCTTTATCTCTAATTTAGCTTCATTCTCACTTAAAAGATCTGCATCTTTATAAATATTTTGAAACATGTTTTTTCCTTAAATTTGCTTATTTAACACTAAATATAACCATAAATTTAATTCAAACCAATTTTTATTTTGATTTATAAAAATGCATCTGGTATACACTCGCTAGAATATTCAATTTTTCGAGGTGTTTAGTTGAAGGAAAATATCAAAATAATATTGCTTGCTGGTGGTAAAGGAGAAAGATTATGGCCATTGAGCAATAATTTTCTAGCTAAACAATTCTTAAAAATTCCTCTATTGGATTTATCAACTTTCCAATTATCATTAATAAGAAGTCTTAAGATAACTAACTCTCAAAATATTATTATTACCGCAAATCTTCTTCATCAAAAAGTTGTAAGTGAACAAATTACTGAATTAGGCTTAAATCCTAATGAATTAATCACTTACTTTGAACCTGAAAAAATTGATACTGCTATGGCCATCTACAATATTTGCAAAATAGCACACAATAATTTAGATCAAGCTTTATATAGTTTTTTTCCAACTGATCATATATTTTTTGATAATAATGATGATTTAGCTAGTATTTTAACTAAATTAAACCAAGATAAAATTAATATTCTTGTGGAACAAACAAATTTAATTTCCAATAAATTTGGCTATGCAATTTTAGATTCTCAAATTAAAACTAGTTATTTTACAGTTAAGAAATTTGTTGAGAAGCCAGAAAGTAGCATCGAACTTGGTGAAAAAACATATAAAAATCTTGGTATATATATAGGTAAAGCAGAAGTTTTCTTAGAAGAATTTCATAAATTTTATCCAGTACAATTACCCCAAAAATTATCTATTGATAAAGCAATATCTCAAAAAACTTCTAAACTAAATGCATTTATTATTGATTTTGAGTGGGAAGACATAGGTTCACTTGCTACATTATATAAGCATTTTGCTTCATATGATTTTAATTTCAATAATGTAAGCAAATCAGATGCAGAACTATTTAATCTTTTAAATAGTGAATTTAAATTAGAGCAACAAGGTAAATCAGTAAAACTAAGGAAATGCAACATTGCAAATTATTAATGAGCATTAAAAAACTCTTAAAAAAGCAATTTGCTTTTCATAAACTTTACTATCTTTTTATAATTAATTTTAACATATTTTTAATATTTCTAATATATTCTTATTTTAAAATTTAACTATAGGATATATGTTTATATGCCAAGTAACGAAGAATTTGATGACAACTTAATTCATGCTGCTCGCGATGCTTCTAAACTTGCATATAAGTATTATAAAAATACAGCTGAGGCAAATGAGCTTCTTATTGAAGACCTAATTAATAATCACCCAACTACTAATATACATATAATAGAATTTGAAAAAGAATATGTAACAAGTAGCAAACTACATAAAGAACCTGCTGGATGCTTAATAATTACAGATGATACAATTTTTGTGGCATATAGAGGAACATCTTTAAGTAAAATCAAAGAAGTTTATAATGATTCACGCGCTAATCAAATTCCTCTAGAAATGGACACAATTGATGGCCCTAAAGATATGAAGATTCATGAGGGTTTCTTAAGAGAATTTTTAATTTCTGAGTCTGATATGATAGTAAAATTATCTAACTATGAAAATGAAAATAGAAAAATAGTTTTTTGTGGTCATAGTCTTGGAGGTGCAACTGCTTCAATAGCTGCTTTAAAGCTTGCTTCTAAAGGAAAAGAAAATATAAGTTGTATAACTTTCGGCACTCCAAAAGTTTTTTCAAAAGAAACAGCTCAGGAATTTGATAAATATGTCCCTTGTATAAGAATAAATGACGTGAAAGATCCAATACCTAATTATCCTATTGCTAGATTAAATTATGGTCATGCTGGGGTAGAAATTTTAACAGATGCAGGACATTCCATTTATGGTCATGCAATGGGAGACACTTATACTCACCTTAAAGCGAGCTCTCCTAGAAATAGAAGCTCAACTGTTGTTAGCTTTTTATCTTCATCCCCAGATTCGTCTCCCGACATAAATAATTCAAATTTTAAACCCCTCTCAGACGTTGAGAAAACTCTCTTAGAGCAAAACAGAACAAAAACTTCTTCTCCTGATGTAATTACTCAGTTTAAAAGAGCTGTAGATTACTTAGGAGAATTAAATATATTTGATTCAAATAGATCTAGCCCTACTTCTAAAGGGAGTAGATCCTTTAGTATAACAACTTTTGATAGCCCTTTTTCCTCAAAATCTTCATCGTCAAAAACCGTGCAAGAATTTAACTTTGAAGATAGCTTAATCTCCCCGAATGGAAGTGAATCATTAAATGAGTTCAAACCTATAGCTAGGCCTAAGACTAACCAAATTTTATCTCAAGGAAGAGAATTTATTGAAGAAACAAAAACTTCACATTCGCAAAGTTTACAAACTCCTAATAATAATAAAAATAAGTCTAAATCAATCATTTAGATTTTAAACTTAAAGCTAGTTTATATATTTGTTTTTTAGGAAGCTCATTATTTCTTGATACTAACTCCACAGCATCTTTAACACTCATTGAATTTAATAATGTTGATAGTTCTGCTTCAATATCATCAAAATTTAAACCTTCATTTTCATTTGGTGGAGCAACTATAATAATAATTTCGCCTTTTAATTTATCAGGATTTTTTTCAAAATAATCAATAATCTCATCAATAGATGCATTAATTGCTTGTTGGTATAATTTAGTTAATTCTTTTATTACAGCAACTTTTCTTGCACTAAAAAATTTTTTCATCATACTCAAAGTATTTTCCAATCTTTGTGCAGATTCAAAAAATATAAGTGAGGTTTTATAAGTTTTTAACTCTTCAAATAATTTTTCTTTAGCTGAATCTTTCGAGGGAATAAAACCTGTAAACATGAATCTATCAGATGGAATTCCAGAAATGCATAAAGCAGCTATTGGTGAACAAGCCCCAGGTACAACATCAACTTCAATTCCCTGTTTGTTTAACTCTAAAACTAGTTTATAACCAGGATCTGAAATTAAAGGCGTTCCTGCATCAGAAACCAAAGCTATATTTAGACCTTGATTCAACTTATCAATAATTTTATCCCTTGCAGTTTCATCACTATGATCATTATAGATAAATAAAGTTTTTTCAATCAGCAAATGCTTTAGCAATCTATTAGTAATTCTTGAATCTTCACATATAATAAGATCAACTGCTTTTAAGGTTTCTATAGCTCTTAGTGTAATGTCACCTAAATTTCCAATAGGAGTTGATACAATAGATAATTTTCCGATTTTGTTTTGCATTTTTTTAGCTATAATTAATCTATCAATTATTAGAGTTTATAAACTTATGAGATCTTTTTTTATTTTATCAAGTATATTATTATTAATATCTTCCTGTACCACCACCGATAATCAGTCAACAAGCACTGGTAATGTAATCCCCGAGAAAGAAATTTCAAGCAAGGAAGCTATAACTCCTGAGCAAGATCCAAATCAAGTTAATATAGCAGTATTAGTCCCACTTTACAATGAAAAGGACAAAACAGCAGAATCTATTTTAGGAGCTGCTCAATTAGCGTTAATGGAAGCTAATAATCCAAATATTAATTTAATTCCTATAGATTCAGAATTGCTTAACTCTTCTCCTGAATCAGTAGTTAGTTCACTTATTAATCAAAACATAAAAATTATTTTAGGCCCTATTTTTGCGAATGAAACTGAAACTTTAGTAAAAACAATAGAAGGAAAAGAAATTACTATTTTAAGCCTATCAAATGATTCAACCCTTAAAGATGATTCCTTATTAGTGCTAGGCGTATCTCCATCTGTTCAAGCAGAAATTTTAACCAGGTATGCAATTAGCCAAGGCATAAGTGATTACCATTTACTTCTTCCAAGCAGTAAATATGGAAAAATGATAGAAGAATCAGTAACTAAAATTTTATCAGCTAAAGATAAAACAACATATAATATAAATTGGTATGGAACTGAAAATATTGACCAAGTAATGAGTGAATTTCTCTCTAGTTTAATTAGTGTTTCTTCCGATAAATCAGCTATATTTATGCCGCAGGGTGGAGAAAATTTAAATAGACTTGAAGCAAATTTAGCTAAATATTCCGTTAAAGCAAGATTAGTAGGAAGCCAAGCATGGCACTATGATAGTTTGCTAAAATTAAATAATTTTGAAAACGCAATTTTACTTCAACATAATTTTTATCCAGCCAAATTTGCGCGTGAATATCATAAATATTTTAAGTATAAACCATCAAATATAACTTATGCTGCTTATAATGGAGTTTTAATGTTAGCAAAAATGGATAAAGACCAGCAGCTCTTAAACAAAAGAAACATTATTATAAATAATGATGATTTTGGTAAATATGCAGATTTTAAGTTTAATTCTGAGGGTTTAGCAATATATCAAATTCCTGTTTTAGAAGTTCATAACAAACAGTTTAAAGTTATGGAAAATCCTCAATGACATTAAATTTTGTTAAAATGAATGCCCATGGAAATGATTTTATAGTTATAGATGGGCGTTATGTAAACATCGAGCTATCTAAAGAAGAAATTATCGCTCTTTCAGATTATAAAAGATCAGTTGGTTTTGACCAGCTATTACTAATTGAAAATTCTTTAGAAGCACATATAAAAATGCGTATTTTTAACCGCGACGGCTTAGAAGTTTCTGCTTGCGGCAATGGAACAAGATGTGTTGCTAAATTATATTTAGAAGAAAATAAAACTAATAAAGTTACTATAGCCACACTTGAAAGAATTATCACAGCCACTTCATTAGGAAATCAGATTAAAGTCAATATGGGAAAAGCCAAAATAACTCAAAAAAACATAGAATTTGATGCCGTTAAGGGAGATCTGGTTGAAATTGGTAATCCTCATCTTGTTGTTTTAGACTATAAGGGAGATTACAAGAAACTAGGTCCTATAATAGAAAGTGACAAACGTTTTCCAAACCGGGTTAATGTAGATTTTGCTAAAGTTATTAAAGATGATGAAGTTGAATTAAAAGTATGGGAAAGAGGGTGTGGTGCAACCGAAGCTTGTGGAACTGCTGCATGCGCAACTTTTTTCTTGCTTTATAATAAAGGTTTAATTAAGAAAGAAGTAACAATAAAACAACCTGGCGGAAATTTAAATATATCACTTGTAAATGATGATATATTTATGGCTGGAGAAGCAAACATAAACTACAGAGGATTTATTTAATGAATAATAGCGAAATAGTTACTTTTGGCTGTAGGTTAAATATTTATGAAAGTGAGGCTATCAAAGAGCAGTTAAAAAGATCTAATATTAATGAAGATGTTATAGTCTTTAACACATGTGCTGTTACTAAAGAAGCTGAAAAGCAAGCAGTTCAAGCTATTAGAAAAGCAAAAAGAGAAAATCCTCATAAAAAAATAATTGTCACCGGTTGTGCAGCGCAGCTTGATCCAACTAAGTTTGCTCAAATGCCAGAAGTAGATAAAGTTTTAGGGAACCAAGAAAAATTTGATAAAAGGAATTATGATTTAAGTGTTCCTCAAGAAGATTTAAAAGTTTTAGTTAATGATATAATGTCAGTTAAGGAAACAGCTGGCCATATTGTTAGTAGCTTTGAAGGTAAAGTTAGAAGTTTCGTTCAAATTCAAAATGGGTGCAATCATCGCTGCACTTTCTGTACTATTCCTTATGCTCGTGGAAACAGCCGGAGCGTTCCTATAGCTTCAATTGTTGAACAAGCTAAAAAACTTGTAGATAACGGATATAAAGAACTTGTTTTAACTGGAGTTGATATAACTGATTTTGGACTTGATTTACCTGGAACTCCTACCCTTGGTGAAATGGTGCAAAGACTTTTAAAACTAGTGCCTGATTTACCAATGTTAAGGCTATCTTCTATTGACGTTGCTGAAATTGACCCCCTCCTTTTTGAACTACTTGCTCACGAACCAAGGGTTATGCCCCATATACATATCAGCCTTCAGGCTGGCGATGATATGATTTTAAAGAGAATGAAAAGAAGACATAACCGCCAACAAGTTATAGATTTTTGCCATAATTTAAGAGCTTTAAGGCCAAATATCGTTTTTGGAGCTGATATTATTGCAGGGTTTCCAACAGAGTCAGAAGAAATGTTTGCTAATACTTTTAACCTAATTTCTGAAGCTGGGCTTCAACTTCTTCATGTTTTCCCCTATTCTGCAAGAGCTAATACTCCAGCTGCAAAAATGCCTCAAGTAGCTAAGGCTATTCGTAAAGAAAGAGCTGAAAAACTTCGCATTGAAGGACAAAAAGAATTACAAAAATTCATGCAATCAGCAATTGACCAAAAATATAAAATCATTGTAGAACAAGAAGGCTTAGGAAGAAGTGAAAACTTCCTTCAAGTAAAGCTTTCTCCTTCTTATAAAGTTGGAGATATTATAGAAGCAACTATTGAAAATTTTGAAGATAAATTTCTTATTGCTAGCGAAATGTAGCCATAAATTACTTTAAGCAAAAAATAAACATTATTTTAAGATTTATTATTAAAAAATAAAAACATGCAGAACTCTTCTATGGCCAATTTTAAAGCAGGAACACTAATATAGATTTATTTGAAAAGTACATTCCTTTTTATAATATCTTACTAATAATAGTAACTATAAAAAATTTTTGTTAGAAGAAAAAATGATAACTTAAAAATATTCATCTATATGCAAATCAATAGCCATATGTAACCCTAAATTAGAATATTTTAAATAACTTAAGCAAATAGGCATAGCTCCAACTACAGCAGGACCAATTGCTTTTAAATAAGGTGAAACGCAATGCTCTAAACCAAAGAAATTTTTTATTATATAACTTAAACTAAAGTCATCTACTATTTCATTGATAAATAATTGAGATTGAAGAACAGGCAAATTATAGTCAAATCCAATATTCTTGCACGCTAATTCGCTATTTTCATGATTTCCATTTAATATTTCTATCGTCATAAGTAATCTCCTACTGAGTAATATCATTCAAATTTTTATTAGTCTGGTAAAAAATCCTCTGTACCTGAGCTTCCGCACAGTTGTAAAACTTGATTTTTATCTATTGTAGAATTGATTTTGCTTAAACAATCTTCCGCTTTAAAATTTAGATCTATTAAGTTATGTGCAAAAGTTAGTTTAGCTAAAATATCTAATGAGTATTGAATATGTTCAGGGTTTTCAGAATATTTTATAATATAATTGATAGGGTTTTTTTCATATGCTTCTATCTTTATTTTCTGTACATCAGTTGCTAATATTATACAATCATAATATTGCTTATCTTGTAAAGTTGAGTGCAAACCATTAGTTAAAACCAAATTAAGCACCTGTTTGTTGGTATTGATTAAAGAAGCACATAAAGGTGAGTCTTCTTCAAATAAATTACTTAAATTATTGTTATAATGCTTCAATAAAGTTCTTATAATTTTATTACTTTCTAATTGACCATTTCTTAACACTGTTAGTATTAAATTTTCTGATGCTAAATTTGTTTTAAGGTTTAACGCTTTTAACATTAAGCTCATTATAACTTCATTCCCTTTTAAAGCTGTGTAAACTAATGGCGTTAAACCATTTTTATCCTCTAAATTAACCTCTGCTTTAAAATTAATTAGTTCTTCTGCAATTATATTATTACCTAATTTTGCGGCATAAATTAAAGCTGAAGCACCATTTGCATCTATAAGGTTAACATTAGCGCTTGAATCTAAAAGAAGTTTAGTAATATTATAATTATTATTTCTCACCGCTGCAATTAATGCGGTGGTATTATTATCAATTCTTGCAGCATCAATTTCAGCTCCAGCATTGATAAGAAACTTAGCCATAAAGTATTTATTTTTCTCTACTGCCCAGTAAAGAGGTTTTATACCATTTAATAGTTGAGCATTTACTGAAACTCCTTCATTAATAAGAGCTTCTATTTTTAAAATATCTTCTCTAACTAAGTAACTAAATAACAGTAGTTCTTTAAGCCGAACAAAACTCAAATTCTGTTTATAATCTTTTAAGTTTTTATTTTGGCTAAACTTATTAAAGAAAAAATTAACTTCATGCATATATTCTTCTTGATTATAATTTATTTGATTTAAATTATAATTTTTGACGAAAGCAACAAAATTAGTTATTTGCTTATATTGCCAAGAAGCAAGACCTTGATCAGTAAAATCCATTAAAGTGCTTATATCGGTTGAAAAAATATTTAAGCCATTTGGTGTTATTATAATAAACATATTTTCTTCTAAATTATTGAGTAAATAATATATAAACTTAATGTACGGGTTACTATTATGGTTTAATAAAGAATGAAGCATTATTTCTTCTACATGACTCTTCATTAAAGTGTGATTTGAAGGGATTGTTCTTATTAAGGTTGATCCAATTGGTAATTCAATTTTTCTTTGAAGAAGCTCAGGATAATTAGAAAATAATTCAAAGTGAACATCATTATAACCTATTAGCTTTTTATAAAATGGTATATGAGTTGAATTTGCAATAATAGATAGAGAATGTTGTATATTTGGGCTTAAGTAGCAAATGTTTTTAGAATTGGTGCTTGAGTAAATATAAAACAAGCTTCCTGTAATACCTTGAATCGTGCAATCAACTGTATCTGTATTATTATACAATATTTTAAAAAACTTTGCTCTTTCATTCACGTGCTGATTGGCAAATTTTAATATTCTTTGAGTAACTTCCACTTCATTCCTTGATCCATATAATATTGACCAAGAATTTAATTGTGGGTGTGATCCATCTATCCATTGTAGATAGTTGAAAATTGAATTAACCATAGAGTTAAAAAACTTGTTTATATATGTATACATAAGTTCTTCACATCAAAGTAAATTAAATGCTGCATAAGCAAGAATTAACTTATGCAGCTTAAACGCTAAATTAAGATGAAAAATCAAAATCTAAACCAAGCATGCTATTTTCTAGAAAAGCATCTTGATTATTGTAATCTTGAATTTCTTCCCCAGCTACAGCTCCAGCTCCAACAACTAAAAGAATACCTCCTCCAGTCGCAATCGCTCCAATTGCCATTAAAACCGGAACCCCAACGGACATTGCTGCTCCTGCTCCTGCTACTCCTGTTAATGTTGCTGTAACTGCTCCTGCTCCTGCACCTGCTGCTGCCATAATAAACCTCCATATTTTTAGTTGTTAAAACAAAGTAATAATTATAGTTACTACCTTGTATGAGAAACAATAATGCACGCGAAAGAAAAAAATATAGGTATAATTCCCCCATTGAAAATTGAAATAAAATTATTTTTTAAGGGTAAGGCTTATCTTGTGTGTAGATTTAATCTTGCTTTAGATTTAGGCTTTTTAAAAATTACTAATATTTATCTTGAATTAAATATATAAAATGATTATTTTGAATTATTAATAAATTTTAATATCTATATTAAAAGCTTATCAAATGCTAGATGAATATAACACAAACAAACAAGCATTTAAATATCTATCAAGTCGCCTAGCAGAAGTAAATAAGCTATGCATCCCTTTAAAAACTTTTCTTGGAATTGAAAATTTTGGCTATTTAAGAATTTATAATAATCTTAAATATTATTATGTTACTAATGAAGAAAGCGTCGCTTATGATTATCTTTTAAATGTTAAAAATTCTCATATTTTTTATGAAAAAGATATAACTAGCTTAAAAAATGAAAAACTACGTTTTGTTTACTGGCCAAAAGGAGCAGTAAATAGTAAAAGCTTGTCAATTTACTTAGAAAAAAATTTGTGGAATGGTGCAACTATAATAAGCCAAGAAAATCCTGAATATACTGAAATGTGGTGGTTTTTGACTAAACCTGAAAATGAAGAAATCAATACTATTTACCATAAATATTTTGATATGTTATTAGCTTTAGCAAAAAATTTTTCTATTCAAATAATGAATTTAATGCCGTTAAAAGAAAAATATTTAGCAAAATATGATAACTTTGACTTCAGTATTCCAATTCCACATGAATTTTCATTAGATAAAAAAGTGAAAGATATGCTAAATTACATATATCAAGGAAAGCCAATAAATGTTTTTCATAAGCAGCAAGTCGTAAAGCTTACTCCACGGGAAATTGATTGCCTTAAATATATGGCACATGGTTATAGCGGGAAAGAAATAGCCTATCACCTTAATTTATCAAACAGAACTGTTGAAAAATACATCCAATCAATGCACCAAAAATTTGGCGTTTATTCTCGTTCTCAAATAATAAACATATTTGAGAATCAAGTTAAAAAACTTATTTTACCTTAATTTATGAATTAATATAAAAGGTTAAGCTATCATGAAAGAAAAAGACCACTTAACTAAGAATTCAGCACAAGACCAAGAAATTTCATCAAGAGAAAATGAAGAAGCAATTAGGAATGCAAGAACCTCAGATTGGTTTTCAGCTTTTGCAAGAGTAACAAATGAAAAATCAGAAACTGCAATTATTATTGCTAGGCTACTTCATCTTTTTTTTAAAAAATTACGTGCAGGACAAAATTTAGAAGAAATTTATAGCATTTTAGATGTAGGTTGCGGTGAAGGTACTTTGTCTTATCAAATAGCAGAAACCATTTTAAACGAAGGTGTAATGCTAAGTTATTGCGGCATAGACCAAGACCCAAATTTTGTTTCAAAGGTAATAACAGAAGTAACTATGCTAAATATAAAAGCAGGCCATTTTGCTGTAGGTGACTGTTTCAGTGAAGAAGATTTATCTAAGTTGCCAAATAACCCTTCTTTTATATTAGCATCACATATAGCTTATTATGCACCTAATATTAAACATTTTATAGATAATTTGTTAAAAAAAGCAGGTAAGGATACAATCCTTACATTTATTCACGCTTCTCACTTATCCAATCATAATATCTTAAGAAGGAAATTTAGTGCTCCAATAAATACACAAATTCCTAATGACATTGAAAGAAGTCTAATAGAATCTAGCACATATGAAATAATAAATTTTTATTTTACTTCATTTTTTCCGCTTAGTTGTGAATCAAACGAGCTTAAAAGAATTGCCTACTCCCCATATGAAGAACTTACTCCAGGAGAAGAACATATTAGAAAATTGCTTGAGTTTACCGCACAGCGGCCAATGGAGTCTTTAAGAAACGAGGGGAGTTTAGACCAATACCTAGAAGATGTTTATAACTCTTTAATGGGAGAATCAAATAACTTTTTTATATGGGCCAATATACAATTTGCAGTTCCAAGAGAAAGTTGGACTTTGGAGGCAATTAGATCGACTATTAGAGAATATACAATCTCTCCTCCTAATGGAGAAT
The DNA here is from genome assembly GCA_964627795.1 of uncultured Rickettsiales bacterium. Lineage (GTDB taxonomy): Bacteria > Pseudomonadota > Alphaproteobacteria > Rickettsiales > CANDYO01 > CANDYO01. Next base: position 86,333 of record CAZVLF010000003.1, on the reverse strand, counting down.
TGTCTCCTGTAAACTGGGCTGCATATCAAGGAAATTTAGGAGTAATCTTAGAATTTATACACGATCCAGAAGATGAAGTAATTTTTTCCACGTATAATCTTGGCTCTTTCATTACTGTTTATTTTGCTATATTTGGAGCTTTAGAAGCAATTGAGAAAGGCCTGGATTATAGCAACTATAAAGAAATAATGAAATACATAGCTAAATCTCAGTTTAAAATTACTGAATGGATGATAGAAAGAATAAGAAATATTTTAGAGCACTATTTTGCTAGAGATCTTTTGACCTTTTTTAATTCTTACTATGAACAAGCAACCTCACCTGGGCAAAACTCTTTACCGGATTTTAATAATATAGAGAGTATTGATTTTTTGTTTACATTTTTACCTAACATATTGATTAAAGATACTGATTATATTGAAAAAATGTTAGACTATATTTGCGAAAATGAAAATTTTGCATTATTAAAGGAAATCTTACAAAGAGAAGAAAAATATATAAATCAGCATGGCCACGATGAATTTGCAATAGTGCATACAGCGGCTCGTGCACCAATGAAATATCAAAAAATTTTTAAATGGTTAAAAAAAGATTATAATAGGGCGTTTTCTTGGCATAGATCCTACAAAGAAAATATTGTTCATGAAGCAGCCAGAATGTCTATTTGTGAGCCAGCAAACATATTACCTTTTCTTAAATGGATGTGGATAAATTTTCCTGAGCTATTCTCTGAAAAAGGTGAAAATGGAGTAAGTATAGTGCATTATATGGTTAATTCATTTATGCCCCATTGGACTGAAGCAAAAAGATATTTTTTTCGGAGATTAAGAGCTTTTGATTCACCTCGAAAAGTTTCTTATGAAAAATCTCAAGAAATTTTACAAAAAGTAAAGCTCGCAAACTATTTTAATTGGCTAAAAGAAAATACAAAATACTTATTAATTGAAGTAGATGATGAAAAAAGAAATATAGCTCATCAAGCTATAGATAATATAGCTGAAGAAGTTTCTATTGCTGTTTTAGAATGGTTATTAGATCAAGAAAAAATGGCTGATCCTGAACTTGATAAGCAATTATTAGCTTTAGATTATCAAGGAAGAAACATAGCTCACATTGCTGCAGCTTCTAGAAAATTATATGTTTTAGACTGGATAAAGCAAAATAAACCAGATTTATTAGAGAAGTTAACTTTCAATGGCCGCTCAATAATTGAAATTGCTGCAATATTTAACAAGAAAATAACTCTAGATTGGGCCATTAATAATGTCCCCTTATTATTCAACGTCGAGAATAAAAAAGAATTTGAACAAGAACCAGATCCTGAACATAAAACACACATATTATCACGCTCAATGATGTTTTATAGCTTAAAAAATGAATTTGAAGATTTATTTGAAGTTAATAACTGGGAGCAAGGAATTAACTTTATTCATCTTGCGGCCTATTATGACTATAAATTTGCCCTAGAATGGGCATTGGAAAAGCATGAAGAATTATTGTACTTAAAGACGTCCATTGGAATGAATATAGCCCACTTTGCTATGATTAAAAACTTTCCTTACACCAATTTAAGTTGTTTAAATTTTATTAAAGCTCATATACCTGCCATGCTTTTAGAATCAGATAATTATGGAAGAAATTTATATCATTATGCACTACATGCTAATGAACAATCTATATATATAAATTGGTTAAGAGAAAATGCACCTAATGTCATGCCTTATTATACAGTTCCAATAATGGCTGATGGTAATTGCATGTATAATGCTATTATAGAAGGTATAAGTCGGATGGGAATAAATAGTGAAAATATAATTGATGCAAATCATTTAAGAAGAAGAGTTTACAATACAATAAATCAAAGAATACAAGAAGAAGGAGATGACTTAATTTCTGATATAGAAAGTCAATTAATAAATAGCATAGCTGAAAGAAATTATGATGGCTATAATCAAGGTATTGCTGAAGCTTTAAGAAGCTTAGAAAATAATGAGAATATTTTATCTATGATACAATCAAGTAATTTAGCAATGAGATATATAGAATCAATACAAGAAAATGGAGTATGGGGAGGAGAAATTGAGCTTCGTATTATAAGTTCTGAGTTAGGGATTAGAATTAGAATATATAGAGAAAATGAAAGATTTATTAATATTGGACTAGATGAGGAAGCTCCAGAAATAAATCTTCAATATAACCATGGACATTATGATTTAAGGATTCCTAATAATGACCATTTATCGACCTTAAGTGAACCTCAATCTTATATATCAGATCAAACTAGTTCTAATTTCACTATCGATATCCCTATTCAAGAAAGCCATGAACCAACCACCAATATCACTATAACCCAAGATAATAATCATGAATATATAGGTTTAGCTTCATTATTGCCTGATATTTCATTGTTTAATTGGTCTTAAACAAACTGTTGTTATATTTTAAGCTATGAAGAGAATTTTTTAATCGAAGGACTATTTATAAAATAACAAACAAACATAGAAAATATTTATGGGCCAACAAAAATTTTATTTGAAGGCCCATTAAAAAAGAGACTAACTATAAAGTGTCTAATTCTGGGCTGAAATATCCACTTAAACCTACTGCAGCGCCAACACCAGCTATTGAAATTAGCGCTATACCTACTGGTCCAGTTGCAACAACTCCTACTCCTGCTACTAAAGCTTCCCCTGCAGCCATTAAGCCAGGAACTGCAGCGATTCCAGCATTAACTACCGGAGCTAGAAACGGAAAATAGGCTGCTGGTTGGAGACCAACAGGTAATAATATAACTTCAGGGAGAGCACTTAAAGCCCCTATTGATCCTGCTTCTGCCGCTAACATTAATCCTGCACCAATTCCTGCTGCACCTTCAATTGCTCCTGCAGCTACTAATCCAGCTCCAGCACCTGCTGCTATTCCACCACCAACAGCTGCTTGTATTTTACCGTTATGTTGTTCTGTTTTCATAAAAAACCTCAGTCACTTTTATTATTAGCAAGTTTTAAAGAGCTCATTGTTTTTAGCTCTTACAGCTATTAATAACAAACTTAAAAATTTATAATATGGGTATTTTTTACCATATTGTGAATTTTAGTTATCTAAATTAAGCAGGCTTTTGATTAATTTCATATTGTCTCAATCACTGATTATATTTTGATATTAACTCATAATTTTGCTCTTACTTGCATATTTATTAAAAATACAATAAAATAGGACTTAAAAACAGTTCCACCTAATTAAACAAGGGTTCAATTTTCCCCTATTTTTCTTAAGCATACTAAAATTTTATTTTAGTTAAATTGGAAGGAGACAGGATGATAAAAATATCTACAAAATCGTTAAAAGTTGGGTTAATCATTGTTAGCATGACAATTATCTCTTTTCTACTATTCAAGCCTTATCAATACTCACTTTTTAATAGTTTAAATTACTATGGTTTTAAGAATCAAGCGCAAAAAATTGCTGTGGAAGACTTACTTATAAAATCATCTATAATACCTAAAAACAAGACAATAAATGAAGTATTTCCACCTAAAAGAACGCAAGATGGGTTAATTAATGATATACTAGACTTTAATAAAAAAATTCAAGAAAAATTAGTAATGAGGTCAGGCATTAAAGAGCGTTGGGAAGTTACTGCCCCAGAATGGATTAAACAGAATAAAGAACAAATACTATCAGATTTAAAGACTCTTGGATTTGTAGATGAGATTTCAGCTAAAACTAAAGAAACTGATGCAATATGTATATTAGGAGCAGCATCTTTTAGAATGCTAAATAGAATCAATTATGCAAATTCTTTGATGAAATCCGGTTTAAAAGGAAAATCCATAATTTTGATTGCTGGAGAACGTTATGTAACTTTAGGCACAGACGGCACAGAAGATCAACTTATCAATATAGCAAAGAAATATAACTTAGAAAGCTGGCGAAACCTTACAGAAACGCATTTATTAAAGGATATATATTATAATTCTAATTTACCTGATAGAAATTTACCCGTTTATGTTATAGACACACCAAGAAATGAGCTACCAAGACCCACCACTGAAACCACTATTATAGAGTTAATTAAATGGTTAAAAGAACATCAGGAAATAAAAAATTTAATTTTTGTTTCCAATCAACCTTATGTTAAATATCAACAAGCAATAATTAACAGCACTTTTAAGGCTTATAATATAAATCTTCAGTATCAAGTAGTTGGAGATAAAGCTCTTGACCTAGATAATACGCAAGCTCTTGTTGAAGCTTTTGGCTCATATATATGGGCTGAATCACCAAGTATATTAGAAGAAATGCGACTATATACCAAGAATAAATTAATAAAGGAAGAACTAAAAGAATTATATTTAAAAAATCCCTTAATTTATAGCACAATGCCAGCAAGCTTAACTAAATAATTTATATAATTCTTCTTTATTCTAGATCATAATTGGATGCGAGTAATTTAGGCTATAAAAATTACTTAAATATAAACTTGATGCTTCTCATTAATATTAATAATTTAATACTATTTAATTTGAATATTGATTAATTGTTAACATTTAGTTTTTTAAATAATAATATATATTAGTTATTATTTTAGGAAAGCAATATGGAAATAAACAAAAAAACAATAACTCATGACTTATCTAATGATCTTATGAATAAAAATATAGCAAAGATAAAAGACTATATATATTATAATTGCTAACAATATTTCTATTGACGAATTATATATTTTCAGTGCGCTGAGTTTTGTAAATATAAATAGCTTTATAGAGATACTGAAATTAACTTTACCGCTTTTTAAGATTAAATATCATGCAAGAAATATCTAATAATTCTCCCTCCAATAAAATATTATGTGAAGGAATCAAAAGTTTAAGCCAAACCAGAAAATATAATTTTATCTCTTACTTAAGCGAAGAAGAAATTAAAAATATTCAAAGTTTTAATTTAGAAGAAAAAATAATTAGCAAATGGTATGAAGTAGATCCTAGTATAAAAGCTGAGGAAATTACCATTTATGATATTAAATATTCACATAAAGCTAACATAAAAGAACAACTTGAAGAGCAACTTAGCAGTGATTTAACATCAGTTCAATATTTAATGACAATTGTTACCAGACTTAAAAAAGAATTTGCTGAATGTCTTAGAATTAGCCCTGACAACCCAAACTTCAATATTAATATTAGAGGAACTAGTAAGAATGGTGACGAAGTAATGGAAAAATTACATAGTAATATTTATCACATAGATATTGATTTGAATTCAGAAGAAGCTAAGATTCTTGGCCAGGGAGTACAAGTAAATTTTGCTATTAGAGCTAGCTTTGATTTATTTCGAGCAAAATTCGATGAAACTACTTTATTTAAAAATAATATTAACACACTAGATAATAACCAAAATGCTTCAACTTTTGGAACCTATAAAGCAGCAGAAATAGAATATGCTTCATATGGTGAGATTGCAGTATTTACTGCAGATAGTGCTTTTCATTCTGCACCCTCTTTTAAACATGCACGATTAGCCGTATTTATTGATTACTCAGATATTTCTTATATAGAAGATGGGATTAATCAAGTTAGCGGAGAAACGCCAGATTTATAACTTAAAAATTTTATATTAATCTATGTTCATTAATTTTAATAAACGTCTTATCAAAAGAAGATAAAATTAAAGAGTTAGTTTTGATATAATTTTCATCTTTTTCTACACCATTTAGTAATGGGCCACTGGTAACTCCAGTGGCGCAGAAAATAACATCACTTTTAACAAGTTCATTAATTGAATATTTTTTATCCAAATCTTTGATTCCAAGCCTGATTGCTTTCTCTTTTTCTTCTTTCCTAGTAAATTTAAGTCTTCCAAAAAATTGTCCACTTAAAGTTTTTAAAGCAGCAGCTGCAAGAACACCTTCAGGCGCTCCACCAATTCCAATATATAAATCTGCTTTTTTCATGGCCACTTCAATAACTGCAGCAATATCTCCATCACTTATTAGTTTAACCTTACAGCCAGTTTCTCTTGCTCTTGCTACAATTTCTTCATGCCTTGGTCTATCAAGAATAATTACTGAAACTTCAGACAAATCTTTTTTAGTAAATTTAGCGATATTTTTTAAGTTAATATCTAATCTTTCATCAAGATCAATCACTTGGTCTTTTTCTGCAATATAAGAAGCAATTTTATCCATATAAACATCTGGTGCGTGAAGCATTGAATCTTTAGCACTTATTGCTAATACAGATAATGATCCTGGCATGGCTTTTGCGCAAATAGTTGTTCCCTCTAATGGATCAACCGCAATATCAAACTCAGCTTCTCTTTCACGCAACAATCCAACTTTTTCTCCAATGTAAAGCATTGGTGCTTCATCTCTTTCCCCTTCTCCAATAACAATTTTAGAAGAAAAATTCATCAAATTAAAGCTTGCTCTCATTGCATCAACAGCTGCCTTATCCGCCATTTTTTCTTGTCCTTTGCCAATAAAATCATAGCATGCAATAGCAGCAGATTGAGTGGCTTTAACGACATCTGATAGATTAAACATCTTTTTTTAATCCTCAAAAGCTTTTAATATTGCTTCGGTAACTTTTTTAGCGTCTCCAAAAAGCATCATAGTGTTATTCTGGTAGAATAATTCATTTTCCACACCTGCATAACCAGAGGCCATACCTCTTTTTACAAAAAACACTGTCTTAGCTAAACCAACTTCTAAAATTGGCATACCAAAAATTGGGCTTTGTGGATCAGTTTTAGCAGCAGGATTAGTAATATCATTAGCTCCAATTACAAAAGCAACATCGCACGCAGAAAAATCTCTATTTATATCCTCTAATTCAAACACGTCTTCATAGCTAACACCTGCTTCTGCTAATAAAACATTCATATGCCCTGGCATTCTTCCCGCTACTGGGTGAATAGCATATCTTACTTTTATTCCATGTTTCTTTAATTCTTCTGACATTTCTTTAACCGCATGCTGAGCTTGAGCAACAGCCATTCCATATCCAGGAATTATTATCACATCTTGAGAATTTTTTAGGATAAAAGCTGCATCTTCAGCAGCAACACTTTTTACTGCTCTATCTTCAACTTTTCCTTGTGCTGCCACATTTTTGCTTGAGGCAAAACCACCGAATATAACATTAAATAAAGATCTATTCATAGCTTTACACATGATATAGCTTAAAATTGCACCACTTGCTCCAACTAAAGCTCCAGTAATGATGAGTAAGCTATTTGATAAGGTAAAACCAATCCCAGCTGCTGCCCATCCTGAGTATGAATTTAACATTGAAACTACTACAGGCATATCAGCACCACCAATTGGAATAATTAACAGCCAACCAATCAATAAGGAAAGTACAATTAAAGCAATCAAAATCATCCATGATTGATTCATGCAAAATAAAATAATCCCACCAATTATAGAAACTGCAATTAGCAAGTTAAGTAAATGTTGGCCGAAAAACCTAGTTGGGTTCCCTTTCGTTATTCCTTGCAATTTTAAGAAAGCAACTATAGATCCAGTAAAGGTTATTGCACCAATTGCTGCTCCAAGGCTTAATTCCACCAAGTTAGCTATTTTTAGTTGGCCACTAACGCCTATATCATAGCTTTCTGGTGATTTAAAAACAGCAATTGCAATAAAAACTGCAGCCAAACCAACTAAAGAGTGAAAAGCTGCAACTAGTTGTGGCATTGCAGTCATTTGAATTTTTTTAGCAATAAAAACTCCCATAACTCCACCAATAGCTATCGCAATAATTATTAGCACATTGCTCTCGATGGCAGGATGATTAAAAGCAGTAAAAATAGCTATAACCATACCAAGAATACCTATATAGTTACCAGATCTTGCACTACTTGGTGATGATAGTCCTTTTAAAGCAAGAATAAAACATACAGATGAAATCAAATATAATATTGATGAAAGTTGCGTAGAAATTTCCATGATACCTACTTCTTCTTAAACATTGCTAACATTCTTTGGGTTACAACGAAACCACCGAAAATATTTATTGCTGCAAGCATAACTGCAAAAAAACCTGAAACTTGAGCTATCCCAAATTCTTTGGGCCCTAAGGCAATAATAGCTCCAACAATAATTATTCCAGAAATTGCATTAGTAACAGCCATTAAAGGTGTGTGAAGTGCAGGTGTAACTTTCCAAACTACGTAATAACCAACGAAACATGCTAAAACAAATATTGTTATGGCAAAAATTAAAGGGTCAACTCCAGCTGAATTAGTCACAGTTTCAGTTGCTAAACTATTAATTTTTGCTGCTAGTTCATTTGCATGCTCAGACATTTTTTGAGAAGCTTTAGCAAGCTCATTTGCATGCTTTGCTGCAGCAACAGTTGCACTACTAGACATTATTTTCTCTCTCCTTAAAATTTGGATGAACAATTTGTCCACCATAAGTTAAAACACAAGATTTTATAATTTCATCATCAAAATTTAGATTGATTAATTTAAATTCTTTCTCAGTTAAATAATCAAGTAAATTAAATAAATTTTTTGAGTATAACCTACTTGCATCCGTAGGAATATGGGCTGCAAGATTGCTAAATCCAACTATTTTAACATTATGATAAACAATAGTTTGATCAGCTTTAACCCCTTCGCAATTTCCCCCACTTCCAGCAGCGAGATCAATAATAACCGAACCAGGCTTCATATCTTTTACCATTTCTAAAGTTATAAGCTGTGGAGCTCGTTTTCCTGGGATTAAAGCAGTGGTTATCACTATATCAGATTTTTTCAAAGTTTCTTGAATAAGCTGTCTTTGCTTTGCCTTATATTCTTCACTCATTTCTTTTGCATAACCACCACTTGTAGAACCTTCTTCTTCACTTGGAACTTCTATAAAATTAGCTCCTAAGCTTTGAACTTGTTCTTTAGCAGCTAAGCGCACATCAAATGCAGAAACAATCGCACCTAATCTCTTAGCAGTTGCTATAACTTGCAAACCTGCAACTCCTGCTCCCATCACAAGCACTTTAGCTGGTGAAACAGTTCCAGCAGCAGTCATCATCATTGGAAAAGCTCCACCATATTCATTAGCAGCCTTAATAACAGAAATATATCCTGCTAGGTTACTTTGAGATGATAACACATCCATAACTTGAGCTTTGGTTATTCTTGGCATTAATTCTACAGCTAAAGAAGTAATTTTTTTATTAGAATATTTTTTTAACAATTCTTGGTTGTTAAATGGTGCAAGGATTCCAATTAACATTGCACCTTCTTTCATAAATTCTAGTTCCGTATCGTCAGGGGATGGTTGAACTTTTAATACCACATCTGCATCAGCAATAATTTCAAGAAGAACATTTGAAATTTTTGCGCCAGCTTTGATATATTCTGAATCTGGAATAAGAGCAGATAGTCCTGCAGATTCTTCAATGCAAACTTCCACACCTTTTTCCACCAGTTTTTTCACTATTTCTGGAGAAATAGCAACTCTTTTTTCATTATTTAATCTTTCTTTAAGGACAGCAATTTTCATAATTAGTTCTTTTTTTCTTGTGAATAACTTTATAATAGTTATATCTTATTACCAACAGTAATGGCAAGTATTAAGTTAAAGAAATAAAAATGAAAATAATGAAAAAATATGGTATATTTGGCCTTGGTTTATCTGGTCTCTCAACCCTAAGATATATTGCGTCTTGTGGATATGATTTCATTGTTTATGATGACAATATTGAAACAGTAAAAAAAATTCAGGAAAAATATCCTGAATTAAAACATCGATTTAAAGAGTTATATAATAAAGCTTGGACAGAAATAGATTGTTTAATATTAAGCCCTGGAATTCCACTTAACCATCCTAAACCTCATCTTGTAGTTGAGCTTGCTCGCAAGGCAAAAGCAGAAATTATCTGTGATATTGAAATTTTTTATCAAAATCATCCTAATGCTTTTTTAATTGGCGTGACTGGAACAAATGGAAAATCAACCACATCTTCATTAATTGCTCATATTTTACAAGAAAATTTATACGATATACATCTAGGCGGCAATATTGGCGTTCCTATTCTTGATTTATTTAATTTTAAAGAAAATTCAGTCGCAGTTATTGAAGTTTCATCTTATCAACTTGATTTAATTAAAAATACCAAGTTTAATCTTGCTGTATTGCTAAATATCACGCCTGATCATTTAGATCGCCACGGAAGCATGGAGAATTATATAGCTTCAAAATATAAGATTTTTGCTAATCAATCTTCTCAAGATTGGGCAATAATTAACCAAGATCTTGGATTACCAAAAGACCATAATAATAATATAATTACTTTTTCAGAGAAGAATGCCACTGCCGATTTAGTAATAATAAATGAGATACTTCATTACCAAGATAAAATGTATAAAATTCCATTTTGCAATGCTTTAATAGGAGAACATAATCAACAGAATCTTTCTGCTGCTATAGCTTGCTGCATCAAATTTGGTTTAAAAATTGAAAATATATTGCAAGCGATACCAAGTTTTAAAGGACTAAAGCACCGCATGCAATATGTAGGGGAAATAAATAGAGTTAAATTCATCAATGATAGTAAAGCAACCAATGCAGATTCAACTTCTAATGCCTTAGCAAGTTTTAATAACATAATTTGGATTGCTGGTGGTGTCGCAAAAGAAGGTGGCATATCATCATTAGATAGATTCTTACCTAAAGTTAAAAAAGCTCTATTGATTGGCAAAGCCCAAGATGAATTTGCAAAAACCTTAGAAAACAAGGTCAATTACATTAAATGTGACAACTTAGAAAATGCTTTTAATCATGCTAAAGAAATTGCTAAAGAAGGAGATGTTATTCTACTCTCCCCTGCTTGTGCATCCTTTGACCAGTGGAAAAATTTTGAAGCAAGAGGCGATGCTTTTATAGAGATGTTTAATAAGATCAGTAATTAGATTTTATTTATTATATATTATTCTTGCTTACAGCTTTATAATAATCACAAAGCTCTGTTAAATTACATTTTTTACATAAGGGAGATCTTGCCTTGCAAGTATATCTACCGTGTAAAATAAGTAAGTGATGGGCTTTTATTTTCCATTTTTCAGGAACACTTAAGTTTAATTCCCTTTCAACAGCCTTAATATTATCTTTATGGGTTAAGCCTAATCTTTTACTCACTCTAAAAACATGGGTATCAACTGCTATAACCGGATAATCATAAGCACAATTTAAAAAAACTCTTGCAGTTTTGCTCCCCACACCTGGTAGTTCTTCTAGTTCTTCAATAGTTTTAGGTATTGGTTTATCTTTTAATGTTGATGCTAAAGCAATAAGATTTTTTGCTTTAGAATTATATAGACCTATGGTTTTAATATAATGCTTTAAACCCTCAATACCAAGTTGAAGCAAATCATCAGGTGACTTTATAACTTTAAAAAGAGAAGAAGTTGCCTTATTTACCCCAGCATCAGTAGATTGAGCTGAAAGTATTATTGCAACTAGTAAAGTAAATTCATTAGTATAAACTAATTCGGTTTTAGGATTTTCAATTTCTTGATCTAGAATAGAGAAAATCCTATCCATTTTATCATTGATCATTATTCAAAAGCTGAAGCTACTTGCCTTCTTCTTCGGTCAGGTTTAGCTTTTCTTGGTTGAACATCAATCATTCTATCTGAAATATAATTTCCTAGCACTTCACTAAGCTCATCAAGTTTATCCCTAAAGAAATGGTCAGCACCAAATATAATATTATAATCTATTTCTGTATTTTTTTGTTTTGCAATTTTATCAACAAATTCTGTCACAGCACTTTCACTAACAATACTATCTTGGTCTCCTTGAACAATTAAACCTTTAGCTGGGCACGGAGAAAGAAAAGAAAAATCATATTTATTAACTGGCGGAGAAGCAGCAACGAATGCTTGTATTTCTGGCCTTCTCATCATCAGCTGCATCGCAATCCAAGCACCAAAGGAAAAACCACTAATCCAGAAGCTTGTAATATCTGGGTTTTGATTTTGTAACCAATCAAGCGCAGTAGCAGCATCTGTTAATTCACCGACCCCATTATCAAACTTTCCTTGAGATCTTCCAACTCCTCGGAAATTAATCCTTAAAACAGTAAAACCGCTTTTTCTAAAAGCTTCATAGAGTGAATAAACAACTTTGTTATTCATAGTTCCACCATAAAGTGGATGAGGATGAAGAATCAAAGCAGCTGGAGCGCTTCTATTTTCAGATTGATGGTACCTACCCTCAATTCTTCCATCTGGCCCATTAAACGTAACTTCTGGCATTAACCTAACCTTTAAATTAATAATTGACTAAATTACTAGGATAATTTATCATTCTAGAAAATTTCGAATAAAATTATAATAAAATAAACTCAAAATATCAATAAAGATTATGATGTTAACCACTAAAGGTCGATATGCTGTGATGGCAATGGTTGATTTAGCATATTATGGTGATAATTCTAACCCAATAGCTCTTCATGAAATAGCTAACCGCCAGCATATTACGGTAAGCTATCTTGAACAATTATTTAATAAACTAAAAAAACATAATTTAGTTTCATCGGTTAAAGGCCCAGGTGGTGGCTATACCCTAAGTAGAAAGGCTGATACAATCTCAGTTTTAGAAATTATTAATGCTGTGGAGGAATCAATAAAAATCACTAGATGTTCTTTAGGTAATAATAATTGTTTTAATAAAAAAGGAGCTCCCTGCTTCACTCATGCTTTATGGGAAGGATTAGGGAAAGAAATATCTAATTATTTAGGTCAAAAAAACCTAAACCAAATTTGTGAAAGTATTAAAAATGGAACGCATTTACTTAGATCATAACGCCACCAGCGTTATGTCAAAACAAGTTAAAGATTTTATGGCAGATTTTTTTCAAAACTCTCATCCATATAATCCATCTTCAATTCATGAAGATGGAAGAAAGTCTCGTGGTATTTTAGAGAAAGCAAGAAAGCAGATTGCTGAAAGCTTGCATATTAATTTATTGAAAAATGATATCAAAATAACCTTTATGAGCTCAGGAACTGAAGTAAATAATATGGTTATAAACAATTTTCAAAAGCATAACCTTTTTATCGGTGCAACCGAACATGTTTCGATTTTAGACTGTCCTCATCCTGCTAGAATTTTAGTAAAAGTTGACTCTAATGGACTTGTTTGTGAAAAACATTTAGAAAAACTTTTAAGCTCATATGATAGTAAGAAAATTGTGTCTATAATGCTTGCTAATAACGAAACCGGAGTAATTAATAATATAAAAAGTTTGGTGGAGATCTCTCATACAAATGGCGCATTATTTCATTGTGATTGCTCTCAAGCTTATGGAAAAATTCCTCTAAATTTTAATGAATTAGGAGCAGATTTTATCACCATATCAAGCCATAAATCTGGTGGGCCTCTAGGAGCTGCGGCTTTAATTTATAAAAGTCATATTGAACTTAAACCAATACTTAAAGGCGGCAAACAAGAGTTAGGTCTTCGCGCTGGAACAGAAAATTTACCGGCAATAGCGGGGTTTGGGTTTTCTGCCACTTTAATTAATAAGAGAGTTGAAAAAAATAAAAAAATAGAAATGCTCCGCGATTTTATGGAAGAACAGATTTTAAAAATTGCCCCAAAAGCAATCATTATTGGAACTCAAGCGCCAAGATTACCTAACACAAGCTCAATAAAAATGCCAAGTGTAAAAAGTGAAGAACAATTAATTAAATTTGATCTTGCAGGTTTTTCAGTAAGCGCAGGCTCAGCTTGTTCGTCTGGAAGAATTTCAATATCTCATGTGCTGCAAGCAATGGAAGTAGATGAAAACACCGCAAATGAAACTATAAGAATAAGCCTTGGTCCTGAAACAACACGTGAAGAAATTGAAAGGTTTATTGATCAGTGGAAAAAAATTTATAATAAGGAATAACAATATGAAACTACCTATATATTTTGATTACCAAGCCACAACTCCAACAGACCCAAGGGTAGTTGAAGCAATGCTTCCTTATTTTAGTGAAAAATTTGGTAACCCCCATTCTCGCAGCCATGCTTTTGGTTGGGAATCAGAGGAAGCAGTAGAAAAAGCACGTTTAGAAATAGCAAATTTAATTAATGCTGATCCAAAAGAAATAGTTTTCACCTCTGGAGCTACGGAATCTAACAATATGGCAATTAAGGGTGTGGCACGTTTTTATGGTGATAAAAAGAAACACATAATTACTGCTGTAACAGAGCATAAATGTGTATTAGATGCATGTAGACACTTAGAAGATGAAGGCTTTAAAGTCACCTATCTTCCGGTACAAACTAATGGCATCATCAACCTAAATGAATTAAAAGAAGCTATTACAGAAGAAACTATTCTAGTATCAATAATGGCAATAAATAATGAAATTGGAGTAATCCAACCAATTGAAGAAATTGGAAAAATTTGCCGCGAACATGGAGTTTTCTTTCACACTGATGCTGCTCAAGCATATGGGAAAATTCCTCTTGATGTAAAAGCTCAACATATTGATATAATGAGTATATCAGGTCATAAAATCTATGGACCTAAGGGTATAGGCGCAATTTATATTAGTAGAAAGCCAAGAGTTAGACTTGAAGCTCTAATAAATGGTGGAGGCCAAGAGCGAGGCTTTAGATCAGGCACTCTTCCAACCCCGTTAATAGTTGGGTTAGGTGAAGCTTCTCGTATTGCATCACAAGAAATGGAAAAAGATTATCAGCATATTAAATATTTAGCTGAAAAATTTTATCAAATTCTTAAAAAGAATATTCCTCACATTTATTTAAATGGCGACGAGAAACAAAGATACCCAGGAAACTTAAATATTAGTTTTGCCTATGTTGAGGGCGAATCACTAATTATTGCAATTAAAGAACTTGCAGTTTCATCTGGATCTGCCTGCACTTCTGCTTCTTTAGAACCATCATATGTTCTAAGGTCAATTGGAGTTGAAGAAGAATTAGCTCACACTTCATTGAGGTTTGGCATCGGCAGATTCACTACTGAAGAAGAAATAGATTTTGCAACTAAAGTAATTATAAATAATATTGAAAGATTAAGGGAAATGAGTCCACTTTGGGAAATGGCCCAAGAAGGTATTGATTTAAAAACTATTCAATGGACTTCACATTAATTAAAAATATATTTAATATAAATGTTAATATCAACAAAGCAATCAAAGCTATGTTTTACAAAACTTATAGGGTTCTAATAAAAAAAACTAAATCTAAAATTGAGCTTATTAAGGGCAATTTAGTTGCACACTTAATTGAAATAGATATAAATAAAGACAAAGATAGGCTAGATCAGTTTTTTAAAAATAAATCTTTTGCAAAAATTATGGTTATTATTGACGATGGGCAAAGATCAGAAGATGAGATACATTTTGATAATCATCAAACAGAAAAACTAGCAAAACTGAAATTAAAAGAAGATTCAGATGATAATACTTACAGAGGTTATTATCAAATTGATGAGAACAACTATTGTTTTATAAATATTAAAGAAAATAAAAACGTTAAATTATGGATTGAGTATTTGGTACAGCAAAATATCCGCTTTTCTAATATATATGCTTTAAAGGATAGTAATTACAAAAATGAACATTTATTTTCAAAACAAAATTTAATTAAGCTTTATAACCCAAAAATGTCGCCAATAATTATATCTGACTTAATTAATTTTATTATGAGTGTAACTATTTTTGGTGGAATCATTTTGGCAGGAATAGTTTTTCTTACCTTTTTTGAATGTATTAAATGTATAGAAAATCAAATTGAGGTTTTAAGGATAAATGATTGAACATCGATTAAAGAGGAACAAGAAAAAAATAATAGCAAAGTTTATTTTAGGAAAAGTACTGTTTTCTCTCTTTATAGCTGGGTGCATTTATTTCTATCATAAACACACCATACTTAATAATGAGCTTCAAACTCTAATTGAAAGAAATCAAGTAAAAAATAAAAAGTTATAAACTTAATTAAAACTCGGTGTTTTCAACTTCTCCACCAATAATAACATTTTCTTCACTATTAATGCTTATAGGTGCTATTAATTGCTCCGTAACAAATAAAGTTTTTTCACTAACGCAAGTAACATTTTCATGCATATAGCGAATGTTAAGAGCTAAAGCAAACTTAGAAGTAAGTTCATCTAAAACAGAAGTTTTTTCGACTGGATAACCAAATTTATTAAGCTTATCTTGAAACTCACCAATTTTGTCAGCTGAAAGTTCTAAGCATTCTGCAGATAAACTTAAAGGTATTTCATAAAATTTAGAAACACCATTTTCAGCCAACTTCTCCCAAGGGAAATAAACACCCGGAGAATAAGGCTGCGCAGGGTTAGCTTCATTCATTCCAAGCACATATTTAATCTCATATTTTTCTTTAAGCTCTTTTATAAGATTAATTCCAGCATCAATTTGCTCATCTGAATATGGTGATTTTGTGTCATTAACAAACATGATACTAATTCCTGTTTCGTTAACCAACTCATTATCAACAAAGCCTCTACCAGCAAAAAGAGTTTTCATTAGCTCGTTATGTAGTTGATATTGTTTACCATCCACATTAATAACATAATGAACACTACTTCCTCTATTAAATAGAGCAGTTATAGTTTTTTCAAAATTTTCACTTACAAAATATCCAATAACTATTTTATTTAGTTGATTACCACAAATTTTAACATTATCAAATGAAGCACTTCCCACATCATATTTATCTTTATTGAATTTGCTGTAACCATCTTTAATTTTTTTGAAACTATCCATAAAACCTCCTTATATATTGATATATATTAATTAATATAAGGATTTTATACTCTTTTATTTTATTAACGCCAATCAATCACTTCAACCATAAGTTAGGCTACTTTATAAGTTTAAAAACTATTGTGATTTATAGTTAAATACCAAACTTCCTTGAATTATAACAATATATTACCGGAGTGGTGTAAAGGGTAAGAATTTGGCTAAATACTAACCCTCCTATTATAGCTACTCCTAAAGGTTGGCGCAACTCTGATCCAACTCCAATCCCAAGCACTAATGGCACTACCCCTAGTATGGCTGCCATTGTAGTCATTAGAATTGGCCTAAATCTAATCAAGCATGCGTTATATATTGCCTCTTCAGTAGTCTTGTTATTTTTTCTCTGTTCTTCTAAAGCAAAATCAATCATCATTATACCGTTCTTCTTAACTATTCCAATTAATAAAACTATTCCTATAATTCCTATAACATCAAGGCTATTAAACCATAAACAAAATAAAGCCCCTATGCATGCAGAAGGCAAAGTGGATAAAATTGTAATTGGATGAATATAACTCTCATAAAGAACTCCCAAAACAATATAAACCACTATAATTGCAGCTAAAATTAACCATCCTTCATTGTTAAGAGAATTTTTAAAGATTTTTGCTGTTCCTTGAAAATCAGTAATAATATAATCAGGTATATCTAATTTCTTTATTTCTTTTTCAATGCTTGATAACGCCTTATTAAGATCAGCTTTATTAGCTAAATCAAAAGCAATAGTTATTAGTGGAAACTGATTTAATCTACTAATTATAAGCGGGCTAAAGCCCGTTGAAATTGTAAGAAATGACTTAAGTGGAACAGCCTTACCAGTATTTGCAACAACATATAGATTTTCTAATGATTTTATCCCTTCTCGCAAATGATCCATTCCTTCAACCACAACTTTATACTGGTTTCTTTCTGTAAAAATTGTAGAAACTTGCCTTTGTCCAAACATACTATAAATTGCATTATCTATCATTTTGGTAGAAATGCCGAGCCTTGAAGCATTATCTCTATTTATTTTTAAACTAACTTGCAAACCTTTATTTTGCTCGTCGATATTAAGATTAGTAATTAACTTATTAAACTGAATCTTCTCATAAATCTTATTAGCCCAAAAAGATACTTCTTCATTATCTTGGCCCATAATTGATAATTGATATAGTCCTGTACTTATTTTATCAGACACATTTAAATCCTGGATTGGATGCATAAATAATTCAACTGAAGCGACTTTATCTATTTGTTTTTTTAAACGATTAATTATCTCCCTAGAATTTGAGCTTCTTTTATCTTTAAGTTTTATGATCATACTTCCCATATTAATGGTCTTATTAGTTGCATCAATTCCTATAAATGATGATGAATTTTCCACGTCTTTGTCTTTAAGAATTAACTCATTTAAAGCAACCTGATTTTTTTTCATAAATTCAAAAGAGCAATTTTGGCTGGCTTTACTAATAGCATAAATCATTCCTGTATCTTGCTCTGGAAAGAGACTCTTAGGAATTTTATAAAACATGTAACAAGTTATAAAAAAACTAGCAACAGCAATATAAAACGTAATTTTCTGATTATTCAAAATAATTTTTAAACTTTTACCATAAGCTTCAATTACATTATTAATTATATTTTCTGCTTTTTTTGCAAACTCAAGCTTTTTCTCTTCTTTGTTTGATTTCAGAAACCTAGAACACATCATAGGAGTAAGTGTTAAAGAAATAAAAGCTGAAATTATAATTGTTATGGTTAAAGTTATGGCAAACTCCTTAAATAACCTACCAATTATGTCTTCCATAAAAAATAAAGGTATAAGCACTGCAATTAAAGAAATAGTTAAAGATATGATGGTAAATCCAATTTGAGAAGCTCCTTTATATGCAGCTTCCATAGGTTTCATCCCTTCCTCGATATATCTCGAAATATTTTCAATCATCACAATTGCATCATCCACCACAAAGCCAGTTGCTATAGTTAAAGACATTAATGTTAGATTATTTAAACTAAAACCCATTAAATACATAACGCCAAAACTTCCAATTAATGATAAAGGCACAGCTATGCTTGGAATAATAGTCGCTGAAAATGTTCCTAAGAATAAAAAAATCACTAACACTACTAGTAAAACAGCTAACACTAACTCAAAACTTACATCTTTAATTGAAGCTCTAATGGTATTGGTTCTATCACTTACTAACTCAACTTTTATAGAATTAGGAATTGTAGTTTGAATTTTTGGCAGTAAAGACTTAACAGTATCTGCCACTTTAATAACATTAGCTCCAGGTTGCCTTTGAATATTTATTATTATTGCAGGCTTATTATTATGCCATGCTGCTTGTTTCACATCTTCTACATCCTCTATTACTTCAGCAACATCTTTTAAGCGAAGTGGAGCATTATTTTTATAAGCAATAATTAATGACTTATAGTCATCCACAGTAATTAACCGATCATTGGCGCTAATTGAGTAAGCTACATTTAATCCATCAAACTCGCCCTTAGCACCATTTACATTTGCATTATTAATTGCTGTATTAACCTCATCCATGGAAAGGTCATAAGAAGCCATCAGGTTAGGATTAGCTTTTACTCTAATTGCAGGTCTACTTCCTCCTACAACAGTAACCAACCCTACTCCAGATACTTGAGAAATTTTTTGAGCTAGCTTAGTTTCTGCGTAATCTTCTATTTTTGCTAATGAAATAACTTCAGAAGTAAGAGCAAGAGTAATAATCGGGGTGTCAACAGGATTAACTTTATTATAAATTGGTGGATTAGGCAAATCACTTGGTAAATAAGAAGAAGCAGCATTTATAGCAGCCTGAACTTCTTGCTCTGCCACATCAATTTTTAAACCTAAACCAAACTGAAGTGAAATAGAAGAATGTCCTGAAGAACTATAAGAAGTCATTTGATTAAGACCAGAGATTTGACCAAATTGCCTTTCAAGGGGTGAAGTAATAGAAGAGGAAACAACCAAAGGTGATGCGCCTGGATACTTGGTAATTACTTCAATGGTAGGATAATCAACTTCAGGAAGCGATGAAATCGGCAACATTTTACAAGCAATAATACCAACTAAAAAAATTGCAATCATTAATAAAGAAGTTGCAATTGGTCTAGCAATAAAAGGAGCTGAGATATTCATTTTACGTCATTATTTGAGCTTTTAATTTTACTTCCATCAATTAGCTTATCAAGACCAGAAATTATTACCAGTTCACCCTCCTCAACACCTGTCTTAATTACCACTTCTTTATCATTAACATCTAAAATGTCTATGTAAGTTAATTTAGCAACTCCTTGGTGGTCTTTATAAACATAACTTCCTTTGGTATTATAGTTAACTGCAGAAACTGGAATAACAACAATATTTTCATAGGTTTTAATTTTAAGCCTTACATTAACAAACTGATTTGGAAACAACTTACTATCTTCATTATCAAACTCAGCTTTTAATTTAACCGTCCCTGTAGAAAGATCTATTTGGTTATCAACAGCTTTTAATTCACCTTCCTTAATAAAATTTTTTCCATTTTGGTCATAAAGATAAATACGCATATTTTTAGAAGCCAAAAATTCTTGATTAATATGTCCTAATTGAACCTCAGGGACTGAAAATATAACTGAGATTGGATTATAATTATTAATAACTCCAACTATTGTTTGGTTTGCTACTGCCATATTTCCTTCAGATTGTTGCTTTAGTCCCATTTGTCCATCAAAGGGTGCAATAATATTACAATAATTAACATTCACTTGAGCATTATCCACTAAACCCTGATCTATTTGAACATTTCCTTCATATTGTTTAACTAGTGCAGTTTGTGTATCAAGAGTCTGTTTTGAAACTGAGTTTTGCTTCCATAATTCTTCATATCTAAGTAAATCAAGTTTTGCATTATCAAGAAGCGCTTGATCGCGTAGTAATTGGCCTTTATATTGATCAAGTTGTGCTTTGAATGAAGCACATTCTAATTCAACAATAATGTCATTTTTTTTTACTTTTTGTCCATCAGAGAATTTAATTTTTGCAATTTTGCCACTAATTTGTGCCACTAAATTAGCACTTAAATTAGGCTCAACATTTCCAATCGAGCTGATAAATATGGGAAAATCTTTTTTTTCTGCTTTAGATGTTTCTACTAAAATAAGATTACTATCATCATTTCTTGGTTGGTTAGATTCTTTAAATACCATAAAAATTGCTAGCATAAACATAGCAATTATTATTTTTTTCGTATGTTTTCCATATTTAACTAGATTAAGGAATTTTCTATACATAAGCTTTTAAAGATAATCATTTAATATCAAGTATCTTACTTATAGATTAAGAAATAGTTAATTAACAATTCATCATGTTTAAAATAGAAAAAATAACCATTTTTTTATCTAAATTGAATATTTCTTCTTGCTTAAAATTTTGTTGCGTTTGATCATATAAATCAAACCACTGTTCTACAGTCTTTAAAGACGCTAATTTTACTAGTCTTTGATCAGTATTTATATCTACATTAGATGATATTTTAACAATATGATAAAGAATATATTCAATAATAATTTTAATTGCTTTCCATTTTTCTTCAGATTTTCCTAGATCTAAAGTAAATTTGTTGAATTTTTGTATATCCTTATTAAAAATATATTCAACTAAATCATCATAAATTTCTCTATAGATTTGATTTCCAACTGCCCTTCCTGGAGAACCTGCAACTAGCTCTTCTAAAAATTGTTTATCACCTATCTGGCAAGCTAATTTCATCTCTCTTTCATTAAGCGGTTTAAATTTCATTATTCTACATCTTGATCTAATTGTAGGAAGCAATTTATAAAGAGAGTGGCTAATTAAAAATATATGAGTATTTTTAGTTGGCTCTTCTAAAATTTTTAGTAAAGCATTTGAAGCATTTCTATTAAGATCATCAGCAGCATCAATAATAATAAATTTGTGTTTTCCTTCGCTGGGAGTATGGCTAATAAATTCATTTAAATTTCTAATTGCATCTATTCCTATTTCGTTTTTATCTTTTTTGTTAATATAAAGCAAATCCATATGGCTTAAATCATCTATACGTTCAGCCATTATATTATCTGCATCAACAATATATTTAATAAAATCTTTAGCCATAGTTGCTTTACCCACACCTTTTGGTCCAGTAAAAATATATGCATGAATAATCTTTTTTGTTAAACAATCATTAACTAAATTATGCCATAATTCAGCATTACCAATTAATTTATAAAAATTTGAAGACATATGATAAAAGAAGCTTATAATAAC
The DNA here is from genome assembly GCA_964627795.1 of uncultured Rickettsiales bacterium. GTDB lineage: Bacteria > Pseudomonadota > Alphaproteobacteria > Rickettsiales > CANDYO01 > CANDYO01. Next base: position 64,255 of record CAZVLF010000003.1, on the reverse strand, counting down.
TTACTTCTTAAAGATAATATAAAGCTTAGCCATGCTCAAGAAGAAATATTATCTATTCTTGCTGATCTTCATAACCACATTAATTTAGATCAAAGCAAGACTAAAAGACTTCTCTCAAAAATGATCTTAAAAAAAGAGCCTATACTTAAAGGACTTTATATATATGGATCTTTTGGCACAGGGAAATCAATGTTGGTGAATCTTTTTTTTGATAATTTAAAATTAACTGAAAAATATAAAGTTCATTTTCATAGCTTTATGCTTGAAATCCATCAATATTTACACAAATTAAAAAATTCTAAGTCTAATAAAAAGATCGATCCTCTTCTTTTTGCAGCAAAATATATTGCAAAAAAATATAAGGTTCTTTATATCGATGAGCTTGAAATAACCGATATTGCAGATGCAATGATAGTGGGAAAGCTATTTAGAGAAATGGTTAATCTAGGCGTAATATTAATTTTCACTTCTAATTTTGCGCCTAATGAATTATATAAAGACGGCCTCCAAAGAGATTCTTTTATTCCTTTTATCAGTCTAATGGAAGAAAAACTTAATATTGTTAAAATAAATTCCACGCATGATTATCGCAAAGATAAACTGAAGTCTGTTGAAACTACATATTACTTATATAACGAAGAAATGGATTCGCAAAAATTTGTTTTTGATAGTTTCTTAAAATTAACAAATAATGCCACTCCTAAAAATTTACTCCTAGATATCAATTCCCATGAATTACTATGCCCCATTACAGGAATGGACTGCGCTGTATTTACATTTAATCAATTATGCCGTTCACCGCTAAGTGCGGCTGATTATATTGCTATATGTGAAAGATTTAATGTTATAATTTTAGCCGAAATCCCTCAATTATCGGACGAAGAACATAATGAAGCTAAAAGACTTATAACCTTAATTGACACAATTTATGACTTTAAAAAAATACTTATATGTAGCGCAACAGTTCCTATTGATTTAATTTACACTAAAGGTAAATGGAGCTATGAATTTAAAAGAACTGCATCTAGGCTTCATGAAATGCAGTCTCAAGAATATCTTGAGTTAACCTAACTACCAATAGTTTTTTATATGTTTTAAATATAAGTATTTATTAATAAAAATAGCATCAAATCTCACCAAGCAGTTATTATATTTTTTATTTCTAACTAGGAAATATTCAGCTGCTTTATTAATTCTAGATTGTTGTTTTTTACTGATAAAATCCATTAAACTAATATCAGTTCTAGCTTTTATTTCTATAAAAATAATCTGATTACTTTTTTTAGCAATGAGATCAATTTCACCAAATGGAGTTTTATAGCGTCTTTTTAAAATATTATAAAAAAGAATCCTTAAATAGATAGAAGAATATATCTCTGCAAAAAAGCCAAAATAATAACTTAATAGTTTTTTATTTTTAAACATCATCTATATTAAGAGCATCAAAATATTCTTTGCCCATTCTAAAATATATAGTTTTTTTATCAACTAGCTTAATATCACTTTTATTTTCTTGGTCAGGAAAAGTAAGTTGAACCTTTCTTGTTCTGGTAGTAAAGGAACCAAATCCTCTTATTTCAGTTCTATCTCCTTTTTTTAAGCCATCAGAAATTTTGGACAATATAATTTCCACTACCTCTTCAAGTTGTTTCTTTTTAAAAAACGGAAATTTTTGCATTAATAAAATAGTAAGATCGGATTTTTTCATTGTAGTTCAATTTTTTCTTTTAATTATAGCTAAATCACAGTTTTAACTCAATGCTTTTGATATAAATTTTAATGTAAGTATTTAGCTTAGAATAAACTGAAGATAAAACCTTATCAAATCAAGTTTATAATTAACGCCGATTTTTTGTTTGATATTGTTAATATGACTTTCAATCGTTCTAGGCGAAAGAAGCATTCTTTGCAAATTGTTTTCTCTTAATATCCTTTATCTATTAACTCTAAACATTGCTTTTCGCGCAAGTTTAATTGAATAACTTGCCCGTCAATATTAAGGATATTGCTAATTCTAATTTTAGCTTTAAGAAATGCTTGAATATCTGACACACTAATTTCTTGATATTCAGGTAAATTGTTAATGAAACCGTCTTTATATTTAGCTTTGCATGACTCAGCATTAGTTATAATATCAGCAAAGGGAATTTTAAACTGTTAGATAAATTTTTTTTAATACGTAATATATGTCTAGTATAAAATTCATTTATGCTAAAATTATCTTTATCAGCGCAAAAATCTGCTATTTAAGAAGAAACAGTTTGCTTATATTCTATCGCTTGTATATTCATATTAAGAGCTTTAAATTATTTAATATTAGTTAATAAAGCTAGATGGAATACTTCAAATTGACAAGAAAAACTAAATTTAGTTTTTTTTCCATATTGTGTAGTGAAGAATACTAAATATACTTTAGGAAAATTAATAGCTAGAAACTTCAAAGAAAAATATGCAATAGCTTTATGTAATAAATTTATTTTAAAAGTGGTCAAAAATAAGGAAAAACTTGTTTTTTAAAAGTAAACCTCTATAATCTAAGAAAATTTTTAAGATTAAAATAAGGTAATTTATTATGCGCAAAATTTTGTTATTATCTGTAACCTGCTTAGCTTTATCTGGCTGTGGCCCAGAGCTAATGTTTGCTGGAGTCGCAGGAACAGGAGCAACTTTATCAAAAGAAAAAAGTGTTGGGAATGTAATAGATGATTCAACAATTTGGAACAAAATTAAAGCAGCATTTTTGAAAAATAACAAAAAAATAAAAGGAATAATGACTGATATTTCCGTTGAAGTTTCTGAAGGGAGAGTATTACTAACTGGTACAGCTGATTCACGCGAAGATCGTCTTGAAATAGTTAAAATAGTATGGGATCAGCCTGGTGTTAAAGAAGTTATGAACGAAATAAAAGTGGCAAACGGAAAAACATACGGAATCTCCACTTACAGTAAAGATACTTGGATAACCACAAAAGTTAAAGGTAAGTTTTTTGCGAATCAAGATATAAGATCACTTAACTATAATGTAGAAACCATTGAAGGAGTTGTTTACTTAATGGGTATTGCAAGAACAGAGACAGAAATTGCAGCAGTAATAAATGAAGCTGAAAGTGTGAAAGGCGTAGTTAAAGTTGTAAGTTATGTAAAAGTAAAAAAACAAGAAGCAAAATTAGATTCTAGTGATAAAAAAAATGATAATATTACTGAAGAAAAGCCTAAAACTTCTGCTTCAAAGCCTGCTAATAGGGAAGAATTTGATGATGAATCCAAGCATGAGATTGAAATCGGAGAAGATGATTAGATGGTCACATCTATTCTTAGTGAGATTAGTCAATTAGTTCAAAAACAAATTTCTGATCTTCTTCCTGCTAATAATTGCAAATTAACTGAAGCAATGCGTTATAGCGCTTTATCAGCAGGAAAGCATCTTCGTCCATTTATACTTATTTCAACAGCTGATATTTTTAATGTAAATCGTCAACATTCATTAAGAGTCGCCGCCTCTATTGAAATTATTCATAGTTATTCTTTAATTCATGATGACTTACCAGCCATGGATAATGACGATATGCGCCGCGGAAAGCCCAGCTGCCATAAACAATTTAATGAAGCAACTGCTATTCTTGCAGGAGACTCCCTTCTAACTTTAGCATTTGAACTTATAACTGACCCTGCCTCTCACCCCAATCCAACCGTAAGGTGCGAACTTGCTAATATACTTGCCCAAAATATTGGCTATGCTGGAATGGCTGGTGGGCAAATGGAAGATCTAATTTATGAAAGAGAAATAGTTCCTAGCAAGGATCAAATAATTAAAATGCACTGGATGAAAACAGCACGCTTATTTATATCTGCCTGCATTATGGGTGCAAAAATGGGAATGGCAACACCCGAAGAAATTAAAAATTTATCTAAATTTGGAGAGAATTTTGGCCTTGCATTTCAATTTGCTGACGATTTAGAGGACTTAGCCGAAAATAAAACTCTCACCAATAATAACATTGTTAAGTCAATCGGTGCAGAACAAACAAAAATTGAAATTTCTAAGTTAGTAAAAGATTCACTTAACGAACTATCTCCTTTTGGTAGAAAAGCGGCAAACCTTATTGATTTGACCAATCATATTTTTTCTATTTAAGCCTTATTAACTTAATAAATAAAATTTATTTTAGTTAATTTTCATGCTGAAAATTCAACTCTAATATGATAAGTCCCTCGTGATTTAAATATTTTTACAAGGAAAATAAAAGGGGTAAAAAAGGAAAAGATAAAAAGAATAAAAACCCTAAGCAAAAAACAACTACAACCTCATCACAAACCTTATCATTTAGCCAGCAAATTGTTCATATAGTTAATCGCCATCTTCATACTGGAATAAATCATGTAAACCCTGATGATTCAGATTTAACTCAAGAAAAATTATATAGAATCACTCAACAAATAGTTAGACACTATGATATTGAAGCTAAAATTAAAGAGCACAACGATGGGCTTTCTTTGGTACATCAATTTGCTGGATCAGCACGCTCAACACTTCCTTTAACTTTTGAAGATTTAGGATATAGCATAGAAGTTCCAACCTCTCCGCCTGAAGAAGATGAGGAGTTTTTTTTAAAAGAAATTGATAGTGCACTTGAATTGATTAGAGACAATCCTCTTGCAAAATTGTTTAATATTGTTAACATTTTAAACCTCCATGGCGAAACATCTATTGAAAGATTAAATCAACGTCTAGTAGGTGCTGAATCTGCATATAGAGAATTATTAAGCATTACTGCTGGAGCTGAAGGTGAGCATCCTTCAATTTCTAAGGAGCACAAGAGTATAATTAATGATAAAAAGCATTTGGGAAGTAACCTTGTTCTTATTCAAAGTAATAATGAAATAAATCAAGTAGTAAAAAATTATATTTTATCTGAAATTGTTAATAACCTGATAAAATTTTCTATTAATAGTTTAATTATAATTTTAACTCGAATCGCACATATGTATATAAACACAAATATTCTTAATGAAATGCTTTTTAGCCTTTCTTCATATCAATTATCCTTTTTACGTACTATGGATAAACATATAGAGGGAATTCCCTTAAGCCTATTTTTAAGACTCAAACAAAGAAATTCCTTGACTTCTTCTTTTGAAGGATTTGATCCTATTTTAGTTAGCGAGCTAGCAATTAGATTTGGTATAAATGTTAATTTTAAGCTTATATTAGGAAAAACTGGAAGATTAGCAAATATACAAGTTTGCTCAAAAGAAGAATTTCATGAAAAATATACTTTATCACTTAACTTAGTTAATCTTCTTGGAAAATCAGCCAGTAGAGGAAATACAAGAGCAGGAATAGCCTTACTTGAAACAGGAGCTTTACAATATATATCTCCAACTTATTATGGCAGCTTAGGCCAATTAATATTATTAAGAGGAGGAGAACAATATAGTCAGGAAATTTTTAGTTATTTACTCAATAACGAATATCCAACATTACAAACTATGATTTGTTCATTATTAAATACCACTAGCTCTAATATTGAACGAGATTTTTTAAAAAGTAAACTAGAAAGCTTTTTATTAAATTCTCTTGAGTTACATTACTCTTTAGCAGAAACTCCCGATGAAATATTTTCTGAAAAACGCTTTGAAAATAATGCAATAAATATTATTAGGGTAATGACCTTCTTATTATATGTAATGGATGAAGAAAATAAAAATGAAATTTTAAGGCACTTAAATGATCGAGGTTACCTAACCCTATATCTTCTAAACCAACTATATAATAGTATAACAACCTCAAACAATCAACTTCAGTTTAATGCCACTGCCTCTAATTTTCTTGGTAAGTGTTTAGAGAGACTAATAAAAATATATATTTCAAATGTAGAAACTTTAATAAATAAACTTGATCTTTTTAATTCTTCTCAGGCAATTCAAGTATTGGCCTCCATTAAAATTTTAGAAGAAGAAAAGCAAAAGATCTTATAGATAACATAGCTAATAAATTATTATTATATAAAAAACTTGATTCTTCTTTGCTTATTTATTTATATTTAACGTGTAATGAGCTCACTATATCACATCCAAATTATTTCAATCTTCTTTTTCAAATTAAAAATGCTTACACAAGAAATGTAGATATAGGAATTTTGCTCGCTGCAGGTATAAGCAAAACAAAGAAAAAAAAGAAATTTATCACTAGTAATGCCGAAGAAATTCAAAAATTAATAAGCAATAACAATATAGATTTAAGCTCCAGCAAAGATGAAACATTTAAAGAAATAAAAGAACTTATTAAAGAAGTGCTTGAATCCATCAATCAAACATCCAATATTGCAGAAGAAATAGTTCATTCTTCTGTAATCGAAAAGACAGAAGATTCGATTGACAGTAAAAAAGAAGCAGCAATTCCTGGTATAACTCCTCTTAATACTGAAGCTCCTGCTATTGAAGAAGGACAATGGGAAGAAGTTGTTCATAAACCAAAAGGAAAGAAGAATAATAAACAAAATGCTGATCTAAACCGATCAGCAGAAACTTCATCTGTTAAAAATATACAACAACCTTTAGTAAAAGAAAAAGCTGAAGCAAACTCCCCTCTTTCTCCTCAAGCAACAGCAGGAATTTCTAGCTTATCTTCTAATGATAATCAAGAGGATGAGTCCTATGGATTATTAAAAGAAAAAGAGTACTTAGAGCGAAGAATTAAAGAGCTAGAAACAAAACTTGCAGCTCAAGAAAAAACAACCATTGTTGAAACTGAAGTTGAACAATATCATACTGTTCAACATGTATTAGCTAGCCCAGCAGGACCATTTGGGGTATTTTACAAATATTTACCTCCATTTACAACTTATTCTAAGCAAAAGATAGTGCAAGAAATCATCCAGGCGGAACAAAACATAGCGCAAGAAAACAGCCAAGCGAAGCAAAATAAAGAACCACAACAAGGAAGTTCCAATTCAGCAAGCACAAAAGTTTTTAAAAGATCAATAGATCATAGCAAGTTAGAGCCTGAATCTTCTCAAAAAAATATTTCTTTTGAATTTTTTAAGCAAAATGAAATTAAAGCAAAAATATTTTCTCTTTTTAACCTAAAATATATTGATTTTCTCAAAGACGAAGAAAAAGAAGAATATAATTTTGCATTAAATGAAATTAAAAAACGTGAGGAAGAAAATATAGCTAAAGTTAAAACTTTTAACATTAGTCAAGTAAGTGAAGAACCACTTGGAATTAATTTTAGGCCTTCTTATTTTCCTGAAATTTATGCTCATCTTGAGCCAATTAAAGCAGCTGGCATTATCAATGATGAACCTCTTTTTGGTGTAGCAGGAATAGCTATATAATTATTAATAGCTAAGCTTTAATAATATAAAGCTTGGCTATTATTCTTAAAAAAAACTTAGCAAATATTCACTTTATAGTATTTCTTTATAGTTAAATTTTAACTTTCTTCACTATCATCATTGATAGAGTCACTATTTAAGCTACCAACAACCTAAATATCACATTTATCTGTAACTAAAGTTATTCTGGTTTGAAATACATATTCACGAGGGCTAGCATGCAAAGCTGCCTTATCACCACCTTGGGTAAAAATAGCCCCTTGCCCAAATCCTGCTCTTTCAACTTTTGAATAATCAATAAGATGCTCCCCTGGACCCCAAGAAGAACTAAATTTAGTTTTAAGAGCTAAAATTTCTGATAACTCTACGTCTCCGTTTAAAATTTCTTCTTTAACATTTAAGTCATTGTAAAATAAGGTTGGAGGGACAATAAGAGTAATAATATTTCTATGATGGCATTTTCTCAAATATATCATCTATATGCCATGCTTAGCTTCCTGGATAACCTTTAGATCCTCTTTCTGTTGAAAAAGAAACTCTAATATATAATAAAGAAATCTCATTTTCTGTATTATAACTACTCGCAGAAGTAAAAATTCTATCAACCAGGTTTGTTAATATATTATTTTTACTATCATCTAAAGATATTTTAACAAAATAATCTTCTAAAAAAGATTTATAGTTGCTAGTAGAATTTGTTCTCATATTTTCAAATTGTGACAAAACTTCTGTATTAAGCCTAAAACTTTCTAAAGCATCAACTTCTTCTTGAGAAAAGTTAATCTCATAAAATGCAAATGTATTATCTATATTAACACTTGATTCAGCATATTTAATATTATTCACTATATTTTCATCAATATTAAGTGCACCGTAAGTAGAAGCATGTTCATAGAATTCATTCATATTAAAATCATTATTATTAATATATAATTGATATTTTAATATTGTCAACTAATAATTGAATATTTAACAATTTACTAACTATTTGCATCTAATACTAGTAAAACAGCTGTGCTTACTAATAAATATTAATTTCATTGAGACTAGAATAGTAATGTGATAGAATGCAATTGATAGTTAAATTTATTAATTATATTATTTTGAATCAAAAATTAGGATTATAATAATGTCTTTACAAGAAAACAAAAACTTAAATCCGATAGTAAGTTAAATGTTGAACATACATATTTTATTGCAAGCAGCGCCTTTACTTTGGCTGCTGCCACAGCATTACATTACTTCTATAACAAACAATATTATTCTAAAAATTTTCAAGAATCTAGTGAAAAAATTGTAAAATTTTCTCACATAACAAGTAATTATGCCAAAGAAAAAGCTAGCGCAGAGGAAATATTTGAAGCTAGTTTTCAAGAAGGGATAAAAAAGGCAGCAGAAGCAGGTCATCCAAATTTTTACCCATTAAAAGAAGCATTTGGCTCTTTAGAAGATTATCAATACAGCTTAGAACAAGCAAAACTAGGCTTAATGGAAGCTAAGAATTACTTATTTTATTCCCCTACTACTATCATAGCATCTATAAGTACAGATATAGCCAACTTATTTTTCTCAGATGCTCAAATAGTAAAATCTATTGAGGATTACACTTGTAATTTAACCGGCCTTCTTTGCCATAACGAATGTAAAGCAATTTAAGCTAATAGTGCCTGGGTGATAAAAATCAGGCACTAACTCTCTTTTATAACACCTTAGCTATATTTAAATAAATCTTATCAAAATTTTCAATAGATTCATTATAATTTATTTGAGTCGTAATTGGAACTTGGCCTAATATTTTATATCCAAGTTCATCTAATTTTTCATTCTTGCCAAAAGGGAATAATTTTCTTCCTCTATCATCAACCAAATAGCTCATATTTTCTATAATTCCCCTTATCGTAATATTAGTGATATTAAAAAAATTTATGGATTTTTTTAATATATCAACTGCTAAAATTTGAGGGGTAGTTACTAATATCACTCCATCAATCATAAAATTTTCAGCTAAACTTAAATATATATCTCCAGTACCAGGAGGCATATCAACAATTAAATAATCTAACTCAGGCCATTTCACTCCCAAAAAAAGCTGATAAAGGGCTTTGGTAATCATTGGCCCTCTCCAAATTGCTGCTTTTTCCTCTGCCACAATATTGCCTATTGAAATTGAATAAATACCATCTTTAAAAATTGGGAGCATTTTTTGCTCAGAAACTTCAGGCTTTTGATTTATATTTAAGAGCTTTGGCACAGTAGGCCCATATATATCAGCATCAAGCAACCCAACTTTATGCCCTAATTTTGCTAAAGCTAAAGCTAAATTAACAGCAGTGGTAGATTTTCCTACTCCTCCTTTTGCTGAGGCAAGCAAAATTATTTTTTTAATGTTAGAAAATTTATGTTTAATTTTTTCGTTCTTATTTTCAGAGGTAAATATAGTTCTTAACTCTTTCCCTTGTAAAATATCATCATTTATTACTCTCTTTAACTCTCTCAAAATATCTTCTTCTCTAAATGAAATGCCTGATGGTATAGAAAAAACTAAACTTAAAGTTTCTTCTAATTCCACTATATCTTTCAAATAAAAATTCAATGATTGATTGTTAAATGCAATTGGTGATAATAGATTTTTAATTTGATCAAACTTCTGATTATAATTAGACATATGATTGAAATTTAGTTAATGTGATATTATATTAAAAACATATTTTAAAATATAGGTAAAATTATGATATTCGGCAATGGAAATAATCAAAAAAAATCTCCTTGGGATGATGATTCTTCAAACCAAGATAAACCTGGGAATTCTCCTGTTTTTGATGAATTAATTAAAAAGAGCCAAAGCTCTTTCAATGATGCCTATCATAAAATAAAAAAAGAGTCTCACCAACCAGGTGGAAGATTCAAAATATTTTATCTAATTGCTGCTGCTTTATTTATATTATGGCTATCAACAGGCTTTTATATTGTAGATGAAGGGGAACAAGCACTGGTAATCAGATTTGGAAAATATGATCGCACTGCAAGCACCGGTCTTAACTACCATCTTCCAGAACCAATTGAACATATTATAATTGAGAAAGTTGAAACCTTAAGAAAAGAAGAAATTGGTTTTAGAAGTGTTCCAGGAGCAAGAGAATATTCAGTTGAAGGAACTCCATCTACTAGAAATGTTATGCAAGAAAGCTTAATTTTAACAGGAGATGAAAATATTGTTGATATAAATTTTATCGTACAGTGGAAAATTGCAAACTTAAAAGATTATGTATTTAATATCTTAAATACTAGAGAAACAGTAAGAAGCGTTTCAGAAAGTGCAATGCGTGAAGTTATAGGTAACACTCCTTTGGATAATGCAATTGCTGAAGGGAGATCAAGCATTGAACAAGAAGCAAAAACTTTGCTTCAAAAAATCCTTGATTCTTATAATTCAGGAGTAGAAATAACCACCTTAAAGCTATTAAGGGCTGATCCACCAGTTGAAGTTATTGATGCTTTTAGAGATGTTCAAACAGCTAAAACTGATAAAGAAAGAGAAATTAACCGTGCTTGGGCATTTCATAATGAAATAATTCCTAAAGCAAGAGGTGAAGCAGCTCAAATCATTTCTGAAAGCGAAGCTTATAAAAAAGAAGTGGTTGAAATTGCAAAAGGTAATGCTGCAAGATTTAACCTAGTTTATAATGAATATAAAATCTCTAAAGATATAACCAAGAAGAGAATATACCTAGAAACTATGGAAAACATTCTTCAGGGTATGGATAAGATTATCCTTGATAGTTCTAAAAGCAATGGTGTGGTACCTTATTTACCATTAAATAAATTAGAAAGAGGTCAGTAAAAAGATGCAAGCAAGATTACCTTATTTATTAGCTGGATGTTTATTAACAATATTTATAATATTTAATTCATTTTTTATTGTTCATCAAAGACAACAAGCATTAGTGTTCCAATTTGGTGAAGTAGTTAAAGTAGAAAAAGAACCTGGTCTTTCTTTTAAGCTTCCCTTTATCCAAAGTGTTGATTTTTTTGATCTAAGACTTTTAAATTTTATTGCTGATGAAAAAGAAGTTGTAGCCTCTGATCAAAAAAGGCTTATTGTTAGTGCTTTTTCAAAATATAAAATTGAAGATCCATTGGAATTTTATAAAGCCGTTCAAAATGAATCAGGTGCAAAATCAAAATTAAATGCGGTGTTAGAATCATCAATGAGACAAATTGTTGGTATGTATCCTCTTTCAGCTTTATTATCTGATCAAAGAGTTAAAATAATGAAAGAAATTCAGCAAGATTTCTCAAAAGAAGCTGAAAGATTTGGCATTAAAATTGTTGATGTAAGAATTTTAAGAGCAGATCTTCCTAAAGCAAATAGCCAAGCTATTAATGAAAGGCTTCAAGCATATTATGAAAAACAAGCTCGTGAATCAAGAGCTGAAGGAGCAGAAGAAGCTCAAAGAATAAAAGCTAATGCAGAAAGAGATCAAAAGGTTATTCTTGCTGAAGCACAAAATTTAGCTCAAACCAATCGGGGTGAAGGTGATGCAGAAGCTTCAAAAATTTATGCTGATGCTTACTCTAAAGATCCAGATTTTTTTGAATTTTATAAAAGCATGCAAGTTTATAAAACAACTATAAGCAAAGATGATACAAGAATTGTATTATCGCCTGACAATAAATTTTTTAAATTTTTGAATGGTAACTAATATGATAAAAAAACTACTGACAATATTATTATTTTTAACTCTCAATCAATCAACTTTAGCTGGACAAACTTCCTTAACAAGCTACGCAGATATAGTTGCACCGCTCATACCAGCTGTAGTAAATATCACAGCTGAGCAAAAAGAAACAGCTCCTAAAGGTGATCCACAATTTCCGGAAGGTTTTGAAGATTTTAGAAGATTTTTTGAATATTTTGGTCAACTGCCAGGAATGGATGATGATGAAGGTAGTGAAAACCGCTCTAGAAGACAAGCTGCTGCAGGTTCTGGTTTCATTATCTCTGCTGACGGTTATATTGTAACTAACCATCATGTAGTAGAAAATTGTGACAAAATAACTGTCAAACTAAGCAATGATCAAAAATTAGAAGCAAAGCTTATAGGTTCTGATAGTAGAACTGATTTAGCTCTTCTTAAAGTTGAATCAAAAACCCCTTTGAATTATGTAAAATTTGGAAATTCTGAAGAAAGTAGAGTTGGTGACATTGTTATTGCAATTGGAAATCCATTTGGTCTTGGAAGTACTGTAACATCTGGAATAATCTCTGCACAAGCAAGAGATATTAACACTCATTCAGGAAATATTATTGATAATTTCATTCAAACTGATGCTTCTATTAACAGAGGAAATTCAGGTGGACCGATGTTTAATATAAAAGGTGAAGTTATTGGTATTAACTTTGCTATTTATTCACCAACTGGAGGAAGTGTTGGTGTTGGGTTTGCTGTTCCTTCTTCTGTTGTAAAACCTATTATTGATCAACTAATGAAAACAGGTAAAGTTCATCATGGATGGCTTGGTGTTGCAATTCAATCAACTGAAGACATAGCTGAAGGTCTTGGACTTGCTGATGGGGTTGGAGCACTTGTTTCTAGCGTAACACCAGGAAGCCCAGCAGAAAAAGCAGGAATAGCGGTGGGTGATATTATCTTAAAATTTGATGGTAAAGAAATCACCTCAAATAGAAGATTACCTAGAATAGTTGCAGAAACACCTGTAGGTAAAAAAGTTCCTGTTGAGTTAATGAGCAAAGGAAAAACTAAAAATATAACAATCACAGTTGGTGAATCAAATGGTAAGCTTGAAATAGCAAGTGTGAAAGATTCAAAAACTGAATTATTTGGAATGAATCTTTCAGCTATCAATGATGAAATTAAAAATAGATATCACCTTTCAGGCAATGTTCCTGGTATTATTGTAACTCATGTTGAGCGTAAAAGCGTTGCTGGCAAGTTAGGAATTAAGAAAGGCGATATAATTAGTGCTATTAACCAACAAAACATTTCTAATCCCGAGGAAGCAATTGCAATAGTTAAAGATGCTAAAGCAAAAAAACGTAAATCTGTAATGATCCAGCTTTATCGTTTAAATAAAATTATCTTCTTAACTATCCCTCTTTAATTTAATTAAGGGCTTGGTAACAACAATAACTACCAAGCCTTTTTCTTAACAATCTATAATATTAAACTCATTAGATAATCCAAGAGTTCAGCTTGACATCAAGCTAATTTAAAATAAACTCCTGCAAATATTTTTTAAAATTAAATGTAATAATGGATAATGATAAGTTAGGAATTAAGCTAGCAAGTACTACTTCTAATATTTTATTATGCTCTGGGGCAGGCTTTATCAAGAGTGGAATTATTAGCGCCGTTTTAGGTGGCTCTGCATGCGCAGTTGATGAATATTTAATTGCTAAAAATTACACAACCAAGCACTACTTTGGTTCATTTAGTTTTTATAATTTTATTGTTATAGAACCACTTCTTTCTCGGCTAAGTAAAAAAAATGATTATTTTTCTGATTTTATTTATTTAGCATCCATACCAATTTCGTCATTTTTTGCATACTTCACACATGATTTTATCAACATTGCTCAGAAAATAGAATTGCCGATTAAATCTACTATTATTCTCAATAATATATTAAATAACACTAATAACATATTATCAATTTCATACCTAAACCCTATTTCACTATTTGATAGTTTTAATAATAAATTTTTAAACAATTTGATTTTTATAATGTCATTAAAAATGACAAGAGAGTTTTTTAAGTTTTTATTTGCAAATAGCTTAGGGTCTTACACAAAAATTCCTGCTATTATAAATATCTATAATCAATATAAAATAGAGTCCTTAACTAACGAAAAATTTTCTTTAAATCAAAAAGTATTTAAAGCACTAAATATTTTATTCATCATAATGTTTGGAAAAATAATAGATCTAGGTCTTGATTTTGCTTCTAATTATTATTCCTCAAAACTAAATCAAAATATAATTTTAAAAGGAACAGCTATACTTCTTGAAAATGGAGCTGGTGGAAAAATTATAGTAGCAAATCATAAGGAAGGAAAATATATTGTTGAAAATTTTGTCTCAGATCTTATCTTTCTTTTTAAAAACAGCCAAATATTATTAGAAGAAGTAACTTCTATTTTCTCTCTTTTCTTAAATTTATTTTACATTTGCAGATATACTAATAATTCTATCCTGCCAAGCATGTTGATAACAATATTAACTAAAGAATTATATTTAGTATTTTATTCCTCAAAAAAACAAGATATTTCAAGCGTTATACATCCTTTAATATCTAAAATTGGGATTTATATTCATAATATCATCTCTAATTCAGATAGAATATTTCAAAGTGATGGCACAGAATTTATGATAGATAAATTAAGTTTTCTTAAGCTTAAAATAGCTAAACTTGAACATTCTTTATATAAACTTGATCAGTTAGAAAATCTTGTTAACATTATCAATAATTTTGCTAAAGATATATTTGATACCATTTTTCTTTTAGAGATAAAACCACCACGTAATCAGCTTTTGCGAATAATTGAAGCTAACTCTAATATATTGGAGCAAATTTTAAAAAATAGTTATCGCAAAATCAATGATCATAATAATTTGCAAGTGCTAAGAAGAGTAGAAAAATTTTTTTATTATCTTAATATCCCTCATTTAAATGCTTTAAAATTTCAAAGCACCAATAACAATATATTAATTAAGAATTATAGTTTATACCTTGAGGCAAATGAATTATTTCATATTGATTATTTAGAATTTGAAACAGGTAAGAAATATGCAATTACAGGAGCTTCAGGCTGTGGAAAATCTAGCTTAATGATTGACCTTAAAGTAGGCCTACAAGGAGTGGTGAGCAGTTTTGGCGAAATCTATTTGCCTGAAGGTGAGATTATTTTTATTGATCAAGATATCTATATACCTCCAGAGGCAACACTTATAGAATTAATCTATTATCCCAAAAATATTCATGATCTTAATCCTGATCGCTTAGATGATTTGAAATCTAAAGCTGTTAAATTATTTAAAGAGCTAAAAATTGATAGCTTTGTTCAAAATAATTTAAGTAATACTGGAAGCTTAATAAATAAATTAGATTCAAGTAGCTTTAAATTAAGCGGTGGACAGAAACAAAAAATTTTATTAATTAAAGCTATTATTCATCAACCAAGCATTGTAATTATAGATGAAAGCCTTGCAAGAATGGATGAAAAATCAGTAGTTATATTTTTAAATTCTATAAATAAATATTTATCAAACGCAACATTACTTATTATAGACCATAAGGCTAAACACCATAATTTTAATGGTTTTTTTCATCAAGAAATTCATATAGAAGAAAATAAGATTTTTATCAATCAGTTAGATCCAATTGAAGAACCAATCAATATTATTAACACTAATGATTCATTTGATAGTGAAGCGTTAGGAATATGTTCTATATTTGACAACCCCTTATTATCTTAAAATCAGGTAAGATTAACTAATCAATAAGATTTTTCCCCCTAGCCTTTTAAAAAAAATTTTGCTACTATCCTTTTTTTGAATTTTTAAGGAAAAATATATGGTAGAAATTACTTTAGCAGATGGTTCAATCAGAAAATTTGATAGAGAAATTGATGGTTTTATTTTAGCTCAAAATATCTCAATAAGCTTAGCCAAAGTTGCTATTGCTATGAAAGTTGATGGAATTGAGAAAGATTTATCTGAAAAAATCTCTCTCGATGCTAAAGTTGAAATCATCACTCCTAATTCAAAAGAAGGATTAGAAATAATTCGTCATGATAGTGCCCATATTTTTGCTCAAGCGGTAAAAGAATTATATCCTGATGCTCAAATCACCATTGGCCCTGCAATTGAAGATGGTTTTTATTATGATATTGCAAGAAAGGAAAGATTCACACCTGATGATTTAATTGTTATTGAAGAAAGAATGCGTGACATTGTTAAACGCAACCAGCCAATAACTAGAGAAATTTGGGATAGAGATAAAGCAATTGAGTTTTTTAAATCAATTGGTGAGTTTTATAAAGCCGAAATCATTGAATCAATCCCTCAAGGAGAAAAAATAAGTCTATATCGTCAGGGTGATTTTATTGATCTTTGTCGTGGACCTCATGCCCCTTCCACAGGTTTTAAAAAAGCATTTAAGCTCATGAAGTTAGCTGGTGCCTATTGGAGAGGTGATAGTAAAAATGAAATGTTGCAAAGAATATATGGAACAGCCTGGGCAGATGAAAAACAGTTACAAGCTTATTTAATTAGGTTAGAAGAAGCAGAAAAAAGAGATCACCGTAAGCTTGGTAAAGAGCTTGGGCTTTTTCACATGCAAGACGAAGCAGTGGGACAAGTATTTTGGCATGATAAGGGCTGGACTTTATATAGAATTGTTGAAAATTATATAAGAGATAAAATTCGTCAAAATGGATATATTGAAGTTAAAACTCCAATTTTAGCTGATAGAAGCTTGTGGGAAGCATCTGGCCATTGGGAAAAATTCCGTGAAAATATGTTTGTGGTAGAAGATGAAGAAAAATTCTTAGCATTAAAACCAATGAACTGCCCTCTTCACATTCAAATATTTAACCAAGAAATTCATAGTTATAGAGACCTTCCTCTTCGTATGGCTGAATTTGGATGCTGTCATCGTAATGAAAGCTCAGGTTCAATGCATGGAATAATGAGAGTTAGAGGTTTCGCCCAAGATGACGCTCATATTTTTTGCACTCATGATCAAATAAATAATGAAACTATAAATTTTATAAAATTACTAAAGGAAGTTTATCAAGATTTCGGCTTTAATGAAATTGAAGTAAAATTTTCTACAAGACCTGAAAAATTTGCTGGAAGTGTTGAAGTTTGGGGTGACGCTGAGAAATCTCTTAAAAACGCCATTGATGCTGCAGGAATACCTTATACTCTTAATCCTGGTGAAGGAGCATTTTATGGACCTAAGTTAGAGTTTGTTTTGAAAGATGCTATAGGAAGAGAATGGCAGTGTGGCACTCTTCAACTTGATTTTATTTTACCAGAAAGACTTAACGCAAATTACATTGCAAGTGATGGATCAAAACAAAGACCTGTAATGATTCATAGGGCAATTTTAGGCTCTTTAGAAAGATTTATTGGCATTCTCATTGAAGAACATGCGGGTAAATTTCCTTTATGGCTTGCCCCTATTCAAGTTGCTGTTGTAACTATCACAAGTGATGCTGATTCATATGCTGAAAAAATAGCTCAAGAAATGAAAACTCAAGGCATAAGAGCTATTGTTGATATAAATAATGACAAAATAAACTATAAAATACGTCAACATTCTTTAGCAAAAATTCCAGTTCTTATGGTTGTTGGCAAAAATGAGATGCAAAATAACACTGTTTCTATACGTAAATTAGGATCTGAAGCTCAACAGATATTGCAATTTGATCAAGCTTTAGCTATGCTTAAAGATGTAGAAGCTAAAAAGACTAATTTTTAGTTTATTATAAATTTTATAAAAGAGGGTAAATGAAAAAAAAATCTAATAATTTCCCGAATGCAAATTTGGAAATTACTGCTAGTTCGGTTCGATTAGTCGACGAAAACGGTGAAATGCTTGGTGTTGTAACTTTAGAAAAAGCTTTAGATCATGCACAAAGATTGGGGTTAGATTTAGTTGAGATATCTCCACATGCTGAACCACCAGTCTGCAAGATTATGGACTTTGGAAAATATAAGTACCAGGAAAAGAAAAAACTTCATGATTCTCGTAAAAAACAAAAAACAATTACAACTAAAGAAATAAAATTAAGGCCTACCATAAGCGACCATGATCTTGGAATCAAAGTAAAAAGTATAAATAGCTTTATTGAAGATGGAGATAAAGTAAAAATTTCTTTGAAATATAAAGGTCGTGAAATAACTCACCAAGAGATTGGTACGGCTGTTTTTGAAAAAATAAAAGCAATGTTATGTGAAGGCAGTAAAATAGAGCTGGATCCAAAAATGGAAGGAAACCAACTTTTGATGATCGTTGGACCAAAAGTTTAACATTACTGTTTAATAAAATAGATCCAGGAATATAGCAGCTTTGGGTGTTTAAATTTTTCCTGGATTCTTCGTCACACTCAGAATGACGAATCCAAACCATTACCTAAAACCAATTAACCTAGAGTCATCCAAGGCCATCCAACACCGTCATCCTGTATGGATCCAGGAATATATAAACAACTTACAAGTTTAAAAGTTATGCTGGATTCTTCGTCACACTCAGGATTACGGCTCAAAACCATTACACAAAACCAATTAACCTAGAGTAATCCAAGGCCATCAAACACCGTTATCCTGTATGGATCCAGAAAAAATTATCAATATTCTTAACCTTTAAATGCTAACTTTTCTTTAGCTTTAAAAACGATTTGCTCAGCTGTAATGCCAAACATATTATATAAATCTTCCTGCTTTGCTGAAGCTCCAAAAGAATTCATACCAATAAATATACCTTCATCACCTATAAACTTCTCCCATCCCATTTTAATACCTGCTTCAATTGCGACTTTTATTGATGAATTTGAAACAAGCATAGCTTTATATTCTTTAGGCTGTTGTTCAAAAATTTCAAAACAAGGCACTGAAATAACTCTGGCACCGATATTTTCATCTTCTAACATCTTTTTTGCTTTAAGTGCTATAGAAACTTCTGATCCTGTAGCAAAAATTGTGATATCCAATTCATGATTAGCTTCAGAAATAATATAAGCACCTTTTTTAGATAAATTTTCATCTATTTTATCGCGTAAAGCTGGTACATCTTGCCTAGTTAACGAAAACAAGCTTGGTGAATATTTTAACTCTAAAGCAACTTCATAGCATTCTACCACTTCAACCGCACAAGCAGGCCTAAATACATATAAGTTAGGTATAGCCCTAAGGGAGGCAAGATGCTCCACTGGTTGATGGGTAGGACCATCTTCTCCTAAGCCTATTGAATCATGAGTCATAACATATAAAACTTGTAAATCCATCAATGCGCTTAATCTAATAGCAGGTCTACAATAATCTGAGAAAACTAGAAATGTTCCTCCATAAGGAATAAAACTTCCACTTAAAGCCAATCCATTCATAATTGCAGCCATTGCATGTTCTCTCACGCCATAATAAACATATCTTCCCTTATAATTTCCTGGAGTTATAGGGTTAAAATAACTTGGCTTGGTATTATTTGAAGCACTTAAATCAGCTGAACCACCTACCAAACCTGGTATGAATTTTGCTAAATCTTCTAAAACTAAACCTGAAGCTTTTCTTGTAGCCATAGATTTTCCTAAAAAATTTTCTTTAATAGAAGTTATTTGGTTTTTCCATTCTGGTTCTATTTTAGCTTTTAAACTTATATCATAAGATTTTTTTCCAAGTTTTCTCCATTTATTTAATAATTCCTCTGGAATATCAAAAGCCTTATAAGGCCAATCTAATTTTTTTCTTACCTCTTCAACTTCACTTGCTCCAAGGGCTGCACCATGGCAATGCTCAGTTCCACCTTTGTTAGGTGAACCATATCCTATGGTTGTACGGCATGCAATTAAACTTGGTTTATCAGATCTTCTTGCTTTAAAAAGTGCTGCTCTAATTTGCCCGAAATCATGTCCATCAATTTGTTGAACACCAAATCCACAAGCTTCAAATCTAGCTAAAGTATTATCCGAAGTGGTTAAGCTCGTTGGCCCGTCAATTGAAATTTTATTATCATCAAAAAGCACTATTAGTTTATTGAGCTTTAAATGTCCAGCTAAAGAGATAGCTTCTTGAGAAATTCCTTCCATTAAGCAACCATCTCCAGCAACAACATAGGTGAAATAATTTATCCCTGAATTTTCAGTAGCTTCCATTCTTTCTGCTAATGCCACTCCCACTGCATTAGCAAGCCCCTGCCCTAATGGTCCAGTAGTTGTTTCAACTCCTTTTAAAAACTGTCTTTCAGGGTGTCCTGCTGTTTTGCTATTTAATTGTCTAAAATTCTTAATGTCATCAAGAGAAATATCTTCATATCCTGTTAAATAAAGCAAAGAATATAATAGCATAGAGCCATGGCCAGCAGAAAGAATAAATCTATCCCTATTAGCCCAGCTTGGATTTTTAGGATCAAAATTCATAAATTCTGCAAATAACATGGTAACCACGTCTGCCATTCCCATGGGCATTCCTGGATGTCCAGAATTAGCCTTTTCTACTGCATCGATTGAAAGGAATCTTATGGCATTTGCCATTTTTCTATATAATTTATTGTCCATGCTAAAGCTCTTTACATCATTTAAAAAAGTAAATAATAAATTTTCCAATCTCTTTTGGCAACCAGTAATGAAAAAATTTAAAATAAAATATATTTTTTGCTGGACAATTTAAAATTAGATGGATATAAATATTAGGCAATTTGGGCTTGTAGTTCAGTTGGTTAGAACACGCCGCTCATAACGGCGGAGTCGTAGGTTCAAGTCCTACCGGGCCCACCATCTTTATAAAAAACTGTGTTGTTAAATCTTGAAGCTTATAAAGAAGAAAAATTTAACTTTCCTTGTTGGATCCCAGTTTTCTTATCAATTGGAATTTTAGTTTCTAGCAAATTTCAATTTTCAATATTTACATTAGTTATTTCAATTTGTCTCCTTCTTATTACTTCTAGAAACCTCATTAGTTTAGGCCTAATATTAATAATTGTAGGTATTATTACTTATCAACTAAGATATAACTATGTCTCAGCGCCTATTTTAGAGGAAAAGAATAAATATTTTTCTCTTACTGGAAAAATTGAATTATTAACACCATTAGAAAATGGTTATAGAATTATAATTTTGCCCCATAAGCTAAATAACCTTGAAGCAGAAAAAAATCCTAGCAAAATCAGGCTTACAATTAAAACTAATATCAATAATGTGAAAATTGGTGATATTGTCAAGTTAGGTGCAATATTAAGCCCTCCTATGAAGCCTTATATTAATGATAGCTATGATTTCTCAAGAGACGCTTATTTCAAGCAAATTGGTGCAGTAGGATACGGAGTAACTGATTTAAAAATAATTTCTAAAGATAATAAATCCTTAAAAAGCAAAATCAATAACCTCAGAAATGCTATTCAGCTAAGAGTTAATAACGCAATTGGAATTTATTATGGATCAATTACAACAGCTCTAATGTTAAACGAGTATAGTAATATTGACAAAGAGGTTTTAAAAAACTTAAGAAAAACAGGACTCGCTCATATATTATCAGTTTCAGGAATGCATTTAAGCTTGGTTATGGCAATCTTCTTTTATAGTAGTAGGTTTTTAATTAATTTATTTCCCTCTATAGCTTTAAGAATACATGTAAAAAAATACGCTGCATTTGTTGCCTTGTTAGGAAGCCTATTTTATTTACTTATTTCTGGCATGGAGGTAGCGGCAGTGAGGTCATTTATAATGACTTCTCTTATAATTTCTGCAATTTTATTTGATCAGGTTGCAAATCCGCTTAGAGCTATTGCATTTGCAGCAACAATAATTTTGTTAATAACTCCAGAGAATTTATTTCATCCTAGTTTTCAAATGTCCTTTTCTGCAGTATTAGGTTTAATAGCATGTTTTGAAAAATTTAAATTTACACCTCCTGAATCAACAATATTATTAAAAATTTTTTATTATGTTTCATCAATAATGATAGCATCTTTAGTTGCAGGTCTTTCAACTTTACCATTTGCTCTTTATCATTTTGGGTTGTCATCTAATTATAGTATATTAGCTAATTTGCTTGCAGTTCCAATCACTAGTTTTTGGTTAATGCCATGCGTTGTAGCATCATTTTTATTATATCCACTCCATCTAGAAACAATCTCTTTAAAAATTATGAAATATGGAATTGATTTAGTAATAAAGATTTCTAATTTTGTTGCTAATCTTCCTTACTCTGTAAAAGCGATGATGAAAATATCAGATTGCAATTTATTGCTAATGGTTACCGGGTTTCTTTTACTATGTGTGATGCGAACTAAATTAAGGCTTACAGGCATTTTATTTATTTTAGTATCTGTAATATTATATATAAATCAAAAAACACCTGATCTTTTTATAGATTGGGAAAAAAATATAGTTGGAATTATTGATAGAAAAAACGATCAAATTATTTTTTTAGGTAAGCAGTTAAGCAGCTTTAAAAAACAACTAGTTATGAACCAGATAGGGATCACTAAATCAGTTAAGTTATCTCAATCAAATTTAGAAAATATAAATTGTAATTCTAATATTTGCACTTATATCAAAGATCAAACCACTATAAAAATAAATAAACATCTTAAGTTAATAGAGCTTATAACTCAAAATAATAAGAATTACATTATCACTCCCACTTCTAAAGCTGAGCTAATTAGATTTCAAGATTATATTAGAGATTAGTTGTTTAAGCCACGTGTAGTTCTAAGAATTATTAGAAAATCTTTAAACAAAATGTTCCTGAATCCTTTCAGGATAGCAGCGGTGGATGGGGGTTCAATTCATTCATTATTAAGTGTAACGAAAAATTCATGGAAAATTTAAAACCCCAAGCTGCTTATATAGTTTTCTGGATCCTTAAATGATAACTAAGTGT
Source organism: uncultured Rickettsiales bacterium (assembly GCA_964627795.1). Lineage (GTDB taxonomy): Bacteria > Pseudomonadota > Alphaproteobacteria > Rickettsiales > CANDYO01 > CANDYO01. The sequence continues at coordinate 41,289 of CAZVLF010000003.1, read as the reverse complement.
GGGATAATAGACTATTAGTAAAATTCACTAAGATTTAAGAATTTTTTCTATTTTCTTCTTCTCTTCTTTAAATTTATCAAAATCTCTGCCGGTTAATCTTTGGCTACTTGAAGCAAATTTAAATTTCAGTGGATTAATTTGCTTTCCTGATTCAACTAATTCATAATGTAAATGAGGCCCTGTTGACATTCCTGTAGATCCAACATAAGCAATTACTTGCCCTTGAGTAACTTTCATTCCCGGCTTAATACCATTTGCAAATCTACTAGCATGAGCATAAACTGTTGAATAAGTAGAATTATGCTTAATTCTTACATATTTACCATAATTACCATAATTATTATTCACAACTTCAACCACACCACTACCAGCTGCTAAAATTGGAGTTCCTTTAGGAGCAGCAAAATCAATTCCTCTATGCATTTTAGAATATCCTAAAACAGGATGGTGGCGCATTCCAAATTTTGATGTTATCCTTGCTGCGTTAATTGGCGTACGTAAGAATTCCTTTTTAATGTTTTCACCTTTCTCATTATAGTAAGAAAAGCTTCCATCTTTATTGTTAAAGCGGTAAATCGAAACTTTTTTACCTGAAATAGCTATACTTGCATATAGCACATCGCCTGAATGAGATAATTTACCCGATTCAGTGTAAAATTTGTCCATAACAACTTCAAGCTTATCACCTCTCTTAATATCACGCTGGAAATCAACATCATAGCTGAATGCTCTTATCATTCCCATTATTGCAGTTGCAGGAATAGATAATTCAACAGCTGCACTTGTAAAACTATTTTTAATAAATCCAATTCGTTTTTCAACTTTTCTAATTAAAGGAACAAGAACTTCAGTAGCTTTAAAAGCTCCATCAATGCTTCTTATAACCTCAATTTTTTTTGTAGTACTTAAAGTAACCAACATATTTTTAAGAATTTTATTGCCAGATTGGTCATTTTCAAGAGCTAGTTCAACAGCAGTACCAATTTTTAACTTTCTTGGATTAAATCTTTTAGAAAATGCATTAACAATGGAATTTGCTTCACTACTATTTATTCCTGCTTCATCAAGAATTGAAGCCAAAGTATCACCTTCATTTATAACAAATTCAGGAACCATGCTATCAACTTCTAATAATTGTTCTTCAGAATTAGATCGTGACCTTGAGGCTATACTTGCCCCCTGAACCTCTTGAGGAACTTCCATCGAAACTGGTGTGATTTTCTGCCAAATCCTAAAACCTAATAAAAATAAAACGATGAATAAGAAAAAACTTAAAACATAAACTGTAAATATATTAGATTTGGCTTGATAAAAATTTTTGTATTTCATGATTCTCATAATACAAGATCCTGTTAAATATTATCAACAGTATGAGCGCAAAGCAAGCAATAAAAAAAACTATTGCACATTTTTTAGAAATATGCAACCTTTTAAAGAAAATATTATATACTATAATGAAAATATACCATGTTCTACAAGATGATAATGAACATACAGTCTTTATAAAAGATGAGTTTAGTTTTTTGGCTTTTACTTTAGGCCTTTTATGGATTATCTATCAAAAATTATGGAAGCATGCATTTTTCATTACTTTATCAATAATATTTCTTTTTATTCTTAAACAAAAAAACATAATAAGCCAACCTGCTATATTATCATTACAGTTAATAGTTTCTCTTTTTATTGGAGCTTATGCTAAAGACTGGCAAATTTCTTATCTTAGAACCCAAAATTTTAAATTAGTTTCATTAATTGCAGCCAGAAATGATGATGAAGCAAAACTAAAATTTTATCAAGGAGGGTGTGAACATGAAATACAATAAAAATAATGTTTTTGCCAAAATAATTAGAGGTGAAATTCCTGCAGAAAAAGTCTATGAAGATAATTTTGTTTTAGCCATTAAAGATATTTCTCCAGCAGCACCTACCCATATTTTGGTAATCCCTAAGGGTGAGTATATTTCTTTTCATGACTTTATAGATAAAGGAACGCCTGAAGAAGTTTCTCATTTTTATCGAGTTGTTCAAAAAATATGCTTTGATTTAAAGCTAGATGAAGCTGGGTATAGAATTGTGTGTAATATTGGTAAAAATGCTATGCAAACAGTTTCTCACATGCATCTTCATATTTTAGGAGGAAAACCTCTTGGAAGAATGGCAGGATAAAAGCTTAAAGCTTAATAGAAGTAAATTTAAGTTATTTTATTTTAACAAGTTAAAAATTGTTTTCTTTATAAGTTTAGCAACTTTAACTTCATAAGATAAATTTCTTTTAGCCCAACTATTAATCCAATCTTCAGCTAACACCCATAAATTATTGCTTGGAGCAAGCATTTTACCGATTCCTTCAACCATAACCATGGTTTTTTGTAGTAAAAGTAGCTGTGGTTGAGCTTCCATATTAAATTCTTCTGTTATTTTTAGCAAATAACCTAGTAACTTAGCCATTGAAATCTTCTCAGGCGGAAGATTCATAATCTGCTCACCAATTGCTCTTAAATTTTGCTCAAATAACGTTATATCAACATCCTCAGGAATATAACCAGCTTCTTGGTGAAGCTTAGCCACTAATGAATAGTTTCTTTTTACAAAGCCATGAAGAATTCTTGCCACATAGACCCTATTTTTTTGGTCTAAGCTTCCAACTATGCCAAAATCAACAAACACAATTTTTCCCTCATGAGTTACCATTATATTGCCCTGATGAAGATCAGCATGAAAATATCCATCATCAAAAGCTTGAGTTAAAAAGGCGATAGCAAAATTTTTAGCCAACCCTATAATATTTATAGAATTTTTTTCTATATTAGCTAAATCAGAAACTGAAAATCCTTCCACCCATTGCATAGTTAGCACTCGCTCAGAAGTGATTAACCAATATATTTTAGGGATTATCACTGAATCAAGTTGATTATTTGCTCTTATTTTATCAGCTGCAGCAGCTTCTAATCTTAAATCTAGCTCATAATAAAAACTTTTTTCTAAGGTAGAAACTAACTCTTTTAATTTTAATCTTTTATATTTGGGTAAAAATAGTTCCACAAATTTAGCAATTGAATAGAAGAAATGCACATCTTTTAAGAGAAGCTTTTTAATTCCTGGTCTTCTAATTTTAACCGCAACTTCTTCTCCATCAATAGTTATAGCTCTATGAACTTGGGCTATTGATGCTGAAGCAACTGGTATTTCTTCAATAAAACTAAAAATCTCATTCAGCCCTTTACCAAACTCCTTTTCAATTATTTTTACCACCTCATCATATGAAAAATATGGCAACTTATCTCTTAAATAAGATAAAGACTCAGCTAATTTAACGCCAATAATATCAGGCCTTGTTGATAAAAATTGCCCTAATTTAATAAAAGCTGGGCCCATAATTTCTAATGCTTTAGCTAAATTCTTTCTAAATATAAGAAGAATTAGAAAGCTATAAATTAATCTAAATAAGTGGATAATAGCTACCATATTAAACTCTATATCCTGAATAAATTGCAGCTACCCCAAAAGTTAGGTTCTCATATTTACATAACTTAAAGCCTGCCTGCTCAATCATTTCTATAAAATCCTTTTGGCCAGGAAATACTTTGATACTTTCAACCAAATATTGGTAAGAGGCTTCATCACCTGCTATAATTTTTCCCATTTTAGGAATAAGATTCATTGAAAAGCAATCATAGAATTTTTCAATTATTGGATTAGATACTTTAGCAAATTCCATGCATAAAAATCTTCCACCCGGCTTTAGCACCCTATAGGCTTCTTTAAGAGCTTTATTGACATTAGTTACATTTCTAATACCAAAAGCTATTGTGTAATAATCAAATTGCTGGTCATCAAAGGGAAGTTCTTCTGCATTGGCGCATATAAATTGAAGACCCTTAAAAATATTGCTATCAAGCAGCTTTGCTCTGCCCACCTCAAGCATGTCAGGGTTTATATCGCAAAGGGTTATATTAGGATTTTTACATTTATTGTAATAAAGCTTAACAATATCTCCCGTGCCTGAAGCCACATCAAGCAAAATTTGATCTGGATCTAATTGATTGACAAAATGTTTTTTCCATAAACGATGTACACCAAAGCTCATTACATCATTCATAATGTCATATTTACTAGAGACCGAAGAAAAAACCTCTTTAACTCGATTAGTTTTTTCTTTGGCATCAACTTTCTCAAAACCAAAATTAACTTTTTCTTCCATCAATCATGCCTGCTATAATTTTCTTTTACAGTATAGAAGATTGGGCTAATTTGTAAACTTAAGTTTAATTTTGTTTTACATAAATTACATTTTTTAAGTGCAAAGGTTTGCGAACTCTGTATTACATGGATTTACTCCATTAATGATAGCAAGGCAATTATTAAAAGCATCTGCACTTGATATAAAAGTTTTAAAATAGCACGATGAAACATCGCTACTTGAAGTATAATATAAAGTAGGATTAAAACTACTTCGATAATTTGCCCATAAGCTACACTTAACCATCGCTTGAAGCTGTTCAACACCATCATCAGAACCAAATATTGGCACTATTGTTATACCTGAGGTATCTTCCCCAGTATTGCACGCATATATCCCGGCTTTATGCGGTGGATTATTCAAGTCATATTGGCCTACAACAAAATAGCTATAATCTATTTCTCCTAAATTATTATCGCTTATTGAACTAGTAATTGTGCTTGAAATTTGTGATGTCTGTAATTGTCCAGATATTCTTGAAGCTTGAAGGTAAGAATCCATATCAATAACATCACTTTTTTTCAGATATTCTATTTGCTCACTTGAAATTAATCCATTTATCTGGCTTGCATAGATATTATTTATTTGGCTTGCATCCACTTTGTCCACAATGTCACTAACATAAATAATGGGGTTGTAATCAATAATTTGGCTTGCATCTAATTTATTTATCTGTTCAGTTTTAAATTGCCCTAAAATATCGCTAGCATAGATAGTTGGATTAAAATTATCTATTTGAGAAACATTGATATAATCAATTTGGCTTGCCTGCAAAATTCCATCAATCCGGCTTGCAGGTATTTGAGCAAATCTAAGATAATCTATCATCTCTTCAGTATTATAGTATTTCAACACTTTTAATATATCTTGATATGCATTAAATTTAACATAAACATCACTAGCTTGCTGCTGATTATCAATGATATAAGAACTTAATTCTAAAGCTGAAGTTAAATCAAGGCTTGTTCCTACTTGAATAAACTCATTTAACTCATCGTCGGTTCCAATAATATTTTCAGCTTCTTTATATCTTCTTTCAAATTGATCTTTTCTTGTAGCAAAATCATAACCCATTTTTCATACTCCTCTTATTATATTTTTAAGCGCATTGATAATTGAAGATTGTATCACAAGGATCTATGCCCGCTAAAACTGCAAAACATCCATTTAATAACATTCCACGTAACTCTAAAGGTGCAGCAACGTTCGGGTTAGCTGGTAAACTTACAGTATAAATATCACCCATGGTAGTAGTAGATCCTGAGGAATTAGGATCAGTTGAACCAGATGATGGACTACGTGGCAACGCATAATAATAATTTCTACTAAGGTAAGTAATACCATCGCTGTCGTATAATGTAGTATACTCTGCAGCTGCCCATAATGAACAATAGATTAATCCTTGTATCATCTCTGATGGAACTTTAGAACCTTTAATTTCCTTACAATTTGGAAGAGTTGGGCTATGACAAGCAAAAATTATACCAGGTTCTCCAGTAATAGATTGATAATTATTAAAATCACCTCCTAATGTGAGTTTTAAATTATGTTGGTTAAACATTGAATCAAAAATAGCTTGGGTTTCTTGGGAATTAAAACTTCCATTAATGTCACTTGCTTGAATTGGAAACAAATTATCCACCTGGCTTGTATATACATATTCAACTTTGCTTGATTTGATTAAATCATTAACTTTACTAACATATATTTGATTAATGTTATTGCCTTGCAATTGTCCAATAATTTCACTAGCTGAAATAGTTGGATCAAAATTTTCTATAATACTTGCTTCAACAGAATCTATTTGATTTGCACTAATTATTCCTTCAATATCACTTGCATAAACTACAGGACTTAAACCTTGAACTTGAGATGTATATATTCCGCTTATTTGCTCAGATGGAAATTGACCCACAATTTTTTCAGTTGGAATATCTGCATTTAAAATGTCTTCTAGTACAGATGCAAAAATACTTCTATTAAGCAAGTCAATAATATCTTGATAGTCATTAAATTTAAAAATTTCATCCATATGCAAGGATTGCTCTCCTCTAAGTTGATCTTTTATAACTTCAAGCTCACTTGCAGATGGAAGTGGATAGTTAGAAAGAAAATTTTCAATATCTTCTACTTTTCCAATTTTAATTTTAACTTCTTTATATAAATTTCTTAAATCTTTTATAATTTTATCTTCTTCAAATGACATATAAAGCTCCTAAGTTTATGTATAATTAGCAAAAATACTGTTATCTGGTGAATTACCACTAATTGTAGCCAAACAATCAGCCAGAAAATCTAATGGCACCCCTGCTGCTCCAATTTTTGGCACGTTATAACAAGAAATAAGATCACTGCTAAGAGCCATATTAAGACTCGTAGTAGTTGTTATATGATAATAGTTATTACTAAATGTCATAGAGTAATCCTTAGTGCCCATAGAATTCGCAAATATAATACAGAGATTTATCGCTTTCATCATTTCACTTGGATCAGTTGAACCTGCTATTTTTTTATTAGATTGTGCATTAATCCCAATATTATTACATGCCCATAAAGTACCAGGACTGTCAGTTCTAGCTCCAAAAGGAAATGAAAAATCAAGTACATCTGATGCGCTACCCATATAAGATTGCAACACAGTACTATCAAAAATAGACGAGGGAAATTCCCCTTCAATCAAACTTGCTTCAATTATTGAGCTTAAGTCATTTATTTGATTAAGGTAAATATAATTTATTTCATTACTGGTAAATTTATTAACAAACTGGCTTACCTCAACTTTATTAATTTGATTGGAGTCAAATTTTCCTAAAATTTTACTTGCAGCAATAGTTGCATCATAATTTAAAATTTGGCTTGAATAGATATATTCAACTTGGCTATATTCAAGTTTACCCTCAACATCACTTGCATAATAAACCGGATTATAATCTAAAACTTGCTCAATTGTTATAGATGAAATTTTGCTATAGTCTATTAATCCTGTTACTTTACTCGTATCATAATGAGCATAATTTTCAATGTAATGAATTTGATTTGAATTATCTTGTTCATTAATAAGATCAATTAGTTTTTGATAACTATTATATTTAACAATTGAATTATCGCTAAAATTTTCTTGATCAGAAATAAGGATTGTTAAAAGCCCATCTTTTTTTGAAATATCAAATTCTTCTGAAGATGATAAAATATTATCAAGATATTCTAATTTCCCAATATTATATTTAACTTCTTCATAACGGCTTTTCAACTCTTGTAAAAGTCGCTCAGCGTAATATGCTTCCATAAACTCCTCCCTTATTTAGGAAAATAATACTAAAGCGAAAAAGTTAAGAAGAAGTTAACATACTCATTTTATATTAACATATATTTATTATTTTCAGCAAATATCCCTACCAAATAAACGTCATTATTTAATTGATTAAATTCATTATAATTTGAGAAATGACTTGTTTTATTTTTATCTTTAAACTCAAAAGCTACAAAATTTTCTAAATTAATAGATATTTTTTGCTCTAATTGCGTTTCTATTTCCTTTTTATTTCTATCTGTTTCTACCTTTTCAACATCCTTCTTAATAGGAAGATTGCTTCTTTTCGTTAATTTTAAATCTATATAAGAAATATTTTTTTGATCAACCTTAACATATTCATTAGAAAATATAACCCTATCATCTTCAGCTGCATGGTCTTTCTTAACTTCTTGAGCACTAGCCTTATTAGAATTTTTTTGAGTGTTTTTTCCGTTGATTGTAGATTGCTTAGGTTTATTTTTTTCAGGTTTATAATGAAATAATCTACCAAGAAACCCATTATGCTCACCTTCGTCACCCTCTTCATCATTATGAGAAAATATGTTAAAGAAAGAATTTTTTTTATTTTTGTTTTTTTCTTTAATATTTTTCTCCACTACTATTGATAAAGCCTCACCTGTAACACTAGATCGTAACGCACTAATATCTTTCTTCTTTGTTTCTCCATCTTCTAACTTTGCTTGCTCTTTTTCCCTTTTTTCTCTAACTTCTTCAAAGGACTGAATCATTGCCGCTATAGATTTTATCTTCATATCTTTATAAATTTTGCGTGCTTTATTGCCTCTCCAAATTTTCTGAATTATAGCAGCTGAACTATGCTCTAATTCTACCATCATATGTCCAAATTTATTCACATATCTTTTTAACTCTTTTGCTGCTTCTTTTAATTCATTTTCCACTTTTTCTTTTGTTTGATTCAATTCCACTATTGTTTCTTGTAACATTTTACTATGCTTAATTGCTTCATAAAGTTCACTTGCTTTTTCGCCAACCAAACTTTCCATTTCCATTAATTTTTCTTCGGCTTTTTGTTTTAGAGAAGAAAGCATATCTAGACTTTTTTGAACTACCTCAAGCTTAGACAGATAAAATAAAGCTTCCTCAGCTTTTTTATTGATCTCTTCTTTTAATTCTTGCATTTCTAATCTTATTTTTTCTTCTGTCTCTTGGATAATTCTTCTTGCTTCTTGAGCCAGTTTTTCTGCTTCTTCAGCTATAGAATCAACTACCTTACGAACAGCAGCAATAACTTCTGGCTCTTTAACTATAATTGCTCTATTTCCAGCAATACCAAAATTTTTTAAAACTTTGGATATGAAATAATTATCGGCAACTATTTCAACAGCTAAGGCAACATTATTAATTTGTGAATTAATTGCCCCTTCTGCTGCATCTGCAAGAAGATATAAAAAAGCTAAAAGCTCTAATTTATTTTTATCAGTTGCCATTGGCACATATCTCTCTAAAAATCCTAATAATGCCATTCTATAAGTTGCTGCTACTGCTAATTCAATTGAGTTAGTAAAAAACTCATCTAAGCTTTGCGCTATTTGCCTAATATACCTAACTTCAAAATTACCTTCTCTTTCAACAGCTCGCGCTATGAAATGCTCATGCATTCTTTCTATTATTGCCCCAAGTCTAAAAAGCTGCTCTGTTACAGCAACAGCTTTTATTGCATTTTCATTAATTGCATCAGCTCTATCCCCGATAATAACTTTGGTTATTGTAGTTCCACCTTTTGCAAGCCCTGCGATAAGTGATGGAACAAGCATGCTTATATTACTCATCATCTTATCAAAGTTTGTTTGCCTAAAATTTGATCTTCCAGGATTAAAATACAAAATAAGAGCGGTAACAAAGCTTAGAAAAATAACTACGTCAGTTATAATAATTGGTGACCATTGATAAATAGTTTTTTGAGGAGAATTTAAAATGTCATTATACTCTTCATCTGATTTTTGATGATAATGAAGATAAGCGCTTAATAGAGCAAGAATAGCAAAGGGGAAAATTTGAGCTTCTAATGGGTAATTTTTGTTATTTTTTTTGGTCATTTTATTCTCCTTCAAATAAATTAATTTTCATGGAAAATAAAGGAAAATAACTAATAAAAAGTTAGCGCATTTATTAATATTCAGTTAGAAAAAATAGTTCAAAATTTTGTATTTATGTTAACCATAAATAATATTAAGCTTAAAATAACAAAAAAGGCTTAAAATACAAGTTTTAAGAACATCATGAAAAGGAGGAAATTTTTTTAGATGGTCGGGGCAGAGAGATTCGAACTCCCGACCCTCTGGTCCCAAACCAGATGCGCTACCGGGCTGCGCTATGCCCCGACTGTCATAAACGACTAGTTATTTATATATTATTTATTATTAAAAGCAATAGTTTTTTTATTGAAAAACATCAAAAAACTAATAGCAAATATATATTTAAGTAAAAGCCTTTAAAACCTTGAGCCTTACAGCTATTATTGACATAAACATACTAATCAACTAGTATGTGTCTTTATTTTAATTATGTTTAGGAGATTTATGAATAGACCTGTCTTTGAAAAAGTCTTAGTTGCAAATAGAGGCGAAATTGCTTTAAGAATAATGAAAACTCTTAAAGCTCTGGGAATAAAAACTGTAGCAGTTTACTCGGAAGCTGATACTAATTCTCTTCATGTACAATTTGCTGATGAAGCCATTTATATTGGCCCGTCACCTGCAACTGAAAGTTATTTATCTATTCAAAATATTCTTAATGCTGCCATCACATCTGGAGCGCAAGCTGTGCATCCAGGTTATGGATTTCTTTCAGAAAATGCTGATTTTGCCAAAGCATTAAATAATGAAGGCATTAAACTTATAGGGCCATCAGATTGGGCAATCAAAATGATGGGTGATAAAATTGAAGCTAAAAAACTTGCACAAGCTGCAGGAGTAACCACAGTTCCAGGATTTCTTGGCGAAATTAATGACCTTGATCATGCAAAATCAATTGCAAGTGAAATTGGCTTTCCAATAATTATTAAAGCAACTGCTGGTGGCGGTGGTAGAGGAATGCGTGTAGTAAGAAACATCGAAGATCTAAATGATGCAATTACCTCAGCTAAAAGAGAAGCTGCAAACAGTTTCCGTGATAATAGAATCTTTATTGAAAGATTTATTGAAGATCCTCGGCACATTGAAATCCAGGTACTAGCAGATAATCATGGAAATGTTGTTTGCTTGGGTGAAAGAGAATGTTCAATTCAAAGACATCACCAAAAAGTAATTGAAGAAGCTCCTAGCCCTTTCATTGATGAAGAAACCAGAAATAAAATGTATGCTCAATCTGTTTCACTTTGTCGCCAGGTAAATTATTCCTCTGCAGGTACAGTAGAGTTTATCATGGATAAAAATAAAAACTTCTTCTTCCTTGAAATGAACACAAGACTTCAAGTAGAACATTGTGTAACTGAATTAATTACAGGAATTGATATAGTTGAACAGATGGTAAATATTGCTGCTGGTCATAAACTTCCTTTTACTCAAGATGAGATAAAATTAAATGGATGGGCTATAGAATCACGTATTTGTTCAGAAGATCCTTCACGTGGATTTTTACCATCAAGTGGAAGAATCATTGAATATAAAGAGCCTTTAAAAAGCGTAAATGTAAGGGTTGATAGTGGAGTTAAAGAAGGTCATGAAGTAAGCATGTTCTATGATCCTATGATTTCTAAACTATGTTCTTACGCCCCAATCAGGCTTGAAGCAATAGAAGTAATGAAAAAAGCTTTAGGAAGCTATGTTATAAAAGGTGTTTCTCATAATATTAGCTTCTTAGAAGCTATCATGTCTAATCCTAATTTTGTTTCAGGTGATATATCAACAAATTTTATTGATAAACAATATCCTGAAGGATTCTTAGGAGCTGACTTAACTTCTGAAATAACCAAAATTTTCTTAGCTTCTGCTATATTTATTCACTTATCTAAAACCAGCAGAGAAATGTCAATTGCAGGCCAAGTTGCGGGAAAAGAAAAACAACTAAGCACCAGGTGGGTAGTTGCAATAGATAAAGAATTATATCCAGTTTTTATCAAGCCTATTGAACAAGGTTATTTTATTCGCTACGAAAATACTCGTATCTTTGTTAAAAGTAATTGGAATTTAGGCAATAATTTATTCCATGGTATTGTAGATGATAAAACCGTAAATGTTAAAATTACCAATAAACAAGATTATTATACTTTAAGTAATTCCGGTGTATCAGTAAATGTTAAGGTAAGATTACCAAGAGTTGCTGAGTTAGAACAATTTATGCAAGTTAAAGGAAATGATGCTGAATCTGAATCAGTTATATTAGCTCCTATTTCTGGAAAAATTGTTGATATTAAAGTTAAAGTTGGTGATGAAGTAAAGATTGGTCAAGAATTGATGCTTGTTGAGGCAATGAAAATGGAGAATGTTATCTATTCTTCTAGAAAAGCTAAAGTTGCTAAAGTTCACTTTAAGACTGGAGATCTTGTTAACGTTGGTCAAGATCTTATAGAATTAGAGTAATTCTATAGTTGAGGTATTTATGAAAAAACTTTACTCTCTTTTGCTTCTTGCTAATATTTCAATTGCAGCTGAAGTAGATAAGGATTTTTATTTTCATGGAAAACCAATAGATCCTTATTGTATTTTTTTATCAAATACCTCGCAAATAGTTAACCTTGATGCTTGCACTAAACATAATATACTATCCATAGATTCATTTAAATCTAGCGATTCTGAAATGGTTGGTTATTCATATCACACCATAAAAGATTCAATACCTGGTAGTATGGTTTATAATTATTTAGGCAAATATAAAAACACTCATGCTATACATGCCGACATGATTGGCGGCTTAACTTCTAGGCTAAATTTTATCAAATATTATCAAATTATTGATGGAAAATTGATCTTAGTGAAAAGCGGCCCTTCTGGAGATCGAAGCCATGGTGGTTTATCTAACACAAAAATGGAGAATGGATCAGTTTATTATGATATGTCATTAACTCCAAAATTATTTACTATGTATTTTAATAAATCAGGTAAACATATTGATAAAATAGAAAATTTACTTGATTGCGCGATCTGTCATTTTGCTTATCTTCACTTTAAAGATGAGAAAATTATGTCAATCTCACTTTCTCCACAGAAAAGCATATTACAAGGAAATAAGTTAGAACAATGTTTTAATCATATTCATCAACAATATATTGATTCTAGTAAATTAAATCTAGATGAAAAAGATGCTTATTCTTTTGCTAATGAAGTTATAACCAAATGTATTAAGAATAAATGAGCAATCACATTTTTTTGATTGGGTTAGGAAATCCTGGAGATGCATATAAAAATAATCGCCATAATGTTGGTTTTATGGCTATTGATTTAATTGCAGAAATCAAAGATTTTCCTTCCTTTTCAAGCAAATTCTCAGCTCAAATATCTAGTAAAATTATTAACGGATTTAAAATCACCCTGGTTAAACCTCAAACTTATATGAATTTATCCGGTGAATCAGTTTCTAAAATATTAAATTTTTATAAGTTATCTTCAAATGATTCTATTGTTATTTATGATGATTTTGCTCTTGATTTAGGAAGGATTAAAATCAAGCATGGTGGAGGATCAGGAGGGCATAATGGGATTAAATCAATTGATCAACATATTGGTAAAAATTATTACCGTATTAGAATTGGAATTGGCAGCCCACCAGAGAGTATGGATATAAGTAATTACGTGTTAGGCAATTTTAGTACCAATGAACAGTCAATTATTGAAAAATCAATCCAACAAATAATATTAAATTTTCCTTTACTATTAGAGAAGAAATTTGATATGTTAATGAATATAATTGCTAGAAATAATCAAACTAAATTAACTAAATAAATATTATTAAAATTAAACCAGGAGTATTAAAAAATGGGATTTAAATGTGGTATTGTTGGCCTACCAAATGTTGGAAAATCAACCCTTTTTAATGCATTAACCAAAACTATTGCTGCACAGGCTGCGAATTATCCTTTCTGCACAATTGACCCTAATTTTGGAACTGTTGCCGTGCCTGATGATAGAATACAAAAACTAGCTCAAATTGTTAAGTCTGAAAAAATCATTCCAACTCAAATTGAAATTGTAGATATCGCAGGTCTTGTTCGTGGCGCAAGCCAAGGAGAAGGACTTGGAAATAAATTCTTAGCTCATATCAGGGAAGTAGACGCAATTATTCATCTCCTTAGATGCTTTGAAGATGGTAATATTACTCACGTAGAAAATAGCGTATCCCCTCTTCGTGATGCAGAAATAATTGAAACTGAACTAGTCTTAGCTGACCTAGAATCTGTTGAAAAAAGAATTCCTGGTATAGAAAAAAAAGCAAAATCTGGTGATAAAGAATCCCAGGCAACCTTGCCACTTTTAAAACAACTTTTTCAAGTATTAGCTGATGGAGCACCTGCTAGGTCTATAGTAAATGAAGATAATTATAAGGCTATAAAAAACCTTAACTTAATTACTTCAAAACCAATTCTTTATGTGTGTAACGTTAATGAAGAAGATGCAGTAGATGGTAATGAATACTCAAAATTAATTAAAAATAAAGCTGATAGTGAGAAGGCTCCCATGGTTATTATATCTGCTAAAATTGAAGAAGAAATCTCGTCCCTTTCTGAAGATGATCAAAAAGAATTTCTTCAAAGTGCAGGCTTAGATGAATCTGGTTTAGATAAAATAATTAGAGCTGGCTATAAAATTTTAGACTTAGACACTTTCTTTACCGTGGGTCCTAAAGAAGCTAGAGCTTGGACAGTAAAAAGAGGTTCTGCCGCCCCTCAAGCAGCTGGAGTAATACATACTGATTTTGAAAAAGGTTTTATTAGAGCAGAAACAATTGCTTATGAAGATTTTGTTAAATTTTCAGGAGAACAAGGAGCAAAAGAAGCAGGTAGATTTAGACTTGAAGGAAAAGATTACATTATACAAGATGGTGATGTAATGCATTTTAGATTTAATGTATAAAGAGATTAAAATATGAGCAAATTCTCTAGTGTAATTATTGGCACAGGTAGTTATCTTCCAAAAAAAATTCTAACTAACGAAGAACTTAGTAAAATGGTTGATACCACTGATGAATGGATTATATCTCGAACCGGTATAAAACAAAGACACATAGTTGGAGAAAATGAATTAACATCTGATCTTGCTTTTTTTGCTGCAAAAGATGCAATTGCAAATGCTCAAATAAACAAAGAAGAAATAGATCTTATTTTAGTATGCACCACCACCCCTGATTTAAGTTTCCCTAGTACTGCAGTTATTGTTCAAACTAAGCTAGGTTTAACAAATATTCCTGCTTTTGATGTTCAAGCTGTATGTGCAGGTTTTGTTTATGGCCTTTCTATTGCAGATTCTTTTATTCGAAGTGGTGTTTATAAAAAAATACTATTAATTGGCGCCGAAAGCATGTCTAAATTAGTAGATTGGAATGATAGAAACACCTGTGTTCTTTTTGGAGATGGTGCAGGAGCAGTAATTTTAAGTGCAGAAAAAGATCAGGTTGGAATTATCGATTGCCAGATAAATTCAGCAGGAGAGTTAAAAGATATTTTATACACTGATGGTGGCGTTTCATTTAACCATAAAGCCGGTGTCATTAAAATGCTTGGAAAAGAAGTATTTAAAAATGCTGTAGATAAAATGAGCAAAGTAATTATCAACTTACTTGAAAGAAATAATCTTTCTAAAGATGATATTGATTGGGTAATCCCTCATCAAGCTAATGCAAGAATTATTGAAGCTATTGGAACAAAGTTAGAATTTCCAGCAGAAAAACTAGTTGTAACACTTGATCTCCAAGCAAATACATCAGCAGCAACAATTGGTTTAGCCCTTGATTATCATCTAAAACAAGGTAAACTTAAAAGTGGAGATTTAATCGCAATAACCGCCTTAGGTGCAGGTCTCACCTGGGGAGGATGTTTGCTTAGATGGAGATAAATTTGTTTGCATGAAAAAATTTTTTCTAAATTTTATTTTTATTGTTTTTAGTTTTAGCTCTTTTGCTTCAACAGAGTTTATTAAAAACATTGAAAATAAGAATTGGAAAAAAGCCATTCAAATAAAAGATCCTGATATGCAAACTCTTGTAATTTGGCTTAAGCTAAATGATGTTGATAACCCATCTTTTAATGAGATTACTCAATTTATTAAAAACAACCCAACATGGCCTAGAATAAACCAGCTTATTGATAAAGTTGAAGAAAGTGATTTCCAAAATTGTAAAAAGGAAGATATTTTAGAATGGTTTAAAAAACATCCGCCTAAAACTGCCAAGGGCAGAAAAAGGCTTGTTTACTTAACCAATAATCTTAATCTTGTGAAACAAATATGGCATGAAAATACTTTGTCTAAACAAGAAGAAAAAGAAATATTTAAAAAATATTATCGCTACATAGATTTTGCAGACACCTTTAAAAGAATTGAATATATGCTTTATAATCATCAAACTGATCAGGCAGTTAGAGCATTATCTTATATACCAAAAAAATTACGTAAAACTTATGAAGTAAGCATTAAACTACAACAAAATAAGTCAAATGCTCTAAGCTCTTATAAAGCTTTAGACAAGCAAAGTAAGATGAACCTTGGTATCATTCATAACTTAGCTCATTATTATGAACATAATAAAGACGAAAAAAATTTAATAGAAATTCTTGCTCAAGTAACAAGAAAATATCCCAAAGAACAATTTTATTTTTGGAACATTAAATCAAAACTCATTAGAACATTAATTAAAGAAAAGCAATATAAAATAGCTTATCTTTTTTCAAGTTTCCATGGCCAAGTTTCAAAAAAAGATTTAAGTGAAGCTGAGTGGCTAGCTGGCTGGATTGCTCTTAGATTCTTAAATCAGCCTGAAATTTCTATTAGACACTTTAAAAAGCTATATAATAATGTAAAACTGCCTATTAGCCTTGCAAGAGGAGCATACTGGCTTGGAAGAGCCTATGAAGCATCAGGCAACCGAGAAGAAAGCGATAAATGGTTTAAAATTGCTAGTCAATATCATTTATCTTTTTATGGGCAATTAGCTTCGTGCAAAATTAATGATTGTAATGTAGATCTTCCCACTTCTCCTAAAATTAATCAATCATCTGAGAGGATGTTTAATTCAAACCCTTTAGTAAAAGCTGCTATTCTCTTAGAAAAAACTAGATATTGTGGTTTGATTGAAGAGTTTATCTTTAAAGCTGTTGAAAATAGTAAAGATGAAGGAGAAATTGCTCTGATTACTAAAATTGGATTTAAACTTGATCAGCATCATTTATCAGTTGAATCCGCTAAGCATGCTTCTTACAAAGGGGTTCACGTTTTTGAAGTTAATTATCCTATTTTAAAAAATATATTCAAAGAACATCCGCTTGAGCAGTCTTTAGTTATGGCACTTATAAGGCAGGAAAGCGTTTTTAATAAGAAAGCCATAAGTAGTGCTGGTGCACGTGGATTAATGCAAATTATGCCTTTTGTTGCTAAAGAAACTGCAAAATCTATGAATATTAGATATCATATCAATAAATTAATTGATGATCCTCATTATAATACTATGATTGGAATTTCTCATCTTCATCGAGTATTAAACAACTTTAATGGTTCTTATATATTATCAATAGCTGCCTATAATGCAGGAGATAAAGCTGTAAAAAAATGGATAGAAGAAAATAGTGATCCAAGATTTATGGCTAAAGTTGAAGATGTTATCGATTGGATAGAGAAAATATCCTATCACGAAACTCGTAATTATGTTCAAAGAGTTTTAGAAGGTAAATCAATCTATAATGTTTTAATATTTAAAGAAAAAAAATATTCACTTTTAAAAGATTTATTTAAATAATATATATTGTCATAATTTGTTTTTTTATTTATATTTTTAAAATAACCTGTACAAAATATATTTCTTGTTATGCCCGATAATGACATTGCGAATCAAATCACCAGAACATATTCATATGATGAATATACTGAAATTCAAAAAATGGCTCTATCACTTGGGTTTACTTCTTACCAAGCAAGATTTGTGGAAAATATAATTCAAATTATTGGTTATAAAATTACCAATAATTTTGAGAGATCAATATTTTTTACTGATATGAATGACTTAATAAGTTATATAATGGAGTCTGGGCCAGAAATTCAGAATTTCATTTATGATTCTCTAAATATTTGGAAGAGCCCAATATTGAAAAGATTAGATTTGGATTACGGACAGAGAGAATCAGTTTATTCTATGCTAAATCATTGCAGCAAGATTATTGAAAAACAACTAGATCTTGTAAATTTCTATCCTCTTAATTCTATTAAAATCATTTCAAATGATATTAAATTTCTAGACATCGATTATACCTTAAAATTAATTGGTGATAACGTTGATACAGACTACTAATTTTAGTATAAAACGTAAAAAAGTTTTTTCACTTATTTAAAAGAGCATTAATTTATAGAAATACTGCAATTTTTTTTTTAAAACTTATGTAGTAAATAATTTTCTCTAATGTTTCATTAACATTTAAATTTGAGCTATCAATTATAATTGCATCATCAGCAGGTTTTAATGGCGCTGAAATTCTATTTTGATCCCTTTCATCTCTTAATTTTAAGTCAGCTAATATTTTTTCATAATCTGCATCATGATGTTGGTTTGCCCTTCTTCTTGCTCTAACTTCAACATCAGCAGTAATATAAAATTTAAAATCAGCTTCAGGGCAAATAACTGTTCCAATATCTCTTCCTTCAATGATTGCAGATTGCTCTTTTTCAATAAAGTCTCGTTGAAAGCTAAATGTTGCTTCTCTCACTTCAGTATAAACTGCTATTTTTGATGCCCACTCCCCTACCTTCTCTTCATTTAACTGTGGATTATTTAATTCTTCAACTAAAAGATTCTCTGCTTCTTTGGTGACTTCTTTTATATTGTTAACATCAATATTCTTACTTAAAACTCTAAATGCAATTGCCCTATAAATATTGCCTGTATGCAATACAGGTAAAGAAAGTTTTTCGCTTAAAAGCTTAGCAATTGTTCCTTTTCCTGATGCAGCAGGACCATCAATTGCAATAAGCATATTTTTTGCTTCCATAATAAATCCTTTTTATTTATTCTAACTAAAAATTTTATACTATATAAGTAAAATGAATAATAGCAAAATTATTGTTGGCATAGATGAAGCAGGCCGCGGCCCACTTGCAGGTCCTGTTGTTGCAGCTGCTGTATATTTACCTAAACTCATAAATGGACTTGCAGATTCAAAGAAACTATCTCTTAAAAAAAGAGAATTGTTATACACCGAAATTTTTTCTTTAGGAAAAGTTGGTGTAGGAATTGCTTCCCCTCAAGAAATAGACTCTTTAAATATCCTTCAAGCAACTATGCTTGCTATGCAGAGAGCCTATAATAATTTAGCTATAAAAGCTGATTTAGTTTTAGTCGATGGAAATAAAGCTCCTAAACTTAATTGCCAAGATGTTAAAGCTATTATAGATGGAGATAATATTGAACCTATAATTTCAGCTGCTTCTATTATAGCTAAAGTTCATCGTGATAAGATTATGTGGGAGCTTGATAATCAGTTTCCCTATTACGGATGGAAAAAAAATGCTGGTTATGGCACTAAGCAACATTTAGATATGATGCAAGAATATGGAATAACTATTCATCATCGCCAAAGTTTCGCTCCAGTTAAGAAATTAATTAAAATAATTTAGTTAAATTTAAAAATAATTACTTCTAAACTAAAATATATAGTTGTTAGTTGGATAAATATTTAGTATATTCTATCGGTCTATTAAAAAACTCAACTTATAATTTTAATGTTTTTTAACAATATAATTACTCTTTTTAAAAAAAACCAAAGATACATTTTATGTAAATATCTCCCAACATCTTTTATGTATGTTCTTTCAGCTTACATATATAGCTTATTAAGGGGAGTTAAAGATTCTATTCTTGTACCAAGACTTGGAGCGGAGCTTATAAGCTTTATTAAATTTTATGGGGTTTTTCCAAGTACTATTTTATTTTTCTTATGCTTTTCTAAATTAGCAAATATCTTATCAAGGGATAAATTATATTATACTATAACCACCTTTTTTTGTGGATTTTTTATTGTTTATGCCTTTATCTTAAGCCCACTGAGTGAAGTTATTCATCCGGATTTATCTTTTCTTATTTCTCATTTTCCTAGCTTAAAATATCAGGTTTTAATGATAAGTAATTGGACAGTAACTCTTTTTTATATAATGTCTGAATTATGTGGGACTGTGATGATGACCTTATTATTTTGGCAATTTGCTAATGATTTATACACTATTAAGGAAGCAAAAAAAACTTATGCTTTATTAGGTTTAATAGGACAACTTGGCGTGGTTTTAGCAGGTCTTGTGCAAAGCTCAATTTCAGATTATTTTATTAGTAATCCAGCAGATACTGAATCATGGAACGTGATAATAAAGTGGATAATGATTAGCATTGCCCTAGCAGGTCTTGGCTTAAATCTTTTATATCGTTGGATGTATAATAATGTTTTATTTGACCCAACTTTATGTGAAAGAAAACTTAATGCAGACTCAGAAAAAGTTCGCTTATCAATTAAAGAAAGCTTAAAGTATGTTTTCACTTCAAAATATCTTTGGCTAATAATGATGATCGTTTTTTGTTATGGCTTAGGTATAAACTTAATAGAAAGCGTATGGAAAGACCAAATAAGGCTTCATTATACTACTCAAAGTAGTTACAGTTCTTTCATAGGTAAGTTCCATATTATTTTTGGCTTTGCTAGTATGCTAGTAATGATCATAGGAACTTATATTTTAAGAACCTTTAAATGGATTTTTGCTGCTCTTTGCACTCCTATCGGTGCTGGTTTTACAGGAGCTATTTTCTTTATTTTAATAATTTTTAAAAGCACCTTTGAGCCATTACTTAATTCATGGAATATAAGTATTGTAACTATGGCTATAATGCTTGGCTCATTGCAAGTGATAATATTTAAAGCATTTAATTATACTTTTGTTGATGCCACCAAAGAAATGGCATTTATTCCACTTGATCGCGAACTTAGAACTAAAGGTAAAGCTGCAGTAGATGTTATTGGGGGAAGATTTGGTAAATCATTCGGTGCTATTTTACAACAAATTATGTTTCATTTTATAAGTCCTAATATTTCAAACTTAACCAATGAAATTTGTGCTATTTTTATAGTCGTGATGATGATATGGATTTACTGTGTAATTTCATTAAATAAGCTATTTCTAAAAATAACTCAAGATACTACTCATAATATTAATTAGTTTGTCTAAAAAATTAATATAGCTAATTATAAAATTTTATTTTTATGCCAATCACTCCTTATAAAAGTTAATTTACGGATAAAATTTACCTTGAATTTGATCTAATTTTCACTATACTCCGAAAAATTTTTTATTTATAAATAATATTTAAATAAGGGTTATGTAATGAGCAAGAGAAAATTAAGCGTCATGAACAGGCTGATTTTTTTAATTGAAGAAAATGAAATTGTTGCGTTTAAGCAGTTGTTTAATCAGTTAATTTCATCAGACTCTATTAATGCAACAGGTTTTACTGGATTAACTATTTTGCACCATGCATCTGCAAGTGGAAATCCGCATATAGTTGACTTTCTTATAAAAAATGGAGCTGATATTAATTCAAACATCTATGGGGATGGTTGCACTCCTCTTATTCATACTATTAAAACAATAGTAAATGCACGACTAGAACCCTATGATTACTCAGAAGTGATAAAGCTGTTATTTCAAAATGGCGCTCAAATTGATGAAATACCTAATCTACGGAGAGAATTTAGAGGGGACAAAGATAAGATTGCTTTGTTAAAAAAAATACAAAAAATTTTTGGAATTAATGAAGAAATCTCTCTCTTCGAGGAAGAAAATTACTCTATATTAAGAGCAGAAAGTGAAGATAACAGCTCAGCTACTTTTACAGGTAGAAATTCAGAAAGTGAAAAATCAGATGCGAACGATGGAATAGATCATTTTAACACCAATTACGAACAGCAAAATAATAATAAATCAATTTTTTCTATTCTATATCAACCTCAAGAATTAATTTTATTTCAAGCTCTAAAACAGCCACATATTATTGAAGAAGCTATAAATTTTGAGAAGCGACTCTATGAAAAAACCATTAAAGAGTTAGGAAAACAATTAGAAGAAAATTTTGCCACTGCTTCTCACCTTTCAAATCAAGAAAATGTTGTAACTTTAAATAATAATGATACCTATTTCTTTGACTCATCATCAGTATATCCGATTAAATTTAATGAGATTGTCAGCCCTCCATGCCTTATAAATTCTGATCATCTATTTAGCAGTTAGTAAAAGAGAAGCTTGAGGGCTTTTAGCTTAAGGAATTTAAATAAACTTTAATACAGTCTCTTTATCACTAAAATAAAATGTTTTATTATCTATAATTTGATAATTCTCATGCCCCTTTCCTGCAATTATTAAATTATCCCCAGGATGCAGCATAGAGATAGATTTTTTTATAGCATCTTCCCTAGAACTTATCTCTATAGCATTTTCTTTACAACCAGATAATATTTCTTGTCTTATTTTTTCTGGCATTTCAGTTCTTGGATTATCATCAGTTATAATAACTACATCCGCAAGGTTAGAGGCGATTTCGCCCATTATTTTTCTTTTTCCTTGGTCTCGATCACCTCCACAACCAAATACTACAACTAATTTTTTAGATGTGTTTTTGCGTAAATTAGTTAGCGCATGTTCTAACGCTTCAGGTTTATGTGCATAATCAACAAAAATTCCGGCTGAATTATACTGCGCTACAAATTCCATTCTTCCAGTAACTGAGTTAAGTTGCTCAATCACTGAAAATATATCATCTTTGTTAATATTTGCTGAAAGTAAAAGACTAATTGCACAAGCAAGATTATAGATCTGAAATTCTCCTACTAAGTTAAACTTAGTTTTATATATTTCACCTTCAATATCCCATTTAACCAACTGATAAATGCCATTATTTTCTATATTTAATATTTGAACATTTGAATTTTTTGCCTTTCCATAAGTGATAATATTATGCTTATCTTTACAGTAATCATATAAACTTTTAAATTCTTGAATATCGGTATTTAAAATAGCATTCCCATTTTTTAAAATAGAAAAAAGTTTTAGTTTGGAATTAAAATATTCTTCCATATTTAAATGGTAGTCAAGATGATCACGGCTAAAATTAGTAAAGGCACAAGAATTAAATCTCACTGAATCTAATCTATGCTGATCAATTCCATGGCTAGAACACTCAACAGCTGTATATTCTACACCACTTACAGCTATATCTTGTAGAAGTTGATGCAATTTTTCTGTTGGCGGCGTTGTAAGTGAAGAGTCACTTTTAAAATCTCCAATAACACCTAATGTTCCAATTGAAACCGCTTTTTTGCCTAATAAGCGAATAGTTTCTCTAACGAAATGCACTATTGAGCTTTTGCCGCTGGTGCCCGTAACACCTAGAATATATTTTGGCTGAATTGGATATAATTTTGCTGATAATTCGCTTAAAGCAACGCGAGAATCTCCCACTTTTAGATAGAAAATGCCTTCTTTGTGGCTAATATTATCTTCATGAACAATAAAGCTAGATCCGAGATCTATTGCCTTATCAATGTATAAATGCCCATCAGTTAAACTTCCTTTAATAGCAACAAATATATAGCCTGGTTTAACCAATCTTGAATCTGCAGTTATCCCTGTTATTTCTTTCAGATTAAATTCCATAATTGCTTTAAAACTATATATGTTTAAGTATAGCAGCTACAATCAACGTTATCCAGAAGGTTTCTTTAATCCATTTAAAGTTGTAGTAATAATTTAAAATTGAAGCTATTGATAGACTTATTAAAGCAGGGTAAGCATAAACTAAAATTGAAGCTAAAAACCCAGCAATTGTTTTAAATCCAATCAGCGATAGAATAAAAGTAACTATTAAAGTTAATATCACCGAAATTTGCCAATTTAATTTGTCTCTAGCTAAATCTTTTTTCAAGAACTCTGCAAAAAGCTTAACCAATGTTGAAGCTGTAACTAAGCAAGAAAGAGCTATAGTCAATGAAACAACCCAAGTTGCATATCTTCCTAAAGTAAGTTCTGCAATTGTAACAATATATTGTTCTGGTTTTATATTAGCTAGTTGAGAAGAATAATGAGCCCCTAGGTAAACAAAACCAAAATAAATCACTGCAATTAAAATAGCTCCCAAAAAACCAGCTCTTAAACTTAAGCTTAATGTTTCTTCCTTTGAGCTACTAATAGATTTTAAATATTCAACAATAGTCATTGAAAAGAAAAAAGACGCCATAAGATCCATGGTTTGATAGCCTTCCACTAACCCAAAAATAAAAGGATTGCCGTCATAATTGCCTTTAATTAAGGTAGGTGAATCTTTTATAGCAGCAATAATTATTAAAACTATTCCTGCAATCTTTAGCGGCCCTAAAATTTTACCTATAATTGGAACTATTTTATCTTGCTTAAAGATAATAAAATAAACAAGAACAACAAATATTATCCCAAATAAATAAACTGGTATATCAGGGTAAAGCAAGCTTATTCCGCCATACGACACTAGCAAGCATCTAGGTGCCACTCCAAATGGTCCAATAAGAGATAATATTAAGAAGCTCAAAATAAAAGGGGCAAATTTTCCGAGTAATCCAAAATATTTATCCTTATCTCCCTGAAAAATCACCATGCTAAAAAGCCCCAAAAATGGAACCATAACCCCAGTTAGCATAAGACCTATTGTTGCAATACTATATTGATCTGCTGTTTTTGCACCAATCATAATAGGAAAAACTAAATTTCCTGAACCAAAAAACATTGCAAACATTGCCAAGCCAGCAGTAAGTATTGCTTTATATTGAGTCACAATATCATCCCTTTATTACTAAATTAAAACCATTCCAATATATATAGGTTTTTATTAAAGTCAATCATCTAAAATATTCATTAGCTTAGTTATATCCTCAGCTTATAGAATGAGAAGTTGAAAGAATATCTTGTAAAGGATCCAGAAAATACCATCAACAGCTTCACTTTTTAAAAGTTATGCTGGATTCTTACTCTATCGCTTTAAAACTGACGATCTTTGCCTTGCAATACTAAAAACTACTACTAGCTCTAAGCCCTTTCAACACACTTAAACTACTCATCCTGAAAGCATATAGACAAAAATCAATAACTCAAATGTGAAAGGTTTTTACTGGATCAAGTATATTTAAAATAATTATTTTTTAAATGACTCTATCTCATCCCATATTTCCTTTACAATATTAGGATTATAAAGTTTTTTAATAGGCACAATTCCAGTAGGAGAAGTGATATTTATTTCAGTTAAAAAACCACCAATTATATCAATTCCAGCTAAGAATAAACCATTTTCTTTGAGCAAAGGTTCAATTCTTGTACAAATTTGAACATCCCTTGAAGAAAGTTCTGATTTAATAATCTCTCCACCTCTAATAATGTTTGCCCTAATATCTCCAGATTGTGGTTTTCTAGTAAAGCATCCCACGGGTTCACCATCAATTAAAAAAATCCTTTTATCTCCTTCTTTAACTTCAGGAAGAAATTGCTGGATAATCAAGTGAGTTTTATAAATAACCAATAAATTTTCAAATATTTGCTTAAAATTTATATCATCATACTTAACACAAAAAATGTCACTTCCTCCAAAACTATAAAGCGGTTTAATAATAACTTTATCTTGTTTTTTAGCAAAATCATAAGCTTCTTCAAACGAGCTAGTAATTAGAGTTGAGGGAATTAAATCCGTAAATTCAAGAACTGATAGTTTTTCAGGGAAATCACGTAAGGCTTTTGGGTCATTAATAACTTTACATGGTAACTTTTCTAAAATGTAGGTTGCAGTAATGTAAGCCATATCATAAGGTGGATCTTGCCTTATAAAAATAAAATCCATTTCTGCTAGATTAAATATTATAGGTGAAGAAAGAACATAATCTTGACCATTAAAATCAATCTTTCTTACTTTTGCTAACACCTCACCTTCCTTCCAAAAAAGGTCCTTAGGTGTGTAATAAAATACTTCTCCTCGTTTATATGCTTCTAAAATTAACTGCCAACCAGTATCAAAGCTAAAATTTATTTTTTCAATAGGATCAATTTGAAAAGCAATTTTCATTTACATAAATCCACATAATTTTTTTACTTCAATAATATTTTTTGATGCTATCTCAGTTGCTTTTTCTGCACCAATCTTCAAAACTTCTTTAACATAAGATTCATCATTTTTACATAATTCTTTAATTTTATCGCCAATAGGTGTTATTTTACTTATTACCACTTCAGCTAAATCTTGTTTGAATTGTCCAAACAACTTGCCTTGATATAAATTACAAATTTCTTCTATAGATTGATCTGATAAATAACTATAAATTTCCATTAGATTACTCACTTCAGGACGGTTCTGTTTATCATAATAGATTTCTGAAATAGAATCTGACTTGGCTTTCTTTATTTTGGCTAAAATTAAATCAGCATCATCTATTAAGTTAATTCTGCTATAATCTGAAGGGTCTGATTTACTCATTTTTTTAGTTCCATCCCTTAAGCTCATTACTCTTGCTGCTGTTTTCATTATCATTGATTCAGGTAAATTAAAATATTTACTTTGAGTTTGTCTGTTAAACGCAGCAGCAATATCTCTTGCAAGCTCAAGATGCTGGCGTTGATCTTCTCCCACAGGCACAAGGTCAGCTTTATATAAAAGAATATCAGCAGCTTGTAACACTGGATAAGAAAACAAACCTAATGAGGATCGTTCCTTATCATCTCCTCCCTTGTCTTTGAACTGAGTCATTCTTTCTAACCATCCCATGGGAGTCATGCAACCTAATATCCATCCAAGCTCTGCGTGAGCAGGAACATCTGATTGTTTAAATAATATAACTTGTTTTGGGTCAATCCCAGCTGCTAAGTATGTTGCAGCAGTTAATATTATATTTTGTTTAAGCAACTTTGGGTCATGAGGCACAGTAATCGTATGCAAATCAGCCAAGAAAAACAAACATTGGTGCTGGCTTTGTAAAGGAAGCCAATTTTTTATTGCACCTAAGTAATTACCAATCTGCATTAATCCTGAAGGTTGTATACCTGAAACAACAAATTTTTTCATAATTTATATTCTCATTTTTGTGTTAAGAAATCTAACATGTTTTATATTGGCATGCAAGATAAGCATTGTAGTTTGCAATCATCGAGCTATAATTATAATGTAATTTGGAGCTAATATGAAAAAAAAATACACTGAGTTTACCCTTAATCTAACAGATATTCTTGAACAAAAACACATCAAAGAAAACTGGAGTGAGTTAGGCGAACAAACTCAAGACTTTCTGCTAGAAACTTATAATCCATTTTTAGCTAAATTTGAAAAAATTTATCAAGCAAAATTATCTCAAAAAATAGAAGAAACTGAACTTGAAGAATTAGGTAAGGAAATTCAAGAACATTTAGAAAGAATTGATAAGCTAAAAATTGATGAAACTTCTTCTTCTAACTCTAATATTTCCTCTCACCTTAATTACGTACTATATTCAATTCTCAATAAAAAAACATGTAAAGAAATTGTTGATGGTTATTTAGACCAGGGTAAAAAAATAGAAGGTCTTGCAGAAAGGTTTGATGCTCAATTTGAAAAAGATTTTATTTTAAGAACTAATATCAAGGTTGTTAATCAATCAGGCAAAGTGGTTACCAAAGATTTAAATAGTGACATCGTGAATTCTCTAAAAAATAAAGGGATTTTTATAGATACTGATAGCATAAGAAAAGAGCTTAAAGAAAGATTTAATTTAACCGACCAGCAATTAAAATTTCTTGTTTCACGATATAACCAAAGATCAATTCAATCTGCTTGTGTAGCTTTTAGAGGACTTATAGAAAAAAAGGAAAAAAGAGAAGATGTTTTTTATATAAATGATAGTAAAAGTAAACCTGAGTTAGAAACAATTAAGTTTAGCGCTACTATGAAAAATGTAATATTAAAGGATAATGGTAGTTCAGAAATAATTGATTCTAATATAACTTCTTATATTGTTGATTTAACAGGATTAAAAGAAAATGATAATCCTAACGAACCATTTATTGCGCTTCCAACTCAAATTGCTCCAGAAGTTTTAATATATCAATCTTTAAATTCTTCAGAAAATTTTGAAACACCTCCAGCCTTAGAAGAGAGTTTAATTAAAGATAATAATGACATAGTGCCTAGGTTAGAAAAATTAGATAGCAATGAAGAAAAAGAAATTATTCATGTTGACCATGAGCATAAAAGTATTTGGTCAAAGATTAATAGATTATTTAAAAATATTTATAATTACTGTAAATCTTTCTTATCTAGCTTCAGTAAAAGCTCCTCATTTGAAAATTTTTCGCTTATATATAAAGATGCAACTCTAGCAGAAATAAAAGAAAGATCAAATCTTAATGGTAAAGTTTGTAAGCATTTTTTAACTATTTTAGAAGAAACAGTAATTGAAAATGCAAATAGAATAGAAGAAATTGAAACCAAAGGA
This sequence comes from uncultured Rickettsiales bacterium, assembly GCA_964627795.1. GTDB lineage: Bacteria > Pseudomonadota > Alphaproteobacteria > Rickettsiales > CANDYO01 > CANDYO01. Next base: position 13,074 of record CAZVLF010000003.1, on the reverse strand, counting down.
AAAATTATGAAGGAAATTGAAACATTAGTAAATCTTAGAACAAATTCAATCAAATCTGCTTCAAATAAAGCTAAAAAAACTTTTATAGAAAGATTTAACTTATTTAAAACTAAAAGAAATAGTTTAGAGAGATAAAATATATTTTTCATTTTTTATGTGTTAATGGCAAATAAATAAAGAGTTTACTATGTATTAAATAGACCATCTTTTAAATCCAATAAGCAGAAAAAATATAAAAGAAATTAGAAAGATTATTGAGTGCAAAGAGTTAATTTCATCTATCATTTTATCTATCAATCAAGCCATCGAATTAGCAAAAAGAAGTGAGTATCATTTAGCCATAGATTTATTAATAGAATATAACCAAATATATAGTAATAATTCGTATAATATTTTTTCAGAAAATGGTTCTTCTTTTGAAGATGAAGTTCCTAAATATAAAAAATTAAGAGTCCATCCTCATGATAATATGGCTATTTCTCCATCGATATTTGAATCTAGCTCTATAGAAAAGATTATTTGCATGATCTCTAGATTTTTTCTCTAATAGAAGAATTCATTTTAGAAAAAATAAATTGTCTAAAATTTTTCTAACTTTTGCTCATTCAGTAAGTGATTTTTTTGAAAATATCACAATTTTTTGGGCAAATTATCTTATTTTTCTCTTATTATAGATCATTTTGCACTCAATTTGCAATATATTGGGTATTAGCTTAATTTTATTCACCGCTTTTAGTAAATTATGACAGATTTATTTCAAAAATAGCTGAACCTTAACTTTGAGTAAACCAAGATACTTAGCACGACCGCAACAAAAATGATTTTTTAGCGTACCTATAGCTCTCTCAACAACATATCTGCTTTTTGAAACCAAGCGGTTAAATAATTTTTCTCTGGGTTTTAATTCCTTTTTGGCGCTGGCCTTATACATAACTCCATTTTTAAGTCCAGGAGCTCTTAAGCTATCTCTATTCCTGCTGCTTGCATAACCTTTGTTAGGCATCACCCTTCTAGCATTAACATTCTTGGTAATTTTATCAAACTCATTTACTTCTGATACCTTAGCTGGAGTTACATGGATGTCATTGATATAACCGTCTCCATTGTCAACAATAACAAAAGCTTTGTATCCGTAATAACTTCTTTTCCCTTTCTTAAGCCATCTTGCATATTTATCGCAAGATTCAATCACTTCATAATTTGTAGACGCTGATTCTTTTGGAACAATTTCTTCAGAGGCTAACTCCATTAATTCCCTTCTATCTTCGATTACTTCGAGTACTCGCTTTGGCCAAGCTTTAGATTCAATCACTGTCGCATCAATTATGGCAGCCTCAGCTTTCTGAACTTTTAATTCTTGCTCTTCTAATTGTCGATTAACTTCAAGCAACAATTTTTCCTCAATATTCCTTTGAGTAAGTTTGTTTCTGAACCTATTAAAGCTGCTATAATCTAGAATTTCGTCATCAATCTCAAAACCACAAAATCTCATGAAATCAAAACGTACATTTAGTGCCTCTTCTAATTTTGCATCGCTTAAAGAATGCCACTGACCAAGCAAAATAGCTTTGAACATTTTTAATTTATCATAACAAAACCCCCGCCACGAACTAGATCATCACGCTTATGAATCTTAGATAATATTGCTCTAATTGGATTCCAGTCAATTAACAATGCCAATTTTATTAATTGATTATTCTTGCCTAATTTTTTATCTATGCAACCATCAAATAACCCCATAAAAAAACTTCTACTAAAGCCTGGATTCACTTAGCCTTATTATAACGAATCTACAAAAAAACTCTAATGATAATTTCTAAAATCTAAACTATTGCCAAATTTTATAGCTGATGCAACAGTCTTTATTTTTCAAACTTCGGATTAATTTTAAGCATTTTAACCTCCAGATATTTACTATGAATATCAGACGTGCTATCTGATTTCAACAGAGGCGATAGAGCCTAATTTATTTTAATTGTATAGTATAACTTTTATGTTTCAATAAATGAAAATAAATTCAGTTTTAAATAATATTTTTATTAACTATTGACACAGTATTAGAACCTAGCAGCGCCTACATAATTAATAAAAAGTGTTAACAAAATAAATATAATTAATAAAAACTTTGGTAATATATTAATACAAGTAATAAAAATGTTGACAAAATATAAATTTATTTTTATAAATTTAAATTAAAAATTTTAATAAGATTAAATAATTTAAAATGAAAAGAAAATCAGAGGAACCTGAACACATCGGGAAAAGATTAAGAGTAGATGAAGAATCTGAAGAAAGTTCAAGTTCTGAGAATTCGCACTTGATGAGTACTCAAAATGAAGATAGTTATGAGGACTCTAGTATTGAAGAAACTCAGCAAAGCTCAGAAGGGAGTCATCACTCTAACTCAGATGATTTTGATACAGTATCAGAAGAAGAGGAATATGTTTTAACAGATGAAGAGATTGAATGCTGGTCTGAATTGGAAAGAATAATTAAAGAAGGAACATTAGTTCAGTTAGAAGAATATTTTTTTAGCTTAAGCGAAGAAGTTAGAGTTAATATAATAAATTTCTGTGGAGAAGATGATTATTATCCAGTTGTAACAGCAATCTATGCTCCTAAACCCGATAGCTTTGATAAGGTAAGGTTTTTAGTTGAGAGTTGTGACGCAGATGTAGCATTACCAGATTCAACAGGCTTAACTCCACTTATGATTGCTTGTGAATTTCAAGATGAACGATTAGTTAGGTATTTATTAGAACATGGCGCAAATACAACTATTAACGAGGAACATCATTCAATAACAGCTCTCTCTAATGCGGTGGGAGATGACCTCTTTGATGATATAAACATACCTAATGAAGAAGAAGGAGTTCAAGAAATTGTTTTAAGGATAGTTAAGCTTCTAGTTAGTCATGGTGCACATATTTATGAGGTTAAAGAAGAAATACCGAAATATTGGCCTGATATTGAATACAATAGGCATGTTAATATTGCTGTAATTCGGGGTTTTCAATCTGTATTAAGATATTTTTATGAACAATTAGTTTCAAAAAATTATCCATTTATAAGTAAATTTATAGATTGTGTTACAGGCCAGGCTTTAGTCTCTTGTAGGTTAGCCATATATGAAGAATTTGTAATACATTCAGACCCTGGTAATATTAATCTAAGATCGAATATTGAGAAATTGATAACTTCGTCAAAAGAAGAAGTTACTAGTAGACTATACAAATTAGCAAGCGCAGTTCATAATCAAAAGTTTGCTTTAATATTAAAAAAACAAGCTGAATTTTTAATTAAAAAAACTTCCTTTATACTTGTATCTTTCTTTAAGAAGTTTGAAAATTATGGAATAGAAGGTGTTAACATCATAATTTCAGATTATCTAGGAACAGAAGAAATAGATATATTTATGAAAAAGTATAAAAAGGCTCAAGTAGTTGATAGAGTTATTAAAAATTTAGAATGTAATGGAAATATATTAGTTGATGAAGTTAGTCTAGAAAGTATAACTGCTAGATTCACTGATCTTTCTATTGAATCTATAAAATTAGATATAGAAAGGTTTTTGAATGAAAATAGATACGGTATTTATGATAATTATAGATATTACATTTCATCTAGACGTTACAACGGTTCATCTACGGATAATAATTTAACAATGACTAAAATAAGAATTCTAGTAAATCTATATAGTATTAATTTTGAAATATTGGATTTAGGTGGAAATTCATTTTTTTTTACTCCTCAGCAACACCATTCATCTCACACTACCATTAGATTGCTAAATACAGGAAGTGGTTTTATAAGTATAATTAATCAATCTAGAGAAATATCTTCTATGCAGTTATCTGCAGCTGCAGTGGAAGAAGATGCATTAGATATAAATTCAAGCTTATTTGATTATAAAATGATTGAAGATATTGTTTGTAATGATAGCGAAAAAGCATCTGAAGCTCAAATTTTAGAGCAACCATTTTTATCTTTAAACGCCAGTACTTCAGTTGCTCCGATTATAGAGGAATCTCAGTACCAAGAGCCATCATATATGCAGTTATCTGCAGCTGCAGTAAATACAAGCATTCCATTAACTGATGCGCTACCAATCCCTGGTGAAGATTTTTTAAGGGAGATAAATTTAGAATTTTTCTCTACGATTTAAAGATATGTTTAATAAACAACGCTCTATTTATAAATATATTCTTAAATTGATGAGCTGGATGATAAAACCCCTAACAAAGAGAGGAATATAAACACTATTAATTAAATGATGGTTGGGTTATCTTTTGAAGATAGCAGCTCAAGCAAACAAGAATATTAATAATATACTCAAATAATTTTTTCTTTTATTTATTGATTCTCAGAGGATTTTCTTCCAATTTGAGAACCTTTCTTGACTTCTTTTCCTGCAGATAAATCATCTATAATTTTAGCTATAGAGCTTGTATCAAGATCTTCATAAAAATCGTCATTAATTTGCACTACAGGCGCATTAGCACAAGCACCTAAACATTCCACTTCACATAAACTAAATTGTCCATCTTTACTAACTTCATCTAAATTAATGCCAAGCTTATCTTTACAAGTCGCTTTAATTTGATCAGCTCCTCTTAACCAACAAGGTGTTGTCCCACATAATTGAATATGATATTTCCCTACCGGGCTTAAATTAAACATTGTATAAAAAGTTACTACTTCAAATACTTTCATAGCAGGCATCTTTAACATTTCAGCAATATATTCAACTGCAGCCATCGGTATCCAATTTTGGTTTTGTCTTTGTGCCAGATCAAGCAAAGGTAAAACTGCACTAGCTTGCCTTCCTTCAGGGTATTTTGCTATATGCTTTTTTGCTAATATCAAATTATCTTCCGTAAATATAAAGGTCTCTGGCTGTAAATGTTTAGGGGCTGGTTTTCTAACACTCATCTATCAATCTCTCCAAAAACAATATCTAAACTTCCTATATTAGTTACAACATCCGCTAACATATGCCCACAAGACATAAAATCTAAACCTTGAAGGTGGGCAAACCCAGGTGCCTTTATTCTGCAACGATATGGCTTATTAGAACCATCTGATACTAAAAATACACCAAACTCTCCTTTTGGAGCTTCAACAGCAGCATATATTTCACCTTTAGGTACATGATAACCTTCAGTAAAGAGCTTAAAGTGGTGAATTAAAGCTTCCATTGAATGCTTCATCTCTGCTCTTGGTGGAGGAGAAATTTTTGGATCCTCTGTTTTAACTGACCCCTTAGGCATTTTTTCTAAGCATTGTTTAATGATTTTGATTGATTGATACATCTCTTCAACTCTAAGCAAATATCTATCATAGCAATCACCATTTTTACCTATAGGAACATCAAATTCTATTCTATCATAAACATCATAAGGTTGGCTCTTTCTTAAATCCCATGGAAATCCAGAACCTCTTAACATTACACCACTAAATCCCCAATCAAGAGCTTGTTCTTTAGTAACCACTCCAATATCAACTGTTCTTTGTTTAAATATTCTATTATTTGTTAATAACCCTTCCATATCTCTTAAAATTTTAGGGAAACTATGGCAGAACTCTCCAATTTCATCAAGTAAAGATTGAGGCACATCAAAAACTACTCCGCCTGGTCTTATATAAGCAGCATGCATTCTTGAACCTGAGGCTTTTTCATAAAAAGCCATTATTTTTTCTCGCTCTTCAAACATCCATAGTAAAGGAGTGGTTGCTCCAACATCAAGTGCTTGAGTAGTTATATTTAAACAATGATTTAAAACTCTTCCAAGCTCAGCAAATAAAACCCTCAAATATTGCCCTCTTAAAGGAACTTCGCATTTAAGTAAACGCTCCACAGCTAAAGCAAAAGCATGTTCTTGGTTAATAGGTGCCACATAATCCAAACGATCAAAATATGGAACTGCCTGAAGATAAGTTTTATGTTCAATTAATTTTTCCGTTCCTCTATGTAGCAAACCTATATGAGGATCGGCTCTAGTTATAACTTCTCCATCCATTTCTAAAATTAAACGCAAAACACCATGTGCTGCGGGATGTTGAGGACCAAAATTGATGGTCATATTTTTTATTTTAACTTCTTCACTCATGATTTCTTCTCATCACCAGGTATAATATATTTAGGACCTTCCCATGGGCTTTGAAAATCAAAATTTCTATAATCTTGAGGCAGCTTAACTGATGTATAAACAACTTTACCTTGCTCTTGATCATAATAAACTTCTTTATAGCCGGTAAGAGGAAAATCTTTTCTTAAAGGGTGCCCTTCAAACCCATAATCAGTTAAAATACGACGCAGGTCTGGATTGTTATTAAAATATATACCAAACATATCCCAAACTTCTCTTTCATACCAGATCGATGCACTATATATATCATGTATTGAGTCAATTGACTCATTATCCGCTAATAAAACTTTAACTATAATTCTTTGATTTTTATATATATTTAAAAGATTATAAATAATCTCAAATCTTTCTTCTCTTTCAGGATAATCAACCGCTGTTAGATCAGTTAATATATCAAAACCATTACTTTTAAGATAGCTTAATACTAACCTTAACTCATGAGCTGAAATATTTAAGTAAAGCATTAAGGATTCATCAACCTTATGACTTATGATTTTAGAATTTAACTCTTGAATTATTTTTTCAAACATTATCTTTTAATAACTCCAGTTCTTCTAATCTTTTTTTGTAGTTGCATGATTCCATAAAGTAAAGCCTCTGCAGTTGGCGGGCATCCGGGAACATAAACATCAACAGGAACAATTCTATCACATCCTCTAACTACTGCATAAGAATAATGATAATACCCTCCTCCATTAGCACAACTTCCCATAGAGATAACATATTTTGGATCAGCCATCTGATCATATACTTTTCTTAAAGCTGGAGCCATCTTATTAGTTAAAGTTCCTGCCACAATCATAACATCTGATTGTCTTGGACTAGGCCTAAATATAACCCCAAGTCTATCTAAATCATATCTACTTCCAGCTGCCTGCATCATTTCTACAGCACAACATGCCAAACCAAATGTCATCGGCCATAAAGAGCCAGTACGTGCCCAATTAACTAAATCATCGAGTTTAGCAACCACAAACCCCCTATTGCTTAGTTCTTCTTCAACTGCTTTTAAAGTATGTTCAACTCTTATTCCCATTCTAAAGCACCTTTTTTCCATTCATAAATAAAGCCAATCGTAAGTATGCCTAGAAATAACATCATTGACCAGAAGCCAAGAGCACCGATTTTACTTAAAGTTATTGCCCAAGGAAATAAAAATATTATTTCTAAATCAAATATTATAAACAAAATAGCTACTAAATAAAAGCGAACGTCAAATTCATGTCTTGTATCATCAAAAGGCTCAAATCCACATTCATAAGGAGAATTTTTTTCTAAACCAGGCTTTCTAGAAGCAAATAAAGCTGGAATTAAAATCATAATAGTTGCAAGAGCTAATGCAATACCAAAGAACACCACTAATGGAAAATAATCAGTCATCAGCGGTTCAAAAACTTTATACATAAATTAATTCATAAAATTGGGTTTTAAAAAAACTATCATAGTTATTGAAGATTTTCAATAACTTAAGGCGCTTAGGTCACTACTTTACTTAACCAGTAAGTAATTATATAAACCATTAAAATTATTGCAACTTCTCTTTACAAAGAAAAACGCTTCTTTAATTAAAGTAGTTTAAATAAAAATTACTCGATAATAATTGTTGAAAAATATATAGTTTTATACTATCTTTCTTTCTTCACAAATCTAGCACACAGGAAAAATTTAAAGTGTTTTTGTTTTTATAAACAAAAATATTTCTTGTGGAGGTATTAACTTTAATGGAGAAATTTATGTCAAAAAAACTTCCTACCGTAACTATTCGTGATCTTATTGAAGCTGGTGTTCACTTCGGACACAAAACCATGAGATGGAATCCAAAAATGAGTTCTTATCTTTATGGAATTAAAGATGGTATCCATATTATAGACCTTCAACAAACATTACCGCTTTTAAACATAGCTTTAGAAAAAATTTATGATGTTGCAAAAAATAATGGTCGTATACTTTTTGTTGGAACTAAAACTCAAGCTTCTGAAATTGTTGCACAAGCTGCAAAAAGATGTGGTCAATATTATATAAACCATCGTTGGTTAGGTGGAACATTAACAAACTGGACTACAATCAACAAGTCCATCAAAAAGCTAGCTGAACTTGAAAAGTCGCTTTCTTTATCATCGAATGAAGAAGCTTCTGAGGGACCAAATTTCACTAAAAAAGAACGTCTTGAAATAACTCGTAAGATTGAAAAATTAGAAAAATCTCTTGGTGGTATACGTGAGATGGGAGCAATCCCAAACCTTCTTTTTGTAATTGATACTAATATAGAAAATATTGCTATTGAAGAAGCCACAAAATTAGGTATTCCTGTTATTGCTATCGTTGATAGTAACTCAAATCCAGATAATATTACGTATCCTGTACCAGGAAATGATGATGCCACAAGATCAATTAAATTATACTGTGACTTAGTTTCTGATGCTGTTTTATTTGGTATCCAAGAATCACTAATATCATCTGGTGTAGATATTGGTGAATCAACTGACCTTGAAGGTTTAGTTCAGTTAAACGCAAGCTTAGATCGTAAAAATAATGATGCAAAAGCAGCTGCTAAAACAACTAAGAAGAAACCTACTTCAAAAGATTTCAAAAAAGAAACTGTAGATGCAGAAGATACTAAAGCCAATGCAGAAGCTGAAGAAAAAGCTAAGGCTACAAAAACTAAAAAAGCAAAATCAGAGTAAAAGTAAGGAGAATTAAATATGGCTGAAATTACAGCAAGCTTAGTAAAAGAACTGAGAGAAAAATCAGGCGCAGGAATGATGGACTGCAAAAAAGCTTTAACTGAATGCAATGGTAATTTTGAAGAAGCTGTTGATTGGCTTCGTAAAAAAGGTTTATCAGCTGCAGCTAAAAAATCTGGACGTGAAGCAGCTGAAGGTCTTGTTGCAATTGCTACAAACGGAAATAAATCAGCAATAATTGAGTTAAATGCAGAAACAGATTTCGTTGCAAGAAATGATAAATTTCAAACTCTTGCAAGAAATATAGTTAAAGTTGCATTATCTAATAATGAAAGCTTAGAAAAATTAACCACAACTTCTTATCCTGAAGGTTATGCAACAGTTGCTGATGCAATTACTGACCATATTGCTACAATTGGTGAAAATATGAACCTTCGTAGAGTAAATCGTCTTGAAGCAAAAGAAGGAGTTATTTCAACTTATGTTCACAATGCGATTTCTGAAGGTCTTGGTAAAATTGGCGTTTTAGTTGCAATGGAATCAACTGGAGATAAAACTAAGCTTGCTGATTTAGGAAAAAGAATAGCTATGCATATAGCCGCTGCAAGACCGGAAAGTTTAGACGTTGCTTCAGTTAAAAGTGAAAACTTAGAAAGAGAAAAGCAAATTTTTGCTGATCAAGCACGCAATTCTGGTAAGCCTGAAAATATCATTGAAAAAATGGTTGAAGGAAGAATAAAAAAATATTATCAAGAAGTTGTTCTATTAGAGCAAATTTTTGTTATGGATAACAAGTCAACCATAACTCAAGTCTTAGAAGATGCATCAAAAGAAATTGGTGCTCCAGTTTCAATTTCTGGATTTATCAGATATGAGTTAGGCGAAGGCATCGAAAGAACAAAAACTGACTTTGCCGCTGAAGTAGCTTCAATGACTAATTAATTCTTGTTTTTAAATCCCCTAAAGAAATTTAGGGGATTTTTTATAATTTTCTTGCCAAATAAATCTTTATAATCCAAACTAATAATAGAATTATTACTGGATTACTCAAATGTCAATTAATTTTAAATTAAGACTAATATTTGCATTTATACTTTGTTTTATATTTTTTTTCTCAATTAGCACCAATAATTTAATTAAATTTTTAGACAACAATCTTAAAAGCTTAAAAAACAATAAATTTCCTGTTTTTATTAACTCTTATAATATTGATGAGACCTCTTCTGATTATAGCAATTTAATTTATCAATATATTTTGGCTAAAGAAGATAAAATAAAACAGGGTGTAAAAAGTGACTTACACTCTAAAGAAATTAAATTTAAAAAAGATTTTGAAGAACTGCTTAAAAAAGTTATTTCTAATGATGAAAATAATAAATTAGCTGAGATAAATAAAAATTGGACTAAATATTTAGATATAACTAATAGAATTTTAAATTCTACTTCTTACGACCAGGCACAATCTATTTTATTTAATGAAGCTATCCCAGCATTCGATAAATTTATAAATTTAATAGATGATTTTATGACACTTCAACAAAAACTAGTGAATGACAACATAGATAGTTCGAATATTTATAGCAATAGTGAATATAAGATGGCGTGTATACACATTATTGGCACAATATTATTGTTATTTTTAATGATAATATTTATTAAAAAAGTAGTTCTTGATAATTTAATTCTTTTTAATATTGCAGTAATAGAATTATCTAATGGAAATACTAACATAGAAATTAAAGGAAAAAATAGAAAAGATGAATTGGGTATAATGGCTAATGGCCTTGAATCATTTAGAAATAGCTTAGTTGAAAAATCACAATTTGAGTTAAAAAAACTACAGTTAGAAGAACAATCAAAACTTGAACGTGAGCAAACTAAACTTGCATTAATAAAGAATTTTGAAGTTAGTGTACAGTCTATTGTTAATTCTGTTTCTAAAGCCTCTGCCCAATTATTTTTCTCTATTGAAAATATGCAAAAAAATATAGCTAATGTTAATATAGAATCTTCAAATATGTCAGATTCTTCATCACAAGCTGCTTCAAATGTTGTTAATGTTGCCTCTGCTGTTGAAGAAATGTCTGTTTCCATAAAAGAAGTATCTACTCAAGCGTCAAAAACTTCTTCTTTAATGAATGAGACTGTAACAAAATCTTCACAAGCTAATATTTCAGTTGAGCAGCTTGGAAAAGAAGTCACTCAAATCAGCACCATTCTTGAAATGATTGATGGTATTGCCAAACAAATTAATCTCTTAGCTTTAAATGCCACCATTGAGTCAGCCAGAGCTGGAGAAGCAGGTAAAGGATTTTCGGTGGTAGCTTCTGAAATTAAAGCTCTTGCTGATCAAACAGCCAAGGCTACAGAAACAATATCTAAACAAATAAACAATATTAATAAAGTTTCTTTTTCAGTTGCAGATGATTTAGCTAAAATTCAAGATGCTATTAAAAATGTAAGCCAATATGCAATTAGTATTGCTTCAGCCGTTGAGGAACAATCTATTGCCACTAATGAAATTTCCAAAAATCTTCAAAATACTTCAATGGGTGTTCAATCAATTTCTTATGGTGTTGCAGAAATTTCTCGTGGAGCATCTTCTGCTGATTCATCAGCTAAAGAAATTTTAAATGCTTCTCAAACTTTATCCAACATGTCTGAAGAGTTAAATAAGCAAGTATCTATATTCCTTGAAGGCGTAAGAGAATATTGAAATTAGTAAGATAATGTTATATATAATTATAATTTAAATTATATAATATGCTTACATTAAGTGAATTAAAATGCGATTTTCAAGAACAAGAAATATTCTCATGTTTAAGCCTATCAATTCTTGAAAGTTCTATCTATCGTATTCAAGGCCCTAATGGTTGTGGAAAAACCTCTTTTTTTAAAATAATAGCAAATATTATTAAACCCTCACATGGAAATATTTTGTGGAATAATTCTCAAGAGAAATTTATTCTTTATTTTGATGAACTTGTAAGCTATCTTGGGCATCAGCTAGCCATGATGCCAGAATATACAGTATTACAAAATTTATTATTTTGGGCAAATTTAAGGAACACAGAGCTATTAATTGATCCTGCAATTGCTCATTTTAAACTAACTGAATTTATGGATATAAAATGTAAGGAACTCTCTGCTGGTTGGATAAAACGAGTTGCATTAGCGAGGCTAATAATTAGCAACACTAAAATTTGGCTTCTTGATGAGCCAGAGACTAATCTAGATAAGGAAGGATGTGAACTTTTATTAAAGCTTCTACAAGTTAAAGTAAATTCTGGTGGAATAGCTTTAATAGCCTCTCATAACCATGACTTGTATAGCAAAATACCTATTATAAACTTAAACGATTTCAAATATGACAAATAAATTAATTAAGCTAATAAAATTTGAACTAATTAGCAAAATTTTTTTTAAAAGAGAGTGGATTTACAATTCTATCTTCTTCTTAATTTTTATGGTTATTTTTTCTTTCACTCATCAATTTGAAGAAGAATTAAAAAAACAAATTTATATTGCTATTTTAATATCAAGTATGGTGCTTACAGTTGTTTTATCAACCCATCATATATTTAATGAAGATAATAATCTTGGTATGATAGACCAACTAATCTCATGTGGAGTAAAATTTTATCAAATATATTTGTGTAAAATCATTGTTACTTCAATAGAATTTATTTTAACTTTAAGCTTTGTAATTTTTATATCAGGCATATTTTACGAAATAGATTTTTACACTTTATATAAGCTTTGGATAATTATAACTTCATCCATACCAATACTTTGCAGCATAAGTGTGTTTGGATCTTTATTAACAATAAACTCTAATACCAGCACTATTTCTTTTATAATTATATTTCCTTTATTTATATCTTCGATAATTATTATGTCGTTAGCTGCTGAAGTTATTTTAAACAATGAAAAATTTGATTCAGCACTAAACTATATTGGAATTGAGGCTGGTTTATCTTTAATAATAATTCCAACTTTAGTATTAATTTGTCGCTTAGTTAGATAATATGTTAGTTATCTTATATATAAGATATGGCTAAATTTTTCCTGGGGCTAATCATATTTATAAATTATTTAATCTATAACAATAATTTCATTTATTTAATATTTTTCATTCCTTCGCTTGCATGTCATAATATTATCAACCTAGCTAAATAATAAATTACTTTTTTAAATATAACAACTATAGTTAAATATCTTAAATTAATATTTATAATATT
>CAZVLF010000002.1:167098-206583 GCA_964627795.1 uncultured Rickettsiales bacterium | reverse complement strand
ACTTCTTAAGGATCTAAAATCTATCCTTAAAGAATTTTATTAGGTGCCAGCCCCTAAAATTATATTGTTACAAAGAATTTTCTTCTTTAAAAAGGTTTGTCCTAGTGGAAAGCATCCTAAAAATGACCCAGCACATACGTCATCCTGTAAGGATCCAGAAAATCATATCAACAGCTTACAAGTTTTAAGGTGATACTGTATTCTTCGGTTACACTTAAGAATGACGCAATCAAACCACCATCGTCATCCTAAAAAGGATCTAGAACAAACTAATTTCCATATTTCTTTAAAATTGCGCTATATTCCTTAGTTTTAACAAAATCTTCCATGGCTTTACGCACTGAATCAACCACTGCATCATCAGTATCTTTATTAAAGGCTAAAGCGAATTCATTTGGGCTTAGCTTATAAATAACTTCATAATCTTTCATCTTCATACCATTATCCTTTAATTGAAATTGGCAAGATAAACGATTACAAACCGCTAAATCCGCTTTTTCAGCAGCAAGTTTAAGCACCACTTCTTTATCACTATCTTCTAAATCCATTGCTGAACTTTTAATTCCCATATTATTTAGCTGCTTAACTCCTCCATAACCATCTTTTCCAGTAATCTTATATTTTTTCAAATCATCATTTGAGGTGATTTTAATTTTTTTAGATTTTTTGCCATAAATCACTGGCTCATCCATAGAAATTGGCCCAACCCACTTGAAATATTTCTCTCTTTCCACCGTTTTGGCTAATGGAAAAAATACCGTATTTTCATCATTATTAATTCTAACAAAACTACGTGAAAAAATGCTTAACTCACAATTTTGAATTGATTTGGTATATCCTGCTTTTTTAAGCACTGCACTCACCACTTCAATTGCTAAACCTTGCTTTTTATCTCCCTCACCCACATATGAATATGGCTTAAAATCTTGGGCAATTAACCTTAAATCATCAACACTTGCTGCTAAAGTTGTGGTTGATATTAAACATGTTAAAGCTATAATTTTTTTCATCATATTTATTGTACTCCTCTTTGTGTTTGCGCATTTTTTATTTTTTGTCTAGAGGTGCGCCCTCTATGAATTTTTTGTATCTTAGTAGCTTCTACCTCTTCAATTAAGCTGGTCGTAAGTTTCTCAGGATTCACTCTTTCTGAATAATCAATAAATTTTTGCATTGTTTTCAATTTATCTTTATCTTTTTCCTCTACTTTAGAAGGAGGGCCAACTAATTCCTTTATCTCTTCTTTTGCTTGTGTTAAATCAACAATTCCTGCCTTAATTAATGGAACTATAAGCTCTTTTGCTTTCTCTAAAGTGTCAGCTTTTTCAATTATGTATGAAACCACACTTTTGCCTTCTTCTATTTTTATTTCTTTTAAATCTATTTTATTAGCAATAATTATATCAAAGCCTGTACTTCTTGGTGGATTCTCAAATAAACCATCAATAGCTTTTATAACATTCTCAGCGTTTATATTTAATCTTATATCTTCTCTTTTTACGCCAAAATGCTCAGAAACTTCATCAAGTGTTTTTATTGGTGATGAAACTCCATTATCGAGTTGTTTAAGTATACCTTGTTTTATTCCTCTCCTAATAGCTTCTTTAGCATTATCATCAGTAGCGCCTAATATTACTTTTTCTTCAATAATATACTTTAAATAAGAATCAAATTTTTTATCGAAGTCAGCAATAAAAGGTTTATAATCATAAAATAATCTCAAATCTGTAACTAATTTAGAACTTATTTCCTGAGGCAGTTCAGCGGGATCACTTTTAGATCTAGAAACATCTATTACTTCAATCTTATTTTGCTTTAGATCAACACTCCAATTATTTCCTCTAGCTGGACGAGTTTTTGGTGACTCAGTTTTAAATTTAACTTTGCACATGGCTTCATATAATGCTATTTCTGCAGCATTATATATATTATCTTGATTTTTTCTTAGCTTTACACCGCTTTTTTCCAATGCACCTCCAAGTGCTTGTCTAGCAGAGTCTTCCGCATCTTTAATTTTTTTTCTTTGCTCTTCTATGGCCTCTTTATCGTCATTAGATAATCCATTTTTATATTTCTGTGGATCATTATAATCTCTTATAATCTTTTGAGCATTTTCAATTATTCTTTCATTTTTTTGAGAACGATCACTGAATTCCCTTTTAGCTGCTTGTGGAAGATTAAACTCTATAACTAATTCATGGTTTTCATTATAAAATCCTGTTTTATGAGTTCGAGATTCTTCAGATGCACTTAGGCTACTCCCACTTTTTTTTACTAACGAGCTTTCAACTTTATAATATAATGTAGTCTTATCCATTAAATCCTTAAGGATTGTTTTAAGCTCTTGTTTTTTTGCTTCATCTGAAGATTGATAATAATTTTCCCAGTTATTTACTAAATGAATAAGCATAGTATTATAAGAAGATGTTTTTATTTGAGATTGGTCGCTTGTTGGGCGCTTAGTAGCAAAGCTTTTTATTTTTTGAAAATCCTCTTTAAATTCTTCTGAGGTTTGGATAGGAAGATCTTTATTACTATATTTTTTTTGTATTGTTTCTACATCTTTTTGAGTGATAGTGATTTGAGCGGGTCCATTAACCAAACCTTTTTTCTTAGCATAAGTTTCAAACATCGATTTTATATTAGCGACTTCATTACTAATTGTTTCAGGATTTCCTCCTTGACGCCCAATGGTATCTATAGCCTTCATAGCCAGGGCTCTAAATTGATTTTGAGTATCTTTATCTTTGGCAAGCTCATAATAATCTTGATATATCTTAGCCAAAGCTTCTGGAGTATCTGAATTGCCAAACTTAAGCCTTTTTAATATCCCATCAAATCTATAAAAAGCATTCTCTGTTAATTTTTCTCTGTCTTCTTGATTTTCAAGCTTATCAGAAGGAATTTCAGAAAGGATCGTAACCCCTCCCAAGCCTTTATTAACTGTACAAGAGGAATATTTAATTAATTCCTTTTTAATCCTTTCATTCATGGTTTGATTAAATGGTTTACTATCATCTAAAAAATAATCAACCATTTTTTTATAATCATTTTCCAAGGACTTCGCAAAAGCCTCATCTCTTGCCGCTTTTCTTGTTTCCCACCCTTGCTCATGAAAAGTAATAAATTCTTTTACTTTTTCATCTTGACTGTTTTTTCTTATAGCATCATAAGCTGCTTTTCTTACCTTTTCTTCCCCATATTCATCTGAATCTAATTCTTTTATCTTATCAAATAACGCAGATGGAATTTTAATATGCTCTCCTTCAGAAGCTTGTCGAATATTTGCATTATGATCTTCAACTTGAATTATTATATCTTCCTTTTTTTTATTTGAAGCTCTAAGTCCAGTAGCATTTAAAACTCCTTTAACCGCACTTCTAAATATACTACCCTTTTTTTCTCCTTGAGCATTTTGTTTTGATAAAAGTTCAATTAAATCTTCTTTCTTTTTTAATTCTTCTTGTAATCTTTTTATTTCGGGACTTTGCTCTTCTAACTTATGGAGGTTAACGCTATCACTTCCTTTTCCTTGAGAACTCTCTTGCGGATCATTATGGCCGCCTTGTAAAGAACCCTCTTGCTGTTGGCTACGCTGCCCCAAATTGGCTTGGGTTATGCTAGCTTGTAAGGCTGCTTCTTTATCTTCTAATTCTTTTTGGAGAGCTTGCAATTGAGCAGATAAGGTTTCTACTTTATCATCTTGCTCTTTTTCAGATTTTACTTCTGATTTTGCTTGATCTCTTATCTCTATTTGCTGTTGAGCATCAACTTTTGGTGATTTTGCTGCTTCTAATTCTTGTTCTAATTCTGCTATGCGTTGATCTTTATTTAGTATTAATTCCTGGCTATCAATTTTCGCTTCTAAATTCTCTTCTTTTTGAAGGACTTGCCCTCTAAACTTATCTTCTTGCGCAAATCTCTCTCTATCTAAAGTTTCTTTTAATTTTTCTAATTCTACTTTTAAAGCAGAATTTTCTTGTTCTCGTTTTGCTTTATCAAAAATATTATTTTCACTAAAAAAACTATCTAAACTTTCTTCAGATTCTAGAGACTTCTCCTTTTCTTTTACATTTTTAACCTGCACCTTGAGAGTATGTTCCTCTGCTTGGTGAGATAGTTCTCCAAGAGCTGAAGTGAACTCTTTTATAACCTCTTCTTGTTCTTTATTATCAGCTTCAAGCGCTTCAATCTTTTTTTCCTTAACGTTCAATTCCGTTTTTAATTTTTCAACCTCTTCCTGCAGTTGTAATTGTGAGTCAGAGAAACTAGGTGTAACAGTAGAAGAGCTAGAAACACTATGTATATCTAAATCCTCTTCCTTTCCAGATCTATTATATTCTCTAGAAAATTCTGTTTTGCCAAAATCATCAGGGCCTTTTATTATTCCATCTCTTTGGTAAGCACCTTTAAACCCAACCGGTGGAACAGAAGAATAATAAGGTGGAGTGCCATAAACATTAACCACGTTATTATTGCCAGTTATATTTATGCTTGGCATTGAATATGAATTAGGAACTGGTAAATTTGCACTTTTCGCTAAACCTTGAAAATGAGAAGCTTCATGATGGGAGTTATAAGAATTAGCAGAATCATAAGTTTTATTACGCCCAAATTGAGCTTGAACTTCAGGGGAAGATTGTTCGTAAGAAGAGATATATTTTTCATATTCTCCTTTCATAACTCCTTTTAACCAGGCTTGGCTTATTTGAGATTTCCCCTCTCCCTCTCTTTCATAATCAAGAAATTGTCCATTTTTATTAAAATATAAAATCTCAAATTGGCCCTCAAGTGCATTTCCTTTATCATCAACAAGAGGAACTTCAATCCTAAGCGGCTCACCCGGAAGGTCTTTTTCTATTTGAAACTCTACTCCATTATCAGTTTTTTTATAAGAAAAGCATGTTTGATCATCAAGCTTAAACTCATTCTTACCCTGATTTTGAAAATAAGAAAGTTCCCTAATCCCTTCTAAACATTTAGAGCGGTATGTTTTATCAATTTTAAATTTTTCTTGGTCTATTTCATCACCTGAAGGAGGAGCTATAAAGGAAGAAAGGGAAATTGATCTTCTTCTTAGTCGTTCTTTTTCTTCCTCCTCTTTTTCTATCCTTTCTTTTTCTTCTTTCTGGTGGCTTGGAGAGTTTGGAAAAAAAGCACCTCCTACCACAGTTACTGGAGTATCAGCATCTTCTTGTACCAAAGAATCGTCATCAGTGTGAATTTTAAGATTTTTTTTAGGTTTTTCTTCTGGCATTATTCTACCCTGTAGTTTTTATTAAATTTTAGAACTAAAGGGTTAAAATATAGTTAATAAAAAGGCATTTAAATAAGTGACGCTGTTGCAAATAATAACTCAACTTACTTTATATATTTAGAACAGCACCTTATGCAGTATCTTAAGAATGAAAGTTTCAATTATATCTTTAGTTTAATTTATCATCTGTAAATTTCATAAATCATGATGATTTTCAGAAGAAGAACTATCTCCAATATATGAACTCAAACTATCATAAGCATTCATAATACTATTACCCATAATATTAATAGATTCACTCACTAAGCCAATACTTGTTTTAGCAAAAATATCAGCTAAAACCACATTCTGTATAATAGGTGAAATATCATAAAATCTTGGTATATGACCATCTTTAATAGCTTGAATTAAATTTCCGCTTGAGGCCCCAACTACTATTATATCAATAAATTTTATTAAATTATATAATTTAGGGTCAGATGAATAACTTGCTTGGTTAGTTCTAGCATGGAAGGTGTAACATTGTGCAGCAGCTGAAGATGCACCTTTAATTGCCGCATTAGACAAATAACTTCCCGATATCATTATAAACCAAAACCAGAAGCAGCTACAATTATCACAGGCGTACCGTACTCAGATAAAAACACACTTAAAGAATCAATTTCCACTTTCTTATCATAGTTTTGCAAAATTATTTCATTTAACAAAGCTGTTGCAGAGTAAATGGAAGAATGTTTTAAAATAATCCTTACGATGCCCCTTTTGAATTGAAGATAAAGGCACTAACATAGTTAATTGCAAAATGAGCAGAAATCCTAAATGATAATTTTAAGCTTCAAGAAAGCAGGCCAAATGGTAATTCAACCACTTCCTTCATAAAATAGTCAATAGTACGTACTGATTCAACCATTTCTCTACACTGATCTAGCGTATAAAGTGGATACACTTATCCGGACAAATAGTTTAAATTAATTACGAGTTAAACTAGAGGAAGGAAAGAATGTCTAGCAAATTAAATCAATATTAATCAAAATTTAGAGAGTCAGCAATTAAACTAGCTTTTGAAGGAAGTAAATCAATTGCTCAAACAGCTGTTGATTTAGGAATAAAGAAAAGCACCTTATATACTTGGATTCATAAACACGCAGGCTCTAGACCAACAGTCACTAAAGCCAATTATAATGAACATATTTATGACGAAAATAAGCCCTCAAGGAAGGAATTTGCTCGTGTAACTCAAGAGCCTGATTTATTAAAAAAGGCCGCAGCATAGCTTGCCAAAGAGTCGCAGTAAGGTATGCTTGGATTAAAGAACATAAAGACGAATTTTCAATTGCAGTGATGTGTAAATTTATGAGAGTGACTAGGAGTAGTTATTATGATTGGTTAAGTCAAGGCAATACTGTATCTGATAAATCAGCTACAGACAAATTATTGCTTTAACAAATTAGATTGGTATTCGTAAAAGTTAGAGGTAATTATGGTTCTAGAAGTGTTAAAAAGATTTAATCAAAAGATAATATAATTCCAAGTCGTCGTCGGATTGCGCGACTAATGAAAGAAGCCGGGTTAGTTTGTTAAAGTAAGCGTCAATTTAAGGCTACAACTAATTCTCGCCATAATAAGCCAGTTGCACCTAATTTATTGGATCGAAATTTTACTGTAACTAAATCAAATTGTTGCTATGTAGGCGATATTACTTACATCTCAACGGGTGAAGGTTGGTTATATTTAACAACAGTAATTGATCTTTATTCAAGAAAGATAGTTGGTTGGTCAATAAATAATAATATAAAAGCAGAATTAGTAAATAATGCGCTTTTAATGGCAATTTGGACTAGAAAACTTGCTAAAGTTTGCAACATTAAAAAATGAGTTAATTTACCAATAAAAATTTAAGACTAGAGAGGAGGAAAAGCAGGCAATATTTGAATATATCGAAGTATTTTATAATCGGATTAGAGTTCATTCGGCTAATGATTATCTGTCACCAGTTGACTATGAAACTAACCAAAATTATACGTAACTATGTGTCCAGAAAAATGTTGACAGTCCAGAGCATTAATTACTCTTACTCTTATATCATATACATTAGGTGAGAAACCATTTTCAAGTAAAGTTTTAATTAAACTTAATTGATCATCAAGATTATTCGGATTATTCTCAATAGCTTCAGTAACTCTTATAAATAAAGGTACTTCGTATTTTGAAAGGAACTCTTGGTTGATTCTTCTCTCCTTTACTAACTGTTTTAGATATGTAAATTTTCCTGTTCCCTCTAAAAATAAATTTGTGCTATTTATTAATATTGAGCCTCTTTTTTGCTTGAGTTGGGATTTAAAATTTTTGATATTTTGTTTATGAAATTCAGGATCTGCTTGAGGGCTTTCTATAGGGCTATGGCTTTCTTCTTGTTTAAGCTATGTAAATTCTGTTTCAAGATTTTTAGTTTTTTTTGATTTTTTTTTGATTTTTTTTAGGTACTTCACGCAGAGTTTTATCCTCTTGCATTACAACATCAGCTTTGGGCATTTTAACAGCAGCAGCTGTTATTTGTACTGTTGGGGTTGGGTTGAGTGCTACATCAATATTTTTTTGTGCATTTTCATAAAATAAGTCATTTAATTTTGACTTAATTAAATACCGGTATGATTTTGAATGAAAATTATCAAATCTTAAAAGTTCATGCTCCTCATATTTTTTAATTATTTTACTATTAAATTCAGTTGTTGCTAAATATAAGTCGCTTTGATTATTAAAAAAATGCTTTGGACCATCTATTTGAACAAAAGTCTTGATAGAAGGAAGGAAAATATCTATGTGAGTGGCAAGTGGAGGATACCAATACTCTATTTGCGCATTTTGATCGTATTTTTTAAATATTCAGTTATTTTACCTTGAGGCTTGCTAATGGTGAATTCCGATTTTTCTTTTAAAGCCTTATCCCAAGCTTCTAATTGAGGTGAGATAGAAGTGAGTTTTACTTGATTTTCTTTATCCAAAGAATGATATGAAGCAATTACTTGTCTAATTTCGATTTCATCTTTTAAGGTTTTAACTGGTATCTTTTTTAGTAAATTAACAATTGTATTCTAAAGGTTTCTGTGATCATTATTAATAATAAAAATACTTAACCCATAAGCAGCATTAATTATCTCTCTTTTATTTAATTCGCGTTTTTCGCACTCTGTTGCATAACATTCAATAAGCTCTCTTGAATGATACCGATTTTTTGCCACAGCAAGTATTGATTTTGATAAATCATAGTTAGATAACTCAGCTAAATTATCTTTAAGGTGAGACTTATATGTATCAAAAAATTGCTCATCATGAAATTTAAGTTTGCTTAGGCTCTATTGGAGATCAACTAGCAATGAAGGACTTATTTTTAAAGTTTCACTAATGGTAGTTACTATTGTTTGGCAAATGCTTTTATTATATATATTATGAACAGCTAAGAAGTGTAAAAATTTAATTTGCACTTCTTGATTTAGTTCTTTCTGATGCTTTGTAAAAAATGGAATCAAATGATTATAAACGAAGTTTTCATTGATAGTTTTTGCTTTAGAATATATTTTTATTAGTTCTGAAGCAGATTCCTCGTTGAAAATAAGCTCAAATTTTTCAATTAATTTATTTAATCTTTCAAACTCATCTATATCAAGCGCCGAAGGTCTTTAGCAGCTTAAGCATTTCAAAATTTTCTTGAATTGTTTTTTACACTTAGAATGTCGATTAAAGATTTAAAAATTGCAGCTTTGAAATATAAATATTACACTTAAAGTTCAATATAAGCTTTCAGGAATCATGCCTTCCACTTGGCTAGACCATAAGCTATTATATAACTCACAATTTTTCAGCAGCTGTTTATGCGTTCCATCGCCCACAATTTTTCCTTTATCAAACACTAATATTCTATCCATAATCATTAAAGTTGAGAGCCGATGAGCAATCACTATAGTGGTTTTATCGCTCATTAAACATTTTAAAATATCTTGAATTATTGTTTCAGTAACCGAATCCAGCTGTGACGTTGCTTCATCAAGAATTAATATTGGCGAATTCTTTAGAAATGCTCTAGCTAGGGCAATTCGCTGACGCTGCCCACCTGATAGCTTCACTCCTCTTTCACCAACAATTGTATCATATTTATCTGGAAGAGAAGATATAAACTCATGAGCATGTGCATATTTAGAAGCAAGTATAATTTCTTCATCATTTGCATTTAATCGGCCAAATTTTATATTTTCAAGCAAACTAGTATGAAAAAGTGATGGATCTTGAGGAATCATTGCTATTGAGGCCCTTAAAGACTCTTGAGAAACTTTACTAATGTCTTGGTCATCAATAAAAATAGCTCCACTGTTAAGATTAAAAAATCTTAGCAGCAAATTAACAAAAGTTGATTTTCCACTTCCTGAAACCCCAACTAAACCAACCTTTTGCCCAGCAGGAATAATAATTGATTTTTGTTCAAATAAACGATGTTCTTGACGGTAAGAAAAATTAACTTGGTCAAATTTAATTTCTCCTCTTATTACTTTAAGTTCTTTTGCATTGTCAATATCTTTTATTTCTGGTTTAACACTAATTATAGTTAAAGCTTGACTCACTTTTCCTAAAAGCCTGGCAAATTGGGGGATATAATGTGCTAATCTCCATAAAAAATCTGCTACCGCAATATTAATGGTTAAAACCATCACAAAATCACCAGCTGTTAATAACCCCTTATTAATTCCATCAATTAAAAAATAAAGATTACAACCACTTAAAAGGATAAATAAATATCCATATCCAAGCCACTTGATAAAATAAAATTTCATGAAATTTTGCTCGGCAATAACTGACTCAGTAAAAACACTTCTCATCTCTTCTTCGGTTTCTTTTTTTCTTGCAAATAGGCGAATTGAGACAATGTTTGAAAGTTTATCCACCAACTTTCCGGTAATCTTAGAATTAATTTCTGACCAACTAAATGATAATTTTGACAATCTCTTAGAAAGTAAAATTGATCCACTAATAAACAAGAATGACCAAGTAAACATAATAAAAGCAAAGATAAAATTTATTTTATATAAAGCAAAAATTGCAATCAAAAGCGCAAGAAAACTACTAAAAAATCTATCAAATAAAAGCTGTATCAATTCAGGAATATTGTTGATCAGATCATTCACCTTATTAGTTAAACTTCCAGCAAAATTATTTTGATAATAGCTATAGCTTTGTTCAAGCAATCTTTGCATTGCATCATTAGCTATTTTATTTCTTAAAAGTGGGATCATTTTATAATTTACAAAATAATCATAAAGCCTGAAGCAAGTTGATACGCTAAAAAGCAAAGAAAAATAAATAACCGATAAAGTTTTAATTTCTGAGAAAAGATCACCTGATTCAAAGCTTGTGACTTTATTAACTATAAGCTTAATGATATAAGGCCTAAGCGAAAGATCAACCGCCCATATCACTGATAAAAGCAGCATTATAAAGATTCCTAATCGAAATGGCTTAACCATATTAAATACATAGGAAAGTATAAAAATCCTCATAAAAACACCATATTTAATAGCCTTAATTATCACCTAATTATTAAGAAAGATTAATAAACTTGAGCAGAAGAATTCTTTACTATGTTAATTTTTATCTTTCTTTTCTCAAAATCAATGAAAATCTGCTTATTATAAAGAAAGTTATAACCAATGATTCCATCAGATGTTGGTTCTTTAAAATCATAAAGATAAAAACTCATATTGTTAAAATTTATATCATCAACTTTAAACAAAGAGTCTTTAACATATCGACACTCACTTTTTAAATCAAACTTCACTTTGCAATCTTTACTTATTATATTATTTCCAATCGAACTTGGCTTTATGATTGATAAATTTGCACCTGAATCGAGAATAAAATTCTTCTTAATCATGCTTTTATCAATATTTACAAAAAGATGAAGGCCATAAAGGCTAATTTTATAAGGTATATCTAGCCATTTTTTAATCTCATATTGAGAAGGAATTTTATTTCCTTCAATAATAACTAATTTTTGATTAGGGTAATCAATAATAATAGATTTATTGGCAAAAAGTGCTAAACCTATAGCTCCATCATTTTTTAATTCTGAGCCAACAGTTTTTAGACCCCATTTAGTATCTTCAGCAAGATTAACTTTCTTAAAATGCAACTGTCCAATTTTTAAGTTAGGAAGAAGATAATGTTTGGCTATATATTTTTTCCCTGTAACATCACCGGATTTTCCTTTCCTTTTAAACTCAACCAAAGTTTTAAAATTGGAAATGAATTTTTTATCAACTATTAATTCTGTATTTCTTGCACCAGTATCAAGCAAAAGCTTAAGATTTTGACCTTCTATATTTAAATTTACAAATGGTAGGCCATTTTCTATTTTTAAGTCTAAAATTTCATAAAATTCTTTAGCTTGCCCTGATGAAACCACCAAAAAAAATAATAAGAAAATAATTCTAATCATAATTTTATCTTGTTGCCACGTAAAAATTCTTCATATCCCATAATTTTTTTGCCTGGCTTTTGTAAACTTAAAGGTTGAAAAAAGCCATTTTTACATGCAATGAGTAGTTTTTTTTCATCAACTATAGTCCCTGAAGTATAATTATGTTGCTCGTTTAAATAATTAGCTTCCAACACTTTTATCTTCTCATCCCCGTTTAAAAAGTAAGTGCCAGGCCAAGGATTAAAAGCTCTAACTTTGCGCTGCAAAACATCCGCATCCTGGTTCCAGTCTAACAGCCCTTCTTCCTTGTCAATTTTTTTAGCATAAGATCCATCCTTAGGCTGTTTAATTAAAGTTATATCATCAATTTGATCAAGAACTTTAAGCACCATATCAGCGCCAAGTTTAGACATATAATTAGAAAGTTGAGCATAAGTGATATTCTCATCTAACTTTACATGTTCTGTAATAAAAATATCCCCAGTATCAACTCCCTCATCCATTTTCATAATGCACATTGCGGTTTCTTTTTCCCCCATTTCTATAGTTCTTTGCATAGGAGCTGCCCCACGATAGAACGGAAGTTTAGACGGATGAATATTAATACATCCATATTTATGTGCTTCTAACACTTCTTTTGGCAAAATCAATCCATATGCCACAACCACAGATAGATCAGCATCAATTTGAATAAATTCTTGTTTAGCATGATCATTCCTTAAAGTTTTTGGAGTATAAACAGGAATATTATGGTCTAAAGCTACTTGATGCACCGGGCTTAATGTTTCTTTTTGCCCTCTTCCAGCAGGTTTGGGAGCTTGGGTATATACTGCAACCACTTTATGTTTGGTAATTAATGCCTGCAAGGTGGGAACAGCAAATTCAGGAGTACCCATAAAAATTATCTTCATCAATTTCTCTCACTAATGTTGTTTTTGTCTATCTTAACTGTTATAGTAAATGATTAAAATATACAAGTAATAAGTTAATTTTATTAAATATGGGCCGACTAGCTATTGCTACTTTATCGACTGAAAATCTCTTGCACAATTTAGAGGTAATTAAGTCTAAAGCTCCTAATTGCGAAGTTATTG
The DNA here is from genome assembly GCA_964627795.1 of uncultured Rickettsiales bacterium. Taxonomy (GTDB): domain Bacteria; phylum Pseudomonadota; class Alphaproteobacteria; order Rickettsiales; family CANDYO01; genus CANDYO01. The sequence continues at coordinate 193,766 of CAZVLF010000002.1, read as the reverse complement.
CTATGATCAAAGCAAATGGCTATGGCCATGGGCTTCGTTCAACTGCAATGAGGCTGGATGGAAAAGTATATAGTCTTGGAGTAGCATCTGTTGATGAAGCAGTGGCGTTACGTAAAGTAAATGTAAAACTTCCTATCACTTTAATGTCTGGGGCATTTGAAGCTGATGATTTATTTTTGGCTTCTTGTAATAATTTTCATTTAATTTTCCACGAAAAAACTCAGCTTGAATGGCTTAATAATATAAGATTGCCTAATAAAATCAGAATTTGGCTTAAAGTTGATACCGGAATGGGTAGATTAGGTTTTTCAATTGAAGACGCTAAAGAAATTTACAATATTCTAAGTCAAAATGATCAAATTATCCAGCCAATTGGAATTTTATCTCATTTTGCTTGTTCTGAAGATATCACTCATCCTTTAAATAGAACTCAACTAGAAAAATTCCATAATTTTGTTAAAGATCTTCCTGGGTTAAAAAGCATTGCTAATTCAGGAGCAATTTTTAATTTTCCTTCAACTTTATATGACGTAGTAAGGCCAGGTATTGCTTTATATGGTATATCACCTATAAAAGGAAAAACTGCAAGTGAACTTAATTTAAAACCAGTTATGACTTTACAAACCAGACTTGTTTCAGTAAGCGAAGCTAAAAAAGGCAGCTCAATTGGCTATGGAGCAAGATATATTTGCCCAGAAGATATGAGAGTTGGAGTAATAGCAATGGGTTATGGAGATGGCTATCCACGATCAGCTAGAGATGGAACTCCGGTGTTAGTTAATAATAAAAGATGCAATTTAATAGGCCGTGTTTCAATGGATATGGCAACTATTGACCTACGCAATAATCCTAACGCAAAAGTGGGTGATCCTGTAATTTTATGGGGTGATGGCTTACCCTTAGAAGAAGTGGCTCAGCATACTGATAATGTTCCATATGATATTCTTACATCAGTCCAACAAAGAGTAAAATTTTATTGGACAATGAAACAAGAGCAAAATATTTAAAATCACTGATAAAAAAACTAAACTTAAAAACCTTTTCCCTGCACCATATCATCAAGAGTAATATCAATCATATAACTACCCTTTGCTTCACCTTTAACTGCCATCATTTGATCAATTAATTTTCGGTTAGTGATTTTAAATAATTTATTTTCTTTATCAGTATCATAAATTACTCTAGCCCCTTCTTTAGCAAAATAAAATTTACTCGAAAGGCCATTTAGTTTTTCATGTTCCACTATAAAATGTATATGAGGAGTTACTTTAGTAAAACTTCCTGGCTTAATGGTGATAAATTGAAACCTACCCATATTGTCAGTATTAGCAATACCAGTACCATTAAAATTAGGATCTATCCATTTTTGATGATGGGAAAATTCATTTGGAGTTTTTATTGGATACTGAACATAACCTTCTTTATTAGCTTGCCAAATATAAATCTTCGCATCACTTACTGGCACGCAATTTCTATCTAGTAGCCTTCCATATATAACTATTCTTTCCCCTTCAGCATCATAGAGCCCATTTTTTATTGGTCTTGCTAAGTTATTTGTTCGATTAAATTCTTTTGGGTAAGATGTTTTATCTTCATTTTCTGGATATGGAGTACAAATCGCTATAACACCATCCACAGGAACTTTTGCAAAAGCTTTAAAAGAGATCAAAAAAGCAAATATTAATAAGCTATATTTTTTCATAGAATAGTTATTGTATAATTAGTTCAACTAATAATAGCATTAAAAAAGAAAAATAAAACTACTTTAAAGAGACTTAAAAGAATTTATAAATTATTTTTTTCTGGTTTATATCAATACTCTCAATAAAATCTTGGTGGAATGGAAACATTTCTTTCTTTTGGGTTTTAACCAACATAATCTCAATAATATCCCCAGCACCAAAATTATATACCGCAACCACATTTCCTTTATGGTTTCGATTATCATCAAAAACTTCCATTCCGATTAGATCATTATGGTAAAATTCATCTTCACCAAGATTAGGCAACATTGAGCGATAAGTAAATAATTCTAGTCCTCCTAGCTCTTCTGCTAAATCTCGAGAATTATTGTCATTAAAATTTATAATATAAAAATTTTCTTTTTGAGAAAGAAGCTTTATAAAAAATTTATTTTCATCCTTATCAACTAAGAACGGATACTTAAATGGATCATCTGAAAAAGAATATAATTTTATATTTCCCTTTATTCCATGCGGCTTGCCAAATTTAGCAATTAATATCAAATCTTTATTCATTGCGTAATTTTTTTGCTTTTTTCTCTACATTAACTTGCTTTGCCCTAGCAATAGCAAGATCATCTTTATTAACATCATCAGTGATCACACTACCTGCTGCTATAAAAGCGCCATCTTCAATATTAAGTGGAGCTATTAATGCAACATTTGAACCTATAGCAACATTATTACCTATTTTTGTTCTAGATTTTTTCTTTATGCCATCAAAATTACAAGTTATAGCACCAGCACCAATATTAGTGTTATACCCAATTTCACTATCTCCCACATAACTTAAGTGACTAATTTTAGTAGAATGGTCAATTTTGCTATTTTTTATTTCAACAAAATTCCCTAATTTAACATTTTCTGCAATATAAGATTCAGATCTAATTCTTGCAAAAGGACCTATATTTACATTATCCCTTACCTCAACTCCTTCTAAATGAGAAAAAGAGCGAATTATTACATTATTTCCTAATCTTACACCACTTCCGATAAACACATTAGGATAAATAGTAACATCATTACCAGCTTTAAAATCATAAGTGATATAAGAACTTTCAGGGTTAATTATAGTTACTCCTTGATTCATCAATTTTGATTTAATTTTTCTTTGCATTATTGATTCTGCAATACTTAATTCTTCTCTGTTATTAATTCCAATTACTTCTTGCTCATCCACATCAAAAATTGAACAAGATAAATTTTGAAAGGTAGCAATCTTAATAATATCAGTTAAATAATATTCTTGCTTTGCATTTTTATTTTTAACCAAAGGTATAAGCTTATGTAGATATTTATTTTTTAAAAATATTATCCCTGAGTTACAATGGGTAAGAAGCCTTTGCTCGTCATTAGCATCATTAAATTCTACAATCTCTAAAAGATCATCATCAAAAGTAATTAACCTTCCATATTTATTAGGGTTATTTGTATGAAAACCGACTAAGAGAAGATCTTTTTTAGATTTTATTACTCGACTCACACTTTCAAAACTAATGAAAGGTGCATCCCCATAAAGAATTAATGTCCTCCCTTCGTTATCTAAATAAGGCAAAGCTGCTTTCACTGCATCTGCTGTACCTAAAGGCTTTTCTTGAATTGCATGAGTTATATTATTAACCTGACTATCTGCAAATTCTCTAACTTCATCCATACCTGGTGCAGTAACTAAGATTATATTACTTGGAGCAAGCATAGAGGCAGTTTCAAGAACATAAGCTAAAGTTGGCCTGCCAGCAATTAAGTGTAAAACTTTTGGCGTACTAGAATTCATTCTTGTACTTTGTCCTGCTGCAATTATAATGACGCTTAAGGTAGACATATTATTATCCTTCAGTTAAAATAGCTTAAATTTATATTATCCTGGTCAAGTTTTTATGCAAGTTTATTTAATCATAGGTATCAGCTGTTTAGCATTGATTTTTTTTACAACTAAAATTTTTGGTTTTAAACTTAAAGCTGAAAACATTAATTTGCAATCAAAACTTGAAATCTTATTTCATGAATACAACAAATTATCAGCTGAATACAAAGAATTACAAAATATACTTAATCAAGAAAAAGAAGAAAAATACTTAGCTCTTCAGCGTGAGGCTTTAGCTTTGCAAAAATGTGACACTATATTATCTCAAATGAAATCATGGGAAGAACAAAAAGCTCAATCAATTGAGAATGCAAAAGCAGCTATTTTTGATGTAGGAAATAAATTATCAAAAGAGTTAATTGAACATCATAAAAGAGAAAGCCAACTAAACCAAGAAGAAACCAAAAAACAATTCAAGGAAACAACTGAAAATATTTATAAAAACTTTTCATCATTAACTGAAAGTGTTACAACTCTCAAAGAACAGGTTACTACTTCTCATAATACCACAGATATGGTTTATAAAGCATTACTTGCTCCTAATACAGTTGGAGGTCTTGCAGAAATAACCTTAGAAAATATTTTAAAATCTTCAAATTTATTAGCAAATATAGATTATCATATACAGCATTCTGTAATCGATTCTGATAATAATAAACTAAGACCTGATGCAATAATTTACCTTCCTGGTGATAATATTTTAGTTATCGATAGCAAAGCATCAAAATTTTTCCTTGAGCTGGGTTTAGCAAAAAGTAAAGAAGAAGAAATTATTATTAGAGACAAAATTAAAAATACAATGAGAAATCATTTAAAATCCCTATCTTCTAAGGATTATAGACTGAATGTCTCTAATGGTTTAAACAATAAAAACGTAAAGCATATTTCAACCATTATGTTTCTTCCCACCGAATCTACAATTGAACAGCTGCAAAATATAGATAATCAATTCATAAATGATGCTTGGAAAAACCATATTTTTCCTGCTGGACCAGTAGGTTTGATCAATATTTTAGCAAATGCTAAATTTCAAATTAGCGAAGATAATAAAAATAAAAATTATAATGCAATTATTGAAGAAGTTAGCCACTTACTTTATAATATAGCTAACTTAACCGGTCATGCTAAAAAGCTTGGTAGCAGTTTAAATAACTCTATCTCGTTTTTTGATAAGTTTGCTGCAAGTTTTAACAGCAATATTTTATCTAGAAGCAAGAAACTAGAAAAACTTGGAATTTCAGTTAAAACAAACAAACAGCTCGCTGAAAAAATTGATAGATATCAAGTTATAACCACTAACAAACTAACTATGATTGAAGCAGAAGCAAGCGAAACAATAAACGAAAGTGAAGAAAATGAATAAAGCGCTCATACTTCCATATAACAATATGTATCCACAAATTAGCGATGAAGCTTTTATTGCTCCTTCAGCATCAATAATTGGAAATGTAAAAATTGAAAAAGGAGTTGGTGTATGGTTTAACTGCGTGATAAGAGGAGATGTTGAACCTATTTTTATTGGAGAAAACACCAATATTCAAGATGGAACAGTTATTCATTGCACCAGAGGTGGCGGAAAAACTATTATAGGAAAAAACATAACCATTGGACATAAAGCATTACTGCATGCTTGCACTCTTGAAGATGAATGCTTTATAGGAATGGGAGCAATTATAATGGATGGTGCTACTATAAAAACTGGCGGAATGGTTGCTGCAGGAAGTGTTATAACTCCAGGTAAAACCGTGCAAAAGGGGGAAATATGGGCTGGAAATCCAGCAAAATTCTTCCGCCATCTAACTGAGGAAGAAGCTAAATTTATTTTAATATCAGCCAATAATTATCTAAAACATACAGAAGAATACTTAAAAATATTAAAATTGTTGTAGAAATTAAGCAATAAATGTATATATATTAATTATAAATCTATCTATTTAAAATATCGCATTTAGGATATTTACCTACCAAACATGTTTAAAAAACTTTTTACACTCATATCTTTTTTAGGGGTTAGTAGCTCCGCTTTATCAATTAGCCTAGAAGAAGCTCTAGTAAGTTGCTATAAAAACAACCCTGAACTTGCAGCAGCTCGTGAAAGCTTAAAAAAAGCTGATGAAGAAATTTTCAAGGCTTTCTCAGGTTTCTTACCTCAGCTGAAATATGAAGCTACTGAAAGAAGTAGCAAAATTGATACTAAGTATGATTCAGCAACTAAACAATTAGTTAAAAATGATCAATGGATAACTATACAAAACCGCACCTCAAAAGTAGAGCTAAAGCAAAATATCTTTAATGGTGGGAAAAACACTATAGCTGCAAAAATTGCAAAATATACTATAGAATCGGAAAGAGCAATGTTAATAAGCAAAGAACAAGATTTATTTTATAAAACTATTTCTGCTTTTTTTGCTGTTATAAATAACAAACAAAAACTGTCAATTGCTAAAGAAAATATAGAGTTTTATGAGAAAAAATATGAATTTATTAAAGACAAATATAATCATGGCTTTGCTAGAGAATCCGATGTTGCAAATGCTTTAGCAAAAAGATCTGATGCAGAAACTAATTATGAATATATTGAAGCAGAATATAATTCCTCTATGGCAGATTACACCCAGCTTGTTGGCGAAGAACCAGAAAATCTTTCTAAACCTACAATTCTTTTAAATATACCATTAACTAAAAGGGAAGTTGAACTTAAAGCATTTAAATCTAATCCTGAACTAAAAGCCATAACCTTAAAGCAAAAAGGAAAAGAAATGGCTGTAAAATCTAATCTTGCATCTATGCTCCCTTCAATTGATGCTGGAATAAGCTTTATGAAAATATGGAATAATGATAAATCCACAAATGTTATAGAACCATATCAAAATAATAAAACTTATTATGTTAGTGTAAAAATACCAATTTATCAAAATGGGCAAGAATATTCTAATGTTAGACAAAGCAAGGCTGATGCCGCCCAATCAAAATATGAAACTAAAAGCTATAAATTTCAAATTACAAAACTAGTTTCTCAAGCTTGGCATGATTATAATAGCGCAAGATCGATGGTTAAATCTTCTAAAGACGCAGTAAAAGCTGGTGAATTAGCTTTATCTGGAAAGCAGATAGAATATGAAGAGGGACAAATTTCTTTAACGGAACTACTTGAAATTCAGGAAAATCTATTTACTTATAAAGTGAAACTAGCAGATGCTGTTAAAAATTTAGAGCTAAAGAAATACTACATTATAGCCATAATGGGAGAGCTAAACGCAAGATCAATGAAGCTTAGAACAAAATACTATGATGTAACCGAAAACTATAACAGAATAAAATATAAATTGGCAGGTTTTTGAATTGGAGGCCAGGGTCGGAATCGAACCGACGCGTAGCGGATTTGCAGTCCGCGGCATTACCACTTTGCTACCCGGCCTTTTTATAGAGCTTTTATTTTTAACCTCATAAAATAAAAAATGCAAGTAATTTTATATTGATAATTGAAATTATTTATAACACAATATGAGAACAATAAAGTGAAAATAAAACTATATATGAAAAATTTAAAAGTTGCAGCCCTACTGATCAATATTATTTCTTCAACTGCTTTAAGCACCACTCTAACTGAAGCACTTGTTAATACATATCAAAACAACCCTGAATTAATTGCTGCCAGAGAAAATTTAAAAGTTACAGACGAACAAATGTTTGAGGCAATTTCGAAATTTTTGCCTTCAATTCAATATCAATATTCATATAGAAGATCTAAAACTGATTCACAATTAGCAAAAGTAGAATGGCCTGATTCAGTTGAAAGAATAGAAAATGGTTTAGATGGAAGTTACACTCAAACGGTTAAAGGTAGTTGGAGAACAGTAACAAGCAAAGCAAATGGTTTTTCTTTAAACCAAAATATTATCAATGGTGGACAGGATGCTATTGGAATTCAAATTGCTAAATATAATATTGAAGCTGGAAGATCACAATTACTTCAAACAGAACAAGAAATTTTCTATAACGCTATATCTGCTTATTTTAATGTTATTCTTAACAAACAAATGCTAGAAATTAATAAAGAAAATGTAAATTTTTATGAACAAAAATTAGAATCTGTTAAGCATGAAATACAAGCTGGTGTAAAAAAAGCATCAGATCTTGCCGAAGCTGAGGCCTCAAAAGCAAATGCACAAGTTAGATATGTAGAAGCCAAGGGTGCATATGATAGCGCTTTAGCAACATATGCTGAGATAATTGGAATGCCTGCTGATAACCTTACAGCTGGAAATCTACTTTTTGCCGTACCTAAGTCAAAAGATGATTTACTTAAATCTTCTCTTAAAAACAACTACACTATAAAATATGTAGAATTTTCTTATAAAGCGGCAAATTTAGCTCCTAAACAAAATATGGCAGGAATGCTTCCAAGAGTAGATGTTAGCGCTAGCATTTCAAAACAAAGAAGTATAGCCGAAGCCGATAGCCCTTACGAACCACCATATACGAATGTTAAAGAAATAGGTGCCACCCTAACTATACCTCTTTATCAAAAAGGGATTGAATATTCACAAACACGAAAAGCTACTGCTAATGCCAGTAAAATCAAGTATGCTCTAAGGAATACAAGATCAGAAGTTACTCAAAAAGTTACTCAAGCTTGGAGTGGATATACAACCTATAAAGAATCAGTCGTTGCTGCTGAAGAAGCAGTAAGAGCTGGAAAAGTAGCTTTAGAAAGCATTTCTCAAGGTTATGACGAAGGAATTCATACCATTACAGATCTTATTACCGCTCAAGAAAACCTTTACTATTATGAAACCAACCTTGCTAAAGCCAAAAATAGTTTCACTCTTAGCATTTATAATGTTGCGTCTTTAATGGGATCTTTAGATGCGAAATCGCTTGCTTTACCAACAAAAATTTATAACCCTACTGCTAACTATGATAAGATTAAGTTACAGTTAGCTGGTTTTTAAGGTAATTCATGAGTGACTCATCCATTATAAACACACTCGCTGAAATAAGAAGTAAATTACAAACTCAAGAGAACTCTCAAGAATCTTCTTTTTTAGAATTAACTGAAGATGACTTGCTTGATGAGGAAGATGAAGACGCATTTATTGAAGAAAGAGATAATATCAAAAAAAATACTGATATTAACGATTTTTTAACCGAATTAGATCATTCTCTAGATAGTAAAAATAATCTTGATGAAGTCCTTAAGTCAGTTGATTATATAAAAAAAATTCTTAGCGATGCTAAAAGTGGATCTTTAATTCAAGCTCGTCAAGATGAAATAACTTTATTGCAGAAGGAAATCAAGGTGGTTGTAGATGATTGGTGTAAAAATAACTTACCCAATATTATAAAAAATATAATAGAACAACAGCTTGATGTAATAATAAAAAATAGGTTAAAATGAACAAAAAAATTTGCTCACATCTTCTATTTATAATTACATTATCGATATGTTTTTCTATTAACTTTATTTCTTTTTTATCTTATTCCAATGATTTAAATCAAGAAATAAAAAAACTTTCTGATAAAAACAACTCTAGAAACATTCAAGTAAATCAACCACTATCATATAATAATTCAATACAAACCAACATTCAAACTCAACCTACTCCGCAACAAAAAGAACTAATGAAAAATGATTTAAATGCAGCAAATAAATTTTTAGAAAAAAAAATTGAAGATGATAAAAAACAAAAGGAAATAGAGGTTCAAAAAAAGTCATTTAACCAAAAACTTAAAAATTCAGTCTTTGTTGAAAAAAAAATATCTCTTGAGTATAAAAACCAACAACAACCAAAAAAGCTATATGAACGAGAATTTTCTGCTTCCAACCAGCATTTACCACCAATATATTTTAAATCTTATTATCTGGCTTTAGCTTTTAAAGCTGCTGAAAAAAATGATTTTAATAGCTTAAGAGCTTTATTAAACACTTATAGTTTTTTAAACGGACAGAATATTGAGGGAGACACTATATTAATGCATGCTATTCAACATGGAAGCATTGATGTAGCAAGATTGTTAATTGCAAAAGGAGCTTTTATTGATGCAGTTAACAACAGGCAAAGAACTGCACTACATTATGCTTCTACTCTTGGTGATATTGAAATATTAAAACTCCTTTTATCAATGGGAGCTGACTACACCATTAAAGATGATATTAATATGACAGCCCTTGATTATGCAATAGCTAATGGTCAGGATTTTGCAGCTCAAACTATAAATTTATATATTGAAGATAATAAAAAACATAGGTGATTAATATGGAACAAATATTTAACGTAATCTTAAAATTTGTCTTTTTAGTTCTTGGAACTATTATCTCAATTTATTTAGGCGCCTTTGGATTTATAATGTTGATTTCACCTGATGCTGATATTTTAAGAATAATTGATAACAGCTCATTATACATAAATATTGCTTTATGGACATATAAGAATTGGAACTTTCTTTCTTTTACTGGCTCATATGTCATTGTTGGAGGAATGCCTGCAATTCAATATTTTCTTTTAAAATTTATCTTATCTCCAGTTATAACCTTACTAGCTTATTTACTAATTATAAAAAAGAAGTGGGCTACAATAGTTGCTGCTGAATTAATAAAAAAGAAAGAAAAAGTTCATGGAGATGCTAAATGGGCAACCCAAAGTGACATTGAAACGGCTGGTCTTAGGGCTAAAGATGGGATGCTTTTGGGAAAAGATGCTGGAGGATATTTCGTCGCAGATGGATTCCAACATGCACTTTTATTTGCACCTACAGGATCAGGTAAGGGTGTTGGTTTTGTTATACCAAACCTTCTTTTTTGGCAACATTCTTGTGTAGTGCATGATATAAAATTAGAAAACCATCAACTTACAAGCGGTTGGAGAGAATCAATTGGACATAAATGTTATGTATGGGCCCCTGGTGATCCTGATGGCATAACCCATTGCTATAATCCTTTTGATTGGATAAGTACAAAACCTGGACAAATGGTTGATGACGTTCAAAAACTTGCAAGTTTAATTCTTCCTAAACAAGAATTCTGGGAAAATGAAGCACGAAGCTTATTTCTTGGCGTTGTACTCTATTTACTTGCTGATCCAAGTAAAGTTAAATCATTTGGTGAGGTTGTAAGAACCTTAAGAAGTGATGACGTAGTATATAATCTAGCAGTTGCTATGGACACTTTAGGAAAGCAAATGCATCCTGTGGCATATATGAACTTAGCTGCTTTTTTACAAAAACCTGATAAAGAAAGAGGAAGTGTGGTTTCAACATTAAACTCTGCTGTTGAGCTTTGGGCAAATCCTCTTATAGATAGTGCTACTGCAACAAGTGATTTTAATATTCAAATGTTTAAGAGAGAAAAAACTACAGTTTATGTAGGATTAACACCTGATAACCTCAAACGTTTACAGCCTCTAATGCAAATATTTTATCAGCAGGCAACTGAATTTTTAAGTAGAAAAATGCCTACTAAAGATGATCCATATGGGGTTATGTTTATTCTCGACGAATTCCCTACTTTAGGTAAAATGGATAGTTTCATGACTGGTATAGCCTATTTCCGTGGTTATAAAGTTAGATTATTTTTAATCATCCAAGATACACAACAGCTTAAAGGAATATATGAAGAATCTGGTATGAACTCTTTTCTTTCAAACTCTACCTACCGTATAACATTTGCTGCAAACAACGTTGATACTGCTAACTTAATATCTCAGCTTTGCGGCAATAAAACTGTAAAACAAGAATCAGTAAGTGCACCGCAATTATTTAGCCAAGGATCAAGATCAGTAAGCATTTCAGAAGTGCAAAGAGCTTTATTACTACCTCAAGAAGTTATTGGTTTACCTAGAGATGAGCAAATTGTTTTAATTGAATCTAAGCCTCCAATAAGGTCAAAAAAGATCAAATATTTTGAAGATAAATTTTTCACTAAAAGACTTCTTAAACCAACTGAAATCCCTGTTCAAGAACCATATAATCCAAATAAGGACATAGAAGAAGAAAGCCAACAGTAACTAAATGATATTACACTTATAGTAACCTTAATTAAATCTTAATCGTTGTTTTAAATCTTATAGTCTTTGAATAATTATAGTAAGACTAGTTAAAGAAAAAATTATTTTAAATATTAAATAAGATATTATATAGAAAAATTTAGCTAGTAAGTTATTAGATTAAAAATTATAAAACTGCTTTAAATTATAATTTCTACCTTTAAAAAACAATCTAGAATTCTATGCTGATGGAACTTCAGTTTTTGCATATTTACGCGCATCTTTATAATATACTTCAGAAATATATCTTCTTCCTTTGCCAGCTCTTTTAAGCTGAACAACTATATCTACAACCGAGAGAATATAATTTCTTATTTCATGTGGAGGCATTCCAAGTCCAGCTTGCATAACCATAAGCTTAAGCTGTTCTAAAGCCATTGCTGGAGTATCAGCATGTAGAGTTGCAATTGAACCTGGATGCCCGGTATTAATAGCTCTTAAAAAACTAAAAGCTTCAGCACCACGTAGCTCACCAACAATAATCCTATCAGGTCTTAAACGTAGACAAGCCTCTATTAAGTCTTGAGTTGTAACATGTGCACGCCCTTGACCACCCTTAGAAGCTAAGAGATGAACCCTGTTTTTATGGTATGGAAGCTGCACTTCTCTAGCATCTTCAACCGTAATTAATCTTTCATCTGTTGGAATTTCAAGTAAGGCAGCATTGGTAAAGGTTGTTTTACCAGTAGACGTACCACCACTGATAATAATATTTTTTTTACATTTAATTGCTCTACTTAAAAAAGATCTAATATCCCCTTTACTTAGGAAATCTAGAAGTATTGGAGTGTCAGGATCTTCAATATCTTCAGTTGCTGTTTGATCAAATGCACCAAATTTTTGGTAAGTTTCAAAAGTAAATAGCTCACTTGCTCCTTTACGTATAGACATACACACAGTTCCTGCTTCACATGCAGGAGGGAAAACCACTTGGATACGGTATCCATTTGGAAGAGTTGCAGAAAGAAGAGGTTTTTCTTCACTAATAATCTGCTCGGTTGATTGAGCTATTAATCTTCCAAGAGATTTTAAATGCTCTAAATCAAGTTCAGGCAAAATTTCAAGACGCATATCTCCACGTTTTTCAATCCATGCCTGCCCTGGAACATTAACTGAAATTTCAGAAACGCCCTCTTCATTAAAAACAGCATTAAACGGACTTAAAAAAGTTTCTAGTGCAGCATGTGTCATTCTATAACCTTTGTTAAATTAGCTGACCTGCCAGGGAATATTATATCTCTTTGAACGTAAACTTTCAAAGAAGTTCCTTGATTAATAGTAATTGTTGGTGGTCTTGCCATACTCTTTTCAAGAATTTGTTTTCCAACCTCCTGAACATTTGCAAGCATATTATTAGCTGCTAATTGTTGGTTAGAAGGGGTCGTGCTTGTTGTAGTTGTTGGAGTAATGGTAACCCCATTAGTTGAACTTGTTCCTGTAGCTGAAGCTCCATAAGTAACTGTTGTTGTTCCTGAAGTCGTATTTTTATCAAGATAAGTAGCTAAACCATAATCCAACATGCTTATCATTAAAGCAGTAGATAAATTTTTCATAATATGTTCGTTAAGTTCTCCTGGAACTCCTGCTCTACCAAGATTGTCTACACTTGTAGAGTTAATTTGAACATCGATGCCATCAGGCCTAATTAGTCTTGACCATATTATTTGTACTCTACTTACTCCATAAGCAACAGAAGTAGCGTAACTTCCTATAAGACGTGAACCTTTAGGGATTAATATATTTTTTCCTGACTCAGCAAAAACATCGCGTGAAACTACTGCTCTTAAGGAACCAGGAAGATCTGTATTAATAGCCGTCTCTAATACAGCATCAATTACTTTTCCTTGTGCAATAATTCTTCGCAAATCTCCCATAAAAGTCGCTGCAATCTGATTAGTATTTCTTGTTAAAATATCAATAGATCTACCTTCTTGGTTAATATTTCTAGGACCACCACCTCCTCCTGCTCCGCCCATAAGCATAGAAGAATTTTGTTTTGCTAATTTTCTAGCTTTTGCTTGTTCTTCTGCCTGCCTTTGAGCATCTGCATTTAAAGATGCAAATCCAATTAATGGATTAGAATTATTAACAGTTGGAGTATCATCCCCTTTTGAAGAACCTGAAACTGGTGGCGGAGGAGGAGTAGGAATATTAATATCAAGCACCGGAGGAGCTGGAGGAGTTGGAACCGGAGGAGGTGTAGGAGCAGCCAAAACTGGTACATCTGGAATCTTAGGAATTTCAGGTACAACTATTGTTTGACCAGCATCCTTAATAGGTTTAGCAATCGGCAAATTTCTATTAATTTCAGAAATAGTTTGAGTTGATAGTTCATCTGGAGATGGTTGCAATATTTTATAAATAACAAAAATTAATACTGCTCCAGCCCCTACCATCATTGCCATGCTACTTTCCTTACTTAAAGCAACTTTTGACTTTCCTTGATCTATCTCTGGAGAAATTTCTTTTTGTTTATCACTTAATTCACTTGGTTGAAGAGATGAAACATCATTAGTTTCATTAATATTTTCTACAATGAAATCTTCTTCTTCATCACTATCGAAACGATGCTTAGAATAAGAGTCTTCATTATGATCTTCTTGCTGTAAATCATCATTTACGAACTCTTCTTCTATATTTTCACCATTTTCCTTTAAGTTATTGTCTTCTTTTATCTCATCTTCTTCATAATTATTAGAATAATCTTGATTTTCATTATCGATATCTTCTTGATTTAATGAATCGGTATTTTCATTAACATTCTCTTGCTCTATTTCTTCTTCATCAAGCTGAGAGTCATTATAATCTGCATCATCTTGACTCTCTTCTTCTTGCTGCTCAAGAGAATTTAATAACTCTTGCTTTAATTTTTCATATTCAGCTTTTTCTTCTTCAGTTAGCTCTTCAGAATCAAAATCTTCTTCATTAGTATTTTCAGATTCAGTATTTTCTACTTCTTCTAATGGAATAGATTTTTGTTCTTCATCATTTTTTTTTGATTTTCTAGCCATCTTATTGACCACCCTTTTGGTTTTCGTTAAAAGAATCTGAGTTTTCAATGTCTTCTGGATAATAAAAACGCATTACATAAACTAAATTATCATCATAATTGCTTTCAGCTTTTTTAGAAAAAAGATCAAACTGGTAAGCTCTTTTATTAGTTAAGATAGTCATGTTAGTATGCATATTTTCTTCAAATGGTTTTATAAAGATTCTTCTTCCAACAGGTGTTATTTGCCATGAATATGAATCACCTATTGAAATAGTTGAAACTTCTTCACCATGTCCAAGCTCAATACTTGTTTGATATCCATAATGAACAACTAAAGGATATACCTCATTTTCATTGTAAAGATAGGTCTTTACTCTATTATCAGATGTTAAAGGTTCATCACTATAAGCGATAAAAGCAAATAGCATACCCACAAGCAATAACAATGTTGAAGAAGATTTAATCATAATATTTGTAAAAGAAATCTTAAACTTGTTGTTCATTAAATAGCTCCATCTAATTTGTTGGTGGGATATCATTCTCAATATCAGCTCGGTACGAGGTCACATAAAATCCTAAAGGATTTTCACTTCGCTCTTCATCATTCATTTCAGATTGTTGATATCTATAGGTTAAAGTTAAAATCTTATGGATTTTCCCTCCAGTACCTCCCTTTAATCCTCCATCGTCAGAATAAATTGTAAATCTTATAACAGCCTTTGGATCAATTGGGGTACCATCTTGATTATTGCTTGCAGGGAAAAATTGCATTGAACGAAATACTACATTAGTTGATATCCTATTACCATATTGCGCAAGAGGGCTATCATTACTAGTATTTATAAATCTTTGAAAATCATTATAAACATATTGTGTAGAAAGCAATCTAACTACAGTTTGATAATTATATTTCCAAGTTTGAAAATTATAACTCTCTCTTGCCTTAACATATTTCATAATAAAATACTTATTTAGAACTTCATTTGTTGTAAGTTCTTGATGCGCAAGAGGATTAACTATATTGGTAATTCCAGTTTTATCTTCTACTTCAATAACAAAAGGCTGAATTTTAAATGTAGAAGAAACATTACCCACTATGAAACTACTTGCAATAACCATAAATACACTTGCAAATAAGAGAATCAATAATATATTTCTTTGGATAAGAACAGAATTATACCTATCCGCATACCAGTTACTAATGCTTTTTACAACATTATCACTATTTGCTTTAGGTATATCAGCAGTTACATTACTATTATTTTTTACAAAAAACTTCTTAAAATCAACCATTAATAAAAAAGTCCTCTCCTCCTAAACTTTAATAAGTCTACTATAATATATTTAACACATCAAAGGTTATTAGTAATATTTTCAATTAAAAATTGCACTACAATTTCATTTCACTAATATTGTGATAATTATCACAATATAATGATTAATAAAATGTTAACAGAAAAGAATATATTTTTATTTTTTTATGCAAGATTAATGAGTTTTAAGAGATAAATAAATTACATTAATATTTAACTTATAAAAGGTTAATATTTAAGATCTAATGACCATCTTACAATACAAGGATTCAATTATTTTTTGCTACTTTTCTTCTATTACTAATAAAAGTCATTAAAATCACCATAGCTAAATAAAATATAACTTCCACCACTAATGGCTTTGAGGTATACCCAAATAAACCTGATAATAACTTACCTATTAAGGATTCGTCTTTAATCAACCACCTACTATCCCAGGCAGTTTGAGTCAATGAAGTTATAATTCCAGCTGAAACTAAGTTATTGGCAATTTGTGCTGACATGCTTGCCCCAAGCAGAATAAAAAGAATATTCAATGTTTTAAAAAACCATTTTTTTGACATTTCAATCAGCCCAAAATAAACCACTAATCCAAATATTATTCCGCCTAACATGCCTAATAAAAGTCCACCTATCATCTCATAATGCTTAACACCGCTGGCTAAGATTCCATTTAAGAATAATATTAATTCAGCTCCTTCTCTTGCTATGCAAATTGAAATTATCATAATTAATGGAATAAAATTGGTTCTTCCTTCATCTTGCTTTTTCTTAATTAGCATAGAATAGTTATTAACCCAAATTAAAGTCCACATAATACATAAAACTGCAGCTAAAAGCATAAATACATTTACTAACTCCTGGCCATAACCTTCAAATAGAGAAGTTATATATCCTAAAGACCATGCCATTAAACCAGCAAGAAATAAGCCTAAAATTATACCAACAACTATTAAAGATTTTTTTCTTTTATGATCATTTAAAGCTGCTGAAATAACCCCAACAACCAAAAATATTTCTATTAATTCTCTAAATGTAATTATTATAGCTGATAACATATTTATTTCTCTTTCTTAGCTATTAGAATTCCTTTAGCAGTTTGAGAATGGAATTCACCAACAAAGCTATATTCCCCCTCATTTAAAGGGCCTAATCTTAAAATTATTTTTCCATTTGCCGGAATGATTTTTTCTCTTCTTAAATCAAAGCTTTCAAACTCTTCAACTTCATTATCTTTATTTATAACTTTCAGTATAAATTTTTTATGAGATGGAACTTCAATAACACTCGGCGTAAAATAGTGGTTTTCTATAAAGATTTCAAATTCTTTAGTTTCCTCAGCATAAATTGCTTGAGGAAAATAAAATAAGCAAGAAATAGCAACCAATAAAAAACTTCTTTTTAACCTATTAAAAATTGTAGATAGCATATTTATCAAATCGTAAAATTTTGATTTCCTTAATTATATTACTCAAACCCTTGCAAATCAATCTTTAATATATTTTTTACTAACCATTTAGTTTGATTTAAACATTAATATCGTCAAAAACTCGCATATTAGCGTAATATTTGAAATGCCACCCTAAGCAGGTACTTTTATAAAAAGCATCAAACATTTTATTTTGTTCTTGAATAAGATATTGTATGATACAGTATAACTCTCCTTTTGTGATAAGTTTTTTAAAAATAAAAATTATGGGTAAATTTTAACTTTAGTTTTGAGAGGAGTCGCATAATATATTTCTTTCATCTCTTCGTTAGTCACTGCAATACAGCCTAAAGTCCAATCCTTTAGTAAATGCATTTTACCAATCCATCCAAACCCTTTATGAAGGCCATGTATCATGATTGCACTACCAGGAGAAATATTCTTTTCTTTTGCAATTTTCTCTTCTTCTATATTTGGATAAGAAATTTCCATAGATAAATAGTAACGGCTTTTAGGTTTTTTTTTGATAATGTAATATTCACCTTCTGGCGTTTTACCATCACCCTCTCTTTCCTTGGAACCTATAGGGTTAAATCCTAAAGAAATCTTATATTCCTTTATTAAGATATTTCTTGAGTAAACTTTCATTTTGCGTTTTGATTTTTCTACCACTATATAATCTAATATAGGCAAAGAATTTGTTTTGTTATCATTAGTGAAAATTATCACACACAGGAAAAACAAAATGGATGTAAGAATGATTTTTTGTTTCATACAAAACTCAGAAAATTAAATTTAAGCAATAAACTTTCTATAGTTAGCTTAATGTTGGTATATTAATAAAATAATAAGATTAACCAATTAAAAATTTTAATGGCGATTGTCAAATTAATTTGCTTAAATTAATTTAAAAAACAAACCTATACTCAAATCAATAACATTGTCGAACAAATCTTAAAAACAACTATTATTTAATTTCATCAACTTCTACACCAATAACTAATCAATATATTCTTTTATGCATCACTATTATTCAATTTATCAATTGAAATATTCTTCACTTAATATCAAGAATCCTCCTAAAAGAGCGCCTCTAAATGCGTTGTTTAGAGAGTCTCTATATAAATCAGTATTATTTTCTTCAAAAATTGCTTGAGTGTTAATATGCATTCCTTCAATAGTTTC
Organism: uncultured Rickettsiales bacterium; assembly: GCA_964627795.1. GTDB lineage: Bacteria > Pseudomonadota > Alphaproteobacteria > Rickettsiales > CANDYO01 > CANDYO01. The sequence continues at coordinate 175,196 of CAZVLF010000002.1, read as the reverse complement.
TTCAAAGAAAGAAAAAACTCTTGCTCTAAATCCCATTATATAATGACCAAACTGCACCAACCACTCTGAAAAATCATTTTCGTTTCTAAAATTCTCTCTCTCATCATGTAGGTTTTGAATAATAGAGTTTCTTATTCTACCTATTTCATCATTTATATCTATAAAATAGCTCATAGCTTGATTTCTAGTATGTATATCATCAAAGTAATTTATAATATTGTTGCGTAGTTCTTGAACCATGCTAGATAAACATTCTTTTTCTTCTCTTTGAAAGTTTTTAAATTCTCTTAAATCTCTATTTTTCATTTCATTTCTCCTTAAAAATTAAACATAATTACACTATTATTTATAGTTGAGTGAATGGGGACAATTATGATTATAAATAGCTTTTATAAACCAACAACAAAATTATTTTTATTAGCTTATGTATTTGCTATTTTTATGATTTTAGTGCTACATGCTGCATTAACTACCATAACCACCAAGAATCTTTATTCCTTATCCAATCTTTTATCAACACAAATTGAAGCAAACATCTATAAAACTGATAAAGAGAATCTCAAAGAAAATTTAGAAAAGTTTCTAATCAATTTTCCTGCTGCTAGAATTAACGTTTATGACAATGAAGAAAAAATTATTACTTCAACCAGCGATATCGAGGTTAAAAAAGATTCAAGTTTTAATTTTATGGATTTTATAGCCAAATCTTTTTTGAGCAATAAAGAGATAAGCGTTAAAGAGGCCATGGAAGGAAAACAATTAATTGATACAATTTGGCCTGCTAGAACCAATATTGACAACAAATACCATATTTTTATTAAAACTTTAAATCCTATTATAACTAAAAAATCTGATGAAAAAGATAAAATTAATGGTGTAGTTGAAGTTTTTTATGATGTAAGCAAAGAGTGGATTATGTACAATAATACTAGATATTTCGGTATATTGCTTATCTCTGTTATTTTCTTTGTATTTTATTTAATATTAGATAAAAACGTTAAACATGCTTTAAATAGATTGAAGTAGCTTCACTTCAATCTATTTTTAATAAATTCCCTTGCAATGTTCAAATCTTCTTCAACATCAACTGAAATAGGCAAATCTTCGGTAAATCCAACTTTAATTTTCATTCCATTTTCTAAAGCTCTTAGCTGCTCTAATTTTTCACTCATTTCAAGACTACTTTGAGGAAGATTAACGAATTTTTTTAAAGCCGAACGGCGATACGCATAAATTCCTATATGATGGTAATAATCAGGACTTACGCCTGACATTAGATAAGGAATGGGATGCCTTGAAAAATATAATGCATGAAAACCTGTATCAAAAACGCATTTTACAAAATTTGGGTTTTTCACATCTTCTATATTTTTAAAGCTTGATAGCATAGTACTTATATCAGCATGCTTGTCATTATATAATTGCGATAAAACTGCAACTATAGTTTGTGGTTTTACAAAAGGAATATCCCCTTGAAGGTTAACCACATATTCAAATTTTCTTTCCTCATCAATAATTTCTAAAGCCTCATAAACTCTATCTGAGCCTGATTGATGCTGTGCACTTGTCATCACCGCTTTAGCACCGTAATCTTGTATTAGTTTAAAATGATCTTGATGATCACAAGCAACATAAATATTAGTTAATTCAGTTTCTCTTGCTCTATCAATAATGTGAAGTATCATTGGCTTTCCACCAATATCAGCATGGAATTTTCCTGGTAAGCGTGTAGATCCCATTCTAATTGGAATAATTATTGCTGCTTTATCATCAAAATTAGTCATTCAAATTTTCTCCTAGCTCTTAAACTCCTTAGTACTTTTACCTTTTAAAATATCTCTGATTTGTCTATTTAATCTAGCATGGATAAACTCATAAGAGCAAGCTTCTAGTTTTTCATTAGCAATCTCAATTTTTTTATAATCATCTCGGGATGATATTTGTTCAAGCTCTTTAATTACTGATAAAATTTCATTTTTCTTTTCATGAGAAATAAGATTTTCATCTTCTTCTAAACCTAGTATTATATTTTTTATATTTTCTTCCGCTTTTAATCTTGCTTGTGCTAAGTTTTTTGCTAAAAAATCTTGCTCAGCATAAACATATGATTGTTCTATCATCTTCTCAACTTCTTCTTGAGAAACACCATAACTTGGCTTCATTTCAATTATTTGTTTAATGCCACTTGTTTCTTCAATTGCTGATATAGTTAAAAGACCATCTGCATCAATTGAAAAATTTACTGCAACTTTAGCAACCCCTGCCCTCATGGGAGGAATTCCTTTAAGTTCAAACCTTGCAAGTGACCTACAATCACCTGCCATTTCTCTTTCCCCTTGAACAATATGAAAAATCATCCCTGTTTGGCCATCTTGGTAAGTGGTGAACTGCTTAGAAACTGAACATGGAATAGGAGAATTTTTTGGTATAATGCGCTCATTCATCCCTCCCATAACTTCAAGCCCAATTGAAAGAGAATTAACATCAAGCAATAAATTATCTGAACCATTAGTTAAAGAGTCAGCTGTAATAGCTGCACCCAAAGCTACAACAATATCAGGGTCAATATTATCTAGTGGCTTTTGCCAAAATTGTTCAATCATCTCTTTTACTAGTGGAGTCCTTGTAGAGCCTCCAACTAAAATTATGTCATTTATTTTTTCAACATTACTTTCTTTTATAGTGGTGACACAAATATTAATTGTTCTTTCAATAAAAGGTTTTGCTATTTGGTTAAATTGTTCTTTCGTAAGAACATTACCATTTTTACTCCATATATCATTATTTGATAAATATTCCTTGGCCTCTCTTGCTAGAGAATATTCGCTTTCATTAAGTCCTAAATATTTTAAAATCGCTAAATCAATATCGTCTCCACCTAAAAATGTATCTCCTCCAGTTGCTAAAACTTGGAAAACTCCTTTTTCCATCCTTAGAACAGAAACATCAAAAGTTCCGCCTCCAAAATCATAAATAAGATATATACCTTCAGCTTTTTGATCTAATCCATAAGCTAACGCAGCAGCAGTAGGTTCATTTATTAATCTTAGAACTTCAAGGCCAGCTATTTTTGCCGCTAATTTAGTATCATTTCTTGCTGCATCGTCAAAATGAGCTGGAACGGTTATAACTGCTTTCTCAAATTTTACTCCAACTATTTTTTCTGCTTGATTTTTAAGATCTTTTAAAAAATGAGCAGATATTTCAACGGGCGAATATTCTATATTTTGATAAATAATTTTCTCATTAGTTCCCATTAGTCTTTTTATAGATTTTATACCATTAAATACCGATGGATAAACATCACCTATAGTTTGAGGCTTTCCTTCTAATATGCAGGCAACAACTGAATTAGTTGTACCCAAATCAATTCCTAATGATAACTCTCTGTGCTTTTTATTTTTCAGCGAAACAGGCTCAGAAATTTGTAATAAAGACATAATTTTCTATCGGTCAACAATAATAGTTTATAAATATAGTAGGATATTAGTTTAATATCTGTACATCTGCAATAGTTTAAAAAACAATTTTAATTAATTATTTTGAATGTTCTTCAGCTATTCTATATACAAGTTTTTTAACATTCTTACAATATTCACTATTTCCAAGTTTTGAAGCAATATCCATTGCGATTGGCAATCCTCCGTGAATATAAGCAGAAGCTTTAGCAATAGAAGCAAGCTCGTTTTCATTATTTTTGAAATTACTTTCTATTCTAGAAACAATACTCATAGCCAATTCAAGTTCTTCTGCTCTTAAAGCAGATTTAGCAAGTATAGTTAATTTTCTTGCTCCATCTTTAGTATTGGGGTCATATGAATTAACTATATGTAATATTTCTTCTGATAATTTATCTCCTCTTAATGTCATAAAAGCAACTTTAGCATTCCAAATTTTTTCGTCATAACCTATTTTTCTTAAAGCTATAAGATCTTTTATCTCTTTACTTAAATTTGGTCTATTTTTTTCTATTTCAAAGGCAACAAACTCAGCTCCTGGTGTATAAACTGCTCTTTTTGCAATTTTACCCAAAGCTATATCAGAAACCTTATTATTCTTTTCATTAGTTTCAAGCTGCTTTACAATCTTCATAGCAATTTTATTATTATTGCTAGATACTAAAGATTTAGCAATAGTAGCTAAATCAATCATATGCTCTTCATTATTGGCATTAAACGAATGAGTAATCATGTAAGCAAGGTTTGGTTGACCAACAGCTACAGCATGAACAGCAAAACTAACTAATTTCTGTTTTACAACTACATTACTTACATCAAAAATTAAATCATATTTTTCAACTACAGTTGACATACCTATAAAATTTTTCTTCAGGTAAAATTTATTAAACATCTTTTCTACTTTAAAAATATCAGTATTAGCACTTATAATGATAGGTGCTGAATAATGATATTGATCATGCTTCTTGGCCTTTTCTTTAACATATTCTGAAGCCAAAACTTTTCCGCTTAAAATGAATATAATACTAAATAAAGTTGCCAGAAATTTTCTGAACATATAAATTCCCCTCTATTTTTTCATAATTTTTTTTCTAAGCTTTTGTTTAAAAAAGTTAAATTTAAGCTTAAGCTTTTCCTTGAGGGAATAATATCTCATTTTATTGGGATAATCAGTAAAAATTTTTCCTGACATTTTTTCGTAGCTTTTAACACAATTAGGAATAACTTTAAAATAATAAAATTTGTAAAGATTTCGCCATAAAAAACGAGTATTCTTATGCCCCCACTTATTTGCTTGCTGAGGAACTCGAGCTAAAGCTTCAATACAGGCAATTGCAGTTTCAACATTTTTATCAGAATGCTTATAAACATCAGCTACAGGTGCTAAATTGAACATCATATCACCTAACATTGAATATAATCTTATTCCTACAAAATCTTTATTGATAAAATCCTCAATAGGTGAAAAACCTATTTTTCTTGCTTTAATAATAAATATTTTTTTTCTAAAATAAGTGAATAATAATTTAAAATAATATACCAAAGGACGATTTGGATTTCTTTTATAAAATTTTATTTCATTTTCTTTATCAATAAGTTTCCCTAAACCAATAGCAAATAATTTATTCCATAAAGCATTAATATTATTCATATCAGTAATTCTTGCTAAGTTTACATTATGATCAGCTTTAGTTCCGCTAAAATCAGCTGAATGCCTACCAATTTGCCTTCCATTATTATCATGAATAATATCACTATAATGGCCAATTTCTTGGCCAGCAATTCCCATCATTCTTGCTAATGCTGGAATTCCATCTCCATAAAGTTTCTCCTCTTCTTCTGCGTGTGTTTCATTTTCACTTTTTTCTAATTTAGTTGACTCAAGGAACAGAGGATCTCCTCCACAAGAAATGAAAATTGCAACATTTCTTCCATCAGTGCTTTGCATTCCACTATTAGCTCCCACCTGTTGCCAAGACACAACATCCATTACTTCACCTATATTTTGTCCATATGAGACAAATACCTGAACTTCTTCTAAAATAATCATTTTAATATTAACGGGATGGGTTGATTGCACTAAAATCCTTGCAATCTGCATTTCAATATGAGGTAAAACTTCAAGATGTTTTTTTAGTTGATTCTTAAGTTTTTCTATCTCTTTATCAATTTTATCATCAATATTATTTTTAACCCCTGAATCAAACAAAGCTTGATATAATTGGTTATAAGTTCTTAAGCGCAAATGATCTTCATATAATTCTCGATGAGAAAAAACTATGTGAACATTTCTTGTAGGAAGAGAAAAGCGAGTAAAGTTTTGCATTGGTTCAGCATCAATACGAAGCAAGCCAGAATTAACAAACTCTTCAGCAAGTTCTTCTAACTCAACCAGCATATCTTCTTTTTTTAAAGCTGGCATTTTATATAAAACATTATAGAGATTAATATAAGCCATAAGCAAATTTCCTTTTATTGACCCTAATTATAGCAATTAATAATTAATAAAAGTTTAAAAATGGTTATGTTGAGATTTAATAAATACCCTTTTATAAAATTTCTTTAAAAAACAATCATAACATTTTACTCTTACATACAAGTTTACAGAAAACGCTATATATTTTAAAATTATAAAAGAGATGTTTTTATTAGCATTATAAAAGGAGCAAAATATGAAAAAAATCATTTAAACGATAGAAATGATTTAGAATAACATGAAGAACAATCTGCACATTATTTTAAAGTTGAAAATTATTTTGATGATAGCTAATTCTCTACAGAAGAAGAAATAAAACCTTTTGAGCAAGTTTTATTAACAAGTAATTAAAAATAAATATACCAGAAATAACCCAATAGAAGCTAGTGAATGTAAGAGAATTTTTCAAAAATGGCAAGTTAAATAAGGCTACTTTTGAACTAGTTTCATTATAATCATATAATTTCAAAGAAACTCTAAAAATAATTAAAAATTCTTTAAGCGCAGATTCTAAAACACTTACAAAAAAAGAAATAAAATTAGATAAAAGAACATAATTTAAGAGAAAATTTAAGTTATATAGCTGAATTATTTTATAGTGAATAAAACAAGATAGGTATAAGTGATATAAAGAACAAATAAATTTACTCAAAAACCGAAAAACTTATATTTATAATTGATCAATATTTATTAACGCGTTTTAAAACTTGACTTTTTAATATTTTTTGATATTTTATACATTATCAACAAAACAATCCTTAAATTAAGCAAATCTTAAACTTAGCATTATAAAGCTATGTTTTGCTACTTTATAAATTAGTTTTTTTAACTTGAGGCGAGCTTTTAAATTTATTCATGTAGCTTTCCTCTCTATCAATCGGAAAGCAATAATGGAAAATTTTAATTCACTTAATATATCAGAACAACTTTTAACTAACTTGCTTGGAATGAACTATAGCATTCCAACACCAGTTCAAGCTCAAACTATACCTTTAGCATTATCAGGTAAAGATATACTTGGAACTGCTCAAACTGGAACTGGTAAAACAGGAGCATATGGAGTTCCTCTTATTAACCATTTAATGACTAATCCAGAGGCTTCAGCCCTTGTATTAGCTCCAACTCGTGAACTTGCAGTTCAAGTTCTAAAAGTTTTAGAACAAATGTTGGGTAAAAAAACTAATATTAAAACAGCATTAATAATTGGTGGAGATCCAATCGCTAAACAAATAGATCAACTTGCTAGAGGAGCTCGTTTAATTGTTGGCACACCAGGCAGAATGAATGACCATATAGACAGAAAATCCATAAATCTTAAAACCACAAATTTTGTTGTTTTAGATGAAATGGATAGAATGCTTGATATGGGATTTGAAATTCAAATTGAACAAGTTTTTAAATCTTTAGCTAAGAACAAACAAACATTGATGTTTTCTGCTACAATGCCTAATAACATCCTTAAAATTGCTCAAAAATATCTTAAAGATGAAGAGAGAATTGCTGTTGGTTCAACAGTTTCAGCAGTAGACACAATAAAACAAGAAATAATAAAAACTTCTGAAGCTGAAAAGCATGACTTACTTCTTGACCAACTTAAAGTAAATACTGGATCTTGCATTATTTTTGTTAAAACAAAAATTGCAACTGAAAAACTTGCCACAAGACTTAGAGAATATGGACATAGTGCTGATGCTATTCATGGAGACTTAAGACAAAGAAATAGAGAAAAAGTTTTAAGATTTTTCAGAAATAAAAAATATCGTATCTTAGTTGCAACTGACGTTGCTGCAAGAGGCATAGATATCCCACATATTGAACATGTAGTAAATTATGATTTACCACAATGTGAAGAAGATTTCATTCATAGAATTGGTAGAACTGGAAGAGCAGGAAGTATTGGAAACGCAGTTAGCTTCATAACTCCACAAGACTTTGAGAAATGGTATAAAATATGTAAAATGATGAACCTAACTTCTGAACTTGATCAGTTAGGTAAGAAAAAGATTCAGGAAAGTAGATTTTCAAAAAGAAGAAATAATGGAAGCAGATATGGCGCAAATTCTTCTAATTCAAAACAATCTAGATTTAGAACAAATTCTTTTAATTCTAATAAACCAAGATTTGGGGAAAACTCTTCTTCTTCAAATCAACCTAGATTTAGATC
>CAZVLF010000002.1:0-166998 GCA_964627795.1 uncultured Rickettsiales bacterium | reverse complement strand
AGAGGCTTCACCATCAAACCAATCTAGATTTAGAACAAATTCTTCTAGTTCTAATCAATCAAGATTTGGGGAAAGCTCTTCTTCAAATCAACCTAGATTTAGATCAGAGGCTTCACCATCAAACCAATCTAGATTTAGAACAAATTCTTCTAGTTCTAATAAATCAAGATTTGGGGAAAGTTCTTCTTCTTTAAATCAACCTAGATTTAGATCAGAGGCTTCACCATCAAACCAATCTAAATTTAGAACAAATTCTTCTAGTTCTAATCAATCAAGATTTGGGGCCGAATCATCAAAGCCAAAAAACAATAATCAAGGTAATGATAGTTGGAGAAGTAATAAAAATAAAAATTTTTCTAAGCCCAGCCAGCAAGATGATTCTTTTTTTAAAAGAAGAACACCTAAAGCAGATAATTCTTCCTCTCAATTTAAAAGTAGAAGAGTAAAACAAAATTCTTTCTAGTTAGTTAGCGTAAGCTAACTAACTTAAGCATAGACCTATAGCATGCAAGGCTTCAATTTATAGTTGAAATATATGATGTTATATTTTAACATTCTACATTGCTTTTAATATCTCCCCATTGAAGGAAAAAATGTTTAAAAAAGCTTTGCTTGCATATATCTTATTTACCTCAGTTTATTCACTTGCCGAGGAAAAAACTATTAAGATTGCTATAACTAATTATCCTCCCTATGAGTTTAAAGAAGAAGGTAAAGTTATTGGTCTAAATGCAGATATGGTATTAGAAGTCTTTAAAAGAATAGGTTATAAAATTGAATTCACTAACTATTCTTGGAAAAGAGCTTTAGATACTACAATCAAAGGAGAAACTGATGCAATAATGAGCATTAGCAAATCAAAGGAAAGAGAAAGATATTTTATTTATTCACACCCTCTTGTTTCTACAAATAACGTATTTTTCAAGCTCAAAGATACCCAAATTAATGTATCGAATTTAGAAGAGCTTAAGAATTATGTTATAGGAACTGTTTCCGGATATATTTACGGAAAAAATTTTGATAAAATTAATTTTTCTAGACTTGAGCCTATGCAGCTACAAGATCCTGAATTTCAGAATCTAAAAAAATTAGCTGCAAGAAGGTTAGATTTGGTAGCATGTGATATAAATGTTTGTCACTATTTAATAAATAATTATAAAGAATTTTCTCAAATACAATGTATTAACTCTCCTCAAATTAATAAGCCAAATAATCTTTACATTGCATTTAATAAAAATAATTTAAAAAAATTAAAAGATTTAGTTGATCTTTTCAACATAGAACTTGAAAAGTTTTTAGCTGAGGGTGGCAGAGAAAAATTGCTAAAGAAATATAAGCTTATTCAAACTAAATAGCCTTTTATTTTTCTTTATTATTTAAGTCCCTCTCCAAAATAAGGTAACTTTTCCATTATTTAAAGCAATGAAAATCAACTGAAATTAATACTATATATAGTGCAAGAAAAAAATTATCATACTATATATATTATTTTTATAGACATTTATTTTTGATGTTTTATACTTTAATTTTAAATAACTACACGAGAACTTTTATGAAAAAAAATATTGTTACCAACTCTAAGGCAGACGAAAATTTAACTGATTTTGGCAAAGCCGTTTTAAAAGATAGATATCTTGTTAAAGGCGAATCTTATCAAGATCTTTTTGCAAGAGTCGCAATTTATTATGGTGACGATCAAGACCATGCTCAACGTATATATAATTACATTAGTAAACTATGGTTTATGCCTGCAACTCCAATTCTTAGCAATGGTGGAACAGATAGAGGTCTTCCTATTTCTTGCTTCCTTAATGAGGTTGAAGATGACCTTGAAGGGATAGTAAATACTTGGAATGAAAATGTATGGCTAGCAGCACGCGGTGGAGGAATTGGAACATATTGGGGTAATGTACGCTCTATTGGCGAAAAAGTTAAAGATAATGGAAAAACTTCAGGCATCATTCCCTTTATTAAAGTTCAAGATTCAATGACTCTTGCTATTTCTCAAGGCAGCCTAAGAAGAGGAAGTGCTGCTATGTATCTTCCAATTGATCATCCGGAAATAGAAGAATTTATTGATTTAAGACGGCCTACAGGTGGAGATCCTAATAGAAAAGCTTTAAATATTCATCATGGTGTATGCATAACTGATGCTTTCATGAATGCAGTAGAAAATAACTTGGAATGGAACCTTATTAGCCCTAAAGATAAAACTGTAATGTCAACTGTTAAAGCTAGAGAGCTCTGGATAAAACTTCTTACAACTCGTATTGAAACAGGTGAGCCTTATTTACTTTTTATTGACCATGTTAATGATAAAATTCCAGAACATCATAAAAAGCTTGGCCTTAAAGTAAAAATGTCTAACTTATGTAGTGAAATTGTTCTTCCTACAGGAAGAGACCATTTAAACAACATTAGAACTGCTGTTTGCTGCCTTTCTTCTCTTAATCTTGAACATTATGAAGAGTGGCATAATGACAAGCAATTTATTCCAGATATAATGCGTTTTCTTGATAACGTCTTAGAAGACTTTATAAATAAAGCTCCTGATAGCATGAAAAATGCAAAATATTCGGCTATGAGAGAAAGAAGCGTTGGACTTGGAGTTATGGGTTTTCACTCTTTCTTACAATCAAAAATGATCCCTATGGAGTCAGTTGTGGCAAAAGTTTGGAATAAGAAAATTTTTAAACATATAGAGGAACAAGTAAATATTGCTTCAAAGCAAATTGCTGAAGAAAAAGGCCCTTGCCCAGATGCAAAAGAAGCAGGATTTATGGAAAGATTTACTAATAAAACTGCAATAGCCCCAACAGCCTCAATTTCTGTAATTTGTGGAAACTCCTCGCCAGGAATAGAACCATATGCAGCTAATAGCTTTACTCAAAAAACTCTATCAGGTTCTTTTACTGTTAGAAACAAACATTTAATTAAACTTTTATCTGAAAAAGGAAAAAACAACGAACAAGTTTGGTCTTCAATTTCAACTAATGAAGGATCTGTTGAACATCTTGATTTCTTATCTCAGGCAGAAAAAGATGTCTTTAAAACTGCCCCTGAGATTGATCAACGCTGGATGATTGAATTTGCTGCTGATAGAACTGATTATATCGACCAAGCTCAATCTTTAAACTTATTCTTACCTGGGAATGTGAGTAAAAAATATCTCCATCAAATTCATTATAGCGCTTGGAAGCAAGGCGTAAAAAGCTTATATTATTGTAGATCAACTTCAATACAAAGAGCTGATAAAGTTTCTCATCAAGTTAGCACTGTTAAGCATGATTTAAGTGGATTAGAAAATAAGCAAGAAGATAGTAAATACGAAGAATGCTTATCCTGCCAATAGTTTTTTAAAGCTGCTTACTCTTTTATTTGAGTAAGCAGCTTTACTTAAATTTTTTTTTATTTAAGACCGACCGCGTGAAGAATTATTCCTAGTTTCGCTTATTTTTTTAGCAAAGCTTTCTATTGGAGTAACTTTATTTTTCCCTTTTGGCTTTATGTTTTTACTAGGATCTTTAATTAGAAAATCATATAAGTATAATGAAACTGATTTTGTCATATGCCCAACTACAAAACTTAGATTATTGGTTTGTTTTAAAAATTTAATTGCTCCAGTTAAATTTGGTTTATCAATTAAATCATTTAGCACTTGAATATCTTTTTTATTCGATATTCTTTCTAACATTTTAACCATTAAATCCCCATTAATACCTAAAGGCTTAAGTAATTTTAGTTTGAGGTTTCTTTTTTCAACTGAGGCCAGAGAATCATTTATTGTTTTAGCAATTAGTTCTTTTTCCTTTTTAATTTCTTCATTAAATGATTGATGTAAATCTTCTCTTTGAGCAATTATTGATATAAAAGATTTAGCTATCTCTTTAATTTTTTCTGTTCTTATTTCCTTATCTTTTAAGCTTATATCTCTTGCAACCAATAAAGCTGAAGCTTTTGCAAATAAATTTTTTACGTCTTCACTTTTAAACAATTCAGACTGAGCATGATTCAATGCTAATAATATTTTTGGAGTTGATTCTTTTAAAGCATTAGAAAGATTAGTTAAATCTTCTTTAAATATCCCAGCTGGAGAAAGAATTCTTGATAAAAAGATAGGATCAAAGGTAGCATTAAGAACTTCTGGTTTTGAAATTAAATTTGTAAAAGAATTACTAAGTTGTAAAATCTTATCACCTTTATTTTCTGGCTGCGCCTCTTTTATATCTTTTACTCTTCCAATAATTTCAACAAGCTCTGAGTCATAAACTTTAAGAGAATAAGCAATATTTTGTAAATATTCCCTAGCTTCTGGTAATAATTTTTCAATTATTGTTTTTCTCTCATCTTCTATTCCACCAAAAATACATATTAAATTACTTGTAGATGGATCAGACCATATATTTTTATCAAAAACAATATCTATAAATCCTTTATCTAGTATAAGTTTAATAACTTCACTAAAAAGCTTCTGATCATCTTTTTCCTGTAAAGCTACCAAATCTAAAATATTTTTAACTTTTTCTCTTTCTTGCAGTCCATAAAAAAGTATTTCTTTTATTTGACTTAAAAAATGGGGTAATAATTCATTTAGAGCATTAATCTTTTCTTCATTTAATCGATAATCTTTAGTAATACTGGGATCATTTATTAAAGTGTGTACTATTGGTATAACATTTTCACTAAATATCTCATCAACATATTCGCGTGAAATTGAATCTATTAACTTTCTTGCATTTATAGCTAATAAAGTTAGCTGACTCTGTTCAAAATAAGCTTTACTTGGAGCTCTATCTTTTTTAAGTAAAAGACCATAGCTTAATATTTTTTCGTCATTGATAAGTTTAATTACGGTTCTAAATAAGTTAAGAAACTCTATATTCCTATCATTTTCACTAGCAAGCGAATATTTTATAGCATTATCAATAAACTCTTTTAACACTTCTGGTTTATTATCAATAGTTCTAATTGCAATATTTTGAACAATGCTCATTAGAGATTTAAAATTATATCCTTTTTCTTCAATCAGAAATTTAATTTCTGCAAGTTGCACCCCTAGAACTTTATCTTTTTCATCTTTAGAAATCAGTTTAGCCTGTCTTTCTATTAAGTTTGTTATAATGGGTAAAGAAAAAATAAAAATATTTTTTAAATCTTCTTTTGCATAGCTAGTTAAAGCCACACTAATATTTTCTCTTATCGATCGAATAAACTTATCATTCTCACTTTTTATTCTCTTAATCTCACTACTATCTTTAGTATTTTTCAATTTCTCAAAGTTATCTAGTAAATTAGCAAGACTTAAACTTAAATTTGAGCCAATCTGACTATCAGAAGGAAATTTTTGAATTAAAGATACAAAGCTTTTAATTATAGGAATTATATTAATGTCTAAATCTATTTCTTCTAATTTTTGTGTCTTTAATAATTCCCTAATTTTAGGATTATTAAAAACAACATAAGCTGCATTAATTATTTTTTGATTATCAACTAAACTTAACTCTTCTAATAAGCCATTTTTAAGAAAACGTGATATTCCTCCTGAAGTCATTGATAAAGAAGCAAGCTCAGCTCGTGCACCTTTCGCTTTAGAGTATGTGCTAACAGCAGAATTTATATTAGAGAAGAAATTTGCAGTATTTGTCAAAGGTTGGAATTTTCTTTCTTTTTTCTGAATCTTTTGTCGATTTACTTCAAAATAAAGGTCTATTAAATCATTAATTAGTAACTCATTAGTAAGAACTGCATTAATTGCTTTTCTTAAGTTCGATTGAATATTTTTTTCTGCTCCATGAGTTTGTTCATTTTGATTTATTATACTTTTTTTATACAACTCAGATTTTTTATCTTTTTCTTCTCTAAGACCTAAAAATTTCACTTATTAACCTCTTGTTTGAACCTTATTTGTTAATAACCTTCTTTCTTTTTCTCTCTTTGAAAAGGAAGAATGGTGTTTTGTTTCTTTGCTAATTGAAAATGTATTTGCAACATATTTAATTAGTGATTCACTATATTTACGAACAGCAAAACCAAGAGTCTTAGTTTTAGCAAAAATCATAATTAATCTAATAGTGGTTGGTTTTTCAACATAATCTGCAACTGCCTTCAAACCGTTCTCATTGCAAATTTTTGGTAAAAACTCACCCACCTCTTTTCCAGTTAAACAAAAATCTCTTAATATTTTTCCTGCACAATCATTTTCAATTATTTTTTCTATTGCATTGCCGATTCTTTCTTTATTTTTATCTAATGTATCTGAAATTTTTACACAAGAATCTTTACTTTCAGACAATTTCCTTATAGTTTGCAAAATCTTTTTTAATACATGATTTTCTTTATGCATTATCTCTTTTTTAAAATCAGATGCCCCCTTATTTTGCTCTTCCTTCTTCGTTAAGAGTTCAATTTCATCAATAACTTTAGAAGAATTTTGTTGTTCATTTTCAAGTAAGCTCATTATTTCATTATTTTGAGCTATTTCACCAAGTTTTTCTTTAGCTTCTTTAGCAATCTTGTCTAATTTTTGGATATTTTCTGATGAAGTTAAAGTTTCTTTTACTTTAGGTAATTCAAGTACATTACTTATTAAATTTTCATCAACTAAAGGAATTGCTGCTAAAATTACATCTACATTAACAAGATCTACTAAAGAGAGCATTGATTTATCAAATCGCTTTTCAGCTTCAATATATTCAACGGATTTCTTATCTTGTGGATCAATTATATCAGGGCTTCCAATAAAATCCATTAGATCAGAAATATAATTCTGAAACTGAGGATCTTGAGATAAAATTGTTCCTAGTAATTTTCTAAACTCTTTTTCCTTACCTATCTCAGCAAGATCACTAACTAATTTATGATATTCTTTAACTGCCGGCGTTATTTGAGGAAGAGAAAAAATATTATCAACTAAATTTTCGTCCGCTAAGTTAACCAAGTTATCTTTAACATGTTTTTGAGTTGCTAATTCTACAAAAGCATCAACCATAAGCTTTCTCTTTTCACAAACTATAGGATCAAAGACTGAAACTGAATTTGGGAGATTAAGAAAACTCATTAATTTAAAATAAGCTTGATGATTGACACCAGGAAAATTATTTAATTTAATGAAATTTTGAAGCTCTTCTTTATCTCTATCTGATAATTCTAAAGCTCTATTAGAAGATATGGAGTTATGTAATGCTATATATAATTCAGAAGAAACATCTTGAGAATTAACTGAAATTTGTTTTTTTCCAAGCTTAGAAATTAAAATTATCCTACCATTCTTATCTAAAGAAATATGAATTTTATCTTCCTCTTTAGGCTTATGCTCATTATGTGACAATTCAAACTTATAATTAGGTTTGGTGAGAATAGATCTAACTAAATCTTCATTATTTAAGTAAACTAAAAGCCCATGATAGTCATATAAAGCTCCAGATAAATTTCCAAGCTTAGATAGTAAGGTTAATTTTTCTTTTTCTTTCTTTTCTTTTTTTACTCTGCTTGCTTCTTTTAGCTCTATTTTTCTTTCATCTAATTTTATTAATATTTCGGAATATTCACCGTTAGTATTTTTTTTAGCATAATATCTAGATTTATTTTCTAGCTCATTTATAGGGTCATCAATTTCCTTAATTTCCTTATCTAGTTCTTTCAACCTTTCAATTGCTTTTTTTTCACTTCCATAAAGGTAAGAGTTCCTATTATTAATTGCTTGAATAATATTAAGCACTTTTGGTATTCTTGAGGGCTTAGATTCATCAGCTATAAGCTCAAATACTCCTCCTTCATCAACTATTGCATCTCTCAATGATTTTTCTTTAGAACTTGTTGATATATTTCTTGCAGCTAAACCTATCCTTCCTACATCTGAAATTCCCTTTGTTGCATTATAAGCTGTATTAGTCACATTAAATAAGTTGTAAGAAATAGCTCTTAAAAATCCACTTTGTTCAAAGTCCTTTTTGCTCGATTTACTTTCAATATAAGAATCTTTACTTAAAATTTTTGGAAGATTACTATCTAAAAGCGTCGCTAAATAATCATCTGAACCATTTTCTCTTGAACTATATTCCAAAATTTTATCAAGTATAAACTCAGTATTTAATCCTATTATTGCTTTAGCTTTTTTAACATCATCCATTAATTATCTCCCTTACAGTTTCTATTAATTGTAAAAAATAATAGTTAATAATACCTTAACTACATCTTGAATTAATTAGAAAAGCAGATATATTGAAATATTGTTAAAACATTCATTCGCAAAAAATTAGATGAAATTCCTTGATGAAGCAAAAATATTTATTAAAAGTGGTAACGGTGGGTCAGGCTGCGCAAGTTTTAGAAGAGAAAAATTTATCTCTCATGGTGGTCCTGATGGAGGCGATGGAGGCAAAGGTGGATCTGTTTATTTTGAATGCGTGGATAATTTAAATACCTTAATTGACTTCAGATACCAGCAACATTTTAAAGCAAATAATGGTCGTTCAGGAAGTGGGCAAAATTGTCATGGAGCTTCAGCGGAAGATATAATAATAAAAGTTCCAGTTGGTACAGAAATTTTAACTGAAGATAAAGAACATGTAATTTTTGATTTTACTGAGGTTGGTCAAAAAATTATGATTGCTAAGGGAGGTGATGGAGGTTTAGGCAATACTCACTTTAAGTCCTCCATAAATCAAGCACCAACTCGTAAAACAGAAGGGTGGCCAGGAGAAGAATTATGGGTATGGCTAAGACTAAAACTTATTTCAGATAGTGGTTTGGTTGGACTTCCTAATGCTGGAAAATCGACATTCCTTGCTACAGTATCAGCGGCTAAACCTAAAATTGCTGATTATCCTTTCACCACACTTAAGCCACAATTAGGAGTGGTTTATATTGATGATAGTGAATTTGTTATAGCTGATTTACCGGGCCTCATTAAAGGAGCTTCAGAAGGAATTGGTTTAGGTGATAGGTTTTTAAAACATGTTGAGCGTGCTGGGGTATTACTACATTTAATTGATATCACCCAAGAAGATATAATTTCTGCCTATGAAACAATCCGTCATGAATTAGATGAATATGGCTTAGAAGATAAGGAAGAAGTAATTGCTTTAAGCAAATGCGATGCTTTAAGTGAAGAAGAAATAGCTAAAAAAATCAAACTCCTCTCTGATCATTGTGGCAAAAAAGTTTTTGCAATTTCAGCCGCAGCCAAAAAAGGAGTTGATGTAGTTCTAAGAGAATTAAAAAAACATATAAATCATGTTGAAGACTAAAATTAGAAATACTTCTAAAAACTATTGGAAAATTAGTTAGGACAAAACTTATTAATATTAGCAATATATTTTGTCCTAATTTGATTGTAAGAAAGCAATTTTTATTCACACTACTTTATTAAGTTTTTCCATCACCTCGGCTGATACTGAAAAATTACCAATAACATTTTGAACATCGTCATTATCTTCTAATGCATCGATAAATTTATATAAAGTTGTGGCTTGCTCAACTGCATCAATATTAATTAAATTTTGTGGATTCCAAGTTAACTTAGCTGTTTTTTGATCTCCAAATTTTTGGCTTAAATATTCCCTCACCTCATTTAAATCATCCGGTTTGGTATAAACTATGTAACTATCTTCACTTTCAATGCAATCTTCTGCTCCTGCTTCAAGAGCTGCTTCAAAGAACTGATCAAATCCTGCCACTTTAGAATCAAATTCAATTAATCCAACACGATCAAACATAAAACTTACGCTTCCTGCTTCGCCTAAAGCTCCACCATGCTTGGTAAAAGCAGATCTAACATCTGAAGCTGTACGATTTCGATTATCAGTTAATGCTTCAACAATTATTGCAATTCCTCCAGATAAATATCCCTCATAGCGCATTTCTTCGTAATTTTCACCTTCATGACCACTGGTTGCTCTTTTTATAGCTGACTCGATACGATCTTTTGGTAAATTTCCTGATCTAGCTGCAATTATAGCATTTCTTAGTCTGGAATTCATATTAGGATCAGGCAAACCACTTTTAGCAGCAATAATAATTTCCCTAGTTAGTTTAGTAAAAATTTTTGCTCTTTTTCTATCTTGCGCATCTTTACGGTGTTTAATATTAGCAAACTGTGAATGTCCAGCCATTTTGTCTCCTAAAATTTTTATATTATTATCGTCGAACATCATTGCATAAGTTGGCAAAATTGTCTACTGACTTTAATCAAACAAAAATGCAGTTGTAAGCAAAATTATTTAATTAAGAATGCATTAAATTATTGTCATTGCACCTTAGTTATTTTTTCTATAGATTATAATTTACAAATGCACATTTTAAGTAAAAATTTTTAAAAATAGATCTCTAAAAAAATGACCATTATAATATTATCAAATAACACTATTAATAGAATTGCTGCCGGAGAAGTAGTTGAAAGACCTGCCTCAGTGGTAAAAGAACTTGTAGAAAATTCAATTGATGCCGGAGCAAAAAAAATTGATATTATTATTGAAAATGCAGGAAAAAATTTAATTACTATTATTGATGATGGATTAGGCATGAGCCAGGATGATCTATATTTAGCTGTAGAAAGACACGCCACCTCAAAATTAAAAGATGAAGATATAACAGATATTCAGTTTTTTGGTTTTAGAGGAGAAGCCCTTCCTTCTATTGCCTCTGTTAGCCGTATGACAATCACCTCAAAACATCATGAAAGCTTTGATGATTGTGCATGGAGCCTAACTATAATTGGAGGAGAAAAACAAGAAATCATACCTGCATCTTTTTCTAAAGGAACAAAAATTGAAGTACGAGACCTTTTCTTCGCCACTCCAGCAAGATTGAAATTCTTAAAAACAGATAAAACTGAAGTTCACTATATTGTTGATATTTTAAATAAAATTGCAATGGCTAATCCTAATATTTCCTTTTCTTTAACTAGTGAGGGCAAAGAAGTTTTTCATTATAAAGTTCATAATGATGATCTTTATTTAAGGTTAAACGATATTGCTGGAAAAGGATTTTCTAATAATTTCGTACAAGTTGATTTTACTAGCAGCGAATGTAAAATCAATGGATTTGTTAGCACTCCTACCTATAACATGGGAACTGGTAGCGATCAATTTTTCTTTATAAATAAAAGGCCTGTAAAAGATAAGCTTTTATCAATGGCAGTTAAAATTGCTTATCAAGATTTTATTCCTTCTGGAAGATATCCTATTGTTTATCTGTTCCTTGAACTTGACCCTTCCATGGTTGATGTAAATGTTCATCCTGCAAAATCTGAAGTACGCTTTAAAGATGCGAATATTGTTAGATCATGTGTTGTTTCAGCTATTAAGACTGCTATTAGAGATATTGGCAAGCAAGCCTCAGATCACTTAAGTGAAGTTGCTATTAGCTTATTTAAACCACAAGAAATTCATGAAATTGCAGGTGAAATAAATATTAAATCTCAAAAACTTGAAGAAGGTTCCGTTAGAAATTTTATTGAACCGAGTAAAACAATATTTAAACAAAATTCTGCTCCTTCATATAATTTTTCTCGTCCCAATAATTTTGAACAAAAAGCTTCCCAATCTGTTTTTGCTCCAATAGCACCTTTTGTGAAAGCAGAAAAAGAAGAAATCGAACAAAAATATGTTGAATTTCCTCTTGGAGCTGCTTGCGGGCAAATTCATGACACTTATATAATTTCTCAAACAAGTGATGGAATGATTCTTATTGACCAACATGCGGCCCATGAAAGAATATTTTACGAAAAGCTTAAGCTACAAATTTTAGATAAAAAAATTCAAACTCAAAGATTATTTATTCCAGAAATAATTGAAATTCCTGAACATATATTAGAAGAATTATTAGCAAGAAAAGAAGAATTTGCTTCATTTGGGTTATATTTTGAAGCATTTGGTACAAATGCGATTTCCGTTACTGAACTTCCGGCCTTATTACGCTGTGTTGATGTTAAAAAGCTTATAGAAGATATTACTGATGACCTAAAAGAATATGGACAGCAAGTTAGCCTTGAAAAAAAATTAAATCATTATTTAGCAACTTTTGCATGCCATCATAGCATAAGGGCTGGAAGAAATCTTTCCATTGGTGAAATGAATGCACTTTTACGAGAAATGGAACAAGTTGATCATACAGGCCAATGTAATCATGGTAGGCCAACTTATATTAAATTAAGCATGAAAGACATTGAAAAACTTTTTGAAAGAAGTTAGGCTATTGATATATTTTTAGTATTTTCATTTATGGATGCCAATGAGCAAGTTTTTTCTTCTCCGTCATGCTGAACCTATTCAATCCTTACTTGATGATTTTAATCGCTGTTTAACACCTAATGGTATTAAAAAAAGCAAAGAAATAGGAAAATTACTTAATGATTATGAAATTGAAGCTATTTTTTCCTCTGATTCTTTAAGAACAAAACAAACTGTTGAAAACTTAAAAGATCAGCTAAATTACGAGCCTAAAATTTTTTATAAACACTCTCTTTATAATTGTAACTTAGATTATTTATTACAATTTATTGAAGATTCCTTACATCAATATAATAATTTTATAATTGTTAATCATAATCCAGCAATATCAAATGCAGCTTTCCAACTTGCAAAACAATCCATAGATTCCCCCTTGCTAGATGAGGTTGCAAAAGGATTTTCTCCTGGTAGCTTAGCATTATTTGAGAATAATAAATTGGTGAAATTTTGGCGTTAAATAATGAAAAAGAAGATTAACCTTTTAAATCAATCTTCGTTTGTTTCAGCCTCTGCAGGTAGCGGAAAGACAAAAACGCTAACTGATAGAATAATCTCGTTACTTTTACAAAATGTTCATCCTAATAAAATTCTTTGTCTTGCTTTTACTAAATCGGCAGCCTCAGAAATAAGGCACAGAATCTATTCAAGGCTGTCTGAATTTACTATGATGGATGAAGACAATCTTATTAAAGAGCTTTTAAACCTAGGTTTTTCTGAAATCAACCCAAATCTAATAAATAAGGCAAGAACTAAATATATTGAGCTTCTTGATATGGGTGAAAATATTTCTATCCAAACAATTCATTCTTTTTGCCAACAATTATTGCTTAAATTTCCTCTAGAGGCTGGTATAAATTTAAATTTCACTCTTTTAAGTGAAAGTCACGAAAATAGTTTAATCAGATCAGCAAAAGAAATTTTAATTGAAGATATAGCTACATATGAAAAAGCTGAAGAAGCAGTTAAATACTTAAGCTGGCATATTAAAGAATATAGTTTAAACGAACTACTTGAAGAAATTATTTCCAATCGTAATGATCTTGATCAATATTTTGATCATCATATTACTCTTGAAACAGCAATTAATTTCATAGACCCTGAAATATATAATGAAGAAGAAATTATTGAAGAATTTATTTCTAACATACCTATTACCCAACAACATCTTGAAATAATTAATCTTGGCGGAAAAAATGATCAAGCAAGAGCATTAACTTTAAAAAACTATCTTCAATATTCGGAACAATCAAAAAAAATTTTAATCAATGAATATCTTGGGTGCTATTTAACCGCTCAGGAAGAACCTCTAAAATCAGTACTTACTAAAAAAATTGGAGAACAATATCCTGAATTTCATCAAATTCTCCTTGAAGAGCAAGAAAGGGCTTATAAATTTAATACTCTAATGAATAATCTAAAAGCAATTAACCTAACTAAAGCTTTTATTGTTCTTAGTTTTCATTTACGAAAAATTTATTCTGAATTAAAAAAGAACCTAAATTCCTTAGATTATGATGATTTAATTCATCTAACAATCAAACTACTTTATGAAAGTGAACATAAAGAATGGGTAAAATATAATCTTTATCAAAACATAGAACATGTTCTTGTTGATGAAGCACAAGATAATAGCCATAATCAGTGGAAAATAATTGATCTAATTTGTGAAGAGTTTTTCTCTAAAGAAAGTGATAAAAACAGTCTTTTTATAGTGGGAGATCCTAAACAATCAATATTTAGTTTTCAAGGAGCTAACCCTAAAATATTTAATAATAAAAATTTTTCTCTGCCTTTAGAAGTAGATAGAGTTAAATTAAATATTTCTTACCGTTCTGGACAAAATATTTTATCATTTATTGATCAAATATTTAACAACCCACAAATTAAAGAGAGCCTTGGGGAAGAATTTATCAACCACACAGCTTATAAAAATATTCAAAGCTCAATTGAACTGATCCCTCTAATTATTGATGATGACGAAAATCAAGAACAAGATTATTCTTGGGCCCTTCCAAGCAACTTTAATAAAATTTCTAAAAAAACAAATTTAGAAGAAATTGTAGCAAACCAAATTGCACATAAAATTAAAGAAGAACTTCAAGAAGGAATTATAAAAAATCCTTCTGATGTATTAATTTTAACCAGAAGGCGAACCAAATTAACACGTTTGATCATATCTTCTTTAAGAAATTTAAACATTCCAACTTCAGGGCTTGATCGTTTAAAACTCAATGAACATCCTGTAATACTTGATCTTTTATCTTTGTCTAAATTTGTTCTTAATTGTTATGATGATTTAAATTTGGCAATTCTCTTAAAATCTCCAATATTTAATTTAGATGAAAATCAATTATTTACACTTTGTTATAATAGAGAAACAACATTATTTGAACGAATTAAGGCTTTTCCTGAATTTCAACATATTGAAAAATTATTGACTGAATTTATTATTTTAAGCAGAATATCTACTCCTTTCTCATTCTTTTTTACCTTGTTTGAAAAGTATAATTTAAGAAAACACTATGAAAAAATATATCATTTAGAAGCAAGTGATGTAATTGATTCTTTCCTTGATCTTGCAAGAAATTTTGAAGCTGAAGAAATTCCAAGCCTTCAATTATTTATTCGTTTTGTTGAATCATCTCAAACCGAAATAAAAAAAGATCTTTCTTTTAGAAATAATGAAGTGAGTATAATGACCATTCATAATGCTAAAGGCCTTCAAGCTAAAACAGTAATCCTAACCGACACCACTTCTCTTCCTCAAAATTTTGATAGTATAATATGGTTAGATCCCACTCGTTTATTGTGGCCAGGAAAGCAAAGATATTATCCAGAAATTGCTAAGAAAGCTAGAAAAACCAAATCTTTAAAAGAATATGCAGAATATATAAGGCTTTTATATGTGGCATTAACCAGAGCAGAAGAAAGACTAATTATTTATGGTCACTCAAAAGATGAAAAAATCTCTCCCATTTGCTGGTATAAAATTATTGAGCAAGCTTTTAATAATAAGTCCTAAAACTTTCCTAAATATCTCCCTTGTTTTAAGATTAAATTAATTATTTATAAGATATAATTTTGCATAATTTACTGCTAAAAGGAGTAATAAAATGTCAACATCTCTTATAAATATTGTAGCCTCTGCATCTGCCAGAGCTGCTGCAGGAGCACTTATTGGGTAGGATCAGGAGTAATTATTGGTGGAGGACTTACTGGTGGTCTTGCAGCCTCACAATTTTCAGGGGGAGATGTTACTAGGATTATTAAGCAATCAACAAAAGCAGTTAAAACAAAATAAATTAGTAAAATTAGCTAACATGGTTGAAACCCTCCAACAAGGAAAAATAGTATCTTCTCCATTATTAGAAGTTACTGACCAAGTTAGCCATAACATATCAAAACTCCTTAAGAAACAGATAGAAAAAATAACTGATCTAGCTATAAAGATGACTGATAAAGTAAGTCAATATGGGAATGCTCTTTTAGAGCTTAAAAAAATCCTAAATTTGTATAAAAACAAAAAATAGCACTCAAAGAACAAAAAAAAACTTCTCGTTAATAAAATATAACCTTAAGCTTGCTTAAATTTTATTATAGCAAGCTAAACTTATTTATTAACTAAATCTTGCTGTTTAAGTTAAAATTAGTATAATATAGTTTTTTAAAAACTAGAGAAATTATGAGATTTACCTTATCTTGGTTAAAAAATTTTTTACAAACCACCAAAACTGCAGAAGAAATAATTGAAGGCCTAAATAAAATTGGGCTTGAAGTGGAAGAAGTTGTTAATCAATATGAAACCTATAAAGCTTTTATTATAGCTGAAATCCTATCTGCTACTCCACATCCAGAAGCAGATAAATTAAGAGTATGCCAAGTAAATAACGGTAAAGAAATTTTGCAAATAGTATGTGGTGCTCCTAATGCGCGGGCAGGAATTAAAGTTGTTCTTGCTCCAATTGGTACTGTAATTCCTTCAAATTCTCTTAAAATTAAACAATCCAAAATTAGAAATGTTGATAGTTGTGGTATGATGTGTTCTTACTCAGAATTATCACTTGGAGAAGATCATAACGGCATTATAGAATTAGATGAACATTATAAAGTCGGTGATTCTTTTGCCAAAACACATGGTTTAGATGACGTTATTATAGAAGTTTCAATTACTCCTAACCGTGGCGATTGCCTTGGAGTATACGGAATAGCAAGAGATCTTGCTGCTGCTGGTTTTGGTAACTTAAAAGAACTAAATTTAGCACCTATTGCAGGAAATTTTAAATCTCCAATCAACGTAGAAATAAAAACTGATAATTGTCCAAAATATATTGGCAGATATTTTAATAATATCATCAATGGTGATAGCCCATTATGGATACAAAAACTCCTTAAATCCGTGGGTCAAAAACCTATCTCAGCTTTAGTAGATATAACCAATTATTTTACTCTGACCTATGGTAGGCCAATGCATGTTTTTGATGCAGATCTTATTTCTAATATTGAGGTAAGAAATGCAAAAAATGGTGAAGAGTTTGAAGCATTAAATGATAAAACTTACCAATTAAATGAAGGTGACTTGGTTCTTTCATCCAAAGATAAAGTAATTGGCCTTGCAGGAATTATTGGTGAAAAACAGAGCGAAGTCAGTAGAAATACCAAGAATATTTTTTTAGAAATCGGGATTTTTGATCAAAACTCTGTAATTAAAGCAGCAAGAGCTCATCAAATTGATACTGATGCAAAATATCGTTTTGAACGCAAAGTTGATCGAGAATTTATGGAAACTTCTCTTCATCTTGCTACTTCAATGATTATAGAAATTTGTAAAGGAACTCCTAGTGAATCAATCATCATTGAAAAAGGAAAATTCACTCCTATTGAGCTTAACTTTCCTTTATCTATGTTAAAGAAGAAGTTAGGCATAGATTATGAGAAAACAAGAGTTATTGAAATCCTTAAAGCACTTGGTTTTAACGTAAAAGATCTAGTTGATAGCTTAAACTTAACAGTTCCTTCATGGAGGCACGATATTTCTATTTGTGAAGATATTGTTGAAGAAATAGCAAGAATTGATGGTTATGATAAAATTGCCAGTGAAAAATTACCAGATATCGGCTTTGCTACACTTGATAGTAAACAAAGGAATCTTTATCGTATTTCTCGTTATACTGCTTCGTTAGGTTTAAATGAAGTTGTTACTTGGTCATTTATGAATTCCAAAAAAGCTGCTTTATTTGATAATTTAAAAGATGAATTATATATTAAAAACCCTATCAGCAGTGAGCTTGATTATGTTAGAAATTCAATTATTCCTAACTTATTAGACGTGTTAGAAAAAAACCAAAATCGTGGAATAAATAATTTGAAGATATTTGAATTAGCTTCATGCTTTAAAGGAATCCAACCTGAACAACAAATCCCAACATTAGCAGGACTTAGATCAGGTTTTAATCATCAAAAAAACCATTATAATGATCAACGTGAGGTTGATGTATTTGATGTTAAGGCAGATATATTTAATATCATTAACGAGCTTGGTTTTGATCCATATAAATTACAATATGATGTTAAAAACTTACCTAAATATTATCATCCTGGACGAGCAAGTGCATTAGTGATTGGAAAAAATATTATTGGTTATTTTGGCCAAGTTCATCCACAAATTTTGAATTCCTATGGAATTAAACATAATGTTGTAATATTTGAATTATTTATAGATGATATACCTACTCCAAAACCTAAACATGGAAGAAAAGGCAATATTATAATTTCTGACTTCCAAGAAGTTGGAAGAGATTTTGCCTTTATTATAGATCGTAAAATTGAAATTGACTCAATAGTGAAATCCATCTCACAAATTGATAAAAAATTGATTAGATCAGTAAATCTTTTTGATATTTATATGGGAAAAAATATTGATGAAGATAAAAAGTCAATTGCTTTTAATGTCAAAATTCAAGCTGATGATAGAACTTTAACTGATAGTGAGATTGAAGTTTTATCAAATAAAATTATTGAAACGACTATTGCAAAAACCAATGGAATATTAAGAAGCGCATAAATTATGTTAAGTAAATTCAAATCTGAAAAAATTGTTGTTGCTATGTCAGGTGGAGTTGATAGCTCCACTGTTGCTGCTCTTCTTGTTGATCAAGGTTTTGATGTAATTGGTGTTACCATGCAACTTTATGATCATGGTTTAACTATAGGTAAAAAAGGTGCTTGCTGTGCTGGCCAAGATATTTATGACGCCAAAATGGTAGCAGATAGGCTTAACATTCCACATTATGTTCTTAATTATGAGAATTCATTTAAACAATCAGTTATAGATGATTTTGCTGATAGTTATTTACGTGGTGAAACCCCAATTCCATGCGTAAGATGCAACCAAACTGTTAAATTTAGAGATCTGCTTCAAATGGCAAAATCTTTGGGGGCAAAAGCTTTATGTACTGGGCATTATGTGAGAAAAGCAGAAAAAGCTGATGGTTTTGATCTATTAAGAGGAATTGATCATAGCAAAGATCAAAGTTACTTTCTTTTTGCCACTACCAAATCACAATTAGAATATACCTATTTCCCATTAGGAGAATATTCTAAAGAAGAAACCCGTAAACTCGCTCATAAATATGGCCTTGAAGTTGCTGACAAACCTGACAGCCAAGATATTTGTTTTGTGCCAGATGGTAAATATGCAGATATAATAAATAAGTTTCGTCCAGGAGCTCTTGATAAGGGAGAAATTATTCATATTGATGGAAAAAAATTGGGTGAACACCAAGGAATAATTAATTTTACTATCGGTCAAAGAAGAGGTCTTGGCATCTCTAGCGCTGAACCACTTTATGTAATTAAAATTATTCCTGACTCTAAGCAAGTTATAGTTGGCCCTATTGAGGCCCTTCAAAAGGTTAGATTTATAATTAAGGAAGTAAACTGGTTAGCAGGATTTGATCAAACGTCATTTAGAGTTTACGTTAAAATAAGATCAAATCATGATTTAGTACCGGCAACAATAAAACTTTTACCTAATAAAATGGCTGAAGTTATCCTCCACTACCCTGAGAAAGCAATTACTCCAGGACAAGCTTGCGTTGTTTATGATGGTAATAGAGTTCTAGGTGGAGGATGGATAACTAGCCAAATCTTTTAAAAAAACCTAGCGCAAAATTTTTGCTTTTTTTATGATATTGTCCCCTCATTAAAATCTAGGCATAATAATCCTTTAAGACCACAAATTAAATCTTTTAACCCTACTACATTACAATATTTATTATTATCGTTTGAATCTACTTTATATTCTGCTACCTTATCTGGACTATTTAAAGATGGAATTAATTGCTCTTTATCACCCTTTAGAAGATCTAATTTAGCACCATATTCAATCAATTTTAGAGCGACCATCTTCTGACCCATTTTAATAGCAATCGTCAATGCAGTATTTCCAGTTTTTGGGTGGTTAATATTAACAACTTTTTGTGCCCTAATCATTTTAATAAAATCCTGCTCTTCATATAGAGGGCTAATGACCAAACCAGGATTTGTATTTTTTTGGCTTTGCACATATGGATCTGCACCATATTCAATCAATTTTAGCACTATATCTTTGTGGTTATAAGCAATTGCAAGCATTAAAGCAGTATTTCCATTTGCATCTAAAAGATCTAATTTAGCGCCAGCTTCAATTAATTTTATAGCCACCTTATTTTGACCCATTTCAATAGCAGCCATCAATGCAGTGCTCGCAGTCTCAGTTCTTTGAATGTCTAAATCTGCACCACATTCAATCAACTTTAATGCCTCTTCTTCTTCTTCGCAAAAGATTGCAAACATTAAAGATGTATTTCCATTTTGATCTAAAAACTCTAATTGAAAGAAAAGCCATCCAGATAGGCTATAGAAGTCATATAAACCACCTACTATAAAGAAATTTTTAAAATATGGATCGTAGGGAAAATAATATCTAATTTTACTTATAAGGTTAGAGGAGTAATCTTCTCCGAAAACTTCTCCACAAATTATTGCATCCCATACTATTTTACTATAAACATAGCCAAATTTATCTATTGTTGCTTGAGTTAATGAAGTCCCGCCTTGATTTCCTATATAACTTACAATAGAGGTTATTAGTTTTTTTGCTCCTTCATCATTAGCGATATTATTTTTATTATACCAATATCTAGAAAAAAAATATGTACCGAGTAAAAATGGCGTTATATACATAATAAATACTTTTAAAAAAAATTTTAGTTATCAGCCTAGATACCATGTTAGTTTGGTATCTATTAGATTTCTTAAAGTTAATTATTTTTATTACATCAATAATACTCAATATAAATTAATTTTCAATAAATATTTAATTTATTTACTAAATTTTATAAAATAAAATTATTAGCTAGCAAACAATAATATTTTTATACATCATTAAAAGAAGACAAACAAAGCGCCTTTTCAACCTCATTAATTACCATTTCTTTGCTATATGGCTTTCTAATAAAGCAAGTTATCCCCATATTAAAAGCTTTTATTATTTCTTCCTCATCTGAACTACCAGTTTGCAATATAACAGGAATATTTTTTAATTCTTGGTTGTTTTTCATTTCAGAAAGGATATTTAAACCATAAAAATCTGGGATCATTAAATCTAATAGAACCAATGATATTTGCTCATGATGTTCTTTTAAGTAATCAAGACCTGCTTTGCCTGAGGTGCATTTAATAAGGTTATAATTTTTAGATTTTAATATTAATTCCATTGTATCCATGCACATCTCTTCATCATCAATCATCAAGATATTTGATTTTTCAAAATTTTCTTTTATATTGGTTAGAATATTATCTTTTACTGGCTGATCAACAGGTATAATAAAGTTAAAAGTCATACCTCCATCTTTGTTATTTTCCGCCCATATTTTACCAAAATGAGCATTAATAATTTCATAACATACATTTAATCTAATCTTGAAGGCTTTATTCTCCCTTTCTATATTATTATGTATTGATAAAAGAGAAATGTCTTCATCATATTGATTTGCCTTGCTTTGATCTTGCAAGATAAAATGAACTGACTTTAAATCCTGATTAATAGATGTAATTATCCTTACAGAAATATAACTATTTTGAGAACTATTAATTATAGAATTTAAAAATAAATTTCTCAGAACAATTGTTATTTTATGCTTATCTGCATTAATAAAAAAAGGCCCCTCTTTCTTAAATGAGATTTTAATTGATTTATCACCTACATAGAGATTCTTACACTCAAAAATAATTTCCTCAACCACTTCAGTTAAATCAAATTTGCTAATATGAAGCTCCTCTTTAAGATAAGATAATTTGGTGGTTTCGCTAAAATCATTAATTAACGCAGAAACTCTATTTAAACTATAGTAAGTTTTTTGAATAAAATTATACTTAGCTACATCTTTTAGATTTTCCCAGGAATAGAGTATATTCTTCATAAAACTTAATAATGCTTCTAAAGGATTGCTAATCTCAGCAGCAAATTGCTCTATATAGTTATTTTTTATTTTAATTTCTTTTTCTAAATCTTGAGTTCTCTGAAAAACTTTATTTTCAAGTCTTAAATTAGAAATTGATAACTTATTGTGAACGCGAGAAAGCTCCTGAACTAATTTTTTCTCAGTTACAAAATATTTTTTAATCTTTTCTAAAGTGTCAGCAACTATTAATCCCTCTTTGCTATTCATATTAAGTTTTTTAAGATTAGGCTCTTCACCCTTAGAGATGCTAGAAGCAGCATTAGATAAGGATAAAAACGGATTTAAAATTGATTGATAGAAAAAATATAAAAGGAATGTCACAAGTAATAGAAAAAATAATACTTCATATTTATAGACTAAAATATTATTAAAATAGTCTAAAAAACCTGGTGATAAAAATTCTACTTTGTAAACAAGCTCTAATGGAAAACCTTCTATTTTTACAGGAATAAACACTTTACTTTTATCAACGAACTTATTAGGAGTTTTATTACCTTCTCTAAATTTGCTAATTTCTCTATACAAAGTCTCATAATCGTAGATTTTGGAGTTATTTAAATTAAAGATAATTTCTTTTAGATTATGGTTAACCAAAAACACACTTACCTTTTCTTTCACCAAAGGAAGGTTGATATTATTTTTTATAATATTTTCATTTATTATACCAACTATGCTTCCAACATAATCATTTTCTTTATATATGCTAAATGTAATTGGTAGTACTGGACCTTTTAAAGCTTTTACATTTCTATTTACATTACCAAAATTAATTCCATAAACCTTATTTTCTAAAACTTTTAATTTTTCAATGCTAAAACATTCCTTAACGTTAAAAGCCATTTCGTTATCTATAAGACCTAAATTAAGCTTTTTATCTAACCATCCAACCATAAGAAAGAATTTATTTACAAATAACTGGTTATTAAACTGCTGCCCCAGCATACTTATTATTTTTGCTGAAGATCTTCTTTTATTTTCGCTAAAATATGATTGGCTAACATATTTTAGCCTTTCTTCGACAAGATGCAACGAAGAGCTAAGTTTTAATGCCGCTTCTAAGGCATTATTTTTTAAATTTTTAACCGCAACATCCTTATTTATATTTGATATTTTCCATGAGAAAAATACGAATCCACTTATAATAAATACAAAAATTAGGCTTATAAAGCTATGTACTATAGAATAGTGAGCTTTTTTAAATGAATGTTCCATATTTCCCCTCCTTAATTTATAGCATAAGTAGAACTTTAAAGAATATTTTTTATACCGTAGGTTGATCGATTCATAATTATTAATAGATTTTTATAATATAAGCAATATTTTTTATTCCAATAGTTGAATATATTTTAAGAACTATTCTTTTATTAGTAGATTTAATTTTGTAACATTTTGTAATATTTCTTTATTTGAAAATATTTTCTCTACCAACTAATATTAAAATATATAAAAGTGTTCAAATTTAGGATAATTCAAAGTGTTTGTAAAAAATCAAAGAACTATAAAAAACAAAGTAACATGTTTTGGCGTTGGTTTACATAGTGGATCATTTGTTAATATGGCAATCCTTCCAGCTCCAGCAGATTATGGTATAGTTTTTCGTAGAGTTAACACTGAAAAAAGAATAATTAATGAAGTTAAAGCAGAATATGACTTAGTATCAACAACTTTTCTAGGAACAAATTTAGTTAGCCGTGATAATAAAGTTAAAATTGCTACTGTTGAGCATCTTATGGCTGCATTATGGGGATGTGGTATTGATAATGCAATTATCGAATTAGATTCTGATGAGTTACCCATTATGGATGGAAGTGCTGATCATTTTGTTTTCATGATTGAATGTGCTGGAATAATTGAACAAAATGTTGGCAGAAGATTTGTAGAAATTCTTAAAAAAGTTGAAATAAGTGAGGATGGTATAACAGCATCAATTTCACCTTCGGCTGATTTTTCAGTAAGAATGGATATCGACTTTCCAGATAAAGTAATTTCTAAGCAAAGCTGTAGCTTCTTTGCTAATACTAGTTCATTTAAAATAGAATTATCTAAAGCCAGAACTTTTGGATTCCTTAAAGATGTAGATAAATTAAAACAATTAGGCTTAATCAAAGGTGGCTCTCTTGATAATGCAATAGTTGTTGGTGATGATAAAGTACTAAATGATAATGGATTGAGATATAAAGATGAATTTGTTCGCCATAAAGTACTTGATTCAATTGGAGATTTATATCTTTCAGGAGCTAGAATTATGGGGCATTTCCACGGATGTAAGTCAGGGCACTCATTGAATAATAAGCTACTTCATCATCTTTTTGCTGATAAATCTGCTTGGAGAACTTTGCAATTTAATGACAAATTTGATTTTCCTGAACAAGAAATTGCAAGCTAAATAGCTAATTTTCAGCTTTTAGAAAAAGACTCGTATGAATCTTATCTAGATTAAGAGACAATCAAAATTAATCTCTTTATTCTCTAACATAAGAATTGTATAAACTATCATCACATTGGCCAACAAGTTTAGTAAAATCATAGATTTGTTGCCCATAGGTATTAGATAATGAATAATACAAATCGCAATATATATTTTTAGATTCTTGCATATATAAATCTCTGCTATATTCATTAATAAAATCATTTATCTTACTTATGGTTAAGTAACTATTATAAACTGTAAAGAGACTTACACCACCTATTACAGCACATGTGTTAGCTGGATAAGCATAAGACAAAATATAACCAATATTCATATTAAAAACTCCATTTATGGTGGTCATAAAAGCTTTAGTATAATCCTTGTTACTAATATCTTTAATAACATTATAACTTATCAAAGCTGCTGAATATATATTGTTACCATAATATGCACCTGCTAAATAATTAGTTCCTATGAGAAAATTTTCGCAATTTTCACTATTAGGTTTAATTGAATCAACAGCAGTATTTGTCATTTGTATCAATAAATTAGTTGAATGAATAATTTTTAAAAAATTACTTACGAGGTTATTGTTAAGATTGTTTTTATTATTTACTTCTTGATCCAACAACACTTCCAATTGTGGTTGATCATTATTTTCGTTTTGCAAGTTATTACCATCTAAATGAACTTCAGGATTATTATAAAGTCTAACTTTAGTTAAAATCTTATTTGCACTTTCATAACCATCTTCACCCCAAGCATTAATTACATATGAACTAGGATTTTTTAGATATTCTTTAGCCGTTTCTCTAATCTCATTGCTTTTGCTTTTATTATTAATGTGTATTAAATCTTCTTCTAACCTTGCTCCATACTTAAGCAATAATTTAAAAGCATTTTCTTCTAAGTTAATAGCAGCAATATAAAGAAAAATATTACTGTGATTATCTTCCCAGCTATTTATATTTCTTGACTTAAAATCTTGCTCGATAAAAGGCAAAAAATTTCCTGGATTAATTTCTACCTTTATAAGAAATTTTAATAAATCTTTTATAGTATCATTTTCTAATAAGTATTTATTTAAGATATAATGCAAATAATCTTCTATATTTATTTTGTTTACAGTTAAGCCTTACAAATTTTTAGTATCGGACAATTTAGTTAGCTCAACTTTATCTACAACAACTTTAGCTATATACAACCCATCTGGAGCTTCAATAATTTTAGCACCTTCAATAGCTAAATGCTCTTCAATAACTTCTTCTTTGATTAGCCTATATATTACTGCAGCTTTAACAACTGAAATATAATCTGGCTTGTATTTAAAATCTTCTAAAGATTCTTCTACTTCAATAATGCTGTGAATAGTTAAATTTAATGAATCAACAAGTTCATTTATTTTATCTAGGCTTTCTTTGTTATTTGCAGGGTTACTTGGTAAGCTCCTTAAATAGTAATTAGCCATGCTTTCAGTAAAGCTATATATTCCTTGTCGACTTGCTAGATGTTGATCTAAGTAAATTTTAAATTCTGCCTTCTTTAAGAGTTTTCCGGTTGGAGGTTGAGTAAGATCTCTGTATGTGGCATACACATCTCGAGGAGGAATTATATTATATACAAGGCTTACTTCATGTATAAGCTCATTAGCTATATGTATCTCGTCACCAACGTAACTTGCTAATTTATATTTTCTAACATATGCCGCAGCTAAATTTTGAATATAATCATATTTTTGAGAGTAAAGCGAGTCATCCATACTGTAGAGTATTTTCTGCATGTTAGTTAACGCTCCAGCCTCACAAGCATTAAGAGTTGCGCTTCTAATTTAAGCATTAAATCTTTCTGGCATAGTTATTAAATTGTTGGCAGCTTTGTAGCAGATTGCTTCAGCAGTTTTTTTTAATTCTTTTATAATATATTTAGTTTCTCCTGGAGGAACATGTTTATTTGGTTTTTCTCTCAATAGTTCAAATTTTGTATTTCCAGTTACCCTCTTTAACTCATCAATGAGGATATTTACTTGACTCACAAATTTAGAATCATCTTCTCCAATAAAATATTTCTAAAAACCAATTTAAGTATTTATTGGAATTATCTTTGTAAAGATTTAATAAATAACTATTTAAATTTTCATTACTAATATCTTGTGGATTTGAGATCTCCTTGAATTTTTGTTTAAATCTCATAGTTATTTACCCTTTTATTTAAAAATAAATCTTTGTAATGCCTTATTAATAAAACATAATATATCTAAACTAATTAGGCTGTAATCGATAACTAAATAAATTGTAATAGGTATAAAAATAGAGCAAATATTTAAAAAAGCATTTATGAAACCAAATATTTTAAATATGCTATTTGCTACTATATTAGCAACTATGCATTTATTAAATTTACATAGAATAATAATTTATATTATGGATTGCATTTTCTACTAAACCTATTTCAATTGGAATGAGAGAAATATAAGGATTAGATTCCTCAAAGCTTTCAATTAAAATTTTTAGCTCATCTAAGACTGTTGGAATAAATGAATAACAATAATTATCATCCATTGATAATTCAATTACTTCATTTGAAAAATCCCTTTCAGGAACAAAATTTTCACTATATCCTGAATAATTTTCCTCCTCAATATTTCCAATAAAATATTTAATAGAAATTATTTTACCGCTTTTATTAGCGAAATCTTTTAATTTAAATCTGGTTAAAGAAGCTTGATCTGTATAAAAATATTTATTTAAACTTGAATGCCTATATTGCATTAACAAATCATCATATTCTTCAATACCTTCAGCTTTAAATTTTTGAGATATCACCTCAAAGCAATCACTATCTGCAATTCTTAAGTAAGAATCATTATTATTTAAAGAAGTTAATGGAATAATATTACTTAAGTTTTTATCTATAGAAGTGCTATTATAAGAATTATCTGCAAAGCTTTTCCTTGGTTGATATCCTTGGATAAGAGAATCAACCAGAGCAGGATTATCATAAGTAATTCCAGTTTGGTAATATGAAAAAACATTATTAGTATTTTGATTTACATTAATACTTTCTGATTCTCCCCCTTGAGACTTCTCTTCATCCTCATTTAAGCGTCTTTTTTTATGATCTAACATTTGAGAACTATCTAAATAAGATTCTTCATTTGATTTTTCCAGACTACCTGAATCATAATCTAGTGAAGATGATTCCCCGCTCCATCCCTTAGCTTCTTCCTCTAATGAATCCATATCAAATGTTAAACTAGAAAGAGTTTTATCATTTTGTTTTGATAATCTTTCTTCCTTAGGCATTGAACTCCAAGCTTTATATTCTTCTTCCAACACATCCATATCAAAAAGAAAGCTAGATGAACTATCATCATTTTTCTTTGGTAACTCCTCTAGGTCAAAAACATAACCTGGAGCTAATAATCCTTGATCAAAATCAAATATACTTGCAAGTTTATAAACATACTTATTTTCATGCTCATCATATTTAACTAAAATATGATCTACACGATTTAACTTAAGTTGAAAATATTTTTTTTCAGATAAAGAAGAAGACACTCTTGTTAATCTACCAAATCTTTGAGTAAGCGCTAGCGAAGATTTAGTAGGATATAAATCAAAAACCATCATTAAATCTTTATCATCATAGCCTTCTGTTAACACATCAACATTAATTAAATACTGAAATTTTCCATCTTTATGATCTTGTAAATTAATATTTCTTTGTTGAGAAGATAGTTTGCTATGAACCGCACGCACAGAATTTTCCCCTAACTTTTGGCTTAAAGCTTTTTTATATAAAATACATAACTCTATATTAGGAATAAATATTATTGCTCTTTGATTGTCTGAATTTTGTTGGATAATAAATGATTCAGTTATTTCTTCATAGTTTTTTTCTAAAAATGATTTAAGGCTATTATCACTATTACCACTTAATTTTGCAACTTCCTCCATTTCAGGTGCAAATGAGAATTGGTTAATTTTTACTAATGCTGCATGCTTTTCAAGTAAAGCATCTTGGGAATCATATTCAAATATTTTATTATGCAAAAGACTAGCAACCTTACTATAAGATCCTTTTTTCCTCCTTGAATCACCATAATTATCAGTAGCTGTAAACCCTAATATAATCCTTCCTGAAGACATCCTAATAAAATCTATTACGGCTGATCTTAATGATGATAATGAAGAATGCACCTCATCAAGTATAACTAATTGTGATTCTTTAGCATGATCAATACTAAAAAATTTACTTTCAAATGAGTCATAAGTTATAACTAAAACATCCGTTGCAGAATTTACTTTTTTCCCATATTTATATGATTCAACTTTAAGCCCTGGAGCAAATTTATTTAAACGCGATATTGTTTGCTCAATTAATACTATGGTTGGAACAACAATGGTGGTTTTTAAACCTAATTTATGTGTCAAAGCCATAAATATTTCTGTTTTACCAGAGCCTGTATACATAGTGAAATAACCAGATATAGATTGATAAACATAAATTTCTAATCCAGATTCAAAGAAATTTAAAAATGATGAGACAGCCCTTTGTTGATGGTTACGTAGAGAAGATAAAGTTAAGTCTTCTTTCACATATGTTTGAAGTCTTAAGAAAGATCCTTTAATTTCATCATTAGATAATTTTTTTGATAAACTATTTTTTAGATCCAATAGCCACCTATATTCTTCTTGATCTATAAAGGGCTTATCTTCTAACAAGTAATCTAAAGGGGTATTATAAAATTGATCTCGAATTGAAAACTTTGCTCCATGATCAAAAGCAATTTTAGCCAGCTTAAAATTTTCTCTCCTTACTAAAATTATTAATATTGTCTCTTTATTTTTATTTTGCCAATTGATAAGTGCATCGTTAAACTTTGATACGAAAAAAGTAAAAACATCTTGTGATATATCTTCTCTGAAAGATAAAATATGAAGTATAGTGTTTCCATCTTTATCTACATAATCATGCTTAAATTTTTGATTAAGAGTAATTTCTTCTTTGCTTATTATCTCTTTATCCTCAAGAACGGAAACTTCTGTATCCCGCTTCTTCCTTTTCCTCTTTTTCTGCGAATAATTACCCAAATAATCAAGAGCCATTCTGCCTGAATTATCTCTTAATTCAATTTCTATTCCTCTTTCAAGTAATGCGAATATGATATCATTTTCTTTATTTTTACAGGCAAGATGGAGCAAGGATTCTCCATTTTCATTTATGAATTCAGGGTTATTAATAAAACTTATTTTTTTAATTAAATGAAGCAGGTTATTATTATCTAATTTATCAAATAGCTCATAGACTACTTTTTTAGCCCCTAAACTTGATGTTAAAAACTGATCTAGTATATTATAATAATCTAGGCAGCCTATTAAATATTCAACATTCCATCCGTTATCAATCAAAAAGCTTAGTTGTATAAATAAGTTATGTCTAATATTTTTGTTTTTAAACAATATACCTAAAAGATCATAATTATTAGTTAAAGCAACTGATTCAACAATAGTTTTTTCATTAGGAAGCTTTAAAACCACATCATGATAAATTGAGAAGTCAGTATTTTCAATAATTTGATTAAATAAAGCAGTGTTACCTCCTTCAATAGCTTGCTGCAGCATAACTAAATCAAAAGTTATACTAGAAAATAATATAGAATTTGCCATTAATTCAGTATTCGGCAATTTATTTTTGCCTTCTTGTAGGTAAGATTTCATTTTAATTAACTTTAGTTTAAAAAATTGTTTATAAAATAATAATAAATTTACAATATTTGTCAATTATTTTTTAAAATATTAAATTATATTACGGGATTTATTAACTTAACAATTATTGTTAAGTATAATTTATATACTTGTACAATTGATAATAAATAATATAATTTAAAGAAGTTCTTAATCTATTCGAAACAAATTTATTAACTTATTTATTATTTATATTGACGGCGTGCACGAAAAATCTTTTATTGAACTTCATTATATGAGATTTGTTCTTTCATAAAACCCAATTTTAAATTCATTTTCAATCAATAAGTTACAATGAATAGAAATCAAGTTAAATCATATGAACTTGATAAATATGTTTATTTTTGCTAACTATATAATTAGATAATGCCATATTAAATATTAAACCTCTGATATAAATTTAAGGATGGTGTACATGTTTTTAAAGTTTATAAAAGAAAAATTTCATTCTTCAAATAGTCATAAATTAGGCGAGGAAGATCACACTCCAAGCCCAACAAAAAAAATTGAGAATATAAATGTGGCCTTAGCTCTTGGTTATGGTGGATCAAGAGGAATGGCACATGTTGGAGTAATAGAGGTTTTAAAAGAAAATAATATTCCTATTGATTTAATTGTTGGAGTTAGTTCTGGAAGTGCGGTAGGAGCTCTATATGCAGATAGTAGAGATATAGATAAAATTAAGGCCCTTTTACTTAATATAAAAAGCAAAGAACTATTAGATTTTTCTTTAAAGAATTTTTTTAATATGCTTATAAAACCTGTAACTCCTTATACCGGACAAGCATATGAAGATTTTCTTTTCAAAAATATGGAATCTAAAGAATTTTCTGAACTTAAAATCCCCCTAGTAGTAGTTACAACAGATATTAATACAGGAAAGAAACTTATAATAGATCAAGGATCTATTGCACCTGCAGTAAGAGCTTCATCTGCTATTCCCCCCGTTTTATCTCCTGTGAAATTATTTAATAAAACATTAATTGATGGTGGAATACTTGAACCTGTTCCTGTACTTACAGCAAAACTTTATGATCCTAAATTAGTTATTGCTGTTGATATTAATAGCGGCCCTCCTAGCAAAGTTATTAAAAATATTTGGGACTTAACATATAAAGCTTACTGGTTTTCTTACTATGAGTTATCAAGAATACAAGCAAAAATGGCTGATATTGATATACATGCTGATTATTCAGATTATGGATTTTTTGAAGACGATCATCGTGAAGAACTATATCAAATTGGTAAAGAAGCTGCGCTAAAAATGTTGCCTTATATAAAGCAAAAATTAGAACAGTTAAAATAATAAATTGAAAATTATATTTCTTTTTATAAACCTGCTTCTCTTAAGTTATATGCTATAATGACAAGCAGGTTTAACAATTTTAATAGTTGCAATCAGCAATAATAAATGCTTCATCTCCACTAAATTGATTAGCTTTATTAAACTTACTTACGTTATCATTGAAGTCATTACAAATTTTAGCACAGTTATAGAGTTCTGCTTTTTCTCCATACATAGCAGTTAATTTGTTGTTCGACTCTTTGCAGTGATAAAAAGCTGTTTCTAATTTATGTACTTCTAATGCATTTTCATTCCTAGCATTATTACACTCTTTAAAGTTAGAAATAAAATTTAGATGACAACCTTCAATTTTATCAGCTATATAATTAGCTTATATAACAGCTTATAAAGCCACCTCAAATAAACCTAATTCTTCTTCTTGCAAGAAATTTTTAAAGCTTTCTATGCTTTTATTTGGCTCAAACTCAATAGCTTGATATTCAGCACATAAATGTTGGTGGAATGGGTCTTCAGATAATATTTTATATAAATCTCCTCTGCTACTACATTTAGCAATAATAACTCCACCAAATTTTGGATTTTGGCGCCCTGATGCTAAAAACACTTTCTTAGCATAATACCTATCTAGATATTCCAAATGTGCTTTCCTATGTTCAGCAATCTTTTCTAGCTCAACAATATATTTTAATATAACAATAAATAATTTTTCTTTCTTCATAAAAACTCATCTCCCTTATTATATTTAAATTTTCAAACAAAGACGATGCTTGGTTATTTTAATTTATAACATTTCTCCATTCAAATATTAAAATCTTACTCTCTATAAAGATTATTTTCTATACTTATATAACTTTCCATATCTCTGGATGCTTGAATAATTTATCCTGTTTGAGCAATCTCCCCAATCCTAAAATATAAAAATATTTTGTTCAATTTCATGAAAAAGACAATTGCTTAGCTTTAACTTACAGCGCTTCTCAAAATACAAATTTATGATTAGCTTAAGCAAATATTTTCTCTTGTAAGAATAAAAACATAACTACTATCTTATAAATGGAGCAAATTTAGGTGGCGCACTCGTAGGGATTCGAACCCCAAACCTCATGATCCGTAGTCATGTGCTCTATCCAGTTGAGCTACGAGTGCATTTTGTTTCAGAATGGTACCTCTGGCCAGACTCGAACTGGCATGTCCTTGCGAACAGTAGATTTTGAGTCTACCGCGTCTACCATTCCGCCACAGAGGCATTGAATAGATGTTATAGAAAATATTTATGCATATGTAAAGCTAAAAATTGACTATAAACTACTAACATTGTAGATTTAAACCTTAAATGATTATATGGATTAAACTCACAATGAATTCTCTAGACCAAGTTTTCTTTAACCAATCAAATTGGACCAAAGAAAAATGCCAAAAAATTATTAATAACTGCTTAGTAAAATTTGATGATGGTGAATTATATTTACAAGAATCAAATTCTGAATCTATTGTATTTGATGATCAAAAAGTAAGTAATGCAAGTTATAATAAAATTAAAGGCTTTGGTTTAAGAGGAATACTCGGAGAAGTGGCATCTTATGCCCATTCTACTGATTTTTCTGAGAACTCACTAATTAAAGCAAGCGAAGTTGTAGAATCTATTTTAAAATATAATAAGCCAATTAATCAAGATTTAGAAAAAATACAAGGAAAACATAATCTTTATCAACCAGTTAACCCTATAGCTGAAATTGAGTTTGCTCAAAAAATTGCTCTTGCGAAAGAAATAGATGATTATGTTAGATCAAAAAATCCTTTTGTACGCCAAGTAACTATAAGAATTTCAGGTGGGTATTCTTCTATTGGAATTATAAAAAAAGAATTTGAAGAATTTTTTGATATTAGACCAATTACCCAACTAGTTGTATCTGTAACTTTAATGAAAAATGGAAAACTTGAATCAGCAGGAGAAATTGCAGGAGGAAGAAGATCTTTTTCTCATCTATTTACTCAGGAGAAATGGAAAAGCATGGCTGACAAAGCTATAGAAACAGCAATGATTAAATTAGATGCAGAAAATGCTCCTGCAGGTGAACTAAAAGTAGTCCTTGGAAATGGAGACCCAGGAATTCTTCTACATGAAGCTGTGGGACATGGGCTAGAAGGAGATTTTAATCGTAAAGAAACTTCTGCTTTTTCCGGATTAATTGGCAAACAAGTAGCTTCTAAAGGAGTTACCGTTATTGATGATGGAACCATCCCAGAGCTTAGAGGAAGCTTAAATTTTGATGATGAAGGTACACCAACAGGAAGAAATCTCTTAATTGAAGATGGAATATTAGTTGGATATATGCAAGATAGAATGAATGCAAGGCTGATGAATATGAAGCCAACAGGAAATGGCAGAAGAGAAAGCTACGCTCATCAACCAATGCCAAGAATGACTAACACTTTTATGCTAGCAGGCGAAGCAAGCCAAGCAGACATGATAAAAGACACTAAAGATGGAATTTATTTTCCAAAATTTAAAAGCGGACAAGTTGATATAACTTCTGGCAAATTTGTTTTTGAAGCAGATTTAGCATATATTATAGAAAATGGAAAATTAACAAAACCTGTTAAGGGCGCTACACTAATTGGAAATGGTCCAAATGTTATGAAAAAGATTGTAGCTATTGGCAATGATTTTGCACTTGATGCTGGTGCAGGCATGTGTGGCAAAGAAGGACAATCCGTCCCAGTAGGAGTTGGACAACCAAGCCTACTTATAGATAAAATAACTGTTGGTGGAACAAAAATTTAAAAATGCTTAAGAAGCTTTTTTTTCTAGTTCATTTTTTCTTTTCAATAAACTGTTTAGGCATTGAATCTAATAAGATTAAAATTAACTATCAAGAAATTAGTAATAATCGTTTTCGGGTAATAATTTCTCTTGATTATCCAACCACGTTTGATATCCAATTTTTACAAAATCAAAAAACTATTGCTCTTGATTTAAGTAACACAAATTTTAAATCTCATTTTATAATCAACGGTAATTTAAATCAGGATCATATAGAAGAAGTAAAAAAGATAAAAATATTTGAAAATGGTTTAAGATTGCTTTTTCAGCTAAATAAAAATTCAAGTCTAATTAATCATTCATATTCTCGCTCTGCTAATTCTTTAGAGTTATATTTAGATTTTTTAAATCCTTCTTTAAAACCCAAAAAATTGTCTCGAAAATTTATTATTGCTATTGATCCTGGACATGGAGGCAAAGACTTTGGAACCACTGGAAAATTTCTTAGAATATTAGAGAAAAATCTAACTTTAGCTTACGCCAAAGAACTAGCAAAGGAATTAAAAAAATACCCACATTACCTTCCTATTTTACTAAGAGAGAAAGATTCTTTTCTGACCAAAGAACAGCGCCGACTTAAAACAAAGAAACTTAAAGCTGATATATTAATTTCATTGCATGCTGATTTTAATCTAAACCCCTCACTTCAAGGAGCTTCCATTTACACTTTGTCTGAGGAGGCACTACTAAGAGAGAAAAAATTAATTAATGAACAGAAAAATAAAAATAATATACTTAAAAATAACCAAATTTTAAATGAAAATAAAGAGATAGCTAATATTCTGGTTGATATGGTTTATAATGACACCTTTAATTCCTCAATATGCTTAGCTAACAAAACTAAAAAATCATTTTATGAATCTCAAATAAAGACATTACCAAAATCTCATCGTTTTTCAGATTTTAGAGTTTTAAAAGGGGTTGATATTCCTGCAATTCTTGTTGAGATAGGATATCTATCAAATAAAGAAGAGGAAAATTTATTAAGCAAATCTTTTTATCGGAAAAAAATTGTTAATGCGCTTAGTAAAGGAATAAATAATTATTTCTCTAACAATTCCTGTTCTTAAAATATTCTCTGAAAAAATTTATATTCTCTTGATTTGAATCGCTTAACTCAAATAAGAATAGAAGATCAGGGCACATAGGATAATTCGTACCAAGTTGATTATAGATTTCTTCAAATTTAATTTTAAGCATGGAACTTAAATTTCTTTCAGGAAATAATCTTGCAAGCTTCATATCATGCTCATAAAACCCAGCTATATAATGCTCAACTACATTATCTATTGACTGTTCTTTTGAGCTTGAAGCTTTAATCAGATCTCTTTCAGGCTTAAATGGATTATCAAAGTTGCTTTTATTGTTTAATACAAGATCAGATATCATATCTGCTAAAAGAGGAGATTGATGGATACCATCTCTATAAGTACCAGTCAAAATAAATAAATTATTTATGGAAGTTTCGCCAATTAAAGGAAAAGCATCAATAGTCACTGGCCGATTTCCAACGGTCCAAGATATGATCTCACTTGTGTATAAATCCTGATCAATCTGATCTATAGCGCATTGTAATAAAAACTGGGTTAAACCAAGTTTTTGTTGGGTCATAGGAGCAAAACTTAAGTTATTGGTTGCTCCAATATAGAGCTGGTTATTTACTCTAGGTAAAACATGCAAACCGCATGCTCCTGAGCGGTTTGGTGTTCTGATTACATTTTTAATTTTATTCTCACTAACCTGACTTACAATTGCGGATAATCCAACCCCTGCAAGAATTCTAGGAATTAACGAAGAAATTTGAGGCAATTGATCAATAAATTTTTGGCTATAGCTTCCAGCACATAAAATAAATCCTGAAGAACTAACTACTTCTCCATTATCAAGTTCTACTGACTCAATATTATATTCAGAAGAATTAACCTTAACCACATGGTGATTAATAAAATTTATGTTACTAAAACTACTAAGTTTTTTTACTAAACCATCAAATAGCATATTTGAATCAACCGAACCTTCATCAGGTAAAT
Source organism: uncultured Rickettsiales bacterium (assembly GCA_964627795.1). GTDB lineage: Bacteria > Pseudomonadota > Alphaproteobacteria > Rickettsiales > CANDYO01 > CANDYO01. The sequence continues at coordinate 130,948 of CAZVLF010000002.1, read as the reverse complement.
ATAAAGCTCTAAGGGGTCTTGCATTATCAATAGGGTTAATTCCTTTCACATGAGAAGGTAAGATCTCCTCATAATTTTGTTTATAAATTTTTGATGCTTCTATTATAGCATTAAAATTATCAGTATCTAAGCTACCAGATTTAGAGTTTAAAATTATATAAGTTCCTTGATCTATTTTGATTTTCTCTTCTAAGCTTAAATCACTATTTATTATTTCTATCCAGCCATCCCATCTTTTTGAAGCTTCAAGACAAAATTCAAGTTTCTTTTTACTAAATGGATTTTTTAAAGTTTCGCTTGTAACTTCTCCAATTGAATTTAACATTGCGCCAGCTGCAACACCCGCACTGCCATTACGACATTCTTTACCAATGATAGAAATTTTTAAGTTAGGATCTTTAAGAACCAAAGAAAGAGCTGTACTTAAGCCAAGAATACCATTTCCTATTATTACAACATCAGAATACATTAACAACCACCAGCCAAGAATTAACTTTATTAGTTAAATATATTTAACATATCACAAATTGATTTCAACATTATATCACAAATTAACTTTATATTTCGATATTATTTAATAAAATGTTACTAAAATTACACTATTACATTTTTATTTGACTTCTCATAATAAATAAACTTCTAGGTAAATTTAGCTCTATTAAATATATATTATAAATTATAATTACCTAATTACTTATAAGAATAGATATATAAAATTTTTGTTATCTTGATTTAGAGTTAACAAAAAACTATAAATCTATTATTATTATCAAACTTACTAACTAAATTATGATAAAAATAGTGGATAATATTAATATATTGTTATCTAGCATAAGAAAAAAAGCAATATCTTCTGAACATCTAATGCCAATTTTTGGTTGGTTTGGAGTGGTTAATTATCCCATCTTCCATTTGTTGTGGACTTACCTTTATGAAAAAGATACAGAATTCTTTACTATGAGAATTTTTGCCGCTTTATTATGTACTTTATTAATAGTTAAAGATAAACTCCCTAGAAAATTCAGAAAGTTTTTACCCTTTTATTGGTATTTTACTGTTTTATATTGCCTGCCATTTTTTTGTGTTTTCATGTTCCTTGTTAATCATGGGTCTCCAACTTGGTCAGCTAACTTTATTTTAGCCACTATTTTACTAATTATTATTCTTGATTGGAAAAGCTTTGCTATAATACTCATATCAGGCTGTATTTTAGGCGTTATTACTTACACTACTTTTTATGGAAAAATAATTGTTGATAACGATGATATAGTTAACTTAATTATCAATATTTCTTGGATAATCCTTGTTTGTATTTTTTTCTCCTATAGCAAACAGTCGCAAGAAAAAGAGAAAGAAAATTATTTAAATGAAATAAGCAAGCTTAATGCTTCTTTAGAACAAACTATCCAAACAAGAACAAAAGATTTAAAAGAGGCTTTAAATTCAAAAACAGATTTTTTAAATAATTTAAGCCATGAAATTAGAACCCCTGTTCATGGATTTGCGGCACTTTCAGAAGGGTTAGTTGAGAATTGGAATAACTTTGATGATACTAAAAAGCTTATGATTGCAAAGCAGGTATCAATTAATGCTAATAGACTTACCTTATTGATGAATAACCTTCTTGATTCATCTAAATTCCAGAATGAAACTATAATTTTATTTTTCAAGGAAATTGATCTAAATAAAATTATCCATAAAATTGTTGATGAATGCGAATCGCTTTATATAAGCAAAAAAAATATAAAAATTAATCTAAATCTTCAAAAAAATAACTATGTTAAAGCTGATGAAAATGCAATGGAAAGTGTTTTGAGAAACCTTTTTGTCAATGCAATAAAATTTTCTAAAGATAATAGTGTTATTAAGGTTAGTTGCTTCAGCAATAGAAGAAGAACCACTTTTTCACTTGAAGACGATGGGTTAGGAATACCAGAAGAAGAATTAAAACTTATATTTAAACCATTTTACCAAAGCGCAAGAACCAGACATATACCAGGAGGAAGTGGACTTGGTCTTAGCCTATGCGCACAAATAGTCAATAAGCATCATGGAGAAATTTGGGCAGAAAATAATATTGATGGAGGGGCAAAATTTACTTTTACCTTACCTTCTAAATTTAATAAAAACTAATAAGAATAAGATTTTTTTTATAGTTTCCTTTTCATTATTTTTTTCAATATGAAAATTGATAGACTTATGGGAAATATTAGATAGAATTATTAGGTTATCAATTTTGGTCAAGAATAAATTTTATATTTGATTAATCTTTAAAATCATAAAATTTATAAGAATATTATAAGGATAAAAAAATGTCTGTAATGCAAGATAGTTGGATCAGAAAAATGGCTTTAGAACATGGAATGATTGAGCCTTTTGTTGATCAGCAAGTAAGAAATGACGGTGATAAAAAACTTATATCATATGGAGTAACTTCATATGGCTATGATGCAAGAGTTGCAGATGAATTCAAAATTTTTACTAATGTAAATTCAGCTGTTGTAGATCCTAAAAACTTTGTTGATACAAGTTTTGTTGATAGAAAAACTAAAGTGTGTACCATTCCACCTAATAGTTTTGCTTTAGCAAGAACTGTTGAATATTTTAGGATACCCCGCGACGTATTAGTTATTTGTGTAGGAAAATCTACTTATGCAAGATGTGGAATCATAGTTAATGTGACACCTCTTGAGCCAGAATGGGAAGGTCACGTCACCCTTGAATTTTCTAACACCACCCCTCTTCCTGCTAATATTTATGCAGGCGAAGGTGCATGTCAGTTTATTTTCCTTAAAGCGAATGAAATTTGTGAAACATCCTATGCTGATAGAAAGGGAAAATATATGGGACAAACTGGAGTTACAATTCCAAGAATATAAAATGAACCTTTTTCATACAATTACACAACCTTATAAGAGATTTTCTGAGCAGGTCTCCTCTCAAGATCTCTTAAGGTTTGTGGCTATTTTGACCATGTTTATTGATCATATAGGAGTTTTTTTTTACCCTAACCACGAAATACTCCGAGCTATAGGAAGAAGTTCATTTATAATTTGGTTTTTTTTCTGCGGATATAATTTTAAGAAAGAAAATTACTTTGATAAACAGCTTTTTATTTGCGCCATATTTTTCTCATTTTCTCGCTTCATTATTAATGGAAAAATTTTTCCTTTAAATATATTATTTACAATGATTCTATCTCGTTTAGCGCTTCATTATTACAATAATTATGTAAATAAAAAAGGTGAGCTTAATAACTTTGAATGGATTTTATTATGTAGCGCTTGTATGCTAACTTTTCTTATTACTAATCTTTTCATCGAATATGGATCTCTTGGGATTATAATTAGTTTACTAGGATATAACTCAAAAAATAAATTCAATAATTTAAAATTTCAAACTTTTACTACATTAATTATTACTTTAACTAACTGGTACTGGAAATTTAAAGGAATAAATGTAACTTTAGTGATTATCATTATAACTACAACATTTTTTTCTTTATGGAAATTTTCACCCAAATTCTTAAATATTAATGGACCTCAAAAATATATAATAAATTTTTGCTCTCGCTATTCTTTATACATATATATAATTCATTTGTTATTATTCTTGATAATAAGTAAGGCTATCATATGAAAATCGATATAAAGCAAGGCTCCTTAAATTTAGCTAAATTATTCTCACTCCTAATAGTTACTTATATTTTTTTCTCAACTATAATCTTTATAATAGGCTTATGTGAAGATTTAGAAGTACCAAAAGACTTATTAAAATCTAATTTTGATAGAGAAAATAAAAAAATCATTGCTATTGTAACCCCGCTAAGACCTGGTGAGAAACAACAAGCAATAATGATTTCTAAAGCTGCAAGAAAGATGGGACATTATACTTATGTTCTTGGTATAAATGATCAAGACATGAAAGTTTTTCTTCCCACTCGTTACCTTAACGAGCTAACTTTATACATATTGAATAAATATATTAAACCTGATTTACACTTAGCAATGTCTTTTCATGCCAATATTGACCTTCCCTCGCCTAAAATAATGTATATTTCTATTCCTCCTGAGTATTTCACAAAAAAAGTTAAAAAATATTATCCAGAAGTGAACGACTATAGTAACTTTATTGATATTAACTTGATTAATAATTCACCTGATTGGATAAGCAAAGCTTTAAAAAGGAAAGTAAACCGATATTATGGAATTGTGGGAGTCCCTGCAAATGAATATAAAACTTCTAATCATGATAGGCTAATTTTATTCGGTTCTTTATGGGGAAGAAAAACTGATAACCTTTATTCTGCCATAAGGAAACTTTCTTCTGAAAATTATATGTACTTTATTAAGCATCCATTTTTAATATTAGAAGCAGAAGATAATCAAAAATTTGCCGAAGATGCTAAAGGCATTGAAGCGCTACAAAAAAGATTAAATGAATATGGTATAGGCTTATGCGCACATTCAAATTATCACAATAAAGCAGGAATACCAAGTAGCAGAATTTTTGAAATTATTTCCTCTGGAGCTGTAGCAATTTCTGATATGAATCCTTTTGTAATAAAATTTTTTGGTGATAATGTGCTTTATTATGATCAAACAAAATCAGCTGAAGAAATTTTCAAACAAATAAATGATCACGTGCAATGGCTTAAAGACCATCCTTTAGGAGCTGATGAAAAAGCACGTAATGCCCACAAAATACTACAAGATCATTTTACCACTGAAAAATTTATTATTGATTTGCTCACCTTAAAGTTGGATAACTAATTTTTTAAAGAGCTTTTTGCTTTGCATTTAAATGAAAATATATTATAATTTGCTTGTCTTTAATGGACTATGGCAATAAACACTGTTTAGAATAGGCGAAACGGACCCGGGGGCAGTACCCGGCGCTTCCACCAAGTTTATCATCAATTATGGGAGCGATTCAGGATCGACGTGCGTAATAAAAAAATAGCTTTTGTCCGGGATGATTCCTCCGACTACAACTTCATGTTGTATGGATTAAAAACAATAAATGCAAACGATAACGTATTGCGTGATGAAAGAGTGGCTTTAGCTGCTTAACTAGTCAGCGGTTGGGGGCTTACCGGGCAACAGAGAAAGCCCCACTCAACAACAATATGGTTATAAAATGAGCACAAATTTAATAGATTATACACTCTTAGTTGATAGCGCAATGCACTTAATTGTAAAAAAATCGCTGGAAATTTTTGCAAACGCAAAAGATCGAGGTGAACATCATTTTTTTATCTCCTTTATAACTAAATTTCCTGAAGTTGTAATTTCTGAAAAACTTGTCAATAAATATCCATATGAAATGACCATTGTCCTTCAGCACCAGTTTGATGATTTAAAAATTGAGGATGATAGATTCAGCGTGGTACTTAGCTTTGATCAACAGTTAGAAAAAATTGTAATACCCTTTGCAGCCCTAACTGCATTTGCTGACCCAAGTGTTAAATTTGGACTTCAATTCAGGCATATTGATGAATTTAATCCAAAAACTAGTGAGCAAAAGCCATTAACCAAGATAAATTTAGAAAATAAGGAAGCTTTTCCTAAGTCAAAACCGTCAAAGACTTTAGAAGAAAATAAAGATAATATTATTTCTTTAGACTTCCAAAACAAAAAAAGACTATAAATATATTTTTTAAGATTTTATATTTTTTATCTGAAAAAGTATAAAATTACTTAGTTAAAAGATCTTTGTTTTCTAGCTATTAAAGCATAGAAAATTTAAGAAATAAGCACTTTATATTAAAAATAAAGCGCTTACTTGAGAATTTAATTTATTTTTCAATATCAGATTTTGTTACTAAGCCACCTTTGACTTGCCCCGATTTAGTTGTAGCTATAACATCATAAACTAGATCATTCTTAAAAGTTATAGTAAAGGTTCTTATATCACCTCTTTGACCAACAACAAGTTTAGTTACAGGTATATAATTTATTGGATTAAAAGAAGTTTCACCATGAACATAAACCCAATGCTCAAGGTGGTTTTTGTCAAATTCAACTTTATTTGGCTTACCAAATTTAGCTTCAACTTGATCTTTAGTGGTTTCACCTTTAACCAACATATTTTCAAGCTGATCATCACTATTCTTTACTAAGTTTTTATTGGTTTTATCACATCCAACTGTAATTAATGCTATAGCAATAAGCAATATTCTTATCATAATTTCTCCTTTTTAAAAAAACATTAAAATAATCTTTTTAGTAAACATCATTTTACTAATATTAGTATAGTAACTTATAGCCAAATTTCACTACATATTTTCAACTATAAGACTTTAAATGTTTTTTTAAACTGAAATTCCTCAACAAATATAAACTTTAAATCTAATATAATTTCCATAGACATAAAAATTATATTTCAGCTGCATATCAACTATTGATTATCTTACCAATAATAGTTTCTATGGGTTCATTATCTAACCAATGCAAAAGCTTAGTTGCATTATGGTAGCCAAAAAAGGGTTATATATTGTCGCTTTAGTAGGATCTATAAGTGAATGCTTCAACTCTTCTAAATTTTTGAATTGCTCTAACAATTCTAAACACTTTTTACATTCTCCATTTTTTATAAAATCTTCACTATTAGTACAATAAGGTCCTTTAGTATTAGCAGGTCTAGTAAGCACTTGATATAAATTTTTCTAAATTCTTAATATCGCTTTCTTTAATCTCAGCTCCTCTAATTATTAAAGATTGTAATAGTTCTGTTTGACCACCTTGAGCTACAGCTAAAGCTACATTATCTATATCACCACCGGCAGAAAGCATTTTTTCTACATAAACACTTTTTTATAACATCTTTCGGATTAAGATCAGCCATTAAACAAACCATCATAAATTCTTCATTCTCTAAATTCATCCATTCCTGAGCCTGTTTTTTCCATATTCTATACATCTTATTTGTTTCAGGAAGATAAAAATCTTCTATAGCCCTTTCTATAACTGCTCTCCATAAATACATCTCTCTTTCATATTCTTTCTGCACCCTATTTTCATAGATTTGTTCTAGCTGAATATTAAAATTCTCTTCCATTTTTTACCCTCCATTATTGAATGAAGCGCAAATTTATCGTATTATAATACGAATGTCAACCATTTTTAATAATAATTAGTGTAATTGTAATTTTTCTAGCTATAATTTAAATAAAAGAGGTTTTATTATGGCAGAAGATATATATAACAAACAAAAGCAAAATTTCCTCAATTTCATGAAAGACCATAATCTTAATGCTAATTCTTGGGCTAAAAAAGCTGGAATATCTGAAGCAACAATACGTCACTTTTTAAGTGGAAGGAATAAGTCCATAACTTTAGCTAATCTTGAAAAGCTTGCTCGCGCAGCAGGAGTTAGCCCAAGTACAATAATTAAGGAAGATAGTAGAAATCTTATTCTTGACAAGGATCAGTTTATTGAAGCCTATTGCAATGTACATCAATTTATCAATATTTCAGGTAAGAAGCTTGATTTATTAGCTCAAGCAAAGGTGATTCTTGCATGGTATGAATTATCAATTTTAAATAAAAATAATAATACTCTAGATAATTTTCTTAAATTAATCACTAATATAGTGGCAAAGTAGCGAAACTTTATCAGCTTCGCCACTTATTGAATTGATTAAGAATGCATTTGATAAGCTTCTTTAAATTTAACTTTTTAGAGTCTTGCGATGCTGAATTCCAAGCTCTCTTAACTGCTTTTCATCAACCGAAGCTGGAGCATTCATCAAAAGATCTTGAGCTTGCTGGTTCATTGGAAAAGCAATAACTTCACGAATATTTTTTTCATTCGCTAAAAGCATCACAATTCTATCAATCCCAGGAGCCACTCCTCCATGAGGTGGAGCGCCATATTTAAATGCTGTAATTAAGCTTCTAAACTTTTCTTCTACAACTTCTTTTCCATAACCCACTATCTCGAAAGCTTTATACATTATTTCTGGCTTATGGTTTCTAATTGCACCACTGGAAAGCTCTATACCGTTACAAACTATATCATATTGATAGGCTTTAATCTTAAGTAAATCTTCCTTAGTTTTTGCATTAGTTAAAACGTCTAATCCTCCCTGAGGCATTGAGAAAGGGTTATGGCTAAAATCAAGCTTATTTTCTTCCTCATTCCATTCATAAAAAGGAAAATCAACAATCCAGCAGAACTCAAACTTATCATGATCAATAAGATCTAATTCCTCACCCAACTTAGTCCTTACTTGTCCTGCAAGTTTGACAGCTTTACTTTCTTGGTCTGAAGAAAAGAAAACTGAATCACCATTTTTTAACCCTGCTAATTTTTTAAGTTCAGATAACTTACTTTCATTTAAAAATTTTGCAATTGGTCCTTTAGCTGTTCCATCTTCATTAAAACTAATATAGCCAAGACCTGCTGCACCTTGCTCTTGAGCAAATGCAATCATCTTATCAAAGAAGCTCCTTGGAAGTTGTGCCGTATTTGGAGCAGGAATTGCTCTTACAATTGCTCCCTTTTTGATATTTTCTCTAAAGATAGTAAAATCACTATCTTTAAATATCTCTGTTACCTCACTGATAATCAGCGGATTTCTTAAATCTGGCTTATCATTTCCATATTTAAGCATTGAATCACTATAAGAAATATGAGGGAAAGGTGACTGTGTCACTTTTTTATTAGAAAACTCAGTAAATACTGATCTCATAACTGGCTCAACTGCAGCAAAAACTTCTTCTTGAGTCACAAAAGCCATTTCAATATCTAGCTGATAAAATTCTCCAGGCGAACGATCAGCTCTGGCATCCTCGTCCCTAAAACATGGAGCAATTTGAAAGTAGCGATCAAAACCAGAGGTCATTAATAATTGCTTAAATTGCTGAGGAGCTTGTGGCAGTGCATAAAACTTTCCTGGATGAATTCTACTTGGAACAAGAAAATCTCTAGCTCCCTCAGGAGAACTGGCAGTTAAAATTGGAGTTTGAAATTCAATAAAACCTTGGGCTACCATTTTTTCTCGGATTGAAGAAATAATTCTAGAACGTAAAACTATATTGTTATGTAATTTTTCTCTTCTTAAATCAAGAAAACGATAGCGAAGCCTTGTATCTTCAGGAAACTCTTTATCACTATTAACTTGTATAGGTAGAATTTCAGAATCAGATTCTAAATGAAATGTTTTAATTTTTACTTCAATTTCACCTGTTGCAAGATTCGTATTACAAGCGTCATCTTTTCTTCTTAATACAGTTCCAGTTATGGTAATAACTGATTCATAATGAAGGTGAGCAATTTTATTAGTTAGCTCTTCATCATTATCAATTACACATTGTGTTATTCCATAATGGTCTCTAAGATCAATAAAAGCAAGCCCACCATGGTCTCTTCTTCTATGAACCCAACCTGATAACTTAACTTCTAATCCAACATGATGTGCATTAAGTTCCCCACATGTATGACTACGATATTTATGCATTTTATATCCTATAAACTATAAAAAATTAATTTAAGCATTTAAACTTGAAACATCTAATTTTGCAAGCAGTAAGTTAGCTTGGTCACTCATAATTTATCATCTTCCAATCTCCAGGGTAAGCATATTGCCTGTAATATTCTTTCATCTCCCTTTTATGTTCTTCATTAAGGCCTTCTATAGCATCATAATATTTTTGAGCATATCTTGGAAATGGCGCAATAACAACTCTGTCTTCAAGATCATTAAGATAAGCTGCCCACCAACTATATGAACTATTAGCAATTATATTATTTGAGCATCTACTCATTATTACAAAATCATCAAGGATAGATCGGTGAATGAATTTAATATTTTCTTCCTTGATTGTTTTAAATTCTCTCTTCACCTCATCTATATTATCAGAAAAAACATAGAATTTAGGGTTTTCATATAATGTTTTAGCATAGCTTATGGCTCGTTTTTGGTAATCAATATCAAGAACACGGTGCTTTGTTATATTACCTCTTCTTACATGAATGCAGAATACTTCTGGTTCAGATACTTTTCTTAGGTCCTCTTTTAATGAGGATAACTCGTAAATAGGAGTAAATATATTTTGTATATCTGATTTATAATCTTTAAAAAATATATCTGATTCAAAATCTCCATCAACAAGCAAAACTTGAGTATTTTTATGTGAGGCTAGGCTAAAAAAATTCTTCTCATCAACTTTAGTTGATTTTAAATATTTACTATTAAAAAAATTTTTCGTTTTCACCAATTTAGGATCAATTTTGAAATTTTCTATAAAAAGATCAGCCCCCATAGATTTTTCATTTTTTCTTTTAGGTATATCTTTCTCATTAACCATTACATATAATTTACTATCAGTTTTTTCTGCCAAAGCATAACCAGCAGCAAATCTAAACATAAAATTGCCAACTCCATCTTTCTTATTAATTAATACAATAACTGATCCTACTGGCCTAGGGATATCAAGAAAAACTGCAGCATTTACAACAGCAATAGTAGCTATAAATAAAAATAAAAAAAACTTTCTCATATTACTTTATTAAACCTATTAAATTTTATATATTTTAAATAATATATTTATAGTTAAGAGTATTTAGTGCTAATTACACACAATGAACAATTAAAAGATTTTTGCAACCAAATAAGTTCTTGTCAAGTTATTGCTGTTGATACAGAATTTTCAAGAGAAAATACTTATTATCCCAAACTATGCTTAATTCAAGTAGCCAGTGAAAATCATTCAGCTGCAATTGATCCTTTAAGTTCATCTATTGATTTAGAACCTATAAAAAAAATTTTGCTTAGCTCCAAAATAACTAAAATCTTCCATTCATCTCGTCAAGATCTTGAAACTTTAAATCATTTTTTTTCTATATTACCAAATAATATTTTTGATACCCAATTAGCCTCCAGCTTATGTGGTTTTGGAGAGTCAATAAGTTACGAAAATTTAGTAAGCAAACTTACAGGCAAAGAAATTGATAAATCTTACCGCATTAGTGATTGGAGTAAAAGACCTTTATCCGAAGCACAATTAGAATATGCAATAACTGATGTAATTTATCTAATTGAAATTTATAAATTCTTAGTCACAAAACTTAACCAACTAAACCGTTTATCCTGGGCAGAAGAAGAGATGAAATCTCTTATTACTACTAATTTTAATGTTAATTATGAAAGTTCATGGAAAAAAATAAAATATAATAAAAAAGTTAAAATAAGCTTTGTACTAAAGAATTTAGCTAGTTGGAGAGAGAGAAAAGCACAACTCTTAAATTTGCCTCGCAATCATTTTTTAGATGAAAAATATCTTTTGAAGCTTGCTAAATTGCGCCCTGTTTCTTTAAAAGAGCTAAAAAGCATTAGTTATTTTGAAAATTTAAGTGAAAATTTATCCGAAGAAATCTTATCAATCATTCATACTTCTCTTGAACAAGAACTTGAAAAAGATTTCATCGAAAATAATGTTAAAGACCATGGGAAAAAATCAAGCGCCTTCGAACAACTTAAAAGACTATTACAACAAGTAGCAGGAAGCGAAAATATTCCTCCGAACTTAATTGCAACCAGCCAAGAAATAAAAGCTTATGTTTTTAAAAATTACCAACCCCGCTTTTGCCAAGGCTGGAGATATAAAATATTTGGTTTTAATGCAGAAAAAATACTAAGCAAAATCACCCAAGGAAATTAATAAACCAATTGACATAATTTAAATAACATATATACTCCAAATTCTTAAAGCATAAGGCTTATTTTATGGCGGGTGTAGCTCAGCTGGTTAGAGCACCAGATTGTGATTCTGGGGGTCGCGAGTTCGAACCTCGTCACTCGCCCCATAAAATTTATATGTTTCAATTTATAATTTATTATTATTTAATATATACTAATGTATTGAAATCTTCTTTGTCTTCATGCACACCAACATAACTGGTAGTATTCCCTTGATCACTAAACTCAACCCACGACCCCACTTTTAAGCCTTCAAATACAGATAAGCTTATACCACTTAAATCAATATCCAAGTTGTTTAATTCAATTATCGCTTCTTTTCCATACTTTTGAACTATATTTTCAAGATTTTTATTTGTTAATTTGCTTAAATTAACACCATAATACTTTAATTTTCTTAATGATGATATACCGGAGAATTCACATATAAAAGTTATTGCTTCACCACTAATCTTATCAATTGCAACTCCAAGCTTAGCTAATTCAGGCAAAACCTCTACCCCTTGTTTATGGATAATATCTACAATATTATAACCTTTTAAATTGTCAAAATTTACGCCTTCATTTTTAAGTTCAAAAGCTTTTCTAATACCAAATTGATTTATTAAATTACAAATCTTATCTCCACTTAAATTGCTATAATCAATACTTCTTAAATTACGCAAGTAATTACTTATTGTATGCATCAAATTTTCCTCACTAAATTCATTTATATCAATATTCTTAAAAAATATTTCTGAAAATGTTTTTATCCCAAAAACGCTAATAAAATCTATAATATAGGACTCTTTTAGCTTACTAAATCAATATCTTCCCTCTTTACATCATATATCACTTGTAACCCCAAAGTTTTTCTATTACCTCAGTAATATAATCCGCCTCAATAATCTGATAAATCGGCTTTTAGAAAACATCCTAACAATACCTCCGACTTTTTATTAAATATTAAATTTTATAAGTGCTATATATCTTACTCAGATCAAATTCTTTATTTTCTATTACAGAAACTTTACCAAAACCAAATTCCTCTAGTATCTTTGATATATCTAAAATATTTAAATTTTCTATCTTATAATTTTGATTTGAAAAAAAGTAATTAAAAATTATATCAGCAAGAATAAGAGCATATTTATAAAAACTTTTTTTGATTGCAAAAATAGAAAAGGATCTATTTTATTTTTTTTTATTATTGAAAGAAGTTCTATTCCTTTTTCTTCAGTAAAATTAACTATTTCCGATTTATGTGTCTCTACCAAGTTAGAACATGATTTAATTGAAGGCTTAAAAATACTATTTAGAAGCATCGCCAGGACTGATCTTTCCATATAATAAAACCAAATAAATATTTATTTTTTTTTAAAAAACTAATTTAATTTTTAGTTTTAACAACTATAAGGTTTTTAATTATGCTTGATTAATTGTTAATGGCCGGATTATAAAATTAAAATTTAATTTGTAAATAGTTTATTGCTTACTATTAGTAAGTATTTTTTTACACGTAAAATTGGGTTGGTATAGTGCCAAATAATATATTGGTCATTGCTCTTTTGATGAATGAGTATTATTTAGTTGATTATTTTTTAAGAATTTTCTATAAGCAAAGAACAACCTACATACTCTCTTAATTCATATATATCATCATTTGAATAAACCATAGAATATATAGAGCTATTTAAGTTTACATCAGCTCTATCACCTGTACAATAATAAGATAAATTACTTAAATCCATTCCTTGGTTTTTAAACTCTGACCATGCAGTTACACCATAAATATTTATTATATGCATAATGTCATTTTTAGTTAAACTGCTTAAGGGAATATTTTTGTTTTTTAGTATTGGCAAAACATCAATGCCGTAAGCTTCAATTATACTTTTAATATCCTCGCTCTTCATCCTATCTATATCAATATCTTGCTTCTTTAATTCATACAATGAATGAATACCAAAAAATTTTATTATAGATGCTAAATCACTCCCCTTTAACTTTTTACCTAAATCAATCTTTTGGTTTCTTAATTCACTTATTGAGTCAATCCCATAAGTTTTAATAATATCTACAATATTATCACCTTCTAGATTATTTATGTCTACTCCCTGATTTTTTAACTCCTTTATTGAATCAATACCAGAATTTTTTATTATACCGGTAATATCGTATCCATTTAACAAATCTAAATTTATTCCGTAATCTCTTAAATAGCTTATTGAGTTTGAACCAAATTTCTTAATTATTAGTGCAATATAAAACCCTTTCAATTTAGCTAAATCAATTTTTTGTTTCTTTAATTCTTTTATTGAGTTAATACCAAAGTTTGTAATAATTTCTACGATATTATCACTATTTAATTTTTCATGTAACTCCACTCCTAGGCTACTTAAGTCAGAAAAAATACTTAAACCGCATCTCTTTATTTTCATCATGTTTAAAATATGAAACCCATTTAACTTAGCATTTAAATCAATATTATGTTCCTTTAATTTATATAATACCTGCATACCTAAATGGTTAACTAAATCTAAAATATTTTCTCCACCTAATTTGTCTAAGTCACCTAATTTTTCTAGCTTAGGCAAAGAATTTAATCCATAAGTTTTTATTAATTCTGTAATGGCGTAACCACTTAAATTGTAATCTTTTAATGTTGATGCTACTTCTAAACCAAAAGTCTTGAATATATCAAGAGTACAGTGATTTCCAAAATTATTTAAATTATAGCCTTTTTTCTTTAGCAAGGACGATTTTTCTATACCAAATTTCTTTATTATCGACAAAATACAGTAAGTATCTAACAGTGCTAAATCAAACTTTCTAAGTTTTTCTATATGAATATCATTAAAACCATATGTATTTAATAATTGGGTAAGGCTATAAGCACTTTTATAGCTATCAACAGAATTTGAGTTTAATAAGCTAAAATTTAGTTTTTTTTCAAAAAAACTAAAAAAAACTAGTATATATTCATAAAGTTTTTTTTTGATAGGATTAATTTCTTGGTCTAATCTACTATCTTTTTGAGCAAAAAGAATTTCAATTCCGTTTGCTTCAATATAGCTAATTAAAGCATAATTATGGGTATTTTTATCTTTATTAAATCCGTATTTGCTGCCATAAAAAAAATTTAGCAAATTCCATGTCATCATATTACTAGACCAAATACCCAGAAATTAAAAATTAAACCTTATATGTTATTTACAAGCTTCAATTTATTTTCTTTTTGTAATTACCTTAGAAATTTTTTTAAAAAATAATAACATTTCTTATTAAAGTTTTTAGCTAATAACTTAGTTTTTAACTATTTAAAGCTAACACCTCTCTAACAATAAACCTAGTATGCAAACAAAAAATAAAATCATAAATTAATTAGTGCATAAGTAATTATATGATCAAATACTCTATTGTAAATAGTTAATTATTGGGAAATTTAAGCTTTTAATTGAAGAAGCCTTATTGCACTCTTGACGTATTCTTCAGGGTAAAGTTAATATTAAAGAAAAGATCTTATCATAAATTTAAGTTTTTTTGTTTATTCGTTTAAAGTTAGTAGTATTATGAATATAAACTACCTAACTAATTAAAAATTAAGTATAAATTATATTGTAGTATTTACATTTTCATTCCTGCTGCATATAAAAACTGCTGTTCGGTTTTGTTGAGTTAAAATTTCTTTTATACTAAACCCACATTGCTCGAGTAAATTTTGAAACTCTAGTTTAGATGATTTATATAGCCTTACCCCTTTCAGCTTTTGACCCTTTTTTATTTTTAATTCAAAATCCTTATTATAATTAAAGCTAATATTCTCCTTAGCCTTAAAGGAAAACTCAATACAATTAAGATTCTTATTCCACAAGCAAATAGTCTCAAAAGCATCAATGTAACTAATAAAATTTAAGTTAATTTTAGAGTAATGTTCTAATATGCCCTTGATAAAAGCCATGCTATATTGGTTAGAATAAGCTTTTAATAATGATTTAATATCTTCGTTTATTTCAATTGTAATAATAAAAATATCTTCTTTATTCATAGAAGAAGCTATACCTTTAATTATCTCTTTCTGCTTAGAAAATTTAAAATTGCTTATTAAATTTCCTAAACACATAATTAATTTTTTTCCTCTAATTCTTTCTTTAAGATCTATTTTTTTTATATCTAGCAAATCGCTTGTAATTATTGAAACTTCAATATCTTTCATATGTTCTTTGGAAAATTTATAGGATTCGAAAAGATAATTTTCAAAATAATCAAGTATAAAATAACTCCTTAGCTTATCAACATAACTCAACAAAGCTAAAGTTTTCTTTCTCATTGCATAAATTGATCTAGGTGCTATTTCAACTATATTAGATATGTTACTGAGGTAATTATGCAATTTATCTTCATTATTAATAATAAGATCAACTTCATCTGAAAAAAGATAATAATCCTTATTAAGTGTGATGAAATTACTATATAATTCACTCGGCTCCAAGTAAGCATATTGTAGCATATCAGCTCCAGCATTTTTGGTAAAAAAATCTAAATAATCTAGCTCGTTATTTCGCTTATTTTTATGGCTTAAGGATAGAATTTTCATAGAAAAACCTCATTTATACATATTTCATTAAGGGGTAACAAAAAAATTAATGTACCAAGCAAACTCATAATCTGAGTCGCTTTATCATAACCAAAGAGCAAAGTTAATTCAATTAAAATTCTAAGATAAGTTGCATATTTATTATGTTGCTTTCTATTTATCGGATGGCAATAATGTAATTGCTACGCATTTTTTAATCTTATATTTATTACTTTTGTTTAGAAACTTTTTAATTTAATATTAAAAGAAAAACTTCAATAAGCGATTCAAATGAAAAAAAATTTTATATTTATTATTTTAATTATAATGCTCGCTACTTTAATTGCATTATTGGATAAACATTTCCCAAGAATACTAGATCAAAATCAAAACAAAATATCATTACTAATTTCATTTATTATCTTAACCAGCTTTATATCTAAAATTATACATAGTGAATTGAAATTAGCTATTGTTATTAAACAACTTATTGGTTGGGTCACTATTTGTTTGGTGATATTAACTGGATATAGCTATCAATATGAAATCAAACAGCTTGGAAACCGACTTAGTGCAAATTTAATTCCTGGATATGCTCAAGGAAATAAAGATGGCTCAGTAACATTTTATTCAGGAGGAAATGGTCATTTTTCTATTACAGCTTTAATTAATGACAATCAAAAAATACATTTTTTATTTGATACAGGAGCAAGTTTAGTTTCATTAACTGCAGAAGATGCTGCGGATCTTGGTATTGACTTAGCGCAGTTAAATTTTAATTTTCCTTTAAGCACAGCTAATGGCCTGTCTTTTGGAGCAAGGGTAAATATTGCAAAAGTTCAAATTGGCCCTGTTATTGTTAATAATGTTGAAGCAGTGGTTTCTAAACCAGGAGCATCAGATATTTCTCTTCTTGGAATGAGCTTTTTAAACCGCTTAAAACAATTTATTATTAAGGGTAATACATTAACCCTGGTAAATTAACCTTTCATTAACTTCTATTGAGTACAATCTTTATTAAAGATAGTTATAATGTAAAAGGAGAAAAAAATGACTAAAAACCCTTCTCAATTAACCCCGGCTGAAAAAGTACAAAGAAGAATTGAATATGGCAATAAAGTTAATAATAAAAACTTAAGTATCCTATCAGAATTAAGAACATCAGATTACAAAGTCTATGAAAAGGAAGAAAGTTTTTCTCACGAAAATCCACTTAAAGATGTTAACTTTAAAAATATTTATCAAAAAACTACTGAATTTGAAAGAGAAAATCCTATGAAAAAACAGGAGCCTAATATCTATAGATCTCCAAAATCTGTAGCTGAACTATCTCCATTTTTTTCAGAAGTTGATTCTTCAATTAAAACTCCTAGTGCTGGAGCAACTGTAAAACCAAAAAATAACCTTATGGAAAGATAAAATTATTTTTTAATGCTTGCTTGGCCTTAAAAAAATTTATTTATTTTTATATATATTTTCCAGGATAAGACAGTACATAGCTTTTATATTCATGAGTTTTTTGGTGTTAATTATATTAGTTTTAAAAGGTGAAGCACCACTTAAATATTAAAGCTATTGATATTTTTTTAAATACGCTTAAAATCATAGCATTTAATGTATTTAAAGAATTTTTTCTTTCCTCTTACATTAATTAAAGGCTAGATATTTTCTTTTTTATCTTAAATGTCATATATTCATCTTAGTTAAAATACAGTTTAAATAATTTTTATAATTTTAGAAAGATCTTTGATTTATGAAGCAATGTGCATGATAATGCGCTATCAAGCTAGAATATAATTTTTTATATAAATCTTCTGCTAATAAATAACCAAACATTATGAAAAATACACTTACAATTTTAATAAAATTTATTTTTTACTACTTAGCCTTCACAATTTTTTTAAGCACAAAGTGGATTATGGCTAATTTTGGTCCACCTACAGCTGAACAATTAATATTCCAGTTTGTTCAGGCTATCAAAAATATCTATAGCATTCCAACTTCTTTATTTAACTCTTACAAGGAATTAATTTATAAGTCCTTAAATTACACGATCATAACTATAGTAATTGAGGTATTTTTTATAGCTAAAACTTCTAAATACTTGCCTCATAAGCTATCTGAATTTATTACACGAATAGAACATTTAATTGGTAAGATTTTAAAGTTATTTTACTTAATAATAAAATCAAAGTTGCATGTATGTCTTTTTATTGCAGCAATTGGATATTATTCTTACCGTTTCCCTCCAATTCCTTATTTCCAAAACAAGACTAATTTAAATAAATTATGGAAAGAATATACTGATCCTAAAAAAGTTAATATACAAGCCAACAATCCCAAAAATTTAGTGCTTATTTACCTTGAAAGTGTAGAAAATACTTATAAGAATGAAAAACTTTTTGGTAGAAATTTATTATCCGATTTGGATAAATTAGGAGTAGTAAGCTTCCAAAACTATAAGCAAGTTCTTGGAACATGGACAATGTCAGCTACCTTTGGAACTCAATGTGGGGTTCCTATGAAGATTAGTTATCTTGATTATGATAATATTTGTTTAAGCGATATATTGTCAAAGTATGGTTATAATAATGTATATATGCAAGGAAACTCATTATCCTTTACCAGCACTAAGGAATTTTTTTTTAAAGCATAATTACCATCCTAATTCACTTTATGGAATTGATGAATGGAAAAACACAGGAAGTATATTTTTTAGTGATTGGGGTATATATGATGATGAGCTTTTTGAAAAAGCAAAAGTAAAAATCAAACAACTTCATGACTCTGGTCAGAAGTTTAGCCTTACTATTTTATCTGGAGACACCCATGAACCAGTTGGATATCTTTCTCCTTATTGTAGGCGGAAAGGAGCTTCCTCACTTCCAGATATTATCGAATGTTCTACAAGATCAGCAGCCGATTTTGTTAACTTCATTAAAGAAAATGGATATATGAAAGACACTAACATTGTAATAATTGGAGATCACTTATATCCAAGAGATAAAATATTTAATGGATTGCCTAAATCTAAGCGCAATATATTCAATAGCTTTTTATCTGAAAAAGAACCTCTTAAAAACAGAGAAGATATAATAATTTTTGATTTATATCCCACTATTTTAGATTTCATAGGATTAAAAGTGGATGGTGGAAAATTAGGACTAGGAAAAACAGGCTTTAAATAGAATAACATTTGTCTATATTTTCCCTAATATTTTAAAGCGTGTTTTACTAGCAAATCTATTTTTATGCACAAGTATTCAATCCACCATTAAAAACTCTAAGACAAACCTCAATGCTTAAATAGATATGCAATCTTTAACAAGTCAAATCATCTTATAAACAAGATATTTTTTATTATATGGCATTTCAAAAGTCGTAATTATTCTTTTAAGAGCATGAAAAATTAAGCGCTATTAGCACCAAAGCTACTCTTTTGTATGATAAAGTTATCCTGGTTATTTGTGCTAATTAAAATGTGTAAATCCTTAAATTTAACAATAAAAAAGGCGCCTTAAAAAGCGCCTTTTTAAAAACTTAATTAGTAATATTTTGATACTACTCAACATGAACATATGTACGATGAGATCTTTTATCAAAAGATACAGCACCTGGAACAAGAGCATGAAGCGTATGATCTTTTCCTATATGAACATTTTTACCTGGGTGAAACTTAGTTCCTCTTTGACGAACTAAAATAAAACCAGGCATAACTTGTTGCCCATCACCAACTTTTAAACCGAGTCTTCTACCTTCTGAATCTCTACCGTTCCTGGAACTACCACCCGCTTTTTTTGTAGCCATATCAATCTCTCCTTAAAAATTTATTTTCCTGTTGTAATTGAAACTACCTTAACAAATGTGTTTTGCTGTCTGTGACCAGTTTTACGACGATAGTTTTTTCTTCTTCTTTTCTTGAAAATGATAACTTTTTCATCTTGATCATGATCAACAACTTGAACTTTAATGGCAGCGCCTGAAACAAAAGGAGCACCAACTAAAACTTTGTTCTTGTCATCTTCAATCATCATCACTTCACTAATGCTAACTTCTTCACCTAAAGCAACATCCATTCTTTCAAGTCTGAGGATCTGATTTTCACAAGCTTTATATTGCTTGCCACCATTTTTAAATACTGCAAACATATTTAATCCTTAAAAAATATTTTATTTGAACTAGAAGAATATAACTTGAATTTAGATATTGTCAATTAAAATATTGCTTTTTTCTATGAAAAGGAATAGTTTAAGGGGAGATGGTTGGGATGATCGCTTTTGCAAAAAAGAGGAAAGTCCGGACTCCACGGAAAAACAGTGCTAGATAACGTCTAGCGGGGCGAAATTTTCGCTTTAGGGAAAGTGCAACAGAAAGATACCGCCAAATTTATTTTGGTAAGGGTGAAATGGTGTGGTAAGAGCGCACCGCAGGATGGGTAACCATTCCTGGCTTGGCAAACCCCACTGGGAGCAATACCAAATAGAAGTTACTTTTAGAGATTTTCCGCTTTATCTATATTGTAGAGGGTAGCTTGGGTAGGTAGCACGAGGTTGACAGCGATGTCAACCCTAGATAAATGGTCATCAGTAAAATTTAATTTTACTACAGAATCCGGCTTATACAACCATCTAAAATTCATTTATTAAGCTATTTTCTCCAGTTATATTATTCTCATGTGGTAAAAAAATTGCCCCTTTAAAATCGCTAAATTTTTCTGACATAATTTCAACATCTAAATCTGGATATTTTTTTAGTTACCTTATCAACTAAGGAATAAATTATATATTACTTGAATAAAGCTGATGCTCTTTTATTGCTTCGTATGCTAATTACTATATTTTAAAAACCTTAGGATGAGCAGGAAGCTATTTTAGGAAATTTGGGTTATCACTATAGGTAACAAAATTTTTCTCAAAAAATAACCATATAGATGTTTATTTATATAAGATTGGCGCAGTTCATTAGAATAAGAAGTTATTAATTTTTTTTCTGAGATAGCGTTATATTATAAATAAATTGCTTTTGAACTTCAGAAATATTGCACATTTTATTAAAAGCTTCTATAACTTCTTATTCTCTAGAACTAATACCATGTGTTATTGAAACTTTTTTAACGAATTCTATAGTAAAAATTTTTCCTTGTTTATAATCTTCAATAAGTGAATTATTAAAAAACATTATAACCATAACATATGCTTTAGCTATCATTTCAAACCAACTACGCTCTTTTACTACCAAAAAAGCAAACATAGAAACAGATTTATATGTTAATCAGCCTTAACAAGCATGCCCTGGGTTAGAAAATAAACTTTTTCTTTTTTCATAAAAAACTCTTTAATTAAGCATTAAATCATAAAGCTTAAAACTTAGCATGTTAAACTTTATGCATGTCTTAAGAAAGAATTTTATTTAATTTTTCTAATCTAAAATCAACTTCTGAAACATCAAGGTTATTATGGATCTTTTTTTCTCTTATAAGCTTAAACATATCTAAAATTCCATCATAATTTCCGTAAACATGCTTCACTATTTTAATAGCATGAAGATCTGATAAAACCTCAATTTCTTGATTTTTCTTAAATTCAATTAATATCAATAACTCTGAAATAATATCCGATCTAGTTAATAGCCAGCAAATCTTATTAACAAGGCTTCTACTATATTCATAAATGTGATCTTTTCGTACCAAATGAGAAATTTCATGACCAATTGCAAAAAGCAAGGCATGATCATTAACATTTTTTACCATTGCCGTGGTAATAAATATATTTCCACCAAAAGAAGCAAAAGCATTTATTGATTCATTTTTTATCAATCTAATCTTAATATTACTATAGTTGTGGGGCAAAAAAAAGGGTGGAAGGCTGTTAACAATCTTTTGCATCTTTTCAGTTGCTTGATCACCATCAACAAATGATATATTTTCTTTTATCGATGTATTATATAATATCTCTTCCAAAAAAAAACTTGAAGATAAGACCTTAAAAAAACACAATATAACCACTAGATATGTAGCAATAGATAAAGATAAAGCTAAAAAAATCTTTAATAAAATTTTTTTAGCTTTATGTATCTCACTCATTTTCTGTATTCAATATTTTCTGGTTAATTTTTATTGGATATTTTTTACGCAAGTATTCTAAATACTGATCTACAATTTCATTTTTATAATTAGCTTCACTTAAATATTCAGCAATTTTGGTTAAATCTTCACCATTATTAGTTGGAAAAATTGATTTTAATACTTTACCAAAAGCATAAATATTATGATCAATTGCCATAGGAAATGAAAGGCCATTCATTGCGGTTAAAAATAAATTATTTACTAAGTCAGGTGAAGTTTTTTCATCGTTTTTATAGCGAGAAATTTCCAATTTAGATATTTCTAATTTTGGTCTGAATCCGTCTTTAATATTATATTTTTTAATAACCCCATTAATAGATTTATTTATTTTATTTTGATCTATGGTGCTAGCTTCAAAGTTAAATGGTATTTCATCTTTGTTTTTACATGCCATAAGAATAGAAGCCGATATTTCATAAGCAAGCTGCGATTTTATCGAATTTACCAAAAGCGCTTTAGCTGAGTTTCTAACCTTATCATAAGGAATTAAAGATGGCTCTTGAACCTCATCTACTTTAACCACAAACATATCGTTAGATCCTTCAATCATCTTTATAGGAGATTCTTCATTAACCACAGTTTCAAAAGCAACTTCTAATATAGAAGGATTTAGTTCTAACTTTTTCAAATTAGCGTCAACACCCTCATTTGAAACAAGCTTCACTTCATTAACCTTAAGAGAAAATCTTTCTCCAATTTCTTTAAAATCTGCACCTGAAGAAATTTCATCTTCAATCTGTTTTGCTAAATCAAAAATTTGCACTTCATACAACTTATTTAAAAGCCTTTCTTGCACTTGATTCTTAACTTTAGAATATTCTTGGAAATTTAAAGGATGAACCTTAATAACCTTAAAAACATGCCACCCTAATTCAGATTTTACAGGGTTAGTAATTTCTCCTTCTTTTTTAAAGAAAATTGAATTGTCAATAGTAGCAAGAAAACTATCTTTATTCTGGCTTACAAATTTCTCTCCTATAACTTTTTTATCAATAAAATTTTTTGCAACCTTAATGTGATCATCATTCTTTCTCAATTCATTTACAACAAGCATAGCCGTTTGTTGATCAGGAGTTAAAAAATGGTAAAGATCTCTTTTTTCAGGCAAGGCATAATCTTCGCGATTATTTTTATATTCATTTAAAAGCATATCTTCAGTAATTTCATTATTAAGCTTAATATCACTTTTTCCAAACTTAATATACTTAAATGACCTTAATTGTTTACTTTGAAAATAATTGGGGTTTTTATTATAAAATTCTTTGATTTTATCTTCGCTGATATCATTTAATTCAACATTTCCTGAATCAACCTTTACAATTGAAACAAGCCTCTTTTCACCAATATAGTTTTTCATGTAGGTTGATAGAGTATTTTTTAAAGGGTAGTTTGAGGAGATACTCTCAATTAAGAACCTAGATGCAGTTTGATTACTTAAATTAGCTATAAGAGCCTCTTCTGTTAAATTATTTTCTCTTAGTACCCTCTTATATAAATCAATATCAAATACACTATTATTTTGAAAGGAAGGATCATTATGAATATAAGTTGCTATAACTTCATCAGGAACTGCAATGCCCAAACTTTTAACTTCTTGTTGAATTAAATATTGAGATATGAGTTTATTAAGAGTAACTCTATTTAAACCTTTTGCTTCCTCTTCAATTTGTTCTGCACTTAAATGTTGCTTAGAATTAAGATTGGCTATTTCTTTCTTTCTTGCCCTATCAAACTCAGCCAGAGGGATTTTTTCTTTCCCTACAATTGCAACAATATTTTCTTTGTTAGAAGCATCTCTAAAGCTACCTAAACTTATAGCAAAAATAAATGCCAAAGCAAAAAAGAATAATTTAAACAATTTATAATGAGCAATTTGACGAATCTTTTCTAGCATTATGTTCTCTTTTAGTTTGAAATAAAATGTAACATTGTTTATACCTAATATAGATTTAAATGCCAATACACTATTTTTAATAAATAAATTTTTTATGAATGAAGAAAGAAAACTACTTATTGCAAATTGGAAGATGAATAAGCTTTTAGAAGAAACTGAAAGTTTCATCCGAAATTTCACTCCAACTATTTTATGTAAAACAGAGATCGTTATATGCCCTCCTTTTCATTTAATTAATAAACTTACTCCAAGCACATTAATATCCGTAGGAGCACAAGATTGCTGTGCCTTATCAGACTCATATGGAGCTTATACCGGAGAAATAAGCGCAGCAATGTTAAAAGACTTAAACTGCAAATACGTAATAATTGGACATTCAGAGAGAAGAAAATATTTCCTTGAAAATGATGAATTAATCTCATCTAAATTTGCTAATGCAGTAAAACATAATTTGACTCCGATTGTTTGTATTGGAGAAAGTTTAGAACAAAGAACAAATGGAACTTACTTAGAAATTTTAGAAAATTCTCTTTTTCAATCCCTCGCCAAAGCAACTAAAAGTGATAATTTCATAGTTGCATATGAACCTATATGGTCAATTGGAACTGGGAAAACTCCGGATTTGAACCAAATCGTAGAAATTCATCAATTTTTGTCAGAAAAATTACTCACAAGATTTGCAAAAAAGATAAAAATATTATATGGTGGTTCAGTCAGTTTAAATAATTCTAATGAAATTCTTAGTCTAAACGAAGTTTCGGGTTTATTAATTGGCGGTGCTAGTTTAGATCCAAAAATATTTGAGTTAATAGTAAATAGAGCAGAAGGTTAAGTTATGCAATTAATGTTTTTAGTTATACAAATAATTTTAGCTATTGCTATCATTGGTACAGTTTTGTTACAAAAAAACTCTAATGATGGTTTAGGCAGCCTAAGTGGCAGTGGAGCTGCTATGACTGGTGGCAATATTATTAGCGGTAGATCCGCAGCTAGTTTTTTAACTAAAGCAACCACTATTTTAATGTTCTGCTTTATGGTTAATAGCGTTATACTTGGAAATATTTCTGCTAGAACTCATAAATCTAAATTAATTGTTGAAAGAGTGCACCAAGAAAATATTAACAAAGAAACAACAAAGCAAGATAACTCTAACAAAGAAACTTCAGCACCGGTGAGCGAGTAAAAATATGACAAGATTTATTTTTATTACAGGAGGAGTTGTTTCTTCATTAGGAAAAGGGCTTGCTTCAGCAAGCTTAGGTGCTTTACTTCAAAGCAGAGGCTATAAGGTTAGATTAAGGAAACTAGATCCCTATCTTAATATTGACCCAGGTACTATGAGCCCTTACCAGCATGGTGAAGTTTTTGTTACTGATGACGGAGCAGAAACTGATCTTGACCTTGGTCATTATGAAAGATTTACTGGAATAAATGCTCGCCGTGGAGATAACATAACTGCAGGAAAAATATATGCAAACTTGTTAACTAAAGAAAGAAGAGGAGATTATCTTGGAGCAACTGTACAAGTTATCCCGCATGTTACTAATTTAATTAAAGAATTTATTATTGCTGATACAGAAGATACTGATTTTGTGCTATGCGAGATTGGAGGGACTGTTGGAGATATAGAGGCTCTTCCATTTTTTGAAGCAATAAGGCAATTTGGTCATGAAGCGGGATTAGAAAATGTATGTTACGTACATCTTACTCTTGTACCCTATATTCCTTCAGCCAAAGAACTTAAAACTAAACCAACCCAGCATTCAGTAAAAGAACTTCAATCAATAGGAATTAGACCTAATTTATTGCTATGCAGAGCAGATCGTGAAATACCAGAAAATGAAAGAAAAAAAATAGCTCTTTTTTGCAATCTTAATTACGAAGATGTTATTCCAGCTTTAGACGTAAAAAACATTTATGAAGCTCCAATCTCTCTTCATGACCATGGTTTTGATGCTAGAGTTTTACATCATTTTAAGTTAGATAATTTATCTGCAATTGACTTAAGTCACTGGCAAAATCTAGTTAATATCTCTCATAAAACAAGCCACATGAAAGAAGAAGTTACAATTGCAATTGTTGGAAAATATGTAAAATTAAGCGATGCATATAAATCAGTAGTAGAAGCTTTAATTCATGCAAGTTTTGTAAATGAAATAAAATTAAATATCAAGTGGGTTAATGCACGAACATTAAATGAAAAAAATATTGATGATAAATTATCAGATATAAATGCAATCCTTGTTCCAGGCGGATTTGGTAATGAAGGAATTGAAGGAATGATAAAAGCCATCAATTATGCTAGAACTAAAAATATTCCTTATTTAGGCATTTGTCTTGGAATGCAGCTTGCGGTTATTGAATCAGCAAGAAATCTTCTTAACTTACATGAAGCCAACTCAACTGAATTTGAACCTGCTACAGAACATAAAGTCGTAGGTTTAATGATTGAATGGAAAAAAGATGATAAGATTGAAACTAGGTCAAGCAATGATGATTTAGGCGGAACCATGAGACTTGGCAATTATGAGTGTCATTTAAAAAATGGAAGCAAAGCAGCTCAAATATACGGAAGTAATATAATTTATGAGCGTCATCGCCATCGTTACGAGGTTAATACCAAATATTTAGATGGGTTTAAAAAGTATAATATATCATTCTCTGGTATGTCTCCAGATGGGGAACTTCCTGAAGTCATGGAAATTGAAAATCATCCTTGGTTCGTTGCAGTTCAGTTCCACCCTGAGTTAAAATCAAAACCATTTGATCCACATCCACTATTCTGCAGTTTTGTTAAAGCAGCAGTTGATCACAAAGAGAGATAATTAGATGAGAAAGAATAAAAGATCTGCTTCTTCACTCAGAGAAGTGTCTATCGAAACAAACGTTAATAAGCACGCAGAAGGTTCATGCATTATAAAATTTGGTGATACGCATGTTCTTTGTACAGCAACAATCGAAGAATCATTACCATCTTTTTTGAAAGGGAAAAATCAAGGAGGCTGGGTAACTGCTGAATATTCACTACTTCCACGGTCAACAGGCTCAAGAGTTAGAAGAGAAGTTTCTCAAGGATATCCTTCAGGTAGAACTCAAGAAATACAAAGATTAATTTCACGCTCTTTAAGATCTACCGTTAACCTTAAAGTTCTAGGTGATAGGCAGGTTATAGTTGATTGTGATGTGCTTCAAGCAGATGGAGGGACAAGAACAGCTTCAATAACAGGAGGATTTGTTGCTCTTCATCTTGCATTAAATAAACTGGTTGAAAGAAAAATTTTTCATCGTGCTCCTATAACTTCAAGTGTTGCAGCTATATCATGTGGCATAATAAATGATCAAATATTAATAGACCTTGATTATGAAGAAGATAGCAATGCTGATGTAGATGCCAACTTTGTTATAAATGGAATGGGCAATATTATAGAAATTCAAGGCACAGCTGAGAATAAAGCTTTCACTGATGAACAATTTTTTGAGATGCTGAAACTAGCCAAAACCTCGATTAATGAATTAAACAAAATTCAACTTCAGGCAATAAACAAATAGCAACTAGCTAGCTGTTTATCAGTTCAATTATTGGTATAAAACCCTAGACAATATACTATTTATAGGTATATAATCTTTACATAATAATTTTTTATGTAAGTTAGGGATGCTTAAAAAGCTAAAAAAAAAGAAAAATTTAGTTAATTTTTCTCTCGAAAATCTAGATGAAAGATGCATACCCTATGCCTGCCACTATGACGATCGTACTATTTTAACTAAAAATGGTGAACTTTTACAAGTCATCAAAATTGAAGCTGATCATGAAAATGACTTTGAAAATAAAAGCGAAGTTGATATTAGAGCATTAATAAGAAAAGCTATTCTTGATAATGTTAAAGATAGTAGTGTTTCTTTTTGGTTTCACACGGTAAGACGTAAAAAAAATATTGATTCTCTTAATAAATACGCATGGACTTTTGCTAAAGACACACATGAAGGCTGGTCAACAAAAAATTATTGGCGCTCAAAATTTACTAATGAGATATATATTACTATCCTTTATGAAGGAGAGATTTTTAAAGCTGATAAATCCATTATATTTACTCTTTTACCTAACAAGTTTAAGCAATATCATTTAAAAAAACTTGAAGAAAAATCCGTAAAATTAAATGATATAGTTTCAAAAATTTTTGCTGTTTTATCTCCACATGGAGGTAAACTTCTTCAAGTTAAAGAAGATAGATTTGGAATGCATTCTGAAATTCTTGAATTTTTAACTAAAATAACTTGCTTAAGAAGTAAAAGAATTCCAATGCCAATCCAAGATATCAGCAAGATTTTCGTTAAAACGAAAGCTGCTTTTGGTGGCAATTCTTTAGAAATTGTTGATGAGAAAAACAAGCATTTTGCTGCTGTTTTTACCATCAAAGAATATCATGAATTTTCTTCTTATGCTCTTGATAAATTTTTAAGAGTTGCTTCTGAATATATTATTTCTCAAACTCTTAATTTTGTTAATTCTAAGGAAGTTAAAAAAGAATTTGAGTATAATGATTATATACTTTCAACAGTAAGCAAAGACGAGGAATTAAAAGTTAATTCGGGGTTAGATTCTTTTTTAAAAAGTGATAAAGGTTCTAATATAGATTATGGCGTGCAGCAAATGACAATAACTGTTATTGCTGATAGTTTGGAGCAACTTAAAATCTCAGTAGCTTCTGTAATGAAGGAAATAAGAAATCTAGGTATACTAGCTGTTAGAGAAGATTTACACATGGCTTTATGTTTTTGGGCTATGCTACCAGGAAATTTTACTTTTTTCCGGAGACAAACCTATATTGATACAGTTAGAACAGCTAGTTTTGCGTCACTTCACAATACTCCATCTGGTAAAACAAAATCAATATGGGGTAATGCATTAACTATTTTTAGAAAAGATAATGCAGCTCCTCACTTCTTTAATTTACATATAGAAAATAATGGCAACACTCTTGTTGTTGGTTCACCTCAATCTAATAAAGATGTCTTAGTTAACTTTTTACTGAGTGAAAGTTCAAAATACGATCCAAATATTTTATATATTAATCAAAAATCTAATTCCTTAGTAACTTTAGCAGCAATTGGTGGAAGATGTGAAACTTTAAACCTTGAAGGAGAAAAACCTTCCTTTTGCTTCAATCCATTGGCTATAAAAGACACTGAAAAGAATCGCTACTTTCTTAAAAAATGGCTTTTACTTCTTGCATTTCCTAATAATGATTTTAGCGAAGACCAGAAAAATAAAGTTTCTTCGGTTATAGATGATTTATTTACAAACTTACCTGCTTCTGATCGAAAATTATCAATGTTATTTGATTTACTAGAAGATGAAACTATTAAAAATAAACTTTCTCCATGGATTAAGCCTAATAAATTTGGTTTTATTTTTGATAATTCTTATGAAGAACTGGGAACTGGTTCTAAAGTCTTAAATTTAAATATCGAAAAATTTTTAAATGTAGAAAATAAGCAAGTATTAGCTCCTTTAATTTCTTATTGTATGTTTTATAGCTCTCAAGCTTTTGAGGGTAATCCTGGTATTATAGTTATAAATGACGCCAATGAAATTTTGAAGGATAATATTTTTAGCGAACTTCTTGGACCAATACTTGATGATTATATAGAACATAATTGTCTTGCTATTTTAGTTTGTAACACTGGAAAAATTGATGTAAATGAAAATATAGCAAAAATTTCTGCTAAATTTGCTACTAAACTATTTCTTCCAGAAATGAACTCAAAAGTTTATCAAAATTCTTTAAATTTAACTGATGAAGAAGTACTTAAAATTAAAAACATGAAAGCATTATATCGTCACTTTATGATCCAGCAAAATGGCACCAATATAATTGCTGAGCTAAATTTAGATGGAATTGATTATGCTCTTAAAACTCTAGAAGGTGGAAAAGAAGCTATAGAGAGTTATTTAAAAGCAGTTGATGAAGCTGGAGATAATTCAAACCGATGGATTATTCCATATTATAAAAATCTTTTTCCTGAGGTGGAATAATTATGGAAAAGATTTTAAAGAGAGTAAGTTTAATTCTGATTCTGTATATTAGTTTTTTCTTTAATCAATATTCTCAAGCTCTTGAATCAACTTATCAAGGTTACGCGCCTCAAACTTACAATTATACCCCAACAAACTTTGCCAATATAGTTGCTAATTCTGTAGCCCAATATACTAATCCTTCCTCATCTGGATCAAGTTCAGATTCAGGACAAAGTTCAGGAAAAGTTCAATATGCTAAACTACATTTTACTTCTGTAAAACCATCTTTCAATGATTTCCTTAATGGAAATTGGACAAAAAAATGTTTTATTAATGATTGGACTATTTCTGAAGTTTCATCATCAACAGCTTTTGTTCCTCTTATAAAAGTAAAGCAAAAACTTCTTATTTTTTGTGTAGGAGCTGAAGGGTCCTTAACTCTTAATGGATATGGTCAATGTGGATTTATTGGTTTGGTAAGGGTGTGCGCAAGAATAACCCCTCCATGCACTAATGGTAATGATACTTGCTGTAACTCTAATAGTAATTACTCAAATGTAATAGCTAGCATGAATAATTATAAAAGCAGCCATTCTTGCCCCCCAGATAATGATATTTGCCCAGGTTGTAAAGCAGAGCAAAATTACCGAGTTTGTGCATTTGAAGACCCAATGTTTCCTGGAGATCTAACAGACACAAAGTCAGGCAGCATGCCTTTTCATTATCAAACTTCAGTTCCACCTGATGTAACGGGGGGAGATCAAATTGCAGTTTTGGGAGCTTTTATTTTTGCAACTGGTTTATTAATTCCTGGGCTTGGGCTTGGAGCAATGATGATAGGTGCTGGTTTGATGCTAGCAGGTGGAATTATGGAATTAATTGAGTTTATTACTAGCAAAATGAATTACGCGGTGATATTTAACCATGGTTGTGTGGATGTTCCTTTAACTCCTTTTCCACCACCATATTGCACTTCAATCCCTGGATTTACTCCTTCGCCTGAAGTAATTTCTCTTGCAGCACAATCACCTGATTATGTAAATAATCCACTTGCTCCAGGCTATGATAATTATGTGTATTCTCAAAGTGTTAGTACCACTCCTTCATACCCAGCACAAACTGAAATAGCAACCCAAGATTCTGTAGTTGAGCGAGGATTTTATAACAATAAAGCTCTATATAGCACTTTTGATAACCCTGTTGTTAGAATATTTTTTAGAAATACACTGCCTGAATGTACAGGGTCTAAACCTACAGATAGCACGCCAGCATCCGCTAATGTATGTGTATATGCCTATAATTTAGATGACCCTTTGAAAATTTGGTATAATAGCTATAATTTGATTCCAATATGTAATAGCCCATCAGATAGTAATAATAAAAATTGCATCTATTTTCCTTCTAAATTACAAACTAATGTTTCTTTTAGACCTTATTATAACATGACTAATACTGATGGGCTTGGTATTTCAGGCGGATCAACCACGGATTTAGGATTTGCAGTTTTAACCACTTATCCTTCTTGGTTACAATCTATTGCTCCATCTTTAAAATTTGCCGGCATTAATTTTAGCAATTATGTAGATGCAAGCCCAGGTAATATAGTAACAATACAAGATTTCACAGGTGTAAATAGAAATTTTGTTGTTTATTTAAATAATGATGGAGACCAAGTTTGTGTAGCAGAGCGTTTTAGTAACTCCACTTTAGGCATATTTATTGGCAACGGAACAAATGCTGATGTACCGATAAAATGCGTTAACCGTCCAACAATGATGGATAAACCAGCTATAGCCACCTGCAATACTACAGGGACTAATAACTGTCAATATGCAGGTAGCCTAACTACTACTCCATGTTATGGTTCTGCAACCTGCCCTGCAAGCACAAGTTTAGGTAAAATAACATCAAAACCAAGAATGATGTTTTCTGTAGGATCTTCTTCAGCTGACTATAAAAGTGGTCCCCGAACTGGAATAATTCAAGTTGATACTGAAGTCGTTGACACTAGTAGCGGAACTCATGCCACTTATTATCCACCTTCTTTTTCTTGTATAAGCGATGACATATCCTCTTCAAGCGAAGTACCAAGTGAGTCTAGAGATTGCAGCTTATATGGCTTACAAGTATTTTCTGCTTATGTTACTGATATATATAATCGTAATGTTTCAGATAATAGCTCACCAAATATTACGCCTAACTACTCTTCTACCAATTTATATGGAGCAGGGGCTCAATTTGCTAATGGAGCTTATTGCCGAGGAGCATCTCAAATTTGTCTTAACGGCTATATAGATCAAAGCAAAAAAGTTGTTGCAAAAGCTATTTTTAAAGGAACTTCCGGTTCACCAAGCTCTGTCACAGCTAGTAACATTACTAGCGATAGAGTAATTCCACCATATAATTCAGCAAGCCCAAACCAAGTTCTTACTCAATTTTTTAACCCTAGCACAAATTATCAATATAATACTTCTGCTGTTGATAAAAAGGTTGCTATTGGAAGTTATGATAGCACCTTTGGATTTATAGAAAATTTAAACTGCACTAATGAACCATCCACTAAAACATGTATTGCTGATGGAACACCTACTGAAAATTCATCTGTTCCTACCACTTGTTATTGCAAGGGAGATAACTATCAATGCTCTGATGGCAAGTGTCAAACAACTCCTACTACTTCAGGACCCTATGCAGGAATGTATCAATGTTCTAATAGTGGATGTGATAAAGCATTCCTAAAAACCACTTATAACCCTAGTATTTCCTACGGATATTTACAAAATGGAAGCTACATGGTCAATGATATTTGTACAACTAGTTCGGATTATACATGTTCAGCTCCTTGCCTTGCTGATGGAACATGTAACAATCCGTTTACTCCAACGCAAATTAAATGTACCTGTAAAAGTAATTGCAATACTAATTGCTCCGATTTACTAACATCGTCTGGAAAATGTACAATCACTGGCTGTGAATATGCATTTTCAACTCCAGCAACTACCAATAACTCAACATTTTATGTAGACTCCAATGGAAGAACATATCCAATTTCTGGAAGCTCTGCTTGCCCAGATTTATATTATACTTCAAACGGTGGTAATACTTGTAATGGAAGTAATTGCCCTTGCTATATATTAAGACCAGCCAACTCTGTAGAACTTGGTTTATGTGCTCCTATACCTCAACCTTCATGCCCAGCAATATCTCATGTTAACACAGCACAATCAGGTGCTGGAAATGATGGTTATGCTAATTGGCCAGCAACTTCTTTAGGAGATTCTAATATAAATGTTACCGGTACCTGCATTTCAGGTGCTAATAAAAAAAATAACCTTAACCCAACAAGATCATGCACTTATATTGATAATGGATATGAGCAAGTCATAACTACTTCAGGAAAAACAGCTAATGGATGCCCCAAATATACTATTGGTTGGGGTCCAGTAACTAATCCATGTGTTGCATATCCTTCATGGTGGCCTGGACAATTCTTATATGGAATTTCTAAATATCAAGGAGCAATTTTCAATCATTTTGGTGTTAATTATTATTACCGTAATTCTTTTGTTCCTAAACAAAGAAACACTGAAGCCTTTTATAATGTTGTCAAAGATTGGTCTCCTTCAACTGATGTTCCTCCTGATCCTTGGTTAAACTCTAACGAATACTACAACAGTTGTAAAAGCTACAACCCAAGCAGTGATATGAGTTTAAGTAGAACACCTAGAACAACAACTAATGGTGATCAAGAAATGTTATATTTAACTCAAGCTAATTGGAACTACCTATGGACAAATTATGACCTCAATTGGTTATTTGCTAGCTCAACTAACTTGCCACAAAACCATACTTTATCAGATTATAATGGATGCTATGTTTATGATCTTAATGGAAATGTAAATGCCACTGTTGATTCAACTGTGAAAGTAGGAATGAAAATATGTAAATATAATTCAAAAATTTCTTTCTCACTTGTTGATCTTAATGCTGATACAAGAACAGATTATAGAAATAATGCTTATATAATGCAGTCAAATATAATTGCATATGAAGCCTATACTACTCAATCTTTAACTTCTAGCAATCAAGGAACAAGAGACGGTACTTTTGACCCTAAAACTACTATATATAATAATGTATCACCTTCTCAATTATATAACCATCCTATCTATCATGGAATAGTGGTAGATACTTCAGCAAATGGCTTTTCTAGTGCAGACGCTCCCACTCCTGGAGATCCTCCTTTTGCTACATCAATTTCCACAGCAGAAAGTGTAAATGTAAAATATAGCTTCACCGGATACTATTTTTATGACACCTCAAATGGTAATTATTTTTATGATACTGTATATCCTTACCCATATAGCACATCCAATGGTGGATATATTGGATCAAGCCAAAAAGAATCTTTAGAAAATTATATAGCAAGAATACCTAATGGTGTGTTACCAACTTATAATACTCCTTTAACAAATCAGTGTGCTTTGCATGCTTATAGAACAAATGTCAATTACTCAAGTTCTATTACTACTTCCACATTTTTCCCTATTCCATTAGATATAGATGGGCCTAATAATAATGATGCTAAAGAGGATGATACAAGCAATACATATCTTTCAAGACTATATGTTCAAACTCAATATGATGGTGGTAATAAAGATAATGGTAGAAGACAAACAAGATGTGGTATGTACGTCACCATAGATAATTATGTTTCTGGCAATAGCGCAATGAACCCACAAATGTTTTTATGGAATGGGCCAAATGACTATAAGTTATGCAATCAATAAAATATGTAACTAAAATATAGATTTTTTTATACGGATGGCAAGTTGTATGGCTTAAAAAAGGCTATAAGTTTTTAATTTTTGTATGCTGATGGTTCGATGTCATCATTTTGAACATAGTGAAAAATCCAGTGTTATCAAAATATATAAGTTGTTGACATATTCCTGGATCATTCCCAGGATGATAAGATTAGTATTAAGCAGAAATTAAAAACATTCCTCACTGTTAAATAACAACGAAGGATCCAGCATTATTTAAACATTGAAGCTTTTATTGATAAACACTTACCAGGGAAAATATATTTACTAAAGACTACTCAACTTGAGAATCTCTAATAAATAAGCTTTCTTGAGGCTTTGCAAAGCCTAAAATTTCTTTTGCTTGTTCTTCTAAAAGATCTAAGTCTAATGAGTCACATTTTAAAAGATTAGCTTTATGTTCAATAGTTAGTCTTTCAGCCCTAACCATTTCTAATTCAGATTGCAGCAGAGAAATTTGACTGTTAAGTTTAAAATAAGTAATAATCCCTCTACTCCCACTAAACATATGAAAGCAAAAATATCCAATTAACGATACATATATAAAGGTTAAGATAAAACTTTTCCAATTTAATCTTAATAACATAAAATTTCCTAATTTTTCATAAATATTTTATATCAAAATAGGTTAATAAATGGTTAATTGCAAAATTTTAATAGAAAAAATTTTTTCTGTCTGTATAAGCTAAATTTTATTGTTGCAACAATGCTTCAAGGCTCTAAATTTATTGAGACTAATTAAATTAATTAACCAATTTAGAACCTCTTTTCCATAATAATAAATTAGTTTCCACTTTTTTGCACCCATACCCGTAACAAAAATTTAAATTCACCACCTCGTTTCTTTTTGAGAATAAATGAGCTAAATCTTGCTGATAATATGGATTAAATTCCTCACCATAAGGTCTAACATAGCTTCCAAAAACTTTTATTTCTTCTTTTTGATGAAATAAATTTTTTAATGGAACACCTGTATCATCTTGCAATATTAGCAAGCAACTATCTAAAATAAATTGCTTTAACTGTTTAAATTCTGGCTGATGTAGCTTGTAAGATGAAGCCTTAAGCATACAATTCTCTATTAAAGAATTATCCTTAATAAATTCAAAAAACTTTTGCTTATCATTCGAGTCATCTAAATTTGCTTTGAAATAGATAACTTCTTTATTTTTTTCATTATGCTTGAATTCTATTTTAATTCCTTTATATGGCTCATGAACTTTTTTAATATTAGTTATTTCTCCTTTTAAAAGAGAAATTTGTGCAACTAGCATAGGAATGACACCCTGGTTGTAATGCATTTGAGCAGACATTTTCATAGTTTTAAAAAATCCACTTTGGAAAAAACCTTCTACCTGAGGCCTAAATTGCTGTAAATTAAATTTCTTTCTTACAACTTCTGGGTGCCCGGGAAACTCTAATCCAACTAAAACTATTTTTTCAACATTTGGAAAAAGCAATAATGGGTAAGTTATATCAGCCCCTGCAAAAGGATAAAATAAAACTTTGTAATCTGAGGTTATATATTTTTGAGAAAAATCAGAAATAGGCTCAATAAATTCTTGTTTAAATAAATTATAATTATTGTTAAAAAACTTGTTATATTCTGTTTCAAGCACATTTTTTCCTACTAAAAGATTGCTAAATTTAGCAATTTCTCCTTCGGCTAAATTATTTTCATTAGCAAAAGATAAATTAGATTTTAATAATAAAAATATAGTAAAAACAATTTTTTTCATTTTATCTTATAGGTTGTAAATAAAGTAATTGGAAATCTTTATATAATATAATAGTAAAAAAATATATTAACAATTTTAAAAATGGCTGCCATAAAAATTTGGCAGCCTTATATTAGGCCTCATTAGTAATATTTTCTACTATTCCTGCTAGCTCAGGATTAAGCGTAGGTATTATAAGTTGTTGCTGATCATCAGGACAATCTACTTCACCGTCTCCTATCTCTTTTTCATCAACTACTGCGTCAACAGTTGGAGCATCAGATTGTTCTTCATCTTCAGTTTCTTCTCCTTCATCAACCGTAACCTCCATATTTTGAGCCACAAAAGTTAAATCAATTGACTCTCTTCTTCCTCTTACAACTATATTTTCAACTTCTTGCTCTGGGTAGATAAGCGCTGAAGTCAGATCTTCACTAGAATTTGCCACAGTATAATAATGAGTTTTTCCATCAGATAAATCTTCACCAGTTCCCGTTGATTGTCTATCCTCTTCTTCATCCTTTAATGAAGCATCTTCTTCCTTTGTTTCACTAGAAGTTGTATTTATATCACTTTCTGATTTTTTTTCATCTTCATCATCTTCTTTTTCCTTATTCTGATGATTAGCACAGCATGAATTGTTGTGAGAGCCATTATCATTTAATCTATGTTCTGTTGGTCTTATATTAAAAATATAAGCTAATACAAACATTAAAGCATAATAAATAGCTTCAAGTGACTGCCCAAAAAAATTATTTTTTTGCATATCTCTTTTCATAAAAAATTCTCCTAAATATAAAAATTATTATTTTACTTTTAATAATATTAATTCATTTATTGCTTCCTCAGCAATATCTTCAATTAATGAATCAATATTTTGTTCACCGGATATTGAAATAGGCCAGATTTGTTCCTTTAAAATAATGGTGGCTATTGGTATTTTAGATTGATTATCAATAAAATCAACTTTTGCTTGAATAGAAGCCAACTTAGACCTTTTATTTTTCCATGTTTTGGTTATTTTACTCCATTCTTTATAATCAACCATTTCAACTTTTAGTATTAATGCTTTTTCTTTACTTTCTTCATTAAGCTTAAATTGAGGGAAAATATTCTTTTCTTCAATTAAGTCATATATATTTTCAGCTAATTTTCTATTGTAAGATTTAACTTTTCGTCTTGTTTTCTCATCAGAATAATCCTGAACTAACACTTGGCTATAATCATTTAATTTAAATTTGGTGTTTTTCTCGTTTATAGCATGATTAACAATAGCATCACTACAGCAAGATAAAGAAAGAAGTAATAAAAATTTAAAATAGCGAAGCATTATATAGTAAAAGAGTAGTTTTGAGTAAATATATATATGCAAAGAAAAATTGCAAATTAATTTTATTTGTCTTAGGTCTGTTATTAATTTATAATCTTGATATCTTAAATAAATTGGTCGTTAGATATGGAAATTGCAGTATTAGGAAGTGGTTCATGGGGAAGTGCATTAGCACTTATATGCCATAGAGCAAAAAATAAAGTAACTATTTGGTCTCGAAATAATAATACTACCATAGAATTAAATAATAAACATACAAACAAGATTTATCTTCCTGATATTCTTTTCCCAGAATCAATTAAAGGCTCAAATAATTTGAAATCTATTCTAAATAATGAAGCTCTTTTATTAACTATTCCTTCACAAAATATTCGTCAATTATGCCAAGACTTGGCTCATCTTAATCTTTCATCTGATAAAATTTTAATTATATGTGCCAAAGGAATTGAACAAAAAACTTTAAAATTACTTAGTGAAGTGGTTGAAGATATTTTACCTAATAACCCTATTGCAGTTCTCTCAGGCCCCAATTTTGCTCGTGAAGTGGCACAAGGGCTCCCTGCAATAGCTAGTTTAGCTTGTTCAGATAGAGAATTAAGCATAAATCTTGCAAAAAATCTTTCTAGCTCAAATTTTAGAATTTATCCTAACCAAGATATAATTGGAACCCAAATAATTGGTGCAGCCAAAAATGTTTTAGCAATAGCCACCGGTATAGCAATTGGCAAGAATTTAGGAGAAAACGCAAAATCTGCAATCTTTTCTCGAGGAATATGTGATATAAATAGCCTCATTTCAGCTAAAGGAGGGTTGGTTGATACTATATTTTCACCCGCAGGAATAGGTGATCTTAACCTAACTTGCAGCAGTTCAACCTCCCGTAATACCTCTTATGGCATTGCTCTTGCTAATGGAGATAAAAACTCAAATGGCAACTTAGTAGAAGGTTTTTTCACCGCAGAATCAATCTATAATCTTGCTAAAAATTATGGAGTAGAAGTTCCAGTAATTGAGGCAATATATAATATTTTATATCAAAACCATGACATTGAAAAAACAATTCACGCGCTTCTTAATAGACCTATAAAAGCTTCTTAAGTTTATAAGATTTTTAGAAAATTTATTTTACAACTATTTTATTTTAAGTTACAAATATTTAGTTAAAATTTAATTAAAAGAGGAATTTTATGAAGCTTAATAGGAATAGTAACTATAATCGTGGTGGTTATAGTTTGTTAGTATTTATT
This sequence comes from uncultured Rickettsiales bacterium, assembly GCA_964627795.1. Lineage (GTDB taxonomy): Bacteria > Pseudomonadota > Alphaproteobacteria > Rickettsiales > CANDYO01 > CANDYO01. The sequence goes on along the minus strand of CAZVLF010000002.1, from coordinate 91,531 downwards.
GCTTTAGCAATTATTGCTTGTATTACCTTATTTGGAGCAAGACATAAGATTAAAAGTGAATTTAGACAAATGTTAGTTATCGACAAAAAAGAGATCGAAGATATTGTTGCTAACTATATAAAAGAAAACCCAAAAGCTTTAATAGACTCTGTAGAAGCATGGCGCTTAAAAATGGAAGAGGAAGCTCGAAAAGAAATTCAAGAAAAAATCAAGTCAAGTAAAGAAGATCTTAAAAACAATAAAGTTGAAATTGCTCCATTCATTGGCAATCCAAAAGGAGATGTAGTTTTAGTCACCTTCTTAGATTATAGGTGTGGATTCTGCAAGAAAAGCCATAATGAAGTGATGGAACTTTTAAAGAAAGATTCGAATATTAAAATTTACATAAAAGAATTCCCTGTTCTTGGGCCTCAATCTCTTGACTTAGCTAAAATGGCATTAGCCGTTTATTTAACCAATAAAGATAAATATATTGCTTTCCACAGCGCTTTATTAGAAGGAGGTCAATATGATGATAAATATATTGATGATTTATTAACTAAGTTGGGTCTTGAGACAAAGAAAGTAAAAGAAAAAATGAATGATGTTAGAATTCAAAAAGAATTAGATGCTACAAGAGAATTTGCAGTTCAATTAGGCGTAAGAGGAACACCTGCATTTATATTTGATGAGGAAATGATCCCTGGCGCTATGGATGCTAACTCTATGCTAAACAAAGTTAATGAAATTAGGAAAAATAAAAAAAGGTAATCAACCATGAAGAAAATAATTTTTTCTCTTTTTATATTTCTAAGTATAATTGCTAGTGCTTCAGAAACATCTGAGAACATATTCCATAAACAATATACATCCGATATAGTTTACGGCAGTAAAGATGCAAAAATTGAGGTATTTGAGTTTTACTCTTTAAGCTGCCATCATTGCTCTCACTTTTATTTCAGTAGCTTTCCAAATCTTAAAAAAGATTATATTGATACAGGAAAAGTTAAATGGGTAAAAAGAAGCTATGCTTTAGATATGCCTTCTGTTAAAGCGACTATGTTGCTTGAATGTGTTCCTGAAGATAGAAAGGAAAGCTATGTTAAAATTCTTCTTAACAAGCAATCAAGTTGGGCTTATCAAAAGAGTTATTTAAATATTTTAAAAAATATTGCAACTCTTGGAGGTATGAATCCTGATAATTTTGATAGATGCGTTAATGATCAAAATCTAGAGCAAAGCATGAAAACAAGAACTGATTTAGCTCGCACTAACTTTAATATCAATGGAACCCCTACTTTTTTTGTAAATGGAAAACAGGAAAAGATTTTCTCTGAAAGTTCTTTTAGAGAATTATTAGATAAACTAACATCTTTAAAATAAATTATTAGAGAGATGATAACTTCTTCATCTCTCTTGTAAAACTATATATCTTATTCTAAAATTATTTATTTAAAAAATTCCTGCATATTAGCAAAAGCATCTTTATAATTATAATTACTATGCCCAGCACCAGGATAAATTATAATTTTTTTCTTTTCTTTTGCTTTATTATATATTTTCATAGCATGGTCCAAGGGAACTACATCATCTTTATCGCCATGTATTATCAATAATGGCTGATTGATTAGATCTATTTTACTTAAAACTTCAAAATTATCTTTAGTTAGCAATTGAGTGGGAAGAAAGGGATAAATTTCACCTGCCCTATCAGCAATTGAAGTATAAGGGGTAAGAAGCAATAACCCTTTAAATTTATAATTTGTTGCCATTTTAGTAGCAATTCCAGTTCCTAAAGATTCTCCTATCATTATAATATCTTTTAAATCATAGCCATTAGATTTTAGAAACTTTAAAGTTGCTTCTGCATCATTTAAGAGTCCATCTTTAGTAGGGTGCCCTTCACTTTTACCAAAACCTCTCCAAGATGGTATTATAAAACCATCACCTAACTCAGCAAGAGCTTTTAACTTATCTATCCTGTCAGCAATATTTCCAGCATTACCATGAAAAAAAACTACCATTAAACCGCCATCTTGGGGGTTTTTATACCAAGCTTGTAATTTAACCCCATCTTGGGTTGAAATTATTATTTCTTGCGCTCCCTCAAAATCATAATAAGAAATATCTTCAATATTGTTAGAAGGATGATAAAGAAGATTTCTTTGGTTAAAATAAACATAGCCCAAAAGAAATAAATAGAAAAATAATGATAATATTATTATATAGCGCAAGAAATTTTTCATATATTTATTTGCTTAGCTCCACGTGTTTTCCCAATGCCTGCGGTAATCTGAGGTTTAATAGTTTGGGTGTTATGTAAAATCTTATTTTCTACATTATTAGGAGGACGCCTAACTTGTGTGTCATTATTTAATGATTGCTGCTGATTTTGTTTATGAGCTTCTTGTTGTTCAACTTTATCTTGCTGAAGGGGATTGGTTTGATGCTTTTCTAAAATTTTTTGTTTTTCTGTATTTATTCCACTAACCCAATCAAAACAATTTTCAAATTGCCTTCTAAAGAAACTGCTCTTTTTTCCTCTTAAAGTTTCTCCTATAGCATCAGCTCCCCAAGCCGAAACAAATATAGGAGATAATGCTAATTTCACGCCCACATCAGAAATTTTTGCTCCTGCATATTGAAGAGTTTCTGACCCTGTAATAAATCCAGCTCCTCTAAGCAATCTTCCTGCAACTGTTGCTCCAAGACCAATAACAAATAAAGCTCCTGGTACAGACCCACCTGATGTAATTGAAGCATACCAATAGGCAGCAGAGACAGCAGTTTTAAATAAACCAAATAATCTTCTCTTAAAAGATCTTGATTCGTTAGCAGCTTTTAATTTATCTTGTTCTTTCATAGTTTCCTCCTATTTAAGAATTTAACCTTAAATAGATTAAGAAACTATTAATCTAAGTCAATATTTTAGCTAAGAACTCTTTAGCCCGTTCAGATTTAGGCATAGAAAAAAATTCACTTGGTTTAGAAATCTCAACAATCTTTCCATCACACATAAAAATTATCCTATCAGCAAAATTTTTAGCGAAATTCATTTCATGTGTTGCCATAATTATAGTAATTCCTGTATGAACAAAACTTTTAATAACATTTAAAACATCTTGAACCATTTCTGGGTCTAGAGCTGATGTTGGCTCGTCAAGCAATAAAATTTCTGGATTCATACATAAGCTTCTTGCAATAGCTACCCTTTGTTTCTGTCCACCTGAAAGAGAAGCAGGCATCTTATTGGCTTTATCTTCTAATCCAACTTTATTTAAAAGATTAAGAGCTAATTTTTTAGCATCCTCAGGATTTTGTTTTAAAACTTTAACGGGTGCAAATATTAAATTTTCTAATACACTTAAATGAGGAAAAAGATTAAAATGCTGAAATACCATACCAATTTTAGGAAGATAGTTAGAGATATTTTTTTTATCAAGCTTAACTCCTTTAAAAATAATTTCTCCATTATCTATTTCTTCTAAGAAATTAATTGATCTTAAAATTGTTGATTTACCTCCACCAGAAGGTCCAATTAACGCAACAACTTCTCCATATTCAACATCAAAATTTATATCTTTTAAAACAGAATGATCACCATAAGATTTAGAAATATTTTTTATATTTAAAATCATCTCTTTTTTAACCTCTTTTCTAAAATTTTGGCAAGCAATGCTAATAACCATACTATGATATAATAACATCCAGCTGCAACCATAAGAGGCTCAAGATAACTATAATGCTCGGCTGAAACATTATTTGCTCTTCTCATTATATCTGCCTCTCCAATTACTGAGATAATTGATGATTCTTTCACCATATTAATAGCTTCATTTACTAAAGAAGGAAGAATATTGGTTATTGCTTGTGGTAAAATTATATATCTTAAAAGTTGTATGTTAGTTAGGCCTAAAGACTTCCCAGCTTCAAACTGCCCTTTATCAACTGATTCAATCCCAGCTCTGATATTTTCTGAAACATAAGCTCCAGAATTCATTGAAAAAGCTATAATACCAGCCGCAAAAGCAGAAATATCCATTCCAATAATTTTTGGCAACGCAAAATAAACTATAAAAAGCTGCAATAATAGTGGTGTTCCTCTAAAAATTGAAAGATACAGGCTTACAAAATATTGTAATAATTTTATTGAGCTTAATCTGCATAAAGATAATATTGATCCGATAATAAGTCCAAAAAATACAGATAAAAGCGCATATTTTAAGGTCACAATTACGCCTAAAGGAATAGATTTTAAGGATTCAATTAAATTATGGGAATATCTATTTGAACTATTAAACCATTTCTTTTTAAGCTGCTCAATCTCATTTTCATTTTGCAGTTTTTCAAGAATTACATTGATTTCATCTTTTAAATTAGAATTTTTTGCCACAGCTATTGCATAACCATCTCCGCTTTTAGGAAAAATAGTTGAAACTAAAGCTGGGTTTGAGGCTATAACCTCTTTAACTTGCCCTTCTTCAAGAAGCAAAACATCTATTCTTCCTAATTTTAATTCTTGAAGTAAATGTAAATTATTAGAAAGCTTTACAATTTCAATATTAGGAAAAAAATTCTTTTGTTCTTCAGCAAAGCTTGCCATAACACTTCCTAATTGAGCTCCTATTTTTTTATTTGTAAAATCATTTACTTTATCAACCCTTTTATTTTGTTTAGTTATTGCTGCTATTGAAGTTTGATAATAAATATTAGTAAAACTAACATTTACTGCTCTTTGAGGCGTATTTGTTAGCCCAGAAACAATAAAATCTACCTTCCCCGCTTGAAGAGCAGGTATTAAGCTATTAAAATCCATTTCAACAATTTCAAGCTCTTTACCTAAAAAAAGAGCTATTTTTTTAGCTAAATCTATATCAAAACCAACAGTCTCTCCGTTTCGCTTGAATTCTAGCGGTGGATAGTCAGGTGAGGTTCCAACTTTAATTAACTCTTTATGCAGGTGAGTGTTTTTTACATTCCATAAAGAAACTCCAATCAACAACAAGGATATCGTAATAAAAATCTTTTTAAACATTGTACATATTTTTGCATAAAAACGAATATTATGCATAATATCATAGATCTTGAATCTTTTCAATGAATGTTTTAATTCTCTGATGTTAGAGCCAAAAAATTTATGTTGATTTTTTTGTTATAAGCTTTTTAGTATGCTTGAATTTTAATATAAGTAATTTTTTTAATTACTCTTCATCTGTTTTTTTAGCCTGTCTATTTTTAATTTGTTCAAGTAAATTACTTCTTGCATCAATATTTCCACTTGGCGAATTAGCATCATCTATCTTCTTAAGTTTTTTACCCTGCTGGATTTGATCTCTTAGCCCCTCATTTAAGGAAGGTTTTTTACTTGTTTGTGGCGGCTCATCAATTAATCGGTTAAGTTTTGATTCTTTTAAAACCTGAGTGGATGAAATTATTGGTCTAGCCATATCTTCTTCTTGGATAGATTTATTTTTTCTAATATCAGCCATTAATCCAGCTCTATCGCTTTGTAAGGAGGTTCTGCTTCTTAATTGTTGTAGCTTCTCATTTGTAGGCCCTTTCTTCTCAATTCCTTCTGTGGGCTTAGTTTGAATTATATTTCTACTTAAATTTTTATTTTCTTCTTCAAGCTTTCTTCTACCAATATCAGCTCTTAAGACCGCTTTATCAACATTTGAAGATTTTCTATTTCTTAATTGCTGTAATTTTTGTTCTTTAATTTTCTTTTTTTGCAAATTTGGATCTTCTATATTTCTATTGGCTAGATTATCTCTTGCTTTAGTTGAAATTTTACCCTCTTTGATATTCTTAATTTTTTCTCTAATATCTTTAAGCTCTTTTCCATGATGTTCTTCTGCATATTTTAAAAACTTTTTCAAATCTTTATCAGAAATAGAGCTTTCCATACTTAATTTATTTTCAGCAGAAAGATTTAAATCTTTTCCAAATTGATCTTTTTGTTTATTAAAGTAAAGCTTATCTAAAACTCCTAAATGTCTAAGTATTGCTAGATTCTCTGTTCTTTCATTAATTTCACCAAAAGAAGTTTTAACATTATTTTTAACATAATTTTTATCAATTAAGTTTAGTGGGTGGAATTTATCTATAAGCTTACGTTGTTCAGATTCCATATATTTCTCAAGCCTTCCACCGATTGCATCACGAGCCTTATTTAAATAGTTTCCAACCATTCCATCAAACTCGGCTGCACCTTGCTCAATTTGGTCATATCCTGAAGCACTTTTTCCCATTTGAAAAATTTTATCCCCAATGTTTATACTTCTTCCAGGGTTATTTTGTTTCCACTGTTTTTTATAATCTTTTTTGAATTTCTCACCTTCAGGAGTAGACATTAATGACCCAGGTGGAATCACACTTCTGAAAATAAAATTCATTCCATGTTTAACATTTCCAGCTATACCCTGCATTTTTTGAGCAATTTTACTTTTTTCTCCTTCAGGTTCCTCAAACATTTTACCTGCACTTTTGAATAGGTTATCTCTAGATTTTACAAAAGATTTTCCCGCTTCAGTCTTATTAAGAACATATCTTGCAGCTGCCTCAGGAGCCTTAATAATTGCGCTACCTACTTGTTGAGCTCCTGATAGCATATCTTGCACTCCAGAACTTGCAACTGCACCAAGGTTAGGCCCTCCTGTGGCTCCTGCAAGCCCTTTGGCCAAATCAGGAATCATATCGTTAAATATATAAATCAAATATGTTGTTAAGACTAACATAAAAGATTGATAAAGCATTGGTAAATTTAAACTTAATTTATCTTTAAAAGCGTTAAGAAAATCTTTATCATCTACAGGATCTAAAAATGGAAAATCAACATATCTTTCATCTTGATATGTATAGGGATAGTATAAAGTATCTGGCTCTGCACTATTCCAAAATCCAAACCCAGGAACAGGAATTGTTTCTTTAAGATCAAAACTTGAACAAATTTGCCATGCTTTAAAGATAGGAGTAGTATTAATTTTAATCCAATCAACATAACAAATTTTGAATCCTAAGAGCTTATACATGCTATTTATTACATTTTGTCCCATCATTGCCAATGCTGCAAAAGCAAGTAGAGGTTGGAAGAAATATGAAACAAATAAGTTTATCCAACCGTCAAATAGCTCTCTTGTTTTTTTAAATAATAAAAATGAAATAAAAATAGGTCCTATTGCAACTAAAAGGCTTGTGGCAATATAGGCAAGTAGATAAAGTATTAATGCTTTTGCCAGAGCTAAAACAAATAAAGCAAAAGCAACATATATTAGTGCAACTACTACAATTCCAGAAGGTATACTGATTAATAAAGCAAATATCTTCATTGTTGTTTCGTAAGAAAACAGCAAGTTTAACATATTATCAAAAAAAGTTAGACCATTGGTTCCTCCTCCATTAGTATTTGATATGTTAAAGGTCATTATATTGATAATTTCATTTATTCCATCAGTAAAAAATTTAAAGAAATAATTATTAAAAACATTCCAACTTGTTTCAGAAGTTAAGAGCTGAATTACAATAATAAGTTTAAACATCATATCAAGTAGCTCTTTTTGAGTCATATTTAAAATGCCACTCAAAAACAACATACCATAAACAATAATAAATATGGTTAAAGCAGTATGTATTGAAGTTCTATAATTTGGATTTTTAACTAAACGAATAAAAATTTGTTTAGAAGCATCTTTAAGAGCATCAGTAACTACATTAATCACATAAGCGATTGGAGGTGTCACTGTTGAAGAAAAACCACTTTTAAGTGTAACTTGATAAAAGCCAGAGTTATCATCATAATAGCGATCTAAAATTTTAAAATATGCCTTGCCATCTATATTTGTTGAGGGAATTGTTACTTGTGACAGCACTACGCCACTAGGAATATTCCCGCCTGAAGCATCGTTTAAAGAGCTTTGGCTTACAGCCTGATTATTAATATATCCTCCTATGAAACCATTAGCTAAATCACCATTTTGGTACATACCTGTATAATTCCATAAACCCACTGTAAAGAAATCAACACTAGAAGGATTTCTATTAACATTAGAATACTGATTTGGGTTATTAACCAAGGTGTTAGAAGGATCTGTAAGCAACATATATAATCCTTGTCCTTTAGAAAATATACAAGGAGCATTAACTATATTTTCATAAGAAGCTTTTGGATCAGTGCAATATTGAGGTGCAGTACAGGTTTTTGTATCCTCGTTATAAGTTCCCCCTATACAGCAATATGGTGTTGCACTAGATTGAAGATTTGGAGTTAAGTATGATTCATTACTTCCAAACCATGAACTCCAAACATAGTAATAATTCTTGGGGTTAAAATTATAAACCATAATAACTGCAAGGCCTCCATTATAGGTATAGCCTGAGAATGTCCATTGAGATAATTGGTTTTCGCGTGATCCGCTTACATTTTCTCCGCTTGCAGAAACAGTCACTTTTGGAAATCCAAAATCATCGGCTTCAATTGGGGGCTGAAAATCATCACATCCAGATAAGGATAATAAGAGCAAAATGATAAACCCAAGCTTTCTTAGGATAAAAGCTAATTTAAAAATATTTTTTAGGCTGTAAAAAAATTTTTCTCTTATTTTTTTCATTATTTTTAAACTTTAAATTATATGTTCATCCCATTATTATCATCATTATTACCTTTGTTACCATTCATCGATTTTGTCAGCGCATTTTTTACTCCTGATCTTTTCTTTCCAGTTTCCTCATCTTTTTCTTTCTGCTTTTTCATTGAACCAGGTAAGATCATATTTTTTGCAGATTGTAATGCCTCTCCAGCTGCTGATGAAGTGAACATACTTTTTAAGTTTTTATTATCAACAGAACCAGATTTTATACTGCCTTTAATACCTTCAGGAAGATTACCCTCTTCTGCTCCACCTGCCCTTTTCTTTCCAAATTTATTATTTAGTCCTCTGGTTGCATTAGAAGCAAAGTTAGACGCTTTTTTAGCTACTGATCCAACCATCTCAGTACCTTTATTTACTGCATCCATTCCTTGCTGTATAACTTTTCCTGAAGCTGCTGCAATTCCACCTGCTGAAGAAGCATTAGTAATACTTTGTGTTATTTCTGGAACATGACTTACCAAATTTTTAATTATAAAGGTAAACATGGAAATAACAAAAGCGCCCATAAACATATCAATATATTTTATTCCACCTTTAACATTATAAAATGGAATGCAACCTAGAGTAACATCTGGTATCCATCCATAGGTCCATTTTGAAAGAGGAAAGTAAAAATTAATTATAGCACCCCAGCATACATCAAATGACATCAAATTATTCCAATACATCAAGAATATTTTAGTTAAAATATATAATGCTCCAAACATCAAAATTGGCTGCAATGTATAGTCAACCAGGTGCTTAACCCAGTTGTCAAAGTATCTTCTAGTTTTTTCAAATAAAATTAAAACAAAAAATATTGGTGCAAGTGACACCAAAATAGCTATTCCTATAACCACAAGTAAGTAAGAAACTATTGTTTTAGAGAGAATCATTAAATATAAAACCATTACAAAAACAATATCAATCAAGTAAATAAATCCTATAAGATCAGGAAATAAAGCCATTATTTTTATCCAAGTTTGGGATGCAAAAAATGTATAAAAAATATCATCAACAAATCCAAATATTCCTGCTTTAGTTTTACTATATTCCCCTGTTACAAACCCTATTAATTGATCCATACCAGATTTAAAAAATTCAAAGAAATATGCATTAAAGAATTTCCAGCTATCTACTACATCAAATAGCTGTACCATTACCCCTATTTTTACCGCTCTAATGACTAAGTCATATGAAGAAATTGCGGTTAATCCAAGCGCAAACTCAATACCATAAACTACTATATAAATCATTAATGACATTTTTATTATTCGTAAATAATTGCTGGAAGTAAAATTTTGATATACTTGATGGCTTAAGTCATTAAAAGTATCAACAATTGGGGTAATTAAACTATTTAAAAAAGTTGTAACTTGGCTTGCTATTTTATAAGTGTTTTTTACAGTAACGGAATATACCCCCACATTATCAGGATAATAATCATCTTTTACTTTTATCCATAAATTTCCATTAAAATAATTTGTGGTATCTAATTTATAACTTGGAACTTTAATAAGCAAAGGATTTAAACTTTCTGTTGAATTTACTACTAAATTGCTTAACCCATTAACATTACTTGAAATTTGTACGTTGCTATAATTAGATATATACTTAATAAGCTCTGGATAGTAATTATCCATTTCATTTCCATTATTTAAATTATCAAAAGCTTGAACTGCATTATCATAATCATTAGGATTAATGGATGATACTAAAAGAAGCAAAGCACCTCTATTATCTGTAGTATCTTTTGCTTGAGCCATGTCAACAAAGCAAGCTGGGGGAGTAGTAATAACTTTCAAAGTATATTTCCCTGATTTTCCAAAATTTAGACCTGATTGTGATGATTGAGGCAGCTTTATACTAAATATACCATCAACAGGAGAAGTAAACGCAAATGATCTTTGGCCAGTATTACTAATATCATATTGCAATCCCCACCTATCTTTTGGTGCAGTTAAAAAATTAGATAACTCATTAGATTGAACATTAGAATATAAATAAGCCGATGAAGTAGGATCATTACTCTGATAATCTAACCTAGTAATTAGGCTGTTTCCTACAATAATAGACAGCCCTAAAAGCTTATTTCCTCTACATACACCCTGCCTTAGGCTATTAAAAGGATTAGAGAGATTAAAACAATCTGTAGTAGGATTAATAGAAGGTCCTAATGTAATGCCCACATAGTTATTAACTGTGTCATCATCATAATCTTGTGTTACTATAACTGGTTGGCCTTCCTCTAAAGGAAGTTGGGTTCCATCCTCAAAAGTATTTACAATATTACCATTTGAATTAGGAGTAATTATAATATTAGAAGAAGGCTTATAAGTATCAATCCCCATAGAGCAAAAATATATTGAACCTTCTGTACTAACTGTTAAGTTAGAATTAAAAACTGGATTAATATCGGGTATTTTAACCCACTTTCCTCTATTGGTATATTGGCCTGAATTATTACAATTATAATTAGGATATCTGGTTGTTCCATCAGTATTTGCACATCCATCTGCAAATAAATCAACTGAAGATGTTATGGTTTGAGAGTTTACAGGAATCTCAGTATCTTGAAGCTCACAACTACAGTCGCTACAAGAGCTTAATATAAATATAGATAAACATAACAATAATATATTGAATATTCTTATCACTATTTTTTACCTAAACTACCCATAATTTTATCTAAACCTCCACTGCCACCTGTAGGATCTTTTGAAGCTCCACCTCCTTCTCCACCTGGAGCACCAGGCCCATCACCAGGGCCTCCTTCTCTTTTCTTTCCTCCTTCATCGCTACTAAGAGCATCTTTTGCATCTTTAGCTGCTTCTTGTCCATCTTTTGCAGCTCCTTGCATATCACCCATTTGATATTTAGCATAGGCTTTGGCTGCTTTAACTGCAGCTTTAACGAGCTTAACTCCTTTATCCACTACAGCCATTGGATTTCCTGCTAGCTTACCTAAGTTAGTTCCACCAGTAATCTCTGCTGCAAATTCACTTAATACTTCAGCAAATTTATAAAATAAATATGCAAATAAACAGAGTGTGATTAACCCTGACAGCATATTTCCTACAACCGAAGGTTTAAGTATTGTTATATTAAAAAACAAAGCTGAAATATTTTGAGTCATACTTTGTCCAGATTTGACCGGATTAACTTGATAACCTATTGTTTCACTACATTTGGTTAACGAAGTGTTAGTTCCTCCCGGGCATGAAGTTTCCCAAGGGTCGCAAAGCATAAAATAAGGTATTTCCTTATCATATGTTCCTACATTTTTAAGCTTAATGCTCCTATCTTGAAATGAACAATCTCCAAACATTACATTATCAAATATAGTCATCATCATGGCCATGTAAGCCGCAACAATCATGGGCTGCAATGAATATGAAATTAACAACTTTAACCAGCCATCAAAATATGATTTTGTTGGAGGGAAAAGGGCCATAGGCACAAAGATAGGGCACATATAAACAAGTAAATGGATAGCAACTGTTGCTAGTACCAAAATATTTACGAAATATATCATTATCGAAATAACGAACACCACAAATATAACACAAAAAATGAAAAAGATTATTTGGAAAGAAAATAAGGCAGGCAGTAACATTGTTAACATAACAGGAGGAGCTAATAGGGATAAGATCCCATAAACTCCAACTGCTTCTGTTACATTAGCTAATCTGCTTAAATCTAAACCTAAATAATATAATATTCTACAATCTAAGCTGTCCCATAATGATAAATATTGATATCCACTCTCATAACTAACTTTTGTATAATCACATAAGCCTGTTACACCACCTGATGAATATACCATGTTGGATAAGTCTGTGGCTCCATCTTTAAATAAGGGGAGCATTATAGTAGTAACACCATCAGAGTAAACTGGATTTCCATTAGTATCATATTTGGTTAAAATCCCCACTGAAAAATATATAACTAAAATATATCTTCCTACAAAAGTAAACCATTCTCCCTTGCTTAAAACTTCCCCTGAAATTGCAAGCTTAATTCCCCATAAAACAAAGTATAAAGTTATTGCCGCTTTAATTGCCTTTCTCATTGCAGCTTGAAAAACGGGGAAATAATTTGTTTTATAGCTTGTTGAATCTCCACAATTATTTGTATTAACAAAAAGTAATGCCAGGCTCTCATTTATACATTCAATTATCATTGAGGTCATTGCTATTAATGAGCGTGAATGAACATATCCACCATAAGAACAAGCCTCAGCTACATAACAATTACTATCCACTGCAAAACTTGAACAATCAGGAAGATATTTACAACCAATAGACTGAAACCCCATCATAGTCCATGTTTGTGCACATAGCTTATCACCTTGCTTAACTACTCTAAGACTTGCCATTGGAAAGAAATAAAATTTACTCCATCCATCTCTTGCCCAATTACAATCTTCCTGTTCTTGAAGCAGTCCAAGTGGGCTAAAATTATAATATTTATAACATATCTTAACTGCGCCAGCACCATCACAATCACTTGCACATGTATAACCATTTGTACAACCAGTTGGATGGGATATGTTACAGCTATTAGCACAACTAACATTTTGTCCATTCGAGTTTTTACATGATACACATGATTTTGAATCATGCATTACGCCATCCCCACTGCAAGAAGTGCCACTACAATTTGTGGGATAATAATCAGGACTACATTTAGTTTCATCGGGAGTGGATCCAGCTCCATCCATACGAAATTGGCCACTTATATTAGTAAATAATCCCAAACCAAAATTAGTTAATAGCTTATTTATAATACTTTGTCCCTGCACGCAGGAATCGTCATCAAACATATCAGCTCGCGCATGGGGAGTAAGTGCAAAAAAAATTACTAAATAGCAAAATAGAATTCTTAAAAAAGCCATTATTTTTTTCTCGTCTTTTCGTAAAAAAGATGTAACCATTCTTCAGGATTATCTCCATGTTCTTTTCTTAGTTGATCTAAAAGAAGCACAGTTTCCGTTCTTCCTGATAAAACATTAATAATGTCTGTCATGCCTCTAAGATCAATCCTTGCAACTACAGCGCTTACTCCTTGCTTTATTAAGAAATATCTACTACTTGGATCTGTAGTTTTAATTAAAATATATTCTCGCTGCGATAACATAAAAGCAGTTCTATAAACCTGTGTAGCTTTAAGATTAGGCAAAAATATCTGGGTCGCAGTTTGTTGGATAAGTGTATCACTGATAGCACTTTTACTAGCATCTTCAACACTTTGAGTAGCAAATATTACAAAAGTATTAAGCTTTCTTAGAACTTTTAGCCAATCTTTTATTTTTGGAGCAAAAACAGGGTTATCAATCAAAGCCCATGCTTCATCTAAAACTATCATAGTAGGGGTTCCATCTAATGATATATTTATACGATGGAAAATATATAATAAAACCGGCCCTAAACACATTGTATCCTTAAGTAATTCAGCCATTTCAAAACCAAAAATACGATAATTACTTAAATCTAATGCATCAACCTCATTATCAAAAACATTTGAATGTGAACCTTTTGAATGCCACATTGAAATCCTGGTTGCTAAACTACCTGGGCCTTCAATCCCTAAAAATGGAACAATATTAGCCAATTTCCTATCTTTGGGAGCTAATTTAAAATTGCCTTTAACTGCCTGGCTAAGAGCCATAATATCTTCTGCTGATAAAGATTCTCCATTAACTGTGACTAAAAGCTTAAGCAGCTCAAGAAGAAAAGTTTTATTTTCACCATTTTCTGGAAGTTGAAATGGGTTAAAGTTACATTTTTTAGCAGGATCAATAACTGTATATACCCCACCTAAAGCTCTAATAAATATTTCAGCTCCTCTATCTTTATCAAAAAAGAACATTCTACATCTAAATTTTTGTGCCATTGCACATAAAAAGTTCATTAATACAGTTTTACCAGCCCCAGTTGGACCAATAATTAAAGTATGCCCAACATCACGAACATGAAAATTAAAATGATAAGGAGTGCCTGAGGTTGTATCAAAAACTGTAACAGAATCTCCCCAGTGATTTCCTCTATCTTTCCCTGTTGGATAATTATGCATTGAGGCAAAACCAGCTAGGTTAAGGCTATTAATGGTTGATTTTCTAACTATAAAATCATCATTTCCAGGTAACTGAGCCCAGTAAGCTGGTTCCATACTAACTTTTTCTCTAACCGGTTGAGCTCCGCAATTTTGTATTTCAACTGATGCCATAGAAACAACACTTTCTAGCATTTTTAAATCATCTTCTATACATAAAACGGTTAAATGATGAGTGCCAAAAGCTATTTCACCACTCATTGCCATATCTAATGCTTGGTTAATCTCTGCAATTTGAGATACTGCTTTATCTCCAGCTTGAATCATTCTATTTTGTTGTAGCTGCATTTTAGCTATTGCCGCTTGTCGGTTAGAAAATGCAAAAGACTGAGAGATAATTAATTCAAAAGGCATTTGTAACAAACCATCTAGCATTCCTGCGTTACTTGTAGGACCATACTCTTTGATACTAAGTATTCCTGCTACCCTACTTTTTTCAGCTCCTCTTACCTCAATTGCTTTATTTCCAAAAAAAAGTCTAGTTGTTGGCAAATATTTATCTATTGTGATATTAGGAACTAAAGTTGGACTTGCCATTCCACAATTAACTAATTTACCTAAAAATTCTAGCATTTCGCAGAAAGTTCCTTCAGAAGTGTTTACAACTCCTAACAATTCAGGAGAATATTCTCTAAGAGTACTAATAACCCTTCCTGTTGCTTCTTCAAGTTCTTCAAACGCATCTCTAATCTCATTTTCCCAAACTGCTTTATCGGCCGTTGCTTGAAGTTTTTTTAACATAGCTTCAAGGGCAGCAACACCTTGGTTTTCAGGCCTTTTTATTACTGTAATATATATTTCGTTTGCAAATGCTTGCTTTCTAGCGTACTTCTTTCGCCATTCTTGTTCCACATAATCAGCAAAGCTTTTAGGAATTTTTATATTAGGATCGATTGGTAAAACTTGATTAGTAACAATATCTGCTTTCCTTCTAATTGTATGGAAGTAAAGTAAAAACCCTCCCGTTTGGAAACCTTTTAGAAGAAGATTTAACATATCTTTTTTAGTATCTACATCTTCATCATCAGCTGTTTCAAAAGAAAAACCACCAACCTTAATGATGCGCATTAATTCTTTTTTTTTGGTTAGTATAGTATTGCTATTATAATGGCAAAGGTAAGGGATAAAATAAGATGTAGGATATTCCTTATCTGCATAATTTTGCTTTGCAACCTTATATTTTGCTATATCCAACATTAAAGCCCCTTAACGCATATCATAGGAATTTGCTCCATGATAAAACTTATTTACACATTTATTGCATTTCTGCATTTTAACCATATATAGCTCAATAAATAATGGCTCTTTAGCTGTTAAAATATACCCCACTATATGTGCTAAAAACATTGCACCCATCGCTCTTAAATCGCTTGTTTGAACAAAATATCCAATACAAGCTAATGAATTAAAAATTACAAACATTTGGCTAACACCAAATAAGAGTGTTGGCCTAGTCAACCCAACGAAAAGAGGATCAATTTTAAGCCTACCTGTTTCCGCCATTTATCCCTCCTATTTTAGCTTTAAGAATTTGATTAAAAAAAATCAATCTACTCTTGTTAAATATTCTAGCATGTTATGCAATTTATAGTATACATGATTGCTGATGTCTGTCATTTTATTTTTGACAACATTGCTCTTATTTTATATAACTTAAAGCTTAAAAAAATATTAACAATCTCACTTAAAATTTTCTTTTCTTATTATGGATAACAAAAAATTTTTGCTTGATAGCATCATTCGAACCGAAAAGGATGCAATAGAATTTGGCTTTGAATGGCCTAATAATGAAGCCATTATCAAGCAAGCAATAAGCGAATGTAACGAAATAAACCAAGCCTTTAAAGATAATGAATCAGAGGCAAGAATAAAAGAAGAAATAGGAGATTTGCTTCATTGTGTAATATCTCTTTCGATTTTTAACAATTATAACCTATATGATATTATTGATCTAATAGATAAAAAATTTCGAACAAGAATTGATAACCTTAAAATAGTTGCCAAAAATCATAACTTAAAATCATTACATGGCCAAACTACAGAATTTATGCTAAAATTATGGGAAGAAGCAAAAAAATTAGACCCTAAATAAATGAATTTATTGAAGATTGAAATAAATAAACACTTATTTTTAGAAAATTATAATTTCAAGCATTCAGAAAATAATATAGAATTTCTTAACAATCTTTCTTTATTTGCTAAAAATGAAACTGAGCAGCTAAATTTACTCAACCATGCCACCTCTAAAATTGAAAAATTTCATAGTTTTTTTCACTTTGAACAATCATATTTTCATTTACAACTAGCAAAAAAATTATTTAATGAAGGTAAGATTAAAGAGGCTGAGAAACAACTAGATTTTTCTATATTTCAAGATCATGCAAATATAGAAGCCTTATCGTTAAAAAACAATCAAACTATAAAAAATGAATATAAAAGGCTATACACTAATTATATATCATTCTTAGAATTTGCTACCGAAGAAAAAATCCCTTCCTTTGAAAGCCATCCTCACTGGCAACCACAATATAATTTTGAAAAAATAATAGAAGACCTTAAAAACAAGCACTTAAATTATCACCAACAAGCTGCAAGACTATATCTTAATCGAGCAATGGTTTTTAAAAAAATTGATGAAAAAGCTTTAGCTAAAAATGATCTAGTAAAAGCTTCTAACCTTGATAGTAATCTTAATAACCAACAATATTTTTCTGAAGCAATACCATATTTAGCAAATTACTTTAAAATAAATTTAATATCTAATAATAACTCTATTTTAGCTAAAGCCACTGAATATATTTTTAATTGCAAACTTGGGTTTATAATTAAGAATCCAAACTTAACTAATAAACTAAGCTTAATAGAAATATATAGTTTTTTAGAATTAGAAGATTTTCATGAAAAAATAACAAATATGATTAGAATTTACTTATATTATGAAGATGATAATTTAATTAATATTTCTATTGAAGTTATGAATGCTTAAACAAATAACTTTTATAAATTTATTTATGATAAGGATGATTTGAATTTATTGTATAAGCTCTATAAATTTGCTCCACCAACACAATTCTCATCAACATATGGGGTAAAGTCATTCTACCAAATGATAAAATTAAATCAGCCTTTTTCCTTATATCATCTGAAAGGCCATAAGCTCCTCCAATAACAATTGATATTGGTTGATTAGTTAATTTTATCGTTTCAGCAAATTCAACACTTGAAAGATTATTTCCCCTTTCATCCAAACAAATTATATAGTTACCTTTTGGAATTGACTTAATAATTAAATCTGCCTCTGCATTTTTTAACTTATCAATCGGTAATTTTCCTTTTATTTCTAATTGAATAATTTGCATGCTCCAAGGAATTCTCTTTAAATATTCAGATAATATTTTTCCTTCATGAGAATTTTCTGATAATTTACCAATAGAGTGGATAATTATCTTTGCCATAACTCTTCAAGCGCATATAATTCCCTTTTCTCACGGCTAAAAATATGTACCATTATATCTAAAATATCAATAAGAACCCATTCTGGATTTGACATACCTTCAATAGAGTAAGGAAGTTCTAATAGTTTAATCTTCTCCATAACATGATCTGCTGTTGATGCAACATGCCTAGAGGAACGCCCTGTTGCTACTATCATAAACTCAGCAATATCTGTTTTACCATTCAAATCAATAACTACAATATCTTCAGCTTTATGCTCTTCTAATGTTTTTGTAATAATGTCTCTTAATTCTACAATCTGAATATTTTTTACCATTTTATTATCTATCCTAATTTATATTTTTGTGGAGCTTCGCTATCATTAATAAACCTAGAGCAACGAGCCCCTTCTAATATCCTTTTAAGTGGATTATTAAACTTACCATTACCTATAATAACATTACACCCACTATTAAGAGCTATTCTAGCTGAAACAATTTTTGCAGACATACCACCTGTTTTTTCTTTAGAGTCACTTGCCATCGTTTCAACATCTGGTGTGATTGAATATATCTCTGAAATAAAATCTGCTTTTGAATTAATTTTAGGGTCATCTGTATATAGCCCATCAACAAGGGATAACATTATCAAAAGATCAGCCCCAGCAATCTGGGCAAGTCTTGCAGAAAGTCTATCATTATCACCGAACCTAATTTCAGTATTCGCTATAAGATCATTTTCATTAATAATTGGTACAATTTTATTTTCAAGAAGATAATCTAAAGTAGTTTTAATTGATACGAAGCGTTTTCTATTTTCAACATCTTCAATTGTAATAAGCGCCTGAGCTACTTTAGTATTATAACGAGCAAAACTATTTTTATACAGCTCTACTAACTCATGCTGACCAACCACTGATAAATTTTGCTTATCTTGAAGTTTTAATTTAGCAAAGTCTATACCCATCATTCTACAACCAAGAGCAATTGAGCCTGAAGTAACAATTATTGGCCTTTTTCCTTTATTTATTAAATTTTGGATATCATCAATTAAACTATCAATCCAGGATGAATTAACATCTAAGCTTTTAGGATCTACCACAAAAGACCCTCCCACTTTGATAATAATTTTATTAGCTTGCTCAATCAAATCCATAATTCTTCCTTTACCTCAAAAAATGTTTCAGTTATAAGTAATAACTGACATAATAAGAAAAAATAATGCTTTTACCTAGTATTTTTTTTCATTTATGAATTTTTTTTAAAAAGTAAGGATTAATAAATACTATGAATAAAGAAATATTTGGTCAAATTGATAAATTAGTAAAAGAAAATGATATTGTATTATTTATGAAAGGAACTGCAGAGATGCCATTATGTGGATTCTCTGCCAGGGTCGCAGCGATATTAAATCATTTAAAATTAAATTTTATTGATATTAATATTTTAGAAAGTGAAGAAATGCGTCAAGGGATCAAAGACTATACAGATTGGCCTACAATTCCTCAACTATATATAAAAGGCACTTTTATTGGAGGTTGTGATATAGTTCGAGAAATGTTTGAAAATGGCGAATTACAAATTTTATTAAAAGAAAAATCTTTAATGTAGGATAACTTTTTTATATGATTGGCTTTAAACCTAAATTCTGGCCTACATTCTTAACTATACCAGGCTTGATTCTTTTATTTTCTTTAAGCTATTGGCAATTTAATAGGTTAATATGGAAAGAAAATCTAATTAAAGAAATTAAAGAGCGTAGTTTATTATCAACTATTGACCTACCGAGTGAAGTTAATTTATCCTCTATGCTTTATCGCAAAGTTCGAATAAAAGGAGAGTTTTTTCATGAACATGAAATGCACATGTACGGAGGAAGCCGACAATTTAAAGGAGAAAATGGTTACTATATTCTAACTCCACTTCGCTTGGAGGATAATAGGATTTTAATTATTAACCGAGGATGGGTTCCAGAAAAAAAGAAAGACAGTTCGAAAAGACCTGAAACTTTAATAAAAAATCTTGTTGAAATTGAAGGAACAATAATGAAGAGCGAAGAAAAACCTCTTTATGTTCATGAAAATCAACCGGAAAGAAATCTTTGGTTTTACATTGATTTATCTCAAATAAGCACATTTTTAGATAAACATGTAGAAAATTATTATATTTTAGCTAAAGATAACCCTAATATATTACCACGAGGAAGAGACCTTGAGCCAAATCTTCGTAATCATCATCTAGGTTACGCATTAACTTGGCTTTTATCAGGAATTGCGCTTGCTGTAATTTACGTTATCTATCATAAAAAACAAATCGAAAATAATTAGTAAACACTATTAATTTTATAAAAAAGAAGTTATACTAAGCTGAATTTCAATATTTGCATTATTTATGAGTAAGAATAAAACCTGTTATGTTTGCCAAAGCTGTGGAGCAATCCACCCTAAATGGTCGGGAAGATGTGAAGATTGTGGGGAATGGAATTGCCTTCAGGAAGAAACCATAAATAAACAAGAAAGTAAAAAAACTCCTATCAACACATCTAGTGATTCTCTTTCTTTTCAATCATTATCAGCCGATATTAATGAATATGATCGTCTTCCCACTTCATTTTCAGAATTAGATAGAGTTCTTGGTGGAGGATTGGTAAAGGGATCGGTAATCCTAATAGGTGGGGATCCAGGAATTGGGAAATCAACACTTCTATTACAGCTTGTATCTAAACTTGCCATTAATAAAGTTAATTGCGCTTATGTCTCAGGTGAAGAATCAACTGAGCAAATAAAATTACGTGCTAAAAGGTTAAATTTATCTAATGCTCCTGTAAAACTTTTATCTGCTACTAATATTCATGATATCATGAATATTATAGAGCGTGATAATGATCTTGACTTAGTGGTAATTGATTCTATTCAAACTATGTATGTAAATGAGTTTAATTCAGCTCCAGGAACAGTTTCTCAAGTTAAAGCCTGCTCACATGAAATAGTTAATTATGCTAAGTCTAAAGGTATTATTGTTCTTATTGTTGGACATGTTACTAAAGATGGTCAGCTTGCGGGCCCTAAGGTACTAGAGCATATGGTTGACACCGTGTTATATTTTGAAGGAGAAAGAGGCCATCATTTTAGAATTTTAAGGGCAGTAAAAAACAGATTTGGTGGTATAAATGAAATTGGTGTTTTTGAAATGCAAGAGCTAGGTTTAAAAGAAGTAGAAAACCCATCGGAATTATTCTTATCTCCTTCAGAAAGAAAAGCCAGTGGATCAAGTGTTCTAGCAGGAATAGAAGGAACAAGACCAATGCTTGTTGAGGTTCAAGCTCTTATAGCACCTTCATTTATTCCAACACCAAGAAGATCTGTTGTTGGTTGGGACCTCAACCGCTTATCAATGATAATAGCAGTTCTAGGTGTTAGATATGGTATGAATCTTTATGATAAAGAAGTATATTTAAATATAGTCGGTGGACTTAAAATAAATGAACCTGCTGCAGATCTTGCTGTATCATGCGCATTAATCTCTTCATTTACTAACAAATCAAATCCTTCTGATTCAATAGTTTTTGGTGAAATTGGTTTATCAGGAGAAATAAGAAAAGTAAGCCATGCAGAAACAAGACTTAAGGAAGCTGTTAAATTAGGTTTCACTACAGCAATAGTTCCATTTGGAACAAAGTTTAAGGATAAAAGAATGCATTTAATTGAGATTGGACACATTAAACAACTATCAGATTTATATAAGAAGTAATTATATGTTAGCATTAATAATTTTTTTGATTTTTAATTTTATAAGTAGAGCAATTTTATATTCCTTTGCTGTTTACCAACATGAAATAGATTTATCATTACTTGAGGCCTTAAAAGCATTTAGTTTTGGGTTGATAAATGATGTTATAACTTCATTTTATATTATTGCTTTATTATCACTTTTCCGCTTAATAATTCCAAATAAAATTTTCTACTCAAAGATTAATTCCTATATTTATTCTTTGATATATTTTGCAGTCATCTTTGCACTATGTTTTTTAATTGCTTCAGAATTTACATTCTGGCTTGAATTTTCAACTAGGTTTAACTTCATTGCTGTTGATTACTTAGTTTATACTCAAGAAGTTATAGGAAATATTAAAGAATCTTACCCTATGCATATTATTATTCCTATAATTTTTATTATAGCATCCATATTTTTCTTTATACTCAAGCCTGTAATAAAATATTTTTTTCAGCAGCCAATTGATCTTAAAAGCAAAGCATATAACTTTTTAACTTATTTATTTATATGCATTGTAAGTTACAATTTCTATAATCCAAAACTCACTGATATCAAAGAAAATAACTATCTTAATGAAATAAGTAAAAATGGGCTTTATAATCTATTTTCTGCTTTCTTAAACAACTCCTTAGACTATTACCAATTTTATAAAAGTAAGGATGACGAAGAATCTTTAGCTGATTTAGGAAAAATGATTTCTGAAAAGGGAAGCCTAACTAGAATGGTTCAACCTCAGTCTCCTGAAAAAAACTATAATGTTATATTAATTACTATTGAAAGCTTAAGTGCCCACTTTATAGGATCTATTTATGAGGGAAAAGAATTAACACCAAACTTAAGCAAATTAATCAATGAAAGTATATATTTTGACAATTTTTTTGCTACTGGAACAAGAACTGTTAGAGGTTTAGAAGCTATAACTCTTGGTCTTCCTCCTATACCAGGGCAATCTATTCTTAGACGTAAAAATAATGAAAATTTATATTCTATTGGTTCAGTCTTAAATAATAATGGATATGAAAGCAAGTTTATTTATGGTGGATATGGATATTTTGACAATATGAATTACTTTTTTGCCCATAATGGTTTTAAAACTATTGATAGGAAAGATGTTCCTGCAAATGAAGTAGAATTTGAAAATATTTGGGGCATATCAGACGAGGACCTATATAAACAGGTTCTTAAGGAAGCTGATCAATCTTTTAACAATAAGAAAAAGTTCTTTTCTTTAGTAATGACCACCTCAAACCATAGGCCTTTTACATTTCCACAAGGTAGAATTGATATAGCATCTAAATTAAACCGTGAAGGTGGAGTAAAATACACAGACTATGCTTTAGGCAAATTTTTACAATCAGCTTCAACTAAACCATGGTTTAATAATACTATTTTTGTTATAACCGCCGATCACTGCGCTGGAAGTGCTGGAAAAGTTGCTCTTCCTCCTCAAAAATATCATATTCCATTACTAATATATGCACCGAAAATTATCGAACCTAAAGTTGTACATAAAATGGCTAGCCAAATTGATTTAGCACCAACAATTCTAGGTTTACTTAATATCTCATATGAGAGTAAATTTTTTGGTAATGATATATTCTCTAAAAAATATGAGAATGCTTTTATCTCTACATATCAAAAATTAGGCTTAATGGCTGATGGTAAATTAACTGTTTTATCCCCTATAAAAGCGGCTCAAACATACCAAATACTGGATAATTTTAAATTAGAAGAAACTGAATTAGATCAAAATCAAGTTAACCAAGCTATAAATTATTATCAGTCAGCATATTATTTGTTTACTAATGGTAAGTTGAAGGTTGTGAATGAGAAATAAAATAAAAATATACTCTGAAGCGATGAGATTAAATCAACCTATTGGCATTTTCTTACTGCTTTGGCCATGCTTAATTTCTCTAAATATGGCAAATTCAGGTTACTTTAACTTGAAATATACTATTATTTTTATTATCGGAAGCATTTTAATGAGATCTGCTGGCTGTATAATTAATGACATAATAGACGCTGATATCGATTGCAAAGTTTTTAGAACTAAAGAAAGACCTATAACAACCGGGAAGTTACAAATTAAAGAAGCAACAAATCTTGTAGTAATTCTTCTTTTAGCCTCAGCAAGTTTGCTATTTTTTTTCAATAAGCCAGCCATATTAATTTCGTTATTTTCTATCTTATTGATTATAATTTATCCTTTTTGTAAAAGATTCACATACTTCCCTCAATTATTTTTAGGCATAACCTATAATATTGGAGTATTAATTGCATGGTTATCTATTCATGAAAAATTATCTTTGCCTGCATTTCTCCTTTATATTGGTTGTATTTTTTGGACTTTAGGATATGACACTATTTATGCATTACAAGATGTAAAAGACGATATAAAGCTAGGGGTTAAATCAACAGCAATTTACTTTGGAGAAAAAACTGAAAAATTTTTAAATATTTTTTATACTATCACTGCAACAATGTTCTTTTTTTCTGGCAATATGATTAATATTGGGAAATATTATAATATATGGATAATTCTTCCTATCTCAATTTTATTTTGGCAAGTAAAAACAATAGTTATTGATGATATTGATAATTGTCGAAGAAGATTTAAGCTCAATTTTTTTGTAGGCTTATTTATGTATTTTGCCACCCTAGCAACAAGGCATATTTTATGAATAAAATGATTAAGAAAATTGTTTTTTGGTTAATCATCACTCTTTCATCTTTTGCTCAAGCAAGCAAACAAATTCAAATAATTACTGATGCTGAGATAGAAAATAAAATAAAATCTTTTATTACTCCTCTTCTAAATGTTGCAAAATTAGATCCTAAAGCGATTAAAATTAGAATTATTACTGATCCTTCTTATAATGCCTTTGTAACCAATGGAGGCAATATATTTATTCATTCAGGCTTGCTAATTAAATTTGCTTATGATCCTAACATTTTATATGGTGTTTTAGCTCATGAAATAGCGCATATTTATGCTGGACACTTAATTAATCTCCGCCAGGAATTAGAAGAAACTAAATACCTCGCTTTAGCAGGTACAATATTAGGTTTAGCAGGTATGTTTGCTGGAGGACCTGATGCAGGAATTTTTATTGGCACAGCCTCTGCTAATGCTTCTATAAGGAAGATGATGTCTTATTCGCGTGGGCATGAAATAGAAGCAGATAAGATAGCAATTGATCTCCTTTATAAAACAAACAATAATGGCCAAGGCTTAATCAATTTTTTTACTTTCATGGCAAAAAGTGAAGCAGGTTATGATGCAGTTCCTTATCTTAGCACACATCCAATGACGCAAGAAAGACTTACAGGCCTACAAAACGCTATAAAAAGTAAGCTAGGTAAATTTGGTAACAATGTAACTCAAGAAACTATTACAATTTTTAAAAGGTTAGCCACCAAATTAAATGCATTTATTAGTAACCCTAGTCAAACTAAAGAGCTTTATAAAAATGATATTTACGGATTATCCATAAGCTATTTTCGTTCAGGTCAATATGAAAAAGCCATTGAATTACTCAATAAAATAATAGAAAACTCTCCTAATGATCCATATTTATTAGAACTTAAAGCCCAATATTATTTTGAAAACGGAAAATTAGATTTAGCACATACCTACTATTTTAAAGCTCTCTCTTTAATGCCCACAGATAAATTATTTAAGCTTGAATTTGCTGTAGCGAAAATTAATCTTGCATCAGCTTCTTATAATAATAAACTTGCAAGTGAAGCAATAACTATATTAAACCAAATTGTAGCAGTAGAAAATGATAATTTAATGGCTTATTTTATGCTTTCTAAAGCCTATGCATTAGTAAAACAACAAGATAAAGCTATATTAGCTCTTGCTGAATATTATTTTCATCAAAATGCTTTTGGAAAAAGCAAGATTTTAGCAGCAAAAGTTTTAAAAATGTCTCCTGTTGGGAGTAAGCAATATCTTAGAGCTAGTGATATTTTAGAATATAGTAAGTCAAGTGGAGGTCAATAAAATTGGTTAGTTATCACTCTCTTAAACCCGGCGATATACTGATTAGCAGTCCATTTTCAAATCATGGCCTTATATTTCATAAATCTATCATCCTTCTTTTATCTCACGATAAATCAGGATCAAGCGGAATAATGATAAATAAAATTCTCAATTTACTTGAAGGAAAAGAGATCCTTGAATCTTTAAAAGTACATAAAAGTAAATCAAACCTAAAAAATTCTAAAATCATCCCTAGCAAAGATGCATCTTTACAAATATTTTTTGGAGGACCTTTAGAACAAGATAAAGGTATAATCATTCACAGCAGTGAATATGCTAATAATCCTTCAATTGAATTATTCAAAGGAGTAAGTATAAGCACTAGCGCATATATAATTAAAGATATAGTTTCTAGCTGCGGCCCTCAGTATAAAATGTTAGCTTTAGGATATTGTGGTTGGGGAGTAAACCAACTTAATAATGAACTAAAACAAAATGATTGGTTAATATTGCCAAATTTAGTAGAAAAAAGCCAAAATGATAGTATTTTTAAATTATTATTTGTAGAAGACCCATCGTTTAGATGGCAAAAAGCGCTAAAAATATGTGGAATTGATGCAAGTAAATTTTTAAATTCTATTGGAAATGCTTAAAAACTCTATTTTTATAATTTTAACCTTATTTATTAATTTTGACTCAGCCAGCGAAGAAATAGAAAATATCATCAAGAAAAATGATAGTTTTTTTATTTCTATTTTAGCAAAAGATTTAAAAAATGGGAAAAAGATTTTTTCTTATAATTCTTCTAAATCAATGATTCCTGCAAGTGTGGTTAAATCATTCACTACCTATGCCTCACTCATTTATTTGGGCCCAAATTTTAAATTTAAAACAAGTATATCAAAAGATCAAAATAATAATATTTATATTAAGTTTTATGGAGATCCGACTTTATCGAGAGAAAATCTTAAAAATCTTATAGATCAACTTCCTCAAGAAAAATATAGAAATATTTATATCGATACTGAATATTTAGATGACCAATATTTTGGCGATGGTTGGTCTATTGAAGATACAAAATTTTGCTTTTCTGCTCCAAGTAGCACTGTTGTAGTAGATAAAAACTGTTTTAGAGGGCTGCTTAAACCTGGCAACAAATTAGGCGATTATGCTAGCTTAATTTTGTCAGATAACATTGAATTTGAAAATAATATTATTACAAAAGAAGATCCTAATTGTGAGGCAGAACTTAAAGCAAAAGAAGGAAATTATTATTTATTTTCTGGATGTATTGATATTAACTCTCAACCATTAAAGCTAAATGTAGCTTACCAAGATCCGAAGTTGATGATTGAAAAAACTGTTAAAGAATTTAGTAGTAAAATTGATTTCTCAGGGGAAATTATATTTAAGACTTCTAACCCTGATACATATATAATAGCTGAACATTACTCACCTCCACTTTCTCAAATAATAAAAGTAATTCAAAAGGATTCTGATAACTTAATTGCTAATATTCTGTTAAAAGCACTTGGTGCTGAATATTTTTCTAAGCAAGGAAGTTTTAAGTTGGGAATAAAAGCTCTTTATCAAATCTTAAGCAGTGAAATAAATTTAAGTACTGAATCATCTCGTTTAGTTGATGGATCTGGAAGCTCAAGATATAATTTACTTACCTCAGAGCAAATTGTTTCGCTTTTTCTTAAAGCTTACTCCAATAAGTATTTTTATAACTCTTTAGCTACATCTTCATTAGATGGAACAATAAAGGAGTTTCTTAAAAATCATCCTCATCTTTCACTCAAAGCCAAAACTGGCTCCATGAGTAATATTTATAATATTGCTGGTTACTTAAATAATAAAATTGCATTTTCTATCATGATAAATGGCCATATTTTGAAAAATAAAGAAACAGCTCAGCTCCTAGAATCAATAATTGATAAATTAACCATGATTAAATATTGATTGACAATATAAAATATGAAGCTATATATGGAGCTTATATATTCTAATCCTTCATTTTTTCTATAATTCTTATGTGTGGTACATCTTACCCTAATTTTGTTTTTGAAATATTCCATTTGTATCCTCATCAACCAAAGATTTTCTGTAATATTGCTAAACAACTTGAACATGCAATTAATATGACTGACTGTGAAGAAAAAACAATTTTACATAAAGTGGTAGAAAAACAGAGAGTAGATTTAATAGAATGTCTTTTAAACCTAGCTATCAATATTAATGCTAAAGATAAAGATGGTAACACTGCTTTGCATATTGCATCTTCTCTTGATAATGCAGAAATTGTAAGAAAATTGGTTGATAAAAATATTGATGAGCTTATTAAAAATAATGATAATCTTATCGCTTTACAGTTAGCCAAAAAAGATAGTTTTATTTCTCGCTTCCTCTCTATTAAAATAAATCATTTCTTTATTTCTGCTTGTAACTCAGAGTATAGATTATATGTAAATTATTTTTTAAGCTTAGGAGCAAATATAAATTACCACAATAAGGAAGGAAATAATTGCTTAACTTTATCTTTATTTCATAATGATACTATTAGTTCACTTTCTCTAATCAAACAAAATATCACTTTAAATTCAAGAAATAAAAACTCGGATTATCCTATTCATTTTGCCTCTGCATTAGGCAATTTAAGAGTGATTGAAGAAATAATTATTCATGGAGGTCATGTAAATCCAGTTAATAAAGATAACTATACCCCTCTTCATATAGCAATTGGAAGCGCTATATCTCATAAAGAAGCTGTGATAGATCTTCTTATAAAGAATGGAGGAAACCCTTTTATAACACCTTATGACTCACCAACTTTTTTATATAAAGCTTGTTGCCTAAGTTATTTTAACCATGTAAAAAAAATTTTATACCAATATCCTAACAAAGTTAATGATTGTAGTGGAGCTGATAAAAATTGCCCTCTTCATGGAGCAGCAAGATCTAATAATATAGAAATTACCAAATATCTAATTTTAAAAGGTGCAAATATATTTAATCAAAATAATCAAGGATTAACTCCAGAACAAGTTGCTGAGATTTATAAATCTGATTTGGTAAGAAAATTTTTATCTAAAAGATCTATTAAATTAATTTCTGCCTCAATAAATGGAGATATGCAAAATGTTAAGTCAATTGCCGGTAAAAATGTAAATAATATTATAAACTCAAAAGAAGATTTTGGCTATCATGCTATTGATCTTGCAGTTAATTTTAAACAATATGAAGTTGTACAATATTTTCTTGAAAGAAAAGCTGTCATAGAGCCTGACTTTTTTGGTGAAACAGCCTTACATATAGCTGCAAGAAATCAGGATTGTAAAATGGCTGATTTATTAATAACATATGGTGCCAATATACATTACCCTAACTTACTTGGCATAACCCCATATAATATTAGTACTAACTGCTTTAATAATTCTGATCTAATTTAATTTATAGGATTTAATTTCTTGAGCCTTGCATCAAAACTTTCTTCATGCTAAAAATTATACAATCAAGTACGAGAGAAAAATGAAAAATCATAAATTTAAACGTATATTATTAAAAATTTCAGGTGAAGCTCTTATGGGTGACCTTCCCTTTGGAATCGATATTAAAACAGTGCAGTCTATATGTAAAAACATTAAAGACGTATATGACCAAGATTATGAATTATGCTTAGTTGTTGGAGGGGGAAATATTTTTAGAGGAGTTTCAGTAGCAGCTCAAGGAATGGAAAGAGCCAGTGCTGATTATATGGGCATGCTTGCAACAGTAATTAATGCTTTATCTTTACAAAACTGCCTTGAATCAATTGGAATTCCAACAAGAGTACAATCTGCTATTCCAATGGCAACAATTTGTGAACCTTATGCAAGAAGGAGAGCAGTTAGGCACATGGAAAAGAAAAGGATTGTTATTTTTGCTGGTGGAACTGGCAGCCCATTTTTTACAACTGATACTACTGCCACTTTACGAGCAATTGAAATGAATTGTGATGCTGTTTTTAAAGGAACTGGAGTTGATGGAGTTTATTCAGAGGATCCAAAAAAGAACCCTAATGCAACCCGTTATGAAACTCTAACCTACCGTGAAGTTATCAATAAAGATTTAAAAGTTATGGATATTTCTGCCATAACCATGGCAAGAGATAATAATATACCTATAGTGGTTTTTTCAATAAAAGAAAAAGATGCATTTTCAAGAGTAGCTGCAGGTGAAGGAAAATATACAATAATTAGTTAGGAGAATAATTTTATGTCGAGTGACAATATTTTAAAAGATTTAGATACTAGAATGCAAAAAACCATAGCCACATTAGATCATGAATTAGGTGGAATAAGAACCGGAAGAGCTTCTACTCAGTTACTAGAGCCTATTATAGCAGAAGTTTATGGAAGCAAAATGCCAATCAGTCAACTAGGTACGGTTAGTTCAATTGACTCTAGAACATTAACTATTCAAGTTTGGGATAAAGAAGCGGTTAAACCTATAGAGAAAGCTATTTCTAATGCTAATTTAGGTGTAACTCCTGTTACCGAAGGGCAAAATTTACGTCTAACTTTGCCAAGCTTAACCGAAGAAAGAAGAAATGAGTTTGCAAAAATGGCTGCTAAATATGGTGAAGGAGCTAAAGTTGCAATTAGAAATCTTCGTCGCGATTGTATAGAAGCTTTAAAGAAAATGGAGAAATCTAAAGAAATATCTGAAGATGACCTTAAAAAACTTACTGAAAAAACCCAAAAAACAACTGATAGCTTTGTTAAAATGATTGATGACAAAGTTGTAGCAAAAGAAAAAGAAATAAAACAAATCTAGTGTTTACAATATTTAAAAGGAACTTAAAATTTTTAAGTTCCTTTTTCATAGAAAAATTCATTATATATTCGTAAGCATCTAAATTATCAGCATAATTC
The DNA here is from genome assembly GCA_964627795.1 of uncultured Rickettsiales bacterium. Taxonomy (GTDB): domain Bacteria; phylum Pseudomonadota; class Alphaproteobacteria; order Rickettsiales; family CANDYO01; genus CANDYO01. The sequence goes on along the minus strand of CAZVLF010000002.1, from coordinate 60,696 downwards.
GTATCTATAAATTCCTTTCTACAATAATCTATAAAGCATTTATCTCATTTTAATATTTTGGTTTCATAGTTTTTTAAGATTATTATGCTTAAATAGTTTTAAAGCATAAATTTATGTAAAAAACTACAATATAGGAATTAGATTATGACACCACAGGAGCTGGCATTAAAGATAAAGCAAATAGAAAACCCATATGGTTTAATTATAAGTGCGATACCTTCTAAAGGAGATCCATTTGAAGTAACCCTTGAAAACTTCGCTAATCATATTGATTCATTATCTTTTCTTAAATATGAATTAGAAGCAAATTTGTGGATAAATTACCTAAAAAAATGTTATCTAGATGAAAGTCGTTTTTATAGAATTCCTTCACTACTTGGAGTGATAGCTTACATATCTATAGGAGATATTTGGGATGCTTTAAATTTCTCCCATTCTATATATATTAGTTATAACAAAAAAAACATGCGTTATAGAGTAAATGAAAATAGTCCTTTTGAAATTGAAAGAGTACTTGATTTTATAACATATATCAATTCTCATAATGAAGAGTTTTATGATGAGGAGGAAATAAATCAAGAAACAGATAAAATTGAAGTTAAAGAAACCGAGGTAAATCAAGAAGAAACCAAAAATGATGATGAAGACATACTTTGGGCAAGTGACGAAATTTCAGGAATTTTCTATACGGAAAATGATATAGAGGAAGATGAAGAAGACATAATTTATCCCGATCCTAGATTTATTTTCACAGGAAGACAAATATTACCTGAAGTTACTAGAGAATCTATTGTATTTAATCAAACGAAAGAATGTGAAGAAAATAAAGACACCATAAATGTTTATTACTTACCTAACATTCAATATAATGAAGTGGCTTTTTCTCAACTTTATAATGATCAAAAAATGATTTATTCAAACTTTTCATTTATCCCAAATTTAAAAGTACAAGAATTAGATTATTTATCTGATATTAAATCCATAAATAATATTAATATTATCCCTCTAAATTTTGTTCCTAAAGAAATTATTTATCCTATTTCAGAAATATTTATTTGGTTGTCTATGTAAAAAACTAAAAAATTTCTGAAAGTTAGAAATTTCTTTTAGCAAATCATTTATATTTAATTTTGTTATAAATTAAAGCTCTTCACTATAATGATACTCAGGGTCACTTAAACCACATAATTTAGCTCTAACATATTCTTTTTCATCTACAGTTTGAGCAATATCTGCTTGGTTAATTAAATCTTCTTTTCTTTCTAATAGTAAATTGACCAAGTTGACCTTTTGTTCACAATTTCCTGGAGCATAATGAACTACTAAGTTTGCAAGGTCCTCATATTTTATCTGCTTAATTTTCTCTATACCAACTAAGAAATCTTTTACCGTAGAATTTCTAAAAATTTCTGCTGCTGGCCTATTTATTTGGGGATTTAGTAAATTGCAAACTTCATTAACATTGCTCGTAAACATTTCATCTTTAAGAGTACCCATCCCACGGTAAAGTAAAGCTCCTCCAACATCAATTCTAATTCCATCTTTTCCTACTACTCCTATGTTATCGTAAACTAACCCTACCACATCCCAATTTGCTAGCCATGCGTCAATAACGTAATTTTCATAAAGCTCATTTAATATGCTTAGAAAATTTCTATAATGAGAAATATCTAAATAATTTTCTATAAATTTAGAAGCAATTGCAGGACTTCCATTAAAATATATTAATTCTAATTCTGGTACTTTAACACCAGCAAGCTTATATAATTTTGCACTAAGTATTTCATTCTGAGCTTCTTCTATGTTTTCAACCTTTTTGATTAGATATTTTTCTTGAGAAGATTTTTTGATATAGATCCCTCCTTCTAAGTGGCCACCAATTTTTTCTTCTAATAACTCAAACTCTTCTTGCCTTTTTTCTATATTAACTTCACTTAAAGTTTCACATTTACTTATTAACGCTGAAAATACTTGATAATTTAAGTTGTCTGATATAGTAACAAACCCTAATTTATTATTTAGAAATTTACTTCAAGCTGAACATTTAATTATAATGAATTTTTTAATTTTATGAGATAGTTTTGTTAATTATTGTTAATGGAGCTTCATTAATAATATATAACTTGTATAGTTTAACCAAGAAATCAGGAGAATGTAAAATTCTTAAAGTAACTATAGGTTATTATTGATATATAAATCCCACAAAGCATCAACATCTGAAGAACGAAGATATTGAACATTTCTTTTTATGGTTTCTTTGTCCCAATTCCACCATTTTATTTTAAGAAGCTTTTCAATCTGATCGTCATTAAATCTTTTCTTTATCAAACGAGCTGGGTTTCCACCCCATATCTCATATGGACCTATATTCTTGGTAACCACTGCTCTTGCTGCAATAACCGAGCCGTCAGCAATTTTAATTCCTGGCATAATAAGGCTTTCAGCGCCTAACCACACGTCATTTCCAACTACTGTGTCACCCTTCCAACGATGCCCTGGTAAGCTTCCATTTATATCTAGTGGGTGCACTGCAATCCAATTATAATTATGCCCTTGAGTGCCGCACATCATAAATTGGACTCCGGTTGCAATTGAGCAATATTTTCCAATAATCAAACGATCGATATCTTCATCTTTAAATTTATTATCAATTTCATCCAAATAAAGAACACATTCCTCAAATGGCTTACCATGATAATACCCAGCATAATAAGACCCCTCTCCTGCAATTATATGTTTGCACTTCAAATTGTCTTTTATGATAATTGATTCACGATAATGCTTAAATGGATTTTCCATTGATTTAAGTATAAATTAATTCCACATCAATTACAGGAGATTTTCCAACTTCTTGCTTTAGCACTCTTCTTAAAGCTGATCTAACAGAATTTTCAATTATATCTCTTCTCTGGTTATTAAAGCTAACATCGATAAGCTCTTCTAAAGCCTTATTTACTTCTTTTGCCATTAAAGTAAAAATCACCTTATCTTCTTCGCTATCTAAAACTCCTGGTGCTTTAATAACTGGTGGCATAGCTAATTTATTACGGTGGTTAAGTAAAAGCACAATAAATAATATGCCTGCCTCTTTAAGACGCCTTCTCATTTTTAAGATATTTGAATTTCTAGGTAATAAGAAATGCCCATCAATACCTAAATAACCTGATTCAACTTTAGCAATAGTTTCCGTATGTCCTGGCGCTAATTTAACCACATCTCCATTAGCAACCTGTACTGCATGCTTAATTCCCCACTTTTTTGCTAACATTGCATGTTCATGCATATGCATTAATTCACCATGCACAGGAATAGCAACTTCAGGTCTTAAAAGCTCATACATTTTCTTTAGCTCTTGTTGTGAAGGATGTCCTGAAACATGTACAAAATGGTCTTTTTCAGTTAAAACCTCCACTTCTTGGCTAACTAATAAATTTAGCAATCTAAAAATCTTTTTTTCATTTCCAGGTATAATTTTTGATGAAAAAATCACTGTATCACCAGGTGCCAAAGTAATATTTGGATGGCTTTTATTAGCCATTTTCGTAGTAGCTGCCATAGGTTCACCCTGGCATCCTGTAGAAATTACTAAGAGTTTTTCTCTTTTTATTTTTCCTACCTCTTCAGGTGGGTAAATAGGAGGTGTATCTAACAAATAGCCAGCAGCTTTAGCTGACTCTAATATTCTCCATAAGCTTCTTCCAGCCATAACAATTTTTCGTCCAGCAGCTTCTGCAGCACGAATGATTGTTTCTATTCTTGCTACATTAGAAGCAAAAGTAGTAACCACTACCATTTTCTTGCAAGTACCCACTAACTCAATCAAACTTTTTCTTAATTCCCCTTCTGAGCCTGAATGGGTATCATTGAAAACGTTGGTAGAGTCACCCACCAAAGCTAAAACACCTTCATCACCAATTTTCTTTAAATTTTCAAAATCGTTATTAGGACCAACTAATGGATTGGGATCAAATTTCCAATCCCCTGTATGAAATACATTCCCAAGTTCAGTCTTAATTAACAAAGCTTGCATTTCAGGAGCAGAGTGAGTTAAAGGAACTGTTTGAACGATAAAAGGACCTACTTCTATTTCACTATTTTCTTTTATTTCAATAATTTTAACATCTTTGGCTATTCCATATTCTTTGAGCTTAGACCTTAAGAAGTGAGCAGTAAACTTAGTAGCATAAATAGGGCAACGTAATTCTCCCCAAAGATACTGAACTGCTCCAAGATGATCTTCATGTGCATGAGTTAATACTATACCAAGAAGATTATCTTTATATTTTTTAATGTAATTAATTTCAGCAACAAGAAGATCTACACCAGGATAATAATCATCTGCAAAGCCAGCTCCTAAGTCAGCAATCATCCATTTACCTTGGTAATGGTATAAATTAACGTTCATACCTATTTCACCTGCTCCACCAAGAGGGATGAAAATAAAATCATTTTTATGTTTTTTGATATCAAAACTCATTTTTAAAAAAATCACTAGTGTTATTGGTATAGAACTTTCAATTTATACCAAAAGTTAAAACCTTAAAATTCTAGATTAGTATATAGAATAAATTAAACAATACAAGTAAGGAAATTATTAACCTAGTAAGGAGGTTGACATTATAATCAAGCTGTGTTTTTGCTTGATCAAAAAACATAAATTTAACTATTTTTAGGTAGTAATAAGCAGAAATAACTGCTGAAAATAAAGCACTTATCACTATAAAATAGCTTTTATCGCTAATTGCATTTTGAAAAACATAAAACTTAGCAAAAAAACCAGCAAAAGGAGGAATTCCCGCAAGCGAAAACATCAATATCGAAATAGCTAAACCAACCATAGGGTAAGTTTGAGCCAAACCAGAAAAATCTGAAATTTCTTCTATTTCTTTTCCATCTTTCTTTAAATTCATTATAAGTGCAAATAATGCAAGATTCATTGTTACGTAAATTGTAAGATATGAAATGACGCTTGAGTTTAATGTAAAACTTTCTATACCCATTAGCATAAATCCAACATGACCAATTGAACTATATGCTAGCAACCTCTTAATATTTGTTTGCTTTAATGCTCCAATAGCTCCTATTAATAGAGTTAGGAAAGTAACAAAATGCATTATTGGCTTTAAATCATTTTTCCAACCTGAAAGAATATCAGTTAGAAATAATAGTAAAAAACCTACTGATCCAATTTTAGCAATATTTGCAAAATAACAGGTTGATATAGTTGGCGCGCCCTGATAAACATCAGGTGACCACATGTGAAATGGAACTGCAGAAACTTTAAAAAACAAAGAAATTATTACAATTAAAACGCCAACCATAAGGCCTAAACCTAATTGATTACTTGTATTATTCATTAGCAATTCTTTTAAATATATAAAATCAGTGTTACCCGTAAATCCATATATGTAAGATATACCAAATAGCATTAAACCTGAAGCAAAAGAGCCTAAAACAAAATATTTTAATCCTGATTCTGAAGGCTTAGAATGCTCTCTTTCAAACGCCGCCATTACATATAGAGAAAGGCTTTGTAATTCTAAAGAAACATAAAAAGTTATAAAATTGTTAGATGATATCATTAGCATCATTCCAACCAAAGAAAACAAAACTAAAATCGGATATTCAAATAATTTCAGCTGAGATTTACTCTCATATTTCTGACCCAGGTGAATTAACATAAATATTGTGGTAAAGCTAAGTAAAATTAATTTTAGAGAAAAAATTAAATTATTTGTCCTAAATAAGTTTTTAAATCCTAATAAACTTTCATTTGGAACCTTAGTTATTAAAATTACAATTGCAAAAACAAGCGATAAAATTGTAAGGATATTAGTAGCTCTAAAACCAATATTTTTAAATATAGTTGCTAAAACAAGTAAAATACTTGTAAACCCAGCTAAAAATAGTTCAGGTAACAATATTGAAAATTCACCTAAATAAGCGCACATAATTCCCTTTATGATTATTAAAATAAAATCGAGTCTAAAACATGTTGTTTTATTTGGCAACCAACAATCACACTAGCATACTACCTTCTAATGATTTTTAAGTCTTTTGCCTCTAAATATTTCATGAGCTCTGGAGAAACTGATTTACCATCAATTAATGCAAATATTATACCTACTAGCATTGCAACCGTATCATTATTACCAGTAGTATGAATTATAACGGGTAAGGCACTAGCAAAATCTTCAAAATATAGGACACTATAAACTACTAAAGTTATAAGTTCATGATAGGAAAAACCAGCTATAGAATTATATACCATTATTGGATTAACTCCAAAACTTTTTAAATTTATACCTAAATATAATGCTTCTAAACCAAGAGATTGTTTGGAAAGATGTAAATCAGAAATTTTCATCAAATAATCTATAAATTCTTTTTTAGAAGTTTTTGGATGATTAAATAAATAATTAAAAACTTCTGCAAATACTCCCGAAACTGATGCCATATCCAGATCAGCATTAGTAATATAGCTCTGACTTTCTCCAAGCATATAAGCCTCATATGGAGTAATTCTATCATCTAAACCAATAAAGCATGCTCTAACTAAAGCATCATATATTAAACGATTAGGACATATATTTTGGTGACCTGGCATATTAATATCAATTTGTGAAAATGAAAGTAATGTATTTTTACTATAATTTCTTTTTCCATGAGATAAACCATCTTTACCATATCCACCTGAATCTCTAAGCCTAATCCAATGCTCTTTAAGAACTTTAGAAAAACCTCTAGCAAAATTATGCTTTTCCTTTAATTGTTCTTGGTTAAGTAATTCTTTATAATTGTAAATCAATGATGCTATTTCAATATCCTCACCAAAAATTAAAAGACCTTCATCATTAATATAGTTATTATTAAATTTGCCATGTGGAACGGAAACCTCATGAGTTTTAAGATCCTCTACAAGGTTATGTATGTTAAGCAGGCCTCTTGGAAAACGATTAATTAAATCTCTCTGAGACTTAATATAGATAGTTAACAATCCGATTGCATTAGAAAGCTTAGAATTATTTTCAATTGCATCTTTATAATCAATCTCTACAGCTTCTATAACCCCCAAGCTATTTAAATATTTTTGTGTACTAAGATAATCCTCAAAGCTGTATTTAGGATATTTACGACTATTCATCTTTTTTCCTACTTCAAGATAACTTAAAAACAAAATATCTTTATAATATGAAAAACGCTTCCCTATATTTCCTAAGTAAATAGATAATGTTAAAAAAATAAGGCAGGAAATAAGAAAAAAATGACGAAGTCGCATTATAAAATTCCAGTTCGTACTAAAATAACCTTTAAGCTATTATATAAAAGTTTTTTTTTCAATTTATTTCTGCACTATATATAAAACAGCAATTTAAAATTAAAAGTTTTTCTACTTAAAATTTTATTACCTTGTTGTAATCCTATTACTATGTATGTTTTCTTTTTCTTCTCTTACTTGTTCAACAAAACTTTTTTCCTTATCTTCAGAAGCTCTACCTTTTTTAATAGAAACACTAGAAGATGAATCTCCTAAAAAACCTGAATTTCTTTTGTTTTGTAAAATTTTTAAAGAGTTTTCCTCTTCTTTAAATAAAAATTCATCACTTGTTTTAGGTGAGTTAAATTCTTTTTTTAATGGATGCTGCTGTAGATTATCAATTTCTTGCATAAGCTTTTCTTTAAACTCTTTAAAAATAATTCTTTCAGATTTTTCTAAAGTGAAGAAAAATTCTTCAATATCACTTCTACTATCTACATCTTCTTTAATTAGAATTTGAGCACACTGCTTAATTGACTCTTTTTCTATTTGCTTAGTTAAATTCTCAATATAAGTAGAAACATGTTCACTTAGAACTTTTGGCGTTAATTCGCCTTCCTGAGGGATATTCATTCTTAAATATAGTTCTTCCCTAACTTGAGTATTATTTAACACCTCGTACCCATAAGCTTGAAAGATATTATTAAAGCAAGAGATAATTATTTTTTCTGCAATCTTTTTATTTTCTAGTTGGCATAATTTATAGAGGTTTAAATTAAAGTTTAAACTAGAAAAAAGTCGCTCTATTTTTATATGCCTAGATCTAAAAACATTGGATTTCACAGCTTCTAAATTAATTTCTTTTTCTTCTTTCTGCTTTTCTTTTATAAATTCTTCCCTTTCTAAAAACTCTCTAAAATGCTCTTCATCTGTTTTCTTTCCTGCTCTTTTATAAGAAAAAGCCTTACCTAGATCTATCCTAGCTAGATACAGCTCGCCATTATTATTAATTCTAAAACCATAATTATGCGGGTTACTATTGTCATAATCTGCCAATATGATATTGGCAAAGTAAAACTCAGACTGCCCTTTAATATAATCTGGATTTATTCTTTGTTCTTTTTCAATATGTTGCTTAAATATATTATCTAGCTCTCCAAATGTTTTAAAATTTCTAATAAATTTTGAAGCTAAAGAAACTGTTCCATCTTCGTCAACAATTAGCCTCATTTTAGGGGAATTTTCTCCCATATAATAATTAATAAAATTAGTTCCAATATATTCGCAAATTTCTTCTCCAATATTTCTAGCTTCTGGCCTTGATTTTTTATTAAGCCATGTATTTAGATGTTTTACTTCAGTTTCATTAACTGTGCTGGATTTCCTAACTAAACTACCATCTGTAGTTCCATATTGCTTATTACCAACTTTATGAAACTTTCTATATTTAACTTTACCTACAATTACATCAATATATTTATTAGAAACAACTGATATAACTTGCTTTTTATCATTTATTATCAAAGGAGCTTCATTATATAAACCTTCTGTAATTCTATCAAAAATAATTTTTATTGATTCTTTCTTTAGCTTCGCTTTATTTAAAAAATCAACAAATTTTTGATAATCTTCTTCCCTTCTCAAAAAGCCATCTATTTGTTCCACTTCAAAATTTATTTTTTCTTGCTCTCTTATTATTTGCTCAGAAGAAGGAGATAATTCTTCATAAACTAGCTCTGAATTATCTTGGTCTATTTCCAGTCTAATTAGCTTTCCTTTTCTTTTCATAACATATTCCATTATAACTACTATTATAAAATCTTAGATTAAGAATATTAATCTTTTATTAATAAGAATAGCTTTAACAAATTTATAATGATAAATTCTATAAATTAGTGTATAAAAATTTGTTTAATAATAACGAAGACAAAAAATGAAAGATTTCTCCAAACCAGAAATTATTATTCGGATAGAAAATATTAGTAAACAATTTAAATCTAATGATTATAAAACGGTTGATAATATTAGTTTGAATATTTTTAGAGGTGAATCATTCTCCTTACTTGGTCCTTCAGGATGTGGTAAAACTACCCTTATGAGGATGATAGCAGGCTTTGAAAAGCCTGATTTAGGAAAAATCTTTATTGATGGAACAGATATGACCAACGTACCTCCTTATGAGAGGCCAGTAAATATGATGTTCCAATCTTATGCTTTATTCCCTCATATGGATATATGGCATAATGTTGCATTTGGTTTAAAGCAAGAAAAATTACCTTCTAATGAAATTAATAAAAGAGTTGATGAAACTTTAAAAATGGTTGGTATGCATAGTTTTTCTCATCGCAAGCCATCACAAATTTCAGGAGGGCAGCAACAAAGAGTTGCTCTTGCGCGAAGCATAGTTAAAAGGCCAAAAGTCTTACTTCTTGATGAGCCGCTTGGAGCATTAGATAGAAAAACAAGCGAAAGAACCCAAGTTGAATTAACGAATATTCAAAGAATATTAGATATAACTTTTCTAGTTGTTACGCATGACCAAGAAGAAGCATTATCAATGTCTGATCGCCTTGCAGTAATGAAAGAAGGAAGGCTTCAGCAAATAGGAACACCTAAAGAAATATATGAATATCCAAATTCCAGATTTGTTGCTAATTTTGTAGGGTCAATCAATGTTTTTCATGGATTTGTTAGCGATAATAGTAAAAAAAATAGACTCACTATATCTAGCGATGAAATTGAATCTCCTATGCATGTAAATTCTTATGAAAAACTAGATATTGGAAGTGAAGCATGGGTTGCTGTTCGTCCAGAGGAAATGGGAATTTATAGTGAGCCTGATGATGATTCACATAACCATGCTGAAGGAAAAATTATAGATATATCTTTTTTAGGTAACCAGATTATTTATTATGTAGAGTTAAAAAGCAAAAAAATAGTTCACGTTAGTGTACCAACCTCCGCTAGATCTAAAAATCCATTACTTGATTATGGAAATACTGCTTATGTTTCATGGGATAAAACAGATGGAGTTTTGCTTAAATCATGAATATAGGAATTTTTAATAATTATCGTAAATTAATTATATCTCCTTCTTTTTTTTGGGTTGGCTTATTTACAATTGCAGCAATAATTCTTCTTACATTCATTAGTTTTTCAGCACCTGAATTTGGAGTTATTCCTTATAAATCTTTAATAAGAATTCAAAATAATGCTTTAGAAATATCTCCAGATTTAAATAGTTATAAGATTTTATTCAAAGAACCATTTTATTTAAAAGCTTTGCTTAACTCCCTTCAAATGGCTTCTATTGCAACCTTCTTTACTTTTATCCTTGCTTATCCAATGGCCTATATAATTGCAAACAGCTCTGCTAAAGGAAGGTTGATATTACTTGTTTTAGTTATCACTCCATTTTGGACCGCTCTTTTAATTCGAATGTATGGATGGATAATATTATTAAAAAATACTGGGCTTATTAATCAATTTCTTCTTTGGCTAGGTGTTATTGATAAGCCTTTAGAAATGTTAAATAGCAAAGCAGCAATAATTATTGGAATAGTTTATACTTATCTTCCCTTTATGATCCTTCCAATTTATAGCTCTTTAACCAAAATCAGGCAAAGCATAATAGAAGCTGCAGCTGATTTGGGAGCTAAACCTTTATCAATTTTTTGGCAGATCATTTTTCCTCTCTCATTACCAGGAGTTATAACCGGAATTATTTTGGTATTTATTCCTGCAATTGGGGAGTTTGTTATTCCAGACCTACTAGGCGGAGCAAAAATAATTACCATTGGAAAACTCTTATGGACCGAATTTTTTATGAATAGAGATTGGCCAATGGCTTCGGCTATTACAGTTTTAATCATTCTAATGGTTGTAATACCAATTAAACTTCTTTATCGCTATATCAGCAACAATGTTTAACCTAGTGATCAAATGGATTATTGTGACCAGACATTCCTAAATTGACATGAAAACCTTGAATTGCATAGGTTCTATAAAGAGGTTGGCCATAATTTTCTTCAGCTAAAGTATTATTTTCTTCTTCTAAAGTCACCACCCTTACTAGTGGATTATCAGAATTTTGAGCTTCATTACTAGTAGGGGCAAAAAATTCATCATCAATTTGGGTTGCCACAGAGTCAGTAGAAACAACTCTAACTAATCTTGGAGCTTCATTACTAGTTACTCTGTTATTTGAACTATTATTATTTGTATTATTCATCTACTCACCGATACTTTTATTTTCTCCAAGAAAGTTACTATTCTTAAAATCAGAGTCCGAACCTATCCTATTTAAGTATTCTGAGTAGCTTATAAACAAGCTACTCTGTGGAAGGTTATTTTCACTTGCAGTAATGTAAGTTACTGAGAGTGCAAAAGAAACAGATTTAGGAGAAGAGTTATTATCTTGATTTTTCATAACTACTTTATTTTTATTTAAAAACAAAAGACTAGTATTAGAAGTGAAAGTAAAAGTCAAATAAATTTTAAAAAATCGCCTATGAACTATAATAAATCTTTAAATCCATGACTGCTATATAGATTATAGAATTTAAAGCTATATAACTTTCTAACTTTAGAAAAATGTGGTTTAGAAATATCTCAACATTTTCTATGTTTAAAGTTTTTCTGAATTCTTACGCTGCATAATAATAACCTTTTATCTGCAATATTATTCTTTTATCGAAAACTTACATAACCTCTGCAGCTTCCATAATTTTTCCTGCAATAAATAAATCCTCACTAAATATAATATTTTTTCCAATTGTTACTTCTTTCCAATAAGGATTATCTTCTAATAATGTAGAATAATTTGCTTTAATAATCTCTGCTTTTTTCTTAAAGTTCTCTTGCTTTATATGATTAAGAGAATTTTTATATTCTTCCTGATCTTTATTTTTATGGAGAATTTTTTCATCCCTTTTAGCAATAATAAAATCTAATGATTTAGGTTTATCACTTTTAAAAGAATCTAATATAGCTTTTGCCTTCTCCTTATTTGAATCTTCTTTAATTCCTATTGACCTAGATTGAGTTTTAACAGCTGAATTATTAGAATTTAAAGAAGATTTTTTTATAACAACTTGGGTGCCATCTTGTAACATATAAACAAAATGTTGAATATTTCCTCTTGTATAAAAACTCTTAATTATAACTTCTGTTCCATCATCTAATTTTATTATATCATGCACCCAAGCATGAGTTGGAACATATCTAGGCGTTTGAACAAGTTCATAAAGAGGTTCTAAATAAGTTTTTTCTTTTATTTCATCAATTTCTTCTATAACTTGATTGATCTCTAATTCATTTTCTAGCATAGCTATTAAATCATCTAAAGCATCATGATCAGGTTTATCATCATTATTACTTTCTTCTATACAAGAACCCTCTTTCTCTTCCTTTTCAATAATTTCACTTAATATCAGCTTTATTTCTCTTTTATTTTTTTTCTCTTCAAGCAAAGTTATTATTTGCTCATTCTCAATAATATTCTCATAAACAAAAGCTTTAAGTTCATTAAAATATTTAGCTATAAATTTTTCTTTATTAGGTTCATTTTTAAAAAACTCATTTAGTAGCTTCACTTTTATTTCAAGGTCTTTATGATTTTCGTTACTAAGAATTTCATCCATAAATTTTCTTTCAAACTTTTTTCTTTTTTCAAGAAAGTATTTAGTAGCAGTTAAATCATGACTTAATAAAGTAATTAAATTACTTAACTTAAATTGCTCACATTGAAGAAGTAAGTTTGCAACGCCAAACTGAAGAATATTTTGTCTTATTAGCACATTCAATCTGGTAAGATCTTTTATAGTATTTTCTATATTGTTAATCTTCATAGAAGGTATAAAATTTTTTACCGAGGATATTATAACTTCTTTATCTTCCTCTATTAATTTTTCTTGAAGTAAAAGTTTTAAAACTAAAGAAAGAGTTAAACATCTTTTTTCCACCATTTCTTTGAGCATATCTTGGGATGCTTGATCATTAATATAAAAAATACATAATCTTGATGCGAAGATTCTTTCCTTAACTATATATTCTAAAGCATCATCATTATAAACAAACTCTTCCAGTTCTGGATGATATATAAAAGCTTTAATAATAACTTTCTTAAGATGAGGTAACAGGCTTTCTAAAATAGAGTTACATTCCAACTCATTTAAGCTTAAAAATATTAAATGCTCCATTTTTTCAGCATTTAATATATTTCTATCAATCAATTGCTCGAAAATAATATATTTAGCTACCGTTCCTCCTCTTAAGGTAAGAAGCTTAAGCAATTGATCTTTATCTTCTTCTTTAAAATGCTCCCAAATACCCTCCGTAAAATATGGTTTAATATGTTCAACTTCTCCTCTAATAATAGCCTGAACTGCTAAAGATAAGATCATATCATATGATTCTCTATGAAAACCAGATTGCCTTACATATTTTTTTAAAATTAAAGCAATATCAATATTTATTAACCCAAGAATTTGGCTATAATCGATTGCAAATAAACTATTATGTAAATTTAGGTTTGCTATCTTTAAACCAGTATTATTATCTTTATTATCTAGAATAAATTGTATAACTTTATGCTTTTCACTACCTTGAAGCTCAGTAAAAACTCTACTTGTTTCTATATAATGTTGTTTATATAGCTCCAGTAGCTTAGCTATGTTTTCAGCCGAAACATATTTAAGCACGTTAATATTCATTAAAATGGGGAGAGGATTAGTGGAATTAAAAATCAAATTATTTATAACTACAGATATAACTAAATCTATACAGAATTTACTCTCTTTAAAATTATTCCTTATTTCAAAAAACTGCTCTATAAGCAAACTGAAATTTTTTATATGAAATATAGTTTGCTTTATATCATTAATTGTATGAGGCAAAATTTCCTTAGCTCTATCTTCTCTTATGTTTAAATCTACTACTTGATTAGAAGAATAAGGATTTAATTGAAAATCTTTTAAAAACTTAAAAAGAATATTTTCACCAAGCACTATATCCAGATAGAAAATTGTTTTTTGATAAAGGTCATTATCAAAATTTGCTAAATTAAGCAAATTTTCAACGTTAAATCTTATTTTGCTTTCTTCTGTTTCTATAGTAGGAAAAACATGGATTTGCCCTTCAGTTATTTGAAAAGGTTCAGCCAAAAAACATCTTCTTGCTCTAAACTAAGCTGTTCTACCTGAGATTCTTTAGATTTATTTTTTCCTGGTTTTTTATTATTTTTTTTAGATTTTTTTCCCATTTAAATCTCCATTTTTTATCCTATCTAACATTTTTTATATAATATTTTTATTATTTCACGGCTTTATAAAGCAAGTAATTATTTTTATTAAAAAATTATTAATTTTTAAATTTATAGTTGACACGATCAATTTATTATGATAATATAAAATTATAATACATATGAAACCTATAAGTTCCTCAAATATTATTTTTTTCCGCGTGAGGCAAGGTTCGATGTAGGCGCCGCTTCTTCCCCAGCGGCGCTTTTTTTATTTTTTATAAATAAAAAAATTTAAACTTATTTATTTCCTATTACTTGATTAAATATAAAAGCATATATCATTGCTACTTCTTCAAGAATTTTATATCTTCCTGATTTTCCTGCATGTCCAGCTTCCATTTCAGTTTTGAGAAGTAAAATATTCTTATCCGTCTTTAATTTTCTAATTTTTGCTACCCACTTAGCAGCCTCCCAGTATCCAACTCTTGGATCTGTTAAGCCAGCAGTTACTAATATGCTTGGATAATTTTGTTTTTTAATATTATGGTAGGGACAATATGATTTTATGTAGTCATAATATTCCTTATTTTTAGGATTCCCCCATTCTTCAAATTCATGCGGCGTAAGGGGCAAAGTTTCATCAAGCATAGTATTTAAAACATCCACAAAAGGAACAAGTGCAACTGCCGCTTTAAATAATTCAGGTCGCTCATTTAATACCACACCCATCAACATTCCACCAGCACTTCCACCCATAATCGCTAGCTTTTCTTTAACAGTATAATTATTATCAATTAAATATTCAGCACAGGTAATAAAATCAGAAAAAGTAAGCTTTTTCTGTAAAAACTTAGCTTGTTCATACCATCTAAATCCTAACTCATCACCCCCTCTAATATGAGCAATTGCATAAATAAATCCTCTATCTAATAAAGATATAATATTAGATCTAAAATATGTCCCTACTCCTGCTCCATATGATCCATATCCATAAAGTAAAAGAGGAGCCGGAAACTTAATGTCTTTTTTATAAACTATAGAAATTGGCACTCTCACTCCATCTTTAGCTTCTGCCCATAATCTTTTAACTTCGTAATGAGCAGAGTCATAATTTTTTACTTCTTCTATTTTGCGAGTAATTAATTCTTTATGCTCAAAATCAAATTCCAACACAGATTTTGGGGTGGTTAAAGAAGAGTAATTTATTCTAAGGAAAAGAGAATTTTTATCAGTAAAGTCAGCATCAGCTTCATACACTTCTTCATTAAAAGAAATTCTATCTATAAATTGATGAGTTGAAAGATCATAATAATCAAAATTATTAAGGCCTAGTATCCTTTTTTCCACTACCAAGTATTGATTATTAAGGCTTATTCCAGTTAGATAGCAATCTTCACTGTGAGAAATTAGTTCAATAAATTTTTGGGGGTTGTGATGCTCCCCTTCTAATGCATAAGCCAAACGAAAATTCTTACCTTTATCATTAATAAGAAAATAAAATTTATCATGGATATGATCAACTGAATAAAGTAAATCTTTCTTTCTTGCTAACACTATCTCTGGTTTAATATTTTCTTTATCAAGTTCTAATAATAATATTTCGTTATCGCTTCCATTACCGCGATCTATAATTAAATATTTCTGGCTTGAACTATAGTCAATGCTTAAGAAAGAGGTGTCATCTTTTTCTTCATATATCAAAATATCATCATTGGTTCCAAGTTTATGAAATAAAACCTTGTTGGGACGCCAATTGTCATTAAGCTTTAAATAGTAAAACCCATCCCCTCTTTTATTCCATATTATGTTACCTATAGTATTCTCTATTACATCATCTAGATCTTTTTTATTCTCAAGATCTTTAACCATTATCTTAAACTGTTCTGATCCATCTACATCAAAACTATAAGCGTATTTGTTATTATCAAAACTGACTTTAGAAGCGCCTAATGAAAACGAAGATTTACCCTTAGCAAGAAAATTACAATCTATAACCAGCTCTTCCATGCCATCTTTTTTTCTTAAAATATAGAGAAAATCTTCACCTTTCTTCGTGCGAGTATAATATTGATAGTCTCCTCTTGTTACTGGGTAAGATTCATCATCTTCTTTAATTCTGCTTTTTAACTCCTCAAAAATTTCTCTTTCTAAATTTTTATATTCTTTGGTTTTATCTTCAAAATAATCATTTTCAGTGTTTAAATAGGCTAAGATTTCTTCATTTTCAACTTTGGGCCATTTGGGGTCGCGAATCCATGAATAACAATCAAAATCATTCGTTTGCTTTGCAATGGGAATATTTTTCATAAATTACACCTTTTTATAAATAGTTTTTTTAATAATCAAAGCTAATATAGCTAATATTGCTAAAATTGATGCCACAGCAAATGCACCTATATAATTATATTCATTAAATAAAATTTCTACCTGGATTGGAATTGTAGTAGTTTGCCCACGAATATGTCCAGACACTACAGAAACTGCCCCAAACTCTCCAAAAGCCCGAGATAAAGAAATAAGCAAGCCATATAAAATTCCCCATTTTATATTAGGCAAAGTAATATAAATAAAAGTTTTTATCCCACTTGCACCTAAGCAAAGTGCAGCTTCCTCTTCTTCATTACCATGCTCTTCCATAATTGGAATTAATTCTCTGGCAATATAAGGTAATGTTACAAAAAGCGTTGCAATAATAACTGAAGGAATAGCAAAAACTAATTGCAAATCATATTTATGCAAGAAAGATCCTATAAATGATTCAATTCCAAATAAAGATAAAAAAATAAATCCCGAGATGATTGGAGAAATAGAAAATGGGATATCTATGATTGCTCTAAGCAAATTTTTTCCTAAAAAATCAAATTTAGCAATACACCAAGAAGCGCAAACTCCAAAAAACAAATTAACTGGAATAGCAATTAAAGCAATTGATATTGATAATTTAATTGCATCAATAGCTTCCCTATTTTTAATTTGGTCTAAGTAAGCGCCTATTCCATCTTTAAATGCAAGAATAAACACAGTAGAAACCGGTAATATGAAAATAACTCCAACCAGAAAAAAAGTTATTATAATTAAAACTATTCTAGCCATTCGTCACTCTTTGATTAACGAATTTTATTAACCCAAAAACAATCAACGCGGCCATAAGCATTAATAATGAAATAAGTGTTGCCTGATTATAATCAAACTGTTCAATCTTGCTATAAATCAGGAGTGATGCAACTTCAGATTCTTTAGGTATATTACTTGAAATAAATATAACTGCTCCATATTCACATAAGGCCCTCGCAAAACATAAATAAAAAGCTGAAAATAAACAAGGAAGAAAGCTAGGTAGATAAATTTTATAAAATATCTGCCAATTGGTTGCTCCTAAGTTTTGTGCTGCAATATCTACCTCAGGATCAATATCTCTAATGGCTGGTTCAATTGTTCTAATTGCTAAAGGAAGTCCTACAAAAACAAGAGCAATAATTATACCTGCTTTAGTAAAGGCAATCTCTAATCCTATTTTGCTAAATAATTTACCCAACCACATATCATTTGAATATAAGGTTGCCAAGGTCAAGCCAGCAATAGCAGTAGGAAGAGCTAGTGGAAGATCAATAAATAAATCTATAATAGATTTTCCTAAAAAATCATATCTAACTATAGTCCAGGAAATGATTATTCCTAAAAATAAATTTAAAATTGCTACAATAAGCGCTATTGAAAATGTAAAATAAACAGAGTGAAGAACTCGTGGATTTGTAACTGTAGCTACTAGGTCATGCATACTAATATTACTTGCATGAAAAATAAGATATCCTAATGGAATTATAACAATTAAAGCTAGATAAAAAATAGTATATGCTAGAGTTTGACCGAAATAAGGGAGGATATTAAACTTTTTCATACAAAATACTTTATTTAGAATCATCTTTATAGCATAGAGTATATTTCCAAGCAAGGTTAATACTTGAATAAAAATTAAAAAAGTTGTATTATATTTGCGTTAGGAGAGAATATGAAAACAAAACTGGAAAAATTAAAAGATTTTCAAAATCACAAACATGCAAAAATTCTCCTTGCTTGCTTGCTATTATTGATTGTTTTTTATGTTATTTTCAAACCGAAGTATGAAAAAACAGATAACGCTTACCTAAAAGCAGATATTGTGGTTATTAGACCAAAAGTTAGCGGCTTTATCGTTAAAACTATTGCTAATGATAATCAATTCTTAAAGCAAGGACAACTTATCGCAAAGATTGAGGATACTGAATATAAATTAAAGCTAGCTCAAGCAGAAGAGCAAATGAAAATTGCTCAAGCAAAATTTTCTCAAGCTGAAGAACAAGTAAAAATAATTGAATCAGAAATACAATCTACTTTACATGCGAAAGAATCAGCAAAGATCAATATGAATAATTCAAAAAATGAGCTTGAAAGAGCTTATATTCTTTTAAAAGATAAAGCTGTTTCTCAAACTAATTATGAGCAAATTGAAAGCACTTATTATAATTCTAAAAGTACTTTTGTTACTGCTGAATCAAACTACAAGAACAAACTTAGACAATATCAAATTTCAATATTAAACTGCAATGAAGTACGGTCTATGCTTAAATCTGCAGAAGCAAACTTTAATTTAGCCAAAATAGATCTTGAAAACACTGAAATTAAAGCCCCAACTAGCGGAACTGTAACTAAGAAGAATCTTCAACTTGGGCAATTGGTATCTCCCAACCAAGCGCTAGGATATTTTGTTCAAAATAAAGTATGGGTGGTTGCTAATTTTAAGGAATCTCAAATAGGAAGAATGAAGCCTTTACAAAAAGTTTTAATTGAGATTGATAGTTTTCCAGAAAAAAACTTTATTGGTATTGTTGATAGTATTTCCCCAGCTACAGGGGCTGAATTTAGTATATTACCTCCAGAAAATGGAACAGGAAATTTTACTAAAATTGTGCAAAGAGTTCCGGTAAAAATTATTTTTGAGCAAGGACAAGATTTATCTCTTTTAAAATCAGGTCTTTCATGCGAAGTTAAAGTAAAACTATAATTTTTTATGCATATACAACTTCAGCAAATTACAAAAAAATATAACCGAAATATTATTTTATCTGATGTTTCATTTGATATAAAAGAAGGCGAACTAGTCGCTCTTTTAGGACCCTCTGGAAGTGGAAAAACAACCATATTAAAAATTATAGCTGGAATTGAAAACACAAACACTGGTCAAGTTATAATTGATAATAAAAATGTTACTAAATTACTTCCAAAAGATCGCAATATAGGATTTGTTTTTCAACATTATGCATTATTTAAACATATGAATGTTTTTAATAATGTGGCATTTGGCCTTCGAGTAAAAGAAAAATTAGTCAGAAAAAGTGAAAAAGAAATAAAAAAGAAAGTTGAAGAATTACTTGATTTAGTACAAGTAAAACATTTAGCTTATCGTATGCCTCATGAATTATCAGGAGGCCAAAGACAAAGAGTTGCACTTGCAAGAGCATTAGCAGTAGAGCCAAAAGTATTGCTTTTAGATGAGCCGTTTTCAGCCCTTGATGCTAAACTTAAGCATGATTTAAGAAGGTGGTTAAAAAAACTACAAAAAACTTCCAATATCACTATCATCCTTGTCACTCATGACCAAGAAGAAGCTTTAGATATTGCTGATAAAATCGTTATTTTAAATAAGGGTAAAATTGAACAAATTGGAACACCTGATCAAATTTATCACTCACCTGATAATGAATTTGTTTATAATTTTCTTGGACATTACAATGTTTTTAAAGCTATACGTGATGAAAAAGGACAAATTTTGATTGTAAATAATAAACAAGCTAACTTTTCTAAACCTCAAAAATGGTATAATCAACATAAGTTAGTTTCAGCATTCGCTAGCATATTTAAAACATCCTCAAGCGCCTCAATAAATCAAAATATTAACGAATATTTTGATGTTTTTGTTCGTCCTCATGACATGGAAGTAACTAAGAAACCAAATGATGATCTCTATATTAAAGCTAATATTTCTCATTTAAATTCAGCTGGTCCAATAGTGAAATTAGAACTAGAATCTCCTGATTATGAATTAATAAAAGCTGAAATAACCAAAGAAATGTATGATAAATATAATTTCAAAATAGGAGACGTGGTCTTCACTAAAGCTAAACAAATAACCTTATTCACCTGATTTAAAAAGATTGGATAGAAAATGAAAAAAATAGCTGTTTTTTTTGATATATTTTTTACTTTATAACAATTTAGGCTTTGCTCAAGAAAACTGTTTTTGGCCAAAGAAAATGGAAATATCCTTAAATTAGAGTGAGAATGCACAAAACGTTATTCCCCTTGCTCAACTTTTAAAATAACATTATCCTTAATGGGACACGACTCTTTATTGTTAAAAAATTAAATCCTTAATCATAAATAAGTAATATTTTAAAAGACTGAACAATTAATCTATAAAATCTAATTTGAAATTTTATTAAGTTGATATTAGTTTAACTTGAACTTATTTTGTTATGATTAAAAGATTTTACGTAAATATAAATTTTATTATAGCAATTTGCTTCATATTTCTCTAGCAAACTAACAACTTTTGAAATATTATAAATCAATGATTTTGAATTTTAACTTAAATATTTTTGATGCAGTGCATAGCTTTTTGTACAGCTGATTCATACATAATGAATCAGCTAAATGATTTTTTAAAAAAAGAATTTTCCGCTCCTTTAAAATTTAATGATGCTCTTCATGTTTCATACGCAGAAGGAGATATTTTCTTTTTTAACTATGGATGTGTAATATTTTGGGGGATAGAAGAAAGCGCAATAGAAAAAACCCTTCAGAAAATCAAACCTTTTGAGAATAAACATATAAATCGTCCTGATTCTGATTCTTACTATGTTGTAAATGGTGAAAATAATAAAGTCTATCAGAATGAAATAGTTCTTAAAGAAAACGCAGGGATGATGGAAAAACTTGCAATTTCTCATGCTTTGGCTCAATCAATGAAGCTAGCAAATTTTGAGCAAAGAGTTGAGCATACAATTAAAAAAACTGAACATATCCCTAGGTCTTTAGCTGAATCTGGTAAAATTACTTTATCAGGAAAAGAAATCGCACAAAAAATGGGAAAATTATTTCTTGAGAGAAGCTCCATAAACCTCCATAGCGATATACTTGATACCCCAGATTTTTTTTGGGACTACCCAGAACTTGAACCCTTATACCATATGGCAGCAAAAGATCAGGATATAAAACAAAGAGTTGATATTTTAAATAAAAGGCTTAACTTAATTCACGAATTATTTGAAATGTTGAGTGATGTTTTTAACAATCGTCATAGTTCTATCCTTGAGATTATTATTATAATTCTAATTAGTATAGAAATAATATTAACCATAGGATTTAAAATTTTAAAATAGAGGAATTTTATGAGAGCCGCTTTAGAAAAAATGATGTTTGATAGTGTCGGTATAATCCACTTTATTGGAATTGGTGGAATTGGAATGAGTGGTATAGCGGAAATTATGCATAATTTAGGATACCAAATCCAAGGGTCAGATTTAACTGAAAATGATAATGTTTTAAGGCTTAGAAAAATTGGAATTAAAGTGTTAATTGGCCACAACCATGATAATGTTGAAAATGTTTCAGTAGTTGTTAAATCAACAGCAGTTAAAGAAAATAATCCTGAGATTCTTGCAGCTAGAGCTAAAAGAATACCGGTAATTAAAAGATGTGAGATGTTAGCTGAACTTATGAGGCTAAAAATTTCGGTTGCGGTATCAGGTGCTCATGGTAAAACAACCACTACCGCACTTATTGCATCTCTTTTTGAGAATGCCAAACTTAATCCAACTGTAATAAATGGTGGAATAATAAATACCAGAGGTACTAATGCCTACTTAGGTATAGGGGATTATTTAGTTGCTGAAGCAGATGAATCAGATGGAACCTTTATTAGAATTCCATCAACTATTGCAGTAATAACCAATATTGATCCAGAACATTTAGACTATTATAAAAGCTTTGATAAACTGAAAGAAGCATATGAAGCTTTCATCCATAACCTCCCTTTTTATGGCTTTGCTGTAGTTTGCAAAGATCATCCTGAAGTTGCTAATTTAATTAAAAAAGTTCAAGACCGTGAGGTTATAACTTATGGTATAGATGCTGATCAGCTTGATGTAAAAGCCATAAATATTATTGAACATATTTCTGGAACCATGTTTGATGTTAAAATATCAAGCAGAGTAACGGGTGAAGAAATGCTGATTGAAAAAATTTTCCTTTCAATGGCTGGAAGGCATAATGTTTTAAATTCTCTTGCAGCTATATCAATTGGTTTAAAACTGAAAATAAAAATAGAGCATATTGTTGAAACTTTTTCTACCTTTGCAGGCGTTAAAAGAAGATTTACTAAAACAGGCGAAGTAAGAGGAGTAAACATAATTGATGATTATGCTCATCATCCAGAAGAAATTAAAGCCACTCTTCGCACTGCAAAACAAGTAACAAGCTTAAATGATAAGGCTAAAGTTATAGCTATTATTCAACCTCATAGATATACAAGAGTTGAAAATTTATTCTCTGAATTTGTTCACTGCGTTGATAATGCTGACATCGTATTTATATCTGACATCTATTCAGCTGGAGAAAGCCCTATAGAAGGAATAAATAAAGAAGTGTTAATTTCCTCTTTAAGACAAAATTATAAAAACAAGCTTATTTATAGTCTTGAAAATATTGATCAGTTGCCTGAATTTCTAACTAACAATGCAAATCAAGAAGACATTGTTTTATTTATGGGAGCTGGAACAAGCACCAAGTGGGCTTACAGCCTACCTGAATTATGGGAAACATATTTAAAAAATACTAAAGAATGATTGATAATTTACCTCCTATTCGTGGAAGCTATAGAGAAAACTTCAAATTAGCAAATGTAACTTGGTTTAATGTTGGTGGATGTGCTGATATTTTATTTAAGCCTGCTGATTTAGAAGACTTGCAGTTTTTCTTAAAAAACAGGCCTAAAGACCTTCCTATAACAATACTAGGCGTAGGTTCTAATTTATTAGTAAGAGATGGCGGAATAAGGGGTGTTGTTATCAGGCTAGGAAAAGAATTTAATCACATAGAATATAAAGATGAATTACTTGCAACAGGTGCAGGAATATTAGATATAAATGTAAGCAAGTTCTGTGCCGAGAATTCTCTTGCTGGGCTTGAATTTTTAAGTGGAATTCCAGGAGTTATTGGCGCAGCAGTAGCAATGAATGCTGGAGCATATGGCAGCGAAATAAAAGATTTTTTAGTTAAGGTGGAAGCTGTTGATTATGAGGGAAATTTTATTACTCTTAGCAATAAAGATTGTGGCTTTTACTACCGAGGAAATAGTTTAAACAATAAATATATTTTCACTAAGGCATATTTTAAAGTTGAGCATGGCGATAAAGAAAAAATAATAAATAATATATCTCATATTCAGCAACAGAGGGAGTTATCTCAACCAATTCGAAGCAGAACTGGAGGAAGTACATTTAAAAATCCTAATGGTTATAAAGCTTGGGAATTGATTGATCAGTCAGGTTGCAGAGGAATGAAGCTTAAAGATGCAATGATCTCAGAAAAACATTGCAATTTTCTTATTAATTTGGGAAATGCTTCTGCAAAAGATTTAGAAGATCTGGGAAATTTAGTTAGAGAAAAAATCTACCAAAAAACTGGCATTCAGCTTGAATGGGAAATTAAAATTATTGGAGAAAAATAGAAAGTCCTCATATTTTTTTAAAAGAACTTTCTATCTTATTAAATTAAGCAATATTAGCATCAAACACTGTATTGCACATTGCTAAAAGAATTGCTGGATCTATCAAATATCCACAACCAGTAGCATCCGCAGTTCCTGAGACGCCTGCAGGCTGTGAAACAGTAACGTATAAATCCTCCCCAATATTATCTACAATAAATTTTCCACATTGAGCTCTAGCAGATAATCTACCACTTTCACTATAAAGTTCTTTCATATCATAAAGACTTTTTCCAAGTGAATCATCATCAAAATTCTTGAAAATAGAACCTATTACCTCATAAACATCATTATTCTTACTACAATAATTTAGGTATTTATATTTTGGAGACAAGCTCTTATTTCCTGCTAAACTTGCTAATGTAGTAACATAGTCAGAATTATAATAGTCACCTATTGCGCTTGCTAATAAAACTTTACCTTCAATACCAGAATCATAAGGAAAACCTAGACTCTTATAGAGATTATAAGTAATCTTTGCTCCATTATCTCCTTCAATATTTTGTAATATTTCAATTATTTCGCTTGGAGTTTTTCCTGATGCATTCAAGTCTAATCCTAAATATGTTAGAAGCTGATCATTTGAAGAACCAGCATTAACTATATAATTTAAGTTTGAAGCGATAAAATAATTATCTGTTTGATCATATTTCTTCTCAATTAAACTATTTTGAGTAAAAAATTGAGAAATATCACTAGCACCAATTAAATTTTCATCTATTGACGAAGCTAATGAAGAAGCTCCATTTACAGATGATAAATAAGCCCCTCCCCAAGCATTATAAATATTTGCAGCAACTATAGAAGCAGAAGCACCATTAACAAAAGTTAGATAATGCTTTATTCTATTTATATCTTGTCCTGCAGTAATAATGTCTAATTTAAGTCCTTCTGCAACTTCAGAGGAAAAGGGAGTTATTAAACTAGCTAAAGAGTATGAAAGACTTGTATGGTCATTTATTTCACTATTTAAAGCTAGTGCTTTTACTTGAGAAACAAAATCATCCATTATTGTAGAAGTTAATTCAAGTGAACTTTCAATTTTATAAGTAAATGGAAGGTAATGTTCTCCTAGGTTAAATGAGGTTGTAATACCATAAATAGATGAAAAATACCAATCATAGACTAAGAAATTACTAAATGATGGATTTGGGGAAGAAATAATTTTTTGATAAAATTCTTCTTCATATGCTTTAGCAAAACCAAAGTTATTAGCTATTTTGCTAACTGGTAAATTAGATGATATAAGATCAAGCTCTAAATTATCAATTAAAACAGAACTTGGGAAAGCTTGATTATTATAGTAAAATTCTATATCTGAGCTAGAAGTGGAGAATATTGCTGATGCAAGCTCTTTATGATTATAATAATTTCCAGTCATTAAATTTTCATAATAATTTTGTAAATTATTATGAACTGCTTCCATATCTGGAAGAGAGGAATAATATGAAGTTACTATACCTCCATTTTGTAAAGCTTTATAGACGCTATTTATTGAAGCTAAGCTCACATAGTTGAATGTTTCAAATATTATTTGTGCTAGATTATTTTTATCAGTAATTGAATCAGCATCTATTGCTAGAATATTTTCAAGTATAGCTTTTGCTGACATACCAGAATTAATCATATTTATTGAGGTATAATATATAGCAGAAATTAAATCATTAAAGGAATCCTCAAAAGGTCCATCAAGGCTACCTATAGTTTCAACTAGAGAGATATATATAAGAATAGCTAAGTAATAATAAGAGTTAAGATAGCTATTATTGTAATAATAATATCCTAAATTAAGCCAATTCTTCATACTTTCAAAAAGTTCTTTTTCTGTCCATTTGTTTCCAGTATTAGGATTAATTTTACTTGATGCGTAAACTATTACTTTATTTAATGCATTTATTGGAGAAAAATCACTTAAAAATTTTCCATCAGTAGCCGCATTATATATTGAATTCATCAATTTATATTGATCTCTACTGTCAAGTTCACTTGACCCTAACCTTTCAATAATAGTTGAAGCACCAAGCTTACCAGATACCATATCAAGATCAAAAGCTGCTTTTAATTTAAGGTCATTGTCACTATTTAGAACTTCCATTAACTTCTCTACAATATCTAGGATTGAAGCTTTAGAAGGATCTAAAGAATAAGTTTTTGTTCTTAGTTGATTTTCAATTTCACGATAAGATGCTCCAAAAACATGTTCTTTTGCAGCATTATTTGATATTTCAACTGTTCCTATATTAGCATTATTTACCAGTAATTCTAGAGGTGTTAGCAATTCTTTGACTGAATTATAGAGCACTATCTCAGATGATTTATCAAGTTTATTAAGATAATAATAAGATTGGTAGATTAGATATGATAATCCATTTATGTCAGGCCTTATAGCATTTAAATATTCTTGAACTGCCTCAACCAAATCTGTTTTTTTTGAAGTATTATCTTTACTTAAACGATAAAGAATTTTTTTTAAAATTATATCAATTTCTTTTTTTGTTTGGTAACCTGTTTGAAGTGATTCTACTGGCATTTATATCTCCTTTTAGCTTATTTATTCAAAATAAAATTATATTATCAAGTTCCACTGAGCAAAAACTGCTTCACAATATGCTAAGAAAATAGATGGTTCTAGATTTTCTGTACACCCAGTTTCTTCAGCTGTTCCTATAATTCCTGCAGGCTTAGTGAGAGTTAAATAAAGGTCTTCTGCATGATGTAGTGAAACATATTTACCACATTGTGCTCTTGCAGATTCTCTACCTGAAATAGTAAACAACTCTTGCATAGCATATAAAGATTTACCATCATTATTTGAATCAAACTTACTGAATACAGATGCTCCTGTCGTATAGGTATCACCGTCTTTAGTACAGATATTTAAAAACTTTGTTTTTGGAGAAATATCTTGGCTTCCAACCAAAGTATTATGAGTTATAACATAATCAGAATTATGGTATTCCTCTACTAAATCAGCCAAATCATTATATCCAGGTATAGAAGACAAATAAGGAAAATGTAAAGCTCTATATAAATTCGCTGCAATATAAGCTCCATTATTCCCTTCTATATTTTTAAGAATTGATATAATTTGATCTTTGCTTAATCCGGAAGCAACGAAATCTTGATAAAGACCATTTAAAAGTACTGGATTGTTATTTCCATTATTTACTAGATTATTTAAAGTCATAGCTAGAGCATAATTATAATCTTGATCATATTGTTTAGCTATGATGCTATTTTGAACAAAAAAAGCGTTTATATCACTAGCTTCAATATGACTATTATCTATATCAGAAGCTAATGCTCTAGCTCCTTCCATCGAGGAAATATAGGCTCCACTCCAAGAGTTATATATATTAGCTGCAACTGATGAAGAAGTCACTCCATTAACCATTCCAAGATAATTTTTTATATTATTAATATCAACACTTGCAATATTAAGATCCGTTTCTAAACCTACAACATGCTCTGAACTATATGGAGTTATTAAGCTAGCTATTGCAACTGCTAAATCATTATAACTTTCAATATTTATATTAGAAGAAAGGCTATGGATAGAATCAACAAAATTTTCTACTGGTGTTGAAGTTAATTGGAGTGAATTTTCTACTGCAGAAGCTAAATTTAAGTAATATGTTCCTAAACTAAAAGACTTATATATATTATTTGCCATTGTAAGGTAAGGTATATAACCTAACCTTAAATAAGAATTTGTAAATGATGCAGTATTTGAAAAGATTTGGTTTTGCGCTGGTAACATATAATTAAATATATTGCTAGCAATTACCCCTGCACTATAACCCGTTCCAATCATATCCATTTCAACCATTCTAACAAGCTCTGGATCTGGGGTTACACTTGAACTAACAGCACATACAAAACTTGCTAAATCATGGTAAGAATATTCTTCAGGCAATAGTTTATCTAAATAATCTTGCCAATATTGAATTGCTCGATCAGATAAACTTTGTATATCTGAAGATTCAGTGTAAATATTATATACATTAGAAGGAATCAATGTCTTCATCAACTCATACTCACCTGTAATACGAGAATATTTTGAACTTTGAATTTTATTATATAAATCAGCTACTAAGGCTTGAGGGTTAGGGTAATCATCCTCTAATAGAGTAATTTGACTAACTAATTCTGATGGTGAAAGTTTAGTATCATATATATCAAGTGTTAAAGAAGTTATTAAATCAGTAAAGCCCTCTAATAAATTTAATTGTCCCTGATGTTGATATATTTCTTCTGAATCATATAGATTGGCAATCAATAACAAAGGAATAATTTCATGAAATTTTTCTTGATTATAATTAACATTCTGTGCAAAACCACTTATCATATTTTTCCATGCAGCAATAATGTGAGAAATAGACCACTGATCTCCATTACTATTAGTTGTTTGAAGAAGACTAGTTATTCTATCTACCAATAAATTAGCACCTTCAATATTAGAAAGATTTTTAAACTTGTTTATAGCGTTATAGATTTGAGATGAAACTCCATATTTGTTATATTGAGGAGAAATATTTAAAAAATTTTCTTTTATTTCACTGCTAGTTAATCCACCTGAATAAAAGTCTAATAACATATTGTCAGGAAAATCTTGCTGTGAAGCAGAGTTATAATCCCTCATAATTAATTTAAACAACTCAGAATAGCTAAAATCTGCTAAATCAAGAACATCATTTTTTATAACATGCTCCATCTCAGCATATTTTCCTCCAAAAATATTATACTTGGCAGCATCAGTATTAGAAATATAAGCATTACCAAGTTTAATTGCGTGAAGACTATTTTTAATAACATTTAATAATTCCTCAGCGGCAATAAACTTTTCTTTTGAAATATCTTTATCTAAACTATTTTGGTAAGTATAAATTTTGGTAATTAGCTCATTAAGTTTATTTACATGTGGCCTATTTGAAGCCACATAAGTTTCAATTGCATCTTTTAAGCTAAGAGACTTTTCAGAATTATCTGAAGATAGTTTATATTTAATTCTTTTATAGACATCCGCTATTTCTTTTTTAATTTCAAATCCAGTTTTTTGATGGATAATAGGTGTCATCTTATTCTCCTTTAATTTTTATCTTTTAAAATTTTTAAATAATATTTTCAATATCGGTAAATACTGATTCACAATAAGCCATAAAAACACTAGGTGATAATAGCTCTGTGCAACCAGTTTGTTCTGAGTTACCTACTACTCCAGCCGGTTTTGTTGTGGTTAAATATAATCCATAAACATAATTATTTATCATATATTGAGAACATTGGGTGGTTGCATATTCTCTGCCTGTAACTGTATAAAGATCTTTCATTTCACTTAAAGCTTTGCCGCTCGCTGAATCATCATATCTATAGAAGATTGAGCCAACAACACTATATGTATCTCCCTCTTTTAAGCATTTATTTAAGTATTTTGCTTTAGGAGCAACGTCAGTATCACCTAAAACACTATTTAGGCTCTGGATATAATCAGAATCATGATATTCCTTGATTGCATTAGCCAAATCTAACATTCCTCTTTCACCTGAAAGTTCAGGAAAATTAAGAGAACGATATAAGTTGGCAGTTATTGCTATTTCATCTTCACCATTGATATTCTTGAGGATATTAATTATAGTTGATGGCTCTTGGTTAGAATAAGCTAAATCTTGGTATAAACTATTGATAAGATTACTATTATCAACATTCCCAGTTATTGATTTAGCAATAGAAGTAGAAATCGCATATTTATCTGTTTCATCAAATCTATGAGATATTACATTATTATTGGTAAAGTAATCTCTTATATCGCTAGAATGAATATTATTTTCTTCGAGTGCACTTGCTAATGCCTGAGCTCCTTTCATCATGGATAAATATGAAGTACTCCAAGCATAATACATACTTGCTGCAACATCTGAAGCTGATTGTCCATTTATATATTCTAAATAATTTTTAGTTTTATCTATGCTTATAGGTATATTTTCTAGATCAGTGAATAAACCTGCTGCTAAATCAGAACTATATGGCTCTATTAAGCTTGCTATAGAATAAGCTAAATCGCTATAATTATTGATATTACTACTTACAGATAATTGTTGAATTGAACTAACAAAATCTTGAGCTACCGTAGATGTAAGAGAAAGATGATTTTCAATGCTTGATGCTAATTGCGAATAATGGCTTCCTAGATAAAAAGCTCTATATACTTCATAAGCAATATTTGCAGGATTTGCTACTCCATTAACATATTGTAAGTTATTAGTTATAGTACTTACTTGATTACCTGAAGCTGCCATATCTAGAGCTAAGTTTTTCAAAAGGCTTGTGTCTAATGAGCCAAGTATGCTTGCTATAGCTAAAGCAAGTTCTTTATGGCTGTTAAATTCATCAGTATTTAAATTATATATACTACTTTGGATATCAACTAAATTATCAGCTTCTTCAACGTTATAAATAGCGCTTATAAGATCAGTAGCACCTGAAACAGCAGATTCTCCAAAAGCATTAAAAGAATTATATATTCCAACAACTAATTTATATTGATTAGAATTTTCATCCATAGCTAAAATATTTGATTTAATTTCATCAACTGATTTAGCAGAAACTTCCATATCTAGGATCAATTTAGAAACCAATAACTTATGGTTTAAAACTATTTCTTGCAAATCATCTAAATCATTAACTTGCGAATTAGTTACAGAAGCAACAATTAAAATAGATAAAAGATAAATACTTGAATTAGGAATAATATTAGAAGTTATAAAATTTTTTAAATTTGATAATATCTGACTGCTGCTTAAATATGAATCATTAACTAATTCTAATAGCTCAATCACGGTTGGAATATAAGATAAAGTTTTACCATTGCTTAATGCATTATATATATTGGAAGCTAATATATATTGATCCACATTGTTATCAGGAATTGTAATAGAAGACATTTTTGGCTGAATTTCTTCTCCCAAAAGTCCCCCATAGTAATAATCAATCATCATGTTATTAAGAGAATTATCTTTTACAGAATTTAATGATCTAGCAATAGCACTTATAAGGTTAGCACGACTACTATAACCATGGCTTGCAACTTCTTCTTTAATTTGAGAAATTATATTACTATATGATGCACCAAAAAAGTGATCCTTTAATCCATTAGTGGTAAATAAGTTTGAGTAACCTATTTTATAGTTATTCATCATAACTAATATATTATTTGCTATTGCTTCTGCAGCAAGATAAATTTCTATTTTTGTTTCTTTATTTGAGGATCTTAGATATTGAATAAAAATTGCATATAAGTTATTTAAATCACCAATGGTAAAACGTGGTAATCCAAGAAAACTTTCTAATTTTCCAACCAAGTACGCCTTTTCATCTGAATTATCTTTATCTAAAACAATTTTAGCTTGCTTATATAAAGCCTCTATTTCCTCTTTTAGGTGGTAGCCCAATTGTATAAACTCACTCATTTTAACTCCTTTATAATTTTGTTAATTATTCAGTTTAATGCTAAACTTAAAAAATTAAAAAACTATTAACAAAAAATAAATAATATACTTATATTAAAAATTCTTTAAGATAACTATATTTCATAATTAATTTATTCCTTAGGTTTCTAATTTAAACAATCACAAAGAAAGCCAGCTTAAATAAGCTTGCAATTATGCTGATTTTCAATATCATCTTGCTGTATAATCTTAGATTCAAGCAATATATAATAGTTTACTAGCTAAAATCTTTTAACTAAACCAATTGATATTAAAGCTAAAGTTATTCCTACTGTTGGAGGATCGATATCAAGGCTATGAAACATAATTATATAAATATAATTTAGAGAATTGCTAATATTGAAAGCCTATTACTATTAAATCAATTTGAATAATTAATTCCCAAATTAAAAATTTTAAAAACAAACCATATAATCAATATTTAATAAATCTTTACTTGCATATTAAAAATAATTAATATATTATATAATCATTAAAAAATTAATATTATAGAATATTATGAGCTATACTTTAAAAAATGATCCCATTACTAGTCGCCTTTATTATCAATTAGAAAGTGGCGAGCTTAACCAAGAACTAGCTAATAGAATTGATTTTGCCAATTTAGTGATCGCTCAAAGCGAAGGATTAAGTAGATTTTTACTTGAAGATGGTACTTTAGTTTTAGTTGAAAATATCCTTCCTGCAGAACTGCATGCTCAACTAATGCAATTTGCTCCTCACACTTTAATTACTAATTCTGAAGAATTAAATCATAATATTTTTTCAATAAAAATGACAGACATTCATGGATCAGTTCAGCTTAAATGCAATACATGCGATGAAAATAAAGAACATGACTTTATTTACGATTTTTCCCCAAGTGGCCATTTGTTAAAATATATGGTAGATAAAACAAATAATCAAACCACAGAAAAACCTACTCACACCATGAACTTATATTTAACTAATAAACAAGCTAAGGATGTTTATCAGGCAGTTAATTCAATTTATGAATCTGCTAGTAATGGATTATATAAATATATAGATCACTTCCAAAATTGCGTATCAGTGGCTATTAATACATACCGAGACTCTGGTTTACCACATCATCTTGCTAATTTTTATACCGATGAAATTTTAATCAAAAGGGATTATTCATTTGTCGGAGGATTCATATTCTCAGATAGAATTTATCGTCCTGCTAACTTAAATGATCCTGATAGATATATAGTCAGCAACTTTATGAAATCTGTTTATGGTGATGACTATGCTATAAGGTGGAAAACTGAAGATCCAAGCACTGGCACCATTTTATTAGAACTTCCTGTAGATATAGAACAAGCTCAAAGCAATCAAGCTATTTTAGCAAGAATAGATGAAATAATTGAAATGCGCAAAAATTATTATCCACAATTTATTAAGCTATGGTCTCCAAATAGCAATATTACCTCAGAACAATTAGAGCCATTTATCACCTCTAACATCACTAATCTTGAACTATATTATGGATATTTAATAAAATTTGAGTTTGAGAAGCAAAAATTATTACTCCAATTACCATATAATAAGCATTTTATAATGCCACCATTTGGAGAAAAAATAGCCAATTTATGCGTCGAAGAAAAAGTAGATTTTAATATAGAATATAAGCCCGTTTGTAAAGAATTATGTCAGGTTTCTCTAGATCACTTTAAAAGCTTAATAGATGAAGAAGATATAATAAATCAATTGAATGATGCATGCTCTATGTGGCAAGATAATGGCATTTGTAAAAATGAATTAATTGATGTCTATTCACCAAACGATATATCACTTAACTTAACATAATATGTCTATTTTATAAAATTTGTATAAATTAATCATCCAAATAAGCTAATGCATTTCAATATTCATTGACAAAATAATTAATATATTATAGATTGGCTAAGTCTATTCAGCATTATATGATAAAATATGTTTTCTTTATTACCACAAGCTTTAAAATTATTTGTAAAATATTTATATAGCACTCCATCTCCTAACTTCGAAGTAATGTTCTCAGATTTTGGAAACAATTTCTCAACAACCTCTCCTAATTATAAAGAAGCAGCATATTCATGGATTTCCGCTAAATATGGCATAGATAATGCCCAGAATATTTTAGCTTTTCTTGAAACATTTGATGATAAATTAAAAATTTCTCTACCTATTTTTCATCCAAGCGTTATTTATAAATATAGTAATATTGCTTCAGGAGTGCTTTTTATTTTTGATGCATATCTTTTTATCAGAATTACTTGAGCAAACATGATAGGTATATAAAGCCTTTTATACATACAATATTTTACCCAAGCAATTACAATCACCTACAATTTATGGCGTTAAAAACAGGAAAGGTTACTGTCGAAGAAGCTTTAAAATTCCTAGAATATTCTCAAGTAGAAGCCCTAAAAACAGGGAAACCCACCGTTGAAGAAGCTCTAAGCGCTGAGAATGAAGGAAATTTGAGTCAGTATTATTTTGAACATAATGAGATAAAAACTACAACTATTGGTGAAACTCTATATATATTAGATAGCAAGTTATATTAAAAGATTATTTGGCCAAGAAGCTTAAAGTAATTATCCATACTAAAAATAAAAAATATTTATTGAAATGAGCGGCTAGGCAAGCTTAAACTTGTAAGTTTATTTTTTTTATGTAAACTCTATTGACAAATTTTAATGATTGGTTTTGAGTAAACTTGCTCAAATATTTTTATAAGGTTTATTACTATGATTAAAACAGATATAGCAATAATTGGAGCAGGGCCAGTTGGTCTTTTTTCAGTATTTCAAGCTGGAATGCTAAAAATGAAATGTCATGTTATTGATACACTTGAAGCAGTTGGAGGGCAATGCATAAGCTTATACCCTGAAAAACCTATTTATGATATTCCCGCTTTCCCTCAAATTTTAGCTAAAGATTTAATTGAAAATCTAGTTCAGCAAATAGAACCTTTTGAGCCAGTCTTTCATTTAAATCAAAGAGTTGAACATTTAAGCAAAAAAGATGGAAACTTTATTTTAGAAACCAGTGCAGGAAACGTAATTGAAGCAAAAGCAGTTATTATTGCAGCTGGGGCTGGAGCTTTTGGCCCAAACCGCCCTCCTCTTTTAAACCTTGAGCAATATGAAGGAAAAAGCGTTTTTTACATGGTAAAGCGCAAAGAAGATTTTCGTGGTAAAAAAATTACTATAGCAGGTGGAGGAGACTCGGCAGTAGACTGGGCTTTATCCCTTTCTGAAATAGCTGATGTAACTTTAATTCACCGTCGTGATAAATTTCGTTGTGCTCCAAACAGCCACCAACAACTTCTTGAACTATCTAAAACAAATAAAATTAAAATTATAACTCCTTATCAGCTGGATGAGTTAGTTGGAGAAAATGGAACTTTAGAAAAAGTTATAGTAAAAGATTTAGAAGAAAATTCTAAAGAAATTGAAACTGATATCTTATTATCATTTTATGGGCTTGCCATGGATATAGGACCAATTGAAAATTGGGGACTAGATATCCATAAAAAACATTTAAGCATTAATCCAGCTACTATGGAAACTAATGTAGAAGGCATATTTGCCGTGGGAGATATATGTTCTTATCCTGGAAAATTGAAACTTATCTTAACTGGTTTTAGTGAATGTGCAATCGCCTGCCATGCAATTTATTCTCTAGTATTTCCTGGTGAATTACTTCACTTTGAACACTCAACTACCAAAGGCGTTGGAGCTTAGATGAGCGCAATAATTATTGATGGCAAAGCAATTGCTAATAATATAAGAGAACAGCTAAAGGAAACAATTATTAAAGAAAAATTGTCACCCGGGCTTGCTGTTATATTAGTAGGAAATAATCCTGCAAGCAAGCTTTACATCAAGAATAAAATTGCAGCTTGTAAAAAAATAGGAATAAATTCTTTTGAATATTATTTAGACGAAAATATAAAAGAAAAAGATCTTATAAAAGTTATTGATCAACTTAATAAAGATTATAGAGTAGATGGTATTCTAGTTCAACTTCCATTGCCTAAGCAGATTAATACAGTCAACATAATTAATACAATTGACCCTCTTAAAGATGTTGATGGATTTACTTCAACAAATTTTGGCAAATTAATTACAGGTCAAGATTGTTTTATTCCTTGCACACCTCAAGGATGCCTAGTTTTAATTAAATCTGTAGTAGAAGAAATTGCAGGCAAAAATGCTTTAGTTATAGGTAGGTCAAATATTGTTGGAAAACCTATGTCATATCTCTTACTTCAGAATAACTGCACAGTTACTATGGCTCATTCTTATACGAACAACCTTCCTGAGTTGTGCTCTCAAGCAGACATAGTTGTGGCTGCTATAGGAAAAGAAAAGTCTATTAAAGGAGAATGGCTAAAGAAAGGATCTATAGTTATTGATGTTGGAATTAATTATGATCAGAATAAAAAAATCATTGGTGATGTAGATTTTAACTCAGCCTTGCCTTATGTTAAAGCTATCTCTCCAGTTCCAGGCGGTGCTGGACCAATGACTGTAACTTGCTTATTAAAAAACACAGTAAAAGCCTTTCTTTTAAAAAAAGATTAGGTTTTTAAAAACATTGCATTTTAAAGAAAATTTTGTTAACTTGACAACAAGCTTTATTAACAGATTAATATTATGACTATAAAAATTGGTGATATAACAATTGAATCTCCAGTAATTCTTGCTCCTATGTCTGGGGTAACAGATATGCCTTTTCGTCGTTTGGTGAAAAAATTTGGCGCTGGATTAGTTGTTTCAGAAATGATTGCTAGCCGAGCAATGATCATTCAAACTAGGCAATCACTTCAAAAATGCGCTATTTCAGAATTTGAAGATACAACATCCGTTCAACTAGCAGGATGTGAGCCAGAAGTTATGGCAGAAGCAGCAAAACTTAATGAAGATCTTGGAGCTCCAATAATTGATATAAATTTTGGTTGTCCTGTTAAAAAAGTTGTTGGTGGAAATGCTGGGTCTGCATTAATGAGAGATGAAAAACTTGCAGCTAAGATTTTAGAAGCTACAGTTAAAGCAGTTAAGGTTCCTGTTACTTTAAAAATGAGAAAAGGTTGGGATGATAATAGCTTAAATGCTCCTCGTTTAGCTAAAATAGCTGAGGATCTAGGTATTAAAATGATAACCATTCATGGACGCACAAGATGCCAACTTTATAATGGCACAGCTGATTGGAAATTTATCAAGAAAGTAAAAGATGCAGTATCTATTCCTGTAATTGCAAATGGAGATATTAACTCCATTGAAGACGCTGTTAAATGCAAGGAAGAATCAGGTGCAGATGGAGTAATGATCGGACGTGGAGCATATGGTAAGCCATGGTTTATTAACCAAGTTATGCATTTTTTTGCCACAGGAGAAAAGCTTCCTGACCCATCTATAGAAGAAAAACTAAATGCTATAATTGAACATTATGATCATATGATTGAACATTATGGTCCAGAATCAGGTGTTAGAATGGCAAGAAAGCATATTGGTTGGTATAGTTCAGGACTTCCATCATCTGCAGAATTTAGATTTAAAGTTAATCAGCTTGATAGCCCAGAAGAAGTTAAAAAAAGAGTCACTGATTTTTTCTCAACTTTTATACCGTAAAATAACATGAATATAGCTAACCAACTTAATAAATTCAGTGAAGCAATAAAACTCTGTCATATTTTAGGGGATGCTCGCTTTGTTGGAGGCTGTGTTAGAGATATTTTAGCTAAAAGAGAAGTTCACGATATTGATCTAGCAACCCCTCTTCTTCCTAATGAAATTGAACAAAAATTAAAACAGCACCAAATAAATTACCATATAGTTGGCAAAGAATTTGGAACTATTTCAGTAATCTTTCCTTCTAAAGTTATTGAAATAACTACTTTAAGAAAAGATATTTCCTGCGATGGCAGATATGCTAAAGTTGAATTTACGGAAAACTGGAAAGAAGACGCCTCTAGAAGAGACTTTACAATTAACGCTATAAGTTCTGATTGTGAAGGAAATCTTTATGATTATTTTGGAGGAATAGAAGATCTTAATAACTGTATAGTAAAATTTATTGGCAACGCAGAAGAAAGAATCAAAGAAGATTATTTAAGAATATTAAGATTTTTTCGTTTTTCTAGTTATTTTGCTAAAAATATAAATATAGAAGGTTTAGAGGCATCGATAAAATATTCCTCTAATTTAAAAAATCTATCAAAAGAAAGAATAAAGTCAGAACTCTTTAAAATTTTCACCTCACCTAATGTTCATAATATTCTTATTTATATGGAAAAATCTTTAAAAAATCTTTTTAAGATAGAGGGACTAGCAAATAAAATTCAACACTTAAACCAAGTAGTAGAGGATTTTGGCTATAAACCTCTTCCTATATTATATGCTGCTATACTTGGCTTAAAAACCGAAGACCTCTCTTTTACAAAAGAAGAAAAGGAATTACTATCTTTAATTAGCAAAAGCGATATTCCTTCTTGGGAATATAAACAATTAAAACAGGTTTTGCGTATATATAAACTCTTCTTTAAAGAAGTAGTATATTACAACATTGTAAATAAAGGTGTCATTTTTAATAATAATTCATTGACAACTGATTTGAAGAAGTTATTTTCATTAGATTTAAAAGAATTGCCCATTTCAGGAAGAGATTTATTGCAACATAATTTTACTTCTGGCACAATGATCGGTAAGATGCTTCTAGAAGCAGAAAAAATTTGGTATGATAAGGAATTTCAAATTTCAAAAGAACAACTATTTATTAAGACATTAAAATATGCTAACATTTAGTCCTATTATCGCTCCTCTCCTTTCAACTGCATTATTTATGCTCGGTAATGGATATTTAAATAGTTTCATTTCAATTAGGATGGGTGATTTAGGGCATAGCGAGCTTGCAATTGGTATTGTTGCCTCTGCATATTACATAGGTTTAGTTTTTGGCGCACTTCAAATTGCCAAATTTATTGTAAAGATGGGTCATCTTCGGGTATTTGCCAGTTTCATCGGTTTATTTAACTGTGTTTGTCTTATCCATGCCATCACGGATAATATATTTGTATGGTTTATATTGAGATTTTTATCAGGGATTTCTCTTGCGGGCTTTTATATAACAATTGAGAGTTGGCTATTAGAATGTAGCACCAATAAAAATCGAGGAGTAATTTTAGCTTTATATATGGTTGCTGTTTTATCAGCCCAAGCCTTTGGTCAGTTATTACTTGATAACTACAATGTAACCAGCACTATTCCTTTTATTGTGGTAACTATCTTATTGTCGTTATCAATTATACCAGTTGCATTATCAAACAATAAAATTACCAAATATCAAGATCATGATATAGAAATGATTAGCATTAAAAATTTAGCAAAATTTGCTTCTGGAAGTATTTGGACATGTTTGGTCAGTGGATTAATCTTAAGTGCAACATATAGTTTGCTTCCTCTTTTATTTAAACAAGTTACCAATCATTCAGACCAAACCGCATATTTGATGTTTGTAACTATTTTAGGTGGAATGATTTTACAATATCCAATTGGACTATTATCAGATAATTTTGATCGCAGAAAAGTTCTTATTTTAGTCTGTAGTGTTTTAATTTTGTTATCGTTAACCATTATTATAGCTGGATATCAAGACCTATCTTTTAAAGAACTTACTGTAATATATTTCCTTTTTGGTGGAATGGCTTTCACCTTCTACCCAGTAGCTTTAAGCATGGTATGTGATAGCCTTAAAAGCTCACATATTGTCTCAGCCACTCAAAGTTTATCTATGATTGAGGGTGTGGGATCTATTGTAGGGCCTATATGTGCGCCTCCCTTCATGAAATTTTTTGGAGCAAAAGGGCTTACTCTTTATTTTAGTATTATTACCACTTGGTTGTTATTATTTCTAATTTATAAAACTATAAAAAAAGAAAAAACCACTCATCATAATCACTTTGTGGTTGCTGTTCATACCACTCCGGTAGTTGCCGAGCTTGATCCAAGAGGTGAAGAAGTTGATACTCACCAACAATAAAGCTATTGCCGTAAGCAATTAAAATCATTAATATACAAAAATTATTTTTATGAGGATAAAATCATATGGCGTTATGGAAAAAGGTTCTTATTGGATTAGCTTTAGGGGTTTTATTAGGGCTTACTCTTAAAGAATATGTGATTTTTATTAAACCATTAGGTGACCTATTTATTCGTTTGATTAAAATGATTATAGTTCCTCTAATATTTTTTGCTATTGTTGCTGGAATTACAAGCACAACAAATAGTAAAGCGTTAGGCCGCGTTGGTTTTAAAGCTTCACTTGCATATATAGGCACCACAATTTTTGCAGTATTTTTAGGGCTAGGTATAGCTAATATTTTAAAACCTGGAAGCAAGGTAACTCTTAATTTTGCTAGTAACTATGAGCAAATCCCTGAGATATCAAGTATAAATAAAATAATTCAAAGCTTACTTGATATAGTTCCTGATAATGCGATTGGAGCAATGGCCCAAGGCTCTATACTGCAAGTGGTATTCTTTGCTTTATTTACAGGAATAACCATTAATCAATTAGAAAAATCATCATCTCGTAAAGTAAACGAGATTGTTCAGCTAGCTTCAAGCATAGTTTTCAAAATGGTTCATATTATAATTCAATTGTCTCCTCTGGCTGCTATGTCTTTAACGGCTTGGGTAGTTGGAACCCAAGGAACAGATGTTTTATTAACTTTAATTGAACTTATTATCTGTGCCTATCTAGCCTTTTCAATTCAATATTTATTTTACGGTTTAATGATCTATGTTTTTACTGGCCTATCCCCAAAACCATTTTTTAAGAAAAGCTTAGAATATCAAGCCATTGCTTTTTCTACTAGCAGCAGCAAGGCTTCCCTTCCAACCACAATAAAAGTCTCTCAAGAAAAACTCGGCATTTCTGAATTTAGCTCTTCTTTTGTGCTTCCATTAGGCGCATCTATTAATATGAATGGTATAGCTATTTATATTACTATTTGTACCTTATTTTTTGCTCAAGCAGCAGGAAAAGTTCTTGGGTTTAGTGATTATGCTTTAATAATATTTATGGGAACTATAGGCTCAATTGGTGGAGCAGGAATACCAGGAGGAACCATAATAATGTTGCCAATGGTTCTTGGCTCAATTGGTCTACCAATTGATGGTATTGCTCTTATTGCAGGTATTGATAGAATTGTTGATATGATGCGAACTACTATAAGCATAACTGGCGATGCTGCAGTGACTTTATGTGTAGATCATTCAGAAAACTTACATAAT
Source organism: uncultured Rickettsiales bacterium (assembly GCA_964627795.1). Taxonomy (GTDB): domain Bacteria; phylum Pseudomonadota; class Alphaproteobacteria; order Rickettsiales; family CANDYO01; genus CANDYO01. Next base: position 19,598 of record CAZVLF010000002.1, on the reverse strand, counting down.
AAAGATAAATATTATAAATAGTTTAGTAAAATATTTATAAGAATAAGTATTGATTTAGAATAAGATCATTCATTATCACTCATGCTACCTAAAAATGATTATACATGTTCTTAGCCACAATATTTTTCTATTCAACGTGTAATTGGAGAGTTATAACCAACATATATTTATAAATCATAATTGATTTGTTAGCCATTAAATGAATAAACTAATTAATAATAAATGAAACGAACAAATCTCATTTATTTATAAAATTTTGTATCCTAAAATAGGAAAAAACAATATATCGTAGGTTAGATTTTAAAAATCTTCATTACTCATATTGTAATTATAAAAATTTTCAAACTCTCTTTTTTACTAATATAAATGACACCCATCAAAAAATTTGATAATAAAGAATTTAATACTTAAATAAAACTTAGTAAACAATATACGATAAATAAAGATTTTATTTTTCTTTTAGAATAGTTAAAGGGTATGACAGTTAAAAATAGCTTTTTAAGTATTTTTTTAGGCTTATGCAAATTTTAATGTTAAAGAAGAAGTAATATTAGTGGTTATTAAATCTAGCTTGATTTATTAATTCGTTAATATATTATATGTGCATAATTTAATTTTTAGAAATTTTATACAATGAAAAAAAATCAAGATATAATTAATGCTATTGAGCAGCAAGATTTAATTGAGTTTCATCGCCTGTTAACTGAATCAGCAAAAAGAAGACTTGCTCATGATTATTTTTCTGAATATATGCTAAATGAGGATTCTTTTTATAAGCTACGTGATGAGAAATTATATGAGCTTTTTATGAAAATATCAATATTTTATAATGATATTGAAGCTATAAAATATCTTACTGAAAAAGGAGTTATAATACCTGAACATCAAGATGAGAACTTACTTAGTTGTGCAATAAGATTTAATTGTTATGAAACATTTAGATTTGTAGTAGAATATTTTAAAAAGAATTCTTGGAAATTAACACCAAAAATTGATTTTTACAATATATTACAATATGCAGCTCGCCATGGGCAGAAAAATATTGTGGAAATTCTAATTAAAGAAGGATTTGATCCAAATGAACCGAATGATGCTTCTGAAATTAGTTATAATTTAAAAGATTTTTGTTGGAATGAATGTTTTGATTATGCAATTGAGGATGCTGCATTTAAAGGACATTTTGATGTTTTTGAATTACTTTATGAATATCTCCCGCCAAAATCTAATATATTTTCTAAAAAAGAATATACGTTTCCTCGTATAGCAGCTTTTTCAGGAAATATAGATATTTTAAATTTTTTAATTGACCATGATATTGACGTTCATGAACAAGATAATTCAGGTATATACCCAATTGATCAAGCTGCCTATGAAGGGCATTTTGATGCTTTTAAACTATTATTTGAGTATTTAAAAGATAATTCGAAGGAAATACCACAAAATCTTGCTCATATTGCAGCTAAAAGTAAAAAGAATAATGCTGCTATCTTAAATTATCTCACAGAATAAGGTTATGATTTGCACCAGCCAGATAATGAAGGATACTATCCTATTCATTATGCTGCAAGTGAAGGTCATATTAAATCATTTGAGAATTTATTTGAGCAATCAAAATTATCAACTGATGGAATTTCATTAATCGAAGGTAAAACAATTGTTCATTTTATAGTTTTAAGAGATAATCCTAAGAGTGAGAAAGATTATTCCGTTGATTTCTTAAATTATCTTAAAGAGCGGGGATATGATCTGAATCAACCAGATAGTAAAGGATTATATCCAATTTATTATACTACAAATCTTAAAAAAATAAATTGTTTTAGTATATTGTTTGATTATTTGTTAGAAAATTCTCACAGTATACCACACTTTCCCAGCGAAAATCTTGCCTACCTTGCAACTAAAATTCCTAATGGCGTTAAAGTTCTAAAGTATCTTTTAGATAAAGGACATATTCTCTACAAACCATACAGATCTAATGAATATTTTCATGAATATGAAGGATATTATCCAATTCATTTAGCTGTTAAAAATGGAAATTATGAGGTTTTTGAGTTTTTACATGAGCATATGGTAAAAAACTCTCAAACGGCTCCAAAAATTAATGGACAAAGTCTTGCTCATATAGCCGCTCTCTCACCCAGAAGTTATCACATCTTAAATTTGTTGGACAAAAAGAAATATAACCTTAACACTAAAGATAACCAAGGACTTTATCCTATTCATGTTGCAATAAAAAGCTTTCAAAATAGAGAAGGACAAGAAAATATTATAGGTTTTCTTTATAGAGCTCTTCAAAGAGATCGTAATTCTAACCCGAAACTTCCTAAAAACGAAGAATTGTTAATTTATGCTATTAAAAATAAATTATCTTGGTCTGTAAAGCTTTTAGTCAATAAATTTGAATTTAGCATAGACGACCCTGCTGAAGTTGATGGATTTAGTAGATTGCCTATAGAAGTTGCATCCCATCATAATTACATATTGGATTTCTCCCTTTATGAACGATTGGATATAATGAAATTTTTAATTGAAGTAACCAAAGATAGAAATGGTAAATATGGAATATTTGAAAAAATAGCTTTAGAAGGATATAATTTACAAATATTACAGTATTTAATTGATATTAAATGGGGGTTAACCAGGGTAAATCCTATTTTAAAGCTTACATTCTTAGATCAGGTTATTGGGTTAACCGCGGTAAATCCACTAGGGATTAGACTATTTGATGGTAGTCTTATAGATCCAGTAAAACTGAAATTATACATGACAAAAAAATTAATCCAAAATGGTGCAATTTGCAATTATGCTAATGCTAGGAAGTTTTTAAAAGACAATCAAATTCTTAAGAAACTTGAAGATAACATTTCTCTACACCGAGAAAAAGGTGAAGTTGCGCTTAAATCCATTGCAGGAATTAAATCAACAATAAAAAATGGCAAAAAATACGATGATCTTGTTCACATAACAAAATCTGAAGAAACCTTGCTAAAAGTTGGTGCTTTTTTTACAAGCCCTAATAAAAACAATTATCAAATAGTAAGAAAATTTTTTGGAGAGACCGATAAATGGGATTTTATCTCTCAAGAGGTAGTTTCATTCCTGTCCTTTGAAGATTTAAATATTCTAATTTCAGCAGGAGCTACAGCACCACTTCTATTTTCTTCAAAAATGAAAATACCAACAGGTTTAGATCTTGCGAAATTGCTAACCAGACAGAACTTCATAGTGAAAAGAATACCTGAAATTATTCCAAAACTTAAATTGTCTTGGAAAAATATTTTACCATTTTTAGCAAAGCAATTAAAGAAATCAATAAATGATATTCAAACCGAAATCAGTCAATATACGAATCAAAACCGAAATTTTACTAATTACCAGCATTTAAGTGAACAGGACAAAATTACTAAATTACTAGAAGCAATATCCGAATATTATAAATGTAAATTCAAAGTGTTTTTTGTTGGCAAAGAAAGCGAAGGGTATGATATTGGAGCTTACAACAGTAACAATCTATTTCAACTAATTTTTTATAAAGACAGGTTCCTTTCGCTAGAATCTAAAGATAGTATTTTGGGAAAAAGAAAAATAAAATTCTTAGAAGAAAATGATGGTGCCTCAGAATATGCATCCAGAAGTTTATCATCAGAAAAATCACTTACTCAACAAGTAAGTTCAGGTTTAAATTATCAAAACTCGATCGGCACAGAAAGCGCATCAGCTGAAACTCTAAAAGCTAATAACATGGATGTTTATCTTCATACAGAAACAATCTATAACAATTCAAATATTAATATACCTAAGATTCAAGAATCACTTTTTACAACAGCAGCTCTAAATAATGATATAAAATTAGATCAGCTCTTGGAATTACTAAATGATAAAGATGTAACTGAAGTTCTCATTGATGAAGTAAAAGAAATCGGTAGTAAAAAAATGGTCAAAACTCTCTTTGAACCTGTAAATATTCAAGCACAAAAGACTATACGCTTAGAAGAGACAAAAGATATTCCTAATGCTGATACATCTTTCTTACCTTATAGTGGCCTATTAGATAGAGCTATAACAACTATTCCAATTATTAATATTGTTATTGATTCTGCATATGCAGCTTATATTCCAACAAGAGACAATCTCTTTAAAGCCGCTTCTTCGGTTAGCTACACCGTTGCTGCGCTAAATGGAAATATCTTGGCTTCTGCATTCATAGGAACCTTAAATGCAGCTTATAGCGTTGGTAAAGGAAACCACTTAGAAGCAGCTGTAAATGGAATTGTATCTATGCTATTACCGCAACTGACCTCTAAGTCAGTTACTGGTGAACAAGCCGACATATTTAAAGCAATAGTCACTAGCACCGCTATAGTAGGTTTTGCAAATAAAGTTTTCAATATCATAGCTGAATATAATTCAGGCAAATTAGAAAAATTACATAAAGCTCAGTACAAATACATACAAGATTTACTTGCAGAGACTTATGAGCAATTATTTAGTTCTGAAATTAATAACTATGAAAATATTTCTATGCTTTACTATAATACGGAATATTAAAATCGATTCCAATGGCCAATAGTTATTGATTATTGATGTGTAGCTTACAACAAAAAATAATATATTTAAAACTGGTTATTGAATTAGTTACATTATTGCTTATTTAATAAGCTAAAATAAACCTTAAACTCATTAATAGTTTTATATTTTAAATCCAAAATCCATATCATCAATATGAAAATAATTTGATAATTTACTTGAATGTAATTTAAAATATAAATTTGCTAGTTAGCTATATAAAAACTGACGCCACAATTAGTTTGTTTAGCAATAAAAGCTTTACCAATAATTCTTCTAAGTTCAATCCTTCCATCTCTAATTTCTGATGGTAAGGCAACTCTAATTTCTGTTAGATTACCTTCATCACAAACTAGTTGGAGAGATTTATGAGCATTTGTTCCGTATGAGGCATCAAAATATCGATATAATTCTTCCTTATCAATGAGCTTTCCAATATTATTTTTTATAAACTGTTGGAAGAACTTATTTTGATTAAATTCTTCTACGTATTTAATTGAAATACGATAATATTGTTCAACATCAAAAACAGAACAAGTTCCATGTTTCCACCACTCATGTTTGGCTAAACATCCATTATGTTTTGCATTTGGCATTACATATTTAAGCTGATGATAGGTATCAGAAGAGATATTAATTTCAGGATAATTGCATTTGTTAGTGGGTTCTTTTACCTTTCCACAATATCCAAAATCATCACCACACCCTTCTTTTTCTGGCCACAACCCATGAAGATTAAAATAGCGATATTTTTCAGCTTCATTACATTCATGAAATTTATTAGTTTTACAAAAGCCTGGTAACCAAGTTAATGCTAAAGTGTAACCAGTTACTCCTCCTCTTATATCACAATTACTTGCAAAAGAGTTAAAGGAACAAACTAATATAAGTATGGTTAATTTATTCCGAAGGATATTGATTAAATAGGTCATTTGTTGCATCTCTTCCAGATAATTCTACAGTAGTTATAGATTTATCAGGAAAAAGCTCAGACATCAACTTAGAAATTTCAACCGAGATTTTAGGTGCCATTCCTAGAGGGCTCATAATTCTTTCTGGAAACTCCACTATTTTAGCAGTGGTCCTAACAAGTGAACCAGTATTTTCAATAACCTGGATAGTAATAGAGGGTATGTGTTTAGTTGTCTCTTTAGCCGTATGATAAAATAATTTTGTTAACTGTAAAGCTGGCTGAAAAAACTTTGAAGTTTTAGAACTTAAAAATAACATAATTACTCCCTAAAATCATAAATAAAAAAAGCCACCATAAGGTGGCTTTTAAAAATTCTATATTTTATATTTAAGCTGCTTGTTCAGTATTAGCTTGTCCGTAATTTTGACCTTTAGCATTAACATCACGATCAACAAACTCAATTACTGCCATAGGCGCCATATCACCATATCTAAAACCTGCTTTCATAATTCTTAAATACCCACCATTACGTGATGAATATCTTGAACCAAGAATATCAATAAGTTTATTAACAGCTACTTCAGATCTTAACATAGACAATAATTTTCTTCTAGCTGCAAGATTAGGCTTTCTAGCTATTGTAACTAACTTTTCAACAACAGGGCGTATAAGCTTTGCTTTAGGCAATGTAGTTGAAATTTGCTCATGTAGAACAAGTGAAGATGCCATATTAGCAATCATCGATTTACGATGGCTGCTAGTTCTGTTTAATTTTTTTGATTTAATACCATGTCTCATAATTCATAACCTATTAATATGGGTTTTCATATTTTTTTGCAAGTTCTTCAATTTTTTCTGGTGGCCATTCAGGAATATTCATACCGAAACCTAAATTCATGCTACCTAAAACTTCTTTTATTTCGTTTAATGACTTACGACCAAAATTAGGAGTCTTAAGCATTTCACTTTCTGATTTAATAACGAGATCACCTATATAAACAATATTATCGTTTTTAAGACAGTTTTGTGAACGAACTGAAAGCTCAAGCTCATCAACTTTTCTAAGAAGATTTGGATCAAACTTAAGTTCTTCAATATCAAAATTTTTCTCTTCTTTTGAATCTTCAAATGCAATAAATAATTGCATTTGGTCTTGAATAATTCTTGCTGCAAGCCCTATAGCTAACTCTGGTGTAATTGTACCATCAGTTTCCAATGTAAATATAAGCTTATCATAATCAGTAACTTGACCAACCCTAGTATTTTCTACTTTATAAAAAGCCTTTTTAACAGGAGAAAATAAAGCATCAATAGGTATTAAACCAATTGGATCATCTTGTTTTCTCATAGTATATGCAGGTGCATATCCTTTTCCTGTCTGACAAGTTAATTCAATATTTAGCGAGGCGCTATCAGATAAAGTGCAAAGAACGTGATCTTTGTTAAGAATTTCTACATCATGTCCAGTTTCAATCATACCAGCTGTAACAACACATGGTCCTGTTACACTAAGAGATAGTTTTCTACGCTCAGAAACATCCATGCGCACTATAACTTTCTTAAGGTTTAAGATTAAATCTGTGATATCTTCTTTAACCCCTGGAATAGAGGAAAACTCATGAACAACACCATCGATATTAATTGCAGTAATGGCTGCACCCTGAAGAGAAGATAAAAGAACTCTTCTTAAAGCATTACCCAAAGTTAAACCAAAACCAGGCTCTAGTGGATCAACAATAATTTCAGCTATATTTGGCTGATCTGATTTCACTAAAAGCTTGGAAGGTTTAATTAATTCGTTCCAATTCTTGGATAGTTGTACCATAATGAACTTCCCTTAATTATCAATTATTTTTAAATTATACTCTTCTGCGCTTCGGAGGACGGCATCCGTTATGGGCAACAGGTGTTATATCCTTAATTGAGGCTACAGCAAAATGTGTACCTAAAGCTCTTAAAGCTGACTCCCTTCCATTTCCAGGACCAGTAACCTTAACAGATACAGTTCTTAATCCGTGCTCTTTTGCTATTCCTGCAGCATGATCAGCTACAACTTGAGCTGCGTGAGGAGTAGCTTTTTTAGCACCTGTAAACCCATGCATACCAGCAGAAGACCATGAGATAGTGTTTCCCTTAAGATCTGCAATGGTAATGATAGTATTATTGAATGTTGCCTTAATATGTGCAACACCAACTACTATATTTTTTCTTGCTTTTTTCTTTATAGTTTTAGCCTCTACTTTAGACATATTTAACCTATTTCTTCTTATTAGCTACAGTTTTAGCCTTACCTTTTCTGGTTCTGGCATTGGTTCTTGTTCTTTGGCCTCTCACAGGCAAGCCTCTTCTATGACGCAAACCCTCATAAAGACCAAGGTCCATTTTCATTTTAATATTATTCATTACCACTCTTTTACGCTCACTTTCTAGAACATACTCTTTGTCTAGAATTTCACGTAATTTTACAATCTGGTTATTATCCAGAGTGTTTGGTCTTATATCTTCACTAACACCAAGTTTTTGACAAACTTCAGATGCAGTTGAACGACCAATTCCATATACATATGTAAGCGCTATAACTAAACGCTTATTATCAGGTATATTAACGCCTGCTACACGAACCACAGCTTTATCTCCTAATATAATTAATATTTATTCTAACTTATCAAAGTTGTGAAAAGAATATCTATAAGTAAAGACTTGTATGATAAATTTTTTTTCAATTTAGTCAATAGTTGATATTGCTTTTTACAACAAATTTGCAAAAAATAGTTAAAAATACTTTAAATGCAACTTTAAAGTATCTCAATATTTTTTAGTATAGTGCTGGTAACAGATTCAACATCTGCATCAGCTTTAACATATACTAAATTTTCTTTGTAAAAATTCAAAAGTGGCTCAGTATCCAGCCTATATACTTTTAAACGTTCTAACACAACATCTTCATCATCATCCGCACGATGAACAAACTCAGATGCTTTACAAATATCGCATACGCCTTCTTGCTTTGTACTACCAAAAAATTTATTATAAATAGCACCACACGAAGCACAGGAAAAACGTCCTGAAATTCTTTTAACCAATATAGAATTATCTATATCAAAATATATAACTTTATCAACTCTAAGATAATATTTACTTAAAATATTATCTAACAAAGAAGCCTGTTGTAAATTTCTAGGATAACCATCTAAAATACATCCAGAAACATCAATATTTTGTGTATAAAATTCTTCGATTAGCTTAGTAACAATTTCATCACTAACTAACTTTCCTGAATCTAGAATTTTCCTAACTTTAATTGAAAACTCATCATTTTTTTTTGCTATATTTCTTAGCAAATTGCCGGTTGATATAGTAACAAAATCTAATTTTTTTGTAATTATATTAGCTTGAGTCCCTTTACCACATCCAGGTGCGCCTAAAAATATGATATTTTTCATAGCTTACCTAGCTTTATTAAACTTCTTTAGCAATCCTTGATATTGTCTGCTAAACATATGGGTTTGGACTTGAGCAACCGTATCCATAACTACATTAACGACAATTAAAATACTCGTGCCTCCTAAATAAAAAGGAACTTTATATTTTGCTATCAATACTTCAGGTAATACACATATAAAAGACAAATAAATAGATCCAAGTACAGTCATTCTTGTTAAGATATAGTCAAAATATGAAGCTGTGTGATTACCTGGTCTTCTCCCAGGAATGAAACCACCATATTTTTTTAAGTTTTCAGCCGTTTCCTCTGGATTAAATACTATAGCCGTATAAAAAAATGAGAAGAAAACAATTAAAGCTACGTATAAAAATAAATATAAAGGCTCTCCATGTCTTAAGTAAGAAACAATAGATTCAAGTATACCTGGCTCACTATCAATTGAAGATTTCGTAAAATTAACTATAGTTAGTGGAAATAAAAGTATAGAGCTCGCAAAAATCGGAGGAATTACTCCAGATGTATTTATTTTTATTGGCATGTGACTAACATCACCTTCATAGATCTTATTTCCAACTTGGCGACGAGGATACTGAACAGGTATTCTGTTATGAGACCTTTCAACAAATACAATTAAATATATAAGACCAACAGTGATAAATATTAAAGTAAAAACAAATAATATAGAAACAGCGCCTGTTCTGCCTAAATCAAATAAAACTGCTAGAGCATTTGGAAGCCCTGCAACTATACCAGTAAAAATTATTAAAGAAGTACCATTACCAATTCCTCTAGCTGAAATTTGCTCTCCAAGCCACATCAAAAAACAAGTACCACCAGTTAAAGTAGAAACAGCCATTACTCTAAAAAATAAGCCAGGATCTGCTACAGCAGGACCTGCATTAGTTGACATACTTTCTAGCCCTACAGCAATACCATAACCTTGGAATATTGATAACAATATAGTTGCATAACGAGTATATTGATTTACCTTTTTTCTTCCTTGCTCACCTTCTTTCTTTAGTTGTTCTAAGGGCTTATGTATTACAGAAAGAATTTGAATTATAATAGAGGCTGTAATATAAGGAGTTATAGACAGTGCAAAAATAGTCATTCTTCCTAGCGAACCACCAGAAAGCATATTAAACATTCCTAAAACACCGCCAGCATTTTGTTGAGTAATTTCAGCAAGAACTGTTGAATCAATACCAGGTATTGGTATAAAAGATCCAAGTCGAAAAACTATCAAAGCAAATAATGTGAATAAGATTTTATCTTTTAAACCAGAATCCTTTACAATTGATGAAAGATTAGGAGATTTACTTTTAGATAACTTTGACATATTTTTTGACCTAGATTATGAAAATATGAATAAAACTTTAGTACAGGAAACTATTCCTGTACTGAAGAATATAAAACAACGTTACCACCTGCTTTAGCAACTTGCTCAATTGCTCTAGCTGAAGCAAAATCAACTTCTATTGTAGTCTTAAAAGTAAATTCACCTTTTGCTAGAAGCTTTAATGGCAAATAGAATTTTTTAATGATACCTAGTGCAATTAAATCATCTTTAGTGATTTTATTTTGGTCTAGTCTACCATCTTTAATGAAGCTGTCTAGTTCACCAGTATTAATAGTGTTCATTTCAACTCTGTTTAATGAGTTAAAACCTCTTTTTGGTAATCTTTTGATAATAGGCATTTGACCACCTTCAAAAGCTTTAATTGCAATACCAGATCTTGCTCTTTGACCTTTATGTCCTTTACCAGCAGTTTTGCCAAGGCCAGAACCTGTACCTCTTCCTAAACGTTTGGAATTATGCTTTGCACCAGGTGCAGAAAATAATGTATTTAATCTCATATTACTACCTTTATGAATTTTCTACTTTTAGCAAATGGCTGACTTTTCTAACCATACCCATTATATCTGGTGTTTCAGGATAAACACGAGAACGACCAATTTTATTAAGACCTAATCCAATAAGTGTTTTTCTTTGAGATTCTTCTCTACCAATTGGACTTGCAATTTGTGTAATTTTAATCTGCTTATTAGTTTCTGTTTTTTTCTTTTTTGTCATAATATTACCTTAATTAATTTTAAAATTAATTAGTGGCCTCCTTAGATTCTGATTTACCCTTACGATTAGCAAATACATCACTAATTTTTTTTCCTCTTCTTTCAGCAATCAATTTAGGAGACGACAAGTTTTTTAAGGCATCAAAAGTTGCACCAACCATATTATGAACATTTGATGAACCTAATGATTTTGCAACAACATCATGAACACCTAGCATCTCAAAAACAGCACGCATTGCACCACCAGCAATAATACCAGTACCTGCAGGAGCTGATCTTAATAGAACTCTACCAGCACCTGAATGCCCTATAACATCATGATGAATAGTTCTATTTTCTTTTAGAGAAACTCTCATAAGTGATTTTTTAGCAGCCTGTGATGCTTTTGCTTTTGCTTCCATAACTTCTTTAGCTTTACCAAGTCCATATCCAACAAGTCCTTTGGTGTTACCAGCTACTACTACTACAGAAAAACCAAATCTTCTACCACCTTTAACAACTTTTGCAACTCTTCTTACAGAAACAAGAACTTCTTTGTATTCTGATTCATTGTTTAGATTGTCATTATTATTTGAAGCCATTTTATACCTATATAATTACTGATTAGAATGACAATACTGCTCTAGCAGCGTCCGCCAATGCTTTTACCTTACCATGATATAGCTTGTTTCCACGATCGAATACTACTTCACCTATACCAGCTTTTTTAGCTTTATTTGCAATAAGCTCACCGACTTTAGCTGCAGATTCTTTATTTGATCTTTTTGGTAAACTAGCCAACTCTTCACTTAAAGTTGAAGCTGCTGCTAAGGTAACACCTTTAGTGTCATCAATTATCTGAGCATAAATGTGGCAGTTAGAACAAAAAACACTTAAACGTGGACGAGTATTACGTCTTTGTTTTAGCTTATAACGAACTCTGCTTGCTAATTTAGTTTTTCTTTTATTTTTTGTTAATGAACTACTCATTTTAACACCTACTTCTTCTTACCAACTTTACGTACAATAACCTCATCAGCATACTTAATACCTTTACCTTTATATGGTTCAGGCTTTCTAAGTGACCTAATAAGTGCTGCAACTTCACCAACTTGTTGTTTATCATAACCAAATATTTCAATTTGTGTTGGCTTAGGACATTTTATTTCAATTCCTTGCGGTATTATAAATTTAATATCATGGCTATAACCTAGATATAATGTCAATATATTACCAGCAATAGATGCCTTGTAACCTACACCATTAACATCTAATGTTTTAGTAAAACCGCTTGAAACACCAGTGATCATATTATTAATCAATGTACGAGATAATCCCCACATTGCGCGTCCTTTTTTATCATCACTTTTAGGTGATACTGCAATAGAAGAACTTTCTTTATTATATTCAATAACAACCTTTCCATTAAAAGGATAAGATAATTTACCTAATTTACCTGACACAGTAATTACATCATCGGTAAGATTAATATCAATTCCCGCAGGCACGGCAACAGGTTGTTTCCCAATACGTGACATATTTAATACCTCTTAGAAAACTTTACATAGTACTTCACCACCAACATTATGGTGAAGAGCACTTTTATCAGAAATAACACCTTTTGGCGTGGAAAGAATAACAATTCCTAAGCCATTACGGTATTGGTTTTCTTTTAATTCATCAATTGAATAATAAACACGCTTACCAGGTTTGGAAACACGTGTAATAGACTTAATAACTCCAGAATCTTGAAAATATTTAAGCCTGATATTTATCATGTATACATTTTTTCTAACTTCTTCTTTTGTAAATGAAGCGACATAACCTTCATCTTTAAGAACCTGTAAAACAGCTACATGTAAATTAGAATATGGAGCAACAACATTTGTAAGTCTTGCTGCCTGGCCATTTCTAATTCTTGTTAGCATATCTGCTAAAGGATCACTATGCGACATTATCTAAAATCTCCTACTTACCAACTTGCTTTAATTACGCCTGGCAATTTACCAGATGAGGCTAGCTCACGCAACATATTTCGACATAGACCAAAGAAACGATAATTTCCTCTTGGTCTACCAGTTATTTCACATCTTCTTCTTACTCTAACAGCAGAGCTATTTCTTGGCAAAGATGCAAGCTTTTGAATAGCTGCAAATCTTTCCTCTAAAGGTAAACTCTTGTTGTAAATAACATCCTTTAATTTTGATCTTTTAGCATGGGCGTTTTTTGCCTTAGCTATTCTTTTTTTATTTTTATCTATTGCACTTACCTTTGCCATATAAAATACCTAATAGTTTATTAGTTAAACGGAAAATTCATACCTGACAACAAGCTTTTTGCTTCTTTGTCAGTTTTAGCTGTAGTAACAACTGTAATATCCATACCGCGGATTGCATCAATCTTATCATAGTTGATCTCAGGAAAAACGATTTGTTCCTTTATCCCAAAAGAAAAATTCCCTCTTCCATCACAATTTTTAACAGTAAATGGCCTTAAATCTCTACATCTTGGCAAAGCTACGAGAATTAAACGCTCTAAGAACTCATACATACGCTTTCCACGTAAGGTAACCTTACAACCAATTGGCATTCCTATTCTTGTTTTAAATGCAGCATTAGCTTTTTTAGCTAAACAAATAACAGGCTTTTGACCAGAAATAGATGTTAAGTCAGCAACTGCGTTATTGATTATTTTACTGTCTTTAACAGCTTCACCAACACCCATGTTAATACAAACTTTTACTATTTTTGGTAGCTCCATTTTATTTGAGTAATTAAACTCTTCTTGGAGTTTTTTTGTTACTACATTCTTATATAACGTTTCAAAACGATCCATCGTATCCTCTTATAGCCTAGACTAATTTTTATTTTCTATTATTTCGCCAGTTCTTTTTGCAACGCGAACTTTTTTTCCGTTTTCCAATATCTTGAAAGAAATCTTTGTTGGTTTACCGTCACTTCCTAAAAAAGCAAGATTTGAAATTTGAATCTTTGCTTCTTTTCTAACAATACCAGCTTCTGCTGTTCTGGTTGCCTTTTGATGCTTTGTCACCATATTTACACCAGAAACAAGAGCTCTCGCTTCAGATGGAAACATTTTTAAAATTTCACCTTGTTTGCCTTTGTCTTTTCCAGTAATAACTACAACTACATCGCCTTTTCTTAACTTACACTTTACCATAATTATAATACCTCTGGAGCTAACGAAATTATTTTACTAAAGTTTTTAGCACGCAATTCTCTACTTACTGGACCAAATACCCGTGTACCAACAGTATCACCTTGCTTGTTAATTAAAACAACTGCATTTTCGTCAAACTTAACATAGCTACCATCGTTACGACGAACTTCTTTTGCAATTCTTACTATAACTGCACGATATTTTTCACCTTTCTTAACTTTACCTCTTGGCACAGCTGATTTCACTGAAACAACTATAATATCGCCAATTGTCGCAATTGTTCTATGAGTACCACCAAGAACTTTAATACATTGTACTTGTTTAGCACCAGAATTATCTGCGACTTCTAATCTTGTTTGCATCTGAATCATGACATTATCCTCGACTATCCTGCAATTAATTACTCGTAAACTACATGCCATTTTTTCGTTTTAGAGATAGGCCTAGATTCAATAATCTTAGCAATATCACCTTCATTAAAACGATTTTCTGGATCATGAGCTGCATATTTTTTGAAAACACTAACTGTTTTTCCATATTTAGGATGAGAATAACGTCTTTCTACTTTAACGACTATAGACTTATCACCCTTAGAACTTACAACTAGACCTTGTAACACTTTTTTAGGCATTATTTTCCTCCATTATTAGAAGAATTAAGAACTGTCAAAACTTTAGCAATTGATTTTCTCACAACTGAAAACCTTGCAGTACTTGTTAAAGTGCCATTAGCCCTTTGGAAACGTAAATTGAATAGTTCCTTTTTAAAATTTCCAAGAAGAACTTTCAATTCATCAACACTTTTGTTCTTCATCTCACTATATTTCATCATTAACTCCACATTCTCTTAACAAACCTTGTCTTAATTGGAAGTTTTGCACCGCCTTTTTCAAAAGCTGCTCTTGCAATCTCTTCAGGAACACCATCTAATTCAAAAAGAATTTTGCCAGGCTTAACTCTGCAAGCCCAATATTCAGGAGCACCCTTACCTTTACCCATACGAACTTCAGCAGGTTTTGCAGAAACAGGCACATCTGGGAAAATCTTAATCCAAAGTTTACCCTGTCTTTTAATAAAACGTGTAATAACCCTTCTTGCAGCTTCAATTTGTCTTGCTGTTACTCTTTCAGGCTCAAGCGCTTTCAAACCATAATTACCAAATGCAAGTGAAACACCAGCTTTAGCAAATCCATGTATACGACCTTTATGAGCCTTTCTAAATTTTGTCTTCTTTGGAACTAACATTAGTTAAAACCCCTGCTCTAATTTAAATTCGTTTTACATCAAGTAATTCTTTCTTAGAAGAATCACCTTTATATACCCAAACCTTCACACCGATTACACCGTATGTTGTATGAGCTTTTGCAACACCATAGTCAATATTTGCTCTTAGAGTATGTAATGGAACCCTGCCTTCTCTGTACCACTCAGTTCTTGCAATTTCTGCACCACCTAGTCTTCCAGAGCAGTTTACTCTTATACCTTGTGCACCATATCTTAAAGCTGACTGCATAGCCTTCTTCATTGCTCTTCTGAAGGAAATTCTTTTTTCTAATTGTTGAGCTATTGATTCTGCAATTAAGGTTGCATTTGTTTCAGGCTTTCTTACTTCTACTATATTTAAATGAATATCGCAATTAGAAATTTTCTTTAAATTAGCTTTTATTTTCTCAATATCAGCACCTTTTTTTCCAATTACAACGCCTGGCTTAGCTGTGTGAATAGAAATGATCATTTTTTTAACTAATCTTTCAATCTCAATACGAGCAATCGAAGCCTGTTCTAAAGTCTTTTTTACATAGTTTCTGATTTTAAGGTCTTCATGCAACTGGTTTGCATATTCCTTATCTGCATACCAAACAGACTCGGTTGTTTGATTTATACCTATACGCAATCCTATGGCGTTAACTTTTTGGCCCATGAACTAATTCTCCTTAAATTCAACTAGTTTTATTGACAAGTTACTGAATGGTTTTTTAATTCTGTAACCTCTACCTCTTGCTCTTGGTCTAAAGCGCTTCATAACTACAGCCTTCCCAACCTGAACTTCAGCAACAAACAAATTATCAATATCCATATTATGGTTATTTTCCGCATTAGCAACAGCAGATCTTAAACACTTAAGGACGTCATTAGCTATTCTTTTTTTAGAGAAAGATAATTGAACTAAAGCATTATTAACGTGCATGTTTCTGATTAAACCAGCAACAAGCCCTAACTTGCGAGGACTAACCCTCAAGTTATTAACTGAAGCTGCAGCAATATTAAAATTTTCAAAACTGTTATTTGTTTTCATAATCACCACTATTTCTTAGCTTTCTTATCAGCACCATGGCCATTATAAGTTCTTGTTGGTGAGAATTCACCAAACTTATGACCAACCATTTCTTCACGGACTGTAACTGGAATAAATTTTTTACCATTATACACGTTAAAGGTTATTCCAACAAACATAGGAATAATGGTGGATCTTCTTGACCAAGTCTTTACAACTTCTCTTTTACCAGACGTAATTATCTTAGTAACTTTTTTTATCAAATACCCATCAACAAATGGACCTTTCCAAATTGATCTAGCCATAGTCTACCTATCTTCTACCTTTTTCTGCGTGTCTTGATCTAATAATAAATTTAGATGTTAACTTATTCTTACGAGTCTTTTTACCTTTTGTAGATTTACCCCAAGGCGTACATGGGTGTCTACCACCTGAAGTCTTACCTTCACCACCACCATGTGGGTGGTCAATCGGGTTCATCGCTACACCACGAACTACAGGTCTTTTACCAAGCCATCTGTTTCTCCCAGCTTTACCAATTTTTATATTTTGTTGGTCAGGGTTAGACACAGATCCTATACTTGCCATACAGTCTACAGATACTACACGTAATTCTCCAGAACGCAACCTTAATTGTGCTTTCCCAACATCTTTTCCTACTAACTGGATGTAGCTACCTGCAGATCTAGCAAGCTGCCCACCTTTTCCAGGTTTCATTTCAACGTTATGAATAATAGTACCAATAGGTATACTTCTAAGTGGCAAAGCATTACCAGGCTTGATGTCCACATCATGCCCAGAGATAACTTTATCACCCACTGCAAGTTTTTGTGGTGCTACTATATATGATAAATTGCCATCTGTATACTTAATTAATGCAATAAATGCAGTACGATTTGGATCATATTCAATTCTTTCTACAATTGCTTCAACACCAAATTTATTTCGTTTAAAGTCTACAAGACGGTATTTCTGCTTATGACCACCACCTTTATGCCAAGAAGTGATTCTACCTTGGTTATTTCTTCCACCTGTAGAATTTTTTCCTACAGTTAATGTTTTTACTGGCTTGCCTTTCCACAATTCAGAGCGATCAAGAATAACTGTTCCTCTGAGAGACGGCGTAACTGGATTAAATGTTTTTAAAGACATCTTATACCCCTGATGTAATATCTATTGTTTGGCCACGCTCTAAAGTAACAATGGCTCTCTTATACCCACTTCTAAAACCTTCACGACCTTTAAAGAATTTTTTCTTTCCTGAAGTATTAGAAATATTAACTTGAATAACTTTAACATTGAATAAGGCTTCAATAGCTTTTTTAACAAGAGTCTTATTAGCTGAATCAGCCACTTCAAAGAAGAATTTTCCTTGTTCACCACAAATTGTAGCTTTCTCCGTAATTAAAGGTCTTCTAATTATATCGTAATAATTTATGTTGATAGCTTTAGTCATTATTGTAACCTTTCCTCAAGTGCAGTTATAGCATCAGTAGTTAAAATTAACATGTCATGCTTTAATATATCATAAACATTAGCACCTATAGTAGGTAACACATCAATATTTACTAAATTTTTAGCTGCAAGTTTAAAATTATTATCTATATCGTTGCCACCTATAAGAAGAATAGAACTGTTGTTGAATCCTTTTAGTTTTTTGTCTAATAAAGATGTTTTTGGCTCACTTAAAACTGCTCTATCAATCACAACTAACTTTTGTTCAGCTAATTTGCTCGATAATGCTATTTTAAGACCCAGCTTTCTAATTTTTTTAGGCAGCTCAAATGCATGAGAACGTACTTGTGGTCCAAATATTGTAGCACCACCACGGCATTGAGGTGCTCTTAAAGTACCTAAACGAGCGTTACCAGTACCTTTTTGTTTGTAAGGCTTTTTACCTGTGCCTGATACTTCGTCTAAACCCTTTGTTTTATGTGTACCAGCTTGTTTCCTAGCTCTCTGCCAGTTAACTACACTGTGAAGTATGTCAGGCCTAATAACCTGTCCATAAATATCTTCAGCAAGAGAAACTTCGCCTACTACTTGATTATCTAAATTTCTAACTGCAACTTTCATTGATCAGCTCTCCATTATTCTCTAAAATTAATTTTGTACAAAAGTAGGTTTTGGAGCTTCTTTTGGTAAAGCTTTCTTAACCGCATCTTTGATCATAACATAATTGTCTTTATGTCCTGGAACTGCTCCCTTAACACCAATAAGACCTTTCTCTTGATCAACAAAAATAACTTTTAAATTTTGTACAGTAGATCTTCTAGCACCCATATGACCAGGCATTTTTTTACCTTTCATTACGCGACCAGGATCTTGTCTTTGACCCGTAGAACCACCAGAACGATGTGTTAATGATACACCGTGTGATGCTCTTAGTCCTCTAAATCCCCATCTTTTCATCCAACCAGCAAATCCTTTACCGATAGATGTACCTGTAATATCAACAAACTGACCAGGAACAAAATGAGCAACTGAAAGAGAAGTACCTGAAGAAACTAGATCTTCCTCATTTACTCTAAATTCAACCAACTTATGTTTTGCACCAACATTAAATTTAGCAAAGTGATTTTTAAGAGGTTTAGTAACATTTTTTAATTTCACTGAACCAGCACCTACTTGAACAGCGCTATAACCATCACTTTCTTTTGTCTTAACTTGAACAACTTGGCAATCTTCTACAGATAGTAAAGTTACTGGAGTAACCGAACCATCCTGATCATAAACGATACTCATGCCAACTTTTTTTGCAATCAAACCTGTTCTCATTATTGATCTCCAACTAATTTAATTTCTACACCAACACCCGCAGCTAAGTCTACTTTCATAAGTGCGTCTACAGTTTGAGCTGTAGGATAGCTGATGATTACTAGTCTCATATAAGTTCTAATTTCAAACTGTTCACGTGACTTTTTATCAATATGAGGTGAACGGTTTACTGTGAATCTTTTAATTCTTCTTGGTAATGGAATAGGACCGCTAATTTCAGCACCCGTTCTATTTACAGTGGTAACAATCTCTCTTGTAGCTTTATCTAACAATTCATGATCGAAAGCTTTAAGTCTGATTATAATTTTCTGATTAATCATCTTTTATACAACCTCAATAAACTATTTAGAAATTTTAGCTACAACGCCAGCACCAACTGTGCGTCCACCT
>CAZVLF010000001.1:0-271638 GCA_964627795.1 uncultured Rickettsiales bacterium | reverse complement strand
ATAATGATAATTACAAAACTCTTTTCGAACAATTTACTTCACTAGTAGCTTAATGCCTAAGATTGTCACCTTCTAAAACCAAAATTAATCTCAATTCACAGATGCGACAGAACCTTAAATAATAACATCTAGGGTGTAAATAATTATTATATAACTTAATAGGCTAATAAAATATTAATCTAAAAAGTAAAAATTTGGCAGTTGTATATGAGTTTGAAATTAAATATTTGATTACTAGTGCTACAATACTAGCCTTAAATATATATGGTTAATAATAAACTAGTCCTTAGAAATTGTTAAGCGAGTATTAAACATTAGAAAGCTATCATTTTATGAAGCTTAAAATTATACTTAAGTTGTTTCTAGGCAATAATTTTCAGTTAAAGCAGTATTTATTACTTTTATAAGCTCATCTCTTTTATATGGTTTTCTTATGACATAATCAATTCCACCTTGTTCTTGAGTTTTATTAAGAGGTGCATAGTCGCAAGTTCCAGTTTGGAATATAACTGGTATATTCTTGGCTGATTCAATCTCTCTTATTTTTTCTAAAGTCTCAAGGCCACTTAATTGTGGCATCATCATATCTAATAATATCAAGTCAATCCTGTATTCTCTTTTATTTAAAAACTCTATTGCTTCTACTCCATTTGTAACGCTATATACATTATATCCTCTAGTAGAAAGAGCAAAGTTAATTATCTCTAAACAAGTTTCTTCATCATCAATAGCTAAAATATTATACATACTACCCTATCATTTTAAATATTGCTGTCACAGGGATATGGTCTGATGCTTTCTCCATATCCCTTAGATTTTTAAAACTATAGCATTCTTTAAGTTTTTCTAATAAGTGTACTGTACAGAATAAATAATCAATTCTTAATCCTAGATTACGCTTAAAAGAATTAGCTCTATAATCCCACCATGTGAATCCTTCATCATAAGGATTTAATTCTCTATAACAATCAAAAAAATGTGAAGAAACAAATTTACGTAATTCTTTTCTTTCTGTTAAGCTAAATAAAAGAGAATCTTCTAACATATTACTGTCATAGACGTCTTGTGGATTAAGTGCAATATTAAAATCTCCCCCTATAATGAGATTTTCTTCCTCTTTAACCAAATTATAATAATGTTCAGCTAAAGAACTAACAAAACTAATTTTAGATTCAAATTTTAGGGAATTAAGTTCTTGCCCATTAGGAATATAAACGGAAGCCACTCGAACAGCTTTCTCTTTAATAGTAATAATTGCTTCAATAAATCTAGCTTCAAGGGGTAAAGGATTATTTAGAAAGTTTAAATTAATATCTGAAATTGGAAATTTAGAGAATATAGCAACTCCATTATAGCTTTTTTGGCAGCTTAATGCGATATTATACCCTAATTCTTCTATCTCTTCTAAAGGGAAATTTTCTTTTTGACATTTTAACTCTTGTAACAATACAACGTCTGGAGCTTCAGATTTTAACCAATCTAATAATATTGGCAAACGAGCTCTGATAGAATTTATATTCCAGGTAGATATTTTCACTTTAAAGCTCCTTTACAATACTAATAATATTATCAATAACTTTAGAATCTGTAAGTGTAGTTATATCTCCTAAATCATCATAAATATCAGAGGCAATTTTTCTTAATATCCTTCTTATAACTTTTCCTGATCTGGTCTTAGGTAATTGATCTACCCAAACTAACTTTTCAATTGTGGCTATATGCCCAATTGAGTCTCGAACTAGATTAATTAAATCACTTTTTAATTGCTCTGAAGGTAAATAGTTTTCCTTAAGAACTATATAAGCAAAAATAGATTGTCCTTTTATCTCATGGGGATAACCAACTATAGCTGACTCAGCAACTTGTGGATGTTTAACAAGTACAGACTCAATTTCCGCGCTACCAATTCTGTGTCCTGATACTTTAAGTATATCATCAATTCTTCCAGTTATCCAAAAATATCCATCTTCATCTTGATATGCTCCATCTCCACTATAATAATAATTAGGATAATCAGAAAAATAACTATCTAAAAATCTTTCCCGCGCATTATAAAGATTTCTTAACATTCCAGGCCAAGAGTCTTCTATAACAAGTGCACTATTTTCTAAGACTTTAGGCTTAATTCCATAGAAAGGAAGTGTAGCTGAACCTGGCTTTGCCTTAGTTACTGGTAAAGGAGAAATCAATATGCCACCTGTCTCTGTTTGCCACCAAGTATCAGCAATTTTACATTTTTTTTGGCCTACAATATCATAAAACCATTGCCATGTTTTAGGATCAATTGGTTCTCCAACACTTCCAAGCATTCTTAAAGAAGAAAGGTCATGTTTTAAAACATGATCATCTCCAAATTTAAGCAAAGATCTTAATGCAGTTGGAGCAGTATAAAAAATTGAAACTTTAAACTTTTCTATTATTTCCCAGAATCTTGATTGATTAGGCCAGGTAGGTATACCTTCAAACATTAAGGTGGTCGCTCCATTACATAATGGACCATAAACCACGTATGAATGGCCAGTAATCCACCCAATGTCTGCGGTGCACCAATAAATATCATTTTCTTCTAAATCAAATATATGGCGATGGGTCATTGAAGCATAAAGTAAATATCCACCACTAGTATGAAGCACTCCTTTGGGTTTTCCTGTGGAGCCTGAAGTATAAAGTATAAAAAGAGGGTCCTCAGCGTTCATTGATTCTGGAGTGCATAATTCTTTAGACTCGTTAACTAAATTGTGATAATCAAATTCTTCCCTATTTAAAGTTAACTTAGTTCCTAAATGGTTAACAACTAAAGTTTTTATAGTACCAGTGATTTTATATGCTTCATCAACATTTCTTTTTATTTCAATAAGTTTATTTCCACGATATGTACCATCAGCGGTGATCACCAATTTAGGCTGGCAATCAGAAATTCTTGTGGCAATAGCCTCGCTAGAAAATCCACCAAAAACTACCGAATGAATAGCTCCAATTCTTGCACATGCAAGCATTGATATAGCGGCTTCTGGAATCATCGGCAAATATATTATAACTCTATCACCCTTTTTAACACCAAGTTTTTTAAGAGCATTAGCTAATTTACAAACCTGCTTATGCAATTCATCATAAGTAATTTTTTTATATATTTTTGGATCATTGTCTTGCCATATAATGGCAGTTTTATTTTTGTTTAAATGTCGGTCTAAGCAATTATAAGAAACGTTAAGTTCTCCATCCTCAAACCATTTAATATGATGATCATTAAGAGAAAAGGAGCTTGATTTTACTTTAGTAAATTTTTTAGTCCAACTAAGTTTTTCAGCTTCTGCCGCCCAAAAAGTTTGAGGATCTTGAAGGGAAAAATTGTAATTATGTAAATACTGATCAAAATCTTTTGCTTTATTTATAGCCATATGATTTCTATCCATAAAATGCAATCAATAGTGGCAAGTTCTACATTTTTAGTCAAGTAATTAAACTATTATATTACCTTATTTTAAGAGTAAGAAGCCCTATTATAGCAAAAATTAACGAAATAATCCAAAACCTTACAACAACCTTTGATTCGCTCCACCCATTCTTCTCGAAATGATGATGAAGAGGAGCCATTTTGAAAAATCTTTTACCATTGGTAAATCTATAATAATAAACTTGGATAATAACAGATAAAGCTTCTAATACAAATAATCCTCCAATTATAGCAAGAGTAAGCTCATGTTTAGTTATAACACTAATTATTCCTATAGCTCCACCGCATGCAAGGCTTCCTATATCACCCATCATTATCTCTGCAGGCTGAGCATTGTACCATAAGAATCCTAATCCTGAGCCAATTAATGCTGCACAAAAAACTGCAAGCTCGGCACTATTTTCTACATATTGAATATGTAAATAAGATGAATAACCATAACTTCCAACCAAATATGCTATTAAAGCAAAGCATGAAGAGGCAATAATTATAGGCACTATTGCTAATCCATCTAGTCCATCAGTAAGGTTAACAGAATTAGAAGATCCAACTAATACAAAAGAAATAAAAGGAATATAAAACCAACCAATATTAAGAAGATAATCTTTAATAAATGGAAAAGTGATATGGCTATTATAAGAAGAAGGTGCAATTTTTTGAATCCAAATACCAGCTATTATAGAGATAGTTAATTGAGCAATCAGCTTAATTCTACCTGGAACACCTTTTGGATTATATTTTGATAATTTTAAATAATCATCAGCAAAGCCTAACAATGCGCATGAGGTAGTTACAAATAAAGCTAGCCAAAGGTAACAATTTGATAAGTCCCCCCACATTATAGAAGTTAACACTAAAGAAAAGATAATCACAATTCCTCCCATACTAGGAGTTCCTTGCTTAGCTAGATGTTGTTCTGGTCCGTCAATTCTTATAGGTTGGCCTTTATTAAATTTAACTTTCAAATATCTTATCAAAAAAGGCATGGTAAAAAAAGCTAGTAAAAGAGATGTTAAAACTGCTCCAGCGCTTCTAAAAGTAATGTAGCGAAAAAGATTGAACAATTGAAAATGCTCAGCTAAAGGATAAAATAAGTGGTATAGCATTTAAGGTTCCTTGATTAAATTTTATCTAATTTTCCTTCTAAAAAATATTTGGTAAATCCGTATAGATTATTAATATATAATGATCCTTTAATTAATACAATATCTCCATTCTCAAGTATAGTTGGTAAAAATTTTGCAAGAGATTGAAGATCAAGGAAAGATCCAAGCTTTCTATTCTCTTCTAAGCAATCATAAAGATTTGTCATTTGCTTTCCAAAGCAGATAACTTTATCAATATTATGCTTCATAATGTCTTCTTTTAAATTAATATGCATTTCCAGGCTTTCTGGGCCAAGATCAACCATATCTCCAAGAATAGCTATTTTTCTTCCCTCATAATTTGTCATATTCTTCAAGGCAGCTTTAACAGATACCGGGCCAGCATTATAGCTATCATCAATTATAGTAATTTCTTTATTATCAAACATTATTTTTGATACCTTGCCTCTTCCGCGTGGTAATTCAAATTTTTGAAGCTTTTTTACTGAAGCCTCAATATTTAAATTTAAGGTTTTTATAATACTAAGCACAATAGCCATATTTGCTATTTGATGTTGAGGAAGAATATAATCTAAAATAATATCGACTTGCTGGCCAAAAATATTTAGTTGTGTGCGTGTTTGGTTGTTCTTAACTTGATAATCAATTATATTACTATCTATACCAAAGCTAATAACTTTTGCTATATTTTTATTTTTGTCTGCTAATTCAAGCAAAAATTCATAGCAATTACTTAGAGAGTTAATTAAAACAGTACTTTCTTTATTCAATCCAGAAAATATTTCGGCTTTTGCTTTTGCAATTCCTTCAATAGAATCAAAATTTGCTCGATGAATATTTTCTATCATGCTTATTATAGCAATATTAGGCTTAACTATTTGGCTTAAAGGTTCTATCTCTCCTGCGTGGTCCATCCCCATTTCAAATATAGCGAAGTCGGCGTCATCAGGTAAAGAGGCTAAATTTAAAGGTACACCAAGAAAATTATTATAATTAGCACGGCTAAAAAAAGTTTTTCCATGTGCTGAAAAAGCAAGTCCTAATTGTTCTTTAATGCTTGTTTTTCCAACGCTGCCAGTAACAGCAACAAATGTAGCTTTAGATTTACTTCTTTTATATAAAGCCATATTTTTAAGCGCCTCAAGAGTATCTTTAACCAAAAGTATTTTATTATTCTTGTTTTTAAGCTCTTCTGGCAATTTAGAGACAATTGCAGCAGCAGCACCTTTTTTAAGAGCCTCATTTACAAATTGATGTCCATCATTTGTTTGTCCTGGAAGAGCAATAAAAATATCTCCTGGTTCAATAAGCCTACTGTCAAAAACCAATTTACCCCCTTCCCATTCAGAATGAATTTCTCCCTTGGTAGCTAGTGCAGCTTCATTGCTTGTCCAAATCATAATTTTTCCTTTTCATATTTAGTTTTAGATTATAATATTAAAAACCTTTTTAAAAGAAATTTAAGCAAATTTTAAAATATGTTGTTATTAACTGCTATATTCCTTGAAATACTTGCTGGAGCAGAAATGGACCTATTTGTTCCAAGTTTTCCTGTGCTACAGAAAGAATTTGCTATTACTCCATTTACAGTAGAGCTTACGGTTGGAGTAAATTTTTTGACTCATTGTATCACAGCATTATTTGTTGGTTCTTTTGCTGATAAGTATGGAAGGAAGCCAGTTCTTATTTATAGTCTTTTGATTTTTATTGTGGGAAGTATACTTTGTGCATTTGCACCGAAGTTCTGGATAATTCTTTTAGGAAGAGCCCTACAAGGGATTGGTATTTCAGGACCAGCTGTATTGGCTTATGTAATTATTTCTGATAAATATCCTTCAAATCAAATTCAATCTAGGATAGGCATAATTAATGCAGCAATAACAATAGCTATGGCATTCGCTCCAGTTATAGGCTGCTATATTAATATGGCATATGGATGGAAAGGCAATTTCATGGTTTTATTAATCATGGGTTTTTTAAGTTTATTACTTGTTATTTTATTTTTGCCTAAAGAAATTAAAAAGTCTAATTCCAAATTTAATTTTTGTTGGACAGAATATTCGCTTATATTTAAATCAAGCAAAACTATTTGGTTTATTTTATGCCTCTCCTTTGCAATGCAGTCTTATTACGTTTTTATAGCTATCTCTCCTGTTTTATATATTGAAGATCTTAAAGTTAATTTGGATTCTTTTGCTTTATATCAGGGCGCAATTGCAGCTGTGTTTGCGTGCGCAAGCCTTTCAACCGGAATTTTTATAAGCAAGCTTGGAGAAAAATTGAGTATGATATTTTCAAGTTTTATTCTACTAATATTTTTTGGCCTTTCTTTATCTATAATAATTATGGACATAAAAGATCCACTATTTATTACTATTAGTATGTTATTTCAAGCTGTAGGCATGGCTTATCCAGTTGCCATATTATGGCCGTTATCGCTTGAAGCAATAAAAGGAGCTAAAGGAAGAATAGGAGCTTTATTAGTTTCAGCTAGGTTAATTTTATCAACCATAGCAATTTCAGCTGCTAGTTATTTTTATAATGGTAACTATCTTACAATAGGTTTAACTATTTGTGTTACTATAACTATTAGCCTTATAGCGGGCTATATTCTAATTTTTAAGCATAAAATTTTTGAATAATTTAAACTATAAGTTGCGAAATTGCCACATTCCTATTTAGTAAATCTTTATTTCCTTAAATATAAATTGACTTTACTAAAAGGAAGGACGATATTTTATATATGATTTTCCACTTAAGATTGAAAAATCTTGAGCGGTAGATTAAAAGTAGATTAGCTTAACCTTTTGTTAAGATTTCTCTTTTAAGATCTAATGGATTTAGTGTTGAAAAATACTAATTTAATTAGAATATCCCTGGGAAGCTTTCAAAGGTGATATTTTTTACTAACTAAACTAGGAGTAATAATAATGTTAAACTCAAAGTTATCAACAGATAATTTATGGCAAATTGGATTGTTGTTCTGCTTAACTGCTGCACTTCTTTTAATGCCAGAAATGTCATTTTCTACCTCATATACTACTGATGATGGTATCAGTACCGTATTATGTATTATAGTTACAAAGCTTACTGGTCCAATCGGTAAGACTATGGGTATGATTGCATTAGTGGTATTAGGTGTTGGTGTTTTCATGGGTAAATTGCAATGGCCTCTTGCTCTTTCAATTGCACTTGGTATCACGTTCATCTTCAGTGCTGGTAAGATTATCAACTGGTTGTCTGGTCAAGGTACAAACAGCTGCTACTAGCTATAAAGTTTTTTTTGAGGAGTTGGTTTTACCAGCTCCTTGAAAAAATAATTTTCTTATTTCAACTAAACTTCTATTTCTATTTTTTAAAAACATTCTTTCCTTTGTTTAGCCTATATTGTAATATGATCATCATATATTAATATTATTAAATTTAGATTTATATGTTTGATTCATTAAGTAGTAATTTAACAAAAATTATTGATAAAATAACTTCCAGAGGGCTTTTAACTGAGTCTGATATAGATCAGACAATGCGAGAAATAAGGATAGCCCTTCTTGAGGCTGATGTATCCTTAAGTGTAGTAAGAGAATTAATTAATAATATTAAGCAAGAAGCAAAAGGAGAAAAAATTATCAAAAGCATTTCTCCTGGACAAATGATTGTTAAAATTGTTCATGATGAGCTAGTTAAAATTCTTGGAGAAAAAAATAGTCCTATAGATATATCAGTTGCTCCTCCAGCTGTTATAATGATGGTTGGCTTGCAAGGTTCAGGGAAAACAACTTCAAGTGCAAAATTAGCTTTATGGCTTAAACAGAAGATGAGTAAGCATGTTATGCTTGCATCCCTTGATACTGCAAGACCTGCAGCTAAGGAACAGTTAGAAACTCTTGCAAAACAAATAAATGTAAGTTCTTTGCCGATTATAAAAGACGAAAAAGCAATTGATATAGCTAAAAGAGCTTTAAATACTGCAAAAAATTCCGTCACAGACGTTTTGATATTAGACACAGCAGGAAGATTACATATTGACGATCAATTAATGGAAGAACTTGCGCAAATTAAAAAGCTAACAAATCCTATAGAAATTATGTTTGTTGCAGATTCGCTAATGGGTCAAGATGCTGTTAATGTAGCAGAAAAATTTAATCAAGCTTTAAGCTTAACTAGTTGCATATTAACAAGAATTGATGGTGATAGTAGAGGTGGTGCAGCACTTAGTATAAAATTTAATACTGGTTGCCCAATCAAGTATGTGGGTATTGGTGAAAAGCTTAGTGAGTTTCAAGAGTTCCATCCAGAAAGAATGGCATCAAGAATTCTAGGCATGGGTGATATTGTATCCTTAGTAGAACAAGCAGCTGGAACAATTAACCAAGAAGAAGCTGAAAGAATGGCTTCAAAAATCAAAAAAGGAAGCTTTGACTTAAATGACCTTCTTTCTCAAATTAGAAATTTAAAGAAAATGGGAGGAATAAGTTCAATAATAGGCATGATTCCTGGTTTGAATAAGATTAAGAACCAACTTGGGCAAGCAAGCTTAAATGAAAAACATTTAAAGCATCAAGAGGCTATTATATTATCAATGACAGAAGAGGAAAGAAAAAATTTTAAAATTATAAATGGTTCAAGAAGAAAAAGGATAGCATCAGGAGCTGGAGTTAAAGTCCAAGCAGTAAATCAGTTACTTAATCATTTTCAAGAAATGAGCAATATGATGAAAA
This sequence comes from uncultured Rickettsiales bacterium, assembly GCA_964627795.1. Lineage (GTDB taxonomy): Bacteria > Pseudomonadota > Alphaproteobacteria > Rickettsiales > CANDYO01 > CANDYO01. The sequence continues at coordinate 262,360 of CAZVLF010000001.1, read as the reverse complement.
AATTTGGTAAGATGGACCAAAAATCTTTATTACGTTCAGGGCTAGGGAAGTTATTTGGAAATTAGTTGAAGGTAACTAAATAAAATTAACGATAAAATTATAAAAGAAAATAATACAAAAATTTCTAGCTTTTTATCTCTGTAAAAAATTTCTATTCTATTATTTGATGGGCTTAGCATAACAAATATAGTTTTACCAAAATAATAACATGAAAGAATTTTACACAAAAGTAATGTTGTTACGGCAACTGACCCAATAAAATTTTGACAATATATAATATCAATAAGTTTTGAAGAAATCAAATACCCAGGTGTGTAAGGAAAACCAATCAAGGAAAGTGCTGCTATGATAAAAATTGTTACAGATATTGGCATAATTTTAATAATACTGCCCATTTCAGAAATATATAGCTTATGAGTTGTAAGATAAATATTTCCTGCAACAAAAAAGAGAATTAATTTTGCAATACTATGGCCTAAAAGAAGGTTAAAAGCTGTATCAAAGTTTTTTTCAGTTACAAAGCATAGGCTTATTATCATATAGCTTAATTGAGCTATAGTAGAATAAGCAAGCAGCTTTTTAAGACTTTCTTGTTTCGTAGCTTTTAATGAAGCAAAAATTGCTGTAAAACATGCTAAATATACCAGCCAGTTTATGGTATAGGGTTCAAACAATTTAATAGATTCAAGTAAATTAAGTCCAAAAACATATAAAAAAACCTTCATTAAAGCAAAAATACCTGTTTTAACAACAGCCACAGCATGCAATATTCCACTCACTGGAATAGGCGCTACCATTGCTTTTGGAAGCCATTTGTAAAGAGGAAAAATAGCAGTTTTACTAAACCCAAAGACAAAACATATTAAAAGCCCTAATATTTCCTTTGAACTCAAAGAAGATAGTAAACTTGGACTATCAATAAATAAATTTAGTAAATTTAAGCTATCAAGATAAATCATAGCTAACAGAAGGAAAAAGCTTGATGAACCAAAAAGAGTGAAGAAATATAATCTACCTGCCTTTTTAGCATTCTCACTAAAAGATTGAATTACAAGAGGATAGGTAGTTAAGGTGAGTAACTCATAAAATATAAATAATGTAATTAGGTTTGCGCTATAAGCTGTATTTATAGCAGCAAGAATGGCTAAAGGCATGAAAAAAAAATGAATTTTGGGATTAAGATCATGTTTTAATCTTGATTCTTGAATTCCCTTAAGATAACCATAACTATAAATATTAGTAATAAAAGTAAGAGCGCTAACCATTATTGAAAAAAGAACAGAGTAAGAGTTTATTTTAAGAGAGAGTTTATAATTACCTAATATTTCCCCTAAAATAAGATCTCCTTTTATATTAAAATAATAGATTACAAAGTTATTTATTAAAAGAATTAAACTTAAAAATATAACAATAAATTTATGTCTAAATAGAGAAGATAAAAGAGGAATAATTATATTTAAAGATAATAACAATTCAGCTTTCATTTTAATATAGATTCAGCTAATTGTTGAGCAAAATTGATGATAAATTGATGCTTAACTCCCAGCAATAAATTTAACCCAGCAAGGATGGTTAAAATCCATAAGCAAAAAGATTTATTGGTTGATAAAGATATTTGGTTACTTTCATTCTCATGAAAAATAATAACTTCAATAAATTTAAATACATAGGTAATTGTGAATATAACAGCAACCGCTACTATCATTATATACCATATATCACTTGCTAAAGAAGCTTTGAAAATTTCCCACTTGCCAACAAATCCAAACGTAAGGGGAAACCCTATAGTAGAGAGAAGATTTATAATTAAAATTATTCCAAGCCATTTATGTTCTCTAACCAAACCTTTTAAACTAGAAAATTCAAATGTTTTAAAATATAAGCTTGGCAAAAGCCCTGCAGCTAGGAAGAGAGAAACTTTTTCTAATGAGTGAGATAAGCAGTAAATAATAGTTCCAGATAAAGAAGTTTTACTGGATAAGGCAACTGCAAGAGTAATTAAGCCAATTTGGCTTAAACTTGAATATGCAAGAAATCTTTTTATATTTGTTTGCTTCATTGCAAGAATAGAACAGCTAAATATGGCAAATATTGCTGTGGAAAGAAGTATGATAGTTAAATATTCAAAATTAAACCTGTTTAGTTTAAAAACTTCAAAATAAAACTTTATTAAAAGGTAAATGCCAACTTTATTTGAACATGAAGATAAAAATGATGCAATAAAAGAAGGAGAATTTTGATAAATATCTACCAGCCATTTGCTTAATGGAAATAAGCCAACTTTCATCAATATACCAAATAATATTAAAATAATAGCAGCTAAACCAGATCTATATTCAACAATATTTTGCGCTTGAGTTGCAATTATGCTGAGATTTAGGCTTCCAACTAATGAATAAATAAATCCAATTCCAAATAATATGAAAGTGGAGCCAATTGTTCCAAAAACTAAATAATCAAAACCAGCTTTTTTGGATTCTTTGCTTTTCTGTGCTGCAACAAGAGCATAGCTAGATATTGAGCTAACTTCTAAAAGTACATATATATTAAATATATCATTAGAGATTGCAATTCCAATAAATCCTGTAGTAGCTAAAAGAAGTAAAGCAAAAAAGAAAGGAGTTTTTAATGAGTCTACTTCTTTCTCAAAGTAGCTCCTTAAGGCAACTATATTTACTAAGTTAAAAAAGTTAACTAAAAATATGAAAAAAGAATTTAGTTTATCAAGTTTATATTCAATTCCTATTTCTCTTCCCCAATCGCCAACATGGTAATAAACAGGTTCAAATGATAGGGCAAATTTTAAAAGAAAAATGGACATTAGGAAATTAATAAGTGAAACTATGCTTGCAAAAGCCCAAGTAAATCTTTTATCAATAAGTAAGCATGATATTCCTCCTAATAAAGGAGTAAGTATTTGGATAATTAGCATTGATGACATAAGTTTATCCTACGTTATAATATTAATTATTGCTCGTTCTACCTCTAATTGAGCAAGATGAGGAGATTGTTTCGCAACCAATTCAAGTTTAGTTAGTTTATCGAGAAAGGCAATTAATTCTTTAATACCCCATAATTTTAAACTTTGACTGAAATCATTTGTTTGCTTAAAAAACACAGGAGGTTGGAGAGTATTTATAGCATTATATTCATTTTGCCCGTTAACTATTAAAGATTTAACTTGATATAACCTATAAATATGTTTGGATAAAAATCTGATAATGGAAACTAAGTTATGTCCTTCATTTTGAAGTTTTATAAGCAAGGGCTTAACATTATTAGCTTTTTTAAGCGAAACACTATAACAAAATTTATCAAAACTTACTTCATCTTGTTCATCTAAAAAGCCAATAATATCAATTCTGTTGAGTTGTTTTTTATCACCGAGAAATAAACAAATTTTCTCAATTTCTTTTAAAATTAAAGCGTGATTTCCACGTGGTATATATTTACTGAGCTCTTCAACTAACCCTGGTTCACTGGTGATAGAATTTTCTTTAAAATAAGAAAATATTATCTTTGCAATCATATGCTGGTCTTCAACATAACAGGGAATAGGAAAAATAAAGTCTATATTTTTTTCAAATAATTTTCTTAAATTTGAATCAGTGCCTAAATCTCCAGCAATAAACAAGATCAAACCGTTAAAAGAGCCTTTTTGAATCAGATTTGAAATAGGTTCTGAAATGCTAGCACCAGCACATTCTATGGTTATAAGTTTGTTTTTATGGTTATCTTGTCCAAAAAGATCTAAACTATTTAAAGCGTCTTTACATAAGCTAGGGTTGTTTTTTATTTGTTCATAATTAAAACTAGCAGCAAGATGAAAATTCTTTTTTATTTTTTTCGCTCTTGCTTCAACTAACCCTTGATCAGGGCCGTAAACTAATAAGGCTTTTACGGTTACTGGTAGGTTTGAAATAAAATTATCAATATCTTTTGTTGGTAACTTCACTTTTAATTCTTCTTAGAATTAATTACTAATGCAATTCTATTTTTTAGCTCTATGCATATTTCTTTAAGCATAGTTTCATTGGTATATCTATCAGACATAAAGTTTATAAAATCAGAATATGCCACATTATAACTTCCGTAAAGAGAAATTTTTCCATCATCAACTTTTTGGTTTGTTTCAATATTAACTAACTTATATTCTAAAGTTGTTCTTACTCTATATCGTGAAGTAGTACCACTTTTTTGTATTGATTGGGATTCAGTAAATGAACTTACTTTTACATCTAGTTGATAGAGATATTTTGAGGCATTATTAAGGTCAAGAACTTCTTCTAATAGACGTTCAACTTTTATACTATCTTCACTTTCAACTTTACCTATTTTGACATAATTCATTGCAAATTCATGCTCGGAATTTTTAGCCAACATGGGTTTGAACCCACAAGAGTTAAGGAAAAATATAAGTGTTATTAATAGAAAGCGCATTACAATCCACCTTTAAAATATAAGGAATTAAACTACAATATTAATTATCTTTCCTGGAACCACTATTATTTTTTTAACTTCAGCATTTTCAATGTATTTTTGGATGCTAGGCAATGAAAGTGCTTGTTTTTCAAGCTGCTCTTTAGAAATATTTAGTGGCACTTCTATAGTGGCTCTAAGCTTACCAGAGACTTGAACTGCAATTGTAACTACGTCATCAATAAGCAACTCTTCGATTGGTTTTGGCCAAGATAGATCAGATAAACTAACGTCATTTCCAAGTATTTTCCATAATTCTTCACAAACATGAGGAGTGATCGGAAAAAGTACTTTTAAGCAAATTTCAATTCCTTCTTTAAGAAGAGGAACATTATCTTCATTTTTAGGAATTGAAAATAAAATATTACATAATTCTCTTATTCCGGCAATAACAACGTTAAAAGATAAGCTTGAATAATTAGTGGTAATATAATCTAGCTTTTTATGTATTTGTCTTCTAACCTTATCATGTTGTTTGCTAAAGCTCATATCCTTATGCAATAAATCTTTGATTTCAATAGCATATCGCCATAGTCTATTTAAAAATTTATATGCTCCTTCAACGCCCGCATCTGTCCATTCAAGATCTTTTTCTGGAGGGCTATCAGATAATACAAATAATCTTGCTGTGTCAGAACCATATTTAGATATAATTTCTCCAGGATTAATTGTATTTTTCTTGGACTTACTCATTTTTTCAACTCTGCCTAAAATATAATCTTTTTTAGCAAGAGCTTCCTCAGGATAAAGCCATTTTCCGTCTTTATCTTTATAAGTAGCATGTAAGATCATTCCTTGAGTAAGGAGAGCATCAAAAGGTTCATCAAACACTAATTTTCCACATTTTTTTAGAGCTTTTGTAAAAAACCTAGCATAAAGCAAATGCATAGCTGCATGTTCAATTCCACCAATATATTGATCAACTGGTAACCAATAAGATAATTCGTTTGTATCAGCAAAATTATTTAAATTATTAGGAGAACAATAGCGCATGAAATACCAAGAAGATTCAAAAAATGTATCAAAGGTATCAGTTTCTCTTATACTATCTTCTCCACATTGGGGACATTTTACATGTTTCCACGTCGGATGATTATCAAGAGGGTTTCCTGAGCCTAAAAACTCAATGTCATTTGGCAAAATAACAGGTAAATCACTTTTATTAACAGGAACAACCCCACAATCATCACAATAAATTATAGGTATAGGGCAGCCCCAATATCTTTGGCGTGAAATTCCCCAATCACGTAAACGATAGGTCGTTGTTTTATTGCCTAAGCCCAGTTCAACCAATTTGCTTGTAGAAGTTTTCTTAGCTTCTCCAATAGATAAACCATTAAGGAAATCAGAATTAAATATTATTCCATCACCAGTATAAGCTTCTTCTTGATAGTTCCAGTCATTAGGGCTTTTAACCACAGGCATAATAGGAAGATTATATTTCTTAGCAAATTCATGGTCTCTAGCATCATGAGCAGGACAACCAAAAACAACGCCTGTTCCGTATTCCATTAGCACATAATTAGCTATATAAACCGGTATTAATTTACCAGTAAAGGGGTGTAATACTTTTAGGTGAGTTAAGAATCCTTTCTTTTCGGCTTTTTCAATAACTTCTTCAGCGGTTCCCATTTTTTCACATTCATCTAAAAATGCTTTTAATTCCGAAGTAGAAGATAATGTTTCAACCAAAGGATGATGAGCTGAAATAACAATAAAGCTTGCTCCAAATAAAGTATCAGCTCTAGTTGTAAAAACTTCTAAATAATTGTCACTATTTTCAACCTTAAATTTTACCAATGCACCTTGGGATTTACCAATCCATTTTTCCTGAATAGATCTTACAGCTTCAGGCCAATTTTTTAATCCAGCAATACTTGGCAATAGTTCATCAGCAAAGTCACTTATTTTCAAAAACCATTGTTTCAGCTTCTTTTTCTCAACAATAGCTCCAGAACGCCAACCCCTTCCATCTACAACTTGCTCATTAGCAAGGACGGTATTATCAACTGGGTCCCAATTTACAAAAGATTCTTTTTGGTAAGCTATGCCTTTGTTAAGGAAATCTAAGAATATTTCTTGTTCATGTTTATAATATTCTGGTAAACAAGTATTTATTTCTCTGCTCCAATCATATGAAAAGCCTAGAGATTTTAGTTCTCTTTTCATATTATTGATATTTTCAATAGTCCATTCTAAAGGATGTGATCCATTTTCAATGGCTGCATTTTCTGCTGGAAGACCAAAAGCATCCCAACCCATTGGGTGTAAAACATTATATCCTTGGGCTTTTTTAAATCTTGCTAATGCGTCGCCAATAGAATAGTTTCTAACATGTCCCATATGAAGTTTTCCAGACGGGTATGGGAGCATTTCAAGAACATAATATTTAGGGTTGTTATTATCAATATTTGTAGTAAAAGTTCCTTTTTCTTCCCAAATATTTTGCCATTTTTTTTCAATTAGCTGATGGTTATATTCCATGATCTTATTTTTTCTTAGATTCTTTCGCATCTTCAGCTTTAGCTCTTAAAGCTATTGCTTTTTTTAAGATATTATCTTCTACATTGCGAGCCAAATCTTTGCTTACAGCAACAGTTTGCCAGTGATTTCCAGATTTAATTTGCTTAAAAGCTGTAACTTTTACTGAACCAATTTGAATTTCAGAATTAAGGATAAAAATATTAAATTTATATTGTTCATTTGGTGTAGCTGGATCACAATACCAATCTGTTATAATTGCGCCTCCATTTGAATCACTTGAAATTAAAGGCATAAAAGCAATGCTCTCTAAAGCTGCTTTCCAAAGATAGCTGCCAGCCATTCCTGAAGCAGAATCGCTTGTTGCATTTTGTTTTTTATTAGAAAATATGACAATAGGTTCACTGCTTTTAGTAATAATACTGTCCATTTTACTGGTTCTTAAATCGTCACCAACTTGAGGATGATAGTCATTATAACTTCTTTCAATAGTTGGATTACAAGCTGATAAAACAATTAAAATTGCTAAGCTTAAAAACTTTTTTAACATCGTATATCTCCGTTATTTAAATTCTACCTTAGTGATTTCATAATATCTAACTCCTTTTGGAGTTATAACTTCTGCTGATTCTTCTTCATTTTTGCCTATGAGGCCCCTAGCAATAGGGGAAGAAATAGAAATCAATCCTTTAGATATGTCTGCTTCATAATCACTTACTATAGAGTAAATGAATTTTTCATCAGTTTCTTCATCTGTCAAATGAACTGTAGCTCCAAATTTGACTTTATTACCAGATAATTTACTAGGATCAATAATCTCTGCTCTAGCGCTTTTATCTTCTAAATCAAGAATTCTTCCTTCAATAAAGCCTTGTTTTTCTCTTGCTGCATGATATTCAGCATTTTCTGATAAATCTCCCAGGTCTCTTGCATCAGCTATAGCTTTAATAACAGATGGTCTTTCTACAGTTTTTAAATGCTTTATTTCTTCTTGCAATTTTGTATAACCTGCAACAGTTATAGGAAATTTATCCATTCACAGCCCCGCTTGCCTTATATTATAACAAATAAATTAAATGTTAGTTTATCTTTTATTTAAAAGTTGATACTAAGTAAGTTATCTTATAAAGTCAATTAGATAATAAATTTGTAAAATTAGGAAATTTAAAGATCTATGTTGTCAATTCAAGAGGAATTTAAAAGGAAGCTCATTCATCTTTCTTCGCTATGGATACCAATATTTTATCTTAACGCTACAACTGCTTCAATGTTAAAAATCTTATTTCCTCTTACAATTTTAGCAATAATGATAGAGGTTAGTAGAAGATATTTAAAATTTGTAGATGATTTTATCTATAAATTATTAGGGCAGGTGATCAGGGATGAAGAAAAACATAAACTAACAGGTGCCACTAATATGCTTATTGCTGCCACTTTAGTTGTAGCCTTTTTTGATAAAGAAGTGGCTATATATGCATTAACAGTGCTTATGGTTAGTGATTCTTTTGCCGCTCTAATTGGTAAAAGATTTGGAAAAATAAAATTTGCTGGCAAGACTTTAGAAGGTTCAATGGCGTTTGCAATTTCAGCTTATTTGATTTTTAACTATTTAACTAGTTACTATCTTTTTGACCTAGAATTAAATAAAACCATTTTAGCAATAGTTTTAGCGACTATTACTGAAATATTCTCTAAAAAAATAAAATTAGATGATAACTTGACAATACCATTAGTAATTTGCTTGGTTATGCTCTAGTAATTATATAATTTATTGTTATAATACTAGCTTTTGAACTAAAATTTATATTTATGCTTACAGTTAATGATGTAGCCTTCCTTTATGGAGCAAGGCTTCTTTTTGCAAATGTTACTTTTAATCTTAATAGTGGACAACGTTTTGGCTTAGTTGGAGGTAATGGTGCAGGTAAATCAACCTTCCTTAAACTTATTGCTGGTGAAGAAGAACCTTCCAACGGAGAAATCAATGTTGCTAAGCGTGCTAGGGTTGGATGGTTAAAACAAGACCAATTCCGATATGAGAATGTATCTATAATAAATACAGTAATAGCTGGAAATAAAATTCTTTGGGATGCAATCTGTGAAAAAGAACAAATATTACTCAAAGAAGAATTTAGCGAACAAGAGGGTTATCGTTTAGCTGACTTAGAACATATAATTATGGAAAATGGTGGATATGAAGCAGAGCCTATTGCAGCTAGCTTATTAGAAGGTTTAGGGATAAAAGAAGAATTTCATCATCAGCCATTATCAGTTCTTTCAGGTGGTTATAAACTAAGAGTTCTTTTAGCTCAAAGTTTATTTGATAATCCCGACTTGCTTTTATTAGATGAACCAACTAACCATTTAGATATAAATTCAATTTGTTGGTTAGAAAATTATCTCAAAGAAAATTTCAAAGGAGCTCTATTATTTATTTCGCATGATCTCGCTTTTGTTAATAACCTTGCAACTCACATCCTTGATATAGACTATGGAGAAATTACTTTATATACCGGAAATTATGATAAGTTTGTTGTTCAAAAACAAGAAACAATGGAGCAAAAGAAAAGAGAACTTGCTTTCCTAGAAAAGAAAATAGAAATAATGCGCGCTAATATAGAAAAATTTAGAGCCGGAACAAGAGCAAAACAAGCCCAATCTAGAGAAAAACAATTAGAAAAAATAGAGCTTCCTGACGTGACTAAGAGCTCCAGAATAAACCCTAATTTTTATTTTAACCAAAAAAGACCTTCAGGTAAATTAGTCCTTAATGTTAATGAAATTTCTAAATCATTTGGTGATAAGCATGTTCTTAATAAGGTCAAATTTACAGTTAGTAGAGGAGATAAGGTAGTTATAATTGGGCCTAATGGAGTAGGTAAATCTACATTATTAAAAATATTATTAGAAAAATTAAATGCAGATCAAGGAAGTTTTGAATGGGGATTTGAATGCCATAAATCTTATTTTGCTCAAGATCACCACGAACAACTTAACCATTCTATTTCTGCATTTGATTGGCTATGCGAACAACTACCTAATGAAATGACTAGTAAGCTAAGAAATATATTAGGGCATGTTCTCTTTAAGCAAGATGATGCTTTAAAAAATATACTTAGTCTTTCAGGAGGAGAAGGAGCGCGGCTTTTGCTTGCTAAAATTATGGTTGAAGAAGGGAATTGTTTAATTTTAGATGAGCCGACTAACCATCTTGATATTGAAGCAAAAGATGCGCTAAAAGATGCTCTTATAAAATTTCCTGGTACCTTAATAATGGTAACTCATGATCGAGATTTCGCTTCTAATATTGCCACTAGAATAATAGCAATAACACCTAAAAAAATTATTGATTACAAGGGTAGTTATAATGAGTATTTAGAGAAATATGGACTCGATTATTTCAAAGCATAAAGCATTTGCTTTTTTAAGGAAAATAGTTAAGCTTTTGAAGGTTAAATAATAAACTAATCAAGGAAATTATGACGAACTTACCTCCTAAATATAATCATCAAGATGTGGAATCTAAATGGCAATCAATTTGGAATGATACAGGAATATATCATTGGGATGAAAAAGCTCACAGAGAACAAACTTTCGTCATTGACACTCCCCCCCCAACCGTTTCCGGTATGCTACACATGGGGCATGTTTTTAGTTATACTCAAGCGGACTTTGTTGCTAGATTCCAAAGAATGAGTGGGAAAACAGTATTTTATCCGATTGGTTTTGATGATAATGGCTTGCCAACAGAAAGATTAGTAGAAAAAGTAAAGAAAGTTCGTGCAAGCTCTATGCCTAGAGAGGAGTTTATAGAACTTTGTAGAGAGGTTGTAGTTGAAGCAGAGGCAGAGTTTGAAAAATTATTTAAATCTATTGCTTTAAGTGTTGATTGGAGGCAGAAATATCAAACTGTTAGTGATGATAGTATTAAAATGTCTCAGTTGTCATTTCTTGATTTAGCAGAAAAAGAAAGAGCATATCGTAAATTACAACCAACATTATGGGATCCAGTTGATATAACTGCTTTAGCTCAAGCTGAAGTTACTGATATTGAAATAAAAAGTTATATGAATGACATCGCTTTTACTTCAGAAGATGGTGGGAATTTAATTATTAGCACAACAAGGCCAGAATTATTGCCAGCTTGCGTTGCTGTTTTTTGCCATCCAGATGATAAGCGTTATTCAAACCTGATTGGTAAATTTGCTTTTACCCCTTTATTTAATGTAAAAGTGCCAATTATAGCAGATGAAAAAGTTGATATTGAAAAAGGTACAGGATTGGTTATGTGTTGTACTTTTGGAGATGCAACCGATATAGACTGGTGGAGAGATCATAAATTACCTTTGAAAATTATATTAAATAAATATGGTAAAATTGATTATTTAGAAGAAATAAGTTCATTATCTCAAGAAAATAAAGAAATTTGTTCCCAGTTGACTGGTTTAAAGGCCAAAGATGCAAGAATAAAAATCTTAGAAATACTTTCTCAGCATAAATTATTGTTAAAACAAGAAGAAGTGATACATGTAGTAAAATGTGGAGAAAGATCAGGCGCTCCATTGGAAATATTAGTTACCTCTCAATGGTTTATTAAGCTTTTGGACATAAAAAAGCAATTATTAGAACAATGTGCAAAATGCAATTGGTATCCAAGCTATATGAAAATTAGATTAGATCATTGGATTGAAGGATTGAAATGGGATTGGTGTATAAGTAGACAGAGATTTTTTGGTGTCCCTTTTCCAGTTTGGTATTCTAAAAGAAAAGGTGAAGAAGGAAAAATTATTTATGCTCATCCTGAAGATCTTCCAGTAAATCCTCTGGTTGATTTGCCAAAAGGATACTCTAAAGATGAGGTTGAGCCAGATTATGATGTAATGGATACTTGGGCAACTAGTGCCATAACTCCTCAACTAAGCAGCAAAGCTATAAATAAAAAATATGCTTTAGATTATGAAAGGCATCAAAAATTATTCCCAGCTGATATGAGGCCTCAAGCCCATGAAATAATTAGAGTTTGGGCATTTTATACGATTGTTAAATCATATCTTCATGAAGAAAGCATTCCGTGGAAGAATTTAATGATTAGTGGTTGGTGTTTAGCTGCTGATAAAACAAAAATGTCAAAATCTAAGGGTAATGTAGTTACTCCTGTTGACCTTATAGAAGAAAAGGGAGCAGATATAGTTCGCTACTGGGCTTCTAATTCTAAGCTAGGAGCTGATATAGCTTATAGCGAAGAAGTATTCAAGCTTGGTCAAAAACTATCTAATAAATTATTTAATGCTTCCAAGTTTATAGAGATTCAACTATCTAAACTTACTCTTAAGCCACAATCAATTAAAAAAGATATTGAATCTGGTTTGATATTCAAACCTATGGATCTTTGGATGCTCACAAAATTATATAATACAGTTGAAAAAGCAACCAATGAATTCAATAAGTTTGAGTATTGTAATGCAAGAACAGCTATAGAAGACTTTTTCTGGAATATTTTTTGTGATAATTACATAGAAATTGCTAAAACCAGATCATATAATGAGTCTGCTAAGGATGATAAAGGGCAAATTAGTGCATTGCTTACAATGTATCATTCAATGAACATAATTTTAAAGCTTTTTGCACCATTTATGCCTCATATTTGTGAAGAAATTTATTCTCATATTTATGGTGACGTTTTAGTTACCCAAAGAGGAAGTTGGCCTAAAATAGAATTAATGACTTATGATTCGGCAAATGAAAAAATAGGTGATAATTTTATCAATATTCTTTCAGCTGTAAGAAAGCTTAAAGCAGAGCAGCAAATTTCTGTTGGCGCCCCTATTAACGAATTATATATATTAAATTGTAAAGACAATATTGATTTAGAAGAAATAGAAGATGATTTAGCTAATGTAACTAAATCCATAAAAATATCGAAAAAATCTATAGATGATATGGTTTTCACAGAAAATGATCTTTTTAAAATCCAATTAATAATGAAATGAAGATTGTAGTTTTAAAATTTGGTGGAACTTCATTAGCTAATATTAAGTTGATGAATAATGCAGCAAGACGAGTAGGAGCAGAAGTTGAGCAGGGCAACAAAGTTGTAGTAGTTGTATCAGCTATGGCTGGAGTGACTGATCATTTAGTTTCTTTAACTCATGAAATTTCGCAATGTGTTTCAAATAATGCGCTTGCAGAATATTCAAGTGTGTTATCAACAGGAGAGCAGGTTTCAGCAGGATTATTTTCTCTTATACTGCAAGAATTAGGTTATAAATCTAGATCTTGGTTGGGATGGCAAGCGGGTATCAAAACTTTAGGTAATATAGATGATGCTGTAGTGGATATAGTCGACCCTACGAAAATTTTTGCATCATTTGCCAGCGGGTATGACGTAGCAGTTGTAACTGGATTTCAAGGAATTAGCAAAGAGGAGCGAATTTCTACGCTAGGTAGGGGGGGGTCTGATACCACGGCTATAATTATGGCAGGAGCATTGTCGGCGACTAAATGTGAGATTTATACAGATGTTGAAGGGGTATTTACTGCGGATCCTCGCATAGTAGCTAAAGCACAAAAACTAGATTGTATAAATTATGATGAAATGATAGCTCTTGCTGATGCTGGAGCTAAAGTTTTGCAAACCAAGTCAGCAATTTTAGCAAAAAAATATAATATTAATTTGCAAGTTCTTTCAAGTTTTACCTTTAATTTAGGAACAATGATAAATGAATCTGCACCTTCCAGGCGAATTACAGGGATTGCTTTAAGTAAAGATGATTTAAATAATTTAGTTGCTAAAATTACAATAATTGGTAAAAATGTACAGGAAAATGAATTATTACAAACTATTGTTAAGGATCTTGATAATAATAAAATAGAAGTGATTGAATTTATTAAAAAAGACTTATCAGTTGTTTTATATGTTAAAGATGTAGATAAGTTTACAGCAATGAGATGTATGCACTCAGTTTGTGGGTTAGATCAAGCGTCAGATAATTAGTGAAAAATAAAATGGAAAATAAAGACTTATCATACATTTGGAAAAAAGGAACGGATTTACTTGGCAGTAAGTATGCAATTATGGCTGGAGCTATGTCATGGGTGTCAGAACGTAATTTAGTTTCAGCCATTTCTAATGCTGGAGGATTTGGAGTGATAGCTTGCGGTTCCATGAATCCAAATATGTTAGAAAAAGAAATTCAAGCCACACAAAATTTAACTAATAAAAATTTTGGGGTAAATCTTATTACAATGCATCCTCAGCTTGATGAGCTTATAGAAGTTTGTAAAAAAAATAGAGTTACTCATGTAGTTTTAGCTGGCGGTCTTCCTAAATCAAGCATGATTGAAAGTTTAAAAGAAGGCAATATTAAAGTTATAGCTTTTGCTCCAGCTTTAATAATTGCAAAAAAGCTTATAAAAATGGGAATAGATGGTTTGATAATAGAAGGGATGGAAGCAGGTGGCCATATAGGTCCGGTATCAACCATAGTTTTAGCACAAGAAATTATACCTACTCTTAAAGACCAAATACCTATTTTTGTTGCTGGTGGAATTGGTAAAGGAGAAGCAATAGCGCAATTTTTAAGAATGGGAGCTGCAGGATGTCAATTGGGAACAAGGTTTGTTTGCGCTCATGAATCAATAGCCCATGATAGCTTTAAAAATATATTTATTAAATCTCAAGCAAGAGATACTATTACCTCAATTCAACTTGACCCAGCATTTCCAGTTATTCCAGTTAGGGCAATTGCAAATAAAGGTACCAATGAATTTCTTATAGCTCAAAGAAAAGCAATTGATGAATATAATCAAGGAAAATTAACTAAAGAAGAAGCTCAATTGATGATAGAACATTTCTGGGCAGGTGCTTTAAAAAGAGCAGTCATTGATGGAGATGTAGAATATGGTTCAGTTATGGCTGGACAAAGTGTTGGTATGGTTAACGAAAAGCAGTCTGCAGCTGAAATCATAAATGAATTAGTTGAACAAACTTATCAGGTTTATTAATGGAATATTCAAAATTTTGTAAATTAGCAGAAAAAGAAATTAATCGCATTTATGATATTCTTCAAGAATCAGGTTTTGATGGAGACTTTGATTTAATTAATAATATCCTTCACATTTATACTGATCAGGGAGAATATATTATCAACCAACATTCTCCCTCAAAGCAAATTTGGCTTTCTTCTCCTGTAAGTAATGCAGGTTACTTTAGTTTTAATGAAGATAAAAGCGCATGGATCGATAAAAATACTCAAACTCTTGAGGCCAGATTGGTAAATGATTTAGGCTTGAAAAATTATTAATCCTTTTAATTTAGAAACATACCTTGAAAAATATGCATCTAATAACTATACTAATATAGTATTGTAATTATATCTAAGAGAGGTAGTTTATGAACTTTACAAAATACAATACCAATACATCAGCTCAAGCTTATGATGTTGGATTAAGATCATACATGCAACAAATTTTTAATCTAATGGCCTTAGCTCTTCTTGTAACAGGCGTGATGGCATTTTATGCAAGTACTGATGCATTCATGAACCTTATTATATCAGAAAAAGGAATCACTCCATTTGGTTGGTTAATTCAACTTTCTCCGCTTGCTATAGTGATGTTTTTCTCGTTTAAGATTAACTCTATGTCTGCAAGTGCGGCCAGAATAACTTTTTGGGTATATTCTGTAGCAATGGGATTGTCAATGGGGCTATTGTTTCATCAATATACTGGAGAAAGCATAGCTAGAACATTTTTTGTAACAGCTTCAGTATATGGTGCAATGAGTATATATGGTTATTCAACGAAAAAGGACCTAACCAATTTTGGATCATTTCTAATGATGGGAGTAATGGGAATTTTAATTGCTTCATTAGCAAACATATTCTTCCAAAGCTCAGCGATCCAATTTACAGTTTCTATCCTTGGAGTGTTAATTTTTACTGGTTTAACTGCATATGATGTGCAGAAAATCAAAAGTATTTATTTTTATTCTGCAAATCTTGATAGAGAAACATCAGCTAAGCTTGCTATACAAGGAGCTCTTACTTTATATCTAGATTTTATCAATCTATTTATAATGCTTTTAAGATTCTTTGGTAATAGAAGAGACTAATAAATATTTTAAATATTTTACTAAAAGGCGCTTTTTAAGCGCCTTTTTTTATTTAATGATGAAAAAATATTTTTCCTAATCTTGATTTTCACTAAATGATGATTATATCTAAGTCATAAATTGTTTGATTTATTAAATTAATAATGAGGTTAAAATGTCTAATTATATTTTAGGTATTGACTTGGGTACAACTAACTCTTGCATAGCAATTATGGAAGGCAAAGATCCAAGAGTAATTGAAAATGCAGAAGGGGGTAGAACTACTCCTTCAATAGTCGCTTTCACTGATACAGGCGAAAGATTAGTGGGGGGGCCTGCAAAAAGACAAGCTGTAACTAATCCTGTTAATACATTATTTGCAATCAAAAGATTGATTGGAAGAAGATTTGATGAGCCTATGACTCAAAAAGACATAGGTTTAGTTCCATATAAAATTGTTAAAGCAGATAATGGTGATGCTTGGGTTGAAGCTAAGGGTGAAAAATATTCTCCTAGCCAAATAAGTGCGTTTATTTTACAAAAATTAAAAGAAACTGCAGAAAGTTTTTTAGGTGAGAAAGTAACTCAAGCAGTAATAACAGTGCCAGCATATTTTAATGACGCTCAAAGACAAGCTACAAAAGATGCAGGACGTATTGCAGGTTTAGAGGTTCTAAGAATTATTAATGAGCCTACTGCAGCTGCACTGGCATATGGTCTTGATAAATCAGAAAATAAAATTATAGCAGTTTATGATCTCGGTGGTGGTACATTTGACGTTTCAATTTTAGAGATTGGAGATGGTGTATTTGAAGTTAGATCAACCAATGGAGACACTTTCCTTGGTGGTGAAGATTTTGATATGAGAATTCTTGACTACTTAGTTGAAGAATTTAAAAAAGATACCGGAATAAATTTAAAGAATGATCCTCTTGCTTTACAAAGACTTAAAGAAGCTTCGGAAAAGGCTAAAATTGAGCTTTCAAGCACTTTAGAAACTGATATAAATTTACCATTTATCACGGCTGATGCAACTGGACCAAAACACTTGATGGTTAAATTATCGCGTTCAAAATTAGAAAGCTTAGTGGATGATTTAATTGAAAGAACTATAGAGCCTTGCAAGAAAGCGCTTAAAGATGCTGGCCTTTCTTTCAGTGATATAAAAGAAGTTGTTCTTGTTGGTGGTATGACAAGAATGCCAAAAGTTATCCAAAAGGTAAAAGAATTATTTGGACGTGAACCTCATAAAGGAGTGAATCCAGATGAGGTTGTAGCTCTTGGGGCTGCAATTCAAGGTGGTGTTTTAAAAGGAGATGTTAAAGATATTCTTCTACTTGATGTTACTCCACTTTCATTAGGACTTGAAACAATGGGTGGTGTAATGACTAAACTTATTGATCGTAACACTACAATTCCAACCAAGAAGAGCCAGGTATTTTCAACTGCTGCTGACAATCAAACTGCAGTTACAATTAGAGTGTTCCAAGGTGAAAGAGAAATGGCTTCTGATAACAAGTTGCTAGGACAGTTTAATTTGGAAGGAATTCCGCCATCACCAAGAGGAGTGCCACAAATTGAAGTAACTTTTGACATTGATGCTAATGGTATTGTTAGCGTTAACGCGAAAGATAAAGCCAGTGGTAAAGAGCAGCGTATAACGATCCAAGCTTCTGGTGGTTTATCTGAAGACGACATTAATAAAATGGTAAAAGATGCTGAGCAAAATGCAGCAGAAGATAAGAAACGTCGTGAAAAAATAGAAGCTAAAAATCATGCCGATAGCTTAATTTATTCTGCTGAAAAAAGCTTAAAAGAGCATGGCGATAAGGTTTCTTCTGACGTTAAATCAAAAATAGAAGCTGACATAGAAAGCTTAAAACAAGCTATCAATGGAGATAATACTGATGAAATCAAAGCTAAAACAGAAAGCTTAATGCAATCTTCAATGGCTATTGGTGAAGCAATGTATAAAGATCAGCCTGCAGCAGAAAATTCTTCAGAAACAGCAACCAATGATACTTCCTCAGAAAAAGTAGTTGATGCTGAATTTGAAGAAGTAAAGGATGATCAAGACAAAAAATAGTAACTATATTAGGATTTACGATGACAGAAGATTATTACAAAACGCTTGGTGTAGAGAAAAATGTAAATGAGGCCGATTTAAAAAAGGCCTATCGAAAGCTTGCAATGCAATATCATCCTGATCGTAATCCTAATAACAAAGAAGCAGCAGAAAAATTTCAAAAAATAGCTGCTGCTTATGAAGTTTTAAGTGACCCACAAAAAAGAGCTGCATATGACAGTTATGGGCATGCAGCTTTTGATCAAAATGCAGGCTTCGGAGGTTTTGGTAGAGGTTCTAGTGGCTTCCAAGGAGCTGGTGGATTTTCAGACATGTTTAATGACATATTTGAAAATATGATGGGAGGTGGGGGTGCACGCCACCATGAATTTAATAACCGAGGTGCTGACCTTAGGTATAATTTATCAATAACTTTAGATGAAGCTTTTAAGGGTAAGCAAACTAAGATAAAATTCAATACTGCAGTTGGGTGTACTTCATGTAATTCTACTGGCAGTGCTGATAAATCTGATGCATCTCGTTGTACAACTTGTTCTGGACAAGGAAGAATTAGAATGCAGCAAGGTTTCTTTGCGATGGAGAGAACTTGCCATGTTTGCCAAGGATCAGGAAAAATAATTAAAAACCCATGCAAACCTTGTGGAGGTGAAGGAAGGGTAACAAGAGAAAAAACTCTCTCTGTATCTATTCCTGCAGGCGTTGAAGAAGGTACTAGAATTCGCCTTAGTGGTGAGGGAGAGGCTGGTATAAGAGGAGGACAATCAGGGGACCTTTATATTTTTATATCTCTTAAAAAACATCCTATATATGAAAGACATGGGGCAGATTTGCATTGTCATATGCCTATAAAAATGAGTACTGCAATTTTAGGTGGTAGTGTTGAAGTTCCTTCAATAGAGGGAGCGGCTGTTAAATTTACAATTCCAGAAGGAACTCAAACAAATGCAAAATTTAGACTTAAAGGTAAGGGGATGCCTATAATGCATTCGAAAAATTTTGGTGATTTATATATACATACTATTGTTGAAACTCCAATAAATTTAAGCGAAGAACAAAAAGATTTGATTAAACAATTTGCTGGTATTGAAACTAATACTTCAAGCCCTGAATCAGAAAGCTTTTTTACAAAAATTAAAAATCTTTTTGGAAAGTAAAATATAGCTTGTAGCATAAAATAGTTTGTTCTATATTTTGATAAATTTTAAGTCTAGAAAAATTAGTAAATTTATGACAAAAAATAAATACCGTGGATTATTAACTATTTTCCTTCTTTATATAGTTGGGCTTATATTATGGGTTAGTCCTCTATCTCCAGAGCTTACTTCTAAAAGTTGGCATTTATTTGTAATCTTTATTTGTACAATGATAGGTATAGTGTTAAATCCCTTGCCTATAAGTGCGATTGCATTGCTGGGAGCTGTCACCTGCCTAATAACTGGGGTTTTAACTACAAAGCAGGTGTTAAGTGGATTTAGTGAAAATGTTGTTTGGTTGCTTGTATTTGCATTTTTTATTGCTCGTGGAATAATAAAAACTGGCCTAGGAAAAAGAATTGCATATTATTTTATTTCTAAAGTTGGTACCACAAGTTTAGGCCTTTCATATGGTTTAGTATTAGCAGAATTTCTTCTTTCACCAATGATACCGAGTGTAACTGCACGAGGAGGAGGAGTAATTTATCCAATTACTCAATCTGTTGCATCCGCATATGGTGATCAGGTGTCTTCAAGTTCCCAAAAGAGAAACTTAGGATTTCTAGGCCAGGTTTGTTTCCAAGCAAACGTAATAACAAGTGCAATGTTTCTTACAGCAATGGCGGCTAATCCTTTGGTACAAAGTTTAGCGTTTAAAGAAGGCATTGAAATAAGTTGGGGAACTTGGGCGCTAGGTGCAATAGTTCCAGGTCTTATAAGCTTACTGATTATGCCTCTTTTTGTTTATTATATGTTTCCACCTGCAACTAAAGCTTCTCCTGATGCTCCTAAACATGCTCTTGAGGCTTTAAAAGCTATGGGTAAGTTAACAATACAAGAAATTATTATGATGGTTACTTTTATCGCCTTGATAACAGGATGGATATTAGATAAAAAAATCGGTTTAGATGCAACCGCCGTAGCAATGATGGGGGTTGTGGCTTTACTAGTAACAGGGGTATTAACTTGGGAAGATGCAATAAATGAGAAAGCTGCATGGGATAGCTTTGTTTGGTTTGCTGTTATGGTTATGTTATCTGGTTTTCTAGCAGAATTTGGAACCATAAAATGGATAGCAACTAAAATAGGTAATTCTCTTAGTAGCTACCCTACAATGGTTGCCGTTCCACTTTTATTGTTGATATATTTTTTTATCCACTATCTTTTTGCAAGTATTACTGCTCATATAACAGTTTTATTCAGCACTTTTCTACTTCTGATTTTAGGTTTTAATGTTCAGCCTATTATGGCCGCAATGTTATTAGCTTATTTTTCTACACTTTCAGGAGGGTTAACTCATTACGGCATATCTTCAGCCCCTGTATATTTTGAGGCTAAAGCTGTTTCTACAATGCAATGGTGGAAAATAGGGTTAGGTATGGCTTTAATTAATATAGCAATTTGGGGTGGAATTGGGAGCCTTTGGTGGAAATATTTAGGCTGGTTTTAGGTTTGTTAAAGCTAACTTAACCAAGTTTTATTAAAGATTAAAAAATCTATTTAGCGTAAGGATGAGATTTTTTATAAATATCTAACAAGTGTTGAGCATCAACTTTAGTATATTTCTGAGTTGTTACTAAACTTTCATGCCCTAATAAATCTTGAATCGATTTTAAATCACCACCATTTGCAAGAATATGAGTTGCAAAGCAGTGTCTAAAGGTATGAGGAGTCATATTTTCAGGAAGATTATATTTTCTTCTTAAATTCCTTAAATTTCTTTGAAATACTCCAGGATTTAGAGTTTTACCTTGTTTTCCAATAAAAATAAAGCTTTCTTGCTTAAATTTATAAGGGCAAAGTTCTAAATATTTAATAATAAGATCTTTCACCTCATTAATTAATGGTACAATTCTTTCTTTATTACCTTTACCTTTGATAATTATAAAATCTTTACTTATATCTTTAATTCGAAGTGAGAGAGCTTCAGAAATTCTTAGCCCACTTCCGTAAAGCAGGTAAAGCAATGCTTTGTCCCTTATGCCTATCCATAATTCGCTTGAATTTTCTTCACTAGTTTTTAATACCATAAAAGTTTGGTTTTCATTAAGTGCTTTAGGAATTGATGGAGAAACTTTAGGGTTTCTAAGGTTAAATATAGTTTTATTGCTAAAATGGTGAAACCTAATTAAATACTTGAAAAAATTCTTTAGTGCAGCAATAGCTCTCGAAGAAGAGCTAAAAGCTAATTCATTTCTTTTCCTTTGAGAAAGCCAAGCTCTAAAATCAACTATTTTAAGATTTTCTAGATCATTCAAATCTATTTCTTTTCCTAAATAACTATTTAAAAAAAGAATAAAATATCTTAAATCAGTTTCATAGGCATTTACCGTGTGAGAAGAAAAAGCCTTTTCATTTTGAAGGAAATCTTTCCAGCTAATAACTAAATTGCTTAAAAGCATTATTACTTCCCTATACAAAAATTTCTAAATATCTCATCTAATATTACTTCTACATCAATATTTCCTATAATTTGTCCTAAAGAGCGTGCAGTTATTCTAAGATCCTCGCAAGCAAGTTCTAAATCCTTATTAATATCAAAATAGTTTAAGGCATCCAAACATTTATGAATTTGTGTGCGATGTCTTTCTCTGGTTATAAGGGGATCAATAGATGGAGAAAATTTATTTTCTATTAAGTTAGATAATTTTTCTAAAAGTAAATCAAGACCTATATTTTTTTCTACTGAAATTTCTAATAAATTTTTATATTTATTATCATTTTTTAAAGCCAAATCTATTTTATTTAAGATAACAATACTATTTTCATCTATAAGAGAATCAACATTTAAAGCATTTTGTGGATCTATAGCGGATAACATAATAATTTTAATATCAGCATTTTCAGCTTTTCTTATAGCTCTATTTATGCCCTCTTTTTCTATTTGATCTTCGCTCTCTCTTATACCGGCAGTGTCAGCAATTGTAACAGGATATCCTTTAAGATCTAAATTAACTTCTAAAATGTCTCTTGTGGTTCCAGCTATATTTGAAACTATAGCAACATCTCTTTTAGCCAAGTAATTAAGTAAACTAGATTTTCCTACATTTGGAGCGCCTAAAATAACAACGTAAATTCCTCTTCTAATTATTTCTCCTCGATGTCCATCATTTAAATGTTTTTGCATATTTAATTTAAGTTTTTCTACATTTTGTTGAACTTCATCAATAACTGATTCTGGAATATCTTCATCAGGAAAATCAATATAGGCTTCGATTAAAGCCAAGGTACGAATTAATTCTTTTTTCCAGCTCTCATAGATATTTCCAAGCTTCCCCTGCATTTGTCTTATGGCTTGCTTATGTTGAATAGAGGTTTCTGAATCAATAAGATCTGCAAGTCCTTCAGAAGAGGTTAAATCCATTCTTCCATTAAGAAATGCTCTTTTTGCAAATTCACCTGGATTAGCTAGGCGAAAGTTGCTAAAATCAGAAAGAAGTTTGATGAGTTCATTAATAATTGCTCTACTTCCATGTATATGTAGTTCTACAATATTCTCTCCAGTAAAACTATTAGGTCCTGGAAAGAATAGAACTATTGCTTGATCTATTAAGTCTTTAGAGATAGGATTGATTAAGTCTCTTAAAGCAGCCTTACGTGCTTCAGGTAAGGGTGCTTGAGTTAGGTGTTTTAAAGCCTCAAGAGCATGCTCTCCAGAAATTCGGATGATAGCTACGCCTGATCTTCCAGGAGAGGTTGCTAGAGCAAAAATAGTTTTTTTATCATCAAGCATTATTTTTAACCGCAGATTTATGAGAAATAGGCATGCAAAAATATAATTTTACAATGCACCATCTTTATGGTGAAAATCACCAGTATATTAGCAAAATTTTAGATATTCTTCAAGCGTCTCACCAAGAAGAGCTCTTTTTAAAAAAATTTTATGCCACTGTACCGATGTTTGATTTATCAGAAGAAGAGCATCAAGAATATGCTCGTCTTGCTAAAAATGCCTATGAATTCCTTTCTGTAAAAAAAGAAAATGAAATAAAAATAAGGATTTATAACGATTCTCATAGTTGTAACAACTCAGGCTACAATATTATAGAAGTAATTAGTGATGAAATGCCCTTCTTATTTGATTCCACTATGTCCCTACTTAACAGGTTACATATTGATGTTGAAAGAGTTGCTCATCCTAATATTTTTGTTACTCGTAATCCACAAGGAGAACTGATTGAAATAAATAATAGCGCATCCAAGGAGGCTAGAAACGAGTTAGTTATCCAAATAATTACTTTACACCAACTGGATGAGGAACAAAAAAAGAGAATAGAACAAGAATTAGGAAAAATCTTAAGGCTAGTAAAATTGGCTGTTGATGATTGGAAACCAACTTTAAAAGTTTTAGATAGTTATATAGATAAATTTACTTTAACAAATAAAAATAGGCTTTCTAATTTTAATGAAAAGAAAGAGTTTTTGGACATGTTAAAAGAAAAATATTTTGTTTTCTTTGGCTGCGGCTCTTTTTTACTTGGAAAGAATAGAAAACAATCATTTGAAGAAATTTTTGGAATACTAAAAGAAGAAAAAGAAGCCTATTTATCACTGTTTGATAAAGAGCTTTTTAACAATAATGATTTTTTTAATAATAACCAGATAATAACCATAGGAAAACTAAGTAAGGCTTCAGTTATACATAGAGAAGCAAATATTGATTATGTGGCAGTTAAGGATATTAATAATAACGGAGAAATTGAAAGGGTAATAGTTTTTATCGGATTATTTACTTCTATTTTATATTACCAAAGTGCTACTCTTATTCCCTTAATTAGAGAAAAACTTAAAAATATTCTTGATAAATCTCATTTTCTTCCTACAAGTTATCCAGGAAAAGAGCTGATTTCGATAGTTGAAGCATTACCAAGAGATGAATTATTTCAAATTTCAGCTGATGACCTTCATCCTTTATTAATGGAGATTTATGCTCTTTTATTTTCGCCTGAATTAAGATTATTTATTCGAAAGCAAGCAGATACCCTAAGTTGCTTGCTTTTTCTTCCTTTAGAAGCAGCAAATTCAGATAATGTTCGTAAACTAAAATCTGCTTTATCATTTGAATTTGGTAATATTGTTAATCACTATTTTAGCCAAGTTAATTCATCTAAACTTTGTTACTACCATTTCATCATTGATAATAAATCCAATAGTCAAACTTATGACTTGAAAAATATTGAGCAGGAATTAAAAAACCTTGTAAGACCTTGGGAGAATAATTTAAATAAAATATTAATTGGTGAATTTGGGAAAATTAAAGGAAGAGCATTATTTGAATTACTTAACCATTCATTTCCAGCTTCATATAAAGAAGCAAATATTTACCGCAAAACTATAATAGGTGATATAAAAAATATTATCAAAACTATAGATGAAAATAGAATAATTTTTTCTATTTGGCCTAAAATTGAAGGTAATGACAATATTTCTCACCTAAAAATTTATTTTCATGAGGAGTTAAAACTGTCTCTTATTATGCCAATGATTCAAAACTTGGGATTTGATGTTACTGCAGAGCAAATATTTTCTATAAAACCTAACCAGAATAAGAAAGAAATATGGCTACATCAGTTTGTTTTAAACATAAGCAAAAAAGAACAAGAAATGCTGGAGGTAGCAAAAGAAAATATAGAAGAAGCTTTCTATGCAATGTGGCAAGAAAAATGTCAAAATGACACATATAATCAGCTTATTCTTCTTGCTAATTTAAATTATTCTCAAGTTACCCTTCTTCGTGCTTTAGCAAGCTATCTCTACCAAGTAAAAATTGGATTTAGTAAAGAATATCTAGGTATAGTGTTAACTAAACATGCTGAAATGGCTAAATTAATTATTTCATTATTTTATAGTAAATTTAGCCCAAAACTTCAGGCTGAAGAAAGAAAAAATAAAGTAGAAGAATTAAACCATAAACTTGAAGAAAATTTGGGATTGATTCAAGATCATATAGAAGATTACATAATAAGAAGATTTATAGATTTAGTTAATAACATTTTAAGAACTAATTATTTTGTTAAAGATGATAACAATAATAAAAAAGATTATGTATCATTTAAAATTGATTCCACTTCAGTTATGGAAATGCCTTTGCCTCGTCCATACAGAGAAATATATGTTTATAGTTCTAATTTTGAAGGAATACATTTAAGGGGAGGAAAGGTTGCTAGAGGAGGATTAAGGTGGTCTGATCGCTTAGAAGATTATAGAACAGAAATCCTAGGGCTAATGAAAACTCAGATAGTTAAAAATTCTGTAATAGTTCCAACAGGTGCAAAGGGTGGATTTATTCTTAAAAATGTAGCCCATTTAGATCGAGAATCTTTACAAGCTAAAGCTATCGAATGTTATAAAAGTTTCTTATCAAGTTTATTAGATATTACTGACAATATAGTTAACGGAAAAACAATTCATCCTAAGAATGTAGTTCGTTATGATGACAATGATCCATATCTTGTTGTAGCAGCAGATAAAGGAACTGCAACTTTCTCAGACATAGCTAATGAGATCTCACAAATTTATAATTTCTGGTTAGGTGATGCTTTTGCCTCAGGTGGCTCTAAAGGATATGACCATAAAAAAATGGGAATTACTGCTAAAGGAGGGTGGATTTCAGTAATAAGGCATTTCCATGAAATGGGCATAGATATAAATAAGATTGATTTTACAGTAGTTGGTATTGGGGATATGTCAGGTGATGTGTTTGGTAATGCTATGTTATTATCCAAACATATCCGCTTGGTTGCTGCTTTTAATCATCTTCATATATTTATTGATCCAAATCCAGATAGTGCAAAGAGTTTTGAAGAAAGAAAAAGGTTATTTAATCTTCCACGATCTACTTGGCAGGATTATAACCAAGAATTTATGTCAGAAGGGGGACAAATATATGAAAGAAAAGCTAAAATTCTTCATCTCACACCTCAAATTAAGCAAAGGTTCAATCTTAATGTAAATACAATTACTCCAGAAGAATTAATCAAAGTTATACTAACCAGCGAGGTAGATTTGCTGTGGAATGGAGGAATTGGAACTTACGTTAAGGCAAGTTTTGAAACGCATGAGCAAGTTGGTGATAAAACAAATGATAATGTTCGCTGTAATGGTGCTGAGTTAAAATGTAAAATTGTAGGAGAAGGAGGAAATTTAGGTTTTACTCAGTTTGGCAGAATTGAATATGCTCGACAAGGAGGAAGAATTAATACTGATGCAATTGATAATTCTGCAGGGGTTGACTGTTCTGATCATGAAGTAAATATTAAAATTGCATTAAGGCAAGCAATGGAAGACAATAACCTTACTGAAGAAGAAAGAACCATATTACTTGAATCAATGACAGATGAGGTTGCTGAACTAGTTCTAAAAGATAATAGAACTCAAACAAGAGCTTTAACCATAGCAGAGCATCAGGGTATTGAAATTATGGATTCTCAAGAATATTTTATCGATTTACTTGAAGAAGAAGGAATTTTAGATCGTAAACTTGAATGTTTGCCTTCAAAGCAGCAATTTATACAATTGCGCAATAATAAAACTCCGCTTACAAGGCCAGAATTATCCATATTATTAGCTTGTAGTAAAAACTCAATCTATAATAAATTAATAGAAACATCTTTAGCTGATGAGGAATATTTTTTCAAAGATCTTTTATTATATTTTCCAGAAAATATGAGAGATAAATTTGCTAAGTATGTTTTACAGCATCCTTTAAAAAAAGAAATTATCACTACCTCAATTACCAATAGTATGGTGAATCGAATTGATACTTTCTATTTACATTTGACTGTTGAAGCAACGGGCCACAAATTTAGTGATATAGCTCGCGCTTATACAGTTACAAGAGATTTATTTGGCCTTCGAGAATTATGGAAAGAAATCAATAAATTAGATGGTTTAGTGCAAGTTAAGGAGCAAGTAAAATTATATATTGTAATTAAGAAGTTTGTAATGCGATCAACTAACTGGTTACTTCGAAACTACAAAGGAAAAATCAATATTTCTTCAGTAATAGAAGACTATAAAGACCAGATAAATGAACTTATTAATATAATTAGTGAATGTGCTTTAGGTAAGTATAAAGAAACATACCAAGAGGAATTGAAACATTTTATTGAAATGAATGTTCCACAAAATTTAGCCAAGAAAGTTGCAGTATTAAATTTACTTACCTCGGCTTATAACATAGCTGAAGTTTCAAACCGATATAAAGCACCTGTTGACCAAGTTGCTAAGATCTATTTTGAACTTGGTGTAAGATTTGGAATAGATTGGTTGCGTTATTGCTCAAATAAAATAGTTGCTAATAATAATTGGCAAAAGAGGGCAATTAGAGGTTTTAAAGATGAATTATATGATCAACATCGTAAAATAACCTCTTCTGCTGTTGACTGGGCTTTAAGATATGATGGCAACCTTGATAAATGGTTTAAAAATAATGAAAAACACATAAGGCTTTATGATAGGTTTATGGTTGAAATTAAAGCCCAAGAAAACGTAGAATATGCAATGATAGATTTAAGTTTAAAGAAACTTGGAGCATTATTAGGAAAATAGCAAACAGGAGTTATAATGGAGAAATTCAGTGTATATAGCCCTTTAACTAACGAAAGAATAGTTGAATTAGATTATATGGGTTATGAGAAAGCTTTAAGCCTTATCAAAAAAGCTAGCGATAACTTTATAAATTGGAAGAATTTAGCACCCAAACAAAGATCCATTATGCTCAATAAATGGCATGATTTAGTCAATCAAAACCAAGAAAAGATTAGTAACATTTTAAGCCAAGAACAAGGAAAGCCATTTGCTGAAGCATTGGAAGAGGTAATTTACGGTAATTCATTTATTAAATATTACGCCGAAGAAGTTTTAAGAATATATGGAGAAGCTTCTCAACATTTTAAGCCAAATCAGTGGTTTATAAATTTATATGAACCAATTGGAGTGGTTGCTGCAATAACTCCTTGGAATTTTCCTTGTGCAATGATTACTAAAAAAGTTGCCCCAGCTCTTGCTTCAGGTTGTCCTGTTGTACTTAAGCCTTCAGAAGAAACGCCGCTTACTGCAATTATTTTAAGAGATCTAGCTATAGAAGCAGGTATTCCAGAAGAGGTTTTTGGAATTATTTATGGTGATTATAACGAAATAGGTAGAGCCTTCTTAGAAAGTGAAGAAGTAAAAATGATCTCTTTTACTGGTTCTATAAAAGTTGGCAAGTATTTGATGGAACAAAGTTCTTCATCAGTTAAGAAATTGGTTTTAGAATTAGGCGGTAATGCTCCATGTATAATTTGTGCTGATGCAGATCTAGAGTTAGCAGTAAAAAGGTTGATTATAGGAAAATTTAGAAATGCAGGACAAGCATGTACATCACCAAACAGAATTTTTATAAATAAAGCAATAGAACATAAATTTACTAATATGCTTATTCAGGAACTTGAAAAAAATAACTATGAAATAGGTCCTCTCATAAATAGGCAAGCAAAAGAAAAAGCTCAAAATCTAATAGATAATGCTATCCAAAAAGGAGCTAAACTAATTTATGAAGCAAAAAATACTAAAGCTTCTGATCTTTATTTTACACCTAAAGTCATTTCAGGTCTTGATGATAATTTTAATTTGGTTAAAGAAGAAGCTTTCGCGCCAATATTTTCTTTACTAACTTTCGAAGATGAAGAAGAAGTAATATATCGATCAAATGATACTAATTATGGTTTAGCAGCCTATATCTTTACTTTGGATAATAAGAAAGGTCTTAATATTGCTCGCCGGTTAAATTTTGGAGTAATTGCAATAAATGATTGTGTAACTGCTTCTGATATTACTGTGCATGGTGGATTTAATGAATCAGGTTTAGGAAGAGAAGGAGGGCGTTTAGGGCTCATGGAATATTACGAAAATAAGTTTATTGTATTTTGATGAGGGTCATTAACCAAATATTAATAACTATCTTGCTATACTTATTATAAATAGTTATTGGGAGATTATTATGGTTGATATGAATATAAATATTTTAACAGTTGATGATAATAAAACTATGTTAAGAATTATCCATAGTCTTTTAAACCAAATTGGATTTAATAATATTGATGAAGCTGCTAATGGTGTTAAGGCTTTAGAGAAGCTTAAAGAAAAAAAATATGAGCTTGTTATTTCTGATTGGAATATGGAGCCAATGAGTGGACTTGAGCTACTTAAAAATGTTAGGTCAGATGAAAAACTTAAATCGATTCCTTTCCTTATGGTAACAGCAGAAAGTAAAACAGAAAATGTTATTGCTGCTAAGCAAGCTGGTGTAAGTAATTATATTGTTAAACCATTTAATAGTGAAACTCTTAAAGCAAAACTTGCAAGTGTTCTTGGTCCTTTCTAATATGTTGAGGTTAAGCTATGGCGGCAGAATGGTCAGATGAGCTTTTTAATAGGCTTAAATTATTAAAAGAGGAAAATGGCGGCAATATTGATATTAATAATATTGATGGAATTATAAAAAAGTTTCTTGAAATTCTATCTCCTTATCTAAGGGATAAAGAAAAAGAGGAGATTTATAATCAGTTAGAAGAAATATTAGTACAATTCGTTGCATTAAAACGAGATGTTTCCAATATAAGCCAAAATATTTTAAGTAAAAATTTTGTACCAGACATAACAATGGATTTACGTTCTGTTATTTTGCAGACTGAAAAATCCGTAACAAATATTCTTGATATCTGCGATGAAATCTCGGATCTTGCTCATAAAGTTAATGATAATAATTTAAAAGAAGAATTACTTATAAAGTCTACTCGTATTTTAGAAATATGTAATTTTCAAGATATAACAGGACAAAGAATCCAAAGGATTGTTCATCATTTAAATGAAATAGAGTCTATTATTTATAAGATGCTTCACATATTAAAACCAGACTTAAAACTAAAGGAAAAAAATAAAAGTGATGATAATCTAATTAATGGACCTCAAAAATCTAGTGAAGCTCCTTCACAAGAAGATATTGATGCTTTGTTTAATAGCGTGTAATGTGTAGACAAGCTATTACAAATTAAGTTTTATAAATGAATATAATTGAAAAACTTCCTCCATATCCTTGTAAATATTATAATCAATGTGGAGGATGTGATCTCCAGCATGCACTAAATTATTTTGACTATAAATTTAATTTATGTAAAAAAAAATTTGAAGAAATAAGTTTTAAAGGACAATTATTTCCGTTAATAGAAATTCCTTGTGGAGTAAGAAGAAGAGCTACTTTTAAAATTTTCAATAACAAGCTAGGATTTAATAAAAGAAATAGTAATGAGATTATAGCTGTTGAAAGATGTATTGTTGTTGAGGATCAAATAAATAATTTAATTACGCCATTAAATAAAATACTACCTCAGCTAAAAAAGAAAGTAGATAAAGTGTCATTAACTAATAGTGATACAGGAATAGAAATAGTTTTTATCTCTAGAGAAAGAAGTGACTTAAATATTGATACAAAACTTGCCCAATTTGCTCATCAAAATGATATATCTAGAATTGTTTGGAATAATTCTACACTTGTTCAAAGAAAGCCAGTTCAGTTATTATTTTCTGATATAAAAATTGATTTACCAATTGATTCTTTCCTTCAAGTGAGTAAAAATTCTCAAGAAGAAATGACTAGAATAATTAAAGAGAACTTACAGCCAAAAGAAAAAATATTAGAATTATATTGCGGTGTTGGAAGCTTCACAATACCGCTAAGTAGGCAAAATTCAGTAGTTGCTGTTGAAGGAAGTAGTGAAGCAATTAAAGCTCTTGAGTCAGCTATAAGAACTTATAAATTACCTATAACTACTATAATACAAGATTTATATCAAAATCCGGTTAAAAAAATTGAGGTGAATCAAATTGTTATAAATCCACCTAGAAATGGTGCAGGGCCCCAAATAAGAGAAATTGCTAAAAGTAAGGCAGAGAAAATAATATTGATTTCTTGTAGCTTAGAAAATTTTATTCGTGATGCGAAAACTTTATTAAATGCAGGATTTAAAATACCAAAAATATATCCTATAGATCAATTTATTTATACTCATCATTTAGAAATTATTGGTATTTTCCAAAAATAAATAAAAATTATTTTTTTCCTTAATATAATCTTAACTCACATCTTTTAAACTTCTAAAAATTTAATATTCAAGGAGTTTAAAATGCCAACTATTTTACAAGATAATACATTAAATGAAGTAAGTGAAAATTTAAAATTATTTTATAGTAAAAATAATCAACTTCCCAATTTAATTGATTCAGATTGTATCATCTCCCATCATATTGATGACTTATATATTATTCCTGATATGGGAGCTATAGATGAAGATGGAAATTTAAATGAATTAGGAGAAAAGTTTTTTTTCAATCAAAATAAATATGAACTAGGTAGGCTTCTAATTGAGGGAGCAGCAGGAATAGGCAAGACATCTTTCCTCCAAAATATAGCTTATAAATGGAGCAAAGGTGAAATATTTACAAACATAAAATATTTATTCCGATTGGATTTTAGAAATCTGCCTAGTAATTGGATTGATAAATTTCATGGTGGGGAAAGGAGATCTCACGCATTAGCATACTTAATATATTCTCAATTATCAGACCAAGTTGCAGAGCAAATTGAACTTAAAGATGTTATAGAAGCTTTGGCAACAAAAGAGATACTTTTATTAATTGATGGAACAGAAATTCCTGCCCCAAAAAGCCAAGAGGAGAAAATATTAAAAAAAGCATTAGAATATGAAAATGTCATAATGATCACTAGGCCAGATATATTAGATTCATACTCAGCGGCTATTTTTGGAAATGTGATCACTATTACTGGTTTTAGTTCAAAGAAAATAGAAGCATATATAAAGAGTTTTTTCAAAAGCCAAAAAGAAGCAGTTATAAGCTATTTACAGGAAATTGCGAATAAAGAGCCTACAAAAAAAAATAAAGCTCTTATTACAATTAATAAGTTTAAAGATAAATTACTAACCTTGTTAAATGAAGAAAAAGACTATAATAAAAAAGCTTTTGTATTTGAATTAAAAAGGCTTATTGAACAATGTAATGAGAGAAGCTTAGAAAAGTTACTTTATTATATTGAAGCTTATTATAATAATGCAGGAAAGCAAGCGCTAGCTCATAAAGATAATTCTTATCTGGAAAATATACTTGCAAATCCTTTAAGTGTTAATATGTATTGTTTAGTATTTTCTCAAAAAGATCCAAAAGACATTACCACGGCAACAGACCTTTATAAGGAATTTATAGTCTTGTTAGCACAAAGGATTCTAGGTTCTCGTTACTCATTTGAGAATATAAAAAAGCACTCTACATTTAAAGCAATGAAAGATTTAGCTTATAAATCTGCTCTAAATGAAGAAATTATTGAGGAAGAAGCAATTATAGAAATTGCTGAAAAATATAGTATAGATCATAGTCAAATATTAAAGCTAGGTTTATTAAAAACAATAGCAATAGTTTCAGGGGATTATGGTGAAAAAAAACAATGGTCTTTTTTAAATTCTAAAGTACATAGTTTTATCCTAGCTCTTCATCTTAAAGAATTACTGTCTCACAACAATGAAAGTTTATTTAGAGAGGCTGCAGAATTTATAGCAGAGCACAGAAACGAAAAGAAATACTTATTAATGCTAAAATTTTTAGCTGAAATGATTACCTCAGACTCTCAAGGTGAAGAACCAAAAGAATTAGTACGTTTTTGGGAGGCTGTAAGTTGTAACAGGGATAGCGTGTTAGAGATTGGGGCAAGTAAAAAAGTAGGATTACTAATGCATTTGCTGATGAGCGCAAGAACAGAAGGTCAAATAGATGATCGTATTCCTAATTTAAATGAAATTATAAACTTTATAGATACAGAAATCTTAAAGAACGTAAAATTCTGGGTTAGAGGAATTAAAGAAACAGGCTATTTCTCGCCAAAAATAGTTAGTGAAATAGAAAGACAATTTTACTTAATTTTTGGTTTAGAAGGAGAGGGTCAGATAAATTATAATATTAATCAAGTTAATGATATTGATAATATTAAAGTTATAGCTTCAATTATTACTAATAATTTGGATAAATTTGATAATAGAAAAATTTTAGACAGCTTAAAAGAAGAGCTATTAAATTTTGAAGATAACCAACTTAAAGAGATTTCTCTTCAAATTATTGTAAAAATTATTGCAGCTAAAAAAATAGAGCTCACTCATACGGAAATGGAAGAGTTACTAACCAGAATAATAAGTGCAAGTGGAGGAAGAAGAATAAATGAAATAATTATAGAAAACTTGAGAGTCTTAAGAGAAGGGTTTGAGAATTTGGAAGATTTAATAGTTAAAATTATTTTAAATAATTTTTCTCAAAGCCAGAGCGACCAAATTACTAGTGAAAGGAAAGAGGTAATATCAAATAAAATAAAAGAATTTATTATTTCATTATCCAACATAGATGAGCTAGTAGAAATAATTGTAAAATTCTTTTTTGTTCAGCAGAATGATGATCCTATTTTATTTGATATGATGGTTGAAGTAATTGATAATTCTAAAAATAAGAAAGTTTTTCTTAAATATATTTTAGAACAAGAAATACGTATAGCAGATATATTTTATCTTCTAGATACAAAAAATTTAGAAAAAGGAATTTTAGATCAGGTTATAGCTTATCTTATTGATAAAGAGGATTATCAAACAATAGGGTTACTAGATAAATTTATTGAAGCTGGATATGAGATTAAAGGTGAAGTTAGAAATAAAATTAGAGGCTATGTTAATCAATATCCAAATGAAAGTGAAATAGGTTATCAACATGACCACAGGCTATATAATATTATAGCAGCAGTTATTGATATAGAAAACAAGGAAGAATTTTTAGGTCAATTAAAAATTATCATAAACAAGATTTTTGAAAGCCCTGAAAGTAAAGATTTACATAAAGCTTTATTGAGGATGATTTCTTATTCTATAGATGAAGTGTTAACAAAACAAATATTTGAAGAATTACTAGCATTTTTCTATAACAAAGAGTTAGCAGGATTAATAATAATTGTGGTTTCAAATTTGATTGAAAAAGATTTAGCTTTAGATGTAGAATCCTATTTTCCTAATATTTTAGACATTATTAAATTAAGGATTTTTATAGCAGATGAAGAAGAATTAAATGCAATAGGAAAAATATTATCTTACAATGAAAAAATTAGAGATGAAATTTATAATTTAAGTTTATCTTTTCACAATGAAAGTGAAAAATTTATTTCTAACTACTTTAGTTTGCTTAAACATTATGATTTGATCTATAAAGAAATTCTAAGTCTTAAGGAAAATATTAAATTAAGCGAAATACATTCAAAAATTATTAGCTTACTAGTTGAGAAAATAGATTTTAGTACCTTAGAAACTAGTATGAAAGAGGAAATATTTGACTATTTATATAGTTCGATATTTTCTGACTATAAAAAGTTAACTATAGCTAGTTTTTCTTGTTTTTATAAGTTGCTAGCTTCAGGATTTATTCCACAGAAAAGTAAAATAGCAGAAATATTTTACCAACATATTAATAGTGAGCTTGATAAAACAACACTCAAAACATTATTGCATATTTATTTAAATACTCAAATAGACGTTAAAGAAGAATATAGGCAAAAAATATTTTTCTATTTTTTAAATCATCTAAACGAAGAGGAAATAGAACCTTTTATCGACCAGTTAATAGATTTATTTCCTCTTTC
Source organism: uncultured Rickettsiales bacterium (assembly GCA_964627795.1). Classification (GTDB taxonomy): domain Bacteria; phylum Pseudomonadota; class Alphaproteobacteria; order Rickettsiales; family CANDYO01; genus CANDYO01. The sequence continues at coordinate 227,312 of CAZVLF010000001.1, read as the reverse complement.
TTTAGCTCTTGAATTTTTGGACCATAGTGAAGAAATTTTTAGAAAAAATTCTATTAGCTTTCTTTTAAATCAGCTTGATAAAGGTATAGAAAACAAAATTAAAGATAAAGTAAGTAAAATAAAGTTTTTTTTAAAAGTTTTGAACAAAAATCTCTTTGATGCAGAGCAAGACTACAAGCAACAATTACAGAAATTGATAAAAAATGAATTAAGTAAATTAGTTGATTCAATTCAAGACTCTGATCTAGATAAAATTACTAAAAATTTTGATGAATTAATGAATATAAATCCTAATGAATTTAGACAGCTTATGAAACAGGTATATCATTGGGCTCTTAGTGATAAAGTGATAACAAGATCAGAAAGTAAGTTTATTCTTAAATGTATAGAAAAGCTAGAATTCTCAAATATTATAAGCATACCTCATCTTAAAAATGGTAATCGAATTACATTTACTATTCAATTTGGTGATAAAACATATTCCTTTACTGGAGAATCTAATTTAAAACATATGGAAGCATTTGCCAACATTGCCATACAGCATAGTTCAAGCCCTCTTGCTGAGCAATATAGAAGCAATAAGCCTATTTTTTTAAATACCGGAACTGGTATTAGAGTTGCAGCTAGTGATGTTATATCATGTAAAAGTGTTATTGACGATGAAGAACTTTTAAATACCAAATGGAAGGTATCATTTGTATTTAAGAGCAATCATCTTAAAGAAGATCCAAGTGAATTTTTTATTTTAGTAGAGAGAAGAGCGTTAGGAAGTTACACATTAGACAAAATAACTATAAATAATGAGAAATTGGTAAAATATCATGAAATAAAACATCCAAATGATTTAGCTCCTGAAATTAGAGCAAAGATTATAGGTGAGATGGAGTATACAAAAACAAAAAAACCTAGATGCTACACTTTAACATTAGATCTTGAGGCAATAGACGCAGCAAGACTTATTAATAGGTTTGATAAAAAAATTTCAAATTTTTCTGATAATCAAACTTCATCTTTTACAAGCGCTTCATTTGACGAAAATTTAGAAAATGACAGTATGTTTTCAAGTAGAAAAAAATCTTTAAGTACTGCACCATATTTATTTGGAAGAGCAACATCTCAAAACAGGCCTATTTCTCCATCGAAAAACCACCCTCAAAAAGTAAACTTTAGTTCTAATGAAGAAAAGATGTATGAACTTATTGAAATAACAAAGCAATTGCTAGGTGTATTGCTTCCTCATCAACAAGAGTTACAAAGCAGCTTTGATGAATGGAGAGAAGTTTTTACAGAAAGAAAAAAAGAAGAACTTTGTGGAAAAGTGAATCAGATTGATAGAATGTCAAGCTTTGCTATTAATCAAGGAGAAGATAGGAAAATAATAGATGATATTCAAAAAACCCTAAAACTTAATTTTGACGCTCTTAATAATATTCTTCAAGAGCAAAAACAACGTCAAAGCAAGATAGATGAAATTAACTTAATCAATGATGAAAAAAATGAATATAAGAAAGCTTTTTATAATGCTTTAAGATTGCAACTTAATTCAATCTATATTGCTGCTAGTGCATTAAACAGCCAAATGATTAAAGGTAAAAATGACGAATTAAGCTCAAGAGTAGGAGATATTTTGGAAGCTATTAGTTTACATACCCCTTTAGTTGGTGTGGGTGTATCTCTTTTAGGAGAGGTTTTTAAGGGAATCGGACAATATCAACAAAATATCAAAATTGAAAATTATTTACACTTAGTTGCTGATAGTGTTGAGATGTCTAAATTAGCTGAAAAGGTGGCTAGAAAAATAGCATTAATGAATTTTAGGATAAAAAAAATAGATCAAGATATCATTGAAAATACAGTGGGTGTTGTGCATGGCGCTTTAAATATAAATGTTGCTAATATTGTTACTAATGTTTGCACTGAAGTTGGAAATAGAATGGGTTCAGTTCAAAATCAAAAGTTTGATAATAGGACTCCTTCAAATGTTATTGAATATGCTCAGCGCTTTTTTAGTGAGCAAGAGCAAACAGACGAAGCTAGAGGTGAAGAAGATGCAAAAATAATTGCTAAAGAAATTATCAAAAATATATTTTTAGGCTTTTATAGAAATGTTTCTTTTATTGCTAAGTCAAAATTAGAATCAATAAAAGATAGAATAATTGTAGACTTAGAAAAAAGCATTTTAATCAACGAAAGTTCAAATAATACTCCTACTAGAAATTCACATCGATCAACCTTAAAGTTAGCTTCGGCTAAAAAAGATGTTGATGTTCAAGAAGAGCAAAAAGCTGATGATCCAGTTGATGCTTCTCAAGTTGTTGTTCAAATTGATCATCAGACAGTACAACAGCACAACCCTCAAAACCAGGTTGTTAAACAATCAAGATGTTGGTGGAGGTTTCCTTGGATTTGCAATATGCATGAGGTTGATTACAATAATCCAAAATTGGTTGAGGATGCAATAATTCAGGCAAAAGAAGCTGTAATTTTAAAATCTGCTCAATCATTTTTAAATGATGAAAATTTTGCTAAATTTGTAGAATTGATTAAGGATAAAGAGATACTTAATGAAATGTTTAATGCTAATCAGCAAGGAGATTTATCAAATATTTTAAAAATTATTTTTGGCTTAGAAGATAAAGATGAAATTATGGATTCATATGAAAAAATAAAAATTTTCTTAGGGGATAAAGAATTTTACTCATATAAATTTGAAAAATCTTTATCAAATAATAATTTATCCATGCAAAAATTGATGATCTTAATTTCTGATTGGATAGGAAATCTGCAGGAATGGATTAATGACAAAGCAGATAAAGCAAAAATATTAGCTGGATTTGCACAATTAGATGCGCTTTTAGATTTTCAAAATAGCATAAATAAAAATACTATTCCTTTTTATCGCCCTCCATATCATGATCCGGATGATTTTGGAGGAGGAAATGGGGGGGGAGGATATTTTATTGATAACCCACCATCAAGCCACCAAGATGCAAATCAAACTACTTTTATGCCTTTTGTTGGTGGAGTAAATATTACTAATATTGAGTGGCCAGATAAGTAAATCTTGACAATATTGAGGAGTTTTATAAGGTTGATATTAAAATTATAATTTTCTCCTCAATATGGACGCACAAACACAAGAATCTAGAGTTAGAGATTACTTTTCATTATTAAAACCAAGGGTTATGTCTTTGGTAATTTTTACCGCTATTTGTGGCCTTTATCTCGCACCTGGAACAATTCATCCATTTATTGGGTTTATCGCTATCTTAGCAATATCTCTTGGCTCAGGAGCAGCTGGAGCTATTAATATGTGGTATGATCGTGACATTGATAATGTGATGGCTAGAACCAAAACACGCCCCATTCCTTCGGGTAGAGTTATTCCAGAAAATGCCTTATATCTGGGTGTTTTTTTATCTTTTTTGGCTGTGATGTTAATGGGATTAGCAGTTAATTACTTAAGTGCTTTTTTATTGGCTTTTTCCATCTTTTTTTATAGTTATATTTATACAGTTTTACTTAAACGTTCAACAGCCCAAAATATTGTTATTGGTGGGGCAGCAGGAGCACTTCCTCCTTTGATTGGTTGGGCATGTGTTACTAATGATATTTCATTAGAAGCAGTGATTTTATTCTTAATAATTTTTTTATGGACTCCACCACATTTTTGGGCTTTATCTTTATATAGTTCAGCTGATTATGAAAAAGCAAATATCCCTATGATGCCGGTAGTGGCAGGGCTTAAAGCTACAAAGAGACAAATTTTTATTTATACTATATTATTAGCTTTAGTTTGTATAATTCCATATTCCATAAATTTTTTAGGGACTTTTTATCTAGCTACATCTTCTATTCTTAATTCTATTTTTATTATTCTGGCTTATAAGCTTTTAATAGATTCAGATAATAAGCTGTCTAAGAAAACTTTTGCCTATTCTATTTTCTATCTTTTTCTGATATTTTTATTTGCAGTTATAGATAAGGCTTTTTTTCATGGATGATAAAAATAAACAATTAAAATATAAGAATTATACAATATTACTGTTATTGCTATTATTTGTAGCAATAATGTTTGCTTTAACCATAATTAAGATGAGTAAATAATATGAATTTAGAAAAAATTGGTACAGGGAAAAATGCACCCCAAGAAGTAAATGTAGTTATTGAAGTTCCTATGGGAAGTGATCCTGTTAAGTATGAATTTGACAAAGAATCAGGCGCAATTATGGTGGATAGATTCGTTCAAACAGCAATGTTTTATCCATGTAACTATGGTTTTGTTCCTTGTACTTTATCTAAAGATGGAGATCCTGTTGATGTCTTGGTTATTGCGAATTATCCAATTTTACCAGGTGCAGTTATCAAAGTAAGGCCAATTGGGGTATTGATGATGGAAGATGAATCAGGTCAAGATGAAAAAGTTCTTGCAGTGCCAACAACTAAGCTTGATCCTTATTTTTCTAACATTAAGTCATATAAAGATTTGCCAGAAGTTTTAATTAATAGAATTAAGCATTTCTTTGAAAATTATAAAGCACTTGAGAAAGGTAAATGGGTTAAAGTTGGTGGATGGCAAGATGAAGATGTAGCCAAAAAAATAATCCAAGAAGGTATAGATTTTTATGGAGCTAACAACTAAACAACCTGCTCTGCCGGAATATACTGTTAGCCAGATTTCGGCAAAGTTAAAATCAGTTGTAGAAAATGAATTTTCTTATGTAAGAATTAGGGGTGAGGTTTCTGGTTATAAACTCGCCCCTTCAGGCCATGCTTATTTTTCTCTTAAAGACAGTAACTCGGTGCTTGCAGCAGTTTGCTGGAGAGGAGGGTTAAATAATTTAGCTATAAAACCTGAAGAAGGAATGGAAGTAATATGTATTGGTACAATTACTATTTATCCAGGCCAGTCAAAATATCAGTTAGTAGTAGAGAAAGTTGAACATGCAGGCATTGGTTCTTTAATGGCGATGCTTGAAAAAAGAAAAGCAGAATTTGCTAAAGAAGGTTTATTTGCTTTAGAGCATAAAAAACCAATCCCTTTTTTACCAAAGACTATCGGTATTATTACTTCTCCAACTGGTGCAGTTATAAGGGATATGCTTCATAGAATTAAGGATCGTTTTCCTACTCATATTTTGCTTTGGCCGGTGTTAGTTCAGGGAGAAAAGGCAGCTGCTCAAGTTAGTGAAGCTATAGAAGGATTTAATAAGCTTGAAACTAAGCCTGATGTTATTATTGTTGCAAGAGGCGGTGGTTCAATAGAAGACTTATGGCCTTTTAATGAAGAAATAGTGGTACGTGCAGCTTTTGCTTCAAAAATTCCTCTTATCTCTGCTATAGGGCATGAAACAGATTTTACTTTACTAGATTTTGTGGCAGATTTAAGGGCTCCTACTCCTACAGGTGCAGCAGAAAAAGCAGTTCCTGTTCGAAGCCAAGTATTAGTTACAATCAATAATATCAAGAATAGAATTGAGTATACACTTGCAAAATATTTTGAGTTTAGAGAAAATAAACTACAGATGCTTAATAAATCTTTGCCTAACTATCATACAATTTTAATTAATTTTATACAGCGACTAGATGATTTTTCTATAAGGTTAGTTAACGGAGCAACAAGATGGGTAGAATTAAGGATTAGTTATCTTAGCAACCTAAAAGCAAGATTAAAGCATCCAAATGATATTGTAAAATTAGCGGAACAGAAATTATTACAAGTTTCTTTAAGGTTGGAAAGAACGCCAGAAATTTTCTATAAAAATAACCTTCAAAAACTAAAATTATCAGGATCTTTATTAGATAGCTATAGCTATAAAAAAACTCTCTCTAGAGGATTCTCAATTTTAACTAATAAGGATAATATTGCTATTTCTTCTACAAAAATGGTTGAAAAAGGGGAAGCAATAATTGCTGAAGTGGCAGATGGAAAAATAGAAGTTTTAGTTAAGTAACTAGTATATATAAAGCCAACTAAGGTATTTTTCAATTAATGTTCTAAGTTGATGGGATTCAATACCATGTACAACAAAATAAGTTATAACTAATGAAATAAGTGTAGTAACTATAAACTTAATTCCAAGCCTAGGTTTTGTAGGGGCGCCATAATCCTCTCCCTTTTTTGGGGTCTTAGTAACTTCGCTTCCAAATGGAAGAGTTATGTAAAAAACAATCCACCACAGACACGTAAATATAATAATATAAGCAAACATAATTTAATTTTTTTAAATTGTAAAAAATAGTGAACATGAATAGCTAATTTATGTCAACATATTAATGGCTCATTTAGATTAATTGGTGCAAAACTTTAATGACTTTACAAGATAGCATTTTTATGGCAAAATTCGATTTTACTAAATGCATTTAATAGATATAGATATGAATGACCTTATTGATGAAGTTGATCAAGATTTTAAGGATGAAAAATACAATTCTCTAATAAAGAAGATTGTTAATATATTTATTACTGCTGCTGCTATTACTATAATTGGAGTTGGGCTTTATATATGGAAAGAAAATAATACCAAAAAAATTCAAGCACAATTAGGTCAGTGGTATTATAATGCGCTTAAAGCTGAAGAAAAAAATCAACTTGATGATGCAATTGCATTTTATGACAAGGTTATTGCTCAACCACATCAGCAGTTTGCCAGCCTTGCTTACCTTAAAAAAGCAGATATCTTAATAAAATCAGGAAAACCAATAGATTCACAAAATTGTCTTTCTGAAATGATAAAGAATAAATATCTTGATAAAAATTTTAGAGATCTAGCAAAATTAACTTATTTAGGTAATAGCATCAACTATAATTTAGAGAATAAAGAAAGTGCTGATGAGATTTTAAAAAAACTATCTCAAGAAGGTAAGATTTGGAGAATTTCAGCTTTACAACTTTCTGCTCTTTATAAGATAAAACAAAATAAAATTGATGAAGCCAAAGAATCTTTAAATAGTATTTTATCATCAAAAGATGCAACCAGAGCAAGCTATGATATTGCTTCTAGTATTTTAGCAACTATTTCCAAAACAGAGTAACAGAGTAATATAGATATGTATTTTATACGCTATTACATTTTATTATTTATTCTTACAGCAATTTCTGCATGTAGTGAGAAACAACGCCCTCCCCTTAAAGGAGAGAGGTTGAATGTATTAAAATATGACATTTTGCAAGAAAAAAAGAAAACTAACATTAAGGTTGTTTTACCAGAGCAAGAACATAATAACGGATGGTTTTCTAGTGATTATCACCAGTCTAAATTTTTATCACCTAATATAAAGCTAGCTAAAGAACTTCAACTAGATAAGCAATTAAAGCTACATAGATTTAATGCTACTTCATCAGATTCTGCTATGGTTATTGTTGATAACATAGCTTATACTTACTCTAATTCCATTGCATCAGCTACAGATCTTAAAAATTCTAAGCTTTTATGGTCTGTTGAGATAATAAAAGATGATGAAAAAAAATCTATCATCGGCGGAAGCATGGCATTTTATCAAGACATTCTTTTTATAGCTACTGGAACTACCAAACTTGCGGCATTAAGTGTTAAAGATGGAAAACAATTATGGATATATGATGCACCAAATGTATTAAGATATGTGCCACTAATTGAGAGTAACCAAGTTTTTGTAACAACAATTGATAATACACTCTTATGTTTAAATAAAGATGGCAATCTTTTGTGGAGATATGATGCTCCAACTTATTCAATTGCGCCCGATAGATTAATTACACCTAGCTTCACTTTTGAAGATAAATTATTTACTATGACAACGGCCGGTGATTTAGTTGTTTTACGTAAATTTAATGGTGAAGAATTGATGGAAGTAAATTTAGCTTCAGCATCAATAATTGGTGATGGAAATATTTCCAAAGCTCCTTTGAATTCTCCTTACCTACTAAAAAATAAACTATATATATTAACTAGTGAAAGCGAAATAATAAAAATTGATCTTACTATTCCAGATATTGTCTGGAGACAAAGCTTCCCTGGTGCAAATTCTATGTGGGTAACAAACAAACAGACTTTTGTATTAATGGATAATAATCAAATGGCTGCAATAGACAATGAGACATCAAATATAATTTGGATTGTTGATTTACCCAAGGATCCAAAGAACAAGGAATATTTAGAAAGTTATGGACCTATTGTTGCTGGTGATTTAGTTTATCTTGTAAACGAGAAAGGTCTTTTAAGTGCATTTTCATCATATGATGGTAGCTTAATTAAAACTTATACTTCTGAGCCAACTAACATTCCTCCAATTGTTATAGACGAAAAACTTTACATAATTGGTAAAAATGGCAAAATTAACATATTTAAGTAAAAATTTTTATGACTAAATTTACAGCTGCTATAGTAGGCAGACCTAATGTTGGTAAATCAAGCTTATTTAACAGGCTTATTGGTAGAAAACATGCTATAGTTGATGATTTCCCAGGCGTGACCAGAGATTGGCGTGAAGGAGATGCTACAATCGGGCCTCTTAAATTTAAGGTTGTTGATACTGCTGGGCTTGAGCATGAAGCCCGTGATGATTTAAGCAGAAAAATCAAAGAAGTAACTATTGAAGCACTAGATCAAGCCAGCATGATATTATTTGTTGTTGATGCAAAAATAGGCATAACTAATGAAGATTTAATGTTTGCTAAGTGGCTAAGGAAGAATTCTAAGCCTGTGGCTTTGGTTGCTAACAAGGCTGAAAATTCTAAAGCAACAGTTTATATTCAAGATTACTATAAATTAGGACTAGGTGAACCGGTTTTTATTTCTGCTGAGCATGGCCTTGGTATGGTCGATTTATTTGATGTTATTAATTCTGAGTCAGAAAAATTTAACCAATTGAATGAAAATAAAAATGCCCTTGATAATAAAGAAAAAATTGCTGTTGCTATTGTAGGACGCCCTAATGCTGGTAAGTCTACTTTGGTGAATCAATTACTTAAGAAAGAGAGAATGATAACAGGCGAAATGCCTGGAATAACCAGGGATTCGATAGCACTTGATTTTGAATTTAAAGATCATGCAATAAAATTAATTGACACTGCTGGAATTAAGAAAAGAACTAGCATAAAAGACCAACTAGAAGAAATTACTTATGAAGATAGTAAAAGGGCAATAAGATTTGCCCATGTGGTTGTGCTTACTATTGATGCTACCATTGCTTTTGAAAAGCAAGACATAGCCATTGCTAATATCGCTATTGCTGAAGGAAGACCTTTAATTATAGCTATAAATAAATGGGATAAAATAGATGATAAAAGTAGGTATAATAATGCTTTAGTAGATTCTATAGCAGAATTAATTCCTGCAGTAAAAGATGTGCCTATAATATATATATCAGCAATAAACGGCCATAATGTTAACCAGATGATGCAAGCTGCATTAGAAGCATACGAAAACTGGAATATTAGAATTTCTACTCGAAAGCTTAATGAATGGTTAGCTGAAAAAGTTGCTGCACATCCTCTTCCTTTAGCAGAAAACTCAAAAAGGATAAAGTTAAAATATATTACACAGCATAATACAAGACCTCCTTCATTTGTAATATTTTGTAATTATCCAGAAAGTATTAGCGATAGTTATATCCGTTATCTTAGCAATGGCTTGAAAGAATCATTCAATCTTTTTGGAGTCCCAATAAGAATACATTGTAAGAAATCAGAAAATCCTTATGAGAAAAAATAATTTGGTTCAGTTTTAAGATATTCACTAGTCTGAAGTTGTTCAAAGACTTCTTTATCAATATTTCCGCCAGAAAGGATAACAACTATTCTTTGTTTAGTTGTTTGTAATTTTAACCAATTAAATGCTGATGCCATAGTTAAAGCTGTGGTTGGTTCACAAGGAACTCCTAAAAGATAATTTAACCATGCAAACCAGTATAATATTTCCTCTTCTTCAGCTTCAATAAATCCATCTATTTTTCTCAAATAGTTAAAAGTTCTTTCAGAAACTTTTAAAGTTCTTGCTCCATCAGCAACTGTTAAAGGAGATTCTTCAAAGCCAACAATTTTACCAAGGGCATAAGACCTAGAGGCATCATTAGCCATTTTAGGTTCAGCAGCAAAAATTTTACAATCTTTTCCACTTGCTTTAGTTCCAAGATAAGTTCCTGATAATAATGCTCCTCCTCCGCAAGCAGCAAAAATAGCATCTACTTCGCAACCAAGTTGAGAAAAAGTTTCATAAGCTAGAGTTGCAGCTCCTTCAATAACTAGATCATTATCGGAAGGATGCATAAAATAATATCCATCTTGGGTACCTAAGTATTTAGCAGTAGTTTCGGCTTCAAGCCTTGTTTCGGTAATTATTAAATCAGCACCTAATTCTTTAATTGCTTCTCTTTTAGAAAGTGAGGCTGATTTATGCATATAAACTTCTGTTGGTATATTTGCTATATTAGATCCAGCCCATGCAATTGCTTTTGCATGATTGCCTGAGCTATAAGCAACAAATTTACTAGGCAATAAACCTTGCTCTTTCAAAGTTATCATAGTGTTCAATACGCCTCTAATTTTAAAAGCTCCAGTAATCTGTTGACATTCAGCTTTAAAAATTATTTCATGTCCGATTAATTGGTTTAGCTTAGCAGAACTTATAATTGGAGTTTTAATAATATAAGGCGCTATCCTTTGATAGGCTTTCAAAATATTGTCTTTAGCAATCATATTAATTTGAATGGTACATATTTGCACTAAGTGTAGGTATTGTAGCAGGGTAGTTTACTTTTTTAAAGCAGTTTTCAAGAAGTTTAACCATATATTTATCCCTTGATTTAGCAGTGCTTTCCCCTAGAACCACCCCAACTAATTCCCTGCCATTTTTATTGGCCGTGGTAGCAAGATTAAAACCGGAAGGATTAGTAAATCCAGTTTTTAACCCATTAGCATATTGATACATTTTCATTACATGATTATGACTATGATATCTTTTTCCTTCATAAATAAAACTTGTTACAGAAAAAAAGGGAAAATACTTAGGAAAATTTTTTTTCAATGCAATAGCCAGTAATGCAGTATCATGAGCAGAACTTCTTTGGTTTCTGTGGTGCCAACCAGAAGCATTCTGATAAATAGTTTTATTCATTTTAAGTTGTTTGGCTTTGTTATTCATTAGTTTAACAAAATTCTTTTCAGTTCCTCCAATAGCCTCAGCTAAAGCCACCGCAGCATCATTACTAGAGTGAACAATAAGTCCTAAAATAGCTTTGCGTACAGGAATACGAGATCCAGCCTTTAAATTCATATTTGTTCGTGGCATGGATGCAGCTTTTTTTGAGACATAAATATATTGGTCAAGTTTAAGCTCTTTTTTGCTTAATTTTTCAAAAGTGAGGTAAAGGGTCATCATTTTAACTAAAGAAGCAGGATATCGAGCTTCATGGGCGCAATTATTATGTAAAACTCTTCCTGAATTGATATCAATAACTAAACTGGATTTCTTAAGATGATAAGCATTTGATAAGCTAGATAAGAAAAGTAGAACCAATGTACAAAATATCTTAAGCTTGCTTAACATAAACTATATTCCAGTTAATAAGATTTGAATTATTTTCTCAGGAACCCCCCGAATTTCAATGACTTTATTTTGATCAGTTAAGCCATGAGTTATTGAAATATAGCTTTTACTAATTTTAAAAGTCTGTGAAATTAATTCTAATACAGCTTTATTTGCTTGTCCAGCCTCAGGTGTGTCAGTAACGTAAATTTTTAAAAGATTATTAAAAATCTTGCCAATTCTTGACTTAGAAGCTTTAGGTGTTACTTTTATATATAGCAACACCTTATCTTCTAATATCTTTATTGGTAAGTCTTCTTTAAAAAGCATTATCTTGCTGTCCATCCTCCATCGATAGAAATTGCTGTACCTTTAATTTGAGAGGCTGCATCAGAACATAAAAATAAAATCATTTCTCCTATTTGGTGTGGAGATACGAATTTTAAGGAAGGCTGCTTTTCAGCGAGTAAATTAATCTCCGCTTGCTTAACTGTGATATTTTGTGTCTTTGCATTGTCATCAATTTGCTTTTGTACTAGAGGGGTTAGTACCCATCCTGGACAGATAGCGTTGCAAGTAATATTTTCTTGAGCAGTTTCAAGTCCAATAACCTTTGTTAACCCCACTATGCCATGTTTAGCTGCCACATAGGCTGATTTGTTAATAGATGCAACCAATCCATGGGCAGATGCTATATTAATTATGCGTCCCCAGCCATTTTTTCTCATTATAGGAAGAGAATGTTTAATTGCATGAAAGGCAGCTGAAAGATTGATTGAAATAATTTTATCCCAGGATTCTTCTGGAAATTGATCAATAGGATCCACATGTTGGATGCCTGCATTGTTAACCAGAATATCAACTGAACCAAACTCATTTTCAGTATGATATATCATTTCTTTAACCTGTTTAGGATCGCTTATATCAGCATTTATATAGGAAATTTTATTACCAAAAATTTCTAGTTCAGCTTTTATTTTATTTATAGTTTGTGGATCTGCAAATCCATTCAACATTATGTTACAACCTGCCTTGCTTAAAACAGAGGCTATTCCTAAGCCAATACCGCTTGTTGAACCAGTAATAATTGCATTTTTATGCGATAAAATCATAACACCCTTATAATAAATTAAGATATATATTAAGATTAAAGACATTTAAGGAAAAAATCATCTATTATTTTCTTTACAGAAAGAATATTTATTTTTAAAGTTTAAGAAAATCAAATAGCTTTAAGGGAATTAAAAATATGTCAGAGTTTGATGTTGTAGTTATTGGTGCAGGACCAGGTGGATATGTTGCTGCAATTAGAGCAGCGCAGTTAGGGCTTAAAACAGCTATTATAGAAAGACAACATTTAGGTGGTATATGCTTGAATTGGGGATGTATTCCAACAAAAGCTTTACTTAAATGTTCTGAGATTAATCATCTTTTACATAACCTTGATCAATATGGTTTTAGTGCAGATAACATAAAATTTGACTTTAACAAGATAGTTCAAAGATCCAGAGATGTAGCAGGACAGCTTAGTGGAGGTATTGCTCATTTATTAAAGAAAAATAAAGTTGAGACAATTTTGGGAGAGGCCAAAATATTAGATAAAAATAATGTTCAAATCACTAGTGGTGAAAAAATAACTCAAGTAAAGGCCAAAAATATTATTGTAGCAACAGGAGCGAGAGCAAGAATAATTCCTGGATTTGAAGCTGATGAAAAATATATATGGACTTATAGAGAAGCATTAGTTCCAAAAGAGATACCTAAATCAATGATAATTGTAGGCTCAGGAGCTATTGGTGTAGAATTTGCAAGCTTTTACCGAAATATGGGAGCCAAAGTCACTTTAATAGAGATGTTTGAAAGAATTCTACCGGCAGAAGATGAAGAAATAGCTTCTATTGCGCATAAATCATTTGCAAAACAGGGGATTGAAATTCTATGTTCAAGCCAGGTTAGCAAGATTGATAGAAATAAAAATGATTTAACAGCATATATTAACTCTCAAGGTAAAGAGTTAAAAATTAATGCTGAGAAAATTCTTATGGCTGTTGGAATAGTTGCAAATACTGAGAATTTAGGTTTAGAAAAAACGAAGATAAAATTAGAAAATGGTAGAATAGCAGTAAATAAATATTGTCAAACTGATGAGCCTAATATTTACGCAATTGGAGATGTTATTCACGGTCCTTGGCTTGCCCATAAAGCCAGCCATGAAGGTATCTTAGTAGCTGAGAAAATATCGGGTAAGAAAAATATTCATGAAATTAATAAACTTAACATACCAGGTTGTACTTATTCAATGCCACAAATTGCAAGTATTGGACTTACTGAAAAACAAGCAAAAGATAAGGGTTATGATATAAAAGTTGGTAGATTTCCTTTTATGGCTAACGGTAAAGCTATTGCTATGGGAGAAACAAATGGCCTAATTAAGACTATTTTTGATGGAAAGACCGGAGAATTGCTTGGAGCACATATGATTGGTGCTGAAGTAACCGAAATGATTCAAGGCTTTGCTATACATAAAATTATGGAAGGAACAGAAGAAGATTTATTTAATACTATTTTTGCTCATCCAACTTTATCTGAAATGATGCATGAATCAGTACTTAATGCCTTTTCAAGATCTATACATATATAGGCAAAGTTTAATGTATTGTTTAACTAAAGAAAAAGCATTTAGTGTTTTCTAAACTTTATCAGTTATTCAAAGCTTAAGTTAATCAAACTAGGTTAAAATGAGAGATATATTTCTTGGTTACATTAAAAAAATTCATAAAGTTCCTTTATCCTTAGTTTTGCTAATTTCTTTAGTATCTTTCTTTGGCTTTATTCAAATGTATTCAGCTGCTAAAGGAAATATATATCCGTGGGCTGCAAAACAGATGACACATTTTGCAATTTTTATGCCTGTTATGCTTTTTATGGCTACTATAGAGTTAAAATTTTGGTATAAGTTTTCCTATTTTTTTTATTATCTGGCCCTTATGCTGCTTATTTTAGTTCATCTTCTTGGCCACACTGCTATGGGAGCAACGAGATGGATTGATTTAGGCATAATCAGGTTACAGCCTTCTGAATTAATGAAGATAGCCATGGTATTTGCTCTTGCTAGATATTTTCATGATCTACATGAGAAAAAAATTAAATTTTATCATCTTTTTGTACCGACTTTAATGTTAATTATCCCTGCCTCGCTAATAATCAAACAGCCTGATTTAGGAACAGGAATGATATTACTGATGATGGGAGTAATGATATTTTTTGTGGCAGGGGTTAAAAGATGGGTTTTTATAACGGGTTCCATTTTATTAGCTGTAGCACTACCAATTATTTGGCAATTTCTTCATGATTATCAGAAAAAAAGAATCTTAACCTTTATTGATCCTGAGCGTGATCCTCTTGGAGCAAGCTATAATATTATTCAGTCAAAGATTGCAATAGGTTCAGGAGGTTTTTTTGGGAAAGGTTTTATGAGAGGTACCCAAAGCCAGTTACAGTTCTTGCCGGAACATCAAACAGATTTTGTTTTTACCATGCTTTGTGAAGAATGGGGTATGTTAGGTGGAATTATATTATTGCTAATTTATGCTTGGATCATATTTTATTGCTATTTGATTGGCTTAAATAGTAAATCAAAGTTTGGAGGCCTACTTGCAATAGGGATAACTAGTATGTTTTTTCTCCATGTTTTTATAAATATGGGAATGGTAATGGGAATACTTCCAGCTGTTGGGGTGCCATTGCCGCTTTTGTCTTATGGAGGAACAATAATGATGACTATTTTATTAGGATTTGGCCTAATTCTTTCAGTCCATATTCACAGTAAACAAACAATAAATAACTTTCTTAAAAATATTTTTTAAGAAAGTTATTAGTAAGTTTATCTGTAAATTTCACTTAATGGCTAAAGATTTTAAATAAGCAATCATAAAATCGTCCAAAGCTCCATCTAATACAGCATCTGTATCGCTTGTTTCAAAGTCAGTTCTTAAATCTTTTACCATTCTATATGGATGCAATACATAAGAACGAATCTGATGTCCCCATCCTATTTCAGTTTTTGATTGATTAAGCTGGTCTATTTTTTCTTGTCTATTTCTTAATTCTACTTCATATAGTTTTGCTTTAAGCATAGACATAGCTTCAGCTTTATTTTTATGCTGAGAGCGATCATTTTGGCATTGTACTACAATTCCACTTGGAATATGAGTAATTCTAACAGCACTGTCTGTGGTATTAACATGTTGTCCTCCAGCTCCTGAGGCCCGATAAGTGTCAATTCTTAGATCTTTTTCATTGGTTTCAATGTTGATATCGTCGGTAAGAACAGGGTAAGAAAAAACACTTGCAAAACTGGTTTGCCTTTTTCCAGCAGCATTAAAAGGAGAAATTCTTACTAAACGATGAACACCATTTTCACACTTGCAGTAGCCATAAGCTTTTCTTCCATGAATTTTAAGAACTACCGATTTTATTCCTGCTTCTTCACCAGTTATTTGATCAATAAATTCTATTTTAAACTTGTGTTTTTCGGCCCATCTCATATACATTCTAAGAAGCATCTGAGCCCAATCATGGCTTTCAGTGCCACCAGCTCCAGCATGAATTTCAAGAAAACATTCTTTGTCATCAGCTTCTCCTGAGAATAAACATTCAGCTTCAAGTGATTTAGTATGGTTAGATAAAACAAGAAGGTCCTTTTCTATTCCTTCTATAAGAGAATGGTTCTTTTCTTCCTCTCCAATTTCAAGTAACTCTTTTGCATCATTGAAACTTAAACATAAATTATCATATTGATTAAGTTGTTCAGATAAATAATTTTTTTCTTGAAGAATTCTTTGTGCTCTTTGTTGATTATCCCAAAGATTAGAATCGCTAGCTTGCACTTCTAAGTCTTTTAGTTTTATAACTGCATTGTCATAGTCAAAGAGACCCCCTTAGCAAATCTAAACTTGCTTGAATTTCTTTAATTAAATTTTCTGTTTCCGTTTTCATTTAAACCTCTTATTAGGTTTTTATTTTTAACATTTTTTTTGTAAATTTTCAATAACGCAGAAATATATTCTTTTTAATTATAGGTTTATAAAAGGTGGTAATATAACAATATTGATTGAAAAATATAAATTGTATTATATATGGAAATATGAATAATAAGTATCTTTCAAGTATAAAATTTTATGTATGAATCTTATAAATAAAAGTAAGAATTTTTTAACAAGTCTTATAATTCTATTTTCCTTGAAAGTTTATGGAGAAAATCTAATAAACATAACTGCTGAGGATTTTTTAAAAGAAAATTATTCGTGGGAAAGGGAAAAAATAATCAAACATCTAATTACGCAATTTAAAGATAAGAAAATAAATTTAGAACAAGTAAACAAGTTATGGAATAATGAGAAGCTTAGAACCACTTACATGATGGCAAGATTTCAAATTATTGATCAAAAGCTTTATACAGATGCTTTTTCCACTAAACTTAATGAAAGAAGTTATTTTCATACCGGCTATAATTATTATTATATGCTAGCTACATTCTTTAGTAAATTTGTAAAAAAATATAAAGTTCCTAACGTAGATTTTATAGTTTATCTTAGAGAGACCATACCTTATGAGAGTGGTATGGCTGAAGAAACTTTATCTATACCAGCTTTTATTATGTTTAAAGATAATAAGAATAAATATGAAGTTGATAAGCTAATTTTTCCAGATCCCTTTTTCCTTAAACGTTATTGGCATGGTTTGCTTTATAAGATTGCAATGGCAAGAGATAAAGTAAAATGGGAAGAGAAAGAAAAACAAATCTTTTGGAGAGGTGGAAGTACTGGAGATTTTTTAGAATATAATTTTACAAATATTGATAAGCTTCCTCGCCTTAAGATTTCTCTCTTATCTTCTATTTATCCTAATTTAATTGATGCAAAGATTGTAGAATATGTAGGGATACAATTTCCAAATAATAAGAAAGGAAAATCGCTAAAAAAAGTTCTAGAACTCATTTCAGAAACAAAGCTTAATAAAGTTAATGAAGAGGATCATTTAAAATATAAATACTTACTTTCGCTTGATGGAAATTCAGCAACAGGCATGAGAGTGCCATGGATTATGTATTCTGATTCGGCATTAATTAAACAGGAAAGCTCCAAAATAGAATGGTTTTATTCAGCATTAAAGCCTTATTATAATTATATACCTTTAAAATCAGATTTAAGTGATATTTTTGAAATTTTAGGATGGATGAAGAATAATGATGACAAGCTACAAGAAATTTCAAATAAAGCACATAGTTTTGTGGAGAATAACTTAAAAGAAGAGCAAATAGATGCTCATGTAGCAATTTTACTTAATGAATATGCCAAAATACAACAAGATAAAGAGATTACTCCAACATTACCGATTTTTTCTGATAGCACTTTATTTAAAAACGCATTTAAAATGTTTGTAGAAAAGTATAAAGATAAATTTTTTGATTGGATAGAGTCTTGGAATTAAAGTAAGAAAATTGGTTATAATAGTAACTCTGTAAGAGATTATAAAAAAGAGCTTGTTTATTCTAGGTTTCACTTGATTTATTATCTTTTTAGTGGATTTTCATTAGATGAAAATGTATAATTTATTTTAATTAAAAGTTGAAATCCTACCAATTTGGAGCATAAATGTTAAACTATACCACGCGTATATTTTTAGCTATAATTATCTTAAGCAAAATTAGTTATGCTGAGCAGCTAATAAAGTTAAATGCAAAATCCTATCTTGATCAAAATTATTCAAAAGAGCGTGAAATAATTGTAAATAGCTTGACTGAACAATTTATTGGAAAAAAGGTTTCAAAAGAAGATTTAGACCAACTATGGCAAACTAATGATAAGAGAATTGCACGATTTCAAATTATCAATCAGCAAGTATTTGCTAATGCACATCACTTAGGACAAATTTATTTTCCTATATTATTAAATTATTTCCAACAATTGGCTAAAAAATATAAGCTTCCCGATGTAGATTTTATTATTTATCTTACAGAGCAAATTGTTGGTGAAGATAATCCAGATTCACTAGGTATGAAAGTACCTGCTTTTATTATGTTTCAAGATAAAAACTCTAAAGCTGAAATGAATAAGTTCATTTTTCCTGATGGATATTTTTTAAAAAAGTCATGGGGAGATTTGTTTGCTAAAATAAAAGAATCAAGATCTAAATATAAGTGGGAAGAAAAAGTAAATAAATTATTCTGGAGAGGAGGGGCAACAGGTGGATATTATAAAATCTCTAATTTTAGTAAGTTAGATCGTATAAAGTTACTTATATTTTCTAAAACTTATCCATCTATTACTGATGCAAAATTTACTGATTATTTTAGTCAAGTTACTAAAGATGAAGAGGGAAAAAAAATTAAAGAAGTGATAGAGCTTTTAGATGGTTATCAGAAAGAAAAAGTCACTGAAGAAGATCATTTAAAATATAAATATTTAGTTTCAGTTGATGGTAATGCTGCCACTGGAACTAGAGTTCCATGGATAATGTTGTCTAACTCAGTTTTAGTTAAACAAGAGTCAAATAAAATTCAATGGTATTATTCTGCTTTAAAGCCTGGATTCCATTATGTTCCAATAAAAAATGATCTTACAGATATAATAACTCAATATAGATGGTTAGAAGAAAATCAACCAGAAATCCAATCAATAATAAATAATGCTAATAGATTCGTAGAAAATAACTTAACTTCTGAAGATATTGAATCACATGCTGTTATTTTACTTAATGCATATAGTAAAATTCAAAGTGATAATCAAATTAGTGTTTCTCTTCCTCCAGCATCAGAAGCAATGAATACGGAGAATCTGTTGAAGAATTTAGCGTTCCTAATAAAGGCAAAAATTATTAGAATTTGGAATGGTTGGTTTAAGTAATATACTAATTAGTAGGAATAAATAATATATGAGAAATTCTAAGACAAGACTTTGTATCTTTGTTGGTATTATATTTTTATCATCTATTATTCATGCTGAAAGTTTAGAAATATTTTCATTAAAAGAATTTTTAAGCAAAAGTACCTCTAAGGAAAAAAATGAGATTGTAAAATTTTTGATCAATCAATTTAATAATAAATCAATAACTACCAAACAATTAGACTCTCTTTGGAATAATGATCAAGTGAGAACTAAATTTATGCTTGGAAGGTTTCAAATAATTAACCAGAAGCTATACACCTCTTCATTTACACCTGGTTGGTTTGATATTGGTTATTATCATGCAGGGCTTAATTATTATTTTAAAGCAGTAGATTTTTTTAGTAAGCTTGTTAAAAAATATAAAATTCCTAATGTAGATTTTATCATATATTTTCGAGAAACTATTCCAAGTGAAGATGAGTTGGCTAAAAAAACATTATCTATTCCTGCTTTTGTAATGTTTCAAGATCAAAATAATATTTTTGAAAAAGATAAGCTCCTTTTTCCAGATTCAGTTTTTTTAAGACCATATTGGAGAAACTTACTTTTAAGTATTGATAAGGCAAGCAAAGAATATAAATGGGAAGATAAAGAAAATAAAATATTTTGGCGAGGCGCAGCAACAGGTGATTTTATAGAATATAATATTGACAATATTGCAAAGCTTCCCCGTCTTAAAATTTCACTTATGTCTGTTTTATATCCTAATTTAATAGATGCAAAATTAGTAAATTTTAATGATTATCAAGGAGGAGATTCAGTATACAAGTTAAAAAAAATAGTTAAGCTTCTCTTTGGTAAAGAAAATAACCAAGTTTTAGAAAAAGATCATCTTAAATATAAATACTTGCTTTCTCTTGATGGTAACTCCGCCACAGGTATGAGGGTGCCTTGGATAATGTATTCTAATTCAGTTTTAATTAAACAGGAAAGCTCTAAAATAGAATGGTTTTATTCAGCTCTTAAACCTTATCAGCATTACATACCTATAGACAATAATTTGGAAAATATTTTTAAACAAATTCAGTGGATAAAAGATAATCCTAGTAAAGTAAAAGAGATAATTTTTAATGGCCATAATTTCGTTAAAAATAATTTAAAGCCAGAAGATATAGAAGCCCATGTGCTTATCTTGCTTGATGCTTATGAAGCTATTCAAAAAGATAAAAATATTCAACCAACCTTACCCGAAGTAAGTGATTGGTTATTAGTTAAAAATGCAATGAAAATTCAGTTAGAAAGAATAAAAAATTTTTTTTATGGAAGGTTTAAATCATGGTTTTAAGATTAATGTTGATAGTTTTTTTATATTCTTCTTCTTGCTTCGCAAATGATTTAATTAGCCTCAATGCCAAAGATTTTATAGAATCTAAGCCCTCTTTTGAAAGAGAAAAGATAGTTAATTCTTTGACTAGTCAATTTCATGATAAAAATTTTATTACGCAAAAAAGGCTTGATGAATTATGGAATAACCAAGAGTTACAAGAAAAATACATGATGGCAAGATTTCAAATTATAAAACAAAAAGTTTTTGCCGATTCTTATTATATTGGACATTATTATTTTCCTACTTTGCTTAAATATTTTGAAAACTTGGCGAAAAAATATAGCCTTCCAGATGTAGATTTTATTATAGTGTTAAGGGAAGAAATTCCATTTAAAGAAAAGGAAGGGGAATTATTAAGAGGATATCCACTTTTTATTATGTTTAAGGATAAAGATTCATCATATGAAATGGATAAAATTATTTTTCCTGATGGTTTCTTTTTAAAAAATAATTACGGCTTGTTATTAAATAACATAGAAAAAGAGAGCAAGAAAATAAAATGGGAAGATAAAGTAGAAAAGATATTTTGGAGAGGAGCCACTACTGGAGACTTTTATAATTATACAATTGATAATTTTGATAAGTTACCAAGAATGACAATCTCTGTTTTTTCTAAACTATATCCTAACTTAATTGATGCAACTTTTTCTGCCTATTCAGATCAAGTTAAAAAAGAATTTAAAGGAAAAAGCTTAAAAGAATTTTGTCAAATTCTTTTTGGAAGAAAGCCAGGATATGTAAATGAAATAGACCATCTTAAATATAAATATTTATTATCTTTAGATGGTAACGCTGCAACAGGCACTAGAGTTGCATGGATTATGAGGTCAAATTCGGTTTTGTTAAAGCAGGAATCAAATAAGTTTCAATGGTATTATGATGCATTACAACCTTATGTTAACTATGTTCCTGTAAATAAGAGGCTTACCAATATTTTTGAACAAATTGAGTGGATAAAGAATCATGATAATGAAGTGAAATTAATTTCTCAAAAAGCTCAAGATTTTATATTAAATAATTTGCAACCAGAACATATTGAAGCTCATGTTGTTATATTATTAAATGAATATAATAAAATTCAAAAAGATAAAGAAATAGTTCCTACTTTAACTCCAGCTGAAAATGTAATTTCTTTCTCATCCTTTATAAAGATGATGTTTTACAAAATTAAAATATATATAAAGGAAAGAATATCTCAATGGTAAGAAGAATTTTATTTTTTTTATTAATCCCGTTTTTTGCTTTTACAGAAGATAATTTAAAAGTTGTTGATAAAGAAGCATATTTAAAAGAGAATTTTTCTTCTGAGAGAAAAGCGATTTTAGATTTTATCACTAACCAATTTAATGGTTACTCACTTAGTCAGAAAGATTTAGATGAATTATGGTTTGACCTTGATTTAAGAAGGAAACAAAGTTTAATTAGAATTCAAATAGTTGATCAAAAATTATATGTTGGTGACGAGGATATAGAAGAATTATTTCGTGTAGATCTTTTGACACATCTCAAAAAGTTAGTCAAAAAATATAAGATTAATGATGTTGATTTTATAATATATGGAAGAGATGAAATAGTTTTTGATAAATCAATGGATGAAAAGGTTAAAAGAATTCCTGCGTTCATGTTTTCACGCAATAATGATTCTGAACTAGAAAAAACCAAATTCCTTCTTCCAGATGCTTTTTTAATAAAGCATAATTGGAGAGCAACTAGAAATGAAATTATAGAAGCAAGAGATAAATATCCTTGGGACAAAAAAATAGAAAAAGTTTTTTGGCGAGGAGCTGCATCAGGAAGAGATTTTCAACAACCATATATATTTAAGAATTTTAATATGACTAACTTTCCCTATCTTGAAAGGATAAATTTAGTTATGTTTTCAAAGTTTTTTCATGACTTAATAGATGCAGAATTTATTAATGTAGGTCAGGCAACCCCAAATCAAGATGGTCAGAAATTTAGAAAAATTATCTCTATTTTATTTGGAGGGAATTTAGCTGCTCCAGTTTCAAAAGTAGAGCATCTAAAATATAAATATTTAATATCTCTAGATGGTTATACTTGTGCTTGGGAACGAGTGCCTTGGATTATGTTATCTGATTCTGTTTTGTTAAAGCAAGAAACAAATAATATAGAATGGTTTTATCCTGCTTTAAAAGCTTATAAAAATTATGTTCCAATTAATAAAAAGCTAACTAACTTATTTGAGCAAATTGAGTGGCTTAAAAATAACGATAGTAAGTTAAAAGAAATATCAAAAAATGCTCAAAACTTTGTAGAGAATAACCTTGCACCTGATGATATAGAAATTCAAACTGTTATTATTCTTAATGAATATAGTAAAATACAAACAAATTCCAATATCCAGATCACTTTGTCCGCAGCTGAAAATGCATATAGTTTTTATCAGTTGTTTAAATTATTCATGAAAAAACTTTATGCAAGGGTTATTAAGGCATTATGGTGATGTTAGTTCGAATATTAATAATTATTTTTATTACTAACCTTTGCTTTGCAGGTAGTTTAAAAAATATAACTGCACAAGAATATTACTTACAAAACCCTTCTGAAGAAAGGAAATTAATTCTAAATTTTATCCTTAATCAATTTCAAGGAAAGAAAGTAAGTCAGGCAGATTTAAATAATTTATGGAAAAATGATAAATTAAAGAAAGATCAAAAATTGATGCGCTTTCAAATAGTCAATCAATCGCTTTATACAGATAGTTTCCACCTTAATTCACTATATTATATAAGTTTAGTTAAATATTTTAGTGATTTAATCAAGAAATATAAAATGCCGGATGTAGACTTTATTATATATGGAAGAGATGAGATAATTCCTTTGAAAGTAGAAGAAGAACTAGCACTTCAAATTCCTGCTTTTATGATGTCTAAAAATACAGATTCACTATGCGAAAATAATAAATTTTTAATGCCTGATGCTTTAATAGCAAGTAAGAAATGGAAATCTATAATAAATCGAGTTTCTGTTGCCAAAGATAATTACCCTTGGGATAATAAAATAGAAAAAATATTTTGGCGTGGAGCAAGTACAGGTAGTAAATCTATAAATTTTTATAATGTTTCTAATATTGATAAATTGATTAGGTTGAAGCTAGTTTTTCTTTCAAAGTTGTTTCCTGATAAAATTGATGCAGTTATAACTAAATTTCCTGAATTTTCTAGTGGCTATGATGGGAAAAAGCTTTTAAGCATAATGAAAATTTTATATAAAAATGCAGATCCAGTAAGTGAAGAAGAACACTTAAAATATAAATATCTAATTGCAGTTGATGGGAATACAAGTCCATGGGTTAGAGTTCCTTGGATTCTTAGCTCAAATTCAGTTTTGCTTAGACAAGAGACCTCAAATATTCAATGGTTTTATCCGGCGTTAAAGCCTTATATTCATTACATTCCTCTTAAAAAGGATTTAACAGATATCTTTGAAAAGTTTGATTGGTTAAAGAATAATGACCAAAAACTGAAACATATCACTTATAATGCTCAAAAATTTATTCAGAATAACTTGATGCCTGAGGATATAGAAGCTCATATGGTTATTAGTCTTAATGAATATAGTAAAATACAACAAGATAAAAAAATAGCTTCTACCCTACCAACTTCTGAGAAGGTATTTTCTTTAACACGCTTGCTTAGAGAGCTGATGATGTATTTATGGAGAAAATAGTTAAATAAATTGATATTTTAATCTGTTAATTAAAAATTTGAAGAGAAGCTACTACAGGAAATTTAAGAATATTTAAAGGATATAATGAATTTAAACTTTCTAATTTATCTCCATTTTCTAAGCTAAGCTTAGTGATATTTTCTAAAACACTTAATTAGATGAAGGAAAATGATCCTAAGGTTAAGCAAATAAGTAATAATGATCATTCAGAAAAGCAGAGAAAATCATATCTTTACCTTAAGCAATTTTACATTTTATAAAAATTAAGCTTCGAGAGAATTTTTCTTAATAAAAGTAATTATCCTTAAGTTTAAGTAGACTTATCAAGCTAATAAAATTAAAAAATGTTGCTATAAGACAATTAGAAAGCTAATTTAGTTTATAAGATGATTTCTTAAATAATAAGAATGAATTATGAAAACCTTTATAATTGGATTTTATGAATAAATTTTATCAGTTTATATCATGGATTATTTATCCCTTTATTATTATTTTGCTAAGTTTTCGCGTGTTTAAAGGAAAAGAGAATAAACTACGATACAAAGAAAAATTAGGGTATTCAACTATTTCACGACCTGATGGCAAGCTAATTTGGTTTCATGCAGCAAGTATTGGAGAGTTTAATGCAATCTTGCCGATAATAAAAATGATTTGTGAAAAGTTTAATCATTCAGTTTTAGTAACAACAGTTACTTTAACGGCAGCAACAATTGCTCACAATAACCTCCCTAAAAATTCTTTTCATCAATTTATGCCATTAGATTCTATTATAATTGTAAGAAGATTTTTAAAATATTGGCGTCCTGATTTAGTGATCTGGACTGAATCTGAAATTTGGCCCAATATGCTTCTTCAATGCAAAGCTATAAAATTATTAGTAAATGCAAGAATTTCTAACTCTTCCTTCAGAATATGGAAAAAATTTAAAAATTTTTCCAAGATGATTTTTGCTCAATTTGACTTAATATTAGCGCAAAGTGAGGAAACAAAAAATTACTTGGAACAGTTGGGAGGAGAAAATATATTATATTTAGGAAATCTTAAATATGTAGCTTCACAGTTTGATTTTGATCCAAATAAGCTGGAAGCTTTAATTAAACAAGTAGAGAATAGAAAAATTATCTTAGGAGCCAGTACTCATGCCAAAGAAGAGGCGATGCTTAAAGAGGTACATCTTAAACTTAAAGCAAAGTTTCCTAATTTGCTAACAATCATTGCTCCTAGGCATCCTCAGCGAATACAAGAAGTTATAAATGATTTAGAAGGTCTTCACTTAGCTTTTAGATCGCAAAATCATGAAATAACCAAGGATACTGATATTTTTATTGTTGATACATTAGGAGAGCTAGGAATTTTTTATCGTTTAAGTAAAGTGGTTTGTATTGGAGGTTCATGGAAAAGAATTGCACATAGTTTTTTAGAGCCAGCAAAATTAGGAAATTTAATAATTTTTGGACCTAATTACTCTAACTCAAAAGAAGTATCAGAGCTCTTTTTAAATGAAAAAGCAGCTATTTTAGCAAAAGATGTTGATGAAATTGCAAATTACATTGATAATTTTTTTTCTCACCCAGTTGATTTTGGTTCTTATGTAAATAAAAGTATGGAAATTGTGGAAGAAATGTTTCAGGTTAAAGAAAAAATTAGTAAAAAAATCCTTCCTTTCATTGAGAGACTTTGATATTAATAAATAAAACTGTAACATCAAATTTTAAAATTTAAGGAATAAATATGGCTAAAGAAGAATTAATAGAATTTAATGGCGTGGTAAATGAGTTATTACCTAATGCTATGTTTAGGGTTACTCTTGAAAATGGTCATGAAGTAATTGCTCATACTTCAGGCAAAATGAGAAAAAATAGAATTAGAATACTAGCTGGTGATAAGGTTATGGTAGAAATGACACCTTACGATCTAACTAAGGCTAGAATTATTCTCAGACTTAAATAATGCAATCATCTTATAAATTAATTTTAGCTTCGTCTTCTCTAAGAAGAAAAATTTTGTTAGAGAGTATTGGTATTGTCCCAGATCAAATAGTATCTCCTGATATTAATGAAGCTCCTATAAAAAGAGATACACCTCAGCAAACTGCAAGAAGACTAGCAACTGAAAAAGCTAAAGCGGCCTCGCTTAATATTAAAGGCAATGCTTTTATAATTGCAGCAGATACAATAATGGCAACTAAAGCTAAAATTTTTGGTAAAGCATTAAGCCTAGAGCAAGCTAAAGAATATTTAAAGTTTTTCTCAGGCCGCAGAATTAAAGTTCATAGTGCGGTAGCAGTAGCAAAAATTCAAGGTTGTGATCTAGTTCAAATTTCTTCAAAATTAGTGACAAGTGATCTGAAATTTAAAAGAGTAAGTGATGAAGAACTAAAAAATTATTTTGAAAAAGTAGATTTTCTAGATAAAGCTGGAGGATTTTCTATTCAAAATTATGGAGAAACCTTACTCGAATCAATCACCGGTTCTTATTCAGGTATTGTTGGCTTACCTTTAACTCAAACATTGAAATTGTTAAAAGGGTTAGGATATAATGATAAAACTCATTGCTCCAGCAAAGATTAACCTTTTCTTTAATATCTTAGATAAAAGGTTAGATGGATACCATAATATTGAAAGTATAGTAGTGTTTGCTAAAGATATTTATGATGAATTAGAGCTTATACCATGTAAAAAAAATATGGTCACAGTGGAAGGTGGAGAATTTGCTCATGAACTAACCGAAAAGAATATTCTTGAACATGTGCAAGCAAAATATACTAAAAACCAGAATTATCGTTGTAAGCTAGTAAAAAATATTCCAGTAGCCGCAGGTTTAGGCGGGGGGTCAGCTGATGCGGCAGCTTTGGCTAGGTTTTTATTTAATAATAAAGAGCTAGATGAAAAATTGGCTGAAGAAATTGCTAAGATGGGAGCAGATTTACCAATTTGCTACTTAAATAAGCCTTCCATTTGCTGGGGGATTGGTGAGAAGATAAAAAAAATAATCAATTTCCCTATATTTTATGTAGTTCTGGTCAATCCTAAAAAAAAGCTTCTTACTAAGGATGTATTTGCTAATTTAAAATTAGCAAATAAAAGTGAAGTTATTTTAGATGAAGATATGGATTTTAAGAATGATTTAGAATTTCTTATTCATAAGCTTCAATATTTAAAAAATGATCTTACAGAAACTTCTATTTTACTTCTTGATGAAGTTAGATTGATCTTAAACTTGCTAAATAAACAAGAAAATTGTAAATTGGCGAGAATGTCAGGATCAGGGCCAACCTGCTTTGGCATCTTTGAAGATTATCAAAGTGCAGCTAAAGCTTATGAAGAAATAAAAAGTAAAGCCCCTGATTATTGGGTAAAAATAACAAAGATAGAGGGTTAGCTATGCCTAAAAAATTTAAACCTGCTGATGAAGCTGCAGCAACAAAAAAGGCTGAAGAAGCAGTAAAGAGAGCAGAAATTGAAAAAGTAGTTGCAGCTTATAGAGCTCAAAGAGCAGTAGAAGAAGCAGCAAGAATGGTTGAGACGGCTTCAGAAGCAAGTAATGAGGAAACCAAAGATAATTCAACTAATGAAGCTGAAGAAGGAAAAATGGATGGATCTTTATCCACTATTTGTTCTTCATCATTAAATCCAAGAAATAGTACTTTTGAAAGAGCGGAAGTTAATATACCACCTTCATCTGCTTTAGCAGGAACATTTTCTGAAGATGATTGGGAATTTTTATAGCCACATTAGATAATTGTAAATAATCTCGGAGCGTAGCGCAGCTAGGTAGCGCACTAGACTGGGGGTCTAGGGGTCGCTGGTTCAAATCCAGTCGTTCCGACCAACTTCTAAGTAAAAAAGCCTAAATTGATTTTAAAAAAATTTTGTTAAAAATACTTAAGCTTAATTATACTAATATGCTATAATCGGGTTTTGGTAAATAAGTACTAATATGAATAATTCCAAATTACAATCTCAAGGACAAGAAATACCTTTGGTGTCTTCTAAGGTGGAGGCCGGATTTCCTTCATTTGCAGATGATCATATAGATAAAAATATAGATTTAAACTCTTATTTAATTAAGCACCCAGCTGCAACTTTTTTTGTAAGAGCAAGTGGTAATTCAATGCAAAATGTTGGAATTTTCGATAATGACTTGTTAATTGTTGATAGAAGCTTGAGCCCTACAAATGGAAAAATTGTAATTGCAGCAATTGATGGATATCTTACAGTTAAAAGGTTGAAAATAAAAAATAAAGAAATTTACTTAGTAGCTGAAAATGATGAGTATCCTGCAATTAAAATTAGTGAGAATAATAATATTTATATTTGGGGCATTGTAACTAATGTTATTCATCCATTATGAATAATATCATAGCTTTAGTTGATTGTAATAATTTTTTTGTTTCATGTGAAAGAGTTTTTAATCCTTCACTTGAAAATAAGCCTATAGTTGTTTTATCAAATAATGATGGTTGTGCTATTTCTCGTTCTAATGAAGCTAAAGCGCTTGGAATCAAAATGGGAGAGCCACTTTTTAAGTTCCAAAAATTAATTAGCCAAAATAAAGTTCAAGTTTTTTCAAGCAATTTTGAATTATATAGTGATATGTCGCGAAGAGTGATGGAGAGCTTAAAGCATTTCTCGCCTAAAGTTGAAGGCTATTCAATAGATGAAGCTTTTTTAGACTTAAACTTAATAAAATTTGAACATTTATTTAAAGAGGCTAAAAATATAAGAGAAAAAATTAAACAATGGACTGGTATACCAGTTTCAATTGGAATAGCTTATACTAAAACACTTGCTAAAATTGCAAATTATTTAGCTAAAAAAGATCAAGGCATCTCAATTTTAATTGATAAAGATAAAATTGAGCAAATATTAGAGTCGTTCCCAGTAGAAGAAATTTGGGGAATAGGAAGAAATTTAACTTCAAAGCTAAGGATGATGGGAATAGGAACCGCAAAAGAATTAAGAGATACAGATTCATATTTTATCAGAAAAAATTTTAATGTAGTTGTAGAAAGAATTGTACATGAATTAAGAGGAGAAGCTTGTTTAGAGTTAACCACCTTACACCAAGCTAAAAAATCTATTACTTATTCTAGATCTTTTGGGAAAGATATTATAAGCCTTGATGAAATGAAAGAAGCATTAGCTAACTATACTAGTAAAGCTTGCGAAAAATTACGTAAACAAAATGCTAGATCAGATGGCTGCTGTTTATATATTAGAACCAATAAATTTAGTAGCCAAATAGAACAATATTATAATAGTATAAACCTTACTTTTTTTTACCCCACCAACAACACTTTAGAAATATTAAAAATAGCTAAAAAAGGCTTAGAGTTAATAT
Organism: uncultured Rickettsiales bacterium; assembly: GCA_964627795.1. GTDB lineage: Bacteria > Pseudomonadota > Alphaproteobacteria > Rickettsiales > CANDYO01 > CANDYO01. Next base: position 197,493 of record CAZVLF010000001.1, on the reverse strand, counting down.
TTAAAGAAGGCTTTCACTATCAGAAGTTAGCTATTATTTTATATGATATTAAGTTAGCAAAAGAAGAGCAATATAACTTATTTACTAAGCATAATTATAATAAATCAGATAATTTAATGAAAACCTTAGATGCAATAAACCGTGAAATGGGGAAAAATAAAGTTTTTATAGCTAGCATGGGAGGTTTAAAAAGAGCTTGGCAAAGCCAGAGTGAGAAAAAATCTCCTCTTTATACTACTAATTGGAATGAGCTACCAAAAGCTCAAACTTAATCTAAAAGATGCTTGGATGGATATAAGCTAAAGTACTAATATTTTACAATTTAGCTTATTATTAATAGATGTTTAATCTATATCATTCCACATACGTTTTTTAGCAACAATAAATAAAGCAGTAAATATTGCTAAAAATAGCAATACTTTAATTCCAGTTGATTTGCGTTTTTCCATTTTAGGGTCAGCAGTCCATTGAAGAAAATTAACCACATCTCTCGACATTTGATCAATTGTTGCTTTAGTTCCATCTCCATAACTTACTACACCTTCAGATAATGGTGGGGCCATAGAAATTTGCATTCCTGGGAAATAGGGGTTGTAATGCATGCCATCTTGAATAACCATTCCTTGAGGAGGAGTTTGGTTGAAACCAGTTAGTAAAGAGTAAATGTAATCAGGGCCATTTTCTCTTGCTCTTACAACTAAAGATAGATCTGGTGGAAAGGTGCCATTATTAGAAGCTCTAGCAGCTTTTTCATTTGCATAAGGGCTAGGGAACCGATCAGATAATAAGGCTGGGCGTTCAAACATTTCTCCTGAATCATTAGGTCCATCAACCACATTATAGTTTTTAGCAATTTCCTTGGCTTCTGCTTCACTGAAGCCAATTTCAGTAAGATTCCTAAATGCGACTAAATGAAGAGAATGGCAGGCTGCACAAACTTCTCGATAGACTTGAAACCCTCTTTGGATTGAGGTGCGGTCAAAGGTGCCAAGCATACCATCAAAATTCCATTTGAGTTTCTTAGGTTGTAAATTATCAGTGCTTGCTATTACAATTCCGCTTGCAGCAAAAATTAAGCTAAATAAAAGCAATATTTTTTTCATTTTTACTCCTTGTTACAACTTTGTTTGGTTGATTGGTCTATTGATTCAGGTAATGGGCAAGTTGACTCAAATCGACTTGCTAACGGAGTAATCAAAAGAAAGTGAGTGAAGTAATATAAAGTGGCAAATAATCCTACTATTGCTAATGCCCCATCTGCTGGCTGGCTGCCAATATAACCAAGCAATAATACATCAGCAACAAAAATCCAGAAAAAGAATCTTGATAAAGGACGATAAGATAAACTTTTTACTCTTGATTTATCAAGCCATGGAAGTGCAAATAAGATTAATATAGATGATAGCATAGCCACTACGCCAGCAAGCTTATTTGGGATAGAACGCAAGATTGCATAAAACGGCAAGAAATACCATTCTGGAACAATATGAGCTGGTGTTACCATAGGGTTTGCAGGTATAAGATTATCAGGATGATTAAGAAAATCAGGAGCAAAAAAGACAAAATATGCGAAAATAATAAAATATACACCAAAACCTAAAAAATCTTTAATAGTGTAGTAGGGATGAAAAGGTATGGTATCTTTTTCTGATTTTACTTCAACTCCAGTTGGGTTATTTGATCCATGCTGATGTAGCGCAACTAAATGTAGCATCACCAAGCCAACAATAATAAATGGCAAAAGATAATGTAAGGCAAAAAACCTATTTAAAGTTGGGTTATCAACTGCAAATCCTCCCCATAACCAACTAACAATTGATTCCCCTATTATAGGAATAGCTGAGAATAAATTGGTAATAACAGTTGCTCCCCAAAAACTCATTTGGCCCCAAGGAAGAACATAACCCATGAAAGCTGTAGCCATGGTTGCTAGAAAAATAATGATACCGATAAACCATAAAAGTTCTCGAGGATATTTATAAGAACCATAATAAACTCCACGTAAAATATGGATATAAATGGCCATAAAAAACATTGATGCTCCTACAGCATGGATGTTTCTAAGCATCCATCCGCTGTTAACATCTCTCATAATATGTTCAACACTATTAAAAGCATGATTAACTTCTGGGGTGTAATGCATTGCTAGTAATATGCCTGTAATTATTTGAATCACGAGCCCTAAGCCTGCAATTGACCCTAAATTCCATAAGTAACTTAAATTTTTAGGAGCTCTATATTCTCCTAAATGTTGTAAAAAAGTGAAAATAGGAAGGCGATAATTAATCCAGTTAACAATTTTATCAGTACAATTTTTCATGAAATTCTCCTTTAACCGATAATAATTTTATTATCATCAACGAAGCGATAATTAGGAATTAATAAATTTTTGGGTGCAGGACCTTTTCTTATTCTTCCAGAAGTATCATAATCAGAACCATGGCATGGACAGAAAAAGCCGTCATATTCTCCTTTATTTGCTAAAGGTATGCATCCAAGATGAGTGCAAACTGCAACCATAACTAACCATTGCTCATGTCCAGCTTGTACTCTTTCGCCATCTTCTTGAGGGTCTTTTAGATCTGATAAGGGTACAGCTTTTGCTTCATCAATTTGTTTTTGAGTGCGGTGAGTAATAAAAACAGGCTTACCTCTCCACATTACCTTTATTGTTTGTCCTGGCTTAACGTTGCTTAAATCCACTTCAACTGAGGAAAGAGCAAGCACATCTTCAGCCGGATTTAAAGAATTAATTACAGGCCAGGTACATACTGCTGCTCCAACAGCAGCAACTGCAGAAGCAGTTAAAACCATAAAATCTCTTCTTTCCGAGCTTTTTGGGGGTTCATTTAGCATACAGCATGCTTTTTCTTCATTAATTTCTTCGCTCATAATTTATCTCTATCAGTAGATTTATTCAATATTCTTGCAATTATAAAAGACTTTTTTAAATTGTCTAGATTGATAATATAATCCAAGGTTTTATAACTCATTTAATGATATAACAATTAAATTTATATATGCTCCTTTTAATTTTTAATGCCTTGGGGGTAATTCTAAAGAAGGATTTTTATTAGTTTTAGCTGCTTCTTTTGAAGGCTGAGAAGGAAAGCTAATATCAATATATTTAACTAATTTACTAAAGTTATGCTTAAGGGGCCCTAATTCTATACCAAGTTTTTTAAAAGAATTATTCACTGAATCTTCTATAGATTGTCCAGAGCTTATTAAGCTGTGCATATTTTCTTCAAAATCATCATAATTTGTTCGATTTAACCTTTTAACTGCTGATTTATGTTTACTGAGTTCTTCTGTAATATTTCCTTCTATAATTTTTGCATCTTTAAGACCTCGAGAGGAATTGCCTGCAATGTCTTGAATGATATATCTATCATAAAGATCATTATATATTTGTTCTTTTTCTTCAAGTTGTTTTACTATTTCTTTACAGGCAGAATAATCTTTGCTTTGTTCTAATGATTCAAGGTTAGAAAGCTGTTCCTTAAAATTCTCAAGTTTGCTGGATATTTTAGCTAGTTTATATTCAATAATTTCTTTTTTAGAAATAGGAAGATTTAACTGATTTCGCCTTTTAACCATGCTATGCAAGTATTTAAGCATTTTTTCTTTAGTGCAAAGTTCTCTCCCTGTATCAAATTCTTCAATTTTATCCCACTCTTCTTTTTCATCTCCCCCGCGACTAAAATTTCTTATGGTTAAGTAATAGAGTGTTTTAACTTCCTGAGAAGTGAGTTTATCTAATTCCTCTGGCTTGAGTAATAAGTCTACCAAGTGGTGGTTGTTTGATTCAGCAAGAAGGTTTCTTCCTGCAGCTTCAAGATCAGTATTTTTTTCTTTGTTATTACCTACATTGGTAACTATTTCTTGAAGTAAGCTAGAATTAGAATTTAATATTAGATTTGATCTTTCTTTTAAGATTTGAGAATTTGTTTTTGTTCGAGTAATAAAAGAAATAAAATTATCCATTATTTTCTGAAAAATATTTTTTGAATTCTCTTTTGCTACTTCTTCTTTTAGCTGCTTAAATTCTTCTAATTTATCAACAAGTTGAGAAGAGTAAGATAAAATTTGATTATTAATATTTTCATCTAAAGAAAATACATCCAGCTGCATTAAAGTGGTTTCACTAAATTTGGATATAAAGTCTTCTTTAGATATTCTTGAATTTATATATTCAGAAATAGTTTCTTCAAAAGATTTTATTAGTTTTTGAGAATCAAAATTAGTACCAAGCTTTCCTTTGTTAGGATTAAATTCATCTAAGTCTATATCATCATCAAAAACGCCAGTAACTTTTATTTGCCTTCTAAAATTATCTTGTTTCATAAATTTTTCTATAATTATATTTATGAAAGATTAAATCCGAACAAAATTAACAAATAGTTAATATTAGATTCAGAAGGAAGCTAAATCTAACAAAAGAAAAAATTTTGCTTTAAAAAATTAACTAAAATTAATAAGGTAAAATTAAACTAGTCATAATAGTTCTAAATACAGCATCTTTAGATGCTCCTGCATCTAGTAAAGGATCACTGCAATTAGGTCTTATAAAATTGCTTTGGTTAGTTGTAAGATTGCTTTCAATCATCCAATCTGATAGGTCTAATTCATCAAAATCATGATAAACCTTATCTTTCTCATTTGTTTCTAAGATAGCCATGTAATGATTACCAGTATAAAAAACTTTAACTTCACGAATAAATTCTATCCTATCTTGTTTATATGGTTGAATTTCGATTGTTCTACCCTCAACATTTAATATATTGATTCTAATATCAAAAGCATTAGCAACTGCTTGAATTAATATGTTATCTGCCCATTCTCCGGATTCTTCTATTCTTGTTAATGCAGATTCAATTTCTTCATCAAAGAACTCTGAGAATATAGATTGATTTTCTCTAATGTGATTTACAGCAGTTTGCCGAATAGCATCTGCATCATTATTAAGAAAAATAGCCAGGGCATGGAAAAAACAGTTTCCGTCTCCTGGAACATCTATAACTTTTAAACCTTTTTGTTCAATAGATTTAATGGTATCAGTAATTTTTTGTTCGTTATTAATTTCCGTAGTTAATCTTTCAATCTCTTTTTCGCCGAGAAACTCTCCCATTAATTGATAAGCAGGTCCTAATTCAAGTTTAGAAAAATCTCTAGTTTTGCTTGCTTTAGTTATATAACTAAAAATTTTAGAACTTTTATTTGTAATGTTATATATGTAGGCTTTGGTAATCTTGTTTGCTATTGGTATATTTTTTGTTTTTTCTAGTAAATTCAAAATTGTTGATTCAGCATAATGATCTGCTATAAGTTTAAAGATAGTAGAAACATAAGATGGATCACTAGCGATAATATTAGAATATTTAAGTAATAAGCTTATAACTTGATGATTCACATAGTCATTTGGTTTAATATTGTCTAAAAATAAATTTACTACTCCAATTTTCTTGTTATTCGTAGCTTTAATTAACAAATATTCAATTGTTTTAATTAGTTCATCGGATTTATTTGAGGTTAAATATTCCAAGAAGAATTCTATAATTTTATAATATTGAAATTCAACAGCTATTGCTAAGTGCCTATTTGCTTCAGAAAATTTTTTAGAATCATCATAAATATTAGCGCCATTATTTACCAATAACTTAACAAGTTCTAATCTACTTGTTTCATCAATTCTTAACTCTGCACCATCATGGTTATCTCCTATCGCATATGATAAAGCAGTTCTAGCTGGAGATGTTTCACTATATGCTGCTATGTTATTTATTGAATCTGTTGCTCCATTTTTTAAAAGTAAAGTTACAATTTCTAAATTCCCTGATCTGCATGCGAACATTAAGGCCGTAATTCCTTCATCCCTACCCTCGTTTATTGATTCAGCTGCTCCGTGTTCTAGAAGTAATTTCACAATTTCTAAGTTATTAATGGAAGAGGCTGCCATTAGGGGAGTAAGACCTACTGAATCATATAAATCAGGATATGCTTCATTATCTATAAGAAATCTTACTTTTTCAAGTGAATCAATATTGCTCCATATTGCTCTCACTAAAGGTAAAAAATATTCTCCATAATAATTTACAATTCTTGTACTTATTTCTTTAGAAAGATTTGAAAAGAAAAGCTGAAACTCATCTAAACTTCCTGTATCTAATAAATCTTCAAATTCTTCTAAAATAATTCTACCGGTTGAATGAATATAGCTTTCAAATTCTTCTTCTGCGTCTAAACTTTCTTCATCTTCTGATACATAATCTGAATCCATCAAATCATCATGTATTAATTCTAAATAGTTCTCATCTGAAGGTTCTTGTTCCAAAAAATTGCTAAGTTGAGGTAATCTTGCTTTTTTACTAGCTGATTCTTCTATATCTAATGATTCATCAATTTTTCTTTTCACAATAATTTACCAAGTTTTATATATTTGTAACAATATAATTAATATATTAATAAAAAATATATATATCAATATTAAATAATATTTTAATTATTTTTAAGGTTTTCTTAAATTTATTTATAGAATATGAACTAATTTATATAAGAAATTATCTAAAGTTATCTTGTTTCAATATTTTTCTGAAACTTTACAAATATTGAACTTTAAGCTAGTTACTTAATAAGTTATAAAATTTGGATAAAGCAAAATTATAATATTTTTATAATAAACCTTATCTAATATATTGCTTGATAGAGGTTTTAGTACTCCTACTTTCTGGCTTAAGAACATTATATTAATCAGGGTGGAGAAGGTTATCTAATATAACTTTTCCTTAAAAGTTACTTCCTCCAGAGTGGTGGTTAGCGATTTAATTTTTTTGCATATTTTAAATTATATCATTATGTAAACAAAAATCAGCTTTAGTTATTCAAAATTAGATCTAAAGCTTGTAATCTTTTCTTAAAATTATTTAGGTCGTTTCTAACCCATATCGAACTTACTCCTCAATGAGAACCTATAATGCCTTGTTTTTTAATTCGTTAGAAACACGTAATTGTCTAAAACCTTATATACAAAAAAGCTACTAATATTGTAGCTTTTTCTATATGTGGTTCTACTCTGTTTGTGAGTGTGGGTTTCTTTCTACTAATTTCTAGCTTCTTCTCTTCCATTTTCGTAGAGTTCTTTAAAAACAATAGTAATTATCTTTGCTATATCCCATAGCTTTACATGCCTACTGCAAGTTTCTTAGGTGTTTGGCTAATTCTAATGCCTCAAGCTTCGGTTTAATGATTTTTTGTTGTAGATTTGTCATTTTAATCTCAGTTGTTGAGTTCATTAAACAGTTATTGGCTCACTATAAGGTTAAATTCAGACTAATACAAATGCAGGCAAAAGTTGCGTTATGCAGAAATCTTCAATACTTAACTCAGAATGATGGACTTTGGTGCATTCTTTTTAAATCAAAATAACACGTCATCCTTACAAAAATCCAGTAACCTCTTTTTTAACTAGAGTTCGCCCTGATCAGAAGAAAAATAATTTCCTATATAAGTTAATGCATCCATACCGGTGCTACTTATTGAATCAATAAGGTCACCTACTAAACCTAAACTAGCTCTAGCAACAATATCTGTTAGCACAATATTATTAATTACAGAAAGAATTTTAGGAACTGTTCCAATTTTAGATTCTTCTACTTCATTAGCTCCAATCACACTTAAAACCCCCACCCCTATGTCAATAGCTTTAACTAAATAATTTGAGCTCTCACTTAACTCTCTTTGATTATTTAAATAGCAATACACTGCAGCTGAAGCTGCGCCTTGAACTGCTGCGGCAGCGCCAAGCATAATACTTTCCAGTTACTGACGATAAAAAATATTCATAATAAGCGCCCGATAACATTGATGGAATGCATTAAGATATAAATGTATCTAAAGAATCAATTTTCACTTGTTTACTAAAGCTCATTGGCAAAAGTTTTTCATGCGTAATAACACCAACAGAATACAAAGTTGAATGAGCTAATGGAGAAGGAGATAATAAACCTTCATTGCCAGCCATATAATAAGCTACTCAATAGTTAATTGCAAAGTGCGCAGGAATTTTGAACATTGAATTTAAAAGTAATGAAGGTACTCCAAATGGTATTTTACATACATTTTTCATAAAATAATTTACACTACCTAACGACTCTATTGCGTCACGAGCAACTAATAATTGATGTCCAACATTTAGCATATTAGCATCCTCTGGATTATTTAGATAGTCTACAACAGTTTTACCTTTTTCGTCTTTCACTGAGAGAATTTTAGGATTTTTTAGTATATATTTTGGTGGAATCACAAGATTAAATCGATTACCTTTCAGATTCATAGCGTCTAATGCTTTTGAGTCTTGGAAAGCTTTTATGAAATAAAGAGGGGCGTGAGCTTCTAATATTAATTCAACTATTTCCTTATGCCCGTTTATTAAAGCATAATCAAGAGGCCTTTTTCCATTTATATCTGGTATCAAAGCAGCTTTAGGATTTAGTGTTATTATTAATTCAACTATTTCCTTATGCCCGTTTATTGCAGCATAATCAAGAGGCGTTTTTCCATTTATACCCGGTATGAAAGCAGCTTCAGGATTTAGCGCTATTATTAATTCAACTATTTTTTTATGCCCGTTTGTTAAAGCATAATCAAGAAGCGTTTCTCTATCCCTGAATGGTATTAAAGCAGCTTCAGGATTTATCCTTAATATTGATTCAATTAATGAGATATGCTTTTTATGTAGTGCTAGCCTCAAAATTGAAGGCAGACACTCATTATCTAACAAAGAAATAATGCTAAAATCTCGCTCTAAAAACAATTGCAGCATTGGAAATTTGACTCTTAAATAGGGAGCATATAAATTATTAAAGCCATTTTCATGCAGATATTTACCAATATTTTCAATAGGGGTTCTATCTAAATCGTTTTTTATATAAATAAGATCAGGGTTTTTATCTAGTATAAATTTAACTAAAAGTAGTTTATTTTCTTCAGCTGCAATTGCAAAGGAGTCTCTCCAAATGAATCTTTCGCATGAAAATAATCAGGATAATATTTAAAAAATATATCTAAAACTTCATTTTGCCTAGGACCTTCAGGTAGTTTTAATTTCGGAAATTTGTAAATAAGCTCAGGATATTGCGTCGATAAAAACTCTATTATTGCCTCATGACCATAAAATATGGCCTTATGCAAGACTGTTAGATTCGGGCTATTTCTGGCTGCCATTATATCAAATTCATAATCATCTATTAGTTGCTTCAGTACATTTAGGTTGCCATTCTGCGCGGCTAAAAATGCTATTTTATTTTTATTGTCTAAAGAGATTTCTCTAAATTGCACTCTTTCAACTGGAGTAAGAGTGTTTAAACTGAAATCTGCCATATTAAATCCGGGTGTTTGGCGATTTAAGTATTGAACTAAATCAGCTAAGCTCATTTTTTTACCTTATTAAGGATTAATAGTTATTAATTCCTCAATAATTATTTAATTAATTAATTCTTAGAGGTGATTTTTATTCGTCTTTTAAGATAGTGTTCATTGAGCTTTTCGATTCATAGTTTTCTTCTAAATTGTGCTCTCCGGTCTAAATTGCAAGTCTCAGGTGCTCCCTAAATTATTATTACAGTTTCTGCGGTTTCAATAACGTGACAAGCTTTCATAATGTTAGTAATCTTATGAGCAACTATGAATCTGCTCTGTACAAGTAAATTAATGCAAATAGACAGAGGGCTTACTGAAAGTTTAATAAAGGTAATATCTATACCCCAACATTGATTAGCTGGTCAAGCTCTACGTTTTTTTTAAACATACTTTACTCTTATAGGGAAAGCTAAAGGCTTTAAACCTTCATAAAGGTAAATTGCAAACAAAAAGATTAAATAATGATCTTTAAAGATATGATGAGCTTATCAGAAAGTAGTAAGGGAACAGCAACAAGTAATTTAAATAAATTTTTTAAATTATTGAAAGTCTTAGAAATATTTGGTTGCGGGGGCCAGATTTGAACTGACGACCTTCAGGTTATGAGCCTGACGAGCTACCGGGCTGCTCCACCCCGCGATAAGGTGAAAGTTAATATATATTATGTATTTAAGTTTGTAAAGAACAAAAATTATAAATTATATTAAATGGTGCGGTCGAGAAGACTTGAACTTCCACACCCGTTAGAGTACAGCGACCTCAACGCTGCGCGTCTACCATTCCGCCACGACCGCATAGAACTTTAACTTATAACAAAAATTATTAAATTGTCTATTATTTATTTTAAAAATAATTCTAATTTATTACCAATATCAATTTGTAATATTGCATCTTCAACATTTAGGTTAATTATTTTTTTATTGATCTTTAAATAATCACCAGGATTTAAAATTAATTCCTCATTATTTTCAGTATATTGAAAAATTTTATTATTATCACGATCTTTAATCCTATATCTAATTAAAGGAATTTTTCTTGGTTTGTTGGATAAATTTATTATTTTGCCATTAATTTTAATAGATTGTTTATCTAGTTGGTAATCAAGTTTATCAATAATAATTCCTTGGCTGCTATAAATGCCAAAATATTGGTATATTTCTTCAAGTGGCTTAATTTTATTCCATAGGTTAGGGAAAAAAATGAAGCTTATTAAAAATAAGATTATTATTAAAGTATATTGAATACAGTGTAAATAATTTCCTATCTTTTCATAGTGATTTGACGTTATGTTATTCTTGTTATTAGGTAAATAACTTATATTGCAGGCCATCCAAGTATGTTCGCACTTATTGCACCTAACCATTTTGCCTTTTGGCCCTATAAATTTGTCGGCAATGCTATATTTTGCTTTGCATTGCTCACAAGTAATGATCATAAACTTATTGATAATAGGTAAAACTAATAATATATTGATAATAGCTAAAATATGGGGACAAGTAAATGAACAAAAATGAGCTTGATAATGTAATCAAGAAGGCTTGGGAAAACAAAGAAGGTGATATAAGTTTCGCAATAAACATAATTGATCAAGTTCTTGAAATGCTAGATTCAGGGGAAATGAGAGTTGCAGAAAAAATTAATGATGAATGGATAACACATGAATGGATAAAAAAAGCTATATTACTTTCATTTAAAACAAAGAAGATGAAAATTTATGAAAATAATCCTTTTAATTACTTTGATAAAATGGATTTAAAGTTTAGTTTATGGCAAGAAAATGAGTTTAAAGCGAGTGTTGTTAGAGCAGTTCCAGGAAGTGTAGTTAGAAAGTCAGCTCATATTGGGAAAAATGTAATTCTAATGCCATCTTTTGTTAATGTTGGTGCTTATATTGGCGATTCAACAATGGTTGATACGTGGGCAACTATAGGCAGCTGTGCTCAAATTGGAAAAAATTGTCATATTTCTGGTGGAGTAGGTATAGGAGGAGTTCTAGAGCCTCTTCAAGCAAATCCAGTTATAATTGAAGATAATTGCTTTATTGGAGCAAGAAGTGAAATTGCTGAAGGTGTTATAGTTGGAGAGGGAGCAGTTATTTCAATGGGTGTATTTCTTGGTAAATCTACTCGTATATATAATAGAATGACTAAAGAGATAACTTATGGCTATATTCCTCCTTACTCAGTAGTGGTGCCAGGAAGTTTGCCATCTCAAGATGGCTCCCATAGTTTAAGTGCAGCTATTATAGTTAAACAAGTTGATAGTAAAACTAGAGAAAAAACCTCTATCAATGAATTATTAAGAGTTTAAAAACTATGGAAGAAGAGGTTATTAAGCTAGCTAAAAAACTAATTAGTTTTAAAACCATAACTCCTAATGATGATGGAATTATTGATTTTCTGATAAATTATCTTGAGCCTTATGGTTTTATTTGTCAAAAGCTAGTTTTTGAAGATGTTATCAACCTTTACGCCCGATATGGTAAGCAAAGCCCTAATTTTTGTTTTGCTGGCCATACTGATGTTGTTCCAACTGGTGATGGATGGTCTTTAAATCCTTTTGAACCTATAATAAAAAATGGATATTTATACGGGAGAGGTGCAAGTGATATGAAAGCAGCTTTAGCCGCTCAACTTATCTCTGTAATAGAATTTATCCAAAATAATAATTTTAATGGTTCAATAAGTTTTTTAATTACCGGTGATGAGGAAGCCGAAGCAAAAAACGGAACTGTAAAGGTTTTAGAATGCCTAAAACAACAAAAAGAAGCTATAAATGGGTGCATTGTAGGAGAGCCAACATCTGCAGACCAATTTGGCGATATAATAAAATATGGAAGAAGAGGATCAATAAGTTTTGAACTTGCTGTTCATGGTAAGCAAGGACATGTTGCTTATCCTCATTTAGCGGAAAACCCAATTTATCCCCTAATTAAAATTTTATCCTTACTAAAAGAGCATATTCTTGACTATGGAAATAAAGATTTTATAGCTTCAAATTTAGAAGTTACGGATATTTACATAGGAAATGATGCTTCAAATGTGATACCTAAAAAAGCTAAAGCAAAGATAAATATTAGATTTAATAATATTCATACAGCATTATCTTTAAAAAAGTGGGTAAATAATGTTTGTAGAGGGATTACAAGTGAATATGATTTAAAAATTACAAGCATAGCTGATGCTTTTGTTACTCGTAAAGATTCAACTATAGTAAAAAAACTTAAATCAGCAGTAAGTAATGTTATAGATTTTAATCCTCAACTTTCAACAACTGGCGGCACTTCAGATGCAAGATTTATTAAAGATTTTTGTGAAGTAATTGAATTTGGTTTACTCAATAAAACAGCGCATCATATTGATGAGCATGTTCTAGTAGAAGATATTATAAAACTTAAAAATATCTATAAAATATTTTTGCAGAAGTATTTTTATGAATTGGATTAAAATAATTTTTCTTATTATTCCTTTAATTTCTTATGCTAGTGATGTTGAGATTAGTCGCTTAAGAATTAGATATAACTATGCAAATACTATTTATTTAGATATTACCAATGACTCAAGTGAAACTGAGTATATTATAGGAGTTGAATTACCAGATTATCCAAAATTAAATCCTTCTATTAAAAAAACTGTTGTGGACCAGGGGGTTGTAAAAATTATCTCAATTAATAAATTATCGCTGCCTGCTAAATCAGTTGTTTCATTTAAACCTAAAGGGATTTTTATTGTAACTGAAGAGAAGAAAATTAATTTAAGCAAAATAAAAAATTTAAAAGTAGCTTTTTATTTTTCTAATAATATAAAGAAGACTTTTAATCTTAATATTGTTGATTAAGAAGTAATTATATCCTTAGCTTCTTGACTAAAAGTTGCAAGAAAGGTAAAATTTTTCTAGGAAAAATTTTATTTAACTAAAAAAATGGATATCAAATCAGAATATATACAAAAGTTGCTTGAGGTTCAAAATGAGCATCAGAAACTAATGAATGAAATAGTTTCTAGTTCAATTAGAGAGCACCAATCCTTAATAGAAAAATTTCAGCAAGAAGATGAAGATAGGCTTCCTAGAACATTAGGAGAGCGGGTTGCTGATAGAATGGCAACGTTTGGTGGAAGCTGGACATTTATTTTTGTGTTCTTCTTATTTTTAACTACCTGGATGATTTTTAATACTAATGCATCAGCTAAAGATATTTTTGATCCTTATCCTTTTATTTTACTAAATCTTTTTCTTTCTTGTTTGGCAGCGATTCAAGCTCCAGTTATTTTAATGAGTCAAAATAGAAAAGAAGTAAAAGAGCGTCAACGTGCTCAAGAAGATTATCTGGTTAATTTAAAAGCTGAATTAGAAAATAGATCAATGGAGCAGAAACTTGATTTATTTATCAATCAGCAATTTACAAATTTAATTGATATCCAAAAAGTTCAAATTCATAAGCTTGAAGAATTAGAAGATAAGTTAGAAAAATTAATATATAACAAGTCTTCAAACAGGCGCTAATAGGGAATTTGGTCAAATTACTTGAGGAATTTAAAACTTATATTATACATGTTAAGGTTGATTAGCGCACATGTGATCTGGCAAATGCGTGATTCTTTTTACCCTCTCAATCAATATTTCTTCTTATTAGATTTTTAATCAAAAGCACAGCCTTTTTAATTGGGATAAATTTTTCTTCCAAGATTTGATTCTATGAACTCAGTAATATTAACACAGACAATTAAATTATTTTTTAATAATTGCTTTTAGAATTTTTCTAGTTATAGACTTATTAGGAACAGTATTGTAAATTAACTTCATTTTATTTAATAAGGAGCGACATGCTTTCTCAACCAAGTAATATAAATAAACACGTTGCTAGATTTCTAGCGATTTTAACATTATATTCACATGAACTACAAGATAATTTAAGCCTTTATGAAGTGGGGCAAAAAATTAATAAGTCTTATCGGCAAAAAAAGCTTTTTGATGAACAGGATGAAATATTAGCAGAAATGGAGCTTCATGCAGTAGATGAAACTCTATTCGCTCAATTAATAAGTCTGGCAAATGAGAATAAAGAAGAAATTGAAAATTCTCTAAAAGAGAACTTGATTGAGAAATATAGGTTTGATCGTCTTGATAGAGTTATACGTGCTATCTTAAAACTTGCTACTTTAGAAATATTATATTGTGGTGATACTCCAACAAAAATAATTTTAGATGAATATGTGAGCTTAACAAAAACATTTTATGAAAGTAATGAGGTGGGTTTTGTAAATAAAGTAGTTGATGTAATTGCTCGTTCAGTTAGAGGTAAAGAAATATAGTGCAAAATAAGCTTCTTATTATCTCAAGTACTCAGCTTCCTAAAGAATGGTTTAGTGATTATCAAGTAACCGAAGGTGATAAGGACAAAATATATGATGGTCAATTTGCTTTGTCTATAGTAGATTCTTGCTTTGTTGATAAAATTAACAACATACCTATGTTAGTAATTATTAGCAAAGAAGATGATATTTATCATTTTAATCATAATAATTTGCTTATTAAAGAATATATTTTCTATCCTTTTAGCGAAGAAGAATTTTTATTTAGGCTCAATATTTTAGTTCAAAAAAATATTTTTTATAAAAAAAATTCTAATGAAGCAGACTTAGATTATTTAACTCAGGTTTTTAATAAAAGATATTTAGAAACATCTTTAAAAAAACTTGTTGAAGAAAAAAGTAAATTTTCTCTTATTATGTTGGATATTAATAATTTTCATAAGCTTAATAATCTTTATGGTCATGTGCAGTGTGATATTATGCTTAAAAATTTTGCCACTAACTTAAACTCAATTTTTAGAAAAGGTGATATAGTTGGACGATTTGGTGGTGACGAATTTATGATTATATTGCCAAATATAACGGCCGCTCAGGTAGAACAAATAATAATAAGTAGAATAGAAAATTCTGTAAATAAAAATAGTGAAATAGAGTTAAAAATCAGTTGGGGAATTGCTGAATCATACCCTGATTTAAAATGGGAAGAAATTATATCTTGTGCTGATAAAAACCTTATTTCGCAAAAATTATTGAAGAAGGGTAGAATATAATAATTTCGCTAGACAAGAGAAAAAAATTAGACTATAAATTTCTAGTCTAAATGCCCAGATAGCTCAGTCGGTAGAGCAAAGGACTGAAAATCCTTGTGTCGGTGGTTCGATCCCGCCTCTGGGCACCATCTCAGTAAATGTCTTTTTCTTCTAACTGTTTTTATTACTCCATTAATTATATAACTTATTATTTTTTCTAATATTTGATATTTTCTAGTGAAAAATTGTATTAAACATTCTTTTCTAGAGTTGTCATGAATAATTAATCTAAGCTTATTAATATATAGCTTATTTGTTATAAAGCTGCCAAAAGCTAATAAAATATTGGCGAATGGAAATTTAAGTGGATATTAATACAAAAAAAAGAAATATAATAATAAAAGGATTAACCTTCTTTTATCATATAGTAAAAATTTTATGTTGATTGATTAATTAATTTGTGTTAATGTTCTAAGGTTATCATTTAGTAACACTCTATAAATTCTAAAATATAGGAGAAGTTGAAATGAAAACCAAACTTTTAAACATTTTCACTTTTGCAGCACTCGGCTGTTCTTCATTAACCTCTTTAGCAGATACTAACTACCAATATAATGTTTCTTCATCCAATCAAAAGCATAGTGATGAATCTAGTAAAATGTCTAACATAATGTCTGATGCAAAAATAACAATTTCTATAAAAAGACAATTTCTTGCTGATGATAGAATAAGTGGGCTTAATATTAGAGTAACTACAATAAACGGAAGCGTTACTTTGGTTGGAACGGTTCCAAGTGAAGAGGAAAAACAATTAGCTATTTCTATAGCTAAAGCAACCAAGGGAGTTCGTCATGTTGACTCTGATTTAGAAATCACAGATGCTGGCTTGATTCGTAAAGCAAGTAGCGATGCAATGATTACATCAAGAGTTAAAGTGGCGTTTCTTGATGATTCGGAGATAAATTTCTTAGATATTAGCGTTAAGACGATTAACGGTAAAGTTACTTTAAAAGGTAGCGTTCCGGATGAAAAGACAAAAAGAAAAGCAATTTCTTTAGCAAAAGAAATTAGACAAGTTAAAGACGTAATTTCTCATCTAGAGATTAATAAGGCAAGTTCGCTTAAAAATCTTGCTTCAGATAGTGCTATTACTTCAATAATAAAATTAAGATACTTTGAAGATGAAGAGCTAAATGGACTAGATATTCATGTAAAAACAATAAACAAAGAAGTTACCATTAGCGGAGTAGTTTTTAATAAAGCTGCAGAGCAAAGGGCTATATCAATTGCTAAACTAACTAATGGAGTTGAGAAAGTAATATCCCAGCTAAAAGTACAAAGGCAGTAAAATTTTTTTAAAGAGGGATTAGCATCCCTCTTTAACAAAAGTCTGATTATTTTCGGCTATAGTTAAGAAATGTGAATTAACTAATAATGGGAGTTATTTTATGGCAGAAGAAACACTGACAAAGCCAATTAAAGAAACCTTGGGTTCTGTAATAAGCTTCTCCGGCGCAGTTTATGTAATTATTCTTACCTTATCAATTTGCTATAATATTGGCTATCTAAAGCAAATTAATCCTCAAATTATAGATTTACTTGAAATTAGTGATTATATTGATGCTACAATACATAATATATGGTTTTTCTTACTAGGGGCGATTTTATTTTTTAGTGGCTCACTAGCTTTTATAAAAATGCGAGTAAGAGAGGAATTTAATAAAGTATTAACATTCGGAGTTTTTACATTTATTATAAGTGCCTATTTCCTATTAAAGGGGGTATATTATAGTAAATACTGGCCAACATTAAGCCAAATGATCAATAATAACCCATCTTATTCAATAATATTTCTTATTACTACTGCTGTAGCAATTTGTTTTCTTTTTGTTCTTTTTTATAGAATATCAATCAAATTGATGAATGAAAGAGGAACGGAGAGCAAGGTCACTTTTATTTCAGCTGGTGCAATGCCTATATTCATTCTTCTTTTCCTTGTTTTAATGCCCTATATTGGTGGTATGGCTCAAGGATATGTAGAAAATAAATATTTTACTAAGCAGAATTATGATGTTTATCATTCAGTGGATATACATGTGGTGTTGCCTGGTGATGAAGTCTTAAAAAATGTTTTTGTTATTAAAAAATTGAATAAAGGTATCATAGTAAGACAATTTAACGCCAATGCAGAAGATACATTTAAATTTCTCAATTGGGGTTACATACGAACAATAACTTATAAAAGAGTAGGGGAGCTTCTATCTCCCATATAAAATCCAATAATAACAGAAAGTGGAGGTTGTTATGAACGTTAAATCAACTCTTGAAGCAGGAAAGGAATTAATTACTGATTCTGCAATTACAACAAAAATTAAAGCAAAATTTTTAGGTGATGATATTTTAAAAGCTACAAATATACATGTAGAAACAAACAAGGGTATAGTTATATTATCAGGAAAGCTACCCTCAATTGACGATATTAACCAGGCCATTGAAATTGCTGAGGATACTGATGGAGTTATAGAGGTAATATCTAAAATTGAATTGAAAATATAAATACTAATTAAAATAAAACTATAGTGCCAATTCTAGGCATATTTCTAAGGTGATTTAATTGATTATTAATAAAAAAAAATTGTTTAAAACAATTTTAACTAATAGCTAGAATTAATCTATACCATAAATGATGATAGCAAAAATTATGGAGGTAATTATGGATGTAAAATCAACTTTTGAAGCAGGAAAGGAACTAATTTCTGATTCTACAATTACAGCTAAAATTAAAGCCAAATTTCTTGGTAACGATATATTAAAGGTGGCAAATGTTCACGTAGAAACTAACAAAGGTGTAGTAAAATTATTTGGAGAATTGCCTTCAATTAATGATATCAACCAGGCTATTGAAATTGCTGAAAATACTGATGGAGTTAAAGAAGTGATATCTAAAATAGAAATAACTGGTTTTTAAGGTTTTAAAGTGAGAAAAAGCGACTTAATTTTACAAGCTGGCAATATATATTTCTTTGTAAGGCCCAAAATACAGCATGATGTTGCCCATAATTTAGGAGAGGTGCAACATTCTATGCTGCTGCTTAAGCCTGATAATAAAAATAGTTATATACTATGTTTAATTGGCAAAAAACATTTACCCGAAGAGACAGGTGAAAGTTATTTTACATTTATCGAAAAAATATTTGATAATTATTTCCAATTGAGAAAAGATTTTGAAGAAAAAGAATATCAAACAAAAACAAAAGGAAAAAGGCATTTAGGCAGAGCTAAATGTATTGGTTATGGTAGATATATTATATTTTTTCATAATGAGCATACTTCTCTTGCATATAAAATAATTTTACCTGAAAAAATAGAAAAAATTCAGTTAGAGTTTAACTTAAAGAAAAAAGATACTTTTATCATTCAAGTAAAAAATACTAATAGCAACCCTCAAATGAATTTAGCAAGTGATGGACCTCATTTTCCTAAAAATTTAGAAAAATTATTTAAAGGAAAAAAATTTATTCCTTTAAGC
Source organism: uncultured Rickettsiales bacterium (assembly GCA_964627795.1). Taxonomy (GTDB): domain Bacteria; phylum Pseudomonadota; class Alphaproteobacteria; order Rickettsiales; family CANDYO01; genus CANDYO01. Next base: position 178,486 of record CAZVLF010000001.1, on the reverse strand, counting down.
TCGGCTGAATTTTTGGCTTATGAGGGCACCGAAATGTTAATGATAAGTAGTGGGCATAAAATCCCTTCACCCTATGATAAATACTTAGAAGAGTCTTCTGAGAAAGCATCAAAAATATTTCAAGAATTTATTTAGCTTGTGCAATTGAAATTATACAAACTTAATTATAATAGTAAAAATTCAGTAATTTTCTTGCCATCTATATAAAAATTATAAGACAGATAATATAGATGCTTGCTTAATATATTAAGAAATCTCTTAATATAAGGTTAAAAAATATTGATTTTTGCCATGTAGTGCGCTATAATTAACTTACATCCTTAAACGAGGTTTTGCGTCTTTTAAAAGCTTCCTCAAAAGGAATAAATACCTAGGTTTTTATCTTAGTGATGAAGGCAAGCCTTAATTTTAAGGATAGTTTAATCAAAGCATAAAACGGAGGTTGCTATGACTAATAAAAGCGAATCAAGTGGAGATACATCTAAACGTGGTTTTGCCTCAATGTCTAAGGAGAAAGTACAAGATATTGGAAGTAAAGGAGGGCATTCTACAGGGCATTCTACAGGGCATTCTACAGGGCATTCTTCTACAGGAAAGTCTAGTCATCATCATGAACCTAGTGGAGATACATCCAAACGTGGTTTTGCCTCAATGCCTAGAGAACAAGTTCAAGAAATTGCAAGTAAAGGAGGGCATGCTTCAGCTGAAAGAGCTGGTCATGAAGGAATGGCTGAACGTGGTAGTAAAGGAGGCCATACCACTGCTGAAAGAGCTGGTCATGAAGGGATGGCTGAACGTGGTAGTAAAGGAGGAAAATCCCACGGTAATAAATAAAAATTAAAAAATCCAAAAAAGAATTTTTTAAATTTGCTGCTTGGCCCCTATTTAAAAAATGGGGTCGGGCGCGATTATAAATATGATAAATTTTTCATATAAATTCTCTTTATTAATCTATAGTTTTTTAGACTAAAAAACTACTCTTAACCATAAATTTTCAATAAAGAAAATTATTTTTGTGACCGTTCTCTTTATTGAGTTTAAAGAAATCTTATTTATAAATCTTGCTTGGATTCTTATTTAAATTTTGATAATTTAAAAAAATAATAAGTTTTTCTATATCCTTATAAGTTGATATAATTAAATATTAATAGTTATTTTAAGTGTAAAAACATTTAAGTTAGAAATAGACTCTTCAGCATAGCGAATTATGCCTTTAAGTATGTTATTTTAAGTCTTGCTTTAGAGCCCAGTTGTAGACTTTAAGCATTATAGCTGGTTATATATATTAATAAATCTTTTGGCAATCTAAATATGTAAGCGTTACAAAACCATAAAATCAACTACATTTTAAAGTTTTTATTTTCCCTCCTTTTTACAAAGATGAAAGGCTAGTCAGTTTTTAGATAAATTTTTATATTGATTAATAAGAAAACTTTATATTTTTATAAAAGTATGAATTCAATATTATTTAAACACTTCTTTAATTAAATTAACTTTGTATAATATTATTATTGCTAAACAACTTAGAAGATAAATGGCTGGGGCGGAAGGATTCGAACCTGCGCATGACGGTATCAAAAACCGTTGCCTTACCACTTGGCGACGCCCCACCTGGCTATGAGTGTATATTTATACCAGGATTTATTCAATATTCAACATTTTTTTTTGCTTTTTTGTAAAGCATTAAACATTAAAATTAAGCTAAGTAGGAAGAACTTATTTAAAGATCTTCGCTTTTTGTAGTATTTAAGGTAGCTTTCCTCATTTTAGCTTCACTCTTAAGTAAGTAAACTCCTGAGGCAATTATTAATATATAGCCAATTAATGCACTTAATGTTGGAGTATTATTAAAGAAGCAATATCCTAATATCCCTCCAAAAACTAACCTACTGTAATCAAAAGGAGCTACAACAGACATCTCAGCAATTTTAAGAGATTGGAAATTGCATGCAACATGAATAAAATGTAGCATTCCCATGCATAAAAGAAGCCCTATAGTGGGGGAGGAAATATTATTTATAAAAGATAAATCTAATCCTATTGGCATAAAAAGTGTTGACGAATTTAACTTTTCCCATTTGCAAAGTGCTATTGGCCCTGCCACTATAACTGATATTAAAGATACATAAAATAATTGAGTTCTATTAGACTCAGTTTTTCCTAAAACTTTAACTACACTACTATTTATTGTCCATAAAAATACTCCAAAAATTATTATTAAGTAGTTATAATTAAATCCTGCTTCACTTTTGCTTGTAAACCACGGTAAAGATAAATTTCCCTTTTCAAAGGAAATTATTGGGTATACAACAAACAACATTCCTAGGCAGCTTAACAGAACGACAAATATTTTTCTTTGGGTTAACTTTTCCTTAAAGTAAAATGCTCCAACAATCATTAATAATATTGGCTCCATTTTATTTAAAGCAGTTGCACTTGCTATATCAACTTTGCTCATTCCATACATAAAACATAAAGCTCCGCTTGTGCTTACCAGGCCTCTTAATAGATGAATTTTAAATTTTTTAGTTTTAATGCACGCAATTCCATCATATAAAATCCAAGGAATTATTCCAACTAATACTAGTAATTTATAAAGAAATACAACCTGATGAGAATTTATATAAGCAGTTAGATATTTCATAATGCTATATAGCATAGAAGTAGCGAAGGCATTTATAAGCATTAAGACTATTCCATTGGTATTTCTATAACTTGAAACATTAGACATAATTTATCCTTATATTAGAGTTGATTAGATGAAAATAAAATGGTGGAGATTTTAAAGAAAGCGAAAATATAGAGTTATGGTTGTTAATGAAGGTTATTAGCACTGCTTTTCCCTTTTAGACAAAACATTTAGATTATATGAGTGGCGGGTTGAAGTGTCAATAAACTAATTTTAACCTAAAAGAAAATGTTGATAATCTGAGTAAATAAATTTAATCATAGAAAATTTAAATTTTTTTAATATAATTTATATTATAAACCTATCTTGCGGGATCTATAATATGCGCTACTATTTTCTTATATTTTTACTTTTTTTTCCTATTATATCTGCTGCGAAATGGGCAAAATTTGAAGATGCTTCTATTAAAATAAACATAGAAAATATTAATGTTTCTGTTAATGAAGATGGAACTTATGAAGCTGAGGTAGAGGAAGAATTTGAAATTTTAAAAGAAGCTGGAAGAGAATATGTAACTAGATATACAATTGCCTATGATGGGGATTCACAAGAAATAAAACTTATAGAAGCAAAAACAATTTCTGATGGCAAAGAATTTAAAGTAGAAGATAAATTAATCGAAGATAAACCTTTAGCTAGTGCCAGCCAGGGTTTTGATCAATATAGACAAATATTAGTTGCATTTCCAAAGATTGAAATTGGAAATAAATTTTATGTTAGATACATCAAAAAAGTTAAAAAACCTAACTTAGACAAGTTTTTTGATAGTTTCTTGATTTTTTCTAAAGAAAATACAATTTTACATAATTTTCATTATAAATTAGCGAGTAAAATTCCACTTTACTTTAAAGAAAATGATCCAGAAGACTATTTGCTAGTAAAGAACGAGAAATATTCTATTGAAGTTGATTTAAAAAGACCAATCATCAAATATGTTGTAAATGAGCCAACAAATGGAATTCTTAGTATAAAAAAAGTTCCTTGGGTGTTAATTTCTACTTTAGACTCATGGAAAGAGTTTGGTAATAAGGTTGGTAATGAAAATTTTAGTAAAATTTATGACCAAAAGTTACCTGAACTTTTTGAACAAATTGCTAAAGAAGCCAGTCAGTTAGAGAATGAAATAGATAAAATCAATTATGTAACATCTGCTTTAAATGATAAAATTCAATATCTTAGTGATAGAACGTCTGTTAATGGAAGGTTTGCCCCAAGAGATTTAAGTTTAGTAAGTGAAACTTTGCTTGGAGATTGCAAAGATTTTTCAGCTGCTACAGTAGCCATTTTAACTAACTTAGGTTTTGATGCTAAATTTGCTTTAATAGAAAGAGGAGAAGGAACTGAGGATTTTTATCCTATGCCAAGTATGTATGCATTTAATCATGCAATTGTTTATGTTAAAGCACAATCTGGCAAATATTACTGGATTGATCCAACAAACATTCAGAGTATGGCAGGAAAGATTTTTCCAGATATAGCTGATAGTATAGCATTAGTGTTAGATAAAGAGAATTCTCAATTATTAGAAACTGATGCTATAAATCCTTTAGAGCCTTCTGTTGATTTAGTAAGTAGTAAAAAGATTTTAAGTAAAAACAAAATTTTAGAAGAAGGAACCATAACCATGAAAAATCAGCTTGCTTTATCACTTACAGCGGCTGAACTATATAATTCAAGAGAAAGTATAAAAGATAAATTATATAATGATCTAAGTAATTCTATTTTAGAAGATAAATTTAAGAAAAGGTTAGAGTTTCCAATTCTTAAATCAAGATTGGTAAAAGATATAGCTATTAACTATGCATTTGAAAAAAATAATCAATTATATTCAACAAATTTAGGTTATGCCCTTTACTTAACTTCCGATTACATTATTGATTATTTTATAGATATTCCTTCTGATACTATTTGTGATATTTTTGTGGGTAGTCCATTTACAAAACATAAAAAATCTATAATAAAAAATGTTAAAGTTAAAAATATTAAAAACCTTAATCAAGAAATGGATAGTAAGTGGCTATATATTTCACGCAAATTAGAAAATAAAGGTAAAGACCTTATTATTGATTTTAAAATGACATTAAAAAAACCAATGATTTATAATGAAGAAACATATACATCTGAATTTGCTGCATTAAAAGAGTTTTTGGAACAACATTTTAATAGAAACTCTGTAGTGTTTAGTGAGCGTTAACTAATTTATTTGAAATATGATTTATAAAAAAGCATGGTATTAACCCAATAAGCTTAAACACCATATATTTTATAAATAGTGTTGACCACTGCTTCATAAGCATTATCTAGCAAAGGTTCTCCATGAGCGCTAATAAGGTGCTTAAATTTTAAGGTTTTTAGCCTTATAAAATCAGATGATTGAATCCCGCATGGTTCTCTCCATACATTTGATATTGTGGCCACTCCAAAAAATCCTTGTTCACTATAAAGTTTTGCAGAATCAGCACTAAAAAATTGGTCTGCTGCAACCCAATTTTTAATACTATCACAGGTAATTAAAATGCCACCTTCTTTTGCTATATGTAAAATTCCTTCTGGATGTTTAGATGTTTCAAAAGTAAAAAACGAGCAATCAGTAAATGGTTTTTTTCCACTAGGTGTAAGCAAAATATCAGTTGTTCGGTTATCTTGGTGTTGCATTCCTTCTAGTGCCCATAAGGTGGCTTTATAGCGATCAAGATAAAAGGCATCATCACGGCCATGAAAAGAGCCAATTCTAACTATATTTTCAACTTGTCCCAGAGAGTCAAGTTTAGATAAAGTTTCTTCATTTAATCTTACGGTATTAATAAGGGATAATTTATCATTATCTCTAATAATTATCATATTGCGGCTATGTTGAAATTGAATATTATCATGTGTGGTAATATTCATACCCATAACGTAAAAAATATTGGGAAAAACTTCTTTTATTTCAGAGTGAGGCCAAACAGGAGAATATTTATTATTTTTCATAATTTCAATTTTATTATAATTTGAATAACTTAAGCTTTTTGATTAATTTATCATCACCAACAATGTAGATATATCTTTTTCTAAAAGCTTTTTTTAAAATTAAGGCAACACTTCAGCTTTCCTTAATGCGGAAATAATTACTTTAGCTGCATTCTCATGATCTATTCCATAATTTGGATCAGATATAATTTCAATAATATAAGCAATAATTTCATTTAACTTTTCTTTAGGTAAGGTTTTTATATTTCTTGGTAGGGTTTTTACTAATTCATATTCCCCTGTCCAGCGCCAAAAATCGCTTGATGATTTGTATAAACTTTCGTAAGCAAGAAGGAAGAACTCCTCATAAGCCTTAGTAATATTTTTTTCTATGCCAAATCCTCCAGAAAAGTAAAGGTCTAACAATAAGCCATGGATTCCATAATTAAAATAATAACAATTTTTTGCCGCTTTTTCAGTCCAATATAAAGCTTTTTTATAATCTTTTGGCATCCCAAAGCCACTATAATATAAATATCCTAGACTATGTTGAGCTGGCATATATTCTTGCGATGCTAATGATTCTAAATCCTTCAAAATAACGGCATATAGGTCGTCTAAATCTTTGTGTTTGATAGTTAAAGATGGTTTATATTCAGCATCTATAACCGAAGATCTAAGTTTATTCAAATTATAAAAACTCACATAATATTGATGTAAAATATTTATATATTTTAATGCAATTTCACGTACTTCTACTGATCCAATTTTCTCCTCATAAGCTAATTTTTTTAGGTATACGATATGACCATCATCGGCTAATATTTTTATCCATTTTGAAGATTCTGAAATATTTTTTGGTACAATTTTTCCTTCTGAATATATTCTTACAAGCTCAACTTTAGCATATGAGTCGTTATTGTTAAGAGACTCTTTTTTTAGATTATGAATTAAAACTGATTCACGAGAAGCGCATGAAGATAATAAAATAATTAAAAGAAGTGTAAAAAGATTTTTACATAGTAAGCACTTAAGCAACAATCTAGAATTATGCATGATTTTTCTCTAATATAAAGTTTAATTATATAATCATTTAAGCTTAAAGTAGAATGATTATAAAGTAAAGCCATATGAGTTACTCAAAAAGTTTAAGCTAGTTTAGCTTATAAATACCTATTTAAAAACTTTTTCTTTACTGTATTTACATAAAAATTAAATAAGCTCAAGTGGCCATCGAGGGCGAGGAGTAATATCTAGATTATCTATAAGACCTAGTTTAAATCTTTCAATACCTGCCCAGGCAATCATTGCGCCATTATCAGTACATAACTTAATAGGGGGGGCTATAGTAGTTAGATTATGTTTTAACATATTAGCAGAGATTCTTTTCAATAAATACTGGTTAGCAGCAACTCCACCTGCAATTATTAATTGTTCAACATTGGTAATAGATTTAACCGCATTATTAAGCCTATCAACCAATATTTCTGCAACTATCTTTTGAAAAGAGGCACAGATATCAGCTATAGTTTGCTGATTTATATTTTCTTTTTCAATTAAGGTTCTCACAGCGGTTTTAAGGCCTGAGAAAGAAAAGTCGCAATTATTTTTACCTTTCATTGCCTGAGGAAATTTAAATCTAGTTTCATCGCCCAATAAAGCGATTTTTTCAACAATGGGGCCACCTGGATATCCTAAAGAAAGCATTTTAGCAACTTTATCAAATGCTTCTCCTACAGCATCATCAAGTGTTGCTCCAAGCTTTTTATATTTACCTACACCTTCAACAAGAAGAATTTGGCAATGCCCACCAGAAACAAGAAGCGTTAAATAAGGAAATTTTACTTCGGGATTAGTGAGCCTAGCAGTTAAAGCATGAGCTTCAAGGTGATTAATTCCAAGCAAGGGTTTATTGGCAGCAAAACAAAGTCCTTTAGCAAACATCAACCCTACTAATAATCCACCAATTAACCCTGGACCTGAGGTTACAGCTATGGCATCTAAATCATCTAAGGTGCAATTTGCTTGGTTAAGTGTTTTCTTTACTATATTTTGTAAGTGGGTTAAGTGAGACCTTGAAGCAATTTCAGGTACCACTCCTCCATATTTTTCATGTTCTTTTATTTGACTAAATATCACATGAGCAAGAATTTCGCGGGAGTCACTAACAATACTGGCAGCTGTTTCATCACAGCTGGTTTCAATTCCTAATATTTTCATAAAATTAGTTGTTTTCTTCTAAAGGTTTTACTCTTGTAAAAAAGCGATCTGTTCTAAAGTTAATTATCCATTTCCAAATATATGGAAGATGTTCGGTGTTAGAAAACATAATCATTTCAGCACGACCAATAAATTTATCATATGGAACAAATCCAATAGGATGACCATTCGTTCTACTATCAGCAGAATTATCTCTATTATCACCTAAGAAAAAATAATGTCCTTCAGGAACCTTAAAAGCTTTTGTATTATCTAAAGGATGAAAATCAGTCTCATCAAGAACATAATATGAAACTCCATTAGGTAAAGTTTCAATATATCTTTTTATTTCTTTGCCATCTGAATCAACAAATATTCCTGCTTCTTTTTGAGGGACAATATTTCCGTTAATATATAATCTGCCCTGGATCATTTGAATTTCATCTCCAGGAAGCCCAACCAATCTTTTAATATAGTTAATAGCTCTATTAGTATCAGATTTAAAGACTATTACTTCTCCACGTTTAGGAGTGGTGAGTTTACCTATTCTGCCTTTAAATAAACTAGGTTCAAATGGAAATGATGCATTACTAATTCCATAAGGATATTTTGAAACAAATAAATAATCTCCAACTAGAAAATTAGGTTTCATGGAGCCTGAAGGAATAGTATAAGGTTCAAAAATTACAGTTCTAATGGCTAATGCTATTATTATAGCACCTAAAAAAGATAACCAGCTTTTAAGGCGAGCATATTTTTTAAGTAAGGATTTCCCAGTCATCTCTTGCGGCTTCTCAATATTTAATAACTCTAAAATAGTTGGTGCAATATCCGCTAAGTTACCATCATTAACAAAATTATTTTTTCTATAAAAATCTTTTCCAACAATTATAAAAGGCACTTTATTAGTAGTGTGGGAAGTATGAGAAGAGTTGTTTTTTACATCAAACATGCATTCTACATTTCCATGATCTGCGGTAATAATTAAATTACCATTAACTTTATCAATGGCTGTATGGATAGACTTAAGGCAATTATCAATGGTTTCTACAGCTTTCATTGCAGCTTTAAGGTTCCCAGAATGCCCAACCATATCGCAATTGGCAAAATTAACTAGCAAAAAATCATATTTCTTACTTTCAATTGCTTTAGTTAATTTTTCAGTTACTTCTTTGGCTGACATCTCAGGTTTTAAATCATAAGTATCTACATTAGGTGAAGGAATCATTATACGGTCTTCATTTATATAAGCGTCCTCTTTGCCACCATTAAAAAAGAAAGTTACATGTGCATATTTTTCTGTTTCGGCTATTCTAAATTGAGTTTTATTATTCTTGCTTAGTAAGTCAGCTAAGTTATTGACAATTTGCTGTTCTTTAAATAGTACGTCAAGCTTTAAACTTAGCCCTTCAGAATAATGAGTCATGGCTAGTTTAAAATTAAGATCAGAATGAGAAGAAAGAATTTTTTCAACCAACTGTCTTGCTCTGTCTGAACGGAAATTAGTAAAAATTACAGAGTCACCAGAATCTATCCCTTGATATTCTTGGTGACATGCGGGAATAATAAATTCATCGTAAATTTTCTTTTCATATTGTGAGCTTATGTAATTACTAATTTTACCAAATTTTTGTTCTGATTTTCCATCAATTGCAAGACACGCAAGTTTAGTTCTTTCTTGCCTATTATCACGGTCCATAGAATAAAATCTTCCGCTAATTGAAGAAACAGAAATAGTTGGAAATTCTTTTATAAGCTGCTCAATTTCTCCTATATATTTCTGGGCTGATGAAGGACTTACATCTCTTCCATCTAAGAATAAATGAAGTTTTACAGAAAGAGCATTCTTTCCTAAAAGCTTTATAAGATAAATCATATGAGAAATATGAGAATGAACGCCCCCATCAGAACATAGCCCCAAAAGATGAATATTCTTGCCAGTAGATTTATGTTCTTTGATAAGTTTTTTTAAATGTGGATGCTTAGATAATTCATCATTTTCTATTGCTTTGTTAATTCGAAGTAAGTCTTGGAGTATAACCCTGCCACTTCCTATAGTCATGTGTCCAACTTCTGAATTACCCATTTGCCCTTGTGGAAGTCCAACAGCTTCACCTGAGGTTTCAAGGCTAGAATTAGGATAGTTTTTTAGAAGTTTTTTTAAAAAAGGAGTAGATGCTTGAGCAATTGCATCAAATTTTTTATCTTTTTTATTTCCAATACCAAAACCATCAAGAATACACAATACTAAAGGCTTTCTTTCCACAATAAATCCTATGTTTAATTAAATTTGGGGTATTTTATTATAGTAGGTGTTAATAGTCAACTTTAACGAAATAAAGGCCACAAGCAGGAGCGGTTGCTGCAGCATATTGACGATCTTTTGCTTTTAATATTCTTGCTATATCATCCTTATTCCATTTTCCCTGGCCAACTAAACTTAAACTTCCTACGATATTTCTAACCATATGATGGAGAAAAGATTTAGCTTTTAAATCTATGATTACTTGATCCTTTTCTTTAAAAATACTAATTTCATCCATGGTTTTGATAGGTGAATGAGCTTGGCAATGCTTGGCTCTAAAGCTCGTGAAATCATGCTGCCCTATAAGTATGTTAGCTGCTTCCTGCATATCGAGAAAGTTTAGCTCATCCCTTAAATGCCAAGCTCTGTCTTTTGAAAATATAGATGATGATTTACGGTTTAGAATGATGTAGCGATAATATCGTTTCTTAGCTGAAAATCTTGCATGGAAAACATTATCAACTTCTTCACAATCTATAATATTTATTGGAAGTGGTTTAAGATGGTGATTTATTGCTCCTTGAACTTCTTTTAAACGGTAAGATTTTTCAAGATCAAAATGTGCCACTTGCCCGAATGCATGAACTCCTGCATCAGTTCTTCCAGCAGCATGGATATTAACCTTTTGGAAAGAAAATTTTTCAATGGCTTTTTCAATTGATTGTTGGATTGATGGTGAATGGGCTTGGGTTTGCCAGCCAGAAAAATTTGTTCCATTATATTCTATAATTAGTTTATATCGCGGCATTAAAATGACTAACTTTTTTTAGAATCAAGTTATATAATTCTATATCATTATCAACAGTTGGAACATTCAAAGCTGTAATTTTTTCTCTATACCAGCCATATTGGGCGTGTCCGCCTCCTAAGAATCCAATTACTTCTATACCAGCAGCAAGAGCGCCCTTAATTCCTGAGGTACTATCTTCAATAACAAGACATTCTTCTGGTTTAACCTTAAAGTAGTTCATTGCGTGAAAAAATAAATCAGGAGCAGGCTTACCATTTTGCACAAGTGCAGCTGTAAAAATTTCATGTTCTTTGAAAAAATGATGCTGATTAGTGCAGGTTATTGCTTTAATTACTTTCTCATGCAAATTATTTGAAACTATACAGCAAAGAATATTTAAATTATAAACTTTTTCAACCACTTTATAAATAAGGGGTTTTAATTCCTTTTCATATGCTAACAATATTTCTTCTTTAGCTATATTAGCCAAGTTTTCTTTACCGGTTTTTTCAGCAAGAAGTTTAGCAGCTGTTTTAGCATCAGTGCCTATTAGCATTTTAGCTAATTCTTCGCCACTTATTGAGAAGCCCAACTTAGTTAGGCTTTTTGCAGTTATAGTACTGGCTAAAATTTCGCTATCAACTAACACGCCATCACAATCAAAAATAATCAGTTTTTTCATTTTTTATAGTAATCTTTAAGATAGCGGCCAGTGATGCTTTCAGCATTATTAACTATGTCTAACGGAGTTCCAGTTCCAACAATTCTTCCACCTTTTTCTCCTCCTTCTGGACCAACGTCAATAATATAATCAGCAGTTTTTATAACATCAAGGTTATGCTCAATAACTAAAGCAGTGTTTCCAAGATCTACAAGTTTATGCAATACTTTAAGTAGCTTGTTTACGTCATCTGTATGAAGTCCGGTTGTTGGTTCATCAAGAATGTATAAAGTTCTTCCTGTTGATCTTTTTGAAAGTTCTTTAGCAAGTTTTATTCTTTGTGCTTCACCTCCAGAAAGAGTGGTTGCAGATTGACCAATTTTAATATAGCCAAGACCAACATCTTGCAAAGCCCTAAGTTTTTCAGCAATAGCTGGTATGCTTGAAAAAAGTTCTAAAGAATCATCAACTGTCATATTTAAAACATCAGAAATTGAATATCCTTTATATTTTACTTCTAAAGTGGAGCGATTATATCTTTCTCCATTACATTCTTCACATTTAACATAAACATCGGGTAGAAAGTGCATTTCTATTTTTATCATCCCATCACCTTGACAAGATTCGCATCTTCCACCTTTAACGTTGAAAGAAAATCGTCCTACTTTATACCCTCTTGCTTTAGATTCTGGTAGTTCAACAAACCAATCACGAATTGCATTGAATGCGCCTGTATAAGTAGCAGGGTTTGAACGAGGAGTTCTTCCAATTGGAGATTGATCAATTTCAATAACTTTATCAATATATTCAATTCCTGTAAGTGAATCATGTTCACCAGGAATTACATTTGCTTTGTCTAATTTCTTGATAATTGCTTTATAAAATGTGTGAATAACTAAGCTTGATTTACCTCCACCTGAAACTCCTGTTACACAGGTAAAAGTTCCAAGAGGAAGCTTCATATCAATGTTTTTAAGGTTGTTAACCCTTGCTCCAGTTAAAGTAATACATTTATCATCTTTCCATTCTCTAGTTTTTTCTGGAATTGGAACGAATTTTGTTCCTTTAAGATATTGCCCAGTGATGCTTTGAGGCATTTCTTTTACTTCATGTGGAGTTCCTTGAGCAATAACATTTCCCCCATGTACCCCTGCTCCAGGTCCAATATCAATTAAATGATCCGCTTCCACCATTGTTTCATGGTCATGTTCAACTACAATTACGGTATTACCAAGATGCTTTAAATGTTTCAAAGTATTGATTAACTTCATATTATCTCTTTGATGAAGTCCAATAGATGGTTCATCAAGAACATATAATACCCCTGTTAAACCAGAGCCAATCTGAGAAGCAAGACGAATTCTTTGACTTTCTCCTCCAGATAAAGTTCCAGATTCACGAGATAAAGTTAAATATTCTAATCCAACATTATTTAAAAAGCCTAATCGTTCTCTGATTTCTCGCAAAACTCGATCAGCAATTTTATTGTGGGTTGAATTTAATTTATTTGGCAATTCAGTAAACCATTGAAGTGCATGAGCAATAGTTAGGTTACTTACTTCTCCTATATTAAGATCTGCAACTTTAATACATAAAGATTCAGATTTAAGCCTATGCCCTCCACAGCTCTGACATTTTCTTTCACGCTGAAAGGATTTTAATTCTTCTTCCATCCATCCTTTGTTATCTTGAAATGTTTTTTCAAGACCTGGTATGACTCCTTCAAACGGTTTTACAATAGTTTGCTTGCGCATTCCATCGGTGTAATTAAAAGTGATTTCTTCTTCGCCAGAGCCATATAAAATTATGTTTTGAATCGCTTTTGATAATTTTCCAAAGGACTGATTTAAGTCAAAGCCGTAGTGTTTTGCTAAGCAATCTAAAGTTTGTTGCTGATATTTAGTTTTAGAGTTTTTCCATGGAAGAATAGCATCTTCATTAAGTGATAATGTATCGTCAGGAATAACAAGAGCTGGTTCAAAGTAATGTTCTACACCAATTCCTTGGCATTTAGGACAAGCCCCAAAAGGACTATTAAAAGAGAAAATTCTTGGTTCAATTTCTTTAATTTGAAAGCCTGAAATTGGGCATGCAAATTTTTCTGAAAATACTAATGTTCTTTCTTCATCAACAATTTCAACAAATAATAATCCTTCACCAATTTTAAGAGCAGTTTCAACGCTTTCAGTTAATCTAGAGCTTAAGTCTTCTTCAATCACTAAACGATCTACAACTATTTCAATATCATGCTTCTTATTTTTATCCATAATTGGTAGGTCATCAAGTTCATAGATAATTCCATCTATTCTTGCTCGTTGATAGCCGTGCTTTCTAAATTGAAGAAGTTCTTTACGGTGTTCTCCTTTCTGGCCAGTAATAATTGGAGCTAAAATATATATTTTTTTTCCAATTGGAAGTTTTATAATTTCATCAACTATCTGAACTGGGGTTTGGCTTTGGATAGGAAGTCCAGTTGCAGGAGAATAAGGTATACCAATCCTTGCAAAAAGAAGTCTTATATAATCATAAATTTCAGTAATCGTTCCAACAGTAGATCTTGGATTTCTAGAAGTGGTTTTTTGGTCAATAGCAATCGCAGGAGAAAGTCCTGAAATTGATTCTACTTCAGGCTTATTTTGAAGTTGAAGAAATTGCCTTGCGTATGAAGAAAGACTTTCAACATACCTTCTTTGCCCTTCAGCATATATTGTATCAAAAGCTAAAGAAGATTTTCCCGAGCCACTTAAACCTGTAATAACAACTAACTGGTTTTTTGGAATGTCTATGCTTACATTCTTTAAATTGTGTTCTTTTGCCCCTTTAACTCTTATAAAATCATCCATAATATCCCAATCCACTTATTTAACAAAATTATACAAAAAATCGTTTTTTTATAACTTCTTTTATAGTATAAACTTATTCATTGTTTTTCTCTAAACATTTTTTAAACATATATACATATGTTTGATATGTTTGAAGAAAAATCTTTAACAGACAAGGAATTATTATGGTTAATAGTATTAATAAAGTTACACTAATTGGTAATGTTGGTAGAGATCCAGAAATAAGAACAACTCAGGATGGAAAAGAAATAGCTTCTTTGACGCTTGCAACTTCAGAATCTTGGAAGGATAGAGTTTCAGGGGAGCGTAAAGAGCGTACAGAGTGGCATAGAATAGTTGTATTTGCTGATGGCTTAGTGAATATAATTAAAAATTATGTTAAAAAAGGATCAAAATTATATATTGAAGGTTCATTGCAAACTCGTAAATGGGTTGATAATAGTGGGGCAGAGCGTTATTCAACAGAAATTGTTTTACAAAATTATAATTCAACCATTTTAATGCTTGATAACAATAAATCTATGTCAGGAGAGCATCACCCTGAGCATAGCGCAATGAGTAATAGCTTTTCAGTAGAAGAAATTGATGATGAAATACCTTTCTAATTTCTTAAAGGTGGCTTCGTTATGAATTTCTTCAAGAAGATTATACGAAGTGACTTTGTTAAAAAAATTATTTGTAAGCTAATATACTATTATATAAAATTCTTACTTTGTTCAAGCAAAGTAAGAATTATCTTTAAAGATTTCAATTTCAAAGATTATGAATATCTTCAATCAATTTATGCAACCTGGCATGGGCGTGTGATGTTTATGCCTATAATAAATCCAACTAAAATTAAATCTTGTGCTATAGTTTCAGATCATAATGATGGAAGATTGATAGGTGGAGTGATTGAACAGGCAGGAATTAAGCTAATTTTTGGTTCTTCCAACCGAAAAAGGATAGCAGCTTTAAAAGAAATTTTAGATAATATCAGCCAGGGTTATAATTTCTTAATTACGCCAGATGGACCAAGAGGACCAGCAAAAAAAGTAGATGGAGCAATTATTAATATAGCTAGCTCTACAGGTCTACCAATTATACCAGCAAGTTGTTCTTGTAGCAGAGCAAAAATTTTCAATAGTTGGGATAATTTTATGTTTGGATTGCCGTTTGGAAAAATTGTAATTGTTTTTAATCGTCCTATTCATGTTCCAAAAAATATAACAACAAAAGAAAAGGAAAGTTACTTTAAAACCCTAGAAGATAGACTCAACCAAGCAACTGAGATGGCGGATAATTTATGTCAATTGAAGATAAATTAGACAAATTATCAAAGAAAATTTCTAAGTTAGAAAAAGTAGAAAAAGAAAAAATTGATAAAAAGCAAGAAGAAAGTAGTGCTTTATTTGTAGCGGCTGAGTTGGTAGCTGGAGTAATGGTTGGTGGATTTATTGGTTACTATTTAGACTATTATTTGAATACAAAAATATTGTTTTTGTTGATTTTCGTAATTTTAGGTTTAATATCATCATTATATAGCATTTATAAAAAATTTAAGTAAGTAAAGATGTCATTTAATCCTTTTCATCAATTTGAGATTCATCCATTAGTAAATCTCTCTTTTGCTGGTTATGATTTAAGCTTTACTAATGCTTCATTATTTATGGTGATTGCTGTTATACTTGTTTTCGGTTTTTTTTATCTTGCTGGATCTAAAGAAGAAATAATCCCTGGTAGATTGCAAGGATTTGCTGAAATGATATATCACTCCATTAGTGATACGTTAACTGAAAGTGCAGGGCACAAAGCTAAAGAATTTTTCCCATTTGTTTTTTGTATTTTTACATTTGTACTAACTTTAAACTTATTAGGTATGACCCCGTACGGATTTACGGTTACAAGTCATGTAATTGTTACTTTTTCTTTAGCAGCTTTTATTTTTTTAATAGTAACAATTACAGGTTTTTGTAAGCATGGCTTACATTTTTTAAGCTTATTTTTGCCTGAGGGTACCCCTTTATGGTTGGCGCCTCTATTATTTGTGATTGAGCTTTTGGCATTTTTATCACGTCCTATTAGTCTTTCAATACGTTTAGCAGGAAATATGCTAGCAGGACATGTGTTACTTAAAGTTTTGGCGAGTTTTGTAGTTATGATGGGAGTTGCTGGATTGCTACCTATACCATTTATGATGATTATGGTGGGTTTTGAAATTTTTGTAGCAATTCTTCAAGCATATATATTTACTATATTAACTTGTGTATATTTAAATGATGCAATTAACCTGCATTAGTTTATATATACATATGATAAAATTAAACTTTAACTTAATTAGGAGAGAAAAATGGATGCAGTTTCTTTTAAATATATTGCAATAGGGATGATGAGTATTGGTATGTTAGGTGCCTCGTTAGGGGTAGGAAGTATTTTTTCAAACTTGCTTAATGCTATCGCTCGTAATCCTGCGCAAGAGAAAAAACTTTTCCAACGTGCTATTATTGGAGCTGGTATGGCAGAAGCTCTTGGGATATTTTCATTTATGATCGCATTAATGCTAATATTTATGTAAGGTATTATGCCACAGTTAGATGTTTCTACATTTCTTTCTCAAGTTTTCTGGCTATTTACTAGCTTTACAATTCTTTATCTCTTGCTAGGAAAATTTTGCATACCAAAATTTATAAAGATTTTTAAGAAGCGTGATTCTTATATTGACTCAAATATTCATGCTGCCAAGTTAGCTAAAGAAAAAGCTAATAAACTTAAACATGATTATGAAAAGCTTCTTACCCAAACAGCAAAAGATAGATCTTTATTAATAGACAAAACTAATAAAGAAATTTCTTTAATGATTGAGAGTGAGTTGAAAAAGAAAGAAGAAGAAATTAATAAGTCCTTTGCTTTAGCAATAGAAAATATTTCAAAGTTTGAGCAAGACTCCTTAAAAGCTGTGGATCAACTTGCAAAGGATACGGTTGAAGAAATTTTATTAGTTTTAACTGATAAAAAGATATCTTCAGATGAAATCGAAAAAACTATAGAGAAAGTTAGATCTAAGAGGGAATATGTCATTTGATGAAAGTTTTTGGGTGGCTTTTTCTATAGTTGCTTTTGCTATATTAGTATTTAAGCATATTAAAAATCCTATTTTCATAATGCTTGATTCTAAGTCTGCCACAATTAAAGGAAGAATTCACGAAGCAGAGTTGCTTAAGCAAGAAGCTGAACATACACTTGAAGAAGTAAATAGGCTTAGCAAATTAGCTATTGATGAAACTAAAAAAATGCTAGCTGACACTGAAAAAGAAGTTGAGTTTCTTAAGCAATCTGCAATGAAAAATCTACAAGAAAAGATAGAATCTAAAAGAAAAGTATTTGAAAATAAAATTAAAGTAGCTGAGTCCCTAGCGCTTGAGAAATTAAGGAAAGAAGCTGTTAATATAGCAGTTACTTCTGCAATTAAACTACTCAAAGAAAATAATGAATTTGACAAAGTAAATTTAAAATTGATTGATAATTCAATCAAGCATTTAGGAATAAATTAGTTTTTCTTATTATTTAAGTCTAGAAAATATATTTTTTCTAGTGTCCAGATAATTAAATTTTAACACTTACAAATGTTGATTATATACATCTTTTTATCCTTAGATGATTTAAAGATACAATAAAATCAAATCTTAGGTGCGAAGCCTTCTATTAACTTGCATAAATTAAATATTTGCTGTAAAAATTATCTGCTTTAATAATTAATTTTTTAGGTATGGATGATGAGCAAAGATTTTGATCACAGCAGTTTTTTATTTGCTGCTAATGGAGATTTTGTTGAGGACTTATATTTAAAATTTCTTGAAGATAGTGGCAGTGTTGATGAATATTGGCGCAGCTTTTTTTTGAACCTAAATGAGGATCAAACTCAAGCTTTAAAATCTCTTAAAGGAGCTCCTTGGCATCCAAGGAAGAATAAAATTATTCTTCCTCTAGAGGTTGTTGATGCTAAAAAAAGCTTACCATCACCTAAACAAGATACAAAGTTTTATAATGTAAATTTATTGATTGCTGAATATCGTGCTTATGGGCATTCGCTTGCGGATTTAGATCCTTTAGGCATAGAAAAAATTAAAAATTATATTAGATTAGATTTAGCCCATTATGGTTTAACTGAACAAGATCTTGATATTGAAATAACTTTAAATCATCCAAGTTTAGGTTTA
Source organism: uncultured Rickettsiales bacterium (assembly GCA_964627795.1). Classification (GTDB taxonomy): domain Bacteria; phylum Pseudomonadota; class Alphaproteobacteria; order Rickettsiales; family CANDYO01; genus CANDYO01. The sequence continues at coordinate 159,914 of CAZVLF010000001.1, read as the reverse complement.
GATAAATGCACTATCAGGCAACTGATTAATCGTCTTAAAGAAATTTATTGTAATAAAGTTGGTTATGAAATTAGCCATTTAATTTGTGATGAAGAAAAAGAATGGTTTTACCAACATATCGAACAAGCTAATTTATTCCACTCTCTTACCAAAGAAGAAAAAATAGAAGCATTAAAAGATCTTATTGATGTTGAGGGTTTTGAACAATTTATTCACAATCGTTTCCCAGGAACAAAACGTTTTTCTGTTGAAGGAGGAGAAACTTCCATACTTGCAGTAAGAGAAATTATTAAAACAGCTACTGTTAATAGCCCGGTTGAAGAAGTGCTAATTGGTATGGCCCACAGAGGTCGTTTGAATATGTTAACCAAGATTATGGGTAAAGATTATGCAGCAATGTTATCTGAGTTTCAGGGAAATCTAGCTCATATGGAAGAGCTTAACATTGCAGGAGATGTTAAATATCATCTTGGTAAATCATCTGATTATGTTACTGAACAAGGTAGAAGGGTTCATCTTTCCTTAACTGCAAATCCCTCTCATTTAGAGGCTGTTAATCCGGTGGTAATGGGTAAAGTTAGAGCAAAACAAGATGCCTTAAATGATATAAAAAGAGAAAAAGTTATGGGGATCTTGATTCACGGGGATGCAGCTTTTTCAGGGCAAGGTGTGGTTGCAGAAAGTTTATGTTTAAGTAGCTTAGCTGGTTACACAACTGGCGGTATTATGCATATTGTCATTAACAATCAGGTAGGCTTTACAACATTGCCTAAAGATTCAAGATCTGGTAGATACTCAACTGAATTTGCTAAAATTATCCAAGCTCCAGTAATTCACGTTAATGGTGATGATGTGGAAAAAGTATTAATGGTGGCAAAAATGGCTGAATGTTACCGAGATAAATTTAAAAAAGATATAGTTATTGATATCACTTGTTATCGTAAATACGGCCATAATGAAGGTGATGAGCCTATGTTTACTCAACCAATTATGTATAATATTATTAAATCAAAAAAATCTGCATCAGAAATATATGCTAAAAAACTTAATGATTTAGGGATCATGAATGAAGCAGAAGTTGTTCAATATACCAAAGAAAAAATGCAATTTTTTGATCAAAAACTAGAAGAAGCTAAGAATTTTAAGCCTTCTGAAGAGGATTGGTTAAAGGGTAAATGGTCTTCTCTTGATAAGCATGATCGAAATAAAGAAGTTGATAAAGCAACTGGCATATCTACAGAAGTGCTAAAGAAGATAGGAAAAGCATTGGTAACTTATCCTCAAGATATGGTTATTAATAGTAAAGTGCTACGCCTATTAGAGCAAAAGAAAAAAATGTTTGAGTCAGGCCAAGGAATTGATTGGGCTACTGCAGAAGCACTCGCTTACGGATCACTTATGCTTGAAGGTTCAAATGTGAGAATGACAGGGCAAGATTGTAAACGAGGAACATTTTCTCATCGCCATGCAGTATTATTTGATCAAAATACCGAAACTGAATATACGTTACTAAATCATATTTCTGAAAAGCAAGGTAAATTTGAAGTTTTAAATAGTAACCTTTCTGAATATGCAGTATTAGGATTTGAATATGGTTATAGCTTAATAGATCCACAAAACTTAATTATTTGGGAAGCTCAATTTGGCGATTTTGCGAATGGTGCTCAAATTATGATTGACCAATTTATTGCTTCAGCCGAAGTTAAATGGTTGCGTATGAGTGGTTTGGTGATGTTATTGCCGCATGGATATGAGGGGCAGGGGCCAGAACATAGTTCAGCAAGATTAGAAAGATTTTTACAATTATGCGCAGAAGATAATATTCAGGTAGTTAATTGTACAACTCCAGCTAATTTCTTCCATGTAATTAGAAGGCAGATTCATCGTAAATTCCGCAAGCCTTTAATTGTTATGTCTCCAAAATCATTATTGCGTCATAAAATGATGATTTCTGATTTAGAAGAGTTTACTGAAGGAAAAACATTTAAACCAGTTATTGGTGAAATTGATAAATTAGTTTCAGAAAAAGATATTAAAAAAGTGGTTTTATGTAGTGGTAAAATTTATTTTGATCTTTACGAAGCAAGAGAAAAAGCTAATATTAAAAATATTGCTTTAGTTCGTCTTGACCAATATTATCCTTTCCCATATATGGAAGTTACACAAGAATTAAAAAAATATCCGAATGCTGAAATAATTTGGTGCCAAGAAGAACCAAGAAATATGGGAGCATGGTATTTTATTGAAAGCAAAATTGAACAAAGTATTAAGGACGCTAATCACAAAGCTTTACGTCCACAATATATTGGTAGATCAGAAGCAGCCTCACCTTCTGCTGGCTATCAAAAAATGCATAATATTGAACAAGCTAAAATAATTGAACAAGTAATTTCAGGAGTGTAAATATGGTAGAATTATTCGTGCCTGCTTTAGGCGAATCAGTATCTGAAGCAACAATTGCTAAGTGGTATAAAAAAGAGGGTGATGCAGTAAAATTAGATGAGCTATTAGTAGAGCTGGAAACTGATAAAGTAACGTTAGAAGTGAATGCTACTGCTGCTGGAGTTTTAGGAAAAATTAACTTTGCTCAAGGTGATACTGTTCAAAGAGGTGATTTGCTTGCAATTATTAATGAAGGTGCAGTTGCTCAAGTAACGCCAACTCAAACACAGTCGCCTGCTCCTTCAGTTTTAGCAATTAAAGAAGCAACACCGGTAGCTTCGGTTATTATGTCACCTGCAGCAGGAAAAATTGCTGCAGAAAATAATTTATCAGCAAGCCAAATAAATGCTACTGGTAAAGATGGAAGAGTTACAAAAGGAGATGTGCTAAATGCAGTAGCAAATTCAGTCACTGTTGCGCCAGTTGCCTCTGAAAGAAGTGAAGAAAGAGTTAAAATGTCTCGCTTACGTAAGAAAATAGCAGAAAGACTTAAAGATTCTCAAAATACTGCAGCTATTTTGACTACTTTTAACGAAGTAGATATGACAAATATCCTTAATCTTCGTAATCAGTATAAAGATGTTTTTGAAAAGAAACATGGAGTTAAATTAGGCTTTATGTCTTTCTTTATTAAAGCAGCACTTGCAGCTTTAAAAGAAATTCCAGCAGTTAATGCAAAAATTGAAGGTGATGACATAGTTTATCATAATTATTGTGATATTGGCGTTGCTGTAGGTACAGAGCAAGGTTTAGTTGTTCCGGTAATTAGGAATGCTGAAAAATTAAGCTTTGCTGAAATTGAAAAAACAATTGTAAATTATGGTAAGAAAGCTAGAGAAGGAAAGCTTACTATGGCAGATTTAACCGGTGGAACATTTTCTGTATCAAATGGTGGAGTATATGGTTCACTTCTTTCAACTCCAATTATTAATCCTCCGCAATCAGGTATTTTAGGAATGCATAAAACACAAGAAAGACCTGTAGCAATCAATGGTAAAGTAGAAATTAGGCCAATGATGTATTTAGCGCTTTCATATGACCATAGAATTATAGATGGCAAGGAAGCTGTTACATTCTTAGTTAGAATAAAAGAATGTATTGAAAATCCAGAAAGATTATTGTTTGATTTATAGGAGTTGAGTGATGACAGAGCAATTTGATTTAGTTGTTATTGGTGGTGGTCCAGGTGGATATGTAGCAGCAATTAGAGCTGCTCAGCTTGGAATGAAAGTTGCATGTATTGAAAAAAGAGGGGCTTTAGGAGGAACATGCTTAAATGTTGGTTGTATTCCTTCAAAGGCTTTGCTTTATTCTTCAGAATTATATGAAAAAGCCCAGCATGAATATGCACATCACGGAATCAAACTTTCTAAAGTTGAGCTTGACTTAGCAACAATGATGAAACGTAAGGAAGAGGTTACAGCTGGCCTAAATAAAGGAATTGAAGGGTTATTTAAAAAAAATAAAGTTACTTATTTACAAGGCTTTGGTTCATTTATTAATGCAAATACTATTAAAATTAAATCTGAAAAGCAAGAAACACAAGTAACAGCTAGAAATATAATTATTGCTACTGGGTCTGAAATAATGAGCTTGCCAGGCATTGAAATTGATGAACAAGTGATAGTTTCTTCAACTGGAGCGCTATCTCTTAAAGCTGTTCCAAAGAAAATGGTTGTTATTGGTGGTGGCTATATAGGTCTTGAAATGGGTTCAGTTTGGAGAAGGTTAGGTGCAGAAGTAACTGTTGTTGAATATTTAGATCGTATTGTTCCAGGAATGGATGCTGAAGTTGCCAAACAATTCCAAAAAATACTTGAGAAACAAGGTATCAAATTTATGCTTGGGCAAAAAGTATTATCAGCTAAAAATACAGGTGGTAAGGGAGCTAAATTAAGCCTTGAAGCAGTTGCTGATCAAATGAAACAAGAACTAGATGCAGATGTGGTGTTAGTATCAGTTGGAAGAAGGCCTTATACTGATAATTTGGGTCTTGAAACTGCAGGATTAACCACTGATGAACGTGGAAAAATAGCTGTGAATTCTCACCTTCAAACTTCAGTACCCCATATTTATGCTATTGGTGATGTTATTGCAGGACCAATGCTTGCTCACAAAGCTGAAGAAGAAGGGGTGGCAGCTGTTGAGTTTATGATGGGACAAAAATCTCATGTAAATTATGATGTTATTCCAGGCGTTGTCTACACTTCTCCGGAAGTTGCTACGGTTGGTAAAACAGAAGAAGATGTGAAGAAAATGGGTGTGGAGTATAAAGTTGGTAAGTTCCCATTTATGGCTAACAGCAGAGCTAGAGCAATTGGAGTTAATGAAGGCTTTGTTAAAGTTATTGCTCGTAAAGACAATGATGAAATTTTAGGTGTTCATATAATTGCTCCTGAAGCTGGCACTATGATTGCCGAAATGGTGGTAGCAATGGAATATAAAGCTGCATCTGAAGATATTGCTCGTATTGTGCATGCTCATCCAACATTAAATGAGGCTGTTAAAGAAGCTTCTTTAGCCGCCGATGGAAGAGCTATACATATGTAAAAATAAAAAGGCACTAAAATTCTTAGTGCCTTTTAAAATCTGTAATAAACATCATTTTTAAAAACAAATAGAGTACTTATCAATTCTCTAGCTGTTAAATTAAATACTAGGGCCTTCATTGGTAGCCTTATTCTTTTTTCGTGCAATTAGAGTGTTAATCTTTAGAGGGGCATTTCTAAATTCATCACTCGAGTTCGGTATATCTGCAATTATCTTTTTTGCTTTTGAAACTAATTCATTAATATCACGATCATATTCATAAAAAGTAGTGTGTTTTCCAGTGCGAATTAGTTCTAGTTCTTGCAATTGTTTTTGTAATACATAATTACTTGCAAAAGATATTTTTCTTGTTTCTGATGGAGTAGGAGCTTCTTCAATAATTTTTCTCCTTTTTTCTTGATATTTTTTCCCTCTACTTGCTTCTAACATTTTTTGTTTTTCTGGGTTAGGATTTTCGTCGGAGACAACAAATGAGGTGCTATAAATAGCTTTAGATTCAAGTGAGGGATTTAATCTAGTAGCTTTTGCACCTAATTTTCGCCTTTTAAGTGAAGGGCCATCATCAAAATTTTCAGATGAAGAAGAGCTATCAACATCAGTTGCTGTTGGAGATTCAGTATATAACCTACTATCTGATTTTAATCTCCCAGTATTAATCATATTAGCATGTGCTTTTAGCTTTTCTAAGTACTTATGCTCAGCTAAAGCTTCAGTAAATAAATTTATACGATTATTTAGCTCAGAAGCAGTTAATTCATTATCTTTTGTTTCAGCACGACCATATTCTTCTGGGAAATTAGTTCTTTCATGATCAATTATTACAATACCATAGCCATCATCATTAACATTTGTAAAAAATTTATTTTTAGCTTGCTTATATTTTTTTAAAAGCAGCCTATAATCACTATTAGCTTTATTGTTTGATTTTTTTTTCATAATTAAACTCCTTTAACAAAAAATTATAAGGCTTACCTTAATAAAATGCAAATATTAATGTTTTAAAATTATTCCAAGTATTTTATGAAAAAATTCGATATAAATAAACCGATGACATATAAATTAAAAAACGAACTGGTGAAAATCAAAAAGAATTTTTTCCTTTGAAAAAACCAATATAATAACAGTTTAATAAATACGACTTTAAAGAGAATATTTATACTTTTAGAAAAAGAGCATAAGTTGACTAAAAAGTTAGATAGCCTCAAACTTAATAAAGAAGCTTTTATTTATATTATACTTGACGTCATATTAGATAATGTTGATTATGAGATATCTTTAAGGCTAAGTTTAATTTTATAAGAATTAAAGATTAAAAAGAGTGCTGTCTATGGTTGAAAAACTATGTTTTAACAATAAGTTTTCTATTCTTGCTAAAATTTACCTTAAGCAAAATATTCTAATTTAGAAAATAAACCACATATACAGTTTGTAACAGGTTATATGCCTTTACCAACAGGAGATTATTTTAAGAAAAAAGTATCTTATATTTCTTTTGTAAGAGACCCTGTAGAGAGAGCTTTATCATTAGCAAATTTTTTATATCAAAATGACAATATTAAAGAAGAGGATATAGCGAGGTTTTATTAAATAAAGAAATTGATAACTTACAGACCAGATGGATAGCTGGTGAAGAATATATGAATAAAGAATGCATGGAAGAAACTTTTGAAAAGGCTTTAGAAAATATTAGGGAGAAATTTGCTATAGTTGCACCTAATGAAGATATAGTAATGTCATTAATAGCTAATCACTTTAGTGTTAAGGAGATCGCTTATACAAGGCCCCGAGTTACGAGCATTAAAATTGTGGATAAAAACAGTGAAGAATTATGTCAGAATATTCTTGAAAGGAATAATTATGATAAGAAACTTTATGATTATGTAAAAGAACATTGGGAGTCTTGGAAGTCTGATCATATAGAGCTTATTTTAGATAATGTAGTAAATGATAAAAATTATATGGTTATAGGCCCTTCTTTTTATAAAAAGGCAAATTAGAGTATATGAATTTAGATCAGATTAATGCATTAGAATTAAGTGAAGCAAGTGAAATTTCTTGCATAGAAAAACAATGGTGGTCAATCCCTGTACCTTTATAATAAATTCAATACATTCGATTATTACTATTAAAGTAACTAATAACTAATATTTACATATTTAGGTTTAAAAAATAAAGCTCTTTGAGGTAACTTAAAGAGCTTTAAAATAATGACTCATAATTTTAAAGAGTTATTCCACCATGCCATATTTAGCAATAGTTGACATAGCTACTTCAAATGATTCTTCATAAATTTTATATATATCTTCTGAAGTCATCTTTTCGCTATTATGACGGTTATTTTCAACAATTAATTTTGTTAGTTTTGTTGCTGATTTTGAAGCAGATTTAATAAAAGAATTAATTGTATCAGCAGTAATTTCATCAAAATATTCGCCTTCATCAAATTCTTCAAAATTTTCTAACTCTTCATTCATATATTATTCTCCCTGATTATATTAATATTATTTAAAAAAATATTAGCTCAATAAATAAAATCATGCAACTTGAAATAACTATAAGAGAGTTTTCTCTCTTATAGTTAAACGTAATAATCTTCCGTAGCTGAATAAAATTTATTATTGTTATAATAATTAATTTTTGGATCTTGGAAAAATGCATCCCAGCTTTTTTCAAGGAAGAAATCTGCAGTTGCATAAGTTTCATTGAAGTCGCTAGAGAATAATTGAAAATAAAATTCTTTACTATGATATTGAATATTTTCTTTATCAATTGCAGCTTGAGCTCCTAAATTAATATATAGGGGTTTATCTACAGCAAAATCAGGTGAAATTATTTTATGAAAATAATCAACCATAGTAATTTTTGGAGGAACAAAATTTGGGTATCTACTCTTTGCCCATATTTCAGCCGGAGTATTTTTAATTATATCAGATTGATGAATAAGGGTTGAGTTAATACATTTTGCAATAAAATTTTTACATGTTGAATTAAGCTCACCTTTATATCTTACTATTGGTAAGAATAATTCTTGGTCATATGGAAACCCTTGAAGGAATAGAGTTCTATCAGCTAACTCATCATATTTAGCATACATATGAAATAAAATGGTTCCACCAAACCAACCTACGTTTGGAACAGATATAATTTTACAATTTGTATTGTTGGTATAGCTTTCACGTAAAGAAAAAGTTGTAGTATTAGTTTTATCATCAAAATTACTATCATAATAAGAGCAATTTTCTTTTAAATGATAAAGGTCATTTGGCCCTTTATTATAAATTGTTATATTGGTGTTTAGATCAAATTCTTTATAAATCCAATTTAAATCTTCCTTATAACGTGCAATTGCTACTTCAAAGCTTTTAATAGTTTTAACTGGAGAAATAATTTTAAGCTGTTCTTCTAGCCAAGGCCAATATTTGTTCATTAACAGGTTATATATTGCCGTGCCATCTTTATTACGATCTTTATAATAAGACGCTTCAAATAATGGTGTGTGCATTTGATCTGATTGAATTTCAGCACCTGCCTCAACTAAATACTTAGTGTCTAAGTAATTACCATTATTAACTGCTTGTCTTAAAGCTATGTCACCATCTGGCCTTCTTAAATTTGGATTAGCATTAGAATCCAGAAGAAGTTTGGTAATTTGATGGTTACCATGCATAGCAGAATAATAAAGAGGATAATTAAGATTAGGATCAGCTCCTTTTTCAAGTAGTAATTTTACCACTTCAACATGGTTATTAACAGTTGCTGCAACTAAAGGAGAAATAACAATATTAAAATTAACATCTGCTCCAAGAGAAAGGTAATATTCTACTAATGATTTTATTCCTTTTTCACAAACATGAATTAACAATATATTGACATAATTTTGATTAACTGGCTTGTAATTTAAAGTGTCTAATATTGACTTCCCAATCAAATTATTATGTGAAAGAGCTATCATATCAAGAGTTTGATTTTTAAAAGAAAGCTCACTTCTTGCTTTTAGATCTACCAATAATTTAAGTATTTCATTGTTATCATGTATGGTTGCGACTGCTAATGGGTCAGCTCCATAAATATTTTTGACGGTTGGATCTAAACCCTCCTTAAGAAGATAATCAAACAATAAGACATTACCGCTTTCAGCTGCAAGATGAAGTAGGTTACTTCCATCTTTAGTAAGAATATGAGGGTTATAACCTAAAGCAATCAGGTATTTAACTTGTTCAAAATTTCCATTACGAACAGCATTAAAAAGATTATTATCACTTTCTAAAGGAAGTTCTTTAAGGTTAAAATTAATATCAATATTATGTTCATAAGAATATCCTTTATTAAGTTCTACCAATTTATCATTATTATATTTATATACCTCTAAAGATATGGGAAATTTAGTATTATTAAGAATATTATTATGAGCAAAATTCCAAATTGTTTTATCAAGTGGCTGATTATAAAATGGAAGCTTAACTAGCTTTTCTACCCCTGATTTACTATATACAACAGCATGAGTTCCAAATGCTAGGAAATTCTTACCGGGAATAGAAACAAAATTATTATCTGGTAATAACTCTTCACTTCCTTTTCGAGGAATGTAATCAATAAATCCAATATCATAAGAAGAAGGCAAATGAGAGATAAAATCATTAAATTGAAGATTAATATTATTGCTATTGAGTAAAATATTATCACTTAGGATTATAATATTTTTATAACCATTCCTTAAAGCATCATTCCAAGTAATTAAGTTATTGCAAATAGTTGCATATTTACCAAGTTTTTCCATCAATTTTCCAGTGTAAATATAGCTTACAGAATGAGCCTCATTGCTATTACAGAAAACATTATGAAGGTCATTAGAATTAGATTTGCTAGCTTTATTTTTAAGTTCATGGGCAGGAAATATTGCTTGTGTCTGAATATTCATAAATTGAATTTTTCGAGTATCCAAAGGCTTTAGAGTTTTAAATTTAACTTTATTTCTAGAGAGTTGTAAGCTTAATTTTTGTTTCCTTGAAGCATCATTTTCATAAGATATAATATAAGTCATATCATAATTATTGAAGCTTCTTAAAAGATCAACAATATCAAAATGCTTTTCTTTAGTTGCAATATCAATCAAAGAAAATCCATTGATGTTAAAATTTAAATTAGCTCCATTAGCAATTAACGCCTTTGTTGATTGTAAGTCTCCTTTTACAACTGAAATCATCAATGGTGAATATCCTGATTTATTTATATAATTTAAGTCTGCTCCATATTGAGCTAAGAGATCAATTGCGTATGCGTTACCATGTAAAGCAGCAAAGTGAATTAATGGAATATCCGGATTAATGTTACGATTAGGGTTAGCTCCAGAAATTAGTAAATTTTTAACGGCAGGGTTATTTTTATTAATTATATTCTCAACTAATAACTTATCAAGAGAGCTTGGAATAAGTCTTAAACTATCTATATGATTAAGAGTTTGATTGAAAACTTCTGGGCCAAAAAGAGGGTCTAGTGCTTTTTCTAAACAGAAATCTGCAGTAGCATAAGTTTCATTAAAAAGAGGTAATAAAGATGCATAATATTCTTTTGAATGAATTTGTATTTTATCTTTTTTTACAGCAAATTGAGCGCCAATATCAACCATGAATGTATCTTCAAGAGGGAAGCTTGGATCAATATATTTATGGAAGAAGTCTACCATTGTATAGTTTAGTGGCTTAAACATATAATATTTACTTGCTGCCCATTGTTGAGGTGAGTAATTCTCAAGCTTCTTTGATTCACCAATTAGGTTTCTAGGCTCACACTTAGCAATAATATTTGTACAAATTGAATTTAAATCTCCTAGATAACGTACCATTGGAAGAAATATTCCTTGTTCATAAGGATTGCCTTGAACAAATAATGTATTTGAAGCAAGATTATCATAATTATCATGAATATGAAGCAATACGGTTCCACCAAACCATCCGACATTAGGAGTTTTAACAACATTATAATATAATGGAAGATAATCTAAATCGTCTTCTCCTTTGTTATAAATAGTTATAGTTATATTTGGATGTTGAGAAAATTCTTTTTCTATCCAACCAAGATCTTCGTTAAATCTTACTACCACCACTTCTAATGGCTTATCAATTACAGAAGGTATTAAAGAATCTCTTTTTTGAGCTAGAAGACTCCAATAATAATTAATCATTATCTGATATATTTCTGCATGAGTTTCTGATTTATCTTTTAGGAAAGCGCTAAGGTAAAGAGGTGTTTGGAGAGTGTCTGCGATAATTTCTGCTCCATGTGCAAGTAAAAGTTGGATATCTTCTTTTTTAGCATTAGATACAGCAGCATGAATTGGCGTTTCAAAACCTAAATATTGATTTACATTTGCGCCTAATTCAATAAGAAGAGAAGTTATAGCAGTATTTCCTTTAGAAGCAGAAATATATAGTGGATTAGTTAAGTTAACATCAGCTCCTTTTTTGATTAGCATATGTACAATATTTAATCTATTTGCTTCACAAGCAGCGTAAAGAGGAGTTTTATCTATATTATCTAACTTAACATTTACCCCTATTTCATTAGTTATGCTTTCTACTAAATTGATATTATTCTCTAAAATTCCTGCAATTAAAGTTTTGTGATATGCTCTATTTATAAAAGGAATTATTTCTTCATATTGACGAGATTTAGCAAACTGAATTAATGAAATATTATTAATTTTAGTATTGATATCAGCTCCAAATTCAAGAAGATATTTAACTATTTTTGTTTTTCTTTGGTCTATAGCTACTTGAAGTGGTGTTAATCCTTCTTTAGTTTTGAAATTTGGGTTTGCACCATTATCAAGTAAAAATTTAACAATTTCCTCATTATTACCAAATATAGATCCTACAAGAGGAGTAATTCCAAGCTTAGTGGTGGTATCAACTTTAATCCCTTCTTTAAGTAGGCTTTTTAACAGTTCAAGGTTGCCTCTAACAGCAGCTTCAAATAAATTTATTTCTTTATTTGGATTTCCAAAATAATCAGTTTTGTATTTTTTGTGGACATCAATGGAAAATTGGTGTCCTTCAATAAAAGATTCATTAGCATCTACAGTCATTAAATTATGATTTACATAACTATAGATAGTTAAGAAATTATCAGTATTGGTGTTATTTAAATTGTTATTCTTAAATTTTTCCCAATAAAAGACATCAATTGGCTTTGAAAAATTTTGGAAAGATAGAAGTTTTTTTATTCCTTTATTGCTAAGCATTACTGCACTTGTTCCCCAAGCAAGAAATCCCTCACTTGGTTCTAAAACTAAAGGATTATTTGGAAGAGGAGTGAGTTTACCTTTTATAGGAGCAAAATCTAAGAAAGCAACATCATAGTTTTTTGGAAGGATTTTAAGAAATTGAGTAAATTCCATTTTAAAATTTGAAGTTTGAGGTTTTGCATCATCTTCAAAAATTACAATATTCTGATAATTATTCTTCTCTGCATCTTGCCAAATTAGTAAGTTACTACACCATAAACCTAGCTCTCCTGATACACGATAATTATTATCAATAAATTTAAAACTATAAGGATTAGAACTTAAAGGGTTACATGTTATATTATATATATTGAATCTTTGTTCTCGTTGATATTTAGCTAAATCTTTGCCTAAGAATGTTCGATTATTTTCAACATCAGTAATTAAGATGTTTTTCCCTTCTATAGCTGGGAATCGCTCAAATTTAATGTCAGCTTTTGTTAGTTCATTAGATATCTTCCTTAATCTTTCTTTTGCTCTATCTAAATTTACAACATAAAACTTAGCTTCAGGAAGTTTAAAGAGCTCTATCATTTCAGCTGAGCCATTTTTTGTAGCAAGATTAATAATGCTTAAACCATCTTCATCTTTAAAATTAGGGTTTGCACCTTTATCAAGTAAAAATTTTGCAGCTTCTAGATTTCCTCTTTCAACAGCTTTATAAAGAGCAGTAACATTATTATTAGAATAAAGAACATTATCTAGATTTACTCCTTCTAAATAATAATAATCCATAATTTCAATATTATTTAGCTCAGTTGCCTCAAAAATTTTCTTTTCTCTAAAATTAAAACTTGTAATTTGATTTCCATAATCAATAATTTTTGTGTAATATCCATTACCTAAGGCCCATGAGCCACAAAACATATTTGCACCAATAGTTTCTACTAAATTGCCGTTGATTGTGTTATTCAGGCTTGCTGTAATATTTGGATTATGGCATCTTGAAGCGGGTGTATTAAGGTGCAAGTAATCAGCATTAAATAAGGCTTCTTTTGGTAACATTAAATCTAGGCTATCAGCTGTGTTAGCTGATTTATAAAAAGCCATTGTAATAACAGAAGGACCTAGCTGGTACATTATTTGGTCTAATTTTACACATGGATATTTAATATATTCAGGTAAGCTAATAGAATTATTTTGGTCTAAATTTCGCTTTACCAAATTTTTTGCTGTCTTACAAACAGGGCTAGCTTTTGAGCAAGCGATAAAAGCATTGCCAATAAAAGAAATTTCCTCATTAGTTTCTTTTCCAACAATAGTGTCAGCAATGGTCATTAATTTGATTAAGTTTATAGCATTATATATTTGGTAATCTAAATCCCTATATACACCTCCAAATTTTTCTAACACCATATAGAGTAAAATATCACTTGCAGGCGCATACATTCCAGGTTCTGTTTCTGCTTGAAGAAGAGTAGAAGACAGTTCTGGCCATAAAGAATCACCAATAAATTCTTCCAAATTTTTTACTATAACATTATCAAGATTTTTGATTGAATCAGGGATATAATCTACAGAATTTGTCCAGATATAATGGGTCCACTTACCAGAGCTATTAAGTTGATCGATACTATTTTTAGTAATATTTAATGAGATATCATCTATAGGTTTATTTTCAGTTTTGGAGGTCAAATATATTTGATGACTTATTAATGGAATTTTGGTTTCACCAAATTCATATTCATCTATTCGAGCAAGTGCTTCTAACCCTTGTTGAATAGATTTTTTATCTAATTCATCATAGTCTAGACCTTCTTGTTCAAACATAGCTTTAGTTTTTCCAAAATAACATTCAGTTGTATTTTTATGTTTGGTAGGCATTTTTTGTTTTGCTTGGGCTTGTTGAATTAATTCAATAATTTTTTGATTGCCGGTCTGTTTTGCAGCATCCATAATGCTTAAACCATTTGGAGCAACAAAATTTGGATTAGCACCATGTTTTAATAGGGATTCAACAGTATCTACATTAGCTTTAATTGTTGCTAGAAATAGAGGGGTAACCTGGTATGTTGTGGTAGTATCAACATTTACTCCATCTATTATATGATAATTTATCATTTTCGTGTTTCCAGTAGCAGCAAAGACAGGCAGCCTGCTTTCTCTATATTTAAAGCTAGTAGCATTTTTGCCATAATTTATTATTTGTTGTTGAGTGGAACGCCATGAACCACAAAGAGGGTCTCCTCCAATAGTATCTATTTTTATTCTATGGATGTAATTAATTAAATTAGCTTTAAGATTAGGATTATAGCACTTTAAATCAGGATTAGTTGAACGAACATATTCATAGTTAAATAATACTGGCTTAGGCATAACCAAATCAACATATCCTTTTTGGTTTGCCGATTTAAAAACGCTCATTGTAAATGTTACAGGGCTATTTTCAGCTGAATTACTTGGTGTGCAAGGATATTTTACATATTCTGGAATATTCTCAATTTCTGTTTTATTATAGTTTCTCTTAATTAAGCTTGTAAGGTAATCTATTGTAGGATGGCCTGGTATTGCTGCAATAAAAGCATTTCCAATTGAAAACTCATTTTGTGTTTCCTTACCAACAAGCATATCTGCTTGGCCAATTAATTTTATAAGGTTAGTAGGGTTATAAATTTTATAATCTAGATCTCTATAAATTCCTCCAAATTTTCGTAAAGCAGAATAACGAATCAAATTACTTGTTTTAACTAAAACGGTCACATCATTATTAGTATTATTTAATCTATTGTTTATTTCTGACCAAAATGGTTGGTCTTTTAATTCTTCAATTAACATTAATTTTATTTTTGGCAATAATTTGAGTTCGTTAGGGATAGCATCAAAACTATTAGTCCATATAAAGTGTATCCAATTATTATCTACTTCATTTAAAGAAGTTATAGATTCTTTAGTTATTCTAGCTAAAACTTCATCCATTGTTTTTGGAGATTCTGGCGATGTTAAATAAACTTGGTGAGTAATTAAAGGAATTCTTTTTTTATCTGTTGGAAAATCTTCAATCTTTTTTAATATTGCCAAACTATCCTTAAAGAATCTTTGATCAATTTTTTTTACATCAATTCCTTCTTGTTCAAAGGTTGTTTCAGTTAGATCAAAAAAGCATTCAGTTGTATTTTTGTTAGTAGTTATAGAGGTAGAAAGATTATTTTCAGCTTCATTCAGCATAATGAGTATTTCTTCTAATTCTTTCTCTTGAGCAATTTGTTTAATGCTAACTTTATTTGGAGCAACAAAATTTGGATTAGCACCAGCTTTAAGTAGAATTGATACTGCTTCTCTATCTCCTTTGAAAGTTGCAATAAATAATGGAGTTATACCAAGATTATTAATTACATCAGGGCTATCAACATGGTTAAGATCATATTCTAATGCAACTAAGTTATTTGACATTACTGATTGAAAAATTCTTGCAGTTCTAAAATTTGTGCTTGAAACATGATCTCCATGTTCTAAAACATTTAATAGATATTCACTGTTCCAAGAGCTGCAGAAAGGATCAGCTCCAATAGTTTTAGTTTTTAATTCTCCATATTGGATATCTAAGCTTGCATTTAAATTAGGTCGATAGCATTTTGATTCAGGGCTATTGGCTCTTAAATATTCTCTATTATAAAAGATCTCTCTTGGCATAAGTAGATCTATATTTTTATTTTGATTTCCAGCTTTATAGAAAGCCATAGTTAAAGCCATAGGCCCAGTTTGATATAAAATTTGATCTGCTTTTAAGCAGGTGTATTTCACATATTCTGGAATTTTTTCATCGCTTTTACCAAAATTTCTCAAGGTAATTTTTTGAATTTCTTTTATTACTTCATGTTTAGGAGAAACGGCAATAAAGGAGTTTCCAATTGAAAAATCATTATATTCTTCTTTGCCAACTAAAAGGTTGGATATTGACATAAGTTTTAAAAGATTTTCGCTATTATAGATTCTATAATCTAGGTCTAAATATATTCCTCCATAAGTAAATAGCGCCATATAACGAAGAATATCACTTGTTTGAGCAAGAAGACCTCTATCATTTTGGGCTTGAACTAACACATCTTGTAACACCTCCCATAAATCATTTTCTTTAAATTCTTCAATAGATTTAACTTCAAGATTTTCTATGTTCTTGATTTCTTCTGGTATGTGTTGAGGGGTGTTTGTCCAAAAATAATGCTTCCATTTTAAGTTAGAATTATTAAGTAGATTAAGACTTTCTATTGTGGTTTGAGTTGAAATTTTATCTAAATTAAATGAGGTGTTATCATTTGAAAAATAAATATGATGTGTGATAAGAGGAATAATAGTAGCTTCAGGAAAAGGTAGATTTTCAATAGATTTAAGAACCTCTATGCTTTGTAAGGATGTTTTTTTGTGAAGAGCATCAAAATCAATAGATTCTTGTAAGAACATTTCTTTAGTTCGTCCAAAGTGGCATTGAATAGCAGGTCTTTTTAGCCATTCAATAATTTCTGGTTTTTCTAATTTTAGTGCTAGTTGTTCTAATTCAAGCCCTTGGAATTTAACATTTGTATCTGCTCCTTTTTCCCTAAGCATAGATATAATATCTTTATTGCCTATAATTATTGCTACTATGAGCGGAGTTATTCCCTTATTATTAACAATATTTGGATTTGCACCAGCCTTTAAAAGTAATGAAACAATAGAAGGAGAGTTATTTTGAATGGCAACAAGAAGAGGAGTGCTTCCATCTTTTGCAATAAAGTTAGGATTCGCCCCTTTTTTTAATAGAAGTTCTACAGCTTGTACGTGTTTGTTAGCTACAGAGACAAATAAAGGAGTAATATCATATTTTCTTAAGGTATCAATGTTTTCACCGTTGATTGAATTTGATTGAATTTCTCTTAAGTTTCCAGTTAGAGCCGCTTGGAACAAATTATATTCTCTAAAACCAAGGCTAGAAACATTTTCCCCATTGTCTATTATAGAAGTTGCGTTATTTGCATGATACCAGCTACCACAAAATAAATCTCCGCTATTAGAAGTGATTTTTATTCCTTCACTTGTACCTTCTATAGCTACAGGTTGAGAGGGAGAAAAACATCTTGATTCAGGAGTTATCTGCCTTATATGGCCAGTATTATAAAAAACAAGTCTAGGCATTACGAGATCCACATATCCTTCCTGGTTAGCTGTTTTCATTACAGCCATCGTTAAAGCAACTGGACCTGTTTCATACACAATTTTAAAATGCTTGGTGCATGCATATTTAACATATTGGGGAATATCTTCAGGATTATTTTTACCTAAATTATTTATAGTAGATTGGATTACTTGTTTTATAGATGGGTGGTTTGGAGTGGCTGCAATTAAAGAATTTCCATAATATGCAAACTTATCTTCAGTTTCTTTGCCAACAAGCAAATTTGCAACATGCATTAATTTAATAATGTGATCTCCTCTGTTCTTAAAGATCATATTATCCATGTCACGGTAAAGTCCGCCTTTTTGTTCAAGAACTATATAGCGTAATATATCACTTGCTTGAGCAAAAAATTTCTCTTCAATTGCGTTTTGTAAATGTGGCCATAAAATATGATTATGAAATTGATCAATAAGTTTTACTTCAACATTTTCAAGAGTGCTTAAATTTTCTGGGATAATGCTAGCATGATTGGTCCAAATATAGTGTATCCATTGATCTGATCTATTATTTATGTCATTAAGCTTTTTTATAGCTGAATTTAATTCTATTATTGAATCATGAGTTAAACGAAGGGGAGCTGGCTCCGCTGATTTTGGGTTGTTTATATCTGTAAGATAAATTTGATGGCTAATAAGAGGTATTTTAGAATCTTGACTTGGTTGTTTGAGATAATTTTCATCTAAATTCGATAAAATTCTTTTGCTTTGTTCCATTAATTTACTATTTACTTCTTCATAATTTATTCCATGCTCAAGATACATAGATTCTTCTTTGTCAAAGAAGCATTCAATTTTCTGATTAAGCTTTTGTTGAGAGTCAATATTCTTATTTTCTTTGGTATTCATTGGTAACCTCTTCATTGCACATTCAAAATGACTTGTAACTCTAGATCTCAATGTTTAATAAAAGGTTAATTTAAGGGATAAATTAAGAAAAAAATATTAGTATAGCAAGAGATTTTCTTATGTTGGGGAAATATTAAAACATTTTATTAGTTTTAAATATGCATTAAGAGTTGCCTAGCCACCTGGATATTGACTAGGCAATAAACTAAATGGATTCAATCCACTGGACTAAAGCAGGTTTTGGTAAGGCGCCAACTTTAGTGTCAGCAATATTGCCATTTTTAAATATAATCATGGTTGGAATTCCACGAACATTATATTTTGCTGCAGCTTCTGGATGATCATCAATATTGATTTTGGCTACAACTACTTTATCTTTCATTTCTTCTGCAATTGCTTCAATTACTGGAGAAAGTTGTCTGCAAGGGCCACACCAAGGAGCCCAGAAATCAACTAAAACTGGTTTGTCAGAAGAACTAACTAGCTCTTTAAAGCTTTCATCGGTAAGTTCAATAGTCATTTGTACCTCTTTATAAATGTTAATAATTCTATTGTAGTTTAATATCATTAATTGACAAGATGTTATTCAAAGTAATATCAGTTACTATTCTTTTATTGATTCCAGTTAGAACTTTTCCAGCACCAATTTCAGTGATTTGGCTAACTTGAAGTTCTTGCATTTTTATCATTGATTCTCTCCATCTTACTTTACCTGAAATTTGCTCGACTAAGCTTTCAATAATTGCGTGAGGTTCAAATATAGGGGCTGCAAGCACATTCGCAATAACAGGTACTTTTGGCGATGAAATTTTACAATTATTTAGAGCTTCATTCATAATTAATTTTACCGGGTTCATGAGGCTTGAATGAAAGGGAGCACTTACTGGTAGCTTAACCGCTTTATTTCCAGCGGAGATTATTTTTTCGCAAGCTTTATCAATTGCTTCCATATGCCCACTTATAACTATTTGACCACTACAATTGTCATTGGCAATTTCACAAACCAAGCCATTTACACTTACTTCAGCAAGAATATTGCTTAAAGTATTAATATCCATTCCAAGAACAGCAGCCATACCTCCTATTCCTGGTGCAACAGCATTTTGCATTGCTTGCCCGCGAAGTTTTACCAACTTTGCGGTGTCGCTTAAAGAAATGGCTTCAGCGGCGCATAAGGCAGTATATTCTCCAAGAGAATGACCAGCAACAATATTACAAAGTTGCTCTATTTTCTTTCCTGTTTCTTGCTCAAGAGTTTTAAGTATTGCAATAGAAGTTGCCATAATCGCGGGTTGTGCATTAGCTGTAAGTGTTAGTTCTTCCATTGGGCCGTTAAAAATTATATTAGATAATTTCTGGTTTAAAGCATTATCAACTTCTTCAAAAACATCCTTTGCAACAGTGAAGTTATCATAAAATTCCTTACCCATTCCTACGCTTTGCGAGCCCTGGCCTGGAAATACAAATGCTATTTTCATTCTAATATCCTTAATTTAAATGTTACTTAAGCAAAATAAGCAAAAATATGGAAAATAGCAAGATTTCTTGTATAATATGCAAGAACTAAGAGGAATCAATTGAATGAAAAATAAGCACGGTTGGCTGGTTTTAGATAAGCCAAAAGGAATGAGCTCAAATTTTGCTCTAACAAAATTAAAAAAATTATTTGCAAAAGGAACCAAAATTGGTCATGCAGGAACGCTTGATCCTCTTGCAGAAGGAGTGCTTCCGGTTGCAATTGGAGAGGCCACTAAGACAGTTCAATATTTAATGGATGCTGATAAGGAATATGAATTTGATGTATTCTGGGGGAAAGAGACTGAAACTGCTGATGCAGAAGGTAAGGTTATCGCTGAAGGAGGGATAATTCCTACACGTGAACAAATAATTTCTGTAATTCCAAATTTTTTGGGGAGAATTGCTCAAAAACCTCCCATTTATTCGGCCTTGAAAATTAATGGTCAACCTGCTTATAAACTAGCAAGAAAAGGAGAAGAGGTTGAATTAAAGGAGAGAATAATTGAGATAAAAAATTTAGAGTTGGTTGAAAGCAGCGATCAGGTAAGTAAATTTAAAGTTGAGTGCGGAAAAGGAACTTATGTGCGCTCAATTGCTGTGGATTTAGCTAAATCTTTAGGAACATATGGTTATGTAACCTTTTTAAAAAGAACAAGAGTAGGTAATTTTTTTATAAAAGATGCAATAACACTAGCCAAATTAATAAATTTAGTGCATAATAATGATCCTGATTTATATTTAGCTCCAGTTGATCTGGTGCTGGGCGACATCCTGGCTATTGAGCTAAATGTGGAGCAGGCCAAAGCCTTAAGGAATGGGATGTCAGTTTTTTTATCCGAATATTCAGATATGTCATTCTCAATAGCTAAAACGCTATATGATGGTGTTTTACAGGCTATGGTTTCAATCGATAGAGGTTTATGTAAACCTCTTAGAGTTTTCAATCTTAATTCGATGGAGATAAAAGATGTCGATTACTAATGAAGAAAAGCAACAAATAATAAAAGATTTTGCAGTTCATCCAAATGATACTGGTTCACCAGAAGTGCAAATAGCTATTTTAACCAAAAGAATAAATGCGCTAACAGAGCATATGAAAATCAATAAAAAAGATTTTAGTTCAAGACGTGGTTTACTAATCATGGTTGGTAGAAGAAATAGACTACTTGCATATTTACGTGATTTGGATATGTCAAGATATAAAGATTTGATTGCTAGATTAGGGTTGCGTAAATAACCTATTAAAGTCTGGCAGAATAACTATCTGCCAGACAATTAAATTAAATTTATTAAGGAAAGTTATATGTTCAATATGATCAGCAAAGAGATAGAGTGGGCTGGAAGTAGGTTAAAAATTGAAACAGGAAAAGTTGCAAGACAAGCCGATGCGGCTGTAATGGTGACTTATGGTGAAACAATTGTGTTATGTACAGTTGTTTCTGATAAAAAGAAGAAAGAAGGGATAGATTTTCTGCCTCTTACTGTTAATTATCGTGAAATGTATTTTGCCGCTGGACGTATTCCAGGAGGTTTTTTTAAAAGAGAAGGGAAAGCAACAGAGAAAGAAACTCTTGTTTCTAGATTAATTGATCGTCCAATTAGGCCATTATTTCCTAATAATTACCATCATGAAACGCAAGTTACTTGTAATGTGCTATCATTTGATAATATTCATGATTCTGATATACTAGCAGTAATTGGTGCTGCTGCAGCTTTAGCCATTTCCCCAATACCTTTTAATGGCCCTCTTGCAGCAGCAAAAGTTGGTTATAAAGATGGAAATTATATTCTTAACCCTAGAATTAATGAAGTTTTAACTCAGGGAGAGTTAGATCTAGTTGTGGCGGGTACTGCAGACTCAGTATTAATGGTTGAATCTGAAGCAAAAATGTTATCTGAAGAAATAATGCTTGGTGCTGTAAACTTTGGGCATGAGCAAATGCAACCAGTAATAAAAATGATAGAAGAATTAGCTGCTGAAGTTGGTGTTGAAAAAACTGAAGTAATATCTGTAGACAGTACTAAAGTTGAGCAAGAATTAGTTCGTGTTATTGATAAAGTTCTTCGTGACGCTTATAAAGAAGTCAATAAGCAAACGAGATATTTAAAAATTGAAGCTGCAAAAAAAGAAGCTATTGAGCAATTAACAGATTTAGGTGCTGGCGAACCAGAAATAAATTTAGCATTTAAGAATCTCCAACAAAAAATAGTTCGTCGTCAAATTGTTGATGATGGAATTAGAATTGATGGAAGAGGATTAGCAGATATTAGAAATATTTGCTCCGAAGTTTCATTCTTGCCAAGAGCACATGGTTCGGCATTATTTACGAGAGGAGAAACTCAAGTTATTGCTGCAACAACCTTAGGATCAGCTAGTGATGAACAAATTATAGATGGGTTAGAAGGAGACTATAAAGAAAACTTCATGCTTCATTATAATTTTCCTCCTTATTCCGTTGGTGAAGCAACTCCAGCTAGAGCGCCAGGAAGAAGAGAAATAGGACATGGTAAGCTTGCATGGAGAGCAATTCATCAAGTTCTTCCAACAAAGGCTGAATTTCCATACACTATTAGGGTAGTATCAGAAGTTACGGAATGTAATGGTTCCTCTTCAATGGCTACAATTTGCGGAGGAATTCTATCTTTAATGGATGCTGGAGTACCAATTAAATCACCAGTTGCAGGAATTGCAATGGGATTGATTTTAGAAAAAGATAAATACGCAGTTATTTCAGATATTTTAGGAGACGAAGACCATTTAGGTGATATGGACTTTAAAGTTGCTGGTACTAAGGATGGTATAACTGCTTTACAGATGGATATTAAAGTTCGTGGAATAAGCAGCAAAATTATGCAAGTTGCTTTAGAGCAAGCTAAAGAAGGAAGATCGCATATTCTAAATAAAATGCAGGAAGCAATTAATGCTCCAAGGGCTACTTTAAATAGTCATGCGCCATCAATGATTACGATTAAGATAAATAAAGATAAAATCAGAGAATTGATTGGCCCTGGTGGGAAAGTAATTAAAGCAATTTGTGAAGCAACTAAAGCTAAAATTGATATTGACGATAATGGTAATGTAACAATTTCTTCTCTTGGCGGAGATTCAGGCAGTTTAGCTCAAAAAATGATAGAAGAAATTGTACTTGAACCTGAAGTGAATCGTATTTATCAAGGGAAAGTTGTTAAACTAATGGAATTTGGTGCATTCGTTAATATAATGAATGGTAAGGATGGATTCTTGCATATTAGTGAAATTTCTAGTGAAAAAGTTGCAAATATTTCAGATGTTCTAAAAGAAGATCAAAAAGTTTTGGTTAAACTTATTGGTTTTGATCAACGCGGAAAGATAAAATTATCGATGAAAGTTGTTGATCAACAAACAGGTGAATTACTTCCAGGTAAGTCGAATGAAACAGTTACTCAGGAACGTTCCTCAACTGGGGCAAAAACTTCTAAAGGACCGAAGAAAAATTATACACAACCACAAGAAGCTCCTCAGCCAAAAACTGAAAAGAGAAAATATTTTGATTAATTGATGAAAGAAAAATTAATTAACTTAGAATCAAGAGATCTAAATTTTAACGAGTCTACACTTGAGATTGCAGATAAATTCTTCAGTGCTCAATGTAGATTCGTTGTTGGTACTACTGATTTTAATGTTTTTCCTCCAACTGACAAACCAGAGATAGCTTTTATCGGTAGATCTAATGTTGGCAAATCAAGTATTATTAATGCATTGGTAAAGCAAAAAGCCTTAGCTCGAGTTTCAGTTACTCCTGGGAGAACTCAACAAGTCAATTTTTTTTGTTTAAATAATCAGCTAAATCTTGTGGACTTACCTGGCTATGGTTTTGCAAAAGCTCCCAAAAATCTCGTTAAGGCATGGGAGAGAATGAGTTTAGGCTATTTAAAAAATAGAGACAATCTAAAAAGATTATTTCTTCTAATTGACTCCCGCCATGGTTTTAAAGTTAGTGATATGGAGTTTATTGACCAATTGAATAAATTTGCAATCAACTTTCAAGTAGTGTTAACTAAGATTGATAAAGCTAATAAAGATGAAATAACCAAAACTATTAGCCTTGCTAAAGAAATGGTTAAAGCTAGTGCAGCAATGTTTCCAGATTTAATTCTTACTAGTAGTAAGAATGATCAAGGCATAAAAGAAATAAGAAATTATATTTATAACTTAATGTTGAGCTAAAAATGATAGATTCAATAACAATTTTAAAAGCAGCTTTTAATGATCTGAAAACTTATAGTGATTCTACTTTTGTTATTCAATGTAGTGGATCTGTACTTCAAGATAATGACCTCTTAAGAAGTATGATTGAAGATATTGTGGCTCTACAAAATTCTGGAATTAATATAATCTTGATTCAAGATGGAAGCAAAGTAGTTAGTTCTATGATGGATAAATTCACATTTAAAGGTGCTTCAGATAATATAAGAATAACTGATCAAGCTAATGCAGAAATTGTGGAGATGATTCTTACTGGGCATGTTAATCAAAAAGTAGTTTCACTTATTAATCAAAGTGGTGGATATGCCGCAGGTATTTCTGGAAAAGATTCTCAATTTATGGTGGCAAGAAGAGCTAAGCTTGCTCGATATGATTATGATAATAATGAAAAAATTTTAAATTTCGGTTTTTCTGGCGAATTATCACTTATTAATCCAGATATTTTATTTCTTCTTGAAGATAATGGGTTAATACCTGTTATTTCTCCTATTGCCCTTGGTGATGATGGTAAGACATATAAAATTGATGCAAGTGATATTTCTGGAGCTATTGCAGCAGTATTAGGAGTTAAAAAAATAATTTTCATTTCAGACTATCCAGGCATTTTAAACTCTAACGAAGAAGTTATTTATGAGCTTAATGACATCCAAGTTGGTAAGATAGTAAATGAAGATAAAAAAAATAATGATTTGTCATCATTTTTGAGAGCTGGTTTAATGTCTTTGGAATATAGTGTAGAAACAGTTCATATTATTGATGGTAAAATTCCTCATGTGTTGTTAAGAGAATTATTTACAGATGAGTTAGTAGGTTCTACAATTAAAATTAATTCATAAGATAAGTTTAAGTTGTGCAAAAAATTAAACGAGGAAGCTTTTTTGGTGCTTGGTTAAATACGGTTGATAGGGCTTTGCTTGCAGCTGTTATAATAGTTATTTTTTTCAGTATTATTATGGTAACTACAGCAAGTCCAGCGGTTGCTGAAAGAATAGGGCTGCCGCAATTTTATTTTATAAAACGACAATTAGTTTATTTAGCTCTTGGCATGTTTATTATGCTTACTATTTCCTTTTGTAATGTTGAAATGATAAAAAAATTCTCTCTTTTGGGATTTATAGGATTTGTAATTTTAATGTTGGCTGTATTATTTATTGGGGAAGAAATTAAGGGTGCTAGAAGATGGATTTCATTAGGTCCTATGGCCATTCAACCATCAGAGTTTATTAAGCCATTTTTTGCTGTATTAACTGCCACTATTTTAACGCAAAAATTTATTGATTCAAAATTTCCTTCATTTACTGCTTCTTCTCTTATATATGGATTAGTTGTTGGGTTGATTGCTTTACAGCCTGATTTAGGAATGTCTATAACTATAACAGCAATTTGGGGAGTGCAAATGTTTCTTGCTGGCTTATCTATGATATGGATAGTTTTTCTTGCAATAGCAGGAATAGTAGGGATTCTTGCTGCTTATACTTTTCTTCCACATGTTACAGTTAGAATAAATAGTTTCCTTAATCCTGATAAAAGTGAAAATTACCAAGTAAAAAAATCAATCGAAGCCTTTACTAATGGTGGTATTTTTGGTACAGGACCAGGTGAAGGAACTGTAAAACAACACTTACCAGACTCGCATACAGATTTTATTTTCGCTGTAGTTGGCGAAGAGATGGGTATGGTTGTTGGAATTTTAGTGATTATTCTTTTTGCTTTTATAGTTATAAGAAGTTTAATAAGAATATCTAAAATGGGTGATTTATTTTCTATAATAGCAGTTTCTGGTTTAATTATGCAGCTTGGATTCCAATCTGTAGTAAATATAGGTGTTACTTTACATTTATTACCAACTAAAGGAATGACACTTCCATTTATTAGCTATGGTGGATCTTCGATATTATCAGTTTCAACCACCATGGGTGTTATATTAGCTTTAACTAGAAGAAGATTTGGTTATCATCCAAATTATGAGAAGATGATTAATTATTAGCCATTCAATACTTGCTTAAATATTTTTTGTATCTACCTGGTTTTATTTAAGATAATATTTATATTAAAAACAGCTTGGCTTAAATATATTAAATCTAGTACGATAAGTTTTAATCTTGCTTTTTCCAGTTAATAATAACCCTTAAACTAGAAAATTTTATAATATATGTTTAGCAAAGACAGCAGCCTTCTCCATCTGTATCAATGCATCCATCTTGCTCCCTGACTACTAATTCTATGTATTTATTGTAAGTAGACTAATTGGTGGGGCTAAATCTTCTTTATTTTCAATATTATGAGTACTATTTGATTTAATAAATATAGTCATTATTTCCTAATCTTAAAAATTTATATACTAAATTATATTAATACTATTGCCATAGTGAATTAAAGGATTACTAAAGGAAAAACTAAATCTATTTAATAAATTTTTTAGAATTTATAGTTTATTTTCTACATTTCAGCTAAAATACTAAAAAAATGAAAAAACTTAGCACAATAAAATTTTATAAATATAATTTTAGAATTTTAATCAGAACAATTGACCGCTACAATATCATATTCTGCATGTTCCATGCTTGAAATACCAGGGCTGCTTGAGAACATCCATCCGTTAAAAATAGTTTTATATTCACTTTGATCAACTCTTTTTTCTTCAATTTTAAGCAGAATTTTATTTTCTTCAGAATCATAAGGAGAAGATTTCCAGCATGATTTAATTTCAATTTTTAAAGGACCATAAGTTAGTTTGCTGCCAACTGGTAGGGTTAAATATTTGGTTTTGGCAGTAATTTTATTAAGAATTTGAATAGTTGCATTTTTCTTATCATTAGAACTATCCTCTTCAATTGTAAATTCTTCAATGGAAATATTATTTTCATTCTCTTTAGAACTTTCAACAGCTAAAGATAAGAAATTATGTGTAAGTATAAGTAATAAAAATAATTTAGTTTTCATATATATTCTTAAAAAAATCTAGTAAATGGTTATGATTTTCAACTTTAAAATCCGCATCAAACTTATCATCTCCAAATAGAATAGATTTACATCCAAGGTTTTTAGCAGTTTGAATATCAATTAAACTATCTCCGATTAGTAAAACATTGCAATAATCAGGCAAATTAAGCTTAGAAAGTGCAAGTTTTGCAGGGAGCATGGAAGGTTTATCTTCGCTTGCATCTCCAGACCCAATAACTGCTTGAAAATACTTATCCCATTGAAAATGTTCTGTCACTTCTTTACGAAGAAGCGTTCCATTTTTATTGCTTACAATTGTATTAAAAACTTTGTGTTGATTAAGATATTCTAAAACTTTTTCGGCGTTCTCAAGCATTTTAATATCTTTAGAAAATTCAGTATAATACTCATAATAAGTATCACGAGCTTGATAAATGTTATGAGAAAAAATTTGATAAAAATAATCCCTCATTGAACGGCTTGTATCAATTTGCATATGATCAATAATATCTTTAGAGATATTGAATTTTTTAAGTGTTGCAAAAAGCGCCTTAGTTGTAATTGGTTTTGAGTCGATTAAAGTATCATCAAAGTCAAATATAATTGCTGAAGGCTTTAATATTTTAGTCATCTTGAGCTATCTCTAAAGTCTTAAGCTTCCTGTGGAGCGCAGACCTTTCCATACCGATTGCAGCAGCCATTTTTGTTATATTATGATCAAACCTTATTAATTGAGCTGATAAATATTGTTTTTCAAAAACCTCTCTTGCTTCTCTAAGAGGAAGATCCATCATGTCATGTTTATTATCATCATGTTTGTTCTCAATATTTATTCCTCCATTAGTGATTTCAGGAGGTAACATGGATGCATTTATATATTTCTCTTGTTCTCCACCATACATGATTAATAGCCATTCAATTACATTACGAAGTTGGCGTACATTACCAGGCCAAGAATAATTTTGTAGCGCTATTATAGCATCCGTGGAAAGTTGTTTAAGAGGAAAACCTACTCTTTCATGAAAAAAATTTATGAAAAACTCACTTAAAAGAGCAATATCTTCTTTTCTTTCTGCTAAAGAAGGAGCTTGTACTTGAATAACATTTAAGCGATAATATAAATCTTCTCTAAATTTTCCTTTGGCTATTTCTTCTTTCAGATCTTTGCTTGTTGAAGAAATGATTCTAACATCCAGCTTAACTATATTTTTTCCTCCATTGCGTATAAAACTACTGCTTTGAAGGAAATTAAGGATCTTGCTTTGAATATTTAATGGTAAGTCAGTAACTTCATCAATAAAAAGAGTTCCCATATTTGCAAGTTCTAAAACTCCCACTTTTCTTGGAGATGAAAAAACGTCTTTACTTTCTTCACCAAAAAGCTCTAATTGTGCTCTTTCTTCAGACATTCCTGCTGCACTAAATACGATGAAAGGTTGGTTTTTTCTTTTTGACTTTTCATGGATAAGCTTTGCAATTAATTTTTTACCACTTCCATTAGAGCCATTTATAAGTATTCTGCTTGAGGTAGGAGCAACTCTTAAAATTAGTTGCTTTAAAGCGCTAATTGCATTGGAGTTACCAATTAAACGATTTATTTCATTGCTATACATTCTAAGTTCAGCATTTTCTTTTTGCAATTTTGCATATTCACATGCTCTTTTTACTACAACTAAAAGCTTATCCTCAGTGAAAGGTTTTTCAATATAATCATATGCTCCCATTTTAAGAGAGTTAACAGCTGTTTCAATATTTCCATGTCCCGAAATCATTATAACCGGAACATACGGATATTTCTTCTTGATAATTTCTAATATACCTAATCCATCAAGTTCGCTGCCTTGCAACCATATATCTAAAATTACAACAGTAGGAACTTTATCATCAAGTTTTGAAAGTGCTTCTAGATCTCCTGAGGCAACTCTAGTTTCATACTCTTCGTCTTGAAGTACATCCGATATCAGATTCCTAATATCTGCCTCATCGTCTATAACTAAAATACTATAAGTCATACCTACCTACTCAATTATTTTAAAAATTAATTTCACCATTGCTCCATGATCTTGATTGTTAGCGAAAAAAATTTCAGCATTATGATCATCTAAGATTTTCTTAACTATTGCAAGACCTAAACCTGTACCAGTTGATTTACTGGTAATATAAGGTTCAGTCAAACGGTCAAATAATTCAGCAGAAAAACCGCTTCCATTATCTATTATATATAATTCTGCATGATTATCATTTTTTATCAAGCGAATTATTATTTTCCCATCTTTGGATTGAGAGCTGTTTTCAACAGATTCTTCAGCATTCTTAAGGATATTTAGCATGGCCTGAGAAATTTGTCTTATATCACAATTAATTATGATGGGGGTTTCACAAATTTCAGTAATATATTTAATATTTTTGTCTAAACATTTGCGTGAAAAAATAGCCTCTCTAATAATTTGATTTAATTCTGCTTTACTAAAATTAGGTGCAGGTAGGCGAGCAAAATTTACAAATTCTTCAATCATTGTTCCTATATCTTTAACATGCTTAGTTATCATTTCAACATATTTTTCGAAGCTACTTGTATCGGATACCTCTTGTAGGTATTTTTTTCTGAGTCTTTCAGCTGCCAAATGTATAGGTGTGAGAGGATTTTTTATTTCATGAGCAATTTTCCTAGCAATGTCAGACCAAGCAGCGCTACGTTGAGCAAGAACTAGGGCTGTTACATCATCAAAAGTTATAATATATCCTTCAGTTTTGCCTAAAAACTTTTCCGCAATAATTCTAACCATTAATATAGAGCTTTTAGATCCACGATTTACAACTACTTCTTTTTTAACCTCGTGGCCTACAAATTCTTGCGCATGATTAAGTATATTTGATATTTCAGGACAAATATTTTTAAAGTCCTGTCCAGAAATATCAATTGATTTATCAAGAGACAAAATATTTAATGCCGTTGGATTTATAACGGAAATTTTGTGTTCTAAATCAAGTGCAACAATTCCTGCAGAGACTCCTGAAAGAACAGTTTCACTGAAGTGATGTTTAGCTTGAATTTCTATATTTGCTTTAATAAGCTTTTCTCTCTGGATACCTAATTCTTTAGCCATTGAATTAAATGCGTTAGCAAGAACTGCTATTTCTCCGGTACTTTTTTTAAAATTTAGGTTAACATTATAATCTCCTTCAACAATTTTTGCTGTAGCTTTAACTAGGCTATTTAAAGGCTTAACTAAAGCTGAGGATAATAATATACCTATCCAGATAGCAGCAAATAAAAGTAGTAAGGCAACTACAGAAAATATTATCAAAAACTGTATTTGAAGTTTAGAAATTTGCCCTTTTAACCTTGCATATTCACTTTCAGCTCCTCTTGCATTAATAACATGTTGTAAGACTTTAGTATCAATTGTACGACTAACTAACAGATAACAATCAGGTAAGAAATTAAGCTTAATTAAAGCCCGAACTTTATTATCTTCATTGCCTTGAATAACTACTATATTTCCTTGCGATGCTTCTTTTAAAGCTTCTTTGGTAAGTGAAACGAAGGGTACATTAAGGTTATATTTGCTCTCAGCAACTATTTTTCTAGGGTTGGTTTGAAATATTACTGCTTCAACCAAGGTTTTATCATCTGCTTGCTTCGATAAATAATTAGAAAATCTTTCAGGGCCATAAGAAAGTTCAGGAGCTAGAAAATTTAAGTCTTGTGCCATTATATTGGCATCAGATTCAATAAGTTTCCATTGCACTTTAAAATATGATTCTGCTACAACTACAGACTCATTGATTGCAGTGCTAACTCGAGTGTCAAACCACGAATGAATTCCAAAATTGAAGAATACTAAAGAAAAAAATGTTACTATTACTGTTGGTATTGCTGCAACCAAGCTAAATATCAAAATAATTCTATTTTGAAGTCTTCCAGATTGATGATTGCTTTTATGTAGAGTGCGAAATATTTTACGGACAAGCAAAATTGAAAGAATAAGCAGGGTAACTAAGTCACAAATCAGAAGAATAATTATTTTCTGAGGATTTTGTATATTTCCAAGTTCAACACTAGAAAGTTCATGGTAAGTAAAAAAAATGCTGCATAGCCCAATTAAAATTAGTATAACTGGATAATGATGGGTTAAATCAAATTTTTTAATTAGCTTCCAAGAATTTGATACTAAATATTTCATCCGTAGGATATTTGTTAATAATAGACAATTTTAAGATTATATCATCATTAAGTTACGAAGAAAAGGAGTTATCTTTATATGGATGAAGAAAGCTTAAGGAAAAAAATAATTTATAAAAGCAGTAAAATGGGATGTAAGGAAAATGATATTATAATAGGTAAATTTATCCATAAATTTGTCCATAAAATGAATATAATTGAATTGAAAAAGTTTGATGAATTTTTAAATGAAAATGATAACGATATTTATAATTGGGTTTTAAATAAGCAACCAATACCTGAAAAATATAGAAATGATATTTTTTTTGCTCAACTAAAGAATTTTATATTAGGCCAAAATGACCATATTTAATCAAGTAATCGATAAAAGAATAAGTGGTATTTATCCAGTTTATAAAGAAGCAAATGCTTTTATAATTAGCAAACTTGCTGAAAAAATTGATAAAATACTTTTTATTGCAAATGATGATACTGTGCTAGAGGAATTAGCCAAACAAATTAATTTTTTTGCTCCTGACTTAAAAGTTGTTATTTTCCCCTCATGGGACTGTTTAGCTTACGATAAAGTCTCACCTAATATTCAAAATTTAGCAAGAAGGATTGAGGCTTTAGACGAAATCTTAGAGAATAAAGATAAATTAATTGTTGTTGGGTCAATAAGTTCAATATATCAATATCTTCCTCCTAAGAGTTTAATCCCCTCATTCACTAAAAAAATCCTAAAAGGTGATAGTTTAATTAGAGATCAATTTATCCAATTTTTAATTCAGCTTAGCTTCCGTAGGGTGGAAGTGGCAACAGAACCAGGAGACTTTGCAGTAAGAGGGGATATTATTGATATTGTTGCAAGCCCAGAAGAAGGATGGAGAATAGATTTCTTTGGAAATTTAGTAGAAAAAATAAGGATATTTGACCCCCTAACTCAGATGACAGTAAAAGAAGTTTCGCATATTAAAATTATGCCATCGAATGAAGTTATTTTTAATGAAAAAACAATTGAATGTTTTAGAAAAAAATTTATAGAACATTTTGATGAGTTTTCATCTGATCATCCAATGTTTCAGGCAGTAGTAAGTGGAAGAAAATATCCTGGCATGGAGCATTATCTTCCTTTTTTTTATGAAAAGCTTGATGATATATTTTCATATTTTAGTCCATCTTATATTGTGCTTGATAGTGAACATCAAAGTTATTTGGATAGATTTTTTCAATCAATTGAAGAAAATTATGAAGCAAGAAGAAATCAACTTACTCATCGTTTTCAAGATGAAGTTATTTATTATCCACTAGATCCTTCATTGTTATGGCTAAATAAAAATCAGCTTGAATTACGTTCTGAAAATAAAATTTATCTTGCTAATTTTATTCCTGATAATAAAAATGGTATAGAAATTAGCTTAAAAAAAGTTGATAATTTTGAGCTACAAGCTCAATCAAAAAAATTATCTTCTTTCGATTTATTTAAAAAATATAGAGATTCTAATAAATCAAAAACAATTATAGCATGCTATAGTGAAGGTTCATTAAATAGAGTAAAAAGCCTTCTTGATAATTATAATATACACTGGTTTGTTATAGAATCTTTTCTAGATTATAAAAAAATTTCAGGAAAGAGTGTAGGTTTAGCTATCTTTCCTCTCAAGCATGGTTTTACTTACGATGACTTTACTATTATATCCGAACAAGATCTTTTAGGTGAAAAAATAGTAAGAAAAAAATCAAAGTACTCTATAGAAAAGCTTTTTGAAGAAATAAATAATATTCAAGTTGGAGAATTTGTTGTTCATCAAAAACATGGTATTGGGATATTTTCAGGGTTAGAAACAGTTAGTGCCGGTGGAATTGAGCATGATTGCTTAAAACTAATATATGCGGATGGAGATATTCTTTATATTCCGGTAGAAAATCTTGATCTTCTAACTCGTTATGGAGGAGATGAAGAAAATGTTAGGCTGGATAAATTAGGGGGAAGTGCTTGGCATAATAGAAAAGAAAAATTAAAACAGAAACTCAAAGAGATTGCAGCCCAGCTAATTAATACAGCAGCTTTAAGAGCAAAAAAGGAAGGAGAAGTTTTAGCTCCTGTAGCAGGATCTTATGAAGAATTTTGTAAAAGATTTTCTTATATTGAGACGGAAGATCAATATCGTTCTATTAAAGAGGTAGAAGAAGATCTTGCATCTGGAAGGCCTATGGATAGGTTGGTGTGTGGAGATGTAGGGTTCGGTAAAACAGAAGTAGCAATGCGGGCTGCCTTTATTGCAACTAACCCTGAAAAAAATATAAAA
This sequence comes from uncultured Rickettsiales bacterium, assembly GCA_964627795.1. GTDB lineage: Bacteria > Pseudomonadota > Alphaproteobacteria > Rickettsiales > CANDYO01 > CANDYO01. The sequence continues at coordinate 126,462 of CAZVLF010000001.1, read as the reverse complement.
CAGCAAGTTGCAGTGATTGTTCCAACAACTCTTCTTGCTCGTCAACATTATAACTCATTTTTCAAAAGATTTGCAGGATTTAATGTTACAGTAAAACAATATTCTCGCTTAGTTAATAGTAAAGAACTAAAGAAAACAAAAGAATCCTTAAAAGAGGGAAATATAGATATAGTTATAGGTACTCATGCTTTATTAAGCAAAGATATTGAATTTAAAAATCTTGGTCTTTTAATAGTTGATGAAGAACAAAAATTTGGAGTGATTCAAAAAGAGCGCCTTAAAAACTTACAAGAAAATGTACATATTTTAACTTTATCTGCTACTCCAATTCCTCGTACATTACAAATGTCTTTAACTGGGGTAAGAGATTTAAGCATTATTGCCACTCCACCCATTGATAGACAAGTAGTTAAAACTTATACGATGCCTTATGATTCAGTGGTTATAAGAGAGGCAATAATGAGAGAATTTTATCGCGGTGGACAAATATTTTTTGTTTGTCCAAGGATTTCTGATATTTCTGAGCTTTTACCAAAGCTTAAAGAATTGGTTCCTGAAATAAAGATAGTAGTTGCTCATGGACAAATGCCTCCAAGTTCTATTGAAGAAATAATGACTGATTTTTATAACAAGAAATTCCATCTTTTGCTTTCCACTAGCATTATTGAGTCAGGTATAGATATTGCTGAAGCAAATACAATGATAGTGTATAGAGCCGATAGATTTGGTTTATCAGCCCTTTATCAATTAAGAGGGAGAGTGGGGAGAAGTAATATTAAAGCTTATTCATATTTCTTACTTCCAAATCACAAATTATCTAAAATTGCTATGGCTAGGCTTGAAGTAATGCAAACTATTGATTCATTAGGAGCTGGATTTACAGTGGCAAGCCATGATATGGATATTAGAGGATTTGGTAATTTAGTTGGTGATGAACAATCAGGACATATTAAAGATGTAGGCTTGGAGCTTTATCAACAAATGTTACAGGAAGCAATAATGGCAATTAAAAATCCTGACACTAAGGATAAAGATTTTGAAGAGGAATATAGTCCTCAAATCAATCTAGGTATTCCAGTTATCATTCCAGATGAATATATTGAAGATTTAAATTTAAGGCTAACTCTTTATCGAAAGCTAGCATCATTTAAAAAGGAGCAAGAGATTGATCAATTTGCAATAGAAATGATTGATAGATTTGGATTATATCCAAAAGAAGTTGAGTATTTAATCGAAGTTCTTAAATTAAAGCTTGCAGCTAAGCTTGTTAATGTTGAAAAGATAGATGCAGGGCCTAAGGCAATCACTTTTACGTTTAAAGATAATAAATGCTTAAAGCCTGAACAGATGATGGAATTTGTTATGCGAAATCAAAATTACTTAAAGATAAGGCCAGATCAAAAGCTTTTAATTTCGAAAGAATTTAATAATCTTGATCTTAAAATCAAATATATAAAAGAGTTATTGTTAAAATTAGCTTTTTAGAAATTTTAAATTTTAAGCTCTATAAAAAATTATTTAAATAGAATCTAGCTAAACAAAAATATTATAGTTTCCTTTTAACTAATTCTACCAAGTTCATACATCCATCTTGATCAAGTTTTTCTAAGTTGGTGCTGTAAAGAGTAAGTATAGAAGAATCTTTGACAATTGACTTAAATATTTGTAAAAGTTGGAGATGAGAGTCATTAGATTCATGTACCAACCATCCGGCATTAGAATTTACAATTTCTTTGGCATTTAAAAGTTGATGATCATCAGCTGCAGTTGGATATGGAATAAAAATTGTAGGTAATCTCATTCTAATAAGTTCTGAAATGGTTGAAGCTCCTGCTCTAGCAATCACAATATTTGATTTTGAAAGTTTTTTAGGCATATCATTAAAAAAGCTTTGAATTTCACAATTGATATTTTCTTTAGCATATTTTTCTTTAATGCTTGGAATATCTTCTTCTCTTACTTGCTGGCAAACATATATTTTTTCCTTAATATCTTTAGGTAAATTAATGATCATATCAGGGATCATTTTGCTAAATATTTTTGCACCTTGGCTTCCTCCTATGACCATAAGAGAAATTTTTTTAACGGATTTTTCCTTTTTAGGTGGGGTAAAATTGTCTCTAATTGGATTGCCAGTAAAAAATATTTTATTTTTATATTTATCATCAACCCCAGTAATTTTTGAAAATCCAGTAGTTAAGCATTCAGCATATGGAATAAAAATTTTATTCACTTTTCCTACAACCATATTAGCTTCATGCAAAATAAATTTTTTTCTTAATAATAACCCAGCTAGAATTACTGGAAAAGTTGGATATCCACCAAATCCAATAATAATATCAGGATTAAATTTATTAATAATAGATAAAGACCTTAAAAAACCTTTAATTAAGGTAAAAACATTTTTTATTAAAGTTCTAACAGAAGAAGCAGATAAACTTGCTGCAGGAATAAATACATGCTCTTTATCAAAATTATGGAAATTAGCAAATCTTGTATCAGCGGTAGTAAGAACAGAAAATTTTTCTTTTTTTAATGCTTTTTCAATTGATAAAGCTGGAAAAATGTGGCCTCCAGTTCCTCCAGTAGCAAGTAATATTTTCTTTGGCATAGAATAATATTTATAAAGTGATATTAAAGAAATATAAAATATATAAAGTAATAAATCAAGAATTAAGCTGCTAGCTTAAGAAAAGTAGCTAAATTAAAGTGCATTGTTTTAAAAAAGTAAAATAGCTTTTAGGTGAAATTCAAAAATATTTTAATTGTTTTAATTTGAATGATTAGATAATATCACTTTAAATATAAGCTAGGTTGAATTATGCAACAAGCCTTTGCTAAAAAGATGATTCTAATAGCAGTAATTTTAATGGACATCTTAGGTGGAGCAGAAATTGACCTTTTTATTCCAAGTTTTCCTGAATTACAAAACCAGTTTAACCTTTCACCAGCATTAGTAGAAACATTATTATCCATAAATTTTATTGGTTTTGGTTTAAGCTTATTTTTTGTGGGGTCTTTGGCCGACCATTATGGGCGTAAGCCGATTATCATACTTGGGCTTATTATTTTTAATATTGGAAGCATTCTTTGTTTATGGGGGGTATCTTTTAACATTCTGCTTCTTGGGCGTTTTTTGCAAGGAGTAGGGGTGGCAGCGCCTTCAACATTATGTTTTCTAATTGTTGCTGATTTATACCCAATTAGCAAGCAGCAAGTTTTAATGGGAATATTAAGTGGGTTAGTAAATATATCAATTGCTATAGCTCCTGTTGTAGGAAGTTGGATAACTATGCATTATCATTGGCATGGTAATTTTATTGCTTTGTTGCTTGTGGGCGTAATTGTATTAACAATGACTATTGCCTTTATCCCAAATACAAAATTACCTGACAATAAAGAAAATATTAGTTTTAAAGGATATATTCCAATATTTAAATCAAAACCTCTTGTGATTGCAATTATTTGCATGGTATTTACTTTTTCACATTGGTGGACTTTTATTGGTATTTCTCCAATATTATATATGGAAGGTTTAGGTGTTAATTTATCTAAGTTTGGATATTACCAAGGAACATTAGCGTTTGTTTATGCTTTAGGCAGTGTAATAGCTAGTTCATTTATTGATAAATATGACCAAAGAACTATGTTAATTATATCTACAAGAATTTGTTTTTTAGGTCTATTGATAATTGCTTGGGCTAGTTTTTTAGATATAGATAACCCTCTCTTAATCACTTTATCTCTTCTTCCTTTTAATGTTGGTGCAGTAATACCAATTTTAATAATTTATCCTTTATGTTTAAATTATATTCCACAAGCAAAAGGAAAAGTGGCAGCAATTATCCAAATCATCCGTCTTCTTTTAACATCAATTAGCTTGGAAATAGCTGGTTATTGCTATAACGGAAGGTTTCAAATTATAGGATATATTATTACAGTTTTATTGATTGTTGGGGTTTATACTTTGTTTTTAATCAATAAAAATAATGAATTTATAAAATCTGCAAAAGAGTTGTAAACATAATTAAGCGAGGTGAAAATGGAAAAAACTACTATTATTTCTAGCTTTATTTTAGGATCACTTATAGCTTTAGGTTTAACTTTTGGCGGGTATCATGTGGGCCAAGGTTTTATTAAATCTAAAATTACTCAAAGATTTATAAGTGTAAAGGGATTATCTGAACGAGTGATTATGGCAGATTTTGTCAATTGGGGAATGAGTATTCAAGCAGCAGGACCTAAGCTTGAATCAGCAGTACAAAAATTAGAAGAAAGTAAAACTAAGCTTATAACATTTCTAACAGAAAATGGTTTTGATTCTAATGAGGTAGAAAATGATAGGTTTAAAGCTGAAGATACTTTTAGTTATATGCAGTTTAATAGCCAGCCAACAGAGCAAATGTTGAATTCTCGTTATAGATTGTCTCAAGTGATGATTGTTCGTACAAAGGATGTGATGAAGGTTTATCATGCATATCAAAAACTAACTGAGCTACTTAAAGAAGGGGTTATGATTGATTCAACAAATCAATATTACTCAAGTGGCCCCATTTATAATCTTACTTTTTTTAATGATATAAAAGGTGATATGCTGACTGAAGCAGTTAGTAATGCTCGTAAATCAGCAGAAATATTTGCCCAAGATTCTAATAGTAAATTAGGTAAGTTAAAATCAGCTAACCAAGGAGTATTTACTATAAGTGCTTTAGAAGGAAATGATGCAATGAATGAGCCTGGTAGTTTAAGAAAAAAAGTGAGAGCTTTAATAACCCAGGAATATTATTTAGATGATTAGCAAAACTTTTTGCTAATCATTTTTGCCTGTTTGCTTTTCATACTCAGCGTGTGTATTTTCACATTCTGTAGTTAGGATTTCATCATGTGCTTGTAAACATGCCCAAATTTTTTCATCATTTTTTTCATCTTTACAGAAGTTTGCTATTTCAGGTGAGCATGATTGCCAATTAAAATCAGCCGCATTTAAGTTAAAAAAAGGAAATAGTGTGAAAAAGAAGATAAATAATTGGATTTGATTCATTCTGCACTCTTTTTATTAGATATAATATTTAAGTTAATTGTTGAGTAACAATTGATTAAATGAATCATTATTGCTTAAGATAGTTAAGAAATTACTAATAGATCATAGGATAGTTTTATTGGAAAATAAAATTATAAGTGCAACCTAAAATGTTGCACTTATAGAGTTTAGCAATAATAGTTAATTGGAAATTTCTCCTGCTATTCCTACTGTGCCAGTAAATAAATCAGCAGGATGTAATATAGCATCCACCACTCCATAAATATTTTCAGATAAGGAGTTTAAAGAATTATCATAAATATTGGAAATGTTATATATATCATCGCATATTAATTTTAGATGTTCATTATTTAATATATCTAAAATTGTTTTGTATGTTTCTCCTATTTCTTCTGGGTTAGTGCCAATCTTCATTGCAGCGTCAGGAGACATATTAATAAGGCCTTTAATCAGTTTGTTACTTAGTAAGGTGTCAATGCCAAAATCTTTTGAATAACAGATCGATTTTGCAAAAGGGATTACTATTGAATGAGAAAATTCATCTTTAAGTTCTGTTATGGCTTGGTCTAGAAAGGATATAAATTTCTTCGAAAATTCTGAGTCTTTAGAAAAATCAATAGCTTCTTTGTTTTTAAATCTTTCAAATATACCAGTAACTTCTACAGTAGCAAATTTTTCTAATTGATGTAAAGACTCTTGCAACTGAATAAAAGATCCCATTGCTGCGAGTATTTTCCCATTTTGGAATGATTTAAGGCCGCTAATAATATCTTCATCTATGTTATTAAGTAATTCTTTAAATTCTTTTTTTTGCGATTCGGTAAATAAGCTTGTTCTAGGAAAAGATACCTCATTAGAAGTAGGTACAACAGTATTTTGGTTATCATTTTCTGACATAATGTCTAACTCCATAATTTACTATTAAATTATAATATTTGTTTTAATAAAACTATCATTTTTATAAAACTTAAATATTACTAAACAAAATTAATATATTTGTCAATACTGTGAAAATTTTTATTTTTAAGCTGAATTAATTTAATAAAAACATAAAAAGTCGGCAGCATTTTATGCTTAGTAGCCTTAATTTATATTAAGAAACAAATATTTAAGGTAAATTATTTGGCTAGTTAATATATTGAAACTGTTTCGCATGACCAAGGTTGTAAAATGAGCGGAGATGATTCTATAATATATCCTAGGAGAACTCCTATTGTAATGCCATATAAGGTACGACCTACTTTGCCTGCAAAAAAGCCCGAAGTTAATAACATAGTATTATAAATGACATTTGTTTTATTTAAATTTTCACTAAATATGAAAGATAAATTTTTTGAATTATATAATAAATCCTTATTAAAAAGGTTGGAAAGTTTCTTTGTATAATTTTTTATGCTTCAAGAAACTCAACTTTGCCAGTGCTAATATCAAGCAAAGCGCCAACAATTCTAATTTTATTTTGTTCTACAAGTGACTCAATCAACCTGCTTGAATGAGATAGTTGGCTTACAGAGGCGATAATATTTGCTCTGGTTGCCATTTCTGATTTTTCTTGAGTGGTCTTGTTTTCAAGTTGGCTTATATGATATATGTGAGGCTTTATTCTGCTGACAATGTCATGAATATTTTCAGAGGCAATTGTTTTAGGATCTTCAATATGGTTTAAAGTAGCTTCAATAGCGCCACACTGGGTGTGGCCCATAACTATAACTAAACTTGTTCCAAAAGTGCTGGCAGCAAATTCAACGCTTCCTACCAAGGAAGGGGCTACAATATTGCCAGCAACTCTAATAACAAAAAAATCACCTATATCTTGGTCAAAAATCATTTCACCAGGCGCTCTAGAATCAGAGCAGCAAAGAAGTATAGCTTTGGGTAATTGGCCAGTGCGAGCAAATTTTTTTAATTTTCTTAAAGAAGAATGAGCGCACTTGATTGATTGCCCTTCAAGGAAACGATTATTACCCGCTACTAATTCATCTAATACTTTATTTGCATCTAATCTGACTTCCATAATATATAATTCTTAAATTATTGTTTCTTGCTATTAACTTTATACATTAATTTTATTTTTTTGCAAATTCTCAGTTTAATATTACCTATAGCTTAAAAAAAATGATCAATTAATTGCTTGGTTTTTACGCGCAATTAAATATATATTATCAAATATTTTAAGTAGCAAATTTGCAATTAATAAATAATAAAGAAGAAGATTTTTAAGTTTTAAGTTATTTTAAAATTGTCTATATTAAAGATAAATATATCTTATTTTAAGAGAGTAATTTTTAAGGGATGCGAATTTATGGATAAAAAGATTGCAGAGGCTCTTGGTTTAAGCGCAGAAAAATTAGAGAAAATGTCAAATAAAGATATTTTAAACTCAAAAAATTCAGCAAATGCAAACTATATAAGAGCCAAAAACTTAAAGAGAATTGACAAAAATTTAAGTAAAGAATATGAATTAGAAGCTATAGCTGAAATAGAAAAAAGACAAGCAACAATTATTGAGCAAGCGATTAAAGACCATCCATCTCCTTTAAGAGAGGCTATTAAAGAAGCTAATAGGAAAAGAGTATTTACTAATTTTAGTGCTAGTAACATTATTACAATGGCAAAAAATGCTTTATGTTCAGTGACAAAATTTAGGAAGGGGGCTAAAAATCAAGTTCATCCAAGAGGATAAATAGTTATTGATAAGTTTAAAGAATTTTGATATAAGAATTACAAGCTATGATTTTCAGAGGGGTGGGTTATTAAGTTTAACCCACCCTTTTATTTAACAAATATTTTTATGACTTTAGAAAAGAAAATAATTGAGTTAATTGAACCAGCATTAAATAGTTTAGGTTACGAATTAGTTCGAGTGATGCAAATTGGTGCAGAAGTTTTACAAATCATGATTGATAAAGATGGTGGGGTTAATATAGAAGACTGTTCTAAAGCAACAAAACTAATACGCAATATTTTGCACGTTGCTGAAATGAATGATCTTTTTAATCTTGAGGTCAGTTCACCAGGAATTGAGAGGCCGCTGATAAAACCAGAACATTATCAAAGATTTATAGGAAATGATGTAAAGCTTAAAACAAGTATTTTAGTTGATGGGCAAAAAAAAATTATTGGAAAGCTAACTGACTTCAACAGTGAAACAAACCAAATCACTTTAACTTGCGATAATAAGGTTGTAACAATTGAATTGAGTCAAGTGCAATCTACAAATTTATATTTTAAATAAAGGTAATTATATGAGCAGTATTACTAACGTTGGAAATATTGAAATAACTCAAGTAGCAGATGCAGTAGCACGCGAAAAAGGTATCTCAAAAGAATCTGTTTTGGAAGCCATGGAAAATGCAATTCAAGTTGCTGGGAAACGCAAATATGGTTATAAGCACAATATCCAAGCTGAAATAGATTCCAAGACAGGGGAAGTGAAATTATTTAGATACTTCAACGTAGTTGAAAAAGTTGAAAATATTTATACTGAAATTTCTCTTGAAGATGCTAAAGCTAATGATCCTGATATTAAATTAGGAGAAATTGTATATGAATTACTTCCTCCAATTGATTTAGGTAGGGTTGCAGCTCAATCTGCTAAACAAATAATTATTCAAAAAGTTAGAGATGCTGAAAGAGACCGTCAATACGAATTATTTAAAAATCGTATTGGCGAAATTATGACAGGAGTTGTAAAACGTCTTGAGTTTGGTGACTTGATAATGGAAATCGGAAGAGACGAAGCTGTTTTGAAAAAAGATCAAATGATTAAGAATGAGATCTTTAGGCCGAATGATAAAATTCACGTTTATGTTGAAGATGTTAGAAAAGTTACTAAAGGGCCACAAATATTTTTATCAAGGACTCATGATCAGTTTTTAGCAAAGCTTTTTGAGCAAGAAGTTCCTGAAATTTATGATGGAGTTATTGAAATCAAAGCTGTTTCTCGTGAACCAGGATCAAGGGCAAAGATAGCAGTTTATTGTAGAGATCCAGGAATTGATCCAGTTGGCTCATGTGTTGGTGTAAGAGGAAGTAGAGTTCAGGCGGTGGTAAATGAACTGAAAGGTGAAAAAATAGATATTATTACTTGGTCAGCTAATCCGGCAACTTTTATTGTCAACTCTTTGACTCCAGCAACTGTTTCTAAAGTTGTTATTGATGAAGAAAACCATAGTGTAGAAGTGGTTGTGCCTAATGATCAGTTAAGTCTTGCAATTGGACGCAAAGGGCAAAATGTACGTTTAGCTTCAAAGTTAACAGGCTGGAATATTGATATTCTTACTGAAGATGAGCAATCTAAACGCAGAAGTGAGGAGTTTAATAACTTAACAGAATTATTTATGAAATCATTAGATGTAGAAGAAATTCTCGCTCAATTACTTGCTTCTGAAGGTTTTACAACAGTTGAAGAAGTAGCTCAAGTTAGTGTAAATGACTTGGTTTCTATTGATGGTTTTGATGAGCAACTCGCAGAAGCCTTAAAGGCAAGAGCGCAACAGTATGTTGAAAAATCCAATGCAGAATTTATGAAAAAAGTAAAAGAACTTGGAATTGAAGAAAAATTAATCAATATACTTAAGTTAAGTCATGATCAAATAATAGGGCTTGCAGAAGCAGGCGTTAAGACGGTTGAAGACTTAGCAGAATTGAACGTTAAGGAATTTAACGAAATTGTTCCAAATAGTGGTCTTAATAATGATAAAATTAGAGATCTAATCAATTTAGCTAAATCAATATAATTATTTAGGTGGTAAAGAGTTTTATGAGCGAAGATCAAGATCAAAAAAAACAACAAAAAACCCTCGGGTTATCAACTAATACTCTCAAGCTAAATCGTAGTTTTGATAGTGTTAAGCTTGGTTCTAACTTCGCTCAAACTCGAGCTAATAATGTGGAAGTTGAAGTTAAAAAGAAGAGATTTTCTTCTAGCAGCTCAACTTCAGATGTAGCTCAGATGCTTAAAACTTCACAAACACCACAAAACTTAACAACAGATGAATTTCAATCGCGCATACAAGCAATAAGACAAGCGGCACAAGTTGAAGCTTCAAGGCAACAAAAAATCCAAGAAGATGCTGAAAAAGATAGTCATGAAATCATTGAACAGCCAATATTTGAGTCTACAGAAAATAAAGAAGAAGCAGAGATTGGGGAAAACCAAATTCATGAAAATCAAGTTCATAACGAGCCTGCTAGGGCAATTGAGCCAGAGGTTAGCGAAGTTGCTTTAGCCCAGGATGATGCCCGCAGCCAAGAGCTTATAAAGAAAAAACATCAGCATAATGTTGATTTAGAGATTGAGTTGCAAAGAAAAAACAATAAGCACGAACCAAAGTCTAAAATTGTTACTAAATCTAAATATGATGAATCAAAAAAAATAGCTGGGCATATTAATGCTCACATTGGCGATAGCGATGATGCCGATTTTGAGATATATAAACCTCGAAGCTTAGCTGCCTTAAGAAGACAAAGAGAAAAAGCTAAAAGAGACAATCATGCTAACATCAAACCAGCTGAAAAAATAATTAAAGAAGTTATTCTCCCTGAAACAATTACGGTGCAGGATTTAGCTAATCGGATGTCTGAAAGAGTAGCAGACGTGACTAAAGAATTAATGAAACTTGGTTTATTAGTTACGGGTAGCCAAATTATTGATGCAGATACAGCTGAGCTAGTGATTACTACATTCGGTCATAAAATTAAACGTGTTACTGAAGGTGATGTAGAAAATATATTACAATATCAAGATAGTGAAACAGAGTTAGAAAAACGTCCTCCGGTTGTTACAATTATGGGGCATGTTGATCATGGTAAAACTTCTTTACTTGATGCAATAAGGTCATCTGATATTGCTTTAGGTGAAGCTGGTGGCATTACTCAACATATTGGTGCTTATCAAATAACATTAGAAAGTGGGGAACATATTACCTTTATTGATACTCCTGGACATGAAGCTTTTACAGCAATGCGTTCAAGGGGCGCGAAGGCCACAGACATAGTAATTCTTGTTGTGGCTGCTGATGATGGGATTATGGCTCAAACTGTTGAAGCGCTTAATCATGCTAAAGCAGCAGAAGTGCCAATTATAGTTGCAATAAATAAGATTGATAAGCCAGGCGCTGATCCTATGAGAGTTAAACAAGAGCTTTTACAGCATGGGCTGGTTCCAGAAGATCTTGGTGGTGATATATTAGTGGTTGAAGTTTCAGCAAAGCAAAAAATTAATTTAGATGTATTAGAAGAAACTATTTTATTACAAGCTGAAATGTTAAACCTTAAGGCTAACTTTAATGCTAAAGCATCAGGCATGGTTATTGAATCAAAAGTAGATAGAAATAAAGGTGTAATAACAACTTTGCTTGTTCAAAGAGGGACTCTTAAGGTTGGTGATATTGTTGTGGCTGGTGGAAGCTATGGTAAAGTAAGAATGCTTCACGATGATAAGGGAAGAAACCTAGGCAAATCCACTCCATCAATGCCAGTGGAAGTATTAGGATTTGATTCTGCTTCTGATGCTGGTGATACTTTTAATGTGGTTGAACATGAAAAGCAAGCAAGAGAAATTACAGAATATAGAAATCAAAAGAAAAACATAATTAAGAATGCTCTAAATAAGAGAGGTAGCCTTGAAGAGTTATTCTCTCGCTCTGGAGACGGTAAAATAAAAGACCTTCCATTAATTATCAAGGCTGATGTTCAAGGCTCTATAGAAGCTATATCTGGTAGCTTAGGCAAATTTAATAGTGATGAAGTTAAAGTTAAAATTTTACACTCAGCAGTTGGTGGTATTAACGAATCAGATATTGCTTTAGCAAGAGCATCAAATGCAGTAATTGTTGGTTTTAATGTTAGAGCTAATAATAACGCTAAACAACAAGCTGAAAGTGAAGGAATAGATATAAGATATTACTCAATAATATATAACCTTATTGATGATGTTAAATCAATACTTTCAGGAATGTTATCACCGATAGTTAGAGAAGAATATATAGGTTCTGCAGAAATTAGAAGAATTTATAACATCACTAAGATTGGTAAAATTGCTGGTTCATATGTTTTAGCTGGACATATTTCTAAAGGTGCAGGCGTTAGACTTCTACGCGACAATATTGTTATTCACGAAGGAAAACTTAAAACTCTTCGTCGCTTTAAAGATGATGTTAAAGAAGTGAATTCTGGATATGAATGTGGTATAGCCTTTGAGAATTATGATGATATTAAAGAAGGTGATAAAGTTGAAGTGTTTAAAATAATTGAAGAGGCAAGGACGCTTTAAATGTTAGAACTTGAAAAACTTCTTCCTAAAAAAGCATCTGTAAGGCAGCTTAGGGTTGCTGAGTTGATAAAGGAAACATTAGCGAAAGCTCTTCAGATGCAAGAAGTGGATAATAAAGTAATAAATGAAAATTTTATTACAATTTCCCATGTGGATGTTAGTCCAGATTTATATAATGTTAGAATATACTTTACTGCTTATAATTGTGGCGATAATAAGATTTTAGAAAAAGAACTAAATATTTGCGCTCCAAAATTTAGGTATATTATTGCAAATCAAGTGAGACTTCGCTCATCCCCTAAAATTACCTTTAAATATGATGATCAGCTTGATAGAGTTGCAAGAATAGATGAATTATTAGAATAATAATTCATCTATATTTAAGTAATTTCTAGGAAGATAATCACATAAACTAAATTATACTTGCCGCTATATTAGTTAAGAATAATATATTAACTCCCACAATTTTTTCAGTCGATATAATTTTATCAAGCATCTTAGCGTAAAGGATCCTTGCTCTCATGTTTTGGTTTTGAAATAGTATTATTATTATAAAATTTCATAAATTTATCTATGTTTTTAATAACTTCTTCAGAGAGAATATTTACTTCATTAGTTGGGTTAATTCTTGGGAGGGTAGGCTGTTTTTGCTCTATAATGGGCTCGCCTTCCTCATACTCATGTACTTTGACTTCATCTTTAAACATAACTCTACTTTCTGTAAGAGTCTTTTGGCTATTAGAAGGATGATTTTGTGTTGAAGGAGTCACCCTACATTGACGAGTTCTTTGCGTAAAGCCATCAGCAAGAGCCTCAGCAACCTCTTTAGGTAATATATTTTGAGAAAATGGATCATTAACAAATCTTTGAGTTTCCAGATTATCTTTAATCTGCTTTCTAATTTCTTCAAGTTCAGGATCATTAAGAGATTTACGAGGAGGTTCCACATGTCTTCCATTATGATCTTTAATAGTTTCCTCTCTAACAGAAGCCGTAGTTTGCGTTTCTTTAGGGTCTTGTGGGTTGTTTGGCATTTTTACTCTCCAAATATAGTAAAATTTAATGGTTATACTTTTCTTAAATATTATTTAAATATGAAGATGATTAATAAATTACTAATAAGAATATTATTTTAAAGGACAAAGGAAATAATAGATTTTTTATTTAAATGCATTAGTTAATAATTAAATATTCTAAGGCACTAAAACTAAAAAAGATAAATAATATTAATAAAAATATAATATATTAAATAGTAAAAAATTATATTGAATAATCTTAATTAATTATGCATAATAATTTATATCACAGTAACCGTCAAAAATATAAGATCTTCAGACTATGAAAAACAAGAAAGATAAAAAAAATTTGAGAATTTAGTTAAGCCATTTTCCTCCCCATCTGACAAGTGTTACATAATTTATGCTCTAAATAAAAAATTGTCCAAAGAATCAGAATGTTTGCCTATTACTCCTGAGAAAGTTAAAACAAAATTTGGTTTTAAGCTTTTATATGAGGACCTTTTAAAATCCGTTAAGGAAGCAGAACATTTTCGATTTGAACAAAAAATTGAGGTACAGGTTCCAAAGAATTTAGCAGAAATTACTTCTTATCCGATAGAGGCAAATACATTAAACTTATTTATTTTGCATAAAATTTCTCCACAAATAGGGTTTGGTATATCAACTTATTCTGCTCTAAAAAAAGGAAGGATTGTAGCAGAATATGTTGGTGAAAGAAAGGCTTCGAATATTAAGGTGGCTGATAGTACTTATCTTTTATTAAATAATGATGGTACCGATATAGATGCAAAAGATTATGGTAATCTAGCTAGATTTTTCAATCATTGCCCTACTAAACGTAGTAACGAAAAAGTTTTGACTCCTAATTTACAGATTGTGCCGTGGCCTGTTTTAGAAAAAGTAACAAAAGTATTTTTCTTTACAGTAAGGGATACTAAGCCATTTGAGCCACTTTGTTGGGATTACGGTGATCAATATCCTTTTGAGCATAAATGCTAAAACTTTTTTACCAATGAATGGATTTGTGGATGAATTCTAAAAACATTGCAAAATAATATCAATGAAATAAATTGTAAAAGGTGAAGCCCTCAAGCGCTTAGCGTAATTTTGATAGATGCAAAATGACTCTTAAGAATTGTTATATTAGTAAGTCTTGTTTGGTTGTTAGGTTAAGTGGCTAAAATTATTATGATAAATTGTAAGTAATATTAACAATAAATTTTATTAACTTTAAAAAATCTTTCTTGCTAGTAAAGAAGCTTCTAATGTGCTTTCATCTAAATAATCTAATTCACCACCTACAGGAATGCCGTAAGCAAGCCTGGTTACTTTAACTTTAACTTCTTTACTAAGAAAATCGGTTATATAAAAGGCAGTTGTTTGACCTTCCATAGTTGCATTGGTTGCTATTATAACTTCTTCCACTTGGTCTGTTTTAATTCTTGAAATTAATGCGTTTAAATTTAAGCTATGAGGTGTTCTTCCTTGAGACGCAGAAAGTGTTCCACCAAGAATGTGATATCCTCCATCAAAAATATTTCCTCTTTCAATCGCCCAAAGATCACTTATGGTTTCTACTACGCAAATAATTTTTCTATTTCTTTTATCATTTGTGCATATGCTACAAGGAGAGGCTTCATCAAGATTTCCACAAATTTCACAATTCTTAATTGTTTTAGCTGCCTTTTCAAGCTCTTGTGCAAGAGGTATCATTAATTCGTCACGATATTTCAAAAAATGCAAAACTGTTCTTCGTGCTGATCTAGTTCCAACACCAGGAATTTTAGAAATAAGATAAATTAATTTATCTATTTGTGAGGTCATATGTTTTTAAGCTTAAAGAAGTCCTAATTAAAAAATAGGACTTCTTTAGAAAAATTAGTTTTTACTATAGAACTCAACAACTAATTGTGGTTCCATGTTTGCCGCATAAGGAACATCGGCAAGCTTAGGCGAGCGAATAAATTCAGCTTCAAAATTAGCTGCGTCTAACTTTAAATAATCAGGCACAGTTCTTTCCATAAGCTGCACTGAAGCCAAAACTGGAGTTATACCTTTAGCTTTATCAGTAAGTTTAATTTTATCACCTTCATTAAGTACGTATGAAGGGCAATTTACTACTTCCCAATAGTCACGATTTCTTCTTTTTACCATAACATGCTTATGACTTACAATTTGTCTTGCAGCGAAAACCGATTTAGCAAAATTTAAACGATATACAACAGCATCTAATCTTCTTTCTAATAAACCGATAAGATTTTCAGCAGTATCACCTACCATTCTTGATGCTTTAGCGAATATATTGCGGAACTGACGTTCACCAATTCTTCCATAATGTCCTTTAAGGAGTTGTTTTGCATTTAACTGTCTTCCATGTACGGAAACAGTTCTGTTTGCAGCTCCATGTTGGCCAGGACGATAATTTCTATTTCTTGAAAATGGATCTTTTCCATCTCCCCAAACACTAGCTCCAAGACGGCGGCTAATCTTAAATTTTGATTTAATAATTTTTGTCACTATTTTCCTCTTTTGAGATTGTTTAAAAGTCAATGCTTCTAACCTAGCAAAAAAAAACTTTTTGTCAATCGTTAAAGGAGTTTCATAAAAAAACTTTTATCAAAAATTCCAAAAATTATTTAAAAAGCCTCTTTACAAATATATTTTTCGCTGCTATTTTATCCTCTCCAGTCAGTAGGGGGTGTAGCTCAGCTGGTTAGAGCGTCGGCCTGTCACGCCGAAGGCCGCGGGTTCGAGTCCCGTCACTCCCGCCACTTCCCTAGTTATTCAAATATAGCGTTAATAATAAATTATATACAAATTTTCCTGTAATTAATTATTAAACATCATTGTATATTTACTCAAAATTTTCTAGCTTTTCAAAATCATGTTCTGTTTAATTGTGTTCGCTTAGGGAAAAACATAAGAAACAGGAGTTGCAAAACAAGATGCTTATCTTCAAAAAAGAGCTTTCGATAATCCTCGAAGGATTAACTAAGATTTTTTCTGATTATGTATGCTTCTGAATTTTACTTAAAAGCATCCTCTATATCGCATGCCGTTACTTTTGCAGTAAGAATAGCATTCTGCTTCGCTATCAGAGGCCACGCATTGAACATCGCCAAAGTCAGGATTGTAACAAACGCACTCGCACCAACCTGCAGCAACTGCTTCTATTTCTTCAAAATTAAGTTCTCGGAGATTTTGTTTATTGAAAGTTTGCATGATGACCTCCATTTTTTAATAGTTTATATTTTAAATATACTACTTTGAAATGGTTGCTATATTAATTTATATATTATATAACATATTTTTATTGTGCCTGTTTTTTTCAATAGAAAATTAATCAAACGTAGAAATTTATTAGTTTATCAGCATATTCTAATATTTCTTTTCGATGAGAAGTAATTACTCTTGTAATTCCTAAATGTTTTATATGCCCATTTATTATAAATTCATTTTTATAATCTAAATTATTTGTAGATTCATCTAAAAACAAAATATTTGGCTTACGAAACAAAGCTCTAGCTAAAAGAATACGCTGTTTTTGCCCGCCAGATAAAATAGTGCCCATATCTCCAACCTAAGAATTATAGGACATAGGCATTTTAATGATCTCTTCATGAACTGAAGCAAGTTTTGCACATTCATAAATATGGTTTAAATCAGTATCAGTATCAAAAAAATAAATATTATCTGCAATTGACCCACTTAATAAAGCATCTTCTTGCATTACAGCTGAGATCTGTGAGCGATAATTATGTGGTTTGATATCATTTATATTAGTTTCATCAACAAAAATATTACCTGATGTTGGTGTAAGAAGACTTAACATAATTTTTATTAATGTTGTCTTTCCGCAGCCTGAAGGGCCTATAGTTGCTAAAATTTCTCCTTTATCGATTTCTACATTAATATTATTAAAAATATAATTTTCTTGTTGCGAATATTTAAAGGATAAATTCTCTATTCTAATTTTGCCTTGAATATCTTTATAAATACTTTCTCTTGATTTATCTTCTTCAACCTCAGTAAACATTATGTTAGCAACTCGCTCTAAATGAAGTTTTATCATGTAATACTGAATAATTTTTTCAATTAAGTCTTGAGCCTTGCTAACTAATTGTTGACGATAAGCAAGATAAGCTATCATCATTCCTATAGAAAAACGTTTTTCTTCAAGGATAAGCAGACTAGCTAAAATAATTATAATGATATATTCACAAGCAAAAATAATGCCCATTATAAATCGACAGAGCAGCTTAATTTTAGACAAGATAATCTCAGAGTTTAACTTATCATCATATGAATTTAACCAAATATTTTTTCTCTGATCTTCTTTACAAAAAATTTTTAGGGTTAGAATTGCTCTAATGCTCTCGATAAAAATTGACCGCTCATTTGCAGTGTTTATTATGTATTCCTGCGTATATTTTTTCAGCTGAGTATAAAAAGCTATATGTATTAGAAGATAGAAAAATAAAGCCCCCAATATAACAAAGGTTAAAAGAGGGCTATAAACAATCATTATTATTAGGGTGATAATAATCATCAAGCCATCAACAATATCTATTATAAATCCAGTGCTAAGCTTATCTTTGATGGAAGTAATAGATTCAAAACGTGAAACAATATCTCCAATATGACTATTTTGAAAAAAATCTAAGGGCAACTTTAATAAATGGCTAATTAAATTAGAAACTAATTGAATATTTATGGTATTTGATAAAAAAATTATTATCCAAGAACGAATGCAAGTAGATATAACTTGAATTACCATTAATAAACCAAAGCCTGTTGAAATTAAATAAAGTAGGGGAATATCTTTGGTAAGGATTACATTATCTGTTACTATCTGAACTAATAAAGTTATTATAATTGTAAATACTTCTATAGCTATAGAAATGCTAAATATTTGGACTAGAGATGATCTTAACCCAATAAAAGGGCTAAATAAATCAACTAGACTTAAATTACTCTTATCCTCTTTTTTTCAAAATTATAGAGCGGCGTTAATTCAAGAGCAACCCTAGTAGAATGCTGTGATAATTCACTTAATTACGCCTACAGCATGGTTATGGATTATTGCATAACTTCCTTTTATCTTTTCTAAAACAACAAAATGATTTTAATCCCAATGAAGTGTGCATGGAGTTTTAAGGTATTTTAGATCTTCTAAGTTAAGTTTAAGGGCTCTGCTTGATAAGTTAAGTTTACTACTAAGTTCTATTAGGTCTTTTAGTTTGTTTACTTTAAGAGAGATAGGAAACTTTTTTCTTAAAGATAGCAAATCAGTTGTATAGCCATAGTATCCTACAATTATAGCTACACACGCTAATCCCCATTCTGCAACTTCTGTTTGAAATATCATTTGAAGTTGCTTGTTCCATGATAACTGCAGAAGTTTGATTAATTTATTTTCTTTAATTATAGTTTACCTTTTAGGCTATAGATTGGGTTTAAGATCCATTGCCATATTCACCTTGTTTAATAAGTTGATTTACTATGATTCAAGATTTTGAGGGGATATGTATATGATTCCTTTATTAGGGGTTATTATCCCTTTTACTTTATAGCGTTTGGTATATTTTGTCGAAATATAAAAATAGACCTAAAATTATTGCAATTGCCAATATTCCAAATGACTAGAACCTAAAAGATAAAGGAGCTATATCAATAACTTTTCCTAGCTTGCTTCCATTATTTTTATTTATTACTCCTTCTCTAAAAAGAGGGGCTCTAAGATTTTGATTAGACAATTTTCATCCTTGAAAATTATTTAATACATTCGCTTATTTTATATTAATAAATGTTTAAAATATGTTAATAATTACTATGTTGATGAAATTTTAAGTGATTACACTAATTAAACTTAAAAATATATTATATGTTACAATAATTATAAAAAAAATAGCCCATCTGTATGCTAAGAGCTAAATTTTGCTTTTGATATGGAGTCCAAAAGAGGCAATCTTTTTTTATTTAAAAAGATTAGTTTATTGAGCTAAAAATATGCTGCTGTAATTTAAACGTAAATTAGATATTTTCGCCATAGCATCAATTCCTTGCTTAAAAAAAATTATTATGGTAAATAATATTAAATTATTTGAAATATGAGTTGATTATAATAATGCAAACAAAGATTAATGAAATTTTAGAAGAAAAGCGCCAACGCGCTAGAATAGGCGGTGGAGTTAAAAGGATAGAAACTCAGCATGCTAAGGGTAAACTTACAGCAAGAGAAAGGATAGAAATTCTTTTAGACCCAGACTCATTTGAAGAATATGGAATGTTTGTACAACAAAGATGCGCTAACTTTGGGATGGAAAAAAATGATTTTCCAGGAGATGGTGTTGTTACTGGTAGTGGAACAATTAATGGTAGGTTAGTTTATATTTATAGCCAAGACTTCACAGTTTTAGGTGGGTCATTAAGTGAAACTAATGCAAAAAAGATATGCCAAATTATGGATATGGCAATGAAAATGGGCGTACCAGTGATTGGAATTAATGATTCTGGTGGAGCCAGAATCCAAGAAGGTGTTGATTCTCTTGGTGGATATGGTGAAATTTTCCAAAGAAATGTTATTGCTTCTGGGGTTATTCCACAAATTTCATTGATTATGGGGCCTTGTGCAGGAGGGGCTGTTTATTCACCGGCTCTTACTGATTTTACTTTTATGGTTAAAGGTTCCTCTTATATGTTTGTTACAGGACCAGATGTTGTTAAAACAGTTACTCACGAAGATGTAACTCAAGAAGTTTTAGGTGGAGCATCTACCCATGCAACTAAGACAGGGGTTGCAGATAAGGCTTTTAGTAATGACGTTGAAGCTTTAATGCAGATTAGAAGGTTATTTAACTTCTTACCCCTTTCAAATAAAAGTCCTGCACCAACAAGACCTACTCAAGACCCAGCTGATAGGGTTGATATGTCATTAAATACTCTTGTACCGAGTAACCCAAATAAGCCTTATGATATGAAAGAGTTAGTAAGTAGAATAGTTGATGAAGGAGATTTTTTTGAGCTTCAGCCTGATTATGCTAAAAATATCATTATTGGATTTGGATATATGCAAGGCAGAAGTGTAGGTTTTATAGCAAATCAGCCTATGCATCTTGCCGGATGTCTTGATATTAATGCATCAATAAAAGCGGCTAGATTTATAAGATTTTGTGATGCTTTTAATATACCTATTGTTACTTTAGTGGATGTGCCTGGCTTCTTGCCTGGGGTAAATCAAGAACATAATGGGATTATTAAACATGGTGCAAAATTGCTTTATGCTTATGCCGAAGCAACGGTGCCAAAAATTACAGTTATCACCCGTAAAGCTTATGGTGGAGCATATATAGTAATGAACTCTAAGCATCTTCAAGGTGATATAAATTATGCTTGGGGAAATGCTGAGATCGCTGTTATGGGAGCTAAAGGAGCAATAGAAATTCTTTATCGTGATAAATTGTCAGACCAAGAATTTATTGCTGAAAAAATAGCAGAATATCAAGATAAATTTGCTAATCCTTATGTTGCTGCAGCTCGTGGGTTTATTGATGATGTAATTAGGCCGCAAAATACAAGATGGAGAATTTGTAAGGCGCTTAATAGTTTGGCATCTAAAAAAATAGAGAGACCTTGGAAGAAGCACGATAATCTTCCTCTTTAGGATAAAAAAAGAAATGCAAAATATATTTATTAAAGTTATAAGCTCTTTTGGTTTTGCATTTCTTTATGTACCTATTATTGTTCTAATAGTTTTTTCTTTCAATAGTTCTCATATAATTACCAATTGGGAATCATTTTCTTTCACTTGGTATGAAAAGTTATGGCAAGATAAAGAGATAATTAGAGCATTTTTTACAAGTTTTGAAGTTGCATCCTTGTCAGCAACCGGCTCGGTTATAATTGGAACACTAGCTGCGCTTGCCTTACAAAGAATTAGTTATTTTAAAGGTAGATCAGTTTTCTCAATTCTTCTTCCTATACCATTAGTAGTCCCTGAAATTGTAACGGGTTTTTCTATATCGCTTATATTTTTAACTTTTAATAAACTTGTTGGCTTTCCTGATAAATTTGGTATTGAAACTGTGATAATTGCTCATATGGTTATTGGGGTAACTTATGTTGCTTTATTAGTGCAAAGTAAATTATCAGAGCTTGACCCCTCCTTTGAAGAAGCGGCTCTTGATTTAGGTGCTACTCCGCTTAAAGTATTTTTCCTTATAACCACTCCACTAATTGCGCCTGCACTTATTTCAGGTTGGCTTTTATGTTTTACAATATCATTGGATGACTTAATAATTGCAAGTTTTACATCTGGTCCGGGAACAACAACATTGCCCATGTTAATATATTCAAGAATAAGATTTGGAGTAAGCCCTGTTATTAATGTGTTAGCAACGCTTATTATTGCAATGGTGATGCTAGCAACCGCAGCTATTCTTGCAATGGGTTTAAGAAAAAGTTATTCTGGCGATAAAAGTTAAATCTTAGTTGCCTTAACTAAATTAATTTTGAAAAAAAAATTAAAGAATGCAAATCTCCTCTTGCAAATTTAAAGAAAAAATGTATTGTTTAGTTCTTTAAGATTATAAAATATGCAGGAGTGTATTCTTATGCCTCTTTATGAGACAATATTTATTACTAGACAAGAAGTGTCTGCAAGTGATGTTGAAAAATTAACAGCTGGTTTCGTGAAGACCTTATCAGATAATGGTGGTTCTATTGTTAAAACGGAACAATGGGGACTTAAAGACTTGGCTTATCCAATTAAAAAAGCTAACAAAGCGCACTATACATTTTTAGGAATTAATTCGCCAGTTGCGGCTGTAAAAGAATTAGAGCGTAAGCTTTCTCTTAACGAGGATATTCTTCGTTATGTGTCTGTTAAAGTTGACACAATTAGTAAAAATCCTTCGGCTCCAATTGCTAAAAATCATGGAGATGAAGAAAAAGAAAATTTAGATAGTAAGGAGTAGTATATATGAAATCAGCTACGAATGACTTCAAAAATAAAAAGGTATTTTTTCGTCGTCACAGTAAAGGTTGTCCACTAACTGGAAGCAATGCTCCTGAAATTGATTATAAAGATGTAAAATTAATGTCGCGCTTTATTTCTGCTCGTGGAAGAATTTTACCAAGAAGAATAACAGGCGTTTGTGCAAGCAAGCATAGAAAATTAGTTAAAGCTATTAAAACAGCAAGAGTTCTGGCTTTATTACCATTCTCTGATGTATAGTTTGATAAGAAATTTGAGGAAATAAAAATGGAAGTTATTTTATTAGAGAGAATTAAACACCTTGGTGAAATGGGTGCTTTAGTGTCTGTTAAGCCAGGTTATGCACGCAATTACTTGATCCCTTTAAAGAAAGCCTTAAGAGCAACAGAAGCTAACAAACAAGCTTTCCTTACAAAAAAGGCTGAGTTAGAAGCTCAAAGCGCTGCTAAGTTAGAAAAAGCAAAAACTATTCATGCAGTTATCGATAAGCGTTTTGTTAGTATTGTTCGCCAAGCAGGAGAGGATGGAAAGTTATTTGGTTCTGTTTCTCCAAGAGATATTGTTGATTCTGCTAATAAAACATTAAATCAGCAGCTTTCTCATGCTGAAGTTCATGTTAATAGCCCAATTAAATACGTTGGTGTTCATGAAGTTACAATTCTTCTTCATTCAGATTTACATGCAACTCTTTATGTGAGTGTTGCTCGTACTGAAAGTGAAGCTGAAGAATTACAAAAAGATTTCTTAGCTCCTCCCAAAAAGGCTAAAGAAAACGAATAACTTTACTCACGCGGAAGAGTTTTGTTAAGCCCTGTGTTAAAACAGGGCTTTTTTTTATTATCATAACATGGTTGTAGGTTATTTTTTATACTATAATTTTCCTTATTGATTTATATTAGGTAATTTTGTAATTATATCTTCTACTTCTGGTAGAAAAAGATAATTAAATATAAAGGAAAAATATGAAAGAAATATACGATGAAAATATGGTGTTTCCTACCTCTTACCCAACAATGGTACCAACAATTAATGGAACTCAAGCAGATAGCTCTTCTAAAGAGGAAGGCATTGCTAATGCATTACTTGAGGCTATTGTTGGGGCTATAGCAGGAAGTGCAGTTTTAGCTGTGATTGGCTGTTTTAGAAAGGAAATATGTTTTTCAATTATAAAAAATTATAATCAAGGCATTCTATATAATATATGCTCTTCTTATGCTGATGAATATGAAAAGAGGCAGCAAAATATACAGAAACTTGTAAATTTAAAAAAAAACACTCAGCCGCAAGAGCCGCATGATGATCAAGTTAAAGATAGTCCTACTACTTTTGACAATGTAATTTAGATAGTATGGTAGTGCCATCTTTAAACAATGCGGATATAGAATTAGGTAACTTCGTACGTTCCATTGAAACGCAAACAAGTATGTTAGAAGGTAATAATACTTGCCAAGAAATGGTAGTTTTTTTAGGAGGAAATGAGATAAAGATAGATGATGTTTAGATGTTGTTTTCTTTTTAAGTAAGTAATCGGGTTATATAAAAGTTACAACTAAAGACCTATAAAAAAACAGGGCTTTTTTTTATGACAAATCTTATAACCTTATAGAAGTGGACTAATTACTAAAGGAGTTTATTATGAGCCAAACAAAAAATTATGATAACTTAGCGGAAGAAGAAAAAAAATATTGCACAACTAAATCTTGATTTAAAGAATAACTTTTTAAAAAACATAACCACTAATAAAGATAATCAACTTAAGGTAATGGATTTATCAAATAGTTCTTATAGAAAGGAAATAGATGATACACTAAGGTTTAAAGAAGAGAAAGATTCTAAGAAAAAAGGTTATGTATATTATGATGGTAGGATTGGAAAGGAAAATATATTTCATATAAAAATTAATAATAGATATAAAATTATAGAAGAGTTTTCTAATGGAGGTAAACTTGATACAGGAATTGAATATGGTTTTGTAATGGATCAAAAAATGAACTTTATTGTTTCAAGAAAGAAAGAGGCTTTCTTCAACATAGTAGTGTTCTTGGTGCTAAGCAAACAAGCTTGGCAGGAAGGATAGGAATTAATGAAAGGAAAAAGATTTCATTCTTATCGATTGAAAGTGGGCACTATAAATTTTCTAATCAAGAGTTATACAAGAAAATAAGAGAGGAGCAATTAGCTGATTTATTAGATACTAATTGTAAGATAATTTTTTCAATAAGGCCTTTTAAAATTTTAGGTATTGGCACTTATAGTGGTTTAATGAGTTGGCTATCATATTTTTCTTTTGATAAAAAAGAAGATAATCAATCAAACCAGACCAATACTAATTCAACCAAGGATAATAGTTCTATTAGTAATTCTATTGCAAAAGAAGAAGATTTTTATTCTATATTGGAAGCTCCAAGTTTTAATGAAATTATTGCTAAAATGCTTAAAGGAAAATTTACTCCTGAGAATAATCCTAATTTTAAAAAAGATTTAAATTTAATTCAAAATGATCCTGAAATCAGAACAAAAATATTTCTTTTAAAAGATCTTATAAAATCTAAGCCACAATATAATGGTATATTAGAAGAAAACATTAAATTACTTTTTAATGCTCTTTCTCGAAAAAAATCAAAAGAATCTAAGAGTTACCAAGCCGATAAAGTTTATTTGCCGATGCATAGAAAAAATATAAGAAGAAGAGATAATCAGTTGGTAAGATATTAAAATTATTTATTTTAAATATTTTGGCAACTAGAATAATAGATTTTGCATACTTGTGCATTATAAAAATAAACTAATAATTATTGGAGCAAAGTAGCTTATTTAAAAAGCTACTAATTTTAGCTTATTAATTTAAGCTTATAATTTTCTTATATATACTAAGTAACTAAACCCAATAACTGATAATATCAATGCCATAGGTATTATTGATATGCCATTAATATATGCATCAAAGCTATAAACAGGTATTTCGTCCACATAGGTTTTATTAGGATCATTTTCTATTATTGATGCTATAAGTTTATGAAAAATAAAACCAAAAGCCATAATTATCATGTTACTAACAGCCGAAGTCATTCCACTTAAAGGTAATTTTACAAATGTAGAAATATGTGAAATAATAACAATTTGATATGCGCAACATATACCAATTAATAAACATAATGCATAAAGAGAGAAATTATTAGGTATGCCAGTTAACATTAATCCAAATGATCCCGCCATAATTACGCCTGAAGTTATGATAGTTCCATAATAAGACTTAGTTTTATCTGCAATAAAGGGAAGAATTATTGATCCAATACACATGCCTGTTAAAATAGATGATACAATAGAATCTGCTGTTTCTCTTTCAATTCCATAAACCATTCTAATGAAGGCTGTTCCCCATGCATCTGCGAATCCTTCTAAAGGTGCTACCATTAACCCTGCGAGCATGCTCATTAAAATTACTTTCTTATTAAAGATTATCTCTTTAATATCTTGTAAAACATTAGGAGTTGTGCTTTCCTTTAATTGCGGCAAGAATATAAAAGAAATAATTGCAAGAATAATTCCTGCAATTACTAAAAAAAGAATCATTTCCCTAAAGCCAATATTATTACTCATAATGCTTAAGGGCTTACTTATATATATGGCTGTTAACAGCCCTACACATACTAAGCTTCCAATCATTCTAGCAAAATGATTAGGAAATATTTCACGAAAGATTTGAAATGCTCCAACTATAGCTGCAGAAGTGCCTACTCCAATCATAAATCTTCCAAATATAACTAATTGCCAAGAAGTGTCTAAACCCATTGGTAAAGTTCCAAGAGCGGCAATAATAATTGAAATAGGAATAATTTTTTTTGCTCCAAAGCGGCTTAGCAGAATTCCAATTGGAATTTGCATCAAAACATATCCGATGTAGTAAATTCCTGCAAAGTCACCGAATTCTTTTGCTCCAATGGAGAATTGCTTCATTAATTCAGGCATTATGACATTTGGTAGAAGGCGAAGTACATATTGATAGCAATAAAATAAGGTAACTAATGACCAAATAATAAAAAACATAATATGTTTATTTTTTCTTTCCATTTTAATGCCCTGTAAATTTTAGAGTATTATCTTTATCATAAAGCTATTATGTCTTCAATGACAAAGTTGGTTATTTCGTTTCCCTTCCAACGATTGATCCTGATATGTCCAATTACATCCAATGGTCCTGTGTGAGATAAAATTATTTTTCCAATTTGAGTTTCTAGGCTTCTAAAAGCGTCTAATTTCAATAATTTAGAGTTATTTTTGTCATTTGCACAAGCTACAAAACAACTAATATGATTTTCTCCAAAAATATTATGTTTAACTATATAAACTTTTTTTAGCATGAATTTAGGTTCTGGATTACTTGGACCAAAAGGGCCAATCTTTTCTATTTCCTTAGCTAATTTTAAATGTACGCCCTCAACTGAAACATATGCATCAAAATATCTTTTATTTTTATCACTAATTTTAGATAGTTCATCAAGAAATCTTTCGTTAAGAAAGTGATGCACTTTCTCTAATTTTGACATTTCAAGAGTAAATCCTGCTGCCATTTTATGACCGCCTCCACTGGTGAGTAATCCAGCTTCTTTTGCAGCTACTACGGCTGAGCCAAAATCAATGCCAGGGATTGAGCGGCAAGATGCTTTGCCCATATCATTTAAAATGCTAACGACAGCAATAGGTTTATTGAAAATTTCTTTTAATCTCCCTGCAACAATGCCAACCACTCCTTGATGCCAATTTTCACATGCTACTAAAATAAAAAAATTATTTTTAGCTTGCTCTTTCGCTTGAATAAGTGCTTGTTCAAAAACTGTGTATTCAATAGCTCTTCTTTCTGCGTTATAAACTTCAAGCCGCTTTGCAAGTTCACTTGCTTCTATTTCATCTTCAGTTGATAAAATTTTTGAGCCAATCCAAGATTCTCCAACTCTTCCACATGCATTAATTCTAGGTCCAATAACATATCCCAAATGATAAGAGGTTAATTCATGTTCTATCCCAAGTAACTTACAAAAGGCTCGGATTCCTGTGTTTTGTTGTTTGTTTAAGATTTTTAATCCTTGTACAACGAAGCTTCTGTTTAAATCTTCTAAAGGCACAACGTCACAAACTGTTCCTATCGCTACAATATCTAATAGGTTTAGTAAATAGGGTTCTTTTTTATCAATAAAATATCCTTCGCTTCTTAGTTTTGAAATAAGGGCTACTGAAGTTAAGAAAGCTACACCTACAGCTGCAAGATATCCATATTTACTAGTTTCATCACGACGGTTAGGGTTTACAATTGCTTCTGCAGGCGGTAAGTTTTCACTAGAAAGATGATGATCAATAACTACAACTTTTAAATTATTCTCTTTTGCAAATTCTAATGCTTCAAATGAAGATGTCCCACAATCAACGGTAATAATAAGAGAAAACCCTTGGTTTTTTAATTTATTAAAAGCGTCTTTAGTTGGGCCATATCCTTCTCCTATTCGGTCGGGAATATAAACTTCAACTTCTACATTTAGCATATTAAAAAAACGTTTTAGCAGGGCTGAAGAAGTAGCTCCATCAACATCATAATCACCAAAAATGACAATTTTTTCTTTAGCCAGTATAGCTTTAGTTATTACTGCTACAGCCTTATCCATATCCTTGAGGTGGAAAGGATCTGGAAGAGTGTCTCTAATTGTTGGATTTAAATAGGTTTTTACCCTTTCTAATGGTATAGACCGATTAACTAAAAGCCTTGCAATTATTTCACTAATTTGATGTTTTTGTATTAATAGGGAAACCTCAGACTCATCCGCTTCATGGATATGCCAACTAAAATCTTTTACCGAAATTTTCATCTATCACTAAAATAAAATATTTATGTGCCAACAGTATATCAGAAAAATTTCAAAAGAGGATATATTTATTGACTTAATTTTCTATCTATGTAAGGATTCAGCGATAATTTTAATCTTTTAACAATAATGAAAAAACTCTCTGAATCTTTTATAATTTTTATTTTATTTTGTGTGCAATTTATTGATGTACTTGATTTTATGGTTGTAATGCCATTAGGGCCTGACTTTGCTGAAAGTTTAGATATTCCTGAATCAAAATTAGGAAAAATAGCAGGTAGTTACACTTTTGCTGCAGCTTTTACAGGAATATTAACTTCTGCTTTTATTGATAGATTTGATCGAAAAAAAGTTTTGCTTTTAACTTTGTTTGGCTTGTTATTTTCTAATATACTTTCTGCTAAAGCAACTAATTATGAAATTCTTCTTGTATCTAGGTTTTTAGCAGGTGCTTTTGGAGGGCCGGCAACCTCAGTGTGTTTTGCTATAGTTGCTGATTTATTTCCTGTAAACCGAAGAGGGGTTGCTATGGGAAGAGTAATGACTGGTTTTTCTTTGGCTGCAATTTTTGGTGTGCCCCTAGGCCTTAAAGTTGCCTTAATGTATGGATGGTATGCAAGTTTTTATATGGTTTCTTTACTTGCTTTATTAACAATTATTTTAGTTTGGGTTTTTATGCCTTCTGTGGCGTCTCATCTTAAGGAAGATGGCGTAAAAAAAAATACATACTTAAGTTTGCTTTCAAATAGGACATACTTGATTGCATTTATTACGGTTGCTTTAGGATCAATTGCTTCTTTTATGATTATTCCGTATATTTCTCCTTTTTTGCAGCTTAATCTTAAGTTTCCTAGAGATGATATAGGTATTATTTACTTTGTAGGAGGAATTGGAAGTTTTATTGCAATGAATTTAGTAGGTAAAATTATTGACAAATATTCTTCGAGTTTAGCAGCTTGGGTATCAAATATATTTATTGGTTTTACATTAATTTTTTGCTTCGTTAATAATCTTTCATCAGTACCAGTAATTGTTACATGTACTCCTTTTATGATTGGGATGGCTATTAGAAATGTTTCTACCTTTACGCTATATTCTAAAATTCCAAGTAACTCAGACCGTGCTGGTTTTATGTCTGTTCTTTCTTGTGTTCAGCATATAGCTTCTTTTATCGGTGCCACTGGTGCATCTATAATTATCTTGCAGAAAGATAATTATCTAATTAACATTGATATAGTAGTTTATATTTCTTTATTTTTATTCTTAATAGCGCCATTTTTAATGCAAAAAATAGAAAAAAATTTAAAAAAGCAATAAAATGAAAAAATTTTATCTTATAGCAGGTGAATCATCAGGAGATAATATTGGTGCTGGGTTGATAAAATCACTAAAAAAATCAATTCCGGATGCTGAATTTTATGGAATAGGTGGAGAAAAAATGAAAAATGAAGGTATGAAGATCATTTTTCCTTCTTCAGAAATAGCCTTAATGGGATTTATTGAAATTATTCCTCATATTTTTTCTCTACTAAATAAGATTAATAGGACTATAGAAGATATAAAGAATATTGATCCAGATGTAATAATAACTATTGATGCTCCAGGATTTTGTTTTAGAGTAATAAAAAAAATTAAAGAAAAAGTAAGAGCAAAATTGATTCATTACGTTGCTCCTACTGTGTGGGCTTACAAGCCAGAGAGAGCTAAACAAATAGCTGCATTATTTGATCATTTGTTAGTCATACTTCCATTTGAGCCTCCATATTTCCTTAAAGAAGGTTTAGATACTAGTTTTGTAGGATATCCTGCAATTGAAAATTTTAAAACTTTTTCTCGTAATGAATTTCGACAAAAATATGATCTTAAAGAAGATGATATTCTTGTTAGTGTAACTCCAGGAAGCAGAAAACAGGAAGTGAAAACCTTATTACCTATTTTCCTTGGAGCTTTAAAGAAGATTGGTAAAAAAGAATTTAAAATAGCTGTTCTAGTTCAAGCTCATTTAAAAGAACTAGTCACTAACTTATGTAAAGAAAACAATAATATTATTATTGTTGATGAGAGTGACAAAGAATTGCTTTTTAGTAGTGTAGATATAGCTTTAACAAAAAGCGGAACTATTACCACAGAATTAGGGTTTTTCAAAATTCCTATGGTTGTCGCTCACAAGGTTAATTGGCTATCTTATTGGATAATAAAAAAGATGATCAAAGTAAAATTTGTTTCCATAATAAATATTTTAGCTCAAAAAGAGATTATTCCAGAATTGTTACAAGAAAATTGTAATATAGATAAAATAGCTAAAGAGCTAGTAACAGTAATGGAAAATAAATACTATCAAGTTGATGATATAAATAAAGCTATAGGAATGCTTACTTTATATAATGAAAAGCCAAGTGATCTAGCAGCTCAAAAAATAATAAGTCTCAGTCAAGATTGATTTTTTGTTAGCAACTTCATTTAATAATGGAAAATCTAGTTGATAAAACTACGCGTACATGCTAACTTTTACAAAACTTAAATTATTTATTAAAGAAATGAAGTTTTATCCAGTTATTGTTAGGCTTTATGCTGAATCTTTATACGAGTTTTTAGAGGAAAAAAAAATACTCAAAAAAGCATCGCCAGGCATAGCAAAATTATTAGAATTATTTTCTAACCACGATAATTTGCTTAACAATATATCTGCTCCTATGTATTCAGAGCGAGAGCAGTTAGATTTCCTATATAAAATTTCACAAGAATTAAGTTTAGCAAAAGAGATAGATAATTTTTTTCACATACTTGCGCATAACAAGCGTCTATCAATATTAAAAGATATCTTAGAAATGTTTTTAGATCTTCAAGAAGAAAAAATGGGAACTAAAATTGTTGAGATAACTATAAGCAAGGATATCAGTGACAAAGAGAAACAAACTCTGATAAAGAAAATTGAGGAGTCTCTTAAATCTAAAATAAAGCCTTTATATAAAATTGATGAGAATATTATTGGTGGAGTAGTTTTTAAATTTGAAAATAAAATGTATGATGCCTCTTTAAAGAAAAAATTTGCTCAATTAAATAATATTGTAGAAAATAAAATTGCCATTTTGTAGCGGAGTTAAAAATATGGAGTTGCGTGCATCCGAAGTTTCTAAAGTAATAAAAGAGCATATAGCTCAACTTGATAGATCAGCTGAATATAGTGAGATAGGCGAAGTTATCAAAATGGGCGATGGTATTGCTAGAGTTTATGGTTTAAATAATGTTAAATCTGGTGAAATGGTTGAATTTGAGAATAAAACCATTGGAATGGCTATTAACCTTGAAGCAGATAATGTTGGGGTTATGGTTTTTGGTAGAGATAGCCAAGTTAATGAAGGGGATATAGTAAAAAGAACTAATAAAATTGTTCAAGTTCCTACAGGCAAATCTCTGCTTGGAAGAGTTGTTGATACTTTGGGCAATCCTATAGATGGATTAGGCTCGCTTAAAGGAGATGTTATTTATAAGCCTTTAGACGTTAAAGCTCCTGGTATTATTGCTAGAAAGTCAGTTCATGAGCCTGTGCAAACCGGTATTAAGGCGATTGATAGCCTGATTCCAATAGGAAGAGGCCAAAGAGAATTAATTATTGGCGACCGTCAAACAGGTAAAACTGCTTTAGCAATAGATGCTATAATCAATCAAAAGCAAATTAATCAATCAAGTGATGAAAGTAAAAAGCTATATTGTATTTATGTTGCTATCGGGCAAAAGCAATCTAATATTGCTAAAGTTGTTAAGAGATTAAGAGAAGAAGGTGCTCTTGAATACACTATTATTGTTTGTGCAAGCGCTTCTGATCCAGCTCCGATGCAATATCTTGCTCCATATGCTGGCTGTACAATGGGTGAATATTTTCGTGATAATGGGATGCATGCTTTAATTGTATATGATGATTTAAGTAAACATGCTGTTGCTTATCGTCAGGTATCTCTTCTTCTTAGACGTCCTCCAGGACGTGAAGCTTTTCCAGGGGATGTTTTTTATCTTCATTCTCGCTTATTAGAAAGAGCAGCTAAGCTTTCAGATGCAAATGGATCAGGCTCTTTAACCGCATTGCCAATAATTGAAACTCAAGCGGGAGATGTATCAGCTTATATTCCAACCAACGTTATATCTATTACTGATGGTCAAATATTTCTTGAAACAGAGTTATTTTATAAAGGTATTAGACCGGCAATTAACGTAGGGCTGTCAGTAAGCCGTGTAGGGTCAGCAGCACAGGTAAAAGCAATTAAGCAAGTAGCTGGAACAGTTAAGTTGGATTTAGCTCAATATAGAGAATTGCAAGCTTTTACTCAATTTGGTTCTGATTTAGATGCCTCAACAAAAAGATTGCTCGATCGTGGGCAAAGAATAACAGAATTATTAAAGCAAGATCAATATTCACCTTTGCAAATGGAAGAAGAGGCAGTGGTTCTTTATGCTGGTATGAAGGGCTATCTTGATCAACTTGCAGTTAATAAGGTTAGGGCTTTTGAAGAGGCTCTTCTTATGATGTTAAGAACCTCTCATAGTGAAATACTTGAAGCAATTAGAAATGAACAGAAGCTTAGTGAAGCAACCGAAAATAAATTAAAAGAAGTTTTAACAAGTTTAGTAAAAGAATTTTTATCGCAGGCTTAAATGAGTACTTTAAAACAGTTAAGGCTAAGAATTGCTGGAGTTAAATCCACCCAAAAAATTACCAAAACCATGAAAATGGTTGCTGCTTCAAAATTGCTTAAAAGTCAGCACCAAAGAGATAATTCAAAGCCTTATGCTGATAAGCTTAATCATATAATGTCCCAATTAATAGGTTCAGTTTCTTTTGATTCCAGCGTACCTAACTTATTAACAGGTAATGGAAAAGATGAAATGCATTTAGTAGTTGCTGTTAGTTCTGATAGAGGGTTATGTGGAGCATTTAATAGCTCAATCGCTAAAAATTTAAAGAGGCATCTGCAATTTTTAAAAGCACAAAATAAGCAATTCAAAATAATTTGCTTAGGGAAAAAGATATTTGACCTAATTAAAGTTGAATATCGGGACCAAATTATTGAAGTATTGCATGGATATAGTAGTAAAAAATTTAGTTATTCAGATGCGTGCGAGTTAGCTGTAAAAATTAGGGTAATGTTTGAACAAGAAGAATTTGATCAATGTTACTTTATTTACAATGAATTTAAAAATGTTCTTAAACAAGAAGTTCGGCTAAAAAGATTAATACCTATTGGACATGAAGGAGATATAAGTGCTAAAACTCATTATGTATATGATTTTGAGCCAATGGAAGAAAAAGTGTTGGAACAATTACTGCCTTTAAACCTTGCTTCACAAATTTATTATATACTTTTAGAAAGCGTTGCTAGTGAACATGGAGCAAGGATGACAGCAATGGATTCTGCAACAACTAATGCTAATGACATGATTTCTAAGTTAACTTTAAAATATAATAGGTCTAGGCAGGCTTCAATTACAAGAGAGTTAATTGAAATTATATCAAGTGCTGAAGTTGTTTAGATTTGAAAAAGAGGAAAGATGATGACCAAAAAGATAGGAAAAATAACCCAAATAATGTCAGCGGTGATAGATGTAAAATTTGAAGATTATATACCGCCGATTCTAAATGCTTTAATATGTAAAGTTGATGGAAGAGAATTAGTGTTAGAGGTGGCCCAGCATATAGGTAACTCAACGGTTAGAGCTATTGCTATGGATACCACTGATGGCTTATCTAGAGGGCTTGAAGTGGAAGATACCGGAGCGCAGATTTCAGTACCAGTTGGAAGAGAAGTTTTAGGAAGAATTCTAAATGTTGTTGGTGAGCCAATTGATGGCTTAGGGCAAGTAAAAGCAAAAAAGAAAGCCCCTATTTACGCTGAAGCTCCTGCTTTTGTTGACCAATCAACAAGTTCAGAAATTTTAGTAACAGGAATTAAAGTTATTGATCTGCTAGCTCCTTATGCTAAAGGCGGTAAAATAGGTTTATTTGGTGGAGCAGGTGTTGGTAAAACTGTTTTAATTATGGAGCTTATAAATAACGTTGCTAAAGCACATGGCGGATTTTCTGTTTTTGCAGGGGTAGGTGAGCGTACACGCGAAGGAAATGATCTATATCACGAAATGTTAGATTCAGGTGTTATTAATATAAATGAGCCAGAAAAATCTAAAGTTGCGCTTGTTTATGGGCAAATGAATGAGCCACCAGGTGCAAGAGCTAGGGTTGGCTTAACAGGTTTAACCATGGCAGAATATTTTAGAGACCAAGAAAACTTAGATGTTTTATTTTTTGTTGATAATGTATTTAGATTTACCCAAGCTGGTTCTGAAATTTCCACCCTTCTTGGAAGAATACCTTCTGCAGTAGGTTATCAGCCAACTTTGGCAACTGATATGGGAGCGATGCAAGAAAGAATTACCTCTACAAATAAAGGGTCAATTACATCTGTGCAAGCAATTTACGTACCAGCAGATGATTTAACCGATCCTGCTCCAGCTGCTTCATTTGCTCATCTTGATGCTACCACTGTATTAAGTAGACAAATTGCAGAACTAGGAATTTATCCTGCGGTTGATCCTCTTGATATTACTTCTCAAATGCTAACTGCCGAAATAGTTGGTGAAGAACATTATAATGTTGCAAGAGCAGTGCAAAGCATACTTCAGGCTTATAAATCACTTCAAGACATTATTGCAATTTTAGGCATGGATGAATTATCTGAAGAGGATAAGCTTATAGTTTCTAGAGCAAGAAAAATTCAAAGATTCTTATCTCAGCCTTTTTTTGTAGCTGAAGTATTTACGGGTATGCCAGGTAAGTTAGTGTCTCTTAAAGATACAATAGAAGGATTTAAAGGATTAACAGAAGGTAAATATGACGATTTACCAGAAGCAGCCTTTTATATGGTTGGGTCAATAGAGGAGGCTATAGAAAAAGCTAAAAAAATGGCTATAGAAGCAATTCAAGGATAAAGCTATGACGGAAGAGTTTTTCACTAAATCCTTGAAATTAGAAATTATTACACCAGAAAAAGTATTTTTTTCTGGCAATATACGCATGGTGAACCTTCCGGGGGAAGAAGGTGAATTTGGTGTGCTCTGTGGACATATGAATCTGATTAGTAAGATAACTAATGGGCTATTGACTATGTTTGATGAAAGGAATCATATAAGTGATAAAATTTTTGTTGGTGAGGGGTTTGCTGAAATTACTCATACAACGGTAACAATGTTGGTTGAAAATGCAATTAATTTAAAAGATTGTAACTTTGACCAATTTTCTCAAGAAATAGTTTTTCTTAAAGAGCAGCTTAATTTTTGCAAAAATGAATTTGAAAAAATTATAATTTCAAAAAAAATTAGCTATAATGAAGCTATATTATCGCTATTATAAATAATGTTACTTAATAATAAATCTTATATTAGATCAAGTTTAATAAACTTTAGAAATAATATTGAGAACTTAGAAGAAAAGAATATAAAAATTTTTGAAAAGTTTCTTTTTTGCAAAGATTTCCTGCTACCACATAAAGAGGCAATAATAGCAGGATATTGGCCTGTAGGTTCTGAGCTAAATATTGTTCCCTTACTAGAAGATTTATTTAATGAAGGCTTTAAAGTGGCTCTACCAGTGGTGGTAACTAAAGAAAATATAGAATTTTATTCATATAGCTTTAAAGACAAATTGGTTAAATCCACCATTTATCCTTCTTTGCAAGAGCCAAAAATTAGCAAAGAAGATGTAGTCATTCCAGATTTAATTTTTGCTCCTTTAGTTGGTTGCGATTTAAATGGAACAAGAATAGGAAGTGGTAAAGGAATATATGATCGCAAAATTTGTTCTTTACGATTGATCAATCCTAAACTTAAGTATATAGGTTTATGTTATGATTTTCAGGTTGTTGAGTTAATAACTAAGGAAATACATGACCAAAAATTAGATTATATAATAACGGAAAATAAAATATTAAATTTCATAGAAAATTAGCATTTTATTAATATTAATGTGATAACATATCAAAATAATAAGGCAAAGAGAAAAATATGATAAGTTCAACAAGATTATTAGAATTAATGAGTTCAAGAATGTTTCATGATCTTGCTGGTCCAATTGGGGCAGTCAATAATAGTCTAGAATTTTTAGAAGAAGAAAATCCTATTATAAAAGAAAAAGCAACAAGTTTAATGAAATCAAGTGCTAGTGAAGCAGTTATAAGGCTTAAATATTTCCGTCAAGCATATGGTACAATTGGTGACAAAGAAACCCATACCATTTCTATTCATAATTTAATTAAAGATTTGATTAAAAGCACAAAAGTCAAACTTGAATGGAAAATAGAAGAGGATGTAATTGGAAGTTATTTGGGTAAAGTTTTGTTGAACCTTAATATTATAGCTATGAATGCATTAATACAAGGTGGTGTAATTACTTACACTAAAGACGAGAATGGGTATGTTATTAATTGTGAAGGTAATATGATAATATTTTCTGAGGAAACTGGATATTTACTTAGCGGAGATTGTAAATATGTTCAATTTACTTCTACAAATATCCAACCATATTATACTTATTTGATGTTGAAGGAAGCACAGGTAAATTTAGCTTTAGATAAAACCTCTAATCAGTTAAAATTTTTTTTAAAAACCTAAGTTAAAATTAAAGGAGTATTTTAGTGGATGAGTTAATAAGAGATTTTATAGCAGAGACCTCTGAAGGCTTGCAGACTTTAGACACCGAATTAGTAGAGCTTGAACAAAACCCTCAAAATTATGAGCTTTTAAGTAGTATTTTTCGAATCATGCATACGATAAAGGGTACGTGTGGTTTCTTAGGATTAAATAAGCTTGCTTCAGTTGCTCATGCTGGTGAAAATATAATGGATAAGTTGCGTAATAAGCAGCTATCAGTAGACTCTAATAATATTTCTTTAGTTCTAGAATCTATTGATGTTATTAAGACTTTCTTGAGTTTTATAAGCGAGCATGGCAAAGAGCCAGATAATGATTATAGTAGCTTAATTATTAAACTAAATAATGCAGCTAATCAAGTTCCATCTTCCCTTGTGGCAGAAAAAGATGGTAAAAAAGAAGAAAAAGAAAAAATAAATATTCTTAATGAAAATAAGATTGATAGCGCGCAAAAGCCAGTTGACAAAAATGATTTGGTTGAAGTTTCTAACCAAACTACCCAAGAAAATTCTTCTTCTGAAGCTAATCAAAATAAATCTGAACAACTTACAAATCAAACCATTAGAGTTCATGTAGATGTTTTAGAAAATCTTATGCAAATTGTTAGTGAATTGGTATTAAATAGAAATCAGCTAATTCAATTGGACCGTACTATACGAGATTCTCGATACTCTGCTCCTCTTCAGCGTCTTAACACTATAACCTCAAGCTTACAAGAAACAGTCATGGTTACAAGAATGCAACCAATAAGCAATGCTTGGCTGAAACTACCACGCTTGGTAAGGGATTTATCAAAAGAATTAAATAAGAAAATAAAATTAGTAATGATTGGTGAAGAAACTGAACTTGATCGACAGCTAATAGAATCTATTAAAGATCCAATAATGCATATGATTAGAAATTCAGCTGATCATGGAATTGAGCCTTTGGAAGAGAGAATTGCTGCAGGAAAACCACCAGAGGGAACTATTACCCTTAAAGCCTACCATCAGGGTGGACATATCATCATAGAAATAACTGATGATGGAAGAGGGATGAATATTAAAAAAATTAAAGCTAAGGTGTTAAAAAATAAGCTTGCTACCGAAAAAGAGCTTGCTGCAATGAGTGATACACAAGCTACCCAATTTATTTTTCGTGCAGGGTTTTCTACTGCTGAAGCAGTGACGGCTGTTTCAGGTAGAGGAGTTGGAATGGATGTTGTTAAAACTAATATCGAGGCAATAAGAGGTACAGTTGATCTTAAATCAATTGAAGGTAAAGGGTCGTTTTTTTCAATTAAAATACCGCTAACTTTAGCTATAATGCCCGTTTTAGTGGTTGAATCTGGTGCACAGAAATTTGGAATTCCTCAAATTAATGTGTTAGAAATGGTTAGAGTTGGCGAAGCTTCTGGATATGTAATAGAAGAAATTAATGATCATAAAGTGTTAAGACTTAGGGATACGCTGCTACCATTAGTTTCTTTAAGTGAGATTCTTAAGCTTGATTCAAATAAAGATAAAATAAATGGTTTTATTGTTGTTTGTGAAATTAATGGAGTAAGTTTTGGTATTATTGTAGACAGAATATATGATTCTGAAGAGATTGTTCTTAAACCAGTGTCGAAAGTGATTAAATCCATACCCGTTTATTCAGGTAATACGCTTTTAGGTAATGGTGAGATTATAATGATTATGGATTTGGCTGGTGTAGTGAAGTTTCTCAACACTTCAAACCAAATAGATAATGCACAAGTATCTGATAGTGAACAGCTTTTAAAAGCTGATAAAAAGCTTTCAAGCTTTTTAGTCTTAAAATCTCGAAATTCATTAAAAGCTATACCTTTAGAACTGGTATCAAGATTAGAAGAAATAGATGTTAATAAAATTGAATATGCAGGTGAGAAACCAGTCATACAATATAGAAATTCTTTAATGTATCTTGCAAAATTAAATGATAATGATCTTCCTAATAAGGGTATGGTTCCAGTGGTAGTGTTTAATGGAAATGAACATATTCTTGGTTTAATGGTTGAGGAAATAATAGATGTAGTGGAACAAGATATAGAAGATAATACTACATTTGAGGAAAGCGATCTTTCTGCAATTGTGCTAGCAGGAAAAACTATGGATTTAG
Organism: uncultured Rickettsiales bacterium; assembly: GCA_964627795.1. Taxonomy (GTDB): domain Bacteria; phylum Pseudomonadota; class Alphaproteobacteria; order Rickettsiales; family CANDYO01; genus CANDYO01. The sequence continues at coordinate 87,464 of CAZVLF010000001.1, read as the reverse complement.
TTGATATAAACAAAATTTTTGAATATGTGTTTTTAGGTTCTCAGGTTGAAGTAAAAAATCTGCCAAAAGGGAAAAAATGTAAAATTCTAATGGTCGATGATAGTTCATTTTTTAGAAAACTAGTTGCTATTAAAATGGGTGAGAAAGGATTTGCAGTAGTTACAGCTAAAAACGTTGATGAAGCATTAAATATTCTTAAATTAGAACAAATAGATATAATTATTACTGACATTAATATGCCCAGATTAAGTGGAATTGAATTTGCTAAAATTATTAAGGAAGATAAAAATTTTAGAGATATACCAATAATAGCTTTAACATCAAATTTAGATTCTTTATCGGATCAAGAAAAAATTAGAGAAGTAGGAATAAGGCACGTAGTTAGTAAAACTAATCAAAGTGAATTATTTCCTTTAGTATTTTCATTAATTAATGAATTGGGTTAAAAATGCAAAAAATAATTGAAAATAATGAGAGCAACAATATTCATCAGTTTGTTACTATGAAAATAGGGCCACAATTATTTGGTATTGCTGCAGATTATGTTATTGATGTTTTAATGCCGCAAAAGATAAACCCTATACCTTTAACTAGAAAAGAAATATTGGGTTCTCTTAACTTAAGAGGAAGAATTGTAACAGCCTTAGATATAAGAGTTCTTCTTGAGATTGAAGATAAATGCGATGTTGAAAAAAATATGTGCGTTGTAGTTGAATATAGAGGTGAGCTTTTTAGTTTAGTTGTTGATAATGTAGGATCAGTTGTTTCTGTCCCTACGGATGATTTAATCCATAATCCTGAAAATTTAAGTGAGTTTTGGAAAGAAGTTTCTTTAGGTATATTCCCTTTCAACCAAGACCTAATAGTTGTTCTTGACATTAGTAAAGTATTGAATGCATTAATGGAGAAATAATATGAAATTAGGTTTAACGGTTGATGATTCAAGTGTAGTAAGAAAAGTAATTATTAAAATGCTGAAAGAGCTTAATTTTGAGTCTATGGAAGCTTCTAATGGAAAAGAAGCGCTTGAATTATGCTCAAAAAGGAAACCTGATTTTATTTTACTTGATTGGAATATGCCAGTTATGAATGGTATAGAATTTGTAAAAGAATTTAAGAAGAATGAGAATAATAATAATGTAGTTATAATATTTTGTACAACGGAAAACGAAATGGAAAAAATTCAGGAAGCATTGTTGTATAATGTTAATGAATATATAATGAAGCCATTTGATAGAGATGTTTTAAGAGAGAAATTAATAATGACAGGAATCCTCAATGAATGATCTTAAAGAGAAGGAAAATCTTGTTAAAGTAATGATAGTTGATGATTCTAAGGTGGTTGTAAGCCTTCTTGAAAGAATACTTAATGAATCATTCTTAATAAAGGTGGTAGAAAAAGCTCATAATGGCCAAGAAGCGATAGAAAAGCTCAAATATAATAAAGATGAAATTGACCTTATTTTATTAGATATTCAAATGCCTATTTTAGACGGTATAGACACCATTCCTAAAATTCTTTCTATAAAACCTGAGATTAAAATATTAGTTGTTTCTTCTTTGGCTCAAAATGGGTCTTTTTATACTGTAAAAGCTTTATCACTAGGGGCGGCAGATTATATAGAGAAACCTAAATCGCATGAAGAAATAGACAAATTTACTAATAACCTTTTAATCAAAATTAAAATGCTATTTTCTAAAAGAAGCAAAAATGAAATAACATTAGAAAGAAATACAGAGCCTAATAAATATATAAATTTAGCTGTGCCAAAGCATGAGGTTGTCTCTCCTGAAGTAATTGCGGTAGCCTGTTCTACAGGGGGGCCAAGAGCCTTAATGGAAGTTTTTGGAGGATTATCTAATAAGTTTTTAAGTGAAAATATAATAGTTGTTACTCAGCACATTAAGAATGATTTTATTTCTCTATTAGTTGATAACTTAAATAGCCTTGACAAAATTAATTGTAAAATTGCAGAAGAAGGAGAGCAATTAATACCCGGTACAATATATTTAGCAGGAGGAAACTGTCATCTTGAATTGCAAAAAAAAGGTTCTAAGATTTTTGCTCATTTAAATGATGGTCCTCCAGAAAATTTTTGTCGTCCTTCGGCTGATCCTATGTTTAGAAGTATTGCAAAAGCAGGCATTAATGCAATTGGGTTGGTGCTAACTGGAATTGGTAATGACGGTCAGAAAGGTGCTACAGAAATGTATGAAAAAGGAAATGTTGTAATAGCGCAGGATAAAGATACAAGCGTAGTATGGGGAATGCCAGGAGCTGTAGCTAAAGCTGGAATATGCTCAGCTATTTTACCATTACACAAAATAGCATATTATTTAGAGAGAGGATTTTAAAATATGGATAAAACTCTTTCTGATCTTCATTATATAGCTGATTTAATGAAAAAAAGATCAGGAGTGGTTTTTACACCTGAAAAATTTTATGTGATAATAACTAAATTACAGCCACTTTTGGAGAAGTATAATTTAGCGACGTTAGATGATCTTATTTCAGCAGTAAAGATGGATAATAACGAGCAAATGGTAACAGATATAGTTGATAATCTGACTATTAATGAAACATCTTTTTTTAGAGATAGATATCCTTTTGAAATAGTAAATAATGATGTAATAAATGATTTTAAGCAAAAATCTTCTTCAGATGGCACCTTAAATATTCTATGCGCTGCTTGTTCTACAGGACAAGAACCTTATTCTCTTGCAATGAGTTTATTTGAAAATAATAATTATAAAAATAATTTTAAGATTACAGCGATTGATATTTCCCATCAGGCAATTGAAAAAGCTAAAAGCGGAATTTATAACCAATTTGAAGTTCAAAGAGGTGTCCCTATAACTTTACTAATAAAATATTTTAACCAAATTGATAAAGCTTGGCAAATAAAAGATGAAATTAAAAAATATATATCATTTTCTCAATATAACCTTACGAATGATTTAGAAAAATTTGGTAAGTTTGATGTAATTTTTTTACGTAATATTTTAATATATTTTGACTCATTTCAAAAAAGAAAAGTTTTAACTAATATAATGAATGTTTTGAATCCTAAAGGATATTTATTCCTAGGCTCAACTGAAATATTAAACGATTTTGAAGACCAATTAATTAAAATTAAAGATAGAAGCGGCGTTTTTAAGAAAATATAAAAAGCGTCTTGAATTTTAATCAAACTTATATATAATTCTCCTTTTTGCAGTAGTGTGGCTTTTTAGGCATGCCTAGTCTACTGATTTTATGTTATCTATTTATAAAGAGGAACAAAATGCCAAAAATGAAAACAAATAGCAGTGCTAAAAAGAGATTCTCTTTCACTGCAAGTGGTAAAGCGCGTGGTACGCAAGCTGGTAAACAGCATGGAATGAGAAAAAGATCAGCCAGCCAAATTCGTGAACAGCGTGGTACAACAATCTTATGCGAATCAGATCGTAAAATTGTTATGCAGTTCATGCCTTATGGTAAAAAATTTAGATAGTTGGAGGGTTAATTTATGTCTCGCGCAGTAAGTGGAGTAGTCTCCAAAAAACGTCACAAAAAAATATTAAAATTAGCTAAAGGTTTTCGTGGAAGAGCTAAAAATTGTTTCCGCGTAGCAATTGAAAAAGTTGAAAAAGCATTGCGTTATGCTTATCGTGATCGTAGAGCACGTAAGCGTGACTTCCGCGCATTGTGGATTCAAAGAATTAATGCTGCAGTTCGTCAACATGGCATGGTTTATTCTCAATTTGTTAATGGTTTAAATAAAGCCAACATAGAATTAGATAGAAAAGTTCTTGCTGATCTTGCAGTTAAAGAGCCTGCTGCATTTGAAGCAGTGGTTGAACAAGCTAAAAAAGCTTTAGCTCAATAAACTAAAGCTATTATTTTCACTAAAAGCCGCCATACATGTTGGCGGCTTTTTTTATTAAAACCTCTAAAAGATTATAAATTATTCAAGTATAATTTTTTTAAAATATTTTCTTAACAAGAATAATTTTACCATTAAAAGATTGAAATAAAATCTCTTAAACGACTAGCTAACATCAAAGAAGATACAGGAAATTAAGCTTAATTAGCTTTTTAAAGGACAAGTATTATAATTAAATACTATACCATACTTATATTTGATATATAATGTTTGTATAAGTACGGACTACTATATGAATTATTTAGCTTGTTTATTTTTTGCTTTTATTGTTGGCTGCTCATTAGGACCTGAATATAAAAGGCCAATCATAAAAGATATCTCTTCTGAGTTTAAAGAAGGAAAAATTCTTTGGAAAGAAGCTAAAAGCTCAAGCCCAAGTTATCATGATCAATGGTGGGAAATATATAATGATGAGCTTTTAAATAATTTGATAGAAAAGCTAAATAAAAATAATCAAGATATTATTTCAGCGTACCACTCTTACCAAGCTTCAATCTCTTTAATTGATAATGCAAAATCTAGCTATTTCCCAGATGTATCATCAAATTACAGCTTAACTAGAAATAAAGAAAAAAATACAAGCAATAAAGCCAATGTTAATAATTATCATTCAGTTGGTTTAAATTCTTCATGGGAATTAGATTTATGGGGAGAGGTTTCTAATAATATTAAAGCAAACAAGGCGTTTTCTTTAGCAGGTAAAGCTAACCTAGATAATATAAAGTTATCAATGCAAACTTCGCTTGCTCAATATTATTTTATGTTAATTATTGCTGATTTGAACCAAAAACTTTTAGAAAAAATAGAAAAATATAATTATGAAATAGTTAAATATTATCAAAATAGATTTAAAGTTGGTCTCGCGCAGGATTGGGATATAAATAATGCTGAAAATCAGTATAGTTCGGCTAAAATAGCTGCTTTAGATAATAAAATTTTAAGATCTAAATATGAACATGCTATTGCATATTTGGTAGGTGAATCACCAGCAAGTTTTTCTTTAGAAAAGAAAAAAAGTAAAATAGATTATAATATAGTTTTTCCAGTATTTTTGCCTTCTGATCTTATATTAAGAAGACCTGACATTATTAACAGTGAGAAGTTGGTGGAGCAAGCAAATGCAGAAATTGGTGTAGCAAAAACAGCATTTTTTCCTAGCTTTTCTTTAGGCTTAACTTCAGTAAAAGAAGGGAATGGTTGGAAAAACCTGCTAGACTTTCCTTCTCATACATGGTCATTTGGTCCACAAATTGCTATAGGGATATTAGATGGAGGAGCAAAAAGAGCTCAACTAAAAAATGCAAAAAGCAATTATGAGGTTGCAGTTGCAAACTATCGTAAATCAGTTTTAAATGCTATTAAAGAAGTGGAAGATCAGCTTTTAGAGCTAATTTTAACTAAAAATCAGCAACAAGTTCAAGATAAAGTGGTTGAGAATGCTAGGCATAATTACTTAGTAAAACTCAATCAATTTAACGCAGGAATAATTGATCAGGCTAATTTAATTAATGAGAAAATTAATCAACTTAATAATGTTAAAGAGTTAAATGAAATAATTTTACAAATAAGAATTTCTGAAACTAATTTAATTAAAGCTTTAGGTGGTGGATGGAAAATATAATAAGCGATAATAAAAAAGTAGATTTTTCTAAGTGGATTGCTTTTGTATGTATGGTGCTAGGAATGTTTATGGCAGTTTTAGACATTCAAATTGTTGCCAGTTCATTGAAGGAAATTCAGGCTGGATTACTTGCCACTCAGGATGAAATAAACTGGATTCAATCATCATATCTTATCGCTGAGGTTGCGGTAATTCCGCTTACAGGATGGCTAGTAAAAGCTTTCTCTACAAGAATAGTTTTTAGTGTTTCTTGTATTGGATTTACTATTATGAGTTTTGCATGTGCTTTATCATGGAATTTAGAATCAATGATATTGTTTAGAGCTTTGCAAGGATTTTTCGGTGGATGTATGATCCCAACAGTTTTTGCAACTATTTTTGTTATTTTCCCAGTAGCAATAAGGCCAATGGTAACAGTTGTAATTGGTTTAGTTGTTACAATTGCACCTATTGCAGGGCCTGTTCTTGGTGGATATATAACCGAATATTATTCTTGGCATTACTTATTTCTTTTAAATATAATTCCAGGAATTATTGTCGCAATTGCAGTTTATAAGCTTGTCAATTTTGATCAGCCAAATTTGTCTTTGCTTAAAAATATTGATTTTATAGGTATAATTCTCATCTCTTTATCGCTTGGAACATTTCAATATATTTTAGAGGAAGGAGCTAAAAAACAGTGGTTTGAGAGTAATTTAATTCTTTTTTTAGCAATAATATCTTTAGTAAGCTTTATCGCTGTAATATGGCATGAGTTAAAAACTTCTAATCCAATAATTAATTTATATGCTTTTAAAGATAAAAATTTTACCATAAGCTGTATACTAAGTTTTGCGTTAGGTTGGGGGCTTTTTTCAGCAGTATTTATAATACCTATATTCTTAGGTTCAATTAAAGGTTTAAATAGTATGCAAATAGGTGAATATTTATTTGTAACAGGGTTGTTTCAACTTTTTTCTGCTCCTTGTGCTGGAATATTGTCTAAAAAAATAGATTTAAGATTATTGCTATTTATAGGGCTTATTTTATTTGGTATTAGTTGTTTAATGAACCAAAATATAACCAGCGAATCAGGTTTCTATGAGTTTTTCTGGCCTCAGGCCGTTAGAGGGTTTTCCTTAATGTTTTGTTTTCTTCCGATTACTAGCCTTGCTTTTGCAACACTACCAAAACAAGAAATTCAAACAGCTAGTGGTTTATATAATCTTATGCGCAATTTGGGTGGGGCTATTGGGCTTGCAGTTTCAAATACTTGTTTACAAAATTGGACTAAAAAGAATTATCTCCATTTCAGAGAAGTTATTGACCAAACTAATTTTAATGCTTTGGAGATGCTTAATATAGGTGAGCAGAATTACTTTTTAAATAATTATTTTGATCCAGCAAGGTCAGCACTTTCAGGAATATATAAAATGGCACTAAGAGATGCTTATGTTATGACGTTTAATCAAGTGTTTTTCTATATAGCATTATTATTTTTTGGAGTTGCTATACTTATTCCACTTATTAGTAAAGTAGATTTAAATGAAAAAAGTTCGGTAGGGCATTAATGAAAAAATTTTTAGTAGTTTTATTTTTCTTGATTATATTTGGTTGCTCTCATAAAGCAAACAAAGTTGATGCAAAAAATGAAATAAATGAGATTGATCAATTTTGGGAAAAATTTAACGATCCAAGTTTAAACCAGGTTGTTAAGGAGGCTTTAATTTCAAATGCTGATGTTTTAACAGCAATGATAAATGTTAACAAAGCGCAAATGAATTTAGGTATATCATCTGCTAATAGGTTGCCTACTATAAATATTCATGGATCTGCAGTAAAACAAAGAGATAGTGATAATTTATATATCGCTCCTATACATGAGACATATAATATCTTTAATTTAGGAGTGGTTTTTAACTACCAAATTGATATTTGGGGAAAAATGGCTGCCGCTAATAAAGCAGCCAAAAATCAGCTAGCAGCTTTAGAATCTACTAAAAAAGCAGTGAAAATAACTATCGCTAGTGAGGTAACTAAAGGATATTTTAATCTAATCTCTTTAGATAATAAAATAAATTTATTAAATCAAGTTTATGAGCTAAATAAAAAACTTTATCAACTTAAACTTAAACAAGGTGAAATTGGTCAGGCAAGTGAAGAAGAAATCTATAATTATCAAGTGATGATGAATAAGGCTTATATGCAGTTGATTGAAATGAAGCAAGAATTATTTGCTCAGGAAAAAGCATTAGCTGTTTTAATAGGTAAAGATGTGGCAGAGTCAATTATATCTAGAACAAGTAATATAGCATCAATTACTGATCCTAAGTTAAAAGAAGAAATATCTTCAAAAATGCTTTTGAAACGCCCAGATATTATTGCTGCAGAAAAAATACTTGAAGCTTCTAAATATAATATAAAAGTTGCAAGAGCAAGTTATTTCCCTGAAATTTCTATAGCTTCTGCATTTGGCTATAATAGTAATCACTCAAGCAATCTTTTTGAGAAGAAATCTCAAGATCAATCAATAGCAGGAAAATTAAATTTTCAGACTTTTGACTTTGGAAAGAAAGGAAGCATATTAGGGATTGCCAAAGCAGATAAATCTCAAGCAGAAGTAGATTATCAGTTAACAATAAGAAAAGCCTTTGCTGAAGGCTTAACTGCTTTAGAGGCAAAAAAAAATAATGCTTTAAGCTATAAGCAGGCTCAAGAATATGAAAGGGCTTTAAGTAAAAAATATAATTTAGCTAATAAGCAATATAAAACTGGAAGAATAAATTTATTTGAGCTTGTTGAGGCTAGAAAGAATTGGCTCTTAGCTGAGTGTGAGCTTATTAATAGTTCTTTAGGTAAGCTAACTTCTTCAGTGAGTTTATTTGAGGCTTTCGGCGGTAATATAGATTAAGGGGCTGTTTATATTTAAGTGTGGTTCTTAAGATGGCTTATATATACCATCTTAAAAATTAAATTTTAATAAGTTAAAGGAGCGTCTAGATCCATTTCCTTTTCTTTCATAAGTATATATTCGTGCATTTTAGCAATTTTAATCAAATCTCTTTCTATGGTAAAATTATCTAAAAATATTTTATGTGCTCTGCTTGCCATTTTTTTGGCTTTCTCTGGGTTGGCTAAAATCCAATCAACATGCTTTTTAATTTGATTATACATGGTTTGAGCATCTGCCTCATGATCAAAATATAAAACGCTATCGCCAAAATGTTTTATTACAAATGGATGCTTATCTGAAATAATAGGTACATTTGCAGTAGCTGCCTCAAATAGTCGAAGAGATGGATTGCTAGCTTTTATATGGAAATTGCTATGTGTTAATAAATATATCCCGTTTTTCCTGATAAGTTCAATATTCTGCATTCCAGCTGGAATAAAACCCCCATACACAAAAGGTTTAAGATAAGAAAATTTACTATAATGGCCGTACATTCTTATAGGAATATTTTCACTTAAAAGGTTAATTAATTTCTTATATCTTTTTGAGTTACGCGTGTTATCCCATGACATTCCTCCCCAAAAAAGTTTTCTTGGCTCTGCAGGTAAGTTTTCTAAAGCTGGAGCATTGCAATAAATGCCAGTTCCATAAAAGGGTTTTTTATTACGCTTTGCAATTTCTGCAAAATAACCTAACTCTTGATCAAAGGTTAGTATACCATGGGTGTAGTTAAATAATTCTCTTGACTCTTTTTTTAATTTGTAAGGATTCCATTTAGATATATGATTTCTATAATATTTACTAACATTAAGAGGAATAAATCGTGCTAAATATTTTCTTGATCGATGAGAGACTATTTTATAGTCTTTTAAGTGAGCATTCTTTACAAAAGAATTAGTAAAATCTGTGAATAAAATCATATCAGGATCAAAGTTAATTATTTCCTCCTCATAACCTATAGTGTTATCTGAGTATATTTTAACTTCCCAGCCCATTTTTTCAGCTGCATATTTGAAATACTCACTATAACTATATTCTCCTCCTGCACTTGTAACAAAAACAACCTTATATTTATCTTTAATTGGAACATTCTTATATTTGTCTTCCCAATAGCCTTGTGGAAATTGAGTAGATAATTCAAGAGCTTTATTAAATTTATAAGAATTATATTGATAAATAGTAAATACAGATATGAGTATTAGTGACACTAAATAAAATATTTTTGTTAAAATGTTTTTGCTAGTTTTTACCATAATTATATTTACTAAATAAATTTGTTGAAGGAGTTGGATTGCTAATTTTATAGAGAAATTAGAATCTTGGTAACTAAGCAATTTATATAAATTTATTATTTTTAGCAAGATAAAATATAGTTTTACTTTGAACTAGATTGTTTTTATTGGAATAAAATGCTATCAATTTTGTATTTTAAAAGGAATCAGGAATAATTGTTTTTTTCTATTTTTAAACATCAATCTAATGAAGACAAATTTATTTATTTAGGTGAAGGAGAAGACCAGATTATTATAAAAATTCAGCGCCATGCAAGAGCTAGAAACATAAAGCTAAAAATTAAATTAAATGGTGAAGTTGAATTAGTTCTTCCTTATTATGTACAATTTGAAAAAGGTTATAGCTTTCTGCTTAAAAAAGAAGAATGGTTAAGAAGTAGAATAAAAAAAATTGAGAATAAAAATTTAGAAATCATTTCAATTTTAGGTGAAGAGCATAAATTAATTCGAGACTGTTTAAATTTAGATTCATTAGTTGAAATAAAAGATAATTGTGTTTTTGTTTCTTATCTTGTTAAGGAAGAAAAGCTTGAAAACATCCTGATGATGAAATTAAAATATATTGCTAAATGTGAAATAAAAGAGCTGTTGGTAAAATATGCTGCGAAGCTTGGGGTATCTTATAATAGAGTAGATATAAAAGATACTATAACTAAATGGGGTAGTTGCAGCTCATTTAAGAACTTATCATTTTCGTGGAGATTGGTTTTAGCGCCAAGAGAAGTGATGGAATATGTGGTGATTCATGAGTTATGCCATCTTAAAGAAATGAACCATAGCCCTAAATTTTGGAAGTTAGTATATCAACTAATGCCTGAATATTTTCAGGCAAAGTTATGGTTAAAAAATAACGGAAAAAAATTATATATGTATTTTAATTAGGAGAATTTATGACATTAAAATTATCTGGACCATTTAAATTGCCATTTGGCATTAAAAAACCTGACAAACTATTTATATTTCTTCATGGGGTAGGATCAGATGGGCATGATCTTATTTCGCTTGCTGAAGAATATAGTGAACATTTTCCTAGTGCAGTTTTTCTTTCTCCTAATGCTCCATTTGCATATGATATGTATCCAATGGGATATCAATGGTTTAGCTTAAAAGATTATAATCCAGATAAACTATATCAAGGAGTGCAAATTGCTTTGCCTATCTTAAAGCAATATATTGATGAAAATTTAGAAAAATTCAACTTGCATTATAAAGATTTAGTTCTTATAGGTTTTTCTCAAGGTTCAATGATGGCACTTCAGTTAGCTCCTAGATTAGAGGAGAATTGTTTTGGTGTGATTGGGTTTTCAGGTGCTTTAATTAAGCCAGAGGAAATTAAAAAAGAAAAAAAGTCCTCTCCTCCTATTTGCTTAATCCATGGTGAGCAAGATGAAGTGGTAACAATAGACAGGCATTATCAAGCTGCTAAAGATTTAGAAAAAGTAGGATTGTTACATGAAGAGCATGTGATAAAAAATCTTGGTCATTCAATTAATCAACAGGCTCTAAATTTATCAATTGAATTTTTAAAAAATAGACGACAAGCAAAATAATAAAAATTTATTTTATAGTAATAATAAAAAACATTGACAAATAGGAGTAATTTAGCTTATTTTATAGCCTCTAATTAAATTTAATGTAATAAGGTTGCAATAAAATCGATGAAAACTTATTCAATGAAATTGTCTGAAGTAGACAAAAAATGGTTGTTGATCGATGCTACAAACGTTGTTCTTGGTAGATTAGCTGCTAAAGTTGCGATGATTTTAGCTGGTAAACATAAACCAACTTATACACCAAGCCAAGATTGTGGTGACAATATAATAATTATTAATGCCGATAAGATTTGTTTAACTGGTAACAAGGCAGCTACGAAAGACGGAAAAATTTATTATCGTCACACTGGATATTTTGGTGGAATTAAGGAGACTACAGCTGGAAAGATTTTAGCTAGTAAGCATCCTCAAAGAGTGGTTGAAAAAGCAGTTGAAAGAATGTTAGCTGAAGGTCCTATGGGAAGAAAAAGACTTTCTAACTTATATGTTTATGCAGGAAATTCTCATCCACATGAAGCTCAAAAACCTGAAGTTTTTGATTTCGCAAATATGAATTTAAAAAATAAAAAGGATTAATTATGTCATTGAGTGAATTACAAAGCCAGCTAATCACAAAGCAAGAAGTTGTAAGAAAACCGAATATTGACTCACTTGGTCGTTCTTATGGTACAGGCAGAAGAAAAGATGCCGTTGCAAGAGTTTGGATTAAGCCGGGTAATGGTAAAATAACAATCAATGGAAGAGCTTTTGAAGATTACTTCCCACGTCCTGCGCATAGAATAGGGCTTCTACAACCTTTCGTGGAAACTAAAACTTCTGGCCAATATGATATTATGTGTACAGTAAAAGGTGGTGGAATTAGTGGACAAGCTGGTGCTATTAGACATGGTATTAGCCGTGCATTAGACCAATATGCTCCTGAGTTGCACGTGTTATTAAGCAAAGCAGGATTCTTAACTAGAGATTCAAGAACAGTTGAACGTAAAAAATATGGGCAGAAAAAAGCTCGTAAGCGCTTCCAGTTCTCAAAACGTTAGAAACTATTCACTAGGAGCGCTCAAACAGGAGCGCTCTTTTTTTACCTTTACATTAGAATCAAGCTATGAAAAAACAAACTGGCGCTATAATGCTGATTTCAGCGACTTGTATTGGCAGTGGTATGATAGCTTTGCCAATGCTATTAGCGAAAGTTGGTATAATACCTAGTATAATATTAATGATGTTATTATGGTCAGTGATTTACTATACATCACTAGCCAATATTGAATTGAATCTTCAAGCCGGAGAAGGAATGCAGCTTGGCAATCTTGCTAGGAAATTTTCAGGTAGGCTTGCTGAAGTGATTGGAACCAGCAGCTTTAAAGTTCTTTCTTACACACTTTTATCCGTTTATATTTACGCTGGTTCTTCAGTGCTACAGAAAATGCTAGAATCGTGGTTAAAACAAGAATTTTTATTTAATAATGTGGCCCAAATTTATACCATTGGGGCTTTACTTTTGCTTATGCTGCCCTTAAGGATCCTTGATTATGTAAATAGAATATTATTTATAGGTTTATTGATTGTTATTGCTCTGTTAATGATTGGTTTGATAGTAACGATCAATTGGCATAACGTGCCTTTGTTTGTCTCTGGTTTTCATGATATTGCAAACTGGAAAACTATTATACCAATTACATTTACAGCTTTTGGTTTTCAGGTAATCTTTCATACTTTAACTAAGTTTTGTGATAATGATTCTAAAATGCTCAAAAAAGCATTTTTTTGGGGAAGTCTGATTCCAGCTTTAATTTATATAACATGGACCTGTACTTTGCTTTCAACAGTATATCAAAATAACAATAGTTTTTATCAAAAAATGGTTGGTGGTAGTGTGGAGGTGGGAGAGCTTATAAAGGTTTTAAGTCAAATTGCAGAATGGTCATTTGTTCAAATTATTATATGGTGGATTTCTTTACTAGCAATTATTACTTCTGTATTAGGTATAGGAGTGGGATTAGATGATTATTTTTACAACATAATCAAGGTAAGAAATTCTTTCATTAAAAAAGTTATTTCTGCCATTCTAACTATAGGTCCTGCTTATATTCTTGCAATTATTGTGCCTAATGCATTTGTTAAGCTTTTGAGTTTTGCAGGAATGATATTGGTGGTAATAGCTATATTGCTTCCTATATACTTATTATATGTGAAAAAATTTGATAATTTATATTATCCAATACTTAAGCTAAAATCTGGTTATCTTATTTCTATTTTTGTTGGCCTTGTTATTATAATGTGCCAATTTCTTTAGTATGAAGTTTCTCTTTTTTATATATTTAAGCAAGTTTAGGTTTTAAAATATAAAATAATTATATAAAATATAATTATTATCTTTAATATAATATTTGTAAAAGTGAAGCAGACTATGAGGAATATTGCTCAAACAGGAGTAAAGGTTGTAACAACGTTAGCAAAAAATACTATTGCAAAAAGGTTTCCAATTCAAAGTGAGATAACTTCAGCTCTTAGAGTTGCTAAAGAAAGTTTTAAAAGTGAGATAAAAGATCAAATTAAGACCCAAATTAAAGATCCCTTTGTAGAGCATGTTAAAGATGTAGCTAAAAGCGCTTTTGATGGAGGATCAGAAGGTTTGAGATCGGGGTTAAATGCAGAACCTTCAAGATCATTAGATGATATAGCCAAAAAAGTTAACTCAGATTTCTCTAAAGCTGATGCTATTAAAGAAGCTTTACTAAAAGGAAATCGTGAAAATGTTCGCTCTGAAGTTAAAGAAACAAGTTTAATGATGAATGCAGTGTTAGGATTAAGTGATCTTGCAATTGAAAGATCGCCCGAGCAGCATAGAAAAAAAGTTGCTGAGGTTGCAAGTAAAACTATTGCTGGTGCTAGTATAATATTAAGTGGAAGTAAAGATGTAGCTCATGATATTAGTCATATAGCAGGGAGTGCCGCAGGGCGTAGTGTAAAAGAAGTTAGTGATAAAGTTTTTCATATTACCAAAGAGCTGAAAGATAAAGCTGTTGATCTACATCAAACTACTAGTAGCAAAATGTCTTCAATCTTTGAGAACATGAAAAGAACATTAAGTAGAGACAGCGATAATATTATAGATAATCAGCCAAATGTTTCTGCTTATACCAAGCAAAAGGGGTATCAAAGGTAAAATATAATTATATAATCTTTTTGCTTGGTCTTGCTGTTTATTATAAAAATCTTTTATTACCTTATAGTTTTTAAGTATAATAATAGCTAATATTGCTCATTATTATTTCATTCTTTTGAAGTAATCTAATATTATTTTTTGAGCATTAATTTTTTTCAATCCTTCATTAAAAATAGATCTAAATTTTTTTCCTTCTTCGGTTTTTCTAAAAGCAGCCTAATGTTTAGGGATAAAAAGAGTTTTTTAATTCATTTGAAGAATTTTATCGGCGCGTTTTAAACTTGGATCATTTTTAATTAAATAGTCTAATATTAGGATCAATTACTGCTGCGATAATCTTACCTGAAAGTACCTTCTTTACTTCATATAAGTCAAGTACTGACTACTTGGACTTTAATCTCTTTTTTTGCAACCATAGAATCAAATGGTTCTCCGTTTACATGTCCATCAATGACGCCAATCTCGTAGTTTTTAAATCATCAAAGTTTTCCCAATTCATAGGGTTATATTTTATTTCAACGAATCCAACGGGTGCAAACCAGATAGGATCAGAAAAATAAAAATTTTTTTCAACTTCAGGTGAATAATATTTAGTATAATAGCCTATATATTCTTTTGAGTTTTTTGCTTCCTCAATACTTCTTACCCATCGAAAGAAGCCAGCTTTAAGTTTATATCCGATGGTGCTGAAAGCTTCCCTAATCACGACAGTATGAGCTCCTTCTCAGGCCAGGTGAGCTCCTTCATATGGTGGCCACTCAAGCATGCTTAAGCCAGCAATTTTTTCTTCTGCAGATGAACCAAAAGAAAATAATAAATAAAATATAATGGCAAAAATATTTTTCATTAATTAAAATTTTTAAAAAATCTTAATTTGATTTAATTTTATTAAAATTACTATTTCAAGCTCTAATAAATATCAGAAAAAATAATTAAAATTTTTCCTGATAATACTGTAATTTCTACATTTGAAGAGATAATAACATTTGAGAGAGAATTAAACCCAGGAAAATTTAGTTTAGTTTTATCTAATTCCCATTTTAAGCCGGTAGAGTTTACTTTAGCATTAAATCCAAAAATAGAAATTCTGGTGCCAATTTGTAAATTAAGGTTTGCGGATGAGCTTATAACAATTCCTACATAAGGTGGAGAATAGAAAAAACAATCATTTTGAATTATAACGTTTAAATTAAAAAATATATGATCTAAAGCTCCACCATTAACTCCGCATACAATGCTTGGAAGTAAATCTTTAGATTTTAGAACTTCTAAAGATTTTTCAAAATCAGTTTTATTTTGATCGGGAGTATAGATTATTTTATTTTTACTAATAAGGTTAGGAGTTAAACTATCAAGATCTCCAATAACGTAATCAGGTTCTAATCCCATTTTAATTAATGTATTTGTAGCGCCATCTGCAGCTATAATTTTTTTATTAATGTCAAAAAAATCTTTTTCTGGTAAATCTCCATTTAAGCAAAGAATGGATTTTGCTTGGTTAAAATAATTTTTGACTATCATAATATTTTTTTTGTAAGATTGAGATTATGGTTGTAATGGTGCCAACTATGTTACTTGAAAGAACAAAAATAGATGATGTTGTATATCCATAAATGGTCCAGGAAATAGAACATAGCAAAAAATTATATAACATTAGGTAAGAAATATCTTTTGCTGATTTTGTTACATAAGTTTTATAAATTTGGGGAATAAGACCAATAAACGAAGTAATAAGGGCTAAAAACCCAAAAAAATTTTCAATTTCCACAACTTCCTCCGCTAGAATTACCTAGATCAGGTTAAAGGGTACATCTCAGAATGCAATTAGTAAGCATACGCCCCCGGTGATAACTGGAAGAATAACAAATCAATTAATATAGTCAAGACTATAATTTCATATAATTGAAACAAGCAAATTCATTTAAATTTATTGCACTCTCTGTATTTATATAGATTTTAGGCTTGATTGATTTTTGCTTAAATTTTAAATAAAAAAGTTGAATAAATTTTCTCTTGGCCTCAAATTATATTGTTTTAACAGCTCGTTTTAGTGCTTTATTTTATCCTTGCAACAAAGCCTTAAAAGCCGTATAATTTTTTCGCTTTTAGTAGATGTTAAACTTAAGGAATGCTTTGATGACTGAAGATAGAAAAATTGATAACAGCCAAGAATATAATGCTGACTCGATTAAAGTTTTAAAAGGGCTTGAAGCGGTTAGAAAAAGACCGGGGATGTATATAGGAGATACTGATGATGGATCAGGCTTGCATCATATGGTATATGAGGTTGTTGATAATGCTGTTGATGAAGCGTTAGCTGGCTATTGCGACAGTGTTAAAGTTACTTTGCATCAAGATGGATCAGTGTCAGTTGAAGATAATGGTCGAGGGATTCCTGTTGATATGCATGAAGAAGGCGTTTCTGCAGCTGAAGTTATTATGACTCAGCTTCATGCGGGTGGTAAATTTGATCAAAATTCCTATAAAGTTTCAGGTGGTCTTCACGGAGTTGGTGTTTCTGTAGTTAATGCCTTATCTTCATATTTAAGTTTAACTATTTGGAAAAATGGAGCTGAATATTTTATTAGCTTTAAAGATGGCGTAGCAGTTGCTCCTCTTGAAAAAGTTGCTGAAAACGTTAATAAACAGGGGACTAAAGTTACCTTCTTAGCCTCTAAAGAAACTTTTTCTAAAACAGAATATGATTTTTCTATTCTAGAGCATAGATTTAGAGAGTTAGCTTTCTTAAATTCTGGAGTAAGAATAATTCTTTCAGATTTAAGAGAAGATAATCCCCATCAAGTTGAATTATTTTATGAAGGAGGAACAAAAGCTTTTATTAACTATATTGATAAAGGTAAAACTCCTATTCATGAAAGTATTGCTATATATGGTTCTCAGGATAATATAGTTGTTGATATAGCTCTTCAATGGAATGACAGCTATCACGAAAATATCTTATCTTTTACTAATAATATTCGTCAAAAAGATGGAGGAACGCACGTAATTGGTTTTAAGGCCGGTTTAACTAGGGTAGTTAATAAGTATTTAGAAGCAATTACTAAGAAAGAAAAAATAACTATTACAGGTGATGATGCGAGAGAAGGAATAAGTTGTATTCTTTCTGTGAAACTACCAGATCCTAAGTTTTCTTCTCAAACTAAAGATAAGTTAGTTAGTTCGGAAGTAAGAGCAGTAGTAGAAAACTTAGTAAGTAATAAACTAGAGCAATGGTTTGAAGAGCATCCAAATGAAGTAAAAAAAATTGCTGCTAAAATTATTGAAGCAGCTACAGCAAGAGAAGCTGCAAGAAAAGCAAGAGAAATTACTAGAAGAAAAAGCGCTTTAGATATCAGTAATCTCCCAGGTAAATTGGCAGACTGTCAAGAAAAAGATCCTGCATTAAGTGAGATATTTATAGTTGAGGGTGACTCAGCGGGTGGATCAGCTAAGCAAGGAAGAAGTAGAGTAACTCAGGCTGTTTTACCTTTGAAAGGTAAAATTTTAAATGTTGAAAGAGCTAGGTTTGACAGGATGTTAGGCTCACAAGAAATCGGCACTTTAATTACGGCTCTTGGAACTGGAATTGGTAAAGATGAGTTTAATGTTGATAAAATTAGATATCATAAAATTATTATAATGACGGATGCTGATGTTGATGGTTCTCATATTAGAACATTATTATTAACTTTCTTTTATAGACAAATGAGGGAAGTTATCGAAAGAGGATATCTCTATATTGCTCAGCCTCCTCTTTATAAGGTTAAGAAAGGCAGTTCTGAAACTTATCTTAAAAATGAAAAAGCTCTTCAAGATTATCTTACTGGTATAGTTATGGATAATGCAGTTATGACTTATGGGGTAAGTAAAACTTTATTACCAGAAAGTTTTGTTGAGTTGTTAGGGAAATGTGATAAGTTCGGGCATATCGTGCAAACATTAGGAAATAAACTTCCTAATGAAGTATTGCAGTTTGCTGCTTTAACAGGGTTGTTTGATTCTCAAACTTTTGAAGATAAAAAAGAATTAGAGAGTAGGACTCAAATTCTAGTTGATAAATTAAATAAATTTCATCTAGAAAATAGAATAATATGGTCATTTGAGAATGAAGAAAATAAGTGTATACTTAAGCGTATGGTACGAGGTTTAGCTGAAAAAATAGAAATTAATCAACTAATGACGGAACAAGCTGAATTTATAGCGTTAAATAAGCTTTCGCATGAGTTAAAAGAATTTTTTGATAATTGCTTAATTCAATTCAAACAATACGAGCCAATAACAATTTACACTCCATCTCAATTACTTAATGCTTGCCTTGAAAATGCAAAAAAAGGTCTTCATATCCAGCGATTCAAAGGTTTAGGAGAAATGAATGCAGACCAGTTAAGGGAAACTACTTTAGACCCATCAACTAGAACTCTACTTCAGGTTAAAGTTCATCATTTTGATGAAGCAGAAGAAGTTTTTTCTACGCTTATGGGAGATGCTGTTGAACCAAGGAAAAACTTTATTCAAGACAATGCGATGTTTGTTAGAAATTTAGATGCGTAAAATCTTTAAATACTTGCTATTTTTTACATTCTGGATGGGTATAGTTTCTGCAGCTGGGGTTATATATCTATTCTATATAAATTCTAAAGATCTTCCAAGTTACTCGCAACTTGAAGTTTACCAACCGCCTATCGTTACAAGATTTTATTCTGCTGATGGAAAATTACTCGAAGAATATGCTAAAGAACATAGGCTGTTTCTGCCAATTAATGATATGCCTGACATGCTAAAACAAGCTTTCATATCAGCAGAAGATAAGAATTTTTATTCTCATGTTGGTATTGACTTTATGGGAATATTGCGAGCAGTAATTAAAAATATTATTTCTAAAACTCAGGGAAAATCAAATCTAGTTGGAGGGTCAACTATTACCCAACAAGTAGTGAAAAATTTTCTTTTAACTAATGAAAAATCATTAAATAGAAAAATTAAAGAAGCTATTTTATCCTATCGTATAACTCAAGTGTTCTCTAAAGATAAAATATTAGAATTGTATCTTAATGAAATATATTTGGGTGCTCGTTCATATGGCGTTGCTTCAGCAGCATTAAACTACTTCAATAAATCATTAAATGATTTAACTTTAGAAGAATGTGCGTTCTTAGCGGCTTTGCCTCAAGCCCCAAGCTATTATAACCCTTATAAAAATATTGATAGAGCCTTAAAAAGACGTAATTGGGTGATAGAAAGAATGTATGAGGATGAGTATGTTAATAAAGAAGATGCGCTTAAAGCTATCACTAAACCAATTAAGCTAATAGCACGCGATAGAGCAGAAGTGGCTAATGCAGATTTTTTTTCTGAAACTGTTAGGCAACAAATTGCCCAAATCTATGGAGATAAATCTTTATACGAATCAGGCTTAATGGTGAGAACAAGCCTGAATCCTAAACTTCAAGCTATTGCAGAAAGAGCACTTAAGAATGGTTTAATAAGCTATGACCAAAGATATGGTTATAGAGGAGCAATTAAAAAAATAAATTTAGAAGATAATTGGGTGCTTAAGCTAAAAGAAATTAAGAAAAATAGTATAGATATTAAACCTTGGAGTTTTGCTGTAGTTTTAAGCTCTAATGATCAGCAGGTTAAAATTGGTATTATAGATGGTAGCTCAAAAAATCTTAATATTAATGATAGTAAGTGGGCAGTAGCAGGGAGAAAATTAAGTAAAATTTTTAATCCCGGAGATATTATTATAGTGGATGAAAACCTATCTATAAAACAAATTCCAAGAGTAAATGGTGCAATAGTTGTTATGGATCCACATACAGGAAGAGTTTTATCTTTAGTAGGTGGGTATAGCTTTGATACTAGTAAATTCAACCGAGCGACCCAAGCATTCAGGCAGCCTGGTTCTTCTTTTAAATCTTTTGTTTATTTAGCAGGCTTAGAAAATGGTATTAATCCTAATGAGATTTTTGATGACAGCCCTATAGCATTAGAACAAGGACCTGGACTTCCCTTATGGAAACCTAAAAACTTCTATAATGATTTTTTAGGTCCAATAACATTTAGAAGAGGTTTAGAATTATCAAGAAACCCAATAACGGTTAGGGTGGCGCAAAAAATTGGTATCAATAAAGTTGCTGAAATTGCAAAAAGATTTGGAATAAATCATAATCCTCCACCTTATTATTCTATGGTGTTAGGAGCTATGGAGACTACCTTGTTAAGAATGACAAATGCGTATGCTATTATTGCAAATGGAGGGAGAAAAATAGTTCCTACTTTTATTGATAAAGTTCAAGATCGTCATGGTAAGCTTATATTTGTTGGGGATCAAAGACAATGTATTAATTGTAACTCTAATGGGGAGATTGTGCCACAAATTCAAGAAGAAACCTCCTATGTAACAGATCCACGTTCATCTTATCAGCTTATAAATCTTCTTGAAGGTGTTGTTGCTCACGCTAAATCTTCTGTTAGTCTTAGAGCTTTAGGAAAAACTTTAGCAGGAAAAACTGGTACTAGTAATGAAGCTAAAGATACATGGTTTATAGGTTTTACGCCAGATCTAGTTGCCGGGGTTTTTGTGGGATTTGACGAGCCAAAATCTCTGGGTCCGAGAGAGGCAGGTGCAACTGTTGCTCAGCCTATATTTGTAGATTTCATGAAAGAAGCATTACTTAACTATAGTGATAAACCATTTAGAATACCTGACGGAATTAAATTAGTGAAAATCGATTATATAAGTGGTCAGCCAACTACAAGCAAAATTAATTCAATTTATGAAGCATTCAAAAGAAGTAATTATAATCCTAATGATATTAATTTTTCTCAGGTTGAAACAGAGCCAGAACCTGAAAAATCTCAACCCCAAGATTTAAATTTATTAAATTTAGATGAAAACCAGGATGATGGTATTTATTAAATGGTTAAAACTATTTCTATTTTTGGTTCTACAGGATCAATAGGATTAAGCACTTTAGAGGTTATTAGAAGCAACCCTGACAAGTTTAAAGTTGAAGTGCTTGTTGCTTACAATAATGTTAAAGAATTAGTTAGGCAAGCTAAAGAGTTTAATCCTAAATATGTTTGTATTGTAAATCGTGATAAATATCAGGAACTAAAAGACAATTTGAGCCATACTTCTATTGAATTAGTGACTTCGTTAGAATCTATGAAAAAATTATGTGCAATTAAAGTTGATATAGTAATGATGGCAATTGTTGGTGCGGCAGCAATTGAGCCAACAATCAAAGCAATACAAGCAGGAAATAATATTGCTCTGGCTAATAAAGAATGTTTAGTATGTGCGGGAAAATTAATTAAAGATTTGGCCCAAAAACATAATATAAAAATAATTCCTGTTGATTCTGAACATAGTGGATTATTTCAAATATTTGATTATAAAAATTGCAAAGCTATAAAAAATATTACCTTAACGGCTTCAGGAGGGCCTTTTAGAAATTATTCGGTTAGTGAGTTAGAATATGTTACAAAGCAACAAGCTTTAAAGCATCCTAATTGGTCAATGGGAGCAAAAATAACAATAGACAGTGCCACTATGGTGAATAAGTGTTTGGAAGTTATTGAAGCATATTTCTTATTTCCATTGCAACCAAGCCAAATTAAAATTTTAATACATCCAGAATCTATAATACATGCCATTTTATCTTTTACTGATGGTTCAAGCTTAGCACAATTTAGTTTGCCAAATATGCAAATACCTATTTCATACGCACTTAGCTATCCTAATAGAATTACTATAGATCAATATAATAATTTTGATCTTGCGATATGTGAAAAAATGACTTTTTTTCATCCAGATAAAAGCTTATTTAAATCATTACAAACTCTTGATAAATTATTAGCAGAGATAGATACAAATGCTCCGTTAGTCTTTAATATTGCTAATGAAATTGCGGTTGAAGCTTTTCTTAAAGATAAAATAAAATTTATACAAATTATTGAAGTTATAGAAGCTATACTAGATAAGTCTTCAAGAAAAGTAATTAATGAATATGAAGAGACTATAGCTGAAATTGAATCAGCCAAAATTCTTTCACAAAATTATATAAATAACATATTAAGGTAGATTTTATGGAAATAGTGACAACTTTTTTATCTTTCATGCTAGTTATGACTATTCTTGTTTTTGTTCATGAGTTTGGTCATTACTGGGCTGCTAAGAAAGTGGGAGTAAAAATAGAGATTTTCTCAATTGGCTTTGGGAAAGAAATTTTTGGTTTTACTGATAAATCGGGTACTAGATGGAAATTTTCTATTTTACCACTTGGTGGTTATGTAAAAATGTACGGAGATAAAAATGCTGCAAGCCAGTATGATAAAGAACTTACGCTAAATGAAAAACAAAAATTATATTCTCTTCACCATAAAAGCTTATCTCAAAAATCTTTTGTTATTGCGGCAGGTCCGTTAGCAAATTACATTTTTGCAATATTGATTTTCACTTTTCTTTTCTTTTCATATGGAAAAGCTGTTAATGAGCCAATTATACATAATTTTACAAATGATAGTACAGCTCTTGCTGCAGGATTAAAAATAGGAGATAAAATAACCTCTATTAATGATAAAAAAATAGATGATTTTAGTGATCTAGTTAAAGTTATGGAATTAAATATTGGTGAAGAAATAAAAATTACTATAGCAAGAGAAAATAACATTATAACTAAATACATTAAACCTAAACCGTATGAAGCGCATGATATTACAGGAAAAGAGGTTAAAGTATATAGATTAGGAATTATACCTAGAGATTACAAAATTGAAAAACAAAGTATTTTTTCTTCTATCAAGCTATCAGTAAATGAGTCAATTAGATTGTCAACTTCTTCTTTAAAAGCAATTTGGCAAATCATTTCAGGACAAAGAAGCGTAAAAGATTTAGGTGGGCCAGTTAAAATAGCTCAATATTCATCTAAAACTGCCCAGTATGGTTTTATCTCATTAATAAGTTTTATTGCAATTATGTCGGTAAATTTAGGTCTTATTAATTTGCTTCCAATCCCAGCTTTAGATGGAGGGCATCTTCTTATAAACTTGGTAGAATTTATTTTTGGAAAAAAAATAGCTGTTAAATTTCAAGATTTTGGTTTTCAAATAGGATTAATTCTACTAATAATTATGACATTGGTTGTAACTTATAATGATGTTATGAGTCTTAATATATTCTCACAGAAGGTTTTAAAATGATAAATAGATTCTTAGTTGCTATATTTGTTTGTTTCTTGTCAAC
The DNA here is from genome assembly GCA_964627795.1 of uncultured Rickettsiales bacterium. Taxonomy (GTDB): domain Bacteria; phylum Pseudomonadota; class Alphaproteobacteria; order Rickettsiales; family CANDYO01; genus CANDYO01. Next base: position 63,724 of record CAZVLF010000001.1, on the reverse strand, counting down.
TTTTGCGTTAGGACAAACAATCAATAAAATAACTATTCAAGGAACTCAGAGAATTGAAGATGAAACAGTTATATCTTATTTAGATATAACGCCAGGCGTAAATTTTTCTACAGAAGAAATAGATAGATCAATAAAAAGACTTTATGATAGTAGTCTATTTAAGAAGGTTGAAATTTTTGTTCAAGATAAAACTTTATTGGTTAAAGTGATTGAGAATCCTAAAATTAATTTAGTAGTTTTTGAAGGAAATACTAAAATCAAAAGTAAGGAATTGGAAGATGAAATATCTCTTAAGCCAAGAGGGATATATACTAAAGCTAGAGTTCAAGATGATGTTAATAGAATTATAGAGCTTTATGCTAAAAAAGGGCGTTTTTCTGCTAAGGTAGTGCCTCAAATCATAGAATTAGAAAATAATAGGGTTAATTTAGTTTATAAAGTAGAAGAAGGACCAGTAGCAAGAATTTCAAAAATAGTCTTTATTGGAAATAAAGCGTATAGCGATTCAACTTTAAGAGATGAAATTCAAAGTCGAGAATATAGATGGTATAACTTTTTAACTAATGATGATCAGTTTAATCCCATTAGAATTGAACAAGACAGAGAATTACTTACACGTTTTTATAGTTCTAAAGGTTATGCAGATTTTAAAATTGTTTCTATTATTACTAATATCTCTGAAAATAAGAAAAAGTTCTTTGTAACATTTACTGTTGATGAAGGACCAAAATTTAAATTTGGAGAAATTGATGTAATATCAAATTTAACATCAGCTAAAATTGACCTAAAAGCAATGAAATCAAAAATTACTACTAAATCTAAAGACATTTATGATGTGAGAAAAGTAGAAAAATCAGTTGATCAAATGATAAAAGAAGTGAATGATTTAGGTTATGCTTTTGTGGATATAGACACACAAGTGGAGCTTGATTATGAAAAAAAACTAGTAAACATAAGATTCGTTATAGGCGAGAGTAGAAAGGTATATATTAACAAAATTAATATCAAAGGAAATGTTCGTACGGCTGATTCAGTTATAAGAAGAGAATTTAGGCTTGCAGAAGGAGATCCTTACAATAATACTAAAATTAAAAGATCAGAAAAAAGAATAAATGATCTAGATTATTTTGAGCCAACTAGCATAGAAACTACCAGAACATCAAGCCCTGACAAAGTTGATCTTAATGTTGAGGTACAAGAAAAATCTACTTCAAGTATTCATTTTGCTGGAGGATACTCAACAGCAGATGGTCCGGTTGGTAAAATTGGATTTAACGAAAGCAACTTATTTGGTAAAGGAAAATATCTCTCAGTTAATATCGCAAAAAGTACACGTGCAATCGATGGTGATTTAAGCTTTACAGAGCCATATTTATTCGATAGGCCGCTTGCAGGAGGTTTTGATATTTATTCTAGTAAAATGGATAAGAATGAAAGCCAGTATCGTCGCTATGACAAAAAAACTCTGGGTGGTTCTCTTAGAATGTCTTATAATATCAGCGAAAATTTATCTCATACAGTCCGCTATAGTATTATTGATAATGATATTTCAAATGTTTCTGACAATGCTTCTAGCATTATTAAACAACAGCAAGGAAGAAAGATTAATTCGATGATTGGTAATAGTTTAACTTACGATAAACGAGATAAGAAAGTAAATCCTTCTGATGGTTATATAATTTCTCTTGATCATGATTATGCTGGGTTAGGAGGAAATACGTATTTCTCTAGATATGGTGCAACAGCAAAAAAATATTTTCCAATTATAAATGAAGACGTGGTTTTGATGTTAAGGGGTGAATATGGATATATCCATGGACTTAAAGGGGATAATGTAGACATCACTGATAGATATTTTATGGGTGGTGCAGAAAGCTTAAGAGGATTTGATTTTGGAGGAATCGGCCCAAGAGATTCTAGCAATAATGATACCCTTGGTGGTAACGTAATGTATTTAGGAACTTCAGAGCTTAGATTTCCTCTTGGAGTAGGAAAAGACTTAGGGCTTTTTGGAGCTGCATTTGTAGATGTGGGTAGTTTATATAAAGTAGATGTTGCAGATCAAACAGGAATATGGGATAGTAAAAAGATGCGTGCATCTTATGGTTTTGGTTTAGGATTTGTTACCCCTATGGGACCAATTAAAATCCATTACGCAATTCCAGTAAGAAAAACAAATTTTGATATAGCAAAGAAATTTGATATCTCATTTACAACTAATTTCTAGGAGAAAATAATGATTAAAAAACTTTCACTTATTTTGGTATTAGTCTTAAGTAAATTTGCACTTGCTGCAGATTCACAAGGATCTATAGTGGTAATTAATCTCGAAAGAATTAAATCTGAAACTAAGGCTGGTCAATCAATCAACCAGCAATTAGAAACTTTGCAGAAAAACTTTAATGATAAAGTAGGAAAATTAACTAAAGATATTGAAGCAAGAAAGCAAGAGCTAGATAAGCAGAAAACTATGTTAAGCAAAGAAGCATTTGCCAAAAAAGAAGCTGAATTTAACACAAAGTTTACTGAAACTAGAAAACAACTACAAAATGAAGACCAAAAACTACAGCTTATGGTACAAGGTGGGATGATCGAATTAAATCAGATTGCTAATTCTGTAATAGATGAAATGGTAAAAAGTGGAAAATACAGCCACATAATGTCACGCGAATTAATGATTTATATTGATCCAAAATTTGATATTACCGATCAAGTTATTTCGGAAATAGATAAGAAGGCAACTAAAATTACTTTAAAAGAGCAAGCACCTGAGAAAAAATGACCAATTGGTCCACTTTAAAAAAAGGTGACTTAGTTGATATAGTTGCCTCAACTCCTGGCATAAAAATTCTAACTCTTGAAAAAGATATTGAGTTTTTATGCCATTTTGTTTTAAAGCTTGGCTTAGTGCCTAGAGTTAATATAGATGGTCTTAGAAAAGGTGCCCAATTTTTTTCCTTACCTGCTTTAGAGACAAGAAAAAAAGAGTTGATAAAAGCCGTTGAAGCTCATGATTCAAAAGCTATATGGATGATTCGAGGAGGCTACGGCACCTCTCAAATTCTTCAAGCATTGAGAAATACTCTTAAACCAAAGAATTGCAAATTAGTAATAGGATATAGTGATATAAACTGCCTACATTTGTGGTTACACAAATTTTGGAACTGGCCTAGTCTACATGCTAGAGTATTATATGAATATCTTGAAAATCAAGAACCACAAGATATAGATTCTCTAAAAGATATTATTTTTGGGAAAAAAGAATTTGTAGAGTTTAATAATTTAATACCACTAAATAGAGCAGCCAATGTAATTAATTATATTGAAGGTAAAATTACAGGTGGAACTATTCAAGTTCTTCAATCAGGAATAGGTCTTGATTGGCAGTTTGAAGCAAAAGATAAGATCATATTTCTTGAAGAAATATTTGATCGTGGGGTAAGACTATATCGAAGCTTAGATCACTTTCATCAATTAGGATTGCTTAGAGATGCAAAAGCAATAATTTTTGGAGACATCATGTGTGGAAAAGAACTAGATGGTTCTGAAAATTGTGATCTTGCTATAAAAAATTTTGCTGACCAGATTAATATACCAGTTTTTTCTATTTCCGGTATTGGGCATGGAAGGTTCAATCATCCTTTGCCATTAAATACAATGGCTAGAATTAAAAAATTAGAACAGGATTTTAATCTTTCGGTAAATTGTAACTCCTATATTTGATTAATATTCCAATAAATAGATTTAACGGTAGAAAATTGTTTTCTTTTCTGTTATAAATAAGAAAATTTTTTTAACCAATTTCATTACGTATAAATCATGAACAATATTAGAAATCTTGCAATTATTGCCCACGTTGATCATGGGAAAACAACCCTTATCGACTCTATGTTTAATCAATCAGGTGTTTTTAGAGAGAATCAGCATCGTGCTGAAAGAGCTATGGATTCCAATGACCTTGAAAAGGAAAGAGGGATAACAATTCTAGCTAAATGTACTTCTATTAAATTAAAAGATGTGCAGCTTAACATTGTTGACACACCAGGACATGCTGATTTTGGTGGAGAAGTTGAGCGTGTGCTTTCAATGGTTGATGGAGTATTGCTACTTGTTGATGCTGCTGAAGGACCAATGCCACAGACAAAATTTGTGTTAACCAAAGCTCTAAGCCTTGGCCTTAACCCTATTGTGGTTATCAATAAAGTTGATCGTTCAGATGCTAGAGTTGATGAAGTATTAGATGAAATTTTTGATCTTTTTGTTGCATTAGATGCAAATAATGATCAGCTTAATTTCCCGATAGTTTATGCTTCAGGCAGATCAGGCTGGGCAAGTATGGATTCTGAAGTTAAAGGTGAAAATTTAGAACCACTTTTTGAAGTGATTAAAAATTACGTTCCAGCTCCAAAAGTTGATAGAGATGCTCCATTTAAAATGTTGGCTACAATTTTAGATTATGACCCATATTTAGGTAGGATGTTAACTGGAAAAATTTATAGTGGAACTGCTATAGCAAATATGCCAATTAAAGCGTTGAATATAAATGGTGAGCAAGTAGAACAAGGAAGGCTTACTAAAGTTTTCGTTTTCCGTGGTGTGGAAAAAATTCCTGTAGAAAAAGCGGAAGCAGGAGATATTGTTGCTATTGCTGGTCTTGTTAAAGGATCTGTTTCTGACACAATTTGTGCTTTAGATGCAGTTGAACCAATAGCTTCAACTCCTATTGATCCTCCAACAATGTCTATTACTATAACTGTGAACAATTCACCATTTGCAGGAACTGAAGGTTCAAAAGTTACTTCTCGTGTTATTGGAGATAGATTATTTAAAGAAGCAGAAAGTAATGTTGCTATTAAAGTTACTGAAGCAGATACTAAAGATGCTTTTGAAGTTGGAGGAAGAGGAGAGCTTCAGTTAGGCGTGTTAATTGAAACTATGCGTAGAGAAGGATTTGAGCTCTCAGTTTCACGTCCACGCGTATTATTTCAAAAAGATGAAAATGGTCAGTTGCTTGAACCGATAGAAGAAGCATTAGTTGATGTTGATGAAGAATTTAGTGGAATAGTAGTTGAAAAACTTACCTTAAGAAAAGGTGAGATGATGGACATGCGCCCTTCAGGAGGAGGAAAGATACGTTTAACTTTCTTGATACCTTCACGCGGTCTAATAGGTTATCAAGGGGAATTTTTAACTGATACTAGAGGTACTGGTATCATGAATAGATTATTCCATGGCTATGGTCCATATAGAGGGAAAATAGAAGGACGAAGAAATGGTGTACTTATTTCAATGGAAAATGGAGTGACCACTGCTTATGCTCTATGGAACCTTGAAGAAAGAGGAATATTATTTGTGAATCCTCAAGAGAAAGTTTACTCAGGAATGATTATAGGTCAACATAGCCGTGATAATGATTTAGAAGTTAATCCAATTCGTGGTAAGCAATTAACTAATATTAGAACTACATCTAAAGATGAGGCAATTAAGTTAACTCCACCAAGAATAATGAATTTAGAGCAAGCAATCTCTTATATAGAAAGTGATGAGCTGGTTGAAATTACGCCAAAAAACATTCGTATTAGAAAGAGATATCTTGATCCTAATGAAAGAAAAAGGCAAGCAAGAAAAGAACAGGATTAATTCCTGTTCTTTTTAAAATATGCTTTTAAATTATAAATCATAAAAAGGATGTCCTAAGTTTCTTCCCATTGCAATAATGCTAGTTTCATCAATTGGAATGCTTGCATTATTAATTAAAAATGATCCAAAGGTAAGCCAAATAATATTATTATTATAAATATTGCTAATTTAGTTAGAACATCTTTAGATAAAAGCATATCACTTCCATGAAGGTGAACCATTACATCATCATCATTGCAATATTTATGCGCAGCTTCATAAAAGCTATATGCAGTGGATCTAATTCTTTTTTTGTGGGTTATTATGTTAAATCTTTCACCATTTAACTCGATTTTATTTTTTATCTCTTCAACAATTTGCCTAGTTTTATCAGTTGAAGCATCGTCAATATAGATTATTTTCCAATTACTATAATCTTGGATGAAAACGGAATTTAAATTCCTAGCAACAAATTTTTGATTGTTGTAAGAGGGTATGGTGATACAAAAACTAATTGTTTGATTACTCCAAGCTTGATTAAATTTATTTACTAAATATGGGTAATTAATATTTTTTAAAAACTTCTCATGAAGCTCAATATCTTGGCCATATGAAAATTTATTGATAAAAAAAATATTGGTCTTTTGAAATTGATTTTAATTTTGCATCTTTTTTAGTCGATTGAATAGAACAAGAAATATTAGTTTTTTCTAAGCACATTATTTTAGATAACCTCTTTATAATTTTTTCTAATAATAGAATAATTATATTGTTATGACATTTATAGTAGCATTATTAAAAAAATATTTTACCAAGGGACAAATGAGTAATTTTTTTGATGCGGTATATGTAATAAATTTAGCTAATTCTACTGATAGATGGAATAAAATAAGTTCTAAGCTTAATCAGACGAATATATCTCACTTACGATTTGAGGCAGTTGATGGATATAGTGTCACCCTAACTGATCTTAAAAGTGGAGTAAAGTTTAAAGGTAGAGATATAAAAGATAAAAAAGTTTATATTAAAAGTTATACCTCTTATGATATTTTATGCGATAACGGGGTTCAAGAACCTAAGGAAGTTAGAATAAATTCAGGTAAAGCTTCTTTAATTGCTGGGCAGTTTGGTATTTGGTGTAGCATGATACTTTTACGCAATGAGATTGTGAAAAAAAATTTTTTCAAATACTCTTATATTTGAAGATGACTTTGATCCTAAGGTAGAAAATTTTACAGTTGGCCTACAAAATTTTTTTAATAATTTACCTAGTGACTATGATATAGCTTATTTATCGGCATACATCTTTTCAGGAAAGACCATAGCTCTTAAAGAAAATATATATTTTTCTAAATTTGCACCTAAATCTAGATGGTATGGTACTTGGGCTCATTCATTAAGCTTAGAAGGAGCAAAGAAACTTTTATCTTCTCCTATATATAATGAGTCTCAAGATAATTTTGTTCTAGAATTAGCTAGTAAAGAAGACAATTATCCAAATAAATTGAACGCATATATTTCTAATTTTAATTTTTCTGATAAAGATGTAATGAAATATACAGGCCATAGTAAGGATTCAATTATAACTAAAATGGGATGTAGAGCTTGGCATAAATCAGATATTAATGATTGTATTGGTTTATCAAAGCTAAGTGAAATAAAATTAGGGGGTGAAACTGACCTTTAAGAAAAATAAGAAGTTTTAAATTTAACCTTGTTGTACACATTAGAATTAAAATAGATAGAGTTATTTAATAATAATGAATGTATTAAATAAAAGTCATTAGGAATCATATATTTTTATTATTTGTTTTCTAATAATAGAATAATTGTATTGCTATGATATTTATAGTAGCATTATCAAAAAAAATATTTTACCAAGGGACAAATGAGTAATTTTTTTGATGCGGTATATGTAATAAATTTAGCTAATTCTACTGATAGATGGAATAAAATAAGTTCTAAGCTTAATCAGACGAATATATCTTACTTACGATTTGAGGCAGTTGATGGATATAGTGTCACCTTAACTGATCTTAAAAGTGGAGTAAAGTTTAAAGGTAGAGATATAAAAGATAAAAGAGTTTATATTCAAAATTATACCTCTTATGATGTTTTATGCGATAATGGAATTCAAGAATCTAAAGAAGTTAGAATAAATTCAGGTAAAATTTCTTTAATTGCTGGACAATTTGGCATTTGGTGTAGCATGATACTTTTACGCAATGAGATTGTGAAAAAAAATTTTTCAAATACTCTTATATTTGAAGATGACTTTGATCCTAAGGTAGAAAATTTTACAGTAGGCCTACAAAATTTTTTTAATAATTTACCTAGTGACTATGATATAGCTTATTTAGGAGCAAGGATTATTTCGGGAGAGACCATAGCTCTTCAAGGAAATACATATTTTTCTAAATTTGCACCTAAATCTAAATGGTATGGTACTTGAGCTCATTCATTAAGTTTAGAAGGAGCAAATAAACTTTTGTCTTCCCCTATATTTAATGGACCTCAAGATAATTTTATTCTTGAGTTAGCTTCAGAAACATATGCTGGTACTAATAAATTAAATACTTATATTTCTAATTTTAATTTTTCTGATAAAGATGTAATGAAATATTCAGGCCATAGTAAGGATTCCATTATAACTAAAATGGGATGTAGAGCTTGGCAATGGCATAATGTAGATATTGATGATTGTGAATTTGGGGATTTATTAAAGGAGAATGAAGTAAAATTAGGAGGTGAAATTAAATTTTGATGCGAAATAACAAGTTCTAATTTACATTGCCTTGAGCTTAATAAGAGGTAAGTTTTTAGAAATAGAATTAAAATATTGATGCTTAAGAACTTTGTATTTGTTTTATAACTAAAGTGATTTGATTAAAGCTCATTTAACCAAATTAATTTTTTCTACTAAAAAGTTATAAATCATAAAGTGTATGTCCTAGGTCTCTTCCCATTGCAGTAATGCTAGTCTCATCATAAATTCTTTCAACGTTTAAAAGTTTTATAGTGGTATAATATGTTTCTAGTGTGTAAGGATATTTTAAGCATTCTTGGTAAAATTTTCTATCAACTGAAACCTTACTAGGCCCTAAACACCAATAGAAAGTATCTATGGCGTAAGTATATTCATCAATATCTAACAATTTATCAATTGCTTTTTTACTATATAAAATGGCATAAGCTCCCCATCCTAAAGAATTATTACTAAATGTTTGGATATATTCATTTACAGGTACTAGGCTTTCAACGCCTGTTTCTAAATGCATACCAAGGTATGCAATATCAAAATCACTAGGAAGATTAGCAATAAAGTTGCTAAGATTCTCCTTAAAATTGGGTGCTGGGGTTATGTCATCCTCAAAGACCAATATTTTATTATATTCATGATTTTTTGCATCTTTCCATATTTTTATATTGCTGCACCATAGACCTAATTCTCCAGCAGAAACCGGTTCTTTTTTCCAATTATGGAACCCTCTAAAATTAAATTGAATTTGATTAGGATCTTCTGGATTGCATGTTATTTTATATAGATGATCTTTTGCTAAATAGTTTTTTTTATTTTTTATATCAGCGCCAAAAAACTCTTCATTATTATCAAAGCTGGTGATTTTTATTTTATAACCATCAGTGGCGCTAAACCTTGTGAAGTTAAGTCCAGCACAATTCAATTTCTCATTTATAATGTCCCATCTTCTAGTAGCTTGATCAAGATTTATGATGTAAATCTGGTCTGGCATGTTATTCATATCTATTATGTCAGTATTTTCACAAGTTTTATCTTGATACTTATCATAATTTTCTGCTAGTAAGCTATATTTAGGGAGAGACTTTATATAATTTTCCATCTTTGTTTGAAAAATTTTATTAGAGTTTGAATCAACGCGAGCAATATATGTTATTTCAGGAATATATTTTACTCTTTCTTTCCCTGCCATTTCGATCATTGGCAATATCATCGCCATATCTGTAGCTGATTGTATAAATCCTGCATTATATTTTAAATCACTGATGTGAATTTTTTTAAATAACCAAGTGTAAGAAGTTTGCAAATGCGAATATAGCAATGGTTGAGTTCGAGGAGATGTTAAAAAAGATTCAATATCATTTTCATCAATTGGAATGCTTGCATCAATATATAAAAATGATCCAAAAGTAAGCCAGATATTATTATTATAAATATTTGCTAATTTAGTTAGAACATCTTTAGATGAAAGCATATCCCTTCCATGAAGATGAACCATTACATCATTATCATTGCAATATTTATGTGCAGCTTCATAAAAGCTATATGCAGTGGATTTAATTCTTTTTTTGTGGGTTACTACGTTAAATCTTTCATCATTTAACTCAGTTTTATTTTTTATCTCTTCAACAATTTGTCTAGTTTTATCAGTTGAAGCATCGTCAATATAGATTATTTTCCAATTACTATAATCTTGGATGAAAACGGAATTTAAATTGCTAGCAACAAATTTTTGATTGTTGTAAGAAGGTATAGTGATACAAAAGCTAATTGTTTCATTAGTCCAGGTTTGATTGAGTTTATTTACTAAATATGGATAATTAATATTTTTTAAAAATTTCTCATACTTTTTTATAGTGGTTTCATTAGAAGAAAAATTTATATGGGGAAGAGAATTAATTTTTTTTTGTATGATGAAATAATTTTTTTATCCAATTCTATTTTGGTATCCATTGTTACTCCTTTATTTATAAAAAAGGCTCCTTTGGAGGAGCCTTTAATTTACATTATAAAACCATTTTAACTGGATGCTCAATAAATTTTTTAAAGCTTGCAAGGAACTTAGCTCCTACTGCTCCATCAACCACTCTATGATCGCAAGAAATACTAATATCAACTATAGTTGCAATCGAAATTTTATCATCTTGCACAATTGGCCTTTTGGTGCTTGCTCCAACCGCCATAATACATGATTGCGGAGGGTTTACAATTGCTTGGAATTGCTTAATTCCATACATACCAAGGTTAGAAATGCTAAATCCACCTCCTTGGAACTCTTCTGGTTTTAAGCTATTTTCGCGAGCTCTTTTAGCTAAAGATTTCATCTCATTAGATATTTCAATTATAGATTTTTGATCCGCGTTACGGATGATTGGGGTAATTAATCCTCCATCAATTGCAACTGCCACTGAAACATCAATATTATTATATTGTAAAATTGCTTCATCATTCCATGAAGCGTTTGCTTCTGGAACTTCCTTAAGAGCTAAAGCAACTGCTTTGATTATCATGTCATTGATAGAAACTTTATAATCCTTCGCTTCAAAATTTAACTCTTCACGTAAGTATAAAAGTTTGTCAATATTACATTCAATTGACAAATAAAAATGCGGAATAGTTTGCTTTGATTCTACTAGCCTCTTAGCAATAACTCTACGGATATTAATATTCTCAATAGCTTTATATTCCTGAGGATTTCTAAATATTGAACCGCCTAATTTTCTATTTTGTTGGGCATTTAAAACGTCATCACGTAAAATCCTTCCATAAGGGCCAGTACCTGTAATTCTGCTTAAATCAATTTTGCTTTCAGCAGCAATCCTTTTTGCTAAAGGAGATGCTTTAATTCTATTATTCATAGATAAAGGCTGTGCTATAGGCTGTTTAATTTCTTTAACTATTTCTTCAGGTTTAATCAAAAGAGTTGGTTTTTCTTCTTGTTTCTTCTCTTCTTTGCTTAAAGCTACAGATACTGATTTCGGTTGATAGCTTGATATTGCTTCTTGGCTTTCCCCTTCTTCTAAAAGAAGTGCAATAAGGCTATTTACTGGAACATTTCTAGTTCCTGAAGTTACAAAGACTTTACCAATTACACCTTCATCAACAGCTTCAACTTCCATTGTTGCTTTATCAGTTTCAATTTCGGCAATAATATCACCTGGTTTTACTTTATCGCCTTCTTTTTTTAACCATTTTGCAAGATTTCCTTCTGTCATGGTTGGCGATAAGGCTGGCATTAAAATTTCGATTGGCACAGAAATAAACTCCTAAATATTAATCTAAGTTACATGCTTTTTTGCAAGCTTGAACAATATCTTCAACTTGAGGAAGAGACATTCTCTCAAGGTTTGCTGCATAAGGAAGAGGTACTTCTTTATGAGTAAGGCGAATTATTTCGCTATCAAGATAATCAAAAGCTTGTTCTACTATAATTGCTGAGATGGTTGCTCCAACTCCTGCAAAGCCCCAACCTCCCTCAACTGTAACAAGGCGATTAGTTTTTTTAACAGATTCAATAATAGTATCACTATCAAGAGGTCTTAAAGTGCGTAAATCAATAACTTCTGCTGATATGCCTTGTTCAGCTAAAATTTCTGCTGCTTCCAACGCATTTCCAACTTGAAGAGAGAAAGTTACAATGGTTACGTCGCTTCCTTCTCGAAGAATAGCAGCTTTCCCTATCTCTATTGGTTGATCAAAATCTTCATCCACTTCAAAAGAGCGACCATACATTAGCTCATGTTCAAGAAAGACAACAGGATTTGGATCTTGTATAGCTGCTTTTAAAAGAGCTTTACAGTCTTTTGCGCTATATGGAGCAATAACTTTAAGGCCTGGAATATGGCTATACCAGGCTGCAAAACATTGAGAATGTTGTGCGCCAACTCTTGCTGCTGATCCATTTGGCCCTCTAAATACTATAGGGCAACTTACTTGACCCCCAGACATATAATAAGTTTTTGCAGCTGAATTTATAATGTGATCCATCGCTTGGAGAGCAAAGTTAAAAGTCATGAATTCTACAATTGGCTTTAAGCCAACAAAAGCTGCACCTACTGCAAGTCCTGTAAAACCATGCTCAGTAATAGGAGTGTCAATAACTCTTTTAGGGCCAAATTCTTCCAATAATCCTTGAGTTACTTTATAAGCTCCTTTATATTCAGCTACTTCTTCACCCATGATAAATACATTGGGATCTAAACGCATCTCTTCCGCCATAGCGTCTCTTAATGCTTCTCTAACAGTTATCATTTTCATATGTAAACTTCCGTATATAATTCAGCAGGATCAGGTTCAGGACTATTTTGAGAAAACTCAATAGACTCTTCAACAATAGCTTTAACTTCTTTTTCAATTAATTTTAGCTCTTCCTCGCTACAAATTTTATTTTTTAAAAGATAATCACGATAAGAATTAATTGGATCATGATTTTCTCTCATGTTTATTACTTCTTCTTTAGTACGGTAATTTCCTGGATCAGACATTGAGTGTCCACGATATCTATAGGTCTTCATTTCAATAAAGATAGGTCCATTTCCTTGGCGCACATAGTCAACAGCTTCTTTACCTTTTGCCATTACTTCTAATAGATCCATACCATTAATTTGTATACCTGGAATCCCAAAAGATTCACCGCGTTTATATAAATCAGTGATTGAGCAATGTCTGGCAATAGATGTTCCCATGCTATATCCATTATTTTCTACAATGTAAACTACAGGTAATTTCCATAAAGCAGCCATGTTAAAAGACTCATAAACTTGACCTTGGTTTAAAGCGCCATCACCAAAGTAAGTAAGGCAAACCGCATTCTCATCACGATATTTTGAGGCAAACGCCATGCCGGTTCCTAAAGCTGCTGATGCTCCAACAATACCATGTCCACCATAAAACCTATTTTTGGGGTCAAACATATGCATCGAACCACCTTTACCTTTTGAGCAACCTGTAGCTTTTCCCATTAGTTCAGCCATAACAGACTTAGGTTCACATCCAGCAACAAGAATATGCCCATGGTCACGATAGGTTGTAATAGTATAATCATGCTTATCAATAATATTATGCATGCCAACTACAACCGCTTCTTGGCCAATATATAAGTGGCAAAAACCAGCTATAAGTCCCATCCCGTAAAGTTGACCAGATTTTTCTTCAAAACGCCTGATCAATAGCATTTCTTTATAATATTTTAATTCTTTCAATGAAGTAACCTTTACATAACTTTTATTGTTAGAGATAAAACTTAGCTTAATTTTGCTTTAAAGTCAAAAACTAATAGCCAATAATTCAATTTAGCTAGATAAAATAAATGTAAATTTTAAGACTTCTTAACTAAATTAAAACTATTTTTTAAGTAAAAATACAAGCTTTCTTAAAGATGCTAAAAAATTATTTATAACAATAATCTTTAATGATTATTTGATTAGCGGAAGAATTTTTTGCTCTACTTTTCTTGAATCAAGCCCACCAATAAGATGTAATATAATTTCTCCTTCTGGGTTGACCAAGATTGTTTCAGGCAAAGCGCGGGTGCGTAGAGTTCTTGCTGCTTCTAACTTGCCATCAAAGGCAATTTGATCATATGGCCATCCTTTTTTATTAAGGATTATAAGTTTATTAAGTTGATCACTAACTGCGATTCCTATAATTGGAAGTTTCTTATGCTGTTTGATTTTCTTAAGAAAATGTAAGTCTTCTTTACAAATTTTACACCATGAAGAAAATATGTGAATAATGTAATATTGTCCGTTGTAATCAGATAAATTGATATCCTCTCGTGAAAGAGATTCTAATTTAAGAGAATTTATAGAGTTGCCTTTTTTAGTGGAGGTTACTCTAATTGCTACAAATAATATTGTAGCTATAGCCAGAAATGCTAGTAAAGGTAATGAGTTAATTTTTTGTTTCATTTTTACTCTCCTTCATTTTAAATAATAATATCATACCTGCAAAAAATATTAATCCACAAATTGTCCATAACCAACTAATTAAAGGTTTGTAGTAAAAATTGAAAATGATTTCTCCTTCAGGAGTTATTTCATTAATTACAACATAAATATCATAAAAAAGAGAGCTATATATAGAGCTCTCAGAGGTTTGGCTTTTTTCCACAGGGTAATAACGTACTTCTGGAGTTAAAATGGCTATTTCTTGATTATCTTTTTCAATATATAAAATTGCTCTTCCTGCAATGAAGTTATTTATAGCAAGATTTTCTTTTTTAGCAAAATTTATCTTAAAAAATGAGAATGGTTTAACTTCACCTTCTTTCATCAATAAGGTTTCCTCTTTGGCAAAAGTTTCGGTAATGCTAAGGTTAGTAGAGATTATTCCAGCTGCAAGGTGAATAATCAATATAAGATAAAATTTAAGTTTTAAAGGTGATGATTTCCGAGAATTATACCAGAATATCATTCTAATTATTACTAATATCCCTGCAAAAAACGCAAATGCTGAAACAAAAGAAATTTTATTTATATTTTTATAAATATAAATTATTGAGATAATTGCTGTAATTAACAAAGAATAAAGAAAATCTTTTGTTTGAGAGGGAAGGGTCTTTTCCCATGCTGAAGGAAGTCCGAAGGCAAGAGCAATAAGGGTTGTTATTAAAATAGGTAAAGTAGTTTTTTCAAAAAAATTCCTATCTATGCTAATATTACTCCCTTGATATATTTCAATAATAAGAGGATATAATAAAGCTAACATAATTATAAGAGTGGTTGATATCCATAATATATTGGCTAGATTAATGGATCCATAGCGTGAATAAAATTGAGCATTACTTTTGCTTGAAAAGTGTGCTCCTCGAGTGGCAAAAGCTCCTAGCGAGTATATGGTTAGCAGCGTAATTATTATTAAAATGAAGTTGCCTCTTGTTGGATCACTTGCAAATGAATGAACTGAGGTTACCACCCCTGACCGAACAAAGAATGTGGATAAAATAGAAAATAAAAAAGTTAAAATGCTTAATAAAATAGTTGTGCGATAATTAGTTTTAAGTTTTTTAGTCACATAAATAGAATGAATTAATGCAGTTGAGCTTAACAAAGGAAGAAGAGAAGCATTTTCCACCGGGTCCCAATACCAATATCCTCCCCATCCTAATTCACGGTAAGCCCACCAACTTCCTAAAGTTATACCAGCAAGTAAAAAACTCCATGATAATAAAGTTACTTTATGCAGAAGGCTTAATAGTGTTTCTGAAACTTCTTTTGAGAATAACATTGTCATTGCAACACTAAAACCAAGAGAGCTAGTTATATAACCTATATATAAAACAGGAGGGTGGATAGCAAGTCCTATATCTTGAAGGAGAGGGTTAAAGCCACGCCCATTTGCTGGTACAGGAGAAATTAGTTCAAAAGGATTTGAGCATAATATTGTATATGCAATTATACATGCATTAATTAAAATTAGGCTATAGTTAAGCCAAAGATTATGTAGTTTTTCTAGTTTTTTATGAGAAATTATTAATGTTGAAGTTGAAAGTATAAATATCCACAATAGCATCGAGCCTTCATGATTGCTCCACATCCCAGTAAATTTATAGAGAAGTGGGACAGCAATGTGAGAATTATTATAAACGTTTTTTACAGTAAAATCAGAAGTTGTATAAGCATAAATTAGGCATAAGAAAGCATATGAAACAAGAATAAAATTAAGCAAGATAATATTCTTTTGTAGTCGCTCGATTTTTTTTGTTTTAAAAAATGGAGCTATCATTAAAGCTAGGATAGATAAAATCAAGACTAAGATTAAGCCTAAATGGGCAAAATTAATATACATGCTCCCTCATTTAATGCAGCTTAGGCATTTATTTGATTTTAGAGTTTTAATGATCTCTTTTGGCATATAATTTTCATCATGTTTAGCTAAAAGTTCTTGAGCCCAAAAGACATCTCCTTCTAATTTTCCTTTAGCAACTATCCCCTGATTTTCACGAAATAGATTAGGAAGTGGACCATTAAATTTAATCTTAATTTCTTTTTCCATATCTGTAATTATGAACTCGGTATGAAGAGTTTTGATTATAGATCCTGGTTTCACCATCCCTCCAATGCGAATTATTTTTTTTGAAGGCTGTTTATCTATCAATTCGCTAGGAGAATAAAAGAATACTATATTATCATTAAAGTTTTTTAAAATTAAAAAAACTCCTGATGCAATCATAGATATAAATAATAAAATTATTCTAAATCTTCGATACTTTGCTTTCATTCTTTTTTTGAGTAATTTTTTTTAATGATACTATATTGTATATCATAAAGCTTAACAAGCTTATAAAAACTAAAACGCAAACAAAAATTACGTAAATAACAGAGTTCATAAAAGTTTAGTTAGGAGATAAGAAGGAATTCAAGCAATAGCAATAATCTACTGCTTGAAATTATTTTTTTATGCTGAAATTTTAATAAGTTTTGCAACTCTATCAGTTGGTTGTGCACCAACAGAGAGCCAATAATCAACTCTCTCTTTCTTAAGTTTAATTCTTTCTGGGTTAGTTTTTTCTAACATTGGATCATAAGTTCCAACAATCTCAATGAACTTACCATCACGTGGAGCTGTTGAATTTGCTATAACTACACGATAAAAAGGTTTCTTTTTTGATCCAAGTCTTGTTAATCTAATTTTTACTGCCATAATTCATCTCTTCTATTCAAAAATATTACTTCATTTTCTTTTCGACAAAGAGAACATGTTTCTTTGCGATCGGATCGAATTTAGTAAATTCTAATTTTTTTGTTACTTTTTTTGGGTTTTTCTGCTTAACGTAGAAATAACCTGTACCAGCTGTGCTTTCTAATTTTAACAAAACAGTTTTTTTAGCCATTCAGATAACCTACTAAATAAATTTTTTATATAAGGAATAAAAATCTACAGCTTTCATAGAAAAAGTCAAGTTTAATTTGCGCATAAATTAAGTTTATTTTCTATTATTTTTGATTTTACACCACTACATCCTAGTATGCTATGAAATAAATGATCGTGAAGTATAGGCAAATTTCTTCTACTATTTAGTAATTTGATATTTTCAGGAAAGCTTTCTTTATATTTATCAGAAGCCCATAAAAGCATCGAAACTTCAACTTGCTCTGCTTGATTATAAGTGCCATGAAGGAAGCGTCCATTTTCGCCTAATGACTCACCATGGTCAGAAGTGTATATTACAAGTGCTTTTTTGTTTCTTACTTTATCTATAACTTTTTTAACAAAATAATCAGTAAATAAAATGCTATTATCGTATGAGTTAATTATTTCTTCTAAAGTACAATGACTCATGTCAGTGAGGAACTTTTTCTTTTTGCAAGTTGGATTAAATTTTTTAAACTCATTGGGATAACGCTCATCATAATGAAAATGGCTTCCATATGTGTGTAGTATTAGAAGAGTTTTGCCGTTCGAATGTTGTTCATAAAATTGGTCTATAAAAGGAAACAGGCTTGAATCATTACTACTAAATATATCTACATCTGTACCAAGAAGAAGAGTTTTGTTAGCCTCTTTAGCTAGATCATAATAGGGAGAATCAATTGCAGTGTATGTGCCTTGCATTCCATACCATTCACTATAAAAGCCTAGTTTTTTAAAAATTCCTATAAAGGAAGTTTCTGTAGCTAGTTTACTTCTATCCTCTCTTGTTGCTCTAGTTATCATACATGGTACAGCTGTTCGAGTAAGAGGAAAACAGGCTGTAACATCTTTGAAATAAATAACATTATTTTCTTTTGCTAAAAGAGGATTGGTGTCTCTTTTGTAGCCGGATAATTGAAAATGATCTGTTCGGGCAGATTCTCCAATTATCAACACAATATTAAGATCTTCGGTGGCTTTTGTATCAAGTTGGTAGTTAAAGGCTTTAGTAATATCAAGTCTCTTTTTAACTAAAGAAGCTTTTTCTAGCCAATATTTGCCTGAAGTTTGGAATATGTTATAAGGTAATATATTTTTCACCCAATCTCCATCTCCAACCAGGCATCCAATTACAAAAATAGCAGTGATAAAATTTATTTTTTTATTTTGTCTACTATCAATTTTTGATTTTGAAGCGGAGAGGATTAAGAAATATCCAAGCAAAAATGAACAAAATATAGCTAAAATTAATTCTAAGCTAATTAGACTTGTAATTTCTGTTTTATTAGCTTCAAAAAAACTTGCAATAATTTCTTCATTCAAAGTTATTTTAAGTTTATAAACAAAATATGCAGATACCCCGCTAAAAATATAAACTAAATAGGTTATAATATTAAATACTACTCTATTTATTGTAAGTATGTAAAGCAAAGGATAGGTAAATGCTAATGCAAAGAAAAACTCGCCTACAAAAGAATATATTGCTGCTTCTCCTGCTGCTTTGTAATCCATATATCTTTGAACAAGTATAGGTATATTAAAGCTTATAGTGAAAATTAAACTATTAAGAAAAATAGCAAACTTTTTTGATCGGGTAAAATTCATAATATTTATCTAAGATACTTGCCTTTTTGTTTTGCTACTTTTCCCATTTTTTTTATCTGTTTCCGATAATTGTTTAAGAAGAGATTCATTAAATACACAAACTGCATCCTTTCCATATCGGATAGTAAATCTAGCCCTTACTGATTCAATAACCACATATCTTCCTACAATTCTAAAATTTACAATACCTTCATTTCCCTCGTTATCGGAGTAAAAAATTGCAGGTAATTCAGCATTTTTATCGCGGAACTCAAAATAAGTGAATTTCTTGTCATCAAAAATCTTTACAGGAGATATAGATTCTGGTCCACTTATAGTATACTCAAAATTATAAAGAGATTTATTGCTTAAATCAGGTTCAACGGCATTATTTACATAGCTTTCTGAGCCTATGTCATTATTGGTGTTTGGGTCATCAGGATAAAGAAATTTAATAGAAAACATTAATCCGTCTTCATTGATATCTTTTGCTTCTTTCCCGTGAAGTTCAAAATAATAAACTCTTTTGTTAGTGATAAGCGTCATATTAGTTGTGGCATCTGGATCAATAGGTTTAAGAAACAGCCTGTTTCCACTAGGAACCATCTGCCATGCAGTGCTATCCCCCATGCTCATTGTTTCAATTACTTCATCGTCTGCAAAAACTATGCTTGTTTGATATCCATAATACCCAGTATATTTGTGAACATCATATGGGCTATAGACAATTACACCTAACCTTTTATCTACAGCAAGTGATTTGGGTTCTTTCATAGCTAAAGCAATGCTTGAATAGAAAGAAAATGTAATTATAATTAATCTCAATATCATCTTTACCGCCATTTACTTATTCTCTATCACATAGTAATTAAAAACTAAAAAATTCATTTTTGAAGCAGATGTTCCAACTAAATTCTCTATTTGGTCAACTTTATAAGTTATTCTTGCAGCCATATTTCTGCTATCAACTCTATTTGTAGCTATGTTCCTAAGAGACTCTTTGTAAAATATGATTGCTTCTTTTTCAGTAGTTGATGCCTCTAAAAGTTTTACATCTTGTATTTGAATTTCTTTTCTATATTGGTCCTGATATAGCATTAGAGGACTAGAGGGATTGTTAATGCTCATTTGCTTTTCAAATAAAATATAGTTTGGAGCAACAGTAGTATTCATAATAAAATTCAGTTGTGAATCTACTTTATTTATATCATATGCTTCTCTGATTCTTACATATTTAGATAGCAAATACTTAGTAATTTGAATTTGTGGTGGATCTTTATCTTTTCCTGCAGGAAAAATAACTGAATAATTTTGAGCAATATCATCTGAAGTAATCCTATAACTAATCTCAGGAGGAGCAGGATCAGTTATATTATAAAAGAATGTAAGAACTAATAGGCAAAACATAAAAAAAGAACTCAAAAATACTATATATGTTCTAATAGATGCTATAGCAATAAATTTACTAGCATACCAGCTTCTAGCATCTTTATAATATTCGCCTGATTTTATATATTCACATATTGAGCGGTTTAGATCATCCATACTGATGTCACTCCGAAGCTCTAATCATTTTAGCTGGATCTACCCATTTTTTAAATTGTTCTTTAGTTACTAGCTTTAAGCTAAGTGCAGCTTGCTCTAAGGTTGTTTCTTCCTTGTGAGCTTTTTTAGCAATTTTGGCTGCATTATCATAGCCAATATGAGTATTAAGTGCGGTTACAAGCATTAATGAATCACTAAGCGCTTTTTTTATCTTGTTTTTGTTTGCTTGAATCCCTATGACACAATGATTTGCAAAGCTTAGGCATCCATCTGATAATAATTGAATAGATTGCAACACATTATAGATAATTAAAGGTTTAAAAACATTTAGTTGAAGATGTCCATTTGAACCGCCAATAGTTACTGCAACATGGTTGCCCATAACCTGAGCGCACACCATTGAAAGAGATTCGCATTGTGTAGGGTTTACTTTGCCTGGCATTATTGATGAACCTGGCTCGTTTTCAGGGAGAATAAGTTCACCAAGTCCGCTTCTAGGTCCAGATCCAAGAAGTCGTATATCATTAGTGATTTTCATTAAACTTACAGCGACAACATTTAAAGCTCCAGAAATTTCAACCATGGTGTCATTAGAAGCTAGTGCTTCAAATTTATTTGTAGCAGTTTTAAAAGGAAGATTAGTAAGTTTACTTAGGTTTTTAGCAAAATTTATATCAAAATTTTTTTTGCTATTTAATCCAGTTCCTACAGCAGTTCCTCCCTGGGCTATATAATATAAATGCTTTAGGCAATTTTTTATTCTGCTAATTCCTAAATCTATTTGGGTAACAAATGCAGAAAATTCTTGCCCAAGAGTTAGAGGGGTTGCATCTTGTAAATGAGTTCTACCAATTTTAATTATCTTGTCAAATAATTTTGCTTTCTTGTTTAATGTGTCTCTTAAAGATTTAAGATTAGGGAGCAGTTTTTGGTTAAGCTCAATAACAGTTGCAATATGCATGGCTGTGGGGAATGTATCATTTGATGATTGACCATAGTTAACATGGTCATTAGGATGCACTGGAGATTTGCTGCCAATCTGTCCTCCTAAAATCTCTATTGCTCGATTAGAAATTACTTCATTTATATTCATATTTGTTTGGGTGCCTGAGCCTGTTTGCCAAACAACTAAGGGAAAATTGTCATCAAGATTTCCAGAAATTATTTCATCTGCGGCTTTAATTATAGCTTCAGCAATTTTACCATCTAAACAATGCATCTCTTTGTTAGTAATAGCTGCTGCTTTTTTTAAAATAGCCAAAGCTTTAATGAGAGGCTTAGGCATTTTTTCTTCGCCAATTTTAAAATTTTCGAAAGAACGTTGAGTTTGAGCACCCCAATATTTACTGTTTTCTACGTCTATTGCACCAAACGAGTCAGACTCTAACCTTGTTTTCATTACACTTCTCTTTATAAAAATTAAAAATATTATAATTCAAACAACTATAGATTGCAATAAGCCTAAGTTAATACTTCATCTTTAAAAAAAATAAGTGACTAAGGTGCAACATAAGATATACTGTAAAAAAATTGGAGATTACAAATGTTTAAAAAAGCAGTATTAGGGATAGCGTCAACAGAGCTAACGCAAGAAGAGGTTGAACTTTTTAAAATATATAATCCATACGGGATTATTTTATTTAAGAGAAACTGTGCTAATGTAGAGCAGTTAAGAAAACTAACTGCTTCTATTAAAGATTTAATGCCAAATATAAAAATTTTTATAGATCAAGAGGGAGGAAGAGTGGCTCGTCTTAAAGAGCCTGAGTTTAGAGAGTTTCCACCAGCAAATAATCTTTTAACAGAAGCTCAAGCTTATGATAGTTATTTTATTATGGGTAATTATATCAAATCATTAGGAATTGATATTAATTGTGCACCAGTTGCTGATTTATATTATGATTATGCTAATAATATTATTGGTGACAGAAGTTTTGGTGAATCTGTTGATCAAGTAGTGAATTTGGCTAAAGCTGCTGCAAAAGGATTAATCGATAGTGGTATAACTCCAGTGATAAAACACATACCTGGTCACGGCAGAGCTTTAGTCGATAGTCATCTTGAGTTGCCGGTTATAGCTACTGAATTAAATGAATTAGAAAAATCAGATTTTGAAGTATTTAGAAGACTTAACACGATGCCAATGGCCATGACAGCACATATTATATATAAAGCTTTAGATCCTAATTTACCGGTGTCAATATCCAAGAATTCAATTGAATATATTAGAAACAAAATAGGATTTAAAGAATTATTGATAAGCGATGATATAAATATGAAAGCACTAAAGGGAGATTTGGGCGATTTAGCTTTAAATGTTCTTAATGCAGGATGTGACTTAGTTCTTCACTGTAGTGGAAAAATAGACGAAATGAGAAAAGTTTTAGCAACAATCTGATACTTGATTGCAACAAAAATAGGTTTTTTCTCTTGCTAGCTTCAAATAATTGATGTTTTTTTATTTAAAGAAAAAAATTTTATTTGATTTTATTAAAAAAATATTACACTAATACATGTGAGTGGTTGCTCGGCAACTTTTTGTTGTTGAGTAGCCCCTTTATTTAATTTAAACGCACTTGGTTTAAAGCTTAGGGCGATTTTATTAATTAATAATTTTTTGGAGAACTTAAATGAAAAAATTACTTTCAGTTTTAGCTGTTTTAGCTGTTTCAGCAGTAAGCTTCGCTTCTGATATGAAAACAACTTCAGGTGAAAACAAAGAAATGCCTGCAACAACATCAGGTCAAGCTGCTAACTAATTAGTTAGCTTAAGCTTTCTAAAAAGAGAGGCGAGCTTTATTTAGCTCGCCTTTTTTTATTGGATAAAATGTAAAATTATTTCTTCTTTCAAAATCTCCCATAACTTTAGAAAATTTTAACTTTTATAGTTAAGATTTTAATTTGTTGAAAATTTCTACAGGATAATGAAATTTCTATATCTATGTAAAATATATAAGTTACTTGTCATTATTAAGAAATCGCACAAAAATCCTGAAAAACCATAAACATTGTTGATATTTTGTTTGATATTTCAAAGGATGGCAGCATATTTAAGTATTTAAAAAAATATAAGGCTATTTGAAGTGCTTAAAAAACTAACAATTTATTTGAATAATAAAATTTAGCATTAATTTTTAATTATTTTGACAATTGTGGCAGTAAAACGTTGATCTTCCGCCAAGTACTAATTTCTTTATTTCAGAGCAGCAAATTTTACAATTTTGACCTATCCTGCCATATACATAAAAATTATTCTGGAAATATCCTTTTTCTCCATTGATATTGGAGTAATCCTTAAGGCTTGATCCACCATGCATTATTGCATTATTAAGTACAGTAATTATGTTTTTTCGTAAAAGATCAACCTCGTGATGTAAAAGTTGATTTGCAGGTTTTAAAGGAGGTATTTTGCTAAGGAATAAACTTTCTGATGCATAAATATTTCCCACTCCAACAAGTATATTATTATCCATGATGGTTAATTTTATCGGTTGTTTTTTATTTTTGAATTTATTGATTAGATAGTCAGTAGTAAAGTTAGAAGAAAAAGGTTCAACCCCTAAGTTTTTAAAAAGGCTATATTCATTCATTTGCGCTTCATCGCAGATATCAATTAGGCCAAATCTTCTAGGATCATTATAAATTAGGTTTAAATTATTATCTAACTTTATAGAAAAGTGATCATGTTTTTGAGGAAAATAATCATGGTCTTTGATTAATAATTTTCCTGACATACCAAGGTGAATAATTAAATTTACCTTATTATCTAGCTTGATAATCAAATATTTAGATCTTCTTTCAACGCTTAAAATTATAGCTCTTTCTATAAGCTCAATATTAATAGGAATATGCTGTTTTAATTTTAAATTTGTAATTCTATTTACTTTAATTATTTTATGATTTAATATTCTATTTAACAGTGATTGTCTAATTGTTTCAACTTCGGGTAATTCAGGCACAGCGTGGTCTCCTTATTGTTTCTTATTT
Organism: uncultured Rickettsiales bacterium; assembly: GCA_964627795.1. Lineage (GTDB taxonomy): Bacteria > Pseudomonadota > Alphaproteobacteria > Rickettsiales > CANDYO01 > CANDYO01. Next base: position 39,378 of record CAZVLF010000001.1, on the reverse strand, counting down.
TATAAAATAAAAGCTCAAATTATGAAACAACAAAATTTTATTTTAATTATATCGTCTCCATCAGGGGCAGGCAAAACTTCCATAGTTAATAATATTTTAAAAACTGATAAAGGGTTTATAACTTCTGTTTCTGTGACCACAAGACTAAAGAGAGAAGGGGAAGTTGAGGGCAAAGATTATTATTTTATATCAAAGGAAGATTTTTTTCGATTGAAAGATGAAGGAAAATTACTTGAAGATGCTAATGTATTTGGTAATTATTACGGGTCACCTAAAGAATATGTGCTTGATAAAATTAAACAAGGTTATGATGTGTTGTTTGATGTAGATTGGCAAGGTGCACATGCTTTAAAAGAAAAATTAGGAAATTTAGCGGTTACTGTTTTCATCTTGCCTCCCTCGCTAGAAGAATTGGAAAGAAGGCTGCGCAATAGAGGGCAAGATTCAGAAGAGGTGATTAACTTACGAATGAATCAAGCCAAAGCGGAAATTTCTCATTATAATGAGTATGATTATGTTCTAGTGAATAAGGACTTAGATAAAACACTTGAACGAATCCACTTTATAATCAAAGCTGAAAGAATAAGGCACCATGACTTTGAGCAATTTGTGGAAGAAAATCTTATTTAGATAGATTTGCGCCTTCCTTTGTTTTTTGTAGATCTTATCGTTGGTTCTTGCTTAGATTCACTAGCCTCAAGTATAAGTTCACTAGCTGAATTGGTTCTTCTTTTTTTCTTTCCTTTAAAATGTTCTATTACTGTTCCTTGTCTTGATGCCTTCTGAGTTTCTAGATTTTCTTTATTTATTTTACTTCTTTTTTCTGCATTAATTTTTTCTACCTCCGCTATTGTGATTCTAGTTTGCTCCATTGGGGAAGATTGAATTATTTCAGTTTCTGGTGATTTTTTAGTAAGTGTGGCAGGTTCTAAAGCTACATTTAAGCTCCTAATATTGCTAGAAATTTTCCCAATAGAGGCTTCAATTTGTTCATTTTTATATGTACTCGGCCATTTGCCAGAAATTAATGCTTTTAAAGATGTTAATATTGGTTTTTGTTCATGATAATTGCGAGTTTCTGCATAAGCTTTAAGTGCTTCTTTTACACTTGGTATACGTAGTGTTTCTAAAAGAGGGGTATTAATAAATTTAAGTGAAAGAGAATTGTATAAATCTTCAGATCTACTTTTTTTCGTATAAGTTGAATCAAGTAATTTTGCTAATATCTGTTCAGATTGGCTAGCAGGGCTATAAAACCTAGCTATAGTTTCTATAGTTCCTTTATCTTTTGTTGAATCCAAGCTGTCAATAAATTTTTTATTTTCCATCAGCAATGAGGCTGTTACTGAAGATATTGCTGGTTCATCAGGGGTGCTTAAAGCAATTTTAAGCTTTTGAGTTAAAGTTGGATGATTGTCTAGCATTTTATCAATAGCAAGATTAAATGCCTCTTTATTATTGTTTTTAGAAGTGGATTCTAAAATATTTAAAATCATTTTTTCATCATTTAAGCTTGCGGCAGAATGAATTAAAAGATCAATGTTATTATTGGTGAATCTTATATCTTTTCCATCAAAGCTTTCTTCAAAAAGAAGCTTAACTAATTTAGGAGATACACTCTCTCCTGAGCTATGTTTAGTGGATGCCTCGTTTAAGCATGATTGAAGTGCATCTTTCGAATGCATAAAAATTTTTATAGTATCATGCTTACCGGCCTCATATAAAAGCTCAACATTTTTCAAGCTTAAAAGTCCTTCTTGTGCTTCAAATGTTTGAAAGTCTTTAGAAAATTTTTGAGCAAGCAAGTCAAGAAGTGCGGTGTGCTGTTTTGTTGATGCGTCCTCAATCATTTCAAGCAAATCTTTTTTATCTGTCCTCTCAATAGCAGTATATAGGATGTCTTTTGTTGCATTAAATAAAATTTCTCTTTGTTCCATATTTTCAGTATGTATTGAAGATGCCAATACATAATTACAAAGTTGAGATATTTTTTCATTTGCTTGTTCGCCACCTATTTCGCCACTCTGAGCTTTTTCCAAAATTTGAATTTTATGTTGTTCAAGTACGGTGTTAATCAATTCAGGACAGGTTGTGGCATTCTCGATGGCTATTTCCAATGCTTGAGTGCCTAAATATTTCTCCTTGAAGCCAGAGGTAGCTGATTTTTCGCTTGGTTGCTCTTCTTCATCCGTTCCAAGTATACCTAATTTAGGGCTATAGCTTAAAAATTCATTATATCTTAAGAGTGTTCCTCTATCATAATTAGGAGCGGGAGTTAGGCTTGAGCGTAATATCTCATTAGCTACATTCATTAAATGTCTATTAGTAACTTGATCATTAGTGCTAGCTCCAATATATTCTTGATAAACTTGGCTTTTGCTAGCTAATTCGGCTAATTCCTGAAGTGTTTTAGCATTTTCAGGATATTCGGCAGTTGCTTTTTCAACTTCTTGGAGAGTTTCAGGAGTGAATTTTATTGTAAGAGCATTTAATTGAGCGCGAATTTTAGGCTGTAAAGAAGTTTTTTCAAGAATTTTAGCTAATTCATGTAGTTTTTTAAACGTAGCAAAATCTGGATTACCGCTTTCTTTAAGTTTAGATAAATCAGATAAGAGCTTTTCTTTGTCATAAGTTATTGAGCTTAAAACGGTGATAGCTTCTATTTCTTGCTCAGAAAAATTTCCGTATTTATATCCTTCTTGAGGTTTAGTAGGAAGTTCTTTTATAAGATCATCTAAAATGACTAGATGGCTTAATGTAGAAGATCTTTCATTACTTAAATGGATTAATTGATTTGAAACTTGCTGTAATAAAGATTTATCATTAGGGTTTTGTTCTGCAATAAGTTTAACTATTTTGGTAATTAATTCTGGGTTCTCCTCAAATCTTTTTTCTGCAAAGCCAAGAATTTTATTTCTCGTTTTTTCATTTACAAGGGGTTTTTGGTCAAGAAAATTACTGAGGTTTTCGAGGCTATCTTTAGAATAATTTGATTTTACTATTTCTTCAAGAAAATAGTCTGCTTGCACTTGGTATTTTTGTTCAATAAATTCTTTATCTTCAAAAGCTACTTCATCCGCAATTGAAGTTGGGGAGGATTTAGGGGAGAAATAACCTTTAACTGCGTCAGTTGCAGTGCTAATCATAGAAGGGCGCTTGTTCCTAAAAGAGTTTTTGCTCATAATTTACCTTTAACTTTTTTATTAATTATTGCATAACAAATAAAAAGAGCAAGTTATAGTTGAAAAAATGGCTGCTAAAATTAAATATTTTTTTAATCATTTCTTGAATTTAGATTGATTACCAAGTATCTTCTAACTACTTTAATTTAATATTTTTTAAGTACTACATAATGCTATATAGTTTGCCCAATATATTGACTATTTCAAGGATAATCTCTATACCCTTGATTTTAATATTTTATTATTTACAAGGAGCTTATGGAGAAGTTTTAAGTGCGAGTTTATTTTTTATTGCATGTGTTACTGATTTTTTGGATGGATATTTAGCAAGAACTTTTGCTCTTCAATCTAAGCTAGGTAGGTTTCTTGATCCAATAGCTGATAAGTTACTGGTAGGATCGGTTATTGTTTTGCTGGTATATTATAGAAAAGCAGATCTGCTTCCTGCTATAGCGATTATATGCCGTGAAATTTTGGTTTCAGGATTAAGAGAGTTTCTTGCAGAAATCCACGTAAGCGTTCCTGTAAGTAATCTAGCTAAATTTAAAACAGGCTTCCAAATGACTGCAATTCTAATGCTTTTGTTAGGAAGTAACAAATCAGGTATTCATATTCTTGATATGCTTGGTAATTTAGCTTTATGGATAGCTGCCATCCTTACGCTGATAACTGGTTATGTATACTTAAGATCTGGATTAAAACATTTTGAATAGGAATTATTATGGATGTAATTAAGGTTGTTGGTGGGAAGACTTTAAAAGGAAAAATTAGAATATGTGGCGCAAAAAATGCAGCTTTACCAATAATGGCAGCTACCTTGCTTACTGATGATACTATGGTATTAGCAAATATACCTAATTTAGCTGATATTGTAACTATGAGCCAGCTTTTAATGAATCATGGTACTGAATTTAGTATTGATGGTTCTAGTATTTCAGAAAATAAAGCAGGAAGAACTATTCTTCTTAATAGTTCAGGAGTTAAAAATTATACAGCACCATATGAAATTGTAAAAAAGATGAGAGCATCTTTTTTAACGCTAGGGCCTTTATTGGCTAAATATGGAGAAGCTAAAGTTTCGCTTCCAGGTGGATGTGCAATTGGAGTAAGGCCAGTTAACTTGCACCTTTTTGCTATGGAACAATTGGGTGCTAAGATAGTGCTTGAAGATGGCTATGTATGTGCCACAGTGCCAAATGGATTAAAAGGCGGGCATATTCATTTTGATATAGTTTCAGTTGGCGCAACAGAGAATGCATTAATGGCAGCAACTTTGGCTCACGGAGAATCTATAATTTCAAATGCTGCATGCGAGCCTGAAATAACAGATCTAGCTAATTGCTTAGTATCAATGGGAGCTAAAATTGAAGGTATTGGAAGCTCAACTCTTAAAGTAAAAGGGGTTGATAAATTACATGGTGCGCATCATAGAATTATTGCTGATCGCATTGAAGCTGGGACTTATGCTGTGGCATCAGCTATAACAGATGGTGAGTTAGAGTTAATTGATGCTGATATGAATGCGCTAGCTAATGTTATTGAAAAATTTGAACAGGCTGGAGTTGCAATTGAGCCAACTAGCAATGGTGTGAAAGTATATCGTAAAGGGACCGATATAATTTCTGTTGATATGAGCACTAGCTCTTATCCAGGCTTTCCAACAGATATGCAAGCACAATTTATGATGATGATGAGCGTTGCAAATGGTGTATCAGTGATTACAGAGAATGTGTGGGAAAATAGGTTTATGCATGTTCCTGAGCTATTAAGAATGGGAGCAAATATTTCTATTCATGGAAATAGTGCTACTATTAAAGGAGTAAAAGCACTAAAAGGAGCATCTGTTATGGCGAGTGACTTAAGAGCTTCAGTATCTCTTATTCTTGCTGGTTTGGCTGCTGAAGGAGAAACATATCTTCATAGAGTTTACCATCTGGATCGAGGATACGAAGCTGTTGAACAGAGATTATTTGCTTGTGGAGCAGAAATTCAAAGACTTAATAATGGTTAAATTATGAATCTGATTATTCCTTTTACTTTAAATTCTGCTGCTGTTAAAGGCAGAATGATAAAATTTGATTCTCAAATTAATATTGTTCTTAAACAGCATGATTATCCGGATAATATTGCTATTATACTTGGCGAGTTATTGATGGTTGGATGTTTGCTTGGCTCGCAATTTAAAGATGAAATATTATTAACATTACAGTTAAGAATGAAAGAAGGGAATGATTATTTTGTTGCTGATTATCAATATCCTGGAAATATAAGAGGGTTTGCTAGAGTTAAAGAAGATACCGTAAAAAAAGAATATAAAAATATAATTAAAGATTCTATTTTAATGGTAACAATTGATCGTAAGAACAGTAACCGTTATCAAGGTATAGTAGAAATAACAAATGATAATTTAGCTCAAGCAATGGAGGAATATTTCCAGCAGTCTGAGCAGATAAATACTGCGCTAAAATTGAAAATTGGTAAAATTACTCTACCTGATAGTGAAGAATCATGGTGTGGAGGAGGTATTTTAATTCAAAAACTTCCAGGAAAAGATGAAGAAAATAAATGGAATGAAGCCAAGTTATTTTTTTCAACTATAAAAGACCATGAGCTTATAGATCCTTCATTAAGTATAAAAGATCTTCTCTTTGCTGTTTATAATGAAATGGAAGTTTGTGTTTATGAGCAAACAGAAATTTCTCATAAATGCAGATGTTCATTAGAAAAAATAGAACAAGTTATTTTTTCTATTGGTTATGAAGAAGCTATTGCATCTATTCAGGAAGAAAAGATCTCAATAAACTGTGAGTTTTGCAATAAGAAATATCAATTAGATAAAGATCAGATAGATAAATTATTTAACCAAAAACACCAAGGTAATTTATGAAAAAGTTTGAAGTTGATTATACAAGGCTATCATCAGTAAAAGAAAAAATTGGTAAGGGGGACGAAAAGAGTCTCCATGTTGCTGTTGTTTATGGAGGATTATCTGCAGAAAGAGAAGTATCAATTATGTCAGGTGAAGTGGTTTGTAGTATAATAAAAGATATGAATTACAGAGTTACTCCTGTTGAAATGGGAACAGATATTGCTGAAGTTATTAGAAAAATAAATCCAGACGTGGTTTTTAATGCTCTTCATGGTACTTTTGGTGAAGATGGTGCAATTCAAGGCGTGTTAGAAATTCTTGGAATTCCATATACACATTCTGGGGTGCTAGCCTCAGCATTAGCCTTAGATAAAGTATATTCGCAGCAAATTTTTGCTTCTAATGGAGTATTATGTCCTAAAAGAGTAATTATCAATCAAGGTGATGATCTAACAAAAGAGCCAATTAAAAGGCCTTACGTTATTAAACCTCTTGATCAAGGTTCAAGTTTAGGAGTGGAAGTAATATTTGAGGAAGACGAATATGATTTAAGTCAATATAATTTTCCATATGGAAAACAAGCAATAATTGAGGAATATATAGAGGGCCAAGAAATTCAGGTTGCAGTTTTAAATGGCAAAGCAATTGGTACATTAGAAATTATATGCCTAAAAGGAAAAAGATTTAATGATTATGATTGTAAATATAAGCCTGGATATTCTAAGCATGTTTGCCCTGCCAATGTTCCAATCCAAGCAAATGAAGAAATGATGAAGATTGCTGAAAAAGCTCATAAAATAATGAATTGTAAAGGTGTAACAAGAGCAGAATTTAGGTATAGCCCTAAGGAAAATAAAGCATATTTTATTGAAATTAATACTCATCCTGGTTTAACTTTACTATCTTCTGCGCCGGATATTATTCAAAAAAATGGAATTAGTTTTGAAAAGTTTATTGAAATTTTGATTAATGAAGCTTTAGAGAAATGAAGAAAAATTATCGTCCAAAAAAAACTATTACTAGCGGTAAAAGAAGGCGCCGGAAAAAAGAAGGGACAGCTGCACAAAATTTAGGCAAGCTTTGCTCTTATGTTTTGATAGTTTTCTTTTTATCATTTTTATATATCCAAGCTCCAAAGTTTATAAGCAAGCTTTATCAAATTACATCTGATGTAGGATTAGTGGTTAAAGATGTAATTATTGAAGGGCAAAAAAATACTAATTCAGAAAAAATTTCTCGTGCAATTAAAATTAAATCTGGAACACCAATTTTTGAAGTTTCTCTATGGGAACTTAAGAAAAGATTAGAATCTATAGAATGGATAAAATCTGTTAGTATTTCAAGAGAATTACCTAACAATATTCATATTTTTATTGAAGAAAGAAAGCCTATAGCTTTGGGACAAAAAGATAAGCAACTATATTTGATTGATGATGAGGGAGCAATAATATACGAAAAGAACCTTAAAAATTACCTTCATCTACCAATTATTATAGGTGATGGTGCAGAGATTTATGCTAGTTCATTAATTGAAATGTTAAAAGTTGAGCCAGAGCTCTTTAAGCATATATCTTCTATAGCAAGAGTTAGTGAAAGAAGATGGAATATTCGTTTAAATGAAAAAATAGAAGTTAAGATGCCTGAAGATAATTTTGACAATGCATGGAAACTTGTAATAAAATTATTTAAAAAGAATGAGTTATTCAATCAAGATATTAAAGTAATCGATTTAAGAATTAAGAATAAAATATTTATTGAGAAATGGTGATGGCTATAAAAGAATTGCTTATAGAGAAAAGTGATAGGCTTTTAACTGTGCTTGAAATAGGTTCAAGCAAGATTATTTGTATTATTGCATCAGTGTCTAATGCGGGAATTAAAGTAGTTGGGCACGGGTGCCATAGTGCCAATGGGTTTAAGAATGGAAATATTAGTGATACGAAGCTTGCTAAAGAATCAATTATTTCAGCTATAGAACAAGCTGAGTTAGAAGCTAATTTTACCGTTGAAAGTGTGATATTAATAATTAATGGAAATAAAGTTAGATCGCATTATTTAACACCAAGCCTAAACTTGAGTAAAAGAAAAATAACTTCTGCCGCTGTAGAAGATTTAGTTTTTTCTGGAATAAGAGATTTAGAAAAAAAAGGTAATCAGGTAATACATTTTTGTTCTTTAGGTTATAATGTTGACGGCAATAACATGGTAAGGAATCCAGTTGGACTAATTGGAAGCAAGGTTATTGCAAATATTCATTATGTTACTGCTTCATCTATAATGCTAGAAAATATTATAAATTGTTTAGCTTCATGCCAACTTGATATTGAAGATTGTGTTTTTGCTCCTTTTGCATCTTCGTATATGGTTTTAAATAATAATGATAAAGAAATAGGCTCAACAGTAATTGATATTGGAGGCCAAATCACTTCTTATGCGCTTTTTACACAGGGTAATGTTGTTGCTTGTGGCTATATTCCAATTGGTGGCGATGCTATAACTAATGACATATCTAAAAGTTTTATGATGGATATTTTGACAGCTGAAAGAATAAAGACTATTCATGGAGCAGCAAAATCAAGTTATGCTGATAAAAATAAAATGATTAGTTACAAAAATGAAGGAAATGTATTAGGTGGATTTGAGGTAGAAGAAAGAACATTATCAAATATTGAATTGAATAATGTTATTCATGCAAGATTAGAAGAGATTTTTACTTATCTTAAAAGAATTTTAGCAGATCACTATCAACAATTTCCTAATGCTAGGCATAATGTTATAATTACAGGTGGAACTACTAGTTTAAACGGTATAGGTGAGGAAACCTCAAGAATTCTTGAAACTAAAGTGAGAGTTGGAAAATTTAATTTATTTGAGGGACTTCCCAACGATATAACAAAATCTTCTTATGCAGCAATTGCTGGTGCTTTAAAAATGATTTCACAAAATGAGAGCGAATTAGAAGTTAATCAAAATGAATGGTTTCTAAAAGGGTTGATAGCTTGGTTTAGAAGGCACTTTTAATTGTTCGAAAGTTCAATTCCAGTTAATTTTAAATATTTTAGTTTTAATTTATCATAAGATGCATCTAATTTATTTTTAATATTTTTAAGCAATATTTTATCAATATTTTTATTGGCAACTAATACAGCACTTACTCCGATTGTGCGCGTGCTTTTATAATCAAAATTGTAAAGCCCAGATTTAATTTCAGTAAATTTTAAAAATTTATTTTTATTGACTAGTTTTAAAGCAATATCATCGTCAATTGGAATGAATCTTAGGGCACAATTTAAACTTTGGAAATTAACATTAGGGTGGGCGACAACGTGAAATGAAGCATCAATCTTATTTTCACATAATTTATTTAAATCTTTATTTATAGGAAGGTTATAAATTGAGCCTAAATCTTCCTTTTTAAAACTATAGTTATTAAATAAGTCAATAGCTGAGGTGTAGCTACCAGAATTTATCTTATCAATATTAGTTCTTTTACCTTGCAAATCTTTAATTGTAAAAATATTGCTATCTGCTTTAACTGCCAAAGTATAAGCCTCGGTATAAAGTGTTTTTAAAGTAATTAATTCCGCTTGATGTTCGTTAAGACAGTTAAGCTGAATAATAGCTAAAGAGTTATTATTTTGCTTAAGCAAATTAATATTATCGAGCGAGCCGTTGGAAGGGGTATTATCGCAATCAAGAATGTCGCATAATGCTGTTCCCAACCCATAATATAAACCAGAAGCATTTCCTGAGAATAATTTGGGATGATCTTCTCCCCAGGCAGGAAAAAAAGACAATAAAAAGAAACTAACTATAATATGTTTCTTCATCTAGGTTACCTTCAGTTTTATCAATAATTAAAGTTACAGTTGCATCACCAGTTATATTAATGGTTGTTCTAATCATATCAAGAATTCTATCAATCCCAGCTATCAAAGCTACTCCTTCAATTGGAATATGAACTGATGTAAGAATCATTGGAAGCATTATCATGGACGATCCAGGAACCCCAGCTCCTCCAATAGATCCAATTGTAGCTGTTATAATTATAACTATATAATCGTGAAATTCTAGATGCACCCCGGATACTTGGGCAAAAAAGACTGTGCACATTCCTAAATAAATGGCCATCCCGTCCATATTCATTGCAGCACCAAGAGGTAAGACAAAAGAAGTACTTGTATTAGAAATACCCATTTTTTCTCTACATACTTTCATGGTAGTTGCAAGCGTAGCTTTACTGCTACTAGTTGAAAAAGCCAGAGTTTGATATTCAAAGCTCTTTTTATAAAATGGAATAGGAGATAATTTAGCAAAAATATAAATGAAAAGACCAAAAAATAGGTATTGAATGGTCATCCCAGTAATAACTGTTCCTACAAGTTTAAGTAGATCCCCTAAAACTCCGGCACCTTGAGTTCCTACAATCCATCCTGTTAAAGCAAATGCACCATAAGGAGAGAATTGAATTATAATAGATACCATTTTAAAAACTAATTGAGAAAACATTTGGAACATATCTATTAATTTTTTTCTTAAAGTACTTTCTATTTTTAAGATAGTAATTCCGGTAAATATGGAAAAAAACACTATTTGTAACATTTTTCCTTCTGCCATTGATCTAAAAGCATTCGAAGGTATTATTTCTGTTAGCATTTGTACAAAACTAAATTCTTGTATCATGTTAGGATCTATAGAAGACGGAGATATGCTTGATAAATCAAGGCTGCTATTAAGCCCTGGTTTGATTAATGTTGCTAAAGTTAAGCCAATTATTATAGCAAATGTAGTTGTAATAAGATAAGCCCCGCAAGATTTTAAACCAATTCTACCAAGAGAGCTTGGATCACTAACGCTAGTAATACCAGCAATAAGAGAGAAAAAAATAAGTGGAACTATAATCATATTAATGGCGTTTAAAAATAAATCACCAACCGGCTTTATATAGACTGCTTCTTCACCATTAATAAATCCGTAGGCTATTCCACATAATAGGCCTAAAGCAACTTTATGCCATAATTTCAGGTTAAAATAATTGACTAGAAAAATAAATATGATTGGTATAGACACCAATTTAAGCAATACAAACAGAAGATTTGTTAATTCTATGTCAAATATATTCATTTAAACTCACTAAAAAAAAAGAAATGATATTCTAATATCATTTCTAGTTCTACCATTATAAGAGTATATATAATTAATAGCTTGCTGTCCAACGAAAGATAAGAAAAATAGCTAATCCTATCCAATTAGATCGCATAATAAAGCTATTAAAATATTCTAAAAGTAAATATTATTTGCATTATATAATATATTTTACTACCTTTAATAGCGCTTATTTTTAAAATTTAGCTATTGATTGAGTTTTTTGCTGATGAATAATATAAAATTCTTTAAAGATTTTTCTTATGGATTAAAAATAGGAAGTGCAGTTGTTACTTCATGTGTTATTACTAGGCCATTAATGTTATCTCGATATCCATTCCTCAATAGAATGCTTGAAGTTGGGATCTATAATTATCTGCAGGATGCTTACTTTAGCCCTATAATTCCTTCAAAATTTACTTCGCTAACAGAAAATTTTTTATACAAAGGAGTATTCCAAGCTGTAAAATGGTTCCCAAATCGGTGGGTACAAAATTGGGCTACAGAATTTTATCCAACATTTTTACTTAAAAATGCCTTTGTTGTTTTAAGTGGAATGATTCCTTTTAATGTGATTAGCAATATAGAAGCAAAAATCGATAATGTTTTTGTTAAATCTTTATTCGCATTTACATCAGCTTCTATAATTTATTTTGCTCCTTATAAAATATGCATAAGCAAAACTTATGTTTCTAAAAAAAAGGGTATTTATTTTTCGCCCTATGATCATCATAAAGCTCAGGCAGGATTGATAGGGGCTTACATATTTGTTCAACTTACTAATAAATATCTCCCTAAAAATATACTATCATCGCATGTTGATCTTGCAACTTTAACTATATTGACTCTTACAACTGAGCAGACTTATAAAATTTCATGTGGAGAAAGTTTTTATTCTTCATTGTCTTTTATTGCTAATGAAATGGGAAGAATATGTGCTTATGGTTTAGCTAAAGCTATAGGTGGTGTGATAGTTGATAATATTCAAATTCCATCTTTTAATAATTCAAGTATAAAGTTTGAAGGATTAATTAGTAAAACAGAAGAAATTATTACCTACACTGAAAATCAATTTAATTCTTTTGTTAAAGAGGTTTTGTTTGCTGGTGAATTACCTGATATTTAGCTTATCAATGAAATTATTTAAATTCCTCGTTTGAGTTAACTCCCCATAGGAATTGCTTTTCAACCCAACCGCTTATATCATTTACTTTTATCTTGCACCATTGTTTATGACATTCATCAAGATTCACTCTTTTTGAAGTTTCAATTTTACCAAAAATAATAGAAGAATTATCAGGTTTACGATGTATGTTTACTAAGTATTTTGAATTACTGTTTTTATGTTGTTTATTTGTTAAAGGGGAAATAATCACTGCAGTTCGTTTTTTACTTAGCATAACAGATTTAACCCATCCCTCATCTCCGGTTACGTCTCTAATTCTATTCCAATGTTCAAATTGAGCTATAACTTCAACAGGTTCACCTTTCTTTTTAAATACCCATTCAATTTTATATCTTGCATTAGGCCCTTTTCTTACATTAACTTCAGAAGATTTAATGGAAGCAAAATGAGGAATGAATTTTTCTCCACTTGCTTGTAAGGAATTTAACAAAATAATAATCAATATTATTATTATATTTGTCATGTATATTCCTCAATTTGAGGAAGTTTTACATAATTTCCAGCTCTAAAGAGGTTTTTAATTCTGCTTACTTCAAACTCACTTATACCAATTGCTTTTAATACTGCCCCTCCTAATTGTAGCCCAGTTTCATATGTTTCAGGTACTATAATTTTAGCGCCCACTGCATAGAGTTCTGCTGCTTTAGATAAATCTTTAGCTCTAACAACAATAGGAATAGAAGGGTAAAGCGTTGAAATAAGCTTAGAAGCCTTTTTAAGAGTTATTTCATTACTCATGCTTATTATAACTGAGCTCGCTCTTTCAATACCAATTGCATAAAGCATTTCTTGGTTGCTTCCATCACCTAAATATATAGGGGTTCCTTTTTTTCTTTCAATTGCAACTAGCTCAGGATTTATATCTACAGCAATATAATTAACATTTTCTGCTTCTAATAATCTTGTAACCATCTTTCCTACTCTTCCATAGCCAAGAATTATGATGTGATTATTAACATCAGAAACTTCTTTATAAACTTCATCATGCTTCATTTTTTCATGTTTGCTTAGACGTTTAGATATGTATGAGCCTAGTATCGCTATTAAAGGAGTTACTGCCATGGTTATGGTAACAACCAATAACAAGATATCAACATCAATATTAAAAATATTACTTCTATCAGCTAGTCTGAATAAAATAAAAGCAAATTCACTTCCTTGAGCAAGAAGTAAGCCAATATGAATAGCATTTCCTAAGCTAAATTTGAAAAGTAAGCATAAGAAGATTATTATGGCTGCCTTAATAGCAATCAAACCAACCGAAAGAAAAAATACGAGGCTTAATTGATCTAAAATCAATTGAAGATCTAAACTCATTCCCACAGACATAAAGAAAAGACCTAAAAATAATCCCTTAAATGGGGCTATACTCTCTTCGGCTTGGAGTTGAAACTCTGTTTCAGCAACTAATAACCCCGCTGCAAAAGCACCTAAAGCTAATGATAGCCCCATACGAGAAGTTAAATAAGCCGTGCCTAGAGCAATTAGAATTGTTGCTGCTATAAAAATTTCATTGCTTTCTGCTGAGTTAGATGTATTTATCATATTGAATAAAGGTTTTAAACAAAGACGTCCAATACAATAAATAAATATCAATACTAATACAGCTTTTATAAAAGCTTCAACTAGGGGTCTTGCCAAACCAACTTGCTCTCCTGAAAGAATTGGAACTAAAACTAGAAGCGGAACAACTGCAAAATCTTGCATTAATAAAACTGCTAGAGACAATCTACCAGCTTGTGTAGATTGCTCTCTTTTTTCAGCAATAACTTGCAATACAATTGCGGTTGAAGATAGAGCTAAACCACCTCCTAAAATCGTTGAAGTAGAAAGAGACTCACCCATTAAATATGCAGCTGCTCCTAATGCAATAGCAGTAATTATAACTTGTAATGAACCAAATCCAAAAACATATCTTCGCATTGCTTGGAGTCTTTCAATAGTTAGTTCCAGGCCTATCGCAAAAAGTAGGAATATAACACCTACTTCACCCAGAACCTCAGTTTGAGCGGAAGATACAAAGCCAAGGCCATTTTCACCAATAATTCCTCCTGCAACAAAATACCCTAATACAGGGCTTAGCCTCATTTTTCTAAAAGTAGCTACAATTACTACAGCAGCTGCTAAGATTAATAAAACTACAGATAAAAAATGATCTTCTTCCATGTAACTATTTTAAATTTGCTATTTATTTTGTATATATATTGTTATACTAATTCTAAATTCAATGGAATGATACTAAAAATATTTGTTTTATGCTATATGAATCACAAAAAAATGTATTAATTACAGGTTCAGCTATAAGAATAGGCAAATTCATAGCAGAATCCCTAGCTAATGATGGATGGAATATAGCTATACATTATCACAATTCTGAAAAAGAAGCTTATGAGTTGGCCAAACTTTTAATTGATAAAGTTAATGTTGGAGTTTTTAAAGCTAATCTAGCGGTAATTAAAGAAGCAGAAAACCTTATAGAAGATATTAACTATCAAATGGGAGGCTTAGATCTAATTATTAACAGTGCTTCTTTATATAAAAATGATGTATTTGATGATTTAAATATAGATTTTTTACAAAAAAATTTAAACATTCACTTACTTTCTCCTCTTATTATAGCTAAAGCTTTTTTCAAGCAAGAAAAATCAGGCAATATTATAAATATTTTAGACAGTGATATAAATAAAAATATGAAAAACTTCTTTTCTTATTCTATATCTAAAAAAACACTGGATGAGATTACTAGAATGCTTGCCATAAGTATGGCGCCTAATGTTAGGGTTAACTCTATTGCTCCTGGTGCGACTTTATTTAAAGATGGGCAAAAAAAGGAAATATTTGATAAGCATATTAGCGAAAGCCCTTTAGGTATAGGAGCAAGTTTGCAAGACATTTATAATACTATTAAATTTTTCCTTAATACTACAAGTGTAACAGGGCAATGTATTTTTCTTGATGGTGGTAAACATCTAAAATAATTTAAGCCTCATTAACTTCCCATAAGCTTGTTATTGAAGGGGGTGAAAAAATAAAAATCTGGCCATTTTTGCATTCAATCTCTTTTTTAGCAAGAGTGTGGCAAAGAATATTAAACACTCCTTTATGAGAAATTATTAAAGATGTACTTTGGTTATGGTTAAGAATAATATTTAATGTATCAAATATTCTTTTTTCAAAATCAGAGGTTCTTTCAACATCTGATGGTATTTCGAGAGAAATTTCTAGATTTTTCTTTCCTTCTAATTCTCCCCACGACCTTTCGTTTAATCCTTCACAAATTTCTATTTCTAATTCGCAAATGTCACTTATAATTTTCGCAGTTTGGAAAGCTCTTTTTAGTGGGCTGATATATATTTTGCTAATTTCAAAATCAGCTAGTATATAACCGGCATTACTTGCTTGATCTATTCCGTTCTGATTTAGATCAAGATCCTGCTGGCCAATAATTAACTTTTCATTGTGCCAATTAGTTTCACCGCTTCTTACAAAATAAAATGGTTTAGAAATAATTATATTCATAATGCCACTCCTTTAATATGAAAATTGCTCCTTAATTATTCTTTCTTCTAAACTATAATTATTATCGAAGAGAAGTTTGATAGGTAAGTCTTTTCTTTCTCTTATTTTTACTGATTTAACATAATCTACTTCTAGGAAATCTGCTACTGCACGCACTTTACGCTTCTCATATTCCATTATAATTAATTCAACTTCAGCATTGCTTGGTAAAATTGCACCACTCCATTTTTTAGGTTTAAATGGACTGATAGGTGAAAGTGCAAGAATATTCGAGCCCATAGGTAGGATAGGGCCGTTAACTGAACTATTATATGCGCTACTACCTGCAGGTGTTGAAAGCAAAACTCCATCGCAAACTAATTCTTCTAGTCGGACAGAACTATCAATTATAATCTTTATTCTTGCTGCTTGGCTACTACTGCGGAAAAGTGAAACCTCGTTAATAGCTAGTTTTTTTTCTTCTAAACCATTTTCCAATCTTGCAATCATTTCTAACGGGTATGTAGTAGTTACTACAGAAGAGTTAATCTTTTTGAGTAAATTCTCCTCGCTTAAAGGATTTAAAAGAAAGCCTACTGTTCCGCAATTGATGCCATAAAAAGGAATATTAAGATGCATATAGGTGTGAATACAGTGAAGCATAAATCCGTCTCCACCAAGTACAATAATTAGATCAAAATTTTTTGACGTAAGAAATGATTTTGTTAGGTCTATAAAATTATATTGTTGTTGAATTGCATCAAATATTTTTCTGGCTGATTCAGTTATATCAGAAATTATAGCAATATTTTTATATATCATATGAGCTTGTGGATAAATATTTCCCATATTTTATCAGGATTTATAAATGTAAACAAGTTAAGTTATGCACATTATATGTGAATTATTACTAATATTAACAATTATCATGAATTTAAATTATTGCTAAATTAATCCAATGCTCTGTAAGCCTCAGAAAAGCTTGAGTTGAATGAAGTGGTTATTTTATACAACTAATTATTATCCACTTCTTTAAGTGACAGATTTCCAAGAAGATGTTATATTTGTCAAAAATAATCAACAAAGTTATCCACAATAAAAGTGAATAAATTTTTTTATGAAAAATGCCATTAACCTAATTAAAAAAGAATTATTAAATATGCCTAAATCACCTGGAGTTTACAGGATGATAGATGCAGATGGTGAGGTTCTATATGTGGGTAAAGCAAAAGATTTATCAAAAAGGATAGCTAATTATGCCCAGGTCAATCGGCTTTGTAATAGAATGAAGCTGGCTATAAGCCAACTGACAAAACTAGAAATAATTACTGTTCAAACAGAGGCTCAAGCTCTTATTTTAGAAGCTAATTTAATAAAAAGTTTAAAACCCAAATATAATATTTTATTGAAAGATGATAAATCAATGCCTTATATTTTAGTAAGGGAGGATCATCCATATAGTCAACTATTAAAATTTCGTGGAAATAAAACTGTTAAAGGGCAATATTTTGGTCCATTTGCCTCGCCTAGAATTGTAGATCAAACGATTGAATTTATTGAAAAAGCTTTTTTGTTAAGAAGTTGCTCAGATTCTTTTTTTAATTCTAGGAAAACAGCATGTATGCAATATCAAATTAAAAGATGTTCTGCGCCATGTGTAAATAAAATTTCTGCGGCAGATTATCAAGACAATTCCAAAAAAGCGATCAAGTTCTTGCAAGGTAAATCTATAGAGTTGCAACAAGAATTAACCTCTTTAATGAACCAGGCTAGTAATAATTTGGAGTATGAAAAAGCTGCTAAATATCGAGATCAACTTAAAGCGCTTAATTATATTCAAAACCGTAATGTAAATTTATTTTCACTTGAAGAGGCAGATGTTATTGGAATAGATAAGCTAGGGGATCATGCCTGTATACAGCTATTTTTATTTAGAAATGGGCAAAATTATGGAAATAAAAGTATTTTTATTGATCAAGTTGAGGATGAATCAATTGAAAAAATCTTATCAATTTTTTTAGTTCAAAATTATCAAATTAATAACCCGCCCAAAGATATAATATTGTCAGCTATACCAGAAGATATAAATGATTTGGAAGAAGCATTTAACCTTAATTTGGTTATTCCTAAAGGAGGGGAAAAGCTAAAAGTTTTAAATTTTGCCACTGAAAATGCAAAAATGGCGCTTTTACGCAAATTTGAAGAAAAAGAAAGTAAAATTGAAATACTTACAAAAGTGCAGAAATTATTTAATGTAAAAAACAAAATATCAAGGATAGAAGTATATGATAATAGTCATATATCTGGAGCTATGGCAGTTGGAGCAATGATTGTAGCTACAGAAGATGGGTTTAGTAAAAAACATTATCGTAAATATAACATTAAATCAAATTCAGTTGGTGATGATTATATGATGATGAAAGAAGTATTAACTAGAAGGTTAGTTAAAAAAGAAAATTTGCCTGATTTAATTATTGTTGATGGAGGTCAGGGGCATTTAGGTGTGGCAGTAGAGGTTCTTAATCATCTAAGGCTTGATATTGCTCTTGTTTGCATGTCAAAGGGAGTTGATCGTAATGCAGGAAAAGAAATTTTTCATCAAAAAGATAAAGAACCATTCACTCTTGATAAAAATGATGAGTTAATGAAATATCTTCAAATTATACGAGATGAAGCTCATCGGTTTGCAATAGAAAGCCATCGAAAGAAGAGAAAAATGGCAATTAATGTTTCCACTTTAACCAAAATACCAGGAGTTGGAGCAAAAAGAAGGAAAATTTTAGTTGATCATTTTACATCTTTAGAAGAAATTAAGAGAGCGTCTGTTGAACAATTAATTAAGCTTGATGGAATAAGCAAGAAGATAGCTGAAGAAATAAAAGAATTTTTTGACAAAAATGGGTAAAGATAAAATGAAAGATCAATATAACTTTAGCAAATGGAAATATTTACAAGAAGGCGACATTATAGATATTATTGCTCCATCATCTGGAGTTCCAACTGATAATTTACAAGAATATTATTCTAAGGTTAAAGATTTATTTTTTAGACATGGATTGGTAGCAAGAATTAACGAAGATTTAATAGTTATTGAAAATGACCCTTTCTCAGCAAATAGTTTAAATTACAGGAAAGACCATTTTATAAGCTGTCTTACCAATAAGGAGAGCAAGGCAGTTTGGGCAATAAGAGGGGGATATGGGGCTGCAAAAATATTACCTTTTTTGGAAAAGTTAGATTTACCTCAAACTAATAAATTATTACTTGGTTTTAGTGATATTACAGCTCTTCATCTTTATTTTAATAAAAACTGGAAATTTGCCAGTCTTCATGCTCCGGTTGTAAATCAAGCACTAGTTAATGAGAAATTTATGGACGAAATACTTGCTTTAATCACAGGGAAAAAGCAGATGATAGATTTTAATAATTTAAAAGCTTTGAATGAATTTGCTAAAGAGCAAGTTTCAATAAGCGCAACAATAATAGGGGGAAATTTATCGCTTATACAAACAAGTTTAGCTACTTCGTGGGAGATTGATAGCGAGGGTAAGATATTATTTATAGAAGATGTCGGGGAACAAGGATATAAGCTTGATCGTATGCTTAATCATCTACTCCAAGCAGGAATATTTGCTAAAGCTAAAGCTGTTATATTTGGTCAATTTAATCCACCTAAAGATATAGTTCCAGATCTTTGCGAAGTTGCTATTGAAAATTTTGCTAAAGAATTGCAAATTCCAGCAATATCATTACCTTTAATAGGGCATAGTTTTGTGGATAATTCACCCTTGCCTTTTGGAGCTTTATGTGATTTAACATTGGGTGATAATATATTATTGAAGTGTTCAACTGGAGGAAAATAATGTTAACTGCGCAACAAATAGAAGAAAGACTATCATTTCTTAATCCAACTTATATTAAAATTACTGATGATAGCAAATTTCATGCAGAACATATTGAGAATCCCACAGGAGGCTTAACCCATGCTACAATTACTATTGTATCTTCTCATTTTGAGGGGCTTTCTAAAATTGAAAGACATAGATTGATTCACAAACATTTAAAAGATGCTTTAGCTAGTTCTCTTCATGCTTTAGTACTTAAAACTTTTACAGCTGAAGAATATACTAAAACTCAATAACTAAACCAATTGATTTTATGTATTAGAAAATTTAAATTTATCAATGTAAAGATAAATAACAGGAATTGTAAATAAAGTTAATAGCTGGCTAAAAATAAGGCCACCAATTATGGTAATTCCTAAAGGTTTTTGCATTTCTGCTCCAAGCCCAGTACCTATAGCCATTGGTATGGCGCCTAAAAGGGCAGCCATTGTAGTCATAATGATTGGCCTAAACCTAAGTAAGGCTGCCTCATATATTGCTTGCTGAGATGAAATATTTTTGGTTCTTTTTAACTCAATTACAAAATCAATCATCATTATGGCGTTTTTCTTTACTATACCAATTAATAATATAATTCCCACCAAGGCAATTATATTCAAGTCTGATTTAGTAACTATTAGAGCAAGCACTGCTCCAACACCTGCTGAAGGGAGTGTAGAAAGAATTGTTATTGGATGGCGTAAGTTCTCGTATAGCATACCTAAGATGATGTATACGGTAATTATAGAAGCTAAAATTAATAATGGTTGGCTTGATAACGATGCTTGAAAAGCTTGTGCTGTTCCGCGGAAAGATCCTGAAATATTATGAGGTAAATTTATATCTTTTAAATTTTTATTAATAGACTTAACTGCATCACCTAGTTTGACTCCTGGAATAAGGTTAAAAGATAAAGTGGTGGATGGAGAAAGACCTTGGTGATTTATAGTGAGTAAGGTTGATTCGTTACGAATTGTTGCAAAAGATGATAATGGAACAAGGTTTTGATTGTTTGAAGACATATATATATGATTAAGAGCTTGAGGTGACTGATTGAATTTTTTTTCAAATTCCATCACTACATAATATTGATTGTTGTTTTTATAAATGGGTGAAACAGGATTTTGTCCAAAGGCTGAATAAAGAGCATTATCAATTATATATGGATTTATTCCTAAAGAATTAGCCTTATCATGATTAATATCAATATAAGTTTGTAAAGCAAAGTTGCCTTGATCGCTATTAATATCAATAATTCCAGGTATTGTTTTAAGCTTATTTATTATGATGGGAGCAAATTTATTTACTTCTGTTACTGAATCTGCGGTAATTGTATATTGAAATTGAGCACTAGTTTGTCTTCCACCTATAACCAAATCTTGAGCGGTTTGCATATATAAAGTTGCGCTTGAGAGATTTTTTAAATTACCTCTTATTCTTTGAATAACTAAATCAGATGAGATTTTTCTTTGTTCTAAATCTTTTAATATTATAAAAATAGTTGCATTATTAACATTGCCTGAAGCTATATATCCAACTACATTCTCAACAGCAGGATCCTTTTTGATTTCATTTAAATAAGTTTTTAATTTTGAATTTAATGATTTAAATGAGCTTTTTTGGTCAGTAATAATATTTGCAACAATCCTTCCTGTATCTTGTTGAGGGAAAAATCCTTTTGAAGAAAATTTAAATAATATAACATTAGAAATGATAGTGGCTACAAATAAAAATAGAATAAATCTTTGGTGCGCTAAAGACCAACTTAAACCTCGTTCATAATGATATTTTATTTTGTCTAAAAAAGAATGTTTTTCATATTCATTATTCTTAGGCTTAAGCATATAAGCGCACATCATAGGTGTTAAAGTTATTGAAACAAGCAATGAAATAATTATTGATACAGATAAAGTTATTGCAAACTCTCTAAATAATCTTCCAACTATACCTCCCATTAATAGAATTGGAATAAATACAGCAATTAGAGACAGGCTAATTGAAGTAACCGTAAAACCTATTTCTTTGGATCCTATTAACGCTGCTTCTTTAGGGGAGGCTTTATTTTCAATATGTCTGGTAATATTTTCAAGAACAACTATTGCATCATCAACAACAAAACCTGTTGCTATAGTTAGTGCCATCATTGATAAGATATTTAAACTATATCCTAGCAACCACATAACAATAAATGATCCTAATAGTGACAAGATCATAGCAATACCAGGAATAATTACAGAATTAAGGTCTCTTAAGAAAATATAAACTACAATTATTACAAAGATCATTGCATAAATTAGTGCTTTCTTTACTTCATGTAATGATGCTTTTATGGTGGTAGTTCTATCCATAATTTTAAGCATTTCTATTGAAGAGGGAACAACATTTTTTAATGAAAAAAATGCATCTTCAAGCAATTTATTAGTTCTTACAACATTTGAATTGTTAGATTTAAAAACAACAATTAATACTGCATTTTTTCCATTAACTATTCCACTATTTTTAACGTCTTGTACAGAGTTTTCTACTTTAGCAACATCTTTAAGTCTAATTATATTGCCGTTATTATTTTTAATTATTATGTTGGCATATTCTTCTGCATCAAAAAGTTGGTCATTGGTCATTATTTCATAAACATGATTCTGATCGCTTATTTGCCCTTTAGGAAAAATGGTGTTGTTATGATTTAGTAATTGTGATACCAAGTTAAGGCTTATATTATATTTAAACATTCTATCTGGTATTAATGAAACTCTTACTGCAGGTAAAGAGCTTCCGGCTAAAATTACACGTCCAACTCCATCAACTTTTAACAATTTCTGCTGAATCATGGTTGAAGCAAGGTCGTAAAGTTTTTCAGGTGACTTCGTATTGGAAGTTAAAGCAAAAAGCATGATTGGTGAATCTGCAGGATTTACTTTGCGATAAGATGGCTTAGTTAACATATTATTGGGCAAATTAGCTTTTGCTGCATCTAATGCTGCTTGAACTTCACTGGCTGCTCCATCAATATTTTTTGACAAGTCAAACTGAAGAATTATTTGAGTTTTACCTGGCTGGGTGCTTGAAGTCATGTCTGTAATACCAGAAATTCTACTTAGTGACTTTTCAATTGGGGTGGTAACTGAGCTTACCATGTTTTCTGAGCTTGCCCCAGTAAGAGATGCTTGGACTAATATAGTTGGAAACTCAACTTGAGGAAGTGAGGAAATGGGTAAAAATTTAAAAGCTACTATTCCTGCTATTGCTATTCCAAAAGCAATTAAAGTTGTAGCTATAGGCCTTCTTATAAAGGGAGCAGATAAATTCATTTCTACTTAGATATTTAATTTATTATATCAATACTAGAGATTTTCAATTAATTAAAGGTTAATGAAACTAATTTAGTTGAAAGAAAAGATTTATTTTGAACATGCTTAATTCGGCAAAATTATTTAATTATTGTAAGGGTAGACTGGACTCTTCGGCTAGTGCTTCAGAATGATGTCTTTTAAGGTGATGTACATTTAACTAACTTATGGTCCTTAATTTTATATAATGATGTCATCTTTGAAAGATCCAGGCATATTTTATTAGCTTTAATGTTCAAATAGCGTTTGATTCTCCTTAAAGCACTAAATTAGGTCTTTTTAACTTATACACTCATAACTTCATGCAAGCATACTATCAATTTAAAGCTCCGCAGTAATCTTTATATTAATTATTCTTCCTTAATCTTACTAAGATATTGAAGTTTGATTAGTTCTTGAGCAGCTTCTTTGTATTTTTGCTGTTCATAAAATTGAGGAAAATTTTTTAGGCAAGCCTCTTTCATTCCGTTTATATTATATGAGCTTGGATTTTCATTTATCTCCATGATTT
Source organism: uncultured Rickettsiales bacterium (assembly GCA_964627795.1). Taxonomy (GTDB): domain Bacteria; phylum Pseudomonadota; class Alphaproteobacteria; order Rickettsiales; family CANDYO01; genus CANDYO01. The sequence goes on along the minus strand of CAZVLF010000001.1, from coordinate 15,756 downwards.
CTTCAAGTAATTCAAAAGGAGCTTCTACATTATTACCATGTTCCTGGTTAACAATAATATCTTTTAAAAAAAGAAGATATTCTGCTCTGGATTTAGGGGATTTCAGCACTTCATAGGATTTATTTAATTTGCTACTTAATTCAAGGGCAATTATTCGCTCACTACTTGATTTATTTATTTGTTTATCGGGGTGAAAAGCTTTTTGAAGCTCAGTATAGTTTTTAAAAAGAAGTTTTTCATCGATAAAAAAATTTGGGGTTAGATTAAAGAGTTCAAAAAAATCTTTATCAAACATGAAAAGACTCTCCACAGCCACATTTACCTTTTTCATTAGGGTTTCTAAAGGTAAAACCTGATGATAGTTCTTCTTCTTGATAGTCCATTTCGCTTCCAACTATATAAAGCATTGCTTTTGCATCAACTAAAACCACAATATCTTCTTTTTTAACCACGGCATCAAATTTGTTGATTTCATCGGCATATTCAATTTTATACTTCATGCCAGAACAGCCTTTAGTTTCAACTAAGATTCGTATACCTGCAGAAGGTTTGTTTCTTTGGGCTAATAAAAATTTTATACGCTCAAGAGCAGAATCAGTTACAGTAATAGGATCTTTAATCATCTTGCTTTTTTTGATAATCTGCAACTGCAGCTTTTATTGCTTCTTCAGCTAAAATTGAGCAATGTATTTTCACTGGTGGTAAAGATAACTCTTTGGCAATATCAGTGTTTTTAATATCTACATTATTAACATTTTTTCCTTTAAGCCATTCGGTAGCTAAAGAGCTTGCAGCAATAGCTGAGCCGCAACCAAAAGTTTTAAATTTTGCATCTTCAATAACACCATTCTCATTAACTTGGATTTGAAGTTTCATAACATCTCCACATGCAGGAGCGCCTACCACACCTGTTCCAACATTTTTGTTGTCTTTAGGGAGCGATCCTACATTTCTTGGATTTTTGTTATGATCTAACACTTTCTCGCTGTAAGCCATAATAAACCTCTTTTTAATTTGAAGTGCATATTAACATATAATTCATAAAAATTCAATCTTTATATAAATTTGAGTGGTTTCTTAAAATTGAATGGTTCTTGTTATTAGCAAATTCAAATATTATCCGATATAATATAAGAAAACATTGTAATCAAATAGATAAATCGAAATGGATAACCAAGAATGGGAAGAAGTAGTTAAAGGTATAAAAAAAATTAGATCAAAGAAAATACCAATTTCAAAGAAAGTCTCATTTAATTTTAATTTTTATTCAAGCAATGAAACTTATGGAAATATATTAGATTTACACGGCTATACTATCGATGAAGCCTATATGGTTTTGAACAATTTTATTCATGTTTGTTATAATAATAAAGTTAATGAAATACTTATTATCACCGGTAAAGGGAGTGAGGATAGGCCTAGTTTACTAAGGGTTGAAGTTAGAAGATGGTTAGAATATACTGAACTTAATAAATATGTTATTAGTTTTTCATATGCTAAACAACATATGGGAGGAGAAGGGGCAATAAGAGTAAAAATTAAAAGGAGGAGAGATGATTTTAAGTGACAAAGTAATAATTATAATTGCTATAAGTATAGTATATTTATGGTATATAGTGATTATGAGAAGAAAAAATCAGGTTTTAGAAGCTCTTTCAGGTGTTGAAGTTCAATTAACAAAAAGAAGTGAGCTGATACCTAATATTCTTAAAATTGCCAAGAAATTTATGGAGCATGAAAAAGAAATTTTTATTGAAGTAACTGCGCTGAGAGAAAAAATATTTTTACTTAAAAAGCATAAGAATATTGAAGAGATAAACGAATATTTTAAGCTATCAAATGAAATTGCAAAAAAAATGTCTAGTATAATAATGCAAATTGAAAATTACCCGAATTTGAAATCTGACCAATCAATGTTACAAGCTCAACAAATTTATAGTGAGTTAGAAGAAAATATTAGTGCTGCAAGGAGATTTTATAACTCTTTAGTTACAGAATATAATAATGTAACACAAATCTTCCCTGGAAACTTAATTGCTAAACTTGCAAGAGCTGATAAATATCCCTTTTATAAAGCTGATGAAGAGCAAACTAAAATAATTGATGCTGATAAAATACTTAAATGAATTTTGAGCAATTTTATAGCCAAAAATTGGAGCTGTTGTTACATGAATTTGAGAGTTATAGAAAGAGAGATTATTTTAGTTTAATAATAAATAAAATAATAATTCTTCTTTTAATAATTAGTTATTTAACTTCTTTTATCAACTTTGCTCATGATATTTCTTATAAAGAATTTTTAAAAATTATTTACTTTGAGCAGCAGACAAGTGAATTATTAAGCTATATATTTTTCTTTATAATTTTAATTGTGATGCTTACCTTATTATTTAAGCAAAATCAAAAAATATTAGAGAGTTATAAAAATGAGGTTAAAAATTTTTTATATAAGGAAATATTTAGCTTTTACCCTGAAATTACTTATTATCCAAACAAGGGTATTTCTTTAAAAGAAATACCCTCAAGCATTATCATTCCAGAATTTGATTTTTATTATGCAGAAGATCTAATAGAAGGAATGTATAAATCAATAAATATCCAATTATCAGAAATTATTTTAAGCAAGATTTATTATAATCAAAGATATGTAAGTGGCAATATTGCTGTGAAAAAAGAAATAAAAGAGTTGTTTAAAGGAATTATTTTTATAATTGATTATTCAAAAGTAAATGAATCTACTACTATAGTTATTCCGAATAAAATTATAAAATTATCGCATAAAATCCCTAGCCATTTGCAAAGAGTTAAATTAGAAGATCCTATTTTTGAAAATAAGTTTGATGTTTATAGTGATGATCAAATAGAATCTCGGTTGATTTTGACGCCTGCTTTTATGGAGCGCTTAAATTTTTTATCGCACAAAGGAAAATTAAGCTGTTGCTTTGAAAATAAAAAAATTTATCTCTGTTTAGAAAGAGATGAGCCTTTTCTTTCAACTATCAGTATTAGAGAAAAAATTGATTATTCTTTAGCTTTAAAAATAATTAAAGATGCACAAATATTTTTTGATGTTGTTGATATATTAAAAATTAAATAATCAAGCTTATATCCTAAGCTTTAATATCCGGGAGTATTATTGACATTTATTAATGATTGAGTTAATAAAGGTTAGCGATCTATTAAGGGTTTTTTATTGAATATGAATTATAATGAATTATTAAATCAGTTAATAGCAGCCAGTTGAGAGGAATTTCGTAAATTTAGCAAATAGACTTGTAGTATATATAGTTAATAAACAAGAAGCTTTAGGAAGGGCTGTTAGTAGGAATTTGTATCTTAGATGTTGATCCAAATGAATCTTTGGCAATTGCTGTTGAACATGAGTGGCTTGATGCATATAATTTATTTATGAAACAAGCTTCTGCAGAAAATATAGAGAAAGATGGATATAATTCAAATAGTTTGGATATAATTGATCTTGTAAATGAAGGTGCTGATATTAAAGAGTGCTTAACATTTATAAATCAACCTACAGAACAGAATATAATGGTAACTGCTTATCAGCATATTTCAGAAGGATGATGGACTGATCAAATTTATGAGGGTGAAGAGAATTTATTTTCTTCTTCAATCCAATTCCCTCAGCATATTTGGTGAGTTATGCGAACTCAGGCGCATTTTAGGAATATGACCCAAAGAAATTCTCTAGCTCTGCAGGGTGAAGAAGCAGAAGTTACAGAGAATGAACGCCTTAATAAAAGCGAAGCTCAACAAAGCTCTAAAAAAGGAAAATATTTTTAGAAGAAGAAGTTCAATTATATAAAAAATTTAGAGATAATAATGATGATGATACTCAAGATGAACATCGCAGTACTTATTTTAATCAAAATAAAGATATTGTTAGCGATTATTTTTAAGCAAGAATTCAAATAATTGCGCCTGTAATATTATTAGATCAAAAAGAATTAGAGTTATTTTCTTCTTCTAAATTTGAGGATGCTTTGCCAAAAATTATAGATAGTTCTTTATCTAATTACTTTGACTAATAAAATATAGTATTCTAAGACAATTTATTAGCAATACTATAAATCAAGCAGTAATATTTTGTTTAAAATTAAGATGCATTACTATTAAATTCTTCTCCTAATATAGGATCTAAGTTTAATGGTATAACAGGATCTAAATTTAATGGTCTAATATTATTATTCTCATTTTCAGTCTCAAAAGAAGAATTAGATAGATTGGTTATTAGTCTATTTAAATTTGGAGAAAATGGATTTGGTGACCTTTCAATAAAATCATGATGAATGTCTTGCACAAGTTGTAAAGGCTCTGTAAATGCTCGATAAATTATGGTAATAAAGATATAAATTGTGAAGGTTGCTATATTTGTCATTGCTAATGATTCAATGAAACTTTGTTGATTGTCAGTTACAGGATTAGGTGTGCTAGGCTCATCATCTGATACATTCTGATCTTCATCATTATTTCCATGTGTATTAGTAGTTTGCATAATTATTACTCCTTTTTTGATGAAAGAATCTTATTTGAGTTAATCTATAACACAACATATTTTGTAAATAAGTAGTATTTTAACTCAAATAAGAGTGATGTTTTTTCTACACTTGATCTAAAAAAAGCCTTAAAGCGCTTTTATAATTTAAAGTTTTATCTATATTTTTTGCCTCGTTTAGCATTGTAGTTTTGCAATAACATCCAAAACTAAAAATTTATGGTAATTGAATGATATGTGCTTTGTTAAGCTGAAATGCTAAAAATTCCAACAGTCTAATTATTTAAATGATATCTAAATACTCTTTTGTAATTACAAAAATAACATCCTAATGGTAAAATATATTCAGAGGTTGAGAATGTGAAAATATTCTCTCTTCAGAAAAAATTAAGATTTATCTTAAAATGCCCCTATTTTTATGTTATGTTAGTGGAAAGTCAGGTTGCCTCTCAAAAAAGAGTTAAATTTGCCCGATTATTTTGTTAAATAGCTATCCTGACCTTGAATTAGGGCTTATGAGACACTATTTTAAATTAAATAAGTTTAAAGTGTGGTTTAATATGAATGATACGTACTCTTTAATTCCCCTACGTGATATGGTGATGTTTCCAGGCATGATCGTGCCTATTTTTGTAGGAAGAAATAAATCCATAATTTCCATTGAGAAAGCAGTTCAAAATAATCAGCAAATTGCCTTAGTAGCACAAAAAGATTCGGCTAATGAGAATCCTGCGGAAAAAGATATCTATGATATTGGCGTTTTAGGAACAATATTGCAGCTGCTAAAGTTACCAGATGGAACTATTAAAATTCTTGTTGAAGCAAAAGAAAGAGTGCTTTTAAAAGAAGTTATCATCAACGAAAACTTCCTTTCGGCTGTGGTTGAAAAATTACCAGACCCTAAAGAAAGAAAAGGTGTTAAATTAGAAGCATTGTCTCGTGCATTGCTAGATAAATTTAATGAATATGCTGATCTGAGTAAGAAAGTTAATAACGAGATTATCAATACAATCAATGACATTAAAGATATTTCTGTTTTAACGGATAATGTGTCGAGTTACTTAACAATCGGCACTGAGAAGAAGCAAGAGATATTAAGTGTTATCGGCTTAAGTAAAAGAATTGACAAAATTATTTTAACTATTGAATCTGAAATTAATATTTTAAATACCGAAAAAAAGATCCAGCAGCGCGTTAAAAAGCAGATGGAAAAAGTTCAGAAAGATTATTATTTAAATGAACAAATGAAGGCCATTCAAAAAGAGCTTACTGAAGGTGAAAATGGCAAAAGCGAATTTGAAGAGTTAGAAGAAAAGATTGAAAAAGCAAGCTTAAGCAAAGAAGCTCTTGAGAAACTAAAATCTGAACTAAAGAAGCTTAAAGCAATGAATGGCATGTCTGCTGAGGCTTCTATCGTTAGAAACTATATAGATACAGTTTTGGCCTTGCCATGGAATGAAAAAGATAAAATAAAAAAAGATTTAAAATATGCAATTAAAGTTTTAAATCATGATCATTATGGATTAGAAAAAGTTAAAGAAAGAATTCTTGAGTATTTAGCAGTTCAACAAAGGACGAACTCTCTTAAAGGACCAATTATTTGTTTAGTGGGGCCTCCAGGAGTTGGTAAAACTTCACTTGCTAAATCAATCGCTGATGCTACTGGCAGAAAGTTTGTTCGTTTTGCTATGGGAGGAATGCGCGATGAAGCTGAAATTAGAGGGCATAGAAGAACTTATGTAGGTGCAATGCCAGGCAAAATCATTCAACTTCTAAAGAAAGTGAAATCTAACAATCCAGTATTTCTTTTAGATGAAATAGATAAGCTTGGTTATGATTTTAGAGGAGATCCTGCTTCAGCTTTACTTGAAGTTTTAGACCCAGAACAAAATAATAAATTTGTTGATCACTATGTTGAAGTTGAATTTGATCTATCAAATATATTATTTATTGCCACTGCAAATTCTCTTCAGAATGTTTCCAAGCCATTGCTTGATAGAATGGAAATAATTAACCTTTCAGGCTACACTGAAGACGAAAAAGTTCAGATTGCTTCAAAATATCTTATAAAAAAGCAAAAAAAAGAAAATGGTCTTAAAGAAAATGAATTAGACATATCTCCAGAAGTTATACGTGAGATTATTAGATATTATACAAGAGAGGCAGGGGTAAGAAATCTTGAAAAAGAAATAGCTAAAATATCTCGTAAGATGGTTAAATCTATTATTGAGGGAAAAACTAATATTAATCACAAAATTACTAGACGGAATTTACACCAATATTGCGGCGTTAGGAAATATGATTTTGGTAAAGCAGAAACTTCTGATCAGATCGGTGTAGTAACAGGTTTAGCTTACACGGAAACAGGTGGTGATTTACTTTATATAGAAGCTGTTTCAACCCCAGGTAAAGGAAATATTAAAACTACAGGTAAGCTTGGTGAGGTTATGCAAGAATCTGCTCAAGCTGCTTTTAGCTACTTTAAATCAAAGAGTATTGAGTTTGGAGTAATACCTCCTTTATATTCAAAAGTTGACATCCATCTTCATGTTCCAGAAGGTGCAGTTCCAAAAGATGGGCCATCAGCAGGTATAGCTATTTTTACAACAATAGTGTCTTTAATGACAGGGATTTCTGTAAATAAAGAGATTGCTATGACAGGAGAAATTACTTTAAGAGGAAGGGTGCTTGCTATTGGTGGATTAAAAGAAAAACTGCTTGCAGCGTTAAGAGGGGGGATAAAGACAGTTATTATTCCTTATGAAAATGAGAAAGATTTAGCTGATTTACCTAAAACAATTTTGCAAAATTTAAAAATCATTAGCGTTAAAACAGCAGAAGAAGTGTTAAAAATAGCACTAGTTTCCCCGGTAAAACCAGTAGAATGGTCAGAAAGTGATCAAAAAAGCCACTATTTAGAAAAAAATGAAGAAAACCTTATTGTAACACATTGACATCTAAATAAACTTAAGGATATGATAGTTTTAAGTACTAGCAATAGTATTTTTTATTTGTCGGTTGTTGAATTTGTGGTGAATTCATCAAGACCAGTTAACTTAATAATTTAAAGGGTATATAAAGTGAATAAGAAAGAATTAGTTGCTATGATGGCAGAATTATCTAATCAATCAAAAGCGTCATGTGAAAAAAGCTTAGATGCTTTTATAATGGCGGTCGGAAAAGCTCTTAAAAGAGGCGATGATGTAAGACTGGTTGGTTTTGGTACATTCCATGCTGTTAAGAGACAAGCAACAACAGGACGTAATCCACGTACTGGTGCAGAAATTAAAATTCCTGCTTCAGTTCAACCTAAATTTAAAGCTGGTAAAGGCTTAAAAGACGATATTAACTAATATTTGTCTCTTATTCTAAAAATAAAAACCTCAAATTTATATTTGAGGTTTTTTTATTATCTAAAATAAGCAAAATGTTGTTTTTTAAAGATTCTTTAGTAGAGTTCTTTTTTAAGATATAGTTTTGCCATTTAGTCTTCATTTAAATAGCCAAGAGACTTAGAAAAAGAGTGAGTTCCATCTTTTGCTCTCCTGTGTAACCGGGGTGAGCTCAATTATTGAAGGTGAAGAGCTTCTTGCGATTTTTTCCAAATAATATATAAGTTTTTCTTCCAATATTTTTATTTCTAAAGAATTCATCTACTGCTATTGCTTAAATACGAAACCTAGCTTTATTAGTAACAAAAAAATCTGTTTTGACCCAAGCAATTAAAACTACAATTTTATGGTATGATTATGCTATTGCTACGCCATAATTTTTATTAGATAAAAGAAAATCAATTCTTGAACGTTATTCTTCGGTAGATCGATATCCAAGCTGAAAGAAAATCAATTTTTTGGGTGTCTCTAATTTTTGCTGGTCTTAAATTTATTTGTTCATATCCCATATTATGCGCTTGGAAGTTGAGTAGAAACATAAGATGATAGTTTTTCTACTGCTCTTTCTTCAATTTGCCGTACCCGCTCTTTAGAGATATTAAAATGAGCACTTAAGTCTTCTAAAGTTAAAGGATTTTCTCTTAGCCTTCTTGCATTAATAATGTAAACTTCTCTTTCATTAAGTTGATTAAGTGCTTGATAAAGTAATTTCTTTCTCAAATTTTTTTCTTGGTTAGTAGCTATAATAATTTCTTGATTTGCTTTGGATTCGGGAAGCATATCGATAAGTTCTCCTTCACCTTCATCCCCAATAGACTCATTTAAATATTTATCTTGTTTTAATCTTGCGTCCATCTCAATTACTTCTGCTTCAGCAACATTAAGCTCCTGAGCAATAGTTTCATAATCTGAATATTTAAACTCGCGACCTTCAGTGTTAAGAATTTTACGCTTTACTCTTGCTAAATTAAAAAATAATTTTTTTTGAGTTGCCGTAGTCCCGATTTTAACTAAAGACCATGATTTTAAGACAAATTCTTGTATAGATGCTCTAATCCACCACATTGCATAAGTTGAAAGCCTATGGCCTTTCTCAGGATCAAATTTTTTAACTGCCTGCATTAATCCTAAATTTCCTTCAGAAATAAGCTCTACAATTGGCAAGCCATAATTTCTAAAAGACATGGCAACCTTAACTACTAGCTTTAAATGGCTTTCAACTAACTTTTGGGCCGCAAAAACATCTTGTTCCTCAATTAGTCTTTTAGCTAGCATATATTCTTCGTCAGCCTCTAAGGAAGGAATTTTGTTAACGGCATTAAGATATTGCAAAAACCCAGAATGGCTATCACTTAAGGCAGGAAGATTGTTAGACATTATAATAGATCTCCAATCAAAAATAAGTAAAACTTAAGCATTTATATTACAAAATTAGTATTACAATAATAACATAAGAATTCAAGAAGATCAACTAATAATCTATTAATTTATTAAATAATCTTAATCTTTTGATTTTTTAAAATTGATCCAAAAGAAATGAGATAACTTTAACTTTTTATCAAGCTTATGCACTAAATTATATATATGTGGTCTAATATATAATATCAAGGGTAGCGTTATTATTATTGCCCCAAAAAGATCAAGAGGATAATGAGCGCCAGCAGCAATTCTTCCAATTCCAACTGTAATAACAAAGCCAACAGAAAATAATTTTAATGTTTTATTAAATAGAGGCCAAAAGCTTGCAACAATCATTATAGCTGCTGTCATATGTCCGCTTGGAAAGCTTTGGCTACAATTTAACTTGCTTACTACTTCATTTAGATAGTATATACCATTACTAGCACAAAATGGGCGCATAACTTGAACATAGTTCTTAAGCACGACTGCAATTACAGTGCTTATAGATGAACAGAAAAATGTAGCTAAGCAGGAGGAGCCAAGGATAAAAAAACCTTTAAAATTGGCTTCATTATTACTTTTTAGCCTTAATAGTAAAGAGAAATAAAAAGCAAATATTATAAGATAAAATATTGCAAAGCTAGCACTTAAAGATTTTTGAACAAATATCATTAGATTATCAAAATTTGGATGACCAAATATATTGTTGATATAGAGGAAAATTTTTTCATTGATTGTTTTTATTAGTTCAAGTTCGCGTTCCATACTAGTAATCAATTAGTTAAAGATTTTAGTTTATCTGTTGTTATAAGTTAATCAATAATATTTTTTGGATTTGATTATTCTTTCGCGCTTAAGAAGAAACAAATTGCTCACATTTTTGAAATAAGATATAAGTTTTAAGGTTCAAAAAGTGGATTAAAATAAAAATAAAGGAGAAAAATATGCTATTAGAAAATGATCTAAGTTTAACCTCAGGTAATGCTTCGCTTAGTCCAGAAGTATATGATAATAATGTTTGTTATATAAGTTACCCATCCTATAAAGAAATATATTATAATAATGAAGGTTATATATCTGATAAGTGGGAAAATTATTTTGATGTATATGATAGTGCATATAAAAAATTTATTAATAAAAATCCGGATGTACTTGAGATAGGGGTTCAAAATGGAGGCTCGTTAGAAAATGCAAAGAAGTATTTTATTAACGGAAATATTTATGGCGTTGATATAAATCCAGCTGTTTGTAAATTAGAATTCAGCAAAAATATAACAACATTTTGTTTTGATGCTTCGGATAAACGGGAATTTGAAAAATACCTAGAAGGTATTTTTTTTGATATTATACTTGATGATGCATCTCATATTTGTTCAGAAGTAATAAATACTTTTAAAAACTTATTTCCTAAAATTAAGCCAGGTGGAGTTTATGTTATTGAAGATTTACACACTTCTTATTGGTCTGCTTATGGAGGAGGATTGCAGGAAAAAAATAGTTCAATAGAGTTTTTAAAAAAAATTATTGATTTGTTAAATGCCTACCACATAACAGATAGTTTTATTAACATTTTGAATGATTACGAAAGTTATATGGTGAAATGGGTTGAATCAATAACATTTTATGATGGAATTGCTTATATTAAAAAACTAGAAGAGCCTAGAAATAATAAGTATAAGCGAGTAATGCATGGCAAGTATGCAAATATAGTTAAATTACCCAAGCCATAACTTAAAAATACACTATAAGACAATTAATTACGAAAATTTATTGTCTTATTTTTTAAGTGTTATAATTAAGTATGCTTACTTAAGTAATCAATACCTTTGAAATTGCAAAGAAGCAATAGAGTTGAGATAAGAGGGGGTGGCTTTTTGTAAAGCGTTAAAATAAATAATTTTTAACATTTTAATGTTAATTAAGTTCGCATATATTATTGGTGCCGCTATATTCTTAAATATAACGATAAAGGCTATCATATCATCAAAATGGTAAATAAGGACTTGCACTAGTAGAAAAAATAATATATAAGATAATACGATCTTTTTATAGATTTTTTGGTATAGCTTTGCATATGTGAATTTGCCTTCAAATGCTGATGCAATATTTAAGGTGCCAAGGATCAGCTGTTCCAGCTGAATAGTTATGTGTGATACAATTTGAAATGTTAGTTAGTGCTTGACTATTATCAAAGCTGATAATAGAATGCACGGCTTAAGACGTTTTTTTATAAAAGTATCAATTGTTTTAGATAATTTTGGAGATTTTTAATGCCAACAATTAATCAACTTGTGCGTAAGCCAAGAGCTTCTAAAGTTAAGAGAAATAAAGTTCCAGCTTTAGAAAGTTGTCCACAAAAAAGAGGTGTGTGTGTTAGGGTTTACACAACAACTCCTAAAAAGCCAAACTCAGCGTTGCGTAAAGTAGCGAGAATCAGATTAACTAATGGTTTTGAAGTTATTGGATATATTCCAGGTGAGGGGCATAACCTACAAGAGCACTCAGTCGTTATGATTAGGGGCGGTAGGGTAAAAGACTTACCAGGGGTTCGTTACCATATTATTCGTGGTACAAGAGATACCCAAGGTGTTAAAGATCGTAAACAAGGGCGTTCGAAATACGGCGCCAAAAAGCCTAAATAGTAACTATTAGAGTAGAAGAGAGTAGATTATGCGTCGTAGAGCAGCGAAAAAACGTGAAGTATTTCCAGATGCAAAATATGGAAGTGTATTGGTTGCAAAGTTTGTAAATCAATTAATGTATGCAGGAAAAAAATCTATTGCTGAAAAAATAATGTATGGTGCATTAGATGAATTAGCAAAAATGACCAAGGTTAATGCGGTGGAAGCTTTTGAAGAAGCGGTGAACAATGTGCGCCCGCAGTTAGAAGTTAGATCTAGAAGAGTTGGTGGAGCTACGTATCAAGTTCCTGTTGAAGTTCGTACTTCTCGTTCATTTGCTCTTGGTATCAGATGGATTATTACATACTCAAGAGGGCGTCATGGTAAAACAATGATGGAGAAGCTTGCGGCTGAGTTAAATGACGCGTTCAACAAAAGAGGCGCTTCAGTTAAGAAGAGAGAAGATGTTCGTAAAATGGCAGAGTCAAATAGAGCTTTTGCCCATTATAAAATGTAATTTTAAGATTTGATGAGGAATTAGATGTCGAAAGTGACTCCATTAGACGAAGTAAGAAATATTGGTATCTGCGCTCATATTGATGCTGGTAAAACCACAACAACTGAAAGGATACTTTATTATACCGGAAAGTCATATAAAATTGGTGAAGTGCATGAGGGTGCTGCAACCATGGACTGGATGGAACAAGAGCAAGAACGCGGTATTACTATTACTTCAGCTGCTACAACATGTACTTGGAGAAATAAAAAAATCAATATTATTGATACACCAGGGCACGTAGACTTTACAATTGAGGTTGAGCGTTCTTTGAGAGTGTTAGATGGTGCGGTTGCTGTTTTTGATGGTGTGGCTGGTGTTGAGCCGCAATCTGAAACTGTATGGCGTCAGGCAGATAAATATGATGTACCAAGAATTTGTTTCGTTAATAAAATGGACCGTACTGGCGCTAATTTTTATCGTTGTGTTGACATGATTGTTGACCGTTTAGGTGCAACTCCAATAGTTCTTCAGTTGCCAATTGGTGGAGAAGATACTTTTGCAGGTGTTGTTGACTTAGTTAAAATGCAAGGTATTACATGGAAAAATGAAGACCTAGGTGCAGAATATGTCTATGGTGAAATCCCAGCAGATTTAAAAGAAAAAGCTGAAGAATATCATCGTAAACTCGTTGAAGCTGCTGTTGAAATGGATGATGATTTAACAGAAGCTTATTTGATGGGTGAAGAAATTACAGAGGAACAGCTTAAAAAATGTATTCGTAAAGGAACTATATCAAGTAAGTTTGTTCCGGTGATTTGTGGAAGTGCGTTTAAAAATAAAGGTGTTCAGCCATTACTTGATGCAGTAATTGACTATTTACCAAGTCCTTTAGATGTTCCTTCAGTTAAAGGTGTTGATGTTGATGATCACGAGAAACAATTGGAGCGTAAAGCATCTGATAAAGAGCCATTTTCTGGTTTAGCATTTAAAGTCATGAATGACCCATTTGTTGGCTCATTAACATTCGTTAGAATTTATTCTGGTGTGTTAAATGCTTCTACATCTGTTATGAATACAGTTAAAGACCAAAAAGAACGCGTTGGAAGAATGTTGTTAATGCATGCAAACAACAGAGAAGATATTAAAGAAGCTAGAGCTGGTGATATTGTTGCGTTAGCTGGTCTTAAAAATACTACAACTGGCGACACATTATGTGATCCTGATCATCCAGTTATTCTGGAAAGAATGGAATTTCCAAAACCTGTTATTGAGGTTGCTGTTGAACCAAAAACTACAGCTGACCAAGAAAAAATGGGTATGGCTTTATCAAGATTATCTGCTGAAGATCCATCACTTCATGTTTCTTCGGATCCTGAAACTGGGCAGACAATTTTAAAAGGTATGGGTGAATTACATCTTGAAATTATCGTTGACCGTATGAAAAGAGAATTTAAGGTTGATGCTAATATTGGTGCTCCTCAAGTAGCTTATAGGGAAACAATTACTAAGGCTGCTGAAGTTGAATATACTCACAAAAAGCAGACTGGTGGTGCAGGACAATTCGCGAAAATTAAGATGATTTTTGAACCAGCAGAGCCAGGTGAGGGTTTTGTTTTTGTTAGTAAGATTGTTGGTGGTAATGTTCCAAAAGAGTATATTCCTGGGGTTGAAAAAGGTTTAGAGCAAGCTAAGGAAACAGGTGTTCTTGCTGGGTTCCCGATGATTGATTTTAAAGCTACGCTAATTGATGGTGCTTACCATGATGTTGACTCAAGTGTTATGGCTTTCGAAATTGCAGCTAGATCATTATTTAAAGAAGGTGTTCCAAAATGTTCGCCTAAATTACTAGAGCCAATTATGAAAGTTGAAGTTGTGACGCCTGAAGAATATATGGGTGATATTATTGGTGACTTAAACAGCCGTAGAGGTAGTATTAGCGGTATGGAAAGAAGAGCAAATGCTCAAGTAATTTCGGCAACCGTACCATTAGCTGCTATGTTTGGATATGTTAACAGTCTTCGCTCAATGTCTCAAGGAAGAGCTCAATATTCTATGCAGTTTGCGCATTATGAGCAAGTTCCACAGCATGTTGCAGATGAAATAATTAAAAAGAATAGTTAAGAGGTAAAATAAATGGCAAAGGCAAAATTTGAAAGGAATAAGCCCCACTGTAATATAGGAACGATTGGTCACGTTGACCATGGTAAGACGACATTAACAGCTGCAATTACGAGTGTATTGTCAGTTATGGGTGGTGGTCAGAAAGTAGCGTATGACGAGATTGATAAAGCTCCTGAAGAGAAGGCTCGTGGTATTACTATTGCAACGGCGCACGTTGAATATGAAACAGCTAATCGTCACTATGCACACGTTGATTGTCCTGGACACGCAGATTATGTAAAGAACATGATTACTGGTGCTGCACAAATGGACGGAGCAATTTTAGTTGTATCAGCGGCTGATGGTCCGATGCCACAAACAAGAGAGCACATCCTTTTAGCACGCCAAGTAGGTGTTCCATATCTTGTAGTATTTATGAACAAAGTAGATATGGTTGATGATGCAGAATTATTAGAATTAGTTGAAATGGAAGTTAGAGAATTATTAACTTCATATGGTTTCCCAGGTGATGATATACCTGTTATTAAAGGTTCAGCATTAGCTGCATTAGAAGGAAGCAATGATGCTATTGGTAAAGATAAGATTTTAGAATTGATGGCTGCGGTTGATAGCTATATTCCACAACCAGAGCGTCCAGTTGATAGGCCATTCTTATTACCTATTGAAGACGTATTTTCAATATCAGGTCGTGGAACAGTAGTAACTGGAAGAATTGAAACAGGTATTGTAAAAGTTGGTGAAGAGATTGAGATCATTGGTTTACGTGCAACACAAAAAACAACATGTACTGGTGTTGAAATGTTCCGCAAATTATTAGATGAAGGCCAAGCTGGAGATAACGTTGGTATATTGTTACGTGGTACAAAGAGAGAAGATGTTGAGCGTGGACAAGTATTGGCTAAACCAGGCAGCATAACACCACACACACATTTTGAATCAGAAGCATATATTCTGAACAAAGAAGAAGGTGGAAGACATACTCCATTCTTTGCGAATTATCGTCCACAGTTTTATTTTAGAACTACAGACGTAACTGGAACTATTATATTGCCAGAAGGTAAGGAAATGGTTATGCCAGGAGATAACGTTAATTTGAAAGTTGAGCTAATTTCTCCGATTGCGATGAACGAAGGGTTAAGATTCGCGATTCGTGAAGGTGGACGCACAGTTGGTGCTGGCGTTGTAGCTAAAATTT
This sequence comes from uncultured Rickettsiales bacterium, assembly GCA_964627795.1. Taxonomy (GTDB): domain Bacteria; phylum Pseudomonadota; class Alphaproteobacteria; order Rickettsiales; family CANDYO01; genus CANDYO01. The sequence continues at coordinate 14 of CAZVLF010000001.1, read as the reverse complement.
CTAAATAGTTTATT